>NZ_BAABGX010000001.1:0-1673133 GCF_039541795.1 Nibribacter koreensis | reverse complement strand
GCCAACCCCATCCCAACGAGCCCCCTCCGGTAACCCGGCAGGGGGCTCTTGCTTTTTAACCATGCCCAGAGGGAAGAATAGGTATAGTTTAAATATGTTTATAAGTTATTGTTAGAGAATCAAAGCTACCTATTCGGGATGGGGCATAAAGTTATATATTCGATAATTTCATGGCTTTTTGATTAGACTAGTACGCCTAGATGTTTGGAAGTTGAAGAAGGGTACTCTATTAGTCTCCAATTCTTACTTCATCATTAATTTATGTCTGAGTAAATTTGTGTATGTCTTCAAGCATCTAAGCTTTGTTGGAAAGAATTAAAGCTAAAATGCTATAACAGAAAAGGCGCAGAATCTATCTGCGCCTTTTCTGTTATAGCATTTTAGATGATTAAATCGTCTAATAGAGAATTACCCCAGTATATGTCTGTGGGGAAATCTTAAGCAACTCATTTTTTACCTCTTCTGTAATATTAAGCGTCTTTATAAAGGTGGCAATAGCTTCCTGCGTAATCTTCTCGTTTTTCCTAGTCAAGTCCTTTAAAGCTTCATAAGGAGCAGGGTATCCTTCTCTTCTAAGTACTGTTTGGATTGCCTCGGCCACTACTGCCCAATTGTCTTCTAAATCTTGATGTAGTGCCTGTTCATTCAATTCTAGTTTTTGGAGCCCCTTGGTAAGCGACTTTAAAGCTATTAAGGAATGAGCAAAGGGGACACCTAAGTTTCTAAGCACGGTTGAGTCTGTTAAATCTCTCTGTAGTCTAGAGACTGGAAGTTTTTCTGAAAGGAAAGAGAAAATACCGTTCGCCATTCCTAGGTTGCCCTCTGCATTTTCAAAGTCAATTGGATTCACTTTATGCGGCATGGCTGAAGAGCCAATTTCTCCAGCTTTTATCTTTTGCTTAAAATATCCCATAGAGATGTATTGCCAAATATCTCTTGAGAAATCAATCAAGATGGTGTTTATCCGCTTGATATTGTCTAGCAAGGCGGCTAAGTGATCATAATGCTCTATCTGCGTTGTCACCTGGCTTCTGGTCAAATGCAGCTTGCTTTCCAGAAAGTTGTTTCCAAAACCTACCCAGTTAATTTCTGGATAGGCTACATAGTGAGCGTTAAAATTACCTGTAGCACCACCAAACTTACCTGCAAATGGAATGCTGGACAGTAGCTCCATCTGCTGCTCCATCCTATTAACAAAGACGTGGATCTCCTTACCCAATCTTGTAGGTGACGCAGGTTGCCCATGAGTATGTGCCAACATGGGTATGTCTTTCCACGTTTTAGCTAAATCCCATAAAGTGTTTAAAAGATTGGTGTAGCCTGGCAAGATTTGTTCTTCCATTGCCTCTTTTAAAGACATGGGTATGGCTGTATTGTTAATGTCTTGAGAAGTTAACCCAAAATGAACGAATTCAATGCTCTCATCCAAGCCTAGTTTAGCTAGCCTGTCTTTCAGGAAATACTCCACCGCCTTTACATCATGGTTAGTGGTTTTCTCTGTGTTTTTTATCTCTAAAGCATCTTCCTCCGTAAAATTTTGGTAGATGGAGCGCATTTGTTCAAATAAAGAGGCGTCAATCTGGGTTAGTTGAGGAAGCGGCAATTCACATAAGGCAATGAAATACTCAATTTCTACTAATACTCTGTAGCGTATTAAACCAAATTCTGAAAAGTAAGGGGCTAGTTCAGAAACTTGGGCACGGTATCTGCCATCTATGGGTGAAATAGCTGTTAATGGAGAAAAATTCATAGGTGTAGTGTTTGCCAAAGATAACTATGTTCTTTGAAAGTAGATTGTTTGGAGCAAAGTCTTATGACCTCTGCCAGTTCTGGGGTAAAAATTAGCATTCAAACTAAAATTACCCAAAAACGTATGTACGCACCTGCGCAGTCTGCTTTTCATACCAGCTGTAATCTGTTACTTTTGTAACCTCCCGGTAGGGAATGTTTTCATTTATAATCTCTATAGCCTTGTCTGATACTATTAAGCAAAAACCATTCAACAAGAAAAAGCTTTTTATCTGGCTTGGAAGTATTCTCACTCTCCTGGTTGTGGCCTTCGGGGTTTTCCTGTTAAACCGAGAGCGATTACTGCAGTATGCCGTTTCAAAGGTCATTCAAAAAGTAGAGGCCAAGTACCCTGCAAAACTCCATATAGGGTCTGCTAAGTTTGTAGACCTGAATACTGTAATGGTGCAACACATCCAGTTTCTGCCCATTGATCAGCCTAAGCTCCTGCAGATAGACAGTGTAGAGGCTACCGTAAGTTTTAGGTCGCTGTTTTTGGGTAGGATGGTGTTTAAACAGTTCAATGTATCTAATGGTATTATTGATGCTGTTAAAGAAGGAAAGGTGGATAATTTCTCTTTCTTACTTAAGAAGAAAGGGGCCCAGCAAGCAAGTGCAGATACGGTCAAGCAGTCTAATTATGGAGTTTTATTGAATAGGCTCATAGAGACTGTGTTTGAAAACGTACCTGATGGCGTCAATTTCCAGCGGTTGGGAGTATCGTTAAAAAATGATAGTCTTTTCATTGGAGTTAAGATTCCATCCTTGACGGTAGAAGACGGAGTCATTCTTTCCAAAATGGTCATTTCTACTGACTCTGTGACCAATACCATGAATGTAAAAGGATTGGTTGACCCAGATGAATACCTGCTTTCGGCTAAGATGTATGGAGACAAGCCAGGAGGCATTGAAGTACCTTATATTGAACGAAAGTGGGGCGCTACCATGCGGTTTGACACGCTTAGCCTAAGTATAACTGGTAAGAAGTTCAAGAACGGGCAGTTAACGGTAACTGGCGAATCCAGTGGCCACAGCTTGGTGTTGAACCATCCTAAAATAGCTGATGAAGATGTGTTTGTGAAGGATGGAGCCTTAAAATATGTCATCACGCTAGGAGATCACTATTATTCATTAGACACCTTGTCTGAAGTGCGGATCAACAAAGCCGTCTTCTACCCACAGCTTACATATGAAACCCGGCCCAATAGAAAGATTGGGATAAAGATTGACTCTCCTAACATTCCGGCCAACGACTTGTTTGAGTCTATGCCACCAGGTTTGTTTGATACGTTCCAGGGGATGAAGGCCACCGGCAGCTTTAAGTACCACATGGATTTTTATGTGGACATGGCCAAGGTAGACAGCCTTACTTTTAACTCAGACCTGGACGCTCAAAACCTTACAATAACGCAATTTGGAGTTCAGGACTTACGCAAGCTGAACCAGGAGTTTGTGCATACCGTGTATGAAAACGGAAAAGAGCTGAGAAGCTTTCCAGTGGGACCATCCTACCCTAAGTTCACTCCATATGCACAGATTTCTCCTTACCTAAAGAACTCTATCCTTACAGCCGAAGACCCAAAGTTTATGACGCATAAGGGTTTTCATGAAGGCGCGTTCCGGCATTCGCTTATCACTAATATAAAGGAAGGGTCTTTTGTGCGCGGAGGTAGTACTGTGTCTATGCAGCTGGTGAAAAACGTGTTCTTGACCCGTAAGAAGACCATTACGCGCAAAGTAGAAGAAGCTTTGATTGTTTGGTTGATTGAGAACCTTAAAATAAGCAATAAGCAGCGCATGTATGAGGTCTACCTGAATGTAATAGAATGGGGGCCCGGCGTGTATGGCGTTAAGGAAGCGGCGCAGTTTTATTTCCAGAAGCTGCCTAGCCAGTTGACCTTAGAGGAAAGCATGTTCTTAGCCAGCATTGTCCCTAAACCCAAGCAATACAGGTCTTACTTTGATGCCTACGGGAATCTAAGATCCTATCCAAGGTATTTCTTCAAGTTGATTAGCGGCAACATGCTCAAGAAGGGGCTAATTTCTTACAATGATTACAACAGCGTCTCTACTCACGTTGATTTAAAGGGGCGTGCCGCAGACTTTATCATAAAGATTAAGCCAGATACCACCATGATCATGGACACGCTACAGTTAGCTCCAATTGATCTGTTAGATTAACCCTAGTAGAACAAGCATTAATCTAATAGCCCCGTTTTTGGCCTGTTTTCCAGAAAACAGGCCAAAAACGGGGCTATTAGATTTTATATATTAATGGGTAAAGCAATTCTCTCTCTGTCCTTGATCCTCTACTGAATGCTTAACCAAGGCTTATTAAACAGCAAGGCCGCCTCTGTAAATAGAGGCGGCCTTGCTGTTTAATAGATGTAAAAAGTTCTAAGGTTTCTCTTGGCTGGGTACTTCTGGAAGTGGCTGGTCCTTTTTAGGGAACATGAGGGATAGCACCACTGAGCCAACCAAGATAAAGGCTACCACGCCCAAGGCAATGACCATGTTAATCTCAAACCAGTTAGAGAGGATGAGCTTGCCTCCAATAAAGATTAGAATAAGCGACAAACCATAGTGCAGGTAATGGAACAACTGCATAATGCCCGCCAACGCGAAGTACAGCGCCCGCAAACCTAGCAAGGCAAACACGTTAGAGGTGTAGACAATGAACGGATCTTTAGAGATGGCCAGAATAGCAGGGATAGAATCTGCGGCGAAGACAATGTCTGTGGTCTCAACCATGATAAGCACCAGAAACAAAGGCGTGGCAAACACCGTCTTGTCAATCTTCACGAAGAACTTAGAGCCGTAGTGCCGGTTGGTCACGGGCATGTAGCGGCTCACAAACTTAACCACGGGATTTGCTTCTGGGTCAATGTCTTCCTGGTTACCAGAGGTAGCCATCTTAAAGCCCGTGTACATCAAGAAGGCACCCAGAATGTAGACAATGAAATGGAATTTGTTGAGCAGGGCCACGCCCACCAAGATGAAGATGGCTCTAAAGAAAAGTGCGCCTAACACCCCCCAGAAAAGGATTTTATGCTGGTATTGCTGCTCTACCTTAAAATATCCGAAGATGAGGATGAACACAAACAGGTTGTCTACGCTCAAAGACTTCTCAATGAGATAGGCGGTCAGGAATTCAAGGGCAGGGCCAGAGCCTTTCCAATAGTAAATCAAAATATTAAAGGCAAGGGAAAGCGCCACCCAGAAAACGCTCCAGCCCAAGGCTTCCTTCATCTTCACCACATGGCTTTTGCGGTGGAATACAAACAGGTCCAAGGCTAGCAGTATCAAGACCACTACGTTAAAACCTATCCAAAAAAGAATATCAGTCTTTACCATTAAAGTATGTTAAGGCTGTAATGCTTTGCTATAGAGTGTTGGATATCACCCGCCGTCAAAGCCTAACAGTTGTTTGCAAGAGGTGAAGATAAGCGGTTAAGAATTCAAAAACCAGCACTTGAGGTAGGGTAGAGGACTGTTTTTGGCCTAATTTCCAGAAAACAGCCCAAAAACGAAGTTTGCCAAATTACCTGGTAAAATGCCTGAAGTAGCTGTCCAGTTTCATTTGAATCACGCCTAAGAATGCCTCCTTGATAATGCCTTTGCTCATCTTTGACTGTCCTCTAGCCCTGTCTGTAAAAATAATGGGCACTTCTTTAATCTTGAACCCAAACTTGTAGGTCAAAAACTTCATTTCAATCTGGAACGCATAGCCAATAAACCGAATGCGGTCCAGGTTAATAGTCTCCAGTACTTTTCTGGAATAGCACTTGAAACCAGCGGTAGCGTCATGAATGGGCATGCCCGTCACCAGGCGCACGTAGCGGCTGGCAAAGTAAGAAAGCAACACCCGGCTCATGGGCCAGTTTACTACGTTTACCCCGCTGCTGTACCTACTACCAATGGCCATGTCAAAACCGTCTACCGCGCAGGCATCATGTAAGGCCACCAAATCCTCTGGATTATGAGAGAAGTCAGCGTCCATTTCAAAAATGTATTGATAGCCTGCCTTTAAGGCATACTTAAACCCATGGATATAAGCCGTTCCCAAGCCCAGTTTTCCCTTGCGTTGCTCTAAGAATAACCTGTCTGGGTATTCGGCCTGCAAATGCATGACCGCCTCTGCCGTACCGTCCGGTGAGCCGTCATCTACCACTAACACATGGAAAGGAAGGGGGAGCGAGAATACTTTCCTGATGATTGCTACTATATTCTCTATCTCATTGTAGGTAGGGATCACCACCACAGACTCTTTCATCCTTCAAATATAGCCGATGAGAATATATTAGAAGGAGGGGCGCTGGGAATTAATTTTGTGGGCTAAGCTTTTAGCGTAGGCAATACAGTCTGGTACGCTGGGGCCAGCCATCCAGTTGGCACAGCAATACAGGTGCTCCTCTTCCAAGGCCTGCGCCATAAGGTGCACATCTAAAATAAAGACATCTGGCTGCGGCAGGGCTTTTGCCCATCTATGATAGTGCTGAAACGTAGGCTCCTTCGCCGAGATGCCATACAAAGTCTTCAGTTCTTGGTGTACTTTCTCCATGATTTCCTGGCGCGGTAAATCCAAATGCTGTTGCCACTGCGTGCCTCCTACAAAAGTGGTGAAGAAGACTTCCTTGCTGGGCGCGCAATGCGGGAAGAGCGCGCTGGTCCAGACAGAGCCTGCCGTAAACGTACCCTCTTTCTTAGGATTTAAAGCACCATACCCGTTCAATGGAAACTTTACCTGCTCACGGTGGTAGGCGGTGTGTACCACGGCCATGGGTGCGTAGTTGACATTGAACAAGGAGGCTGACAGCCCGGGAGCCACGTAGTTGAGCAGATCTGCGGCGGCGTAGGCAGGCAGGGCGATGACCACGGCGTCATATTCTTCATCACTTAAGCCTTCAACGTCATTCTGGATGCTCAACAAGTACTTGCCATGCAGCTTGTGCACCATCTCAATGCGCTGACCCGTGTGCAGGGAAACGAGCTTGGAAGAGATGGCGTTTGCCAGAGTCTCTAGTCCGCTTTTTAAGGTAAAGATGGGCCTGCGTCGTATTTCGGGGGCTTGCACCAGGCCTTTTAAAACAGAGCCATGCTTGCGCTCCAGTTTTTGCAAGAAGGGCATGGTCTTCTCCAGTAACAGCTGGTCTGGGTCTCCGCCGTAAATGCCGGCCACCATGGGCTTTACCAGATATTCCACCACCTCGGTCCCAAACCGCCTGGCAAAGAAATGGGTAATGGTTTCTTCTGCCACCTCTCTTTTGGTACATTGAGTCTCTCTGGCAATCCTGAGCTTGGTGCGCCAGTCAAAGAAAGGATGAAACAGCATACCCAGCGGAGAAACTGGTAATTTCTGGTATTTGCCGTCTTTTAAGATAAAGCGGTTGGAGGCAACAGAAGATGGTTTCACTTTTTCCTCCTGCAGCTTTAATTCCTGTAAAAGCTCTTCCAGTTCTGGGGTGTCTTGCAGGGAGTTAGGGCCCAGCTCAAATTGATAGGAGCCTTGTTTGCAGCTCTTCAGCATACCGCCCACTTGGTCGCTGGCTTCAAACAGGTCATAGCGTACCCCCAGCTTTTGTAGGTAGTACGCCAAAGCCAACCCAGAAATACCCGCTCCAATAATGGCAACTCGCATGCAGAAAAAAGTAAAGGATAAGTGTGCCTGTTTACGCAAGAAGCCGGCCGCCGTTTTGGAGCTATTTTAGAGAAAATAAGCCAAAAACGATTTCAGGCAAGACGAATTTGTACAAAAGCGCTATTTTTGAGCCACATTGACCTACCTTTAAACAAATGGCCAAAGCGATTTTCTTAGACAGAGACGGCGTCTTGAACGTAGAACGCGGCGCCTATACCTTTCTAGTGGAGGATTTTGAGGTGTGCACTGGCGTACCTCACGCCTTGGCGCTATTAAAGGAACACGGCTATTACCTGATAGTAGTGACCAATCAAGGCGGCATTGCCAAAGGGCTGTACACCAAAGAACACGTGCTGGCCTGCCATGAGAAATTGCAGCACGCCTGTGGTCATGCCCTGGACGCCCTGTACATGGCGCCGGCCCATGAGTCGGTATCATCGTCCATTGCCAGAAAGCCGGATAGCCTGATGCTAGAAAAAGCCATAGCTAAGTATAATCTTACCCCTGACCAGTGCTGGATGGTGGGAGACCAGCTAAGAGACATGCAGGCCGCTCAAAAAGTAGGAGTGAAGGGGATATTGGTAGGCGGGCAACATCCTGCGGGCACGTACGCTATGCAGGCCAAGAATTTAGCAGAGGCCACCAACCTTATCCTAGGCAAGGGGCAAAAGTAAAGGACCGAAATCGCTTCCGGTCCTTTGAATTCTTTGCGTCAATTACATTGACTAGCCGTTGATCTGGGCAGAAGCGGCTTCTTGGTGGTTAGATTTTACCAATACCTTCTGGTCTGCGGCACGGTCACTTTTCTGTGAGTACGCAGGGCAAGTAGATTTGCAAGAAGCAAAAGCAAACATTCCAAAGGCGGCTAAAAGGAATAACTTCTTCATAAAATGCGTTAAAAAACAAAGTCTTGGGTATTCTACTCCAAAGCTACACTTTTTGGTTCAGCTTTGGAGTAGAAAATATGAATTTATTTTTAATCCTTGTACCCAAGAATCTTGAGCATGGACTCCTCGTTCTGCTCTTCGGCGAAGACCCAAGACTTGAGCGTGCCGTCTGCTTCTCTATTGATCAACACGTGTTTAGGGCTTGGAATGAGGCAGTGCTTGATGCCACCGTACCCGCTTAAACTCTCCTGATAGGCCCCCGTATGGAAGAAACCAATGTACTGCGGCTCTGCCTGCTCTTTTTGTACCTTAGGGAGGAACACCTGGAACGAGTGCATCTCCGAGTTGTAGTAATCCTGGCTGTCACAGGTCAAGCCGCCCAGGTTCAAGCGCTGGTAATCCTTGTCCCAGTTGTTGAGGGCCATTAGAATGTAGCGCTGGTTCAAGGCCCAGGTGTCTGGCAGGTTGGTAATGAAAGAACCGTCAATCATGTACCAAAGCTCCTTGTCGTTCTGTAGTTTGATGTCCAGGATGGAGTAGATGTGCGCGCCGCTTTCACCCACGGTGTAAATCCCAAACTCGGTGAAAATGTTGGGTTCGGCCACGCCTTCTTCCTTACAAATCCGCTGAATGGTCCTGAGGATCTCCTCAATCATGTAGCGGTAGTTGTAGTCAAACTGGATAGAGGTCTTAATGGGGAAGCCACCGCCAATGTCAATGGTGTCCAGGTCTGGACAAATCTTCTTCATCTCACAGTACTTGTGCACAAAGCGGCTCAGCTCTGACCAATAGTAAGACGTGTCCTTGATGCCTGTGTTGATGAAGTAATGGAGCATCTTGAGCTTGAACTTGGGGTTGTCCTTTATCTTCTGCTCATACAAGCCCACCACGTCATTGTAGTTGATGCCCAACCGCGAGGTATAAAACTGGAACTTTGGCTCCTCGTCAGAGGCCAGTCTAATGCCTACCTGGCAAGTGCCCTCCACATGACCCTGGTAATGGTCAATCTCGTTCAAGTCATCCAAGACGGGCGTCACGTTCTTGAAGCCGTCATTAATCATGCCCGTAATGTAGTTGCGGTACAGGTCACGCTTGTAGCCGTTGCAGACTACAAAAATGTCTTTGCTCACTTTCCCCTTCTCATACAAAGCCCTGATAATAGGCATGTCAAAAGAAGAAGACGTCTCAATATGGATGTCATTTTTAAGCGCTTCTTCCAGCACAAAAGAGAAGTGGGAGGACTTGGTGCAGTAGCAATAAGTATACGTGCCCTGATAGTTCAGCTTCTCCATAGATTCTTTGAACAGCTTTTTGGCCTTCTGAATCTGGGAACTGATCTTGGGTAAATAAGTAAGTCTGAGTGGCGTGCCGTACTGCTTTACTAGCTCCATCATGGGGATGCCATTGAAGGACAGCTCGTTGTTATGTACAGTAAATTCCTCAGTAGGGAAATCAAAGGTTTGATGTATGAGGTCGGTATATTTATCCATTCTTTAGTTGTTGCTTCCCCAACCGGGAAATTGTGCAAAATTGACTGTATTTTACCATCTTTGCAAAAACTAGGTTTGCTTTTGCTATGAAAAAAATACGACTGATTGAGGTGAAATCTGAGCTAGGGGCTGGTACCCGCGGGGCCAGTTTAGGGGTAGATGCGCTCAGGATTGCCTGCCTCAACCAGAAGTCAGATTATTTTCAACGGTTTACCACGGTAGAGGTTCCCAACCTCAATGATGTACTTTTTGAAAAGAACCTTTTCCCGAAGGCGAAATACATTGACAGCATCCTTCATACCTACAAACGTATTAGCGCCACCGTAGAGCAGACCTTTGAGCTGGGCATGTTCCCGTTGGTACTGGCCGGTGACCACTCTAACGCAGGCGGTACCATTGCTGGTATAAAAGCCACCTACCCAGATAAGACCTTAGGAGTGATCTGGGTAGATGCGCACGCAGACATCCACTCACCATACACCACGCCTTCTGGTAATATGCACGGTATGCCCTTGGCGGTGTCCTTGCACGAAGACAACTTAGACTGCAAGGTGAACGACCCAGAGCCGGAGACTATCTTCTTCTGGGAGGCCCTCAAGCGCGTAGGCACAGATCAACCAAAGATAAAGCACGAGCACATAGTTTATATTGTGACCCGCAGCTATGAGAAGCCAGAAGTCTATCTGTTTGACAAGCACAACATTAAAAACTTCACCTACCCAGAGGTGTTGGCCAAAGGCATTGAGCAGGTAGCCGAAGAAGCCTTGCATCGCCTCAAGGACTGTGATATTATTTATGTCTCATTTGACGTAGACAGTCTGGACTCTAAGTTCTCCAAAGGCACCGGCACCCCGGTAGAGGTAGGCTTGAACGTGACCCAGGCCAAGGAACTATGCAGGGCCTTGGTAAGCGACCCTCGCGTGGTGTGCTTTGAGATGGTAGAAATCAATCCTACCCTTGACGCTGAGAACACCATGGCCAACAATGCCTTTGAAATTTTAGAGTACACCACAGAGGGCATCCTGGAGCGTTTGTCTAAGGAAGCCTAATCTCTGTACCGCTTTATTTATAGTATGAAAAACCTTGAATCACAGATAGCCCAGGCGCTAAGCCAGGCACTTCAATATACTTACTCCCACGTATTGCCGGCAGAGCAGATAGCGTTGCAGCCCACCCGTAAGGAGTTTGCCGGTACTTTTACGTTTGTCACCTTTCCCTTAACCAAAGCCTTGGGTAAAGGACCCGAGCAGATTGGGCAGGCGCTGGGAGATTACTTAAAAGAAAACGCGCCGCAGGTTTCTGGCTACAACGTGGTCAAAGGATTTCTGAATCTGGAAATTCATGATGCCGTGTGGTTAGAGCTATTCTCTGCGCAGGTGGCTGGAAAATCGGCTGTTTTCCCGGAAATAGGCCAAAAACAGAAAGTGGTGGTGGAGTACTCTTCGCCCAACACCAACAAGCCCTTGCACCTGGGTCACTTGCGGAATAACTTTTTGGGTTACTCCGTAGCCGAGATTATGAAAGGCGCGGGCCATGAGGTGGTCAAAGCCAACCTGGTAAACGACCGCGGCATTCACATCTGCAAGTCCATGATTGCCTATCAATTATTAGGCAACGGAGAGACGCCAGAAAGTGCCGACATGAAGGGTGACCACCTGGTGGGCAAGTACTACGTCAAGTTTGACCAGGAATACAAGAAACAGATTGACGAACTAGTAGCCCAGGGCAAAGACAAGGAGCTGGCTAAAAAGCAGGCGCCTTTGATGCTACAGGCCCAGGAGATGCTCCAGAAATGGGAGCAAGGCGATGCAGACACCATTGCCCTCTGGAAGCAGATGAACGGCTGGGTGTATGACGGTTTTGATTCTACCTACCGCACCATTGGCGTGGACTTTGACAAGTTCTATTATGAGTCTGGAACCTACATGCTGGGCAAGGACCGGGTAGAGGAAGGACTAGCCAAGGGCGTGTTCTTCAAGAAAGAAGACGGCTCTGTCTGGGTAGACCTGACGGACCAAGGCCTAGACGAGAAACTGTTGCTACGTGCGGACGGAACCTCTGTGTACATCACCCAAGACCTGGGCACGGCTGAATTGAAATACGAAGACTTCCACTATGACCAGTCCATCTACGTGGTGGCAGATGAGCAGAACTACCATTTCCAGGTGCTGAAGGCCACGTTGAAGAAACTGGGCAAGCCGTATGCAGACGGTATCTTCCACTTGTCTTACGGCATGGTAGACTTGCCTAGCGGGAAGATGAAGTCCAGAGAGGGAACGGTGGTAGACGCAGATGAGTTGGTAGCAGAAATGATTGAAACCGCGCGTCAGAAAACCAACGAATTGGGTAAGATTGACGGCTTCTCAAAAGAAGAGGCCGAGCAACTGTACCACACGCTGGCCATGGGCGCCTTAAAGTACTTCTTACTGAAAGTAGATCCTAAGAAGCGGATGCTCTTTAACCCAGAGGAGTCTATTGACTTTAAAGGACACACTGGTCCATTCATTCAATACACCCACGCCCGTATTGCCGCTATTCTGCGCAAAGCCAATGAACTAGGCATTGCCTCTGAGAGCCAGGACTTCCAAGAAATTGAAGTGTTGCATGAGACCGAGCGCGATGCCTTGATTTTATTGAACACCGCCGGTCAGGTGGTAGAAGATGCCGCGCGTAATTATGCGCCTTCTATTGTGGCCCAGTATGCCTTTGATCTGGCTAAAGCGTATAACAGATTCTACACCGAGGTGCCCATCTTCCAGGAGAGCAACGCCCAGGTGTTAAGCTTCAGGATTGCGTTCTCCCGTCAGGTGGCGCAGACCTTGCGTCAAACCATGGGACTGTTAGGCATTGCCGTGCCGGATAGAATGTAAGGTCCTAATCACTCTTGAGAGCGACCAAAACAAAATATTAGAATGAAGGTTACACAAGAAACAACCACTATTATGCTCAACCTATTGTACATTCTGTCCTTTTTGTTCTTAGGAGCCTGTGCCACGCCAAGCACTCAGGTTGCAGGAACTTCCACTTCTGAAAAAACGACTATGGAACAAGCAACTGCCGCCAAATCTATTTATGACATTCCGTTGACCACCATTGACGGCAAAGCCACCTCTTTAGATAAATACAAAGGCAAGAAACTGCTGATTGTCAACGTGGCCTCTGAGTGTGGGTACACGCCGCAGTACGCAGATCTGGAGAAACTTCACAAACTGCACGGCGACAAAGTGGTGGTGTTGGGTTTCCCGGCTAATAACTTCGGTGGGCAGGAGTCAGGCACCAATGAGGAGATTGCCCAGTTCTGCCAAAAAAACTTCGGGGTGACGTTCCCTATGTTTTCTAAAGCTTCTGTGAAAGGCGATGACATGCAGCCCCTGTACAAGTGGTTGTCTGACAAGAGCCTGAACGGCACCAACGACCAAGCCCCAAGCTGGAACTTCTGCAAGTACCTGATTGACGAGAAAGGCAACTTGGTTAAATTCTACCCTTCTAAAGTGTCTCCGTTGAGCGAAGAACTGCTCAGAGACATCAACGGCTAATTCTCGTTTTTGAGTGAATTCTGAAAAAACAGGCCAAAATCGGCCTGCGGTGGGTACATGGGTGTCGGCGTTCAGGTTACGGACGCTGCCCCTTTCCCTTTCCTGCATTGGCATGGGCGGGTTCTTAGCGGCGGCAGACCATCTCTCCAGGTGGCCTGTTTTGTTGTTGTGTGTGCTCACCACGCTTTTCCTACAAATCCTGTCTAATCTGGCCAATGACTACGGCGACAGCCAGCACGGCGCCGACAGCGTAGACCGCCAAGGCCCGAAGCGCGCCGTACAGGCTGGTCATATCTCTGCCTCCCAGATGAAGGCCGCCATTGGTGTGTTCAGCCTATTGTCTTTGGTCTCAGGCATTGCCTTACTCTGGATTGCCTTGGGTACCGACGGCATTTACCTTTTCCTTTTCTTTTTATTATTAGGATTGGCATCCATTTGGGCGGCCATCAGTTACACCAATGGCAAAAAGCCCTACGGCTATGCCGGCTTGGGTGATATCTCGGTATTCTTCTTCTTTGGCTGGGTAGGGGTGATGGGTACTTACTTTCTGCAGACCCAGCGATTCTTCTCTGAGATGCTCTTGCCGGCTTCTACCTTGGGCTTCTTTTCGGCGGCGGTCTTGAACGTGAACAACATCCGGGACATTGTTTCAGATGAACTGGCAGGCAAGCGATCTTTGCCGGTGCGTTTGGGGCCTGCCAGAGCCAGACGCTATCATTGGTTCTTGTTACTAGGCGGAATTGTTTGTTCGGTCATTTTTATACTGCAACGCGAGGAGGCTTCTCTTTGGAAGTGGTTGTTTGTAGCCGCCATTCCTTTGCTCTTATTTAACGGCCGCGAAGTACAGCGCAGGCAGACTGCGGTAGAATTAGACCCATTGCTCAAGCAAATGGCCATGTCTACCTTAGCGTTTGTGTTGCTGTTTGGGATAGGCTTGTTGTTAGCCAGATAGTTTAGCTTATATAAACGTCACGCCCGTTTTTGGCCTATTTTCCAGAAAATAGGCCAAAAACGGGCGTTTCTATTATGCTCTTGTTGGTGGGTAATCTATAACCTGAAAATGGCCCCTGAGTTACAGTGTAGGCTTCTGCAACCTGCAGAATACGTTTTTCGCCGTTCTGTATGTGCTTGCCAAGAAGAAGTATACTTTGGCATTTACCTATTATTCATGATAAAGCTGGCAAAGTTGCAGGGTCTCTCATGCTTTAACTAAGTGGCAGTAAACTCTTGATAAAACAGAAGCGTCCGTTTTTGGCCTGTTTTCTAGAAAACAGACCCAAAACGGACGCTTCTGTAAATTGGGTAGCGTTTATTCTGCGGCAGGAGCAGGTGCTGGAGGAGTTGAGTTTCCGGCGCCTTCCGCATTTTTAGGCTTGAAAGGCTTCTTGCGGCGCTTCTTCTTTTTCTGAGCCTCGCCGGTGGCAGTGCTTGGTGCACCTGCTACGCGGGGTGCCTGCTCTGTAGCAGGAGCGCCAGCCGTTACATGGGCCGGGCGCTCGCCTCTTGATTTGCTACTGCGATTACGGTCTCCAGAACCGCTGCCGCCTTCTCTTCTTGGTCCACCACTACGGTTACCGCCTCTTCCGCCGCCAGAGCCGCCTTTGTCACGGCTGAACTTGGCGCGGTTGCCGGCCGGGTCATAAACTGGGCTTTCGCCGATGGCTTCTGGCAGGGTGATTTTAGGCAGTTCGCGCTCAATCAGTTTCTCAATTTTCACTAGACGCTCCTGGTCGCGCTCATTCACAAACGTGATGGCCATGCCTTTGGTGCCGGCGCGCGCCGTACGACCAATGCGGTGCACGTAGTCCTCGGCGTCCTGTGGCACGTCAAAGTTAAGAACATGGCTGATGTTGTCCACGTCAATGCCTCTTGACATTACGTCGGTGGCTACCAATACTTGTAATTGCTTGTTCCGGAAGCGCTGTAGAATAGATTCACGCTCATCTTGCGTTCTGTCTGAGCTAATGCCATCTGCTTCAAAACCCATTTTCTGCAAAGCCCGCACAATCTCATTCACGGCAGACTTGCGTGAGGTGAACAGAATCATGGTCTGTACTTCAACATCTTTTAAGATGTGCTGGAGTAATTTAAGCTTCTGCTGGTCGTAAACCAGATAGATTTGTTGGTCAATGTTAGCGGCCGGCTTAGAGATGGAAAGACTAATCTCTTCTGGCTGCTGCAAAATCTTGCGGGCAAACTCTCTGATCTTAGGCGGCATGGTAGCCGAGAACAGTAAGGTCTGGCGCTCCTTGGGCAGTTGGTTGATGATTTTCATCAAATCATCCATGAAACCCATGTCCAGCATCTTGTCGGCCTCATCTAGGATAAGATACTTGAGCTGGTCCAGCTTTACGTAGCCCATCTGCATGTGGGCAATAAGGCGGCCTGGCGTAGCCACGATGATGTCTGCACCACTAGTAAGGGCATGCTTCTGCTGGTCCCAGTTCTGGGCGTTGTTGCCGCCGTAAATGGCAATAGAGGTAGCACCGGTAAAATAGCTCAAGCCTTCTACCTGGTCATCAATCTGTTTGGCCAGCTCACGGGTGGGCACTAATATTAGCGTGCTAGTGAAGTCAAATCTGCCTTCAGCTATTCTACTTAAAGTAGGTACTAAAAAGGCGGCTGTTTTGCCGGTACCCGTCTGGGCGCAGGCAATTAGGTCCTTAGACTCTAAAATATGCGGGATGGCTTGCGCCTGAATTGGGGTAGCTTGTTTGTAACCCATAGACTTGATGCCTTCTAGCAGGTCTGTCTGTAGGTTGAAATCATTGAATGTTACGCTCATTTATTTTTTATCAATTGACATGTGCCTATGGTCAACACCATGAAGGCAATTTTAGTAAAGATAGCAGATTCTGGCTACACCTGCTTATGTCTGCATGAATGTCTTCTTGGTAAGGTTTAAAACCGAGCAATTCTGTAGCTAAAAACAGGTTTTACATATTCTTCAATATGCTATGTGTGGCAAATTGAAGAATAAAAATTTGGATTATTAAATTTTGAATAAAATCTAAGTCTTTTACTGTATTTGTCTAGTCATAATTCAATATAAACTTGAATAGATTTATACATTTTAGATAAACCATATAAATTTTTAAATAATATTTAGAATTATTGTAACCGTCTAGCAAGATGGTCGTTAGGTAGTCTATAGAACAAACTGCACGGGTTTGCTTCTAGATTAGAATAAACAATCAATTACGGTTTTAGTACAAGTATTGTCTCCAGATAGAGCCTTGGTCGTTGTG
This sequence comes from Nibribacter koreensis, assembly GCF_039541795.1. Lineage (NCBI taxonomy): Bacteria > Pseudomonadati > Bacteroidota > Cytophagia > Cytophagales > Hymenobacteraceae > Nibribacter > Nibribacter koreensis. The sequence goes on along the minus strand of NZ_BAABGX010000001.1, from coordinate 1,656,546 downwards.
TTGTGTGCACACGTGTAGATGGATCCGCCCTTAGCCTGCCTCCCCACCAGGTATTTATGATGACTGCGTTCTAAAAGGCCTTTCTCAAGGTCTCAACAAACTTTATTACAGGTAATTGTTGGCTTTAATGGCCTTCTCTCGCCCTTTTTTAGTACGATATCCTATTGCACCTCCTCCGCCTGACCACAGGTGACTGCTTTACTGCTTCCTACAACAGCTATTATTCTTTTCTGAGTTTGATCATGGAAAAACTTCTACTTTCATGGGTGGACACCCGTCTGCCGTTACTATTTGCCTATTCTCAAAAAACACTTCTCAAGTACGGCAAAGCACTACTTCTTCTTTTCTTATTTCTATTCACGGCCTATGGTGCTAAGGCGCAGACGGTGACTCTTTCTCCAGCAGGGCCTTATTGTGTGGGGAATGAAGTCACTGTCACTGTTACCGCTGGAGGTAATAATAATACCTATTCAATAGAAGTTACCAACGGAAATGCAACAAATTCTATAGTAGTTCAGACTGTCGCGGCAACAATTACCACCGGAAATGGAAGTTCCAATCCAGGCCGAGGCTCTGCTTCTTTTATATTTGAAAATTCTGCTGCCGGGAACGGACGTTATGTAAGAATAAAAAATGGGAACAACTTATTTTTCTCTTCATCCTTCAATGTCACAGGAGCACCATCTGCTCCTGTAAGTAGTGGCAATAAGAGCATTGTTTATGGTACGGCTACACCAGGCCTTACTGTGACTATGCCTTCTGGGGTGTCCATAGATTGGTATTCAGTGGCAACAGGAGGGACAAAAATTGCAACGGGTATTTCTTCAACAGCAACATCCTCTACTTTTACGCCCTCACAAACTGCTTTCGGAACATATACTTATTACGCAGAGGCACGCAACTCCTGTAATTTAGTTAGTACTAGGGTGCCGGTTACATTGTCAATCACTAAAAGACCAATTACAATTACTGCCACGGCTCCTAATAAGGTTTACGACGGCAATACCTCCGCAACTGCCTCTTTATCATCAGATAAAATAGAGTCAGACAATGTTACACTGGGGTATACCAATGCCGTCTTTGATTTTAGAAATGCAGGGGCTAGAACAGTCACCGTAAGCGGAATATCCATTGGTGGTACTCATGCAGGTAATTATTCTCTCAGTAACACAACTGCTACTACTACAGCGACTATCACTCCCAAAGCACTTACGGTAAGCGCAACTGCTCAGAACAGAATCTATGATGGTAGTGAGGTAGCCATAGTTTCTTTGGCAACAGATGCCTTGGCAATAGATGGAATAGGTGCTAACGCGGGACAAGCATTGTTCTCAGATAAAAACGTGGGTACAGGAAAGACAGTAAACGTTACAGGTATCACAATAAGTGGAAGTGGGGCAGGCAACTATATTCTTTCAAATTCTACGGCGTCTTCTACCGCCAACATTACTGCCAAAGCCATCACGTTAGAAGGCGTTTCTGCCAGCACTAGAGTGTATGATGGCTCAACTAGTGCTAGTTTAACTGGATCACCTTCTTTAAACGGCATCATAGGTACAGATGATGTATCTGTTAACATCGCCGGGATGACGGCCACCTTTGATACGAAAGCTGTTGGTACTAATAAGCCAGTCTCAATTGCCAACCCAACAGCATCATTAACAGGTGCTGATAAAATAAATTATACCTTGTCCACAAACGTGAGAGGGGCTATTACGCCATTAGTCATTGTGGGTGAGGTAACCATAGGCAACAAAGTCTATGACAAAACTACCGCTGCATCTATTATAGATAGATCATTGGTTGGAAATTTAAACGGAGATGCCGTCTTTTACACTGGTGGCACGGCTACTTTCTCTGATGAGAATGTGGGCACTGGCAAAACGGTTACAGTGACAGGCCTTGGCCTTTCTGGAGCAGACGCCGGTAACTATACAGTGAACACCACGGCCACCGCTACGGCAGACATTACTAAAAGGGCGATTGTCTTAACGGTCAATGCTCAAAACAAAGTATATGATGGCAATACAAATGCTACAGTCACCTTCACCACCAATATCATTCCTGGTGATAATCTGAGTGTAGCGCATACAAGTGCAGACTTTGCAGACAAATCGGCCAATACCCATCAAGTAACGGTCTCAGGCATTACGTTTGTAGGCACAGATCAGGATAACTACGCCATCCCAACTGGTGGCACTGCCACGGGTAGTGCTACCATCACCAAAAAGCCATTGACGCTTGCCAATGCCTCTGCCAATAATAAAGTATATGACAGAACAAACGCCGCAGTCATCTCAGGTGACTTGGAAGGTATTGTAGGGGGTGACGAGGTGACCGTGAACCATGCCGGCGTATTTGCTTCAATCAATGTGGGGACTGGCATTGCCGTGAGTGTGGTCAGCACATTGGGCGGCGCAGACGCAGGTAATTATACCATTGCCCAACCGGCAGGGTTAAATGCCAATATCACGCCTAAGGCAATTACTATCCAAAATGCTGTGGCTCTGGGTAAAGTATACAACGCTAGCCGAGCCACCACCATAACAGGTACTTTAGCCGGAGTCATTTCTCCAGATAATGTAACGTTTGTTGGCAAAGGAGTTTTTCAGTCTTCTGAGGTGGGATTACGGGATGTTACTTCTGAGATCACCTTAGGAGGAACCAGCGCTGGCAACTATCTATTGCAACAACCTACTGGCTTGACAGCCACCATTACACCCAAACCAATTACTGTTTCTAGCGCTATAGCACAAAGTAAGGTCTATGATGGAAGTGTAGCAGCCACCGTAACAGGTAGCTTAAGTGGAGTTGAATCTGAGGATGCGGGGAATGTGACGTTACAGTTGGCTGCTACTTTTAATGATAAAAATGTAGGGACAAGCAAACCCATCACGCCTAATGCCACCTTGACCGGCGCAAAAGCCATCAATTATTCCGTCACGCAGCCTGGGGGGCTTACAGCCAACATCACCCCAAAAGGCCTAACTGTTTCTGGGGTTACGGCAGTAAGCAGAGTGTATGACAGAACTACTTCAGCTAGCTTGCAAGGAACACCTTCGCTGTCTGGCGTGGTGCAGAATGATGTTGTAAACTTTAATCCGGCCTTACTAACAGCCACATTTGATACTAAGACGGTAGGAGTTGATAAAGCAGTGACTGTTACCGGCAATGCCCTCACAGGTACTGACGCCGGTAATTATACCTTTGCGGCCATCACAGGCTTAAAAGCTACCATCACTGCCAAACCGGTCACTATTGCCGGGGCCGGGGCCAGCAACAAGACCTATGACGGTTTAACATCGGCTACGCTTTTAGGAAACCTAAATGGCGTTATCACTGATGACGTTGTGTCCTTGACCAGAGTAGCCAACTTTGCCACCGCCAATGCAGGAAACGGTATTAGCGTGTCTTCTACTAGTACCTTGACGGGAGCTGATGCACTTAATTACGCCTTGACGCAGCCAACTGGAATAACGGCTAATATTTTGCCAAAAGGCTTAACCATCAGCAATGCCTTGGCTCAGAGCAAAGTCTATGATAAGACAAATGCCGCTACCATATCAGGAACCTTGTCAGGGATAGTAGGCACGGATCAGGTGAGCTTTACGCCAACAGGAACGTTTGCCTCAGTGAATGCGGGTACCTGGGATGTTACCTTTACAGGGTCTTTGGCGGGAGCAAAAGCACTAAACTACACGCTTACCAATCCCACTGGGTTAAGAGCAACCATCAACCCTAAAGCCTTAACCGTCTCAAATGCTAAAGCATTGGATAAAATTTATGATAGAACTACTGCTGCTATAATTGAAGGGACCTTGAATGGAGTTCTTGCAGGTGATGAGGTTACTTGGAGTGGAGCAGGAACATTTGCTTCTGCCAGAGTGAACCGGAATAATCACAATGACCCTGTAGACCCAATTGCTGTGTCTTATAACAATGCTTCTCTCAAAGGAGCACAGGCCGGTAACTATACCTTTAGCTTCACTCCTCCAGGCCTTAGTGCTAAAATATTGCCTAAAGTAGTTACTCCAATTATTGAAGCATTTTATACAATTGAGTACGGTAGCACCATCAATCTTACCATTTCAAACCAAAGTTTAACTGGCGTAATCTCACCTGACTTTGTAAGTCTTTATATCACTTTTGATTTATCAAATGTTAATGTTGGAAGTTACGAAGACGTGAAACTGCTTCTATCAATTGGCTCAACCGACAAAAATAATTATGACCTTGTTCCTAATATTGCTTATGCTGGAGTTAAGGTGACAGCTAGACCACTAGTAATAAGTGCGGCCGGGGTAAATAAAGTATATGACGGTTCAGATTTGGCATTCATCAATTTATCAGATAACAGAGTAGCAGGAGATGATCTAACGGTTACCTATACGTCGGCTAAATTCAATGACAAGCATGTGGGTGTAAACAAGCCAATATCCATTGCTGGTTTGGCAATTTCTGGTACCAAGGCCGCAAACTATGTCTTGTCAAACCCAGTAGTTTCAGCCTCAGCTAACATAACCAAAAGGCCATTGACTATTACTGGAATCACTGCCAATGAGAAGCCTTATGATGGTGTGGCCAATGTATTAGGCTTTACAGGAACGGCCACCTTAGATGGAATGATACCCAATGATGCGGTGGCCTTGGTAGGACAGCCTAGCGGTATGTGTGACAGCAAGGATGCCGGTGACAGGATAGTAACCTTGTCTGGGTTAACGCATGCGGGAGCAGACGCTGGTAATTACTTATTCTCCCTGCCCATGGGCATGAGAATGAAAATTAACCCTAAATCTGTTATAGGTTCTTTTGTAGCCGAAGACAAGCTATGGGATGGCACCACGGCGGCTACCATCTCTTCTGTCACCATCAATGATAGGATAACCGGAGATGACGTTAGTTTTGAAGGCGTGGCTAGATTCTTAGACGCAGATATGGGAGTGCAAAAGCCCGTGGTCTTTGATATGACCACCGCTAAGCTCATAGGCTTGCAAAGAGCTAATTACATCTTAGTCTCCATCAACAACGCCGCGGCAAACATTGTCAATCCATTGCCGGTAACCATGGTAAGCTTTACCGCTAAAGCTCAAAAAGGGAAGGTGCTATTGTCCTGGACTACTGCCACAGAAATTAACAATGAGTATTTTCAAATAGAAAGAAGCGAAGACGGCAGAAACTTCACTACCCTTGGCAAAGTGAAAGGAAACGGTAACAGCAATATGCTGTTGAATTACACCTACCAGGATCTGAGCCCTCTGACTGGTACCGCCTATTATCGCTTGAAACAAGTAGACTTTGACGGCAAGTTTGAGTACAGCAAAGTGGTTTCTACTCAGATGAAAGCCTCAACTAGCGCTGCCATTGCGGTAAAAGCCTATCCGAACCCAACCTCAGATGTTCTAATCTTAGACTTGGCGCATTTAAGTGATGCTCCAATACAGGTACAGGTAATGGACTTGAACGGTCACGTTTTACAAGCCAGGGAATTACAGGGAGGTAAGCTCCAGACCTTGGATCTGTCTACCTTAACAGGTGGTAGCTACCTTTTAAAAGTGATAGGCAAAGAAGTAAATACCCACTTAAGGATTGTGAAACGCTAAGAGAGAAAACAAATTACTTTTAAAAATAGCAGTAGGATGCTATAGGGAAAGGCAGCGGTCATTGATCGCTGCTTTTATTTTATACCCATTTATGGTTGTACCAAGAGTGCGCATAGATAAAATTGTAGACCGTTTTTGTTTGAATAATTTTTGATATGAGATACAATGAGGTCGTTGCTAAATATCATATTTATTAAATATTATCTTAAAAAGTAACAATTAATGAAGGCTTTATGCTTGTAATTATGATTATGTTTATAAGAGATATAAATTATTCATAAATTAGCTATTTAACGTAACTGCTTCAATAGTAATACGTTAAGATTTGTATAGAACAATTAGAAGAACAAAGGGTCCTTCCAGAGTTTCTATTGTTATTAGAAAATTGCCCTTATTTCTTAGGCAGATTTTCATATTTACCTCCTTTTACTGCCCACATCCCCCTTCTGGCAGGTGTTTGTTGCCGAGTCAATTCTAGGTTTAGGTCTAGAAGCTTCCTCTTCCTGCTAGCCAGGTTCCAGACTTGCTATAGGCATCCCGCATCCTTCACTTACCCTGCTGTGTAAGTTACGCCGTCCCTCTTACCTGTCTCCCAGACAGTCGTTTTTGCTTACCCATCCTACTACTTACCGCTTACCAAGTATCATCATGAAAAGATTTTTACTTTCATGGGTAATTACCCTATTTACCATTCTATTTACTTCCTATCCTCAGTTTGTTTTTGGCCAATGCGGTCCAGCTACCCCCAGACTCACTGACAATGATTTCACCTTTACCTTTATAAGCGCCGAAAAATTTGATAACGATAATTACGTTAGGTTAACCTTCAAAATAAGAAACGACAAGACAAAAGACCTAAGCGATGTGTCTTTTCAAATGCCCAATGGAGCAGGACTTACCTCAGCCCTTCCTACTTTCATCTGCCCCACTAACAAGTACAGGTTTAGTATTGAGAACGGGTCCAATCTAACCCCAATTAATCAGGCTAAAGGCAGTAGTGTTTACGCGGCTAAATTTGATGGACCTAACTCTGTAGGGTATTGCCAAAACAGAAGTGGCAACTCTACCACCAATGAAGATTTATTCATGTATGAGCTTAGTGCCTATGAGTTTTCTTTGATGGATAAACTGTGGGTGCAGGCCAAAGCGTCTAATTTTAGTGGCGCCGTTATCTTTGATTTTTCTGCCTGTGCCGCCGCCGCCAGAGAGGCTATGCAAAATGCTAACTGTAACAGTTCTCAACCATCTGTCATGAGTGGGCCCTCAGACCCTTGCCCAGGCCAGATTGTCACTTACTGTATAGAAGCAAACCCTGAATACACTAATTATGAATGGGATGTGCCTAGGGCCTTTGACGGAGTATCACCGGTGGGATGGGTAATTATCTCTGGCCAGGGGACCAACTGCGTTAAGGTGCGGGTAGGTGAAAGACCTGGTACCATGAAGGTCAAAGTAACCCATTCTACCTGCGGCACCAAAGTAAGGACCAAGCCCGTATCCATGGGTAAAAATTGCCCTATTGGGTGTGTAACACCAAGTGGCACCATCACCGGCCCTTCTACCTTGTGCTATATCTATGAAGACACAGAAAACCCTTACCTCTTTAGTGTACAGAATCCACAGGCAGGAGTTACCTATGATTTTGTCTTTCCTAATGAAGGATTTATAGTAACGCCCATCTCCAACGGAATGGTAGAAGTATTGACAGCGCTAGATCCAAATGAAGTGGGTGAACAGCAAACCATTACGTTGATCTCTTCTAATGACTGTGGCTCTACGGTAAGCACCTTTGTGGTGAACCTGGCAGATGAGAATTGTGAACCGGCTAATCCTTTACCTGTAGAGCTTGTCACCTTCACGGCTGCTTCTGGCAAAGGTGCCATTCACCTAAATTGGTCTACTGCCACAGAAATAAACAATGACCGTTTTGACGTGGAACGGAGTCTGGACGGTAAAACCTTCATAAAGATAGGCCAGGTAAAAGGCGCCGGCAACAGCAGCTTGCTTCTACACTACACCTTTACAGATAGAGAAACCCCTGCCGGTACTATTTACTACCGGCTCAATCAGGTAGATTTTGACAATACCCAGGAGTACTCTAAGGTAATTGCGGTTAGGAGCGCTAAAGTAGAATCTACTCAGCGCATGACCATCCATCCAAACCCAGTAATGGATGGCGCCATGGTAGTGCAGTACGCCCATGCTGATGGGCAGGGGGGGGCTATCACCCTTCGTCTACGAGACATACACGGCAAAACCGTTCATAGCAGGGAGTTAAAGGATAGTTCTGGCGAGGTAAGGCTTGAAGTCAACACCTTGGGCCTCAGGAAGGGTATGTATATTCTCTCTTTAACTGTAGGGCAAACTACCCAGGTCCAAAGAGTCGTAATTCAATAAAAGGTTAGCAATAGGATGCTACTGGAAAAGCAACGGTCATTGGCCGTTGCTTTTTTTTGTATTAGGGTGGTTTACGCGTAATGAAAACAACAGTAGTCTATTATCCAACAATTAGAATCATAGCCCATGAATGGATTTCTAGCTATAACAAAATTAAACTAGGCAACTTAAACTGGTGAGCAAGAGACATGATATCCATCATATTTACCGTCTTATTGGTATTAATTAAAGAATAGCATAGTATCCTCATTATGAGATGTTATAAAATCGTAACACGTTGAAAGTGTTGGCGTTATAAATAGGGTGATAGACGCATGCGTCCCCAGGATTTGAATTACTCAGTTACTGCTTAGTCATTTATGTACCTGTAAGAAGGTATTGAGCAGGGCACGCTTTCTTCCTTGACAATCATGTCAGGCATAGTGATTGCAGCTCATAAATTTTAGAAATAAGGTACATGCTGGCCTTTATTGCTACACTGCTTGCTAAGATTAATCTGTGTAACAACCATGCAGTTTTTCTTGGCAGAACATCCCGTCCCTAAGTAAGTCCCTGTCTGCTATTCAGGCAAGGATTTCTACCATGCCTTACCGCCCTATTCCACGCTATCCTACTAACATCATGAAAAAGCTCATACTCATATGGGTCATACTAGTGTGTACCTTACTATTTATAGGTCCCGTCAGAAATCAGGCCCAAAACTTTTTGGTAAACGGAACTTTCACCTACACTTTGGCAAGTCAATCTAAAATACCCTCTTATGCCAATAGTGCACACACCCTCAGTGAGGCACCTATGTTGGGTAAACCATTTAAAAAGAGCCCCGCTGCTTCACCGTCTACAGCCAGCATGACCCAACAGAACGGCTGTGATGAATCTAAGCCAACAGAAATTGTGGGTTCTTTTGTAGATCCCTGCCACGGCCAAGTGCTCACATACAGCGTCGTCGCTAACCCAGAGTTTAATAGTTATGTATGGGAAATGCCCAGGTCCACCACCGGTGATATTACCAAAGACTGGGTTATCATTTCGGGGCAGGGGACCAATTCCATTAGAGTAAGAACCGGCGAGAAAAACGGGACTATTAAATTAACCGTGAAGCACAATAAATGCGGCACCAAAGTCCAGACAACGCCTGTCACTCCTAAAAACGGCTGCGTAAGTTCTTGCACCTTGCCTGATGCCGACCTACAAGGGCCTGAGGTGATCTGTTACATCTATGAAGGCGGCCTGGAAGGTGAGCCGTTTATTCCCTATGTCTACTCTGTCACCAACCCAGTAGAGGGGGCCGTATATGATTTCATTTTACCTGAAGGCTTTATTCCAGTAGGTGGTGGGGAAGGTGAGCCCTTTATAGAGGTGCTCTCTGCCTTTGACCTGTCCACCGAAGACGCCAACCCTAGCATGCCGGGTGTGCAACAGGTCATCACAGTGGTTTCTTCCTATCCAGACCGGGCCTGCGTCTCAGATATGAGTAGTCTGTTTGTCACCCTGCAGGATGAGAATTGTGAGCCGGCAGAACCACTACCCGTAGAACTGGTCATGTTTGAAGGCATTTCTAGAAGAAGCGGCATAGAATTGGCCTGGTCTACCGCCACAGAGATAGAAAATGACCGCTTTGAGGTACAGCGTAGCCTAAACGGAAAAGAATTTACTACCATAGGAGAGGTAAAAGGTGCTGGGAACAGTAGCATCCTGTTAAGCTATAAATACATGGATAGGCAAGCCCCCGCCGGTACCATCTATTACCGGCTTAACCAGATTGACTGGGACAAAGCTCATGAATACTCAAAAGTGATTGCCGTCCAGCATACCTCAGGCTCCTCTGCCCAAGGGTTAAAAGTCAAACTGTTTCCTAATCCCATTACAGACGGTCAGCTATCTGTTCAAGTGGAGAGCATGCCAGAGGGACAGAGTGAGTTTACTTTGCAATTACTGGATATGAACGGTAAGCTGCTATACAGTAACACCATGTTAGGCAGTAGGAGGGAGACAAGTCTGGGCCTAAGAAATTTAGGATTGCGACAGGGGTTGTATGTGGTTTCTGTTTCATCTGGGGCAGAGTCCAAAATGCAGCGCATTGTCATTCAATAGCAAGTAGCAATAGGATGCTATAGGGAAAGATGGCGGCTTTTGGCCGCCATCTTTTTATGCTCAAATCGCTTACACACCTTGCATTTAACAATTCCCATTCTATAAGGCATAGTCTCTTGTGCTCAAAACTGTTGCTTAGAGTAGTAATTAGAAGGGCAGTAGTCTCCATATTCTGGCATCAGCCAACCTGAATCTTCTTATTTCAACAGATTTGAAGCAGTCCTAAATTAAATTTGATTAGAAAGTTTAAATAAAATATTGGCATAACTACGTTTTTTGGATGATAATATGGATATCCGAATAATAAAATGAATTTTTTATGTAGCTATTCTTGGCTTTTAGCGAAGACTTTGTTAGTATTACAAACCGATCATTAGAAGTAATCATATAAAAATTTAGGTTTTAAGCAGTTAGGTAGCTTGTTAAGCGAAAATGCTCTATGTAACTTTTATATGATTAACTATTAAATCATGAAGGCGCTATCTGCAACCCCTGGCAGGTTTACAATAAAGCTGAGTTAAGCTACGTGCTCTTATTTCAATTGCAAGCATATGAATTTCAATGTGTTATGTATTTTAAGGTGAAATGCCTTGAGTCTTCCCGTACAGTTTTGCCACTCAACTACCTATATCTTAGGTAATCTACGCCCCATACTACACTATAACATCCTATTGTATCCAAGAAAACAAATATGAGAACAACTTTACTTGCCTGCGTAAGTGCATTTCTAATTACCATTGCACTCTCTCTAAATGTTCATGCTCAATGCCTAGGTACACCCACTACAATTTCAAATCAAGATGTTACGGTAACATTTAAAAGTGTTTCCATTCTCAATGGCAGAGCTAAACTTACGTTTAGAGTAGTCAATGGCAATAAGAATGGCAACTTTGAGTTCGTCGCCTTTCAACTACCAGATAAGAATGCTGCAATAACTCCAGGTCTAGCAACTCAATCAGTCCCATCTGAAACGGTGGGCAATAAAATAATGTACGCTGTAGAAAATCCCACCACTCTTCCAGAGTATGCAATCAAATATACAATCACCTCTGCCCATGGCACATTTAAGAGCCAAGGATATGATGAATTTTCTTATGAAATGAGTGCATATGAGTTCTCTCAGATGGAATCACTTACGGTCTCAACAAAACATGGGAAAATCACAGATCCAGTTAAAATTACTTTTCCATTAAGGAATGAGGGAGGAGAGGCATTGTATTGTCAACCTACTAGCCCTAGTTTTACAGCCATTGGCATTGATGGCATTGATGGTAATGCTAACCCAATGTCAGGCTCCACTTCTAATTATTCAGTGACTAGTTCCAACTCATTTGTTTATACTTGGTCAGCTCCTGAAGATTGGACGATTGTTAATAAAACTGTGAATCCAATGTCTGCGAAAGCAGGCACAACAGCAGGGACTATGTGGGTAATGATAGAAGAGGTAGACGCTATTGGTCAAAAAACTGGGGCATATATCATCAAGACATTGGCCGTTGCACCTTATCCTAACCCTTTACCCGTAGAACTGGTCAACTTTATTGGGTTAGCCAGAAGCGGCTCAGTTGAACTGTCTTGGAGCACCGCCACCGAAATCAACAATGACCAGTTTGAGGTAGAGCGTAGCAGCAACGGTAAAGACTTTTATAAGATAAGCACAGTAAAAGGAGCAGGTAACAGCAGCCTCTTGCGTCAGTATAAATTCTTAGACACCGCCCCCTTAGCCGGAGTAGCCTATTACCGCTTAAAACAGGTAGATTTTGACCAGGCCTTTGAATACTCTAAAGTAATTTCGGTAAAAAGCGCGCTTTCTGCCAAGAGCCTGGAGCCAAGCATTTACCCAAACCCGGTTACAGAGAATTACTTGACGGTTAGGCTCAAGAACTACACAAGTACCCAAGGCCCCGTACTATTTAAGCTCACAGACCTGAACGGTAAAATAGTAGCTACACAACCTCTAGATGCCAGCCTGCAAGAAACGCGGGTGGAGTTGGCAGGCTACAACCTTAGAAAAGGCATCTATCTGGTGTCTGTGGCTACAGAAGAAGTGCTACATACCCAACGCATAGTGATTCAATAGAAACAGGTAGTATAACAGATAAAAAAGGCACTGGCGCACAGCTAGTGCTTTTTTTTATGCGCTTCTGGTTAGCTATCACTTTTCTAAATAGGCGTTTTTGGCCTATTTTAGGGAAAATTGCCAAAAAACGGATATGCAACCAGATCAGGACGTTTTCTCAGGAATGATGGTGATAGAACTAGCCAGCGTATTGGCAGGACCCAGCGTAGGGCAGTTCTTTGCCGAGCTGGGCGCCAGCGTTATTAAGGTAGAGAACCTGAAGACCCAGGGAGACGTCACCCGCCGCTGGAGGCTGGCTACGGAATCTAGCGCGCAAGACGTGTCGGCGTACTTTGCTTCGGCTAACTGGGGGAAGCAGTCCATTGCCTTAGACTTGTCTCAGCCAGAAGGAAGAGAGGTAGCGTACAAGTTGCTAGATAAGGCAGACATGGTCATCACCAGCTTTAAACCCGGCGATGCTGAGAAGCTGCAGTTAGACTATAAAACTCTAACTACCAGAAACCCAAAACTCCTCTACGGCGCCATTACGGGGTACGGGAGCCAGGAGCCTCGCGCGGGCTATGATGCCGTGCTGCAAGCCGAGGCAGGATTCATGTACCTGAACGGTAAACCTGGCGGCCCGCCCGTTAAAATGCCCGTGGCACTTATTGACTTATTGGCAGCGCACCAGTTAAAAGAAGGCCTCCTCACGGCGCTGCTAAAACGGGAGCGCAGCGGCAAAGGGAGTTACGTAGAAGTATCTTTGCTGCGGGCGGCCATCGCCTCTTTGGCTAACCAGGCCACCAATTACTTGGTAGCCGGTGTCACCCCGCAGCGCATGGGTTCAGAGCACCCTAACATTGTGCCCTATGGAACCGTCTTCCAAACCGCAGACCAGAAGGACCTGGTGCTGGCCATAGGCGATGACCGCCAGTTTGCCCACCTATGTGCCGTGCTAGGCATCCCCAACAAAGTCCAGGACCCTGCTTTTGCCACCAACAAGGCCCGAGTCCAGCACCGGCAAGAAGTGAACGCCTTCCTAAAAGCCGAAATCAAAAAGCAGAACCGCGAGGAATTGTTAGCCTCACTTATTGCCAGGCAAGTGCCGGCCGGAGCCATTCATACCATTCCAGAAGCATTGGCCATCCCGGCAGCGCAGGCACAATTGGTTCAGGATGCAGGCTCTGGCCTGAAGGGACTACGGCAAGTGGCCTTTTCCTCTGAGAACCAACAAGAAAGCCAATTGATGCCGCCGCCGGCCTTTGGGCAGCACACCCATCAAGTGCTTGAAGCCATGGCCGGTTTCACGGCAGCGCAGGTGCAAAAATTAAAAGACCAGGGAATTGCCCAATAATGCTCAGATTGCGAAATAGATAACTAATTTGCGGTGCTAAGGGTACTATAACAGATGTTCTGGCGCGTCAAGTGCCTTGCATCTAAGCTGATAATTTGCAGAATATGGAAGATAGATTGGAAGCAATATTTGAGGGCCTGCATCAGAAGTCATCTTCTAAGCAGGCTATCTTCAGAAACACTAAAACCGTGTTTGATCAACTGCGCGAGGTGTCCATTGAACTGGTAGGTAAGCTCACAGAGCGGCTGGCCACTGTAGATACCACCGTAGTGATAGAGTATAGAAGCATCAATGACTTTGAGTTTCATGTAAAGTTCTCTGGTGACTTGCTGGTGTTTGTGATGCACTCCAACGTCATCACGCTGCCAGATGAGCATGAGTTAATGCGCAGCCGCTACGTAGAGGAAGACTTTAGAAGAAGATTCTTCGGGCACATCATGGCCTACAACTTCATGGCAGACTCCATCAAGTACAACCGCTTGAATGATCCTGGCTATCTGCTAGGCCGCGTGCTCATCAACATAGACAACCACTTTTACCTGGAAGGGGTAAAGCAGCTGGACCTGAACTACAGTGACATGTCCAAAAACAAGATCACGGAAGAGACCCTGCGCCTGTTCACAGAGAGTGCTATGATTGCTTCTGTCAATAATGACCTGGTAGCCCCAGACGTAGATGAGATCAGGAAAATCACCGTCAAACAGAAGCTAGAGGAACAAATGGTGAGCACACCGCAGAAAGTGGGCTTCTCCTTTAGCGCTCAGCAAAAGAAAGCTACCATCTACTAAAAGGGCATCATTTAGTGTTTATAAACGAAGAAAGGCACCCACAGAGAGCGGGTGCCTTTCTTCGTTTTTGGCCTGTTTTCTAGAAAACAGGCTAAAAACGGGTTAGGGTGACAGATTAAATAAACTCAGCTAATTCTAACCAGCGCTCGGTTTTCGCCTCCAACTGGTCCGTGATTTCCTGCACGCGCTGGGCAATGTCAGCCAGGCGGGTATGGTCTGCAGAGCCGCTGTTCATTTCCTCTATTAGAGTTTCCTTCTCGGTCTCCAACTGATCTATCTCTTGCTCAAGCTTCTCATACTCTTGCTTCTCTTTAAAAGAGGCCTTGCGTTTAGGAGCTGCATCTGGAGCAACTGCCGCCGGTTTTGCCGCCGACGGGGCTTCTGCAGGCGTTGGTTTAGGGGAAGGTTTGCTTTCTGGCTCGTTGGCTTTCAAGGCTTCACGCTCTTTGGCCCACTCCCGGTAGTCTGTGTAGTTACCCGGGAAGTCGCGCAGGTGGCCGTTCTCCTCAAACACAAACAAGTGCTCCACCAAACGGTCCATGAAGTATCTATCGTGACTCACAATCAGCAAAGAACCGCCAAACTGTAGCAAGAAGTCCTCTAAGATGTTAAGCGTCTGAATGTCCAGGTCATTGGTAGGCTCATCCAGAATCAAGAAGTTTGGGTTCTTAATGAGTACGCGCAACAACTGCAGTCTGCGTTTCTCACCGCCGCTCAGCTTGCGCACAAACGTGTACTGCTGGGCCGGCGGGAACTGGAAGTGCTGTAAGAATTGGCTGGCGGTGATAACTTCGCCGTTGCCGGTTTCCACCACTTCGGCTACCTCTTTCACCACGTCAATCACGCGTTGGTCCTCATTGAACGTAAGCTCCGTTTGGGTATAATAACCAAAAACGGTGGTCTGGCCCGGAATGATCTGCCCGCTGTCTGGCGCCATTTTGCCCGTGAGCATGTTCAGGAAGGTGGTCTTGCCGGCACCGTTAGGGCCCACAATGCCCACGCGGTCTTTCTTTCTGAACACATAGCTGAAGTCATCCAACACTACCTTCTCCCCGAAGCGCTTGCTCAAGTGGTCAATCTCCAGAATCTGGTTGCCTTGCCTTGAGGTCTTAACGGAAAGCTCTAGCGCTGTTCTGGTGTCTTTTAGAGAAGTTTTGTCTTTGAGGTCATAGAAAGCATCTACCCTGGACTTGGACTTGGTGCCGCGGGCGCGTGGTTGCTTGCGCATCCAATCCAGTTCTTTTTTGAGGAGTTGCTTCGCCTTGCCCATCTCCGCAGAGTTGGCTTCTTCTTGCTCGGCTTTCTTTTCTACGTAATAGCTGTAGTTGCCTTTGTAATTATACACCTGACCGCGGTCAAGTTCGGCAATTTCATTAGCTACCTGGTCCAGGAAGTAACGGTCGTGGGTCACCATTAAGAGCGTTGTTTGCTCTGTGGTTAAAAGGTTCTCAAACCACTCAATGGTCTCCAGGTCCAAATGGTTGGTAGGCTCATCCAAAATTAAAAGATCTGGCTCCTCAATCAAGACGCGGGCCATGGCTACGCGCTTTTTCTGACCGCCAGATAAATGGTCTACCAGTACGTCCAGGTTCTGTATGCCCAGTTTGCCCAAGATCTGCTTG
Source organism: Nibribacter koreensis (assembly GCF_039541795.1). Taxonomy (NCBI): domain Bacteria; kingdom Pseudomonadati; phylum Bacteroidota; class Cytophagia; order Cytophagales; family Hymenobacteraceae; genus Nibribacter; species Nibribacter koreensis. Next base: position 1,640,632 of record NZ_BAABGX010000001.1, on the reverse strand, counting down.
GTGCGCACCTCGTATTCCCAGGCGTGCAGTTCTTCCATCCGCTCCATGACCTTCTGCATGCGGTCATCAGAGGTGTTGGGGTCTTCTAAACAGGCCTCGTAGTCTCTGATGGCGTCCAACACGGCGGTCTGGCCAGAGAAAATGGCTTCTTGCACGGTAGCGCCGGCCGGGAATTCTGGTTGTTGCCATAGGTAGCCCACCCGTATGCCTTTGCGCACGCTCACAGATCCGTTGTCTGTGGGCATGGTGCCGGCTAATATTTTAAGAAGCGTGGTTTTACCGGCTCCGTTGGCCCCAATCAAGGCAATGCGCTGTCCGCGGTTAATGCCAAAGGTCAGGTTCTGGAAAAGCCACCGGTCCCCGAAGCTTTTAGAGATGGAATCTGCTGATAGGTAATTCATAACCGCAAAGGTACGCAAATGGGATAGGGGAAACCACTGCCAGCCAAATTCAATGGACATAAAAAAGGCCGGGATGCGTGGCCCGGCCTTTTCTTTGCTTTTTCTTTAACTTAAATAAGACCCTTCCCTTAATGAGAATGGCCATGGTGCATTCCCCGTCCTAGCGGGTTATGCGTAGCGGCTCCATGTTCTGGAGTCACTCTGGTCATCATGGCTTCTAACACAATCATGATACCTACCACTAAATGCGGCAAGTACACATAATCACTGAAGTTGAAAAGCCATGGTGAGGCGGCTAGAAAAATACCAATCAGGTAGTCCATGGTCAAGTGCATGCGCATAGACATCACTCTAAACATGCCCACCTCAAAATTGGTCATCAAGGCTTGCAAAATAATCACAGCACCTACAACCATAGGCACCCACGTCTCAGCACCGCCGCGGTCAAAATCAAAGATGAATGGAGCGGCAATCAATAGAGCACCCACTAGATAATCCATTATCCCGTGGGCACGGGTTGAAAGTAATTTCATAATGTTTCTCCTGTTTTAGGTTTGTGTTGTATGGTATTTTACGATTTTAAATCTTGTTTGTTTTTATTTGGGTTGATTTTGCTTTGTATTAAAGCAAGATGATGGCTTTGCGTGAAACCCGGATATTGTTTCGTAAATTGCGCCATCATGCAGACAGAACCACGCGACCGGCCCATTGGCATCTTTGACAGCGGCATTGGCGGATTAACCGTCGCCAAAGCCATTAAGGCCCTTTTGCCGCAAGAACAGCTCATCTATTTCGGGGATACGGCGCACCTGCCGTACGGCGACAAGTCTACGGCCGCCATACAGGCCTACGCGGTAAAAATCTGTGATTTGCTCTTGCGCCAGCAGTGTAAAATAATCCTGATTGCTTGTAATTCGGCCTCGGCGGCAGCGTATGAACTGGTCAAAGAATACGTGGGGAGCAAGGCGCACGTCCTCAACGTGATTGACCCGGTAGTAGCATACGTAGGGCAGGAGTATGCAGGTAAATCCATCGGTCTCATTGGCACCAAGCAGACCGTCAACTCCAACGTCTACAAAAAGAAGATTGACAACCTGGACAAAGGCATAGAGCTGCATTCCCTGGCAACGCCCCTGCTGGCGCCCATGATTGAGGAAGGCTTCTTTAACAACACCATTTCTGAGAGCGTCATCCAAACCTATCTCTCAGACCCCAGCCTGCAAGACATTGAAGCCCTGATTTTGGGCTGTACGCATTATCCGCTCATTAAAGAACAGATTGACCGCTTCTATGAAGGCCGCGTGACCGTGCTGGACACTTCTGAGTTGGTAGCCCGGCACGTACAAGAGGTGTTGCATCGCTTGAACCTGGCCTCAGCCCAGCTGAAAGGAGAGCCCCATTTCTACGTTTCTGACTATACCGCATCTTTTGAGGCCTCCACGCGTTTGTTCTTCCAGAAGGCCGTACGGCTAGAGCATTACCCGCTCTGGGAGTAATTACAAACCCATAGTACTTGCGCTCTTGCCGTTTTTGGCCTATTTTTATAGAAACAAGCCAAAAACGCCACAGCCATGAAGAAGCGATATTTTAAAATTGGAGATCTGTCCCGTAACATGCTGTTGGTAAGCGCCGCCGCCTGCTTGGGATTAACGACAGTGTCCTGCTCAGACAACCGCTCTGCCCAGGAAACCTCTACTGAATGGAATTCTGGCCAGGAAGCAGCTTCCTACACCCAGGGTGTTATCACAGAAATGACCGAAGTTGGCCCTGACAACTGGAAGATTACCGATGAACGCCCCGCGGGTGCTGGTCAGGTGATGGCCATTCTCAAACACCAAGACGGCAAAGTAGACACGCTGCAAGGTCTGGAGCTGGAGGATAGAATGAAGGAGTACGCACAGGTGAACCCGCAGAACGGCTCTGGCTTTAGCATGATGAACGTGCTCATGTGGAGTAGCATTGGCTACATGGCCGGCCGCATGATGTCGCCTAACCCACGGTATTACGCTAACCCAAATACCATTCAACGCAACGACGCCTGGCGTCAGCAGACCGCAGCAGAACGCTCCAGAGGCGCCCAAGCCTTTAAAGGAACCGCCGGTCCCTACAGCCGCCCCACCACTACCACCACCCGTTCTACCCGTCCTAGCTCCAGCCGCTCTGGCTGGTTTGGCGGAAGATCCTCTGGCCGGTCAGGCGGTTTTGGCGGATAAGCTTTAAAGAGACGCTAGATATAAGACACAAGATGTAAGACTGATGCATTATCGTTTTTGGCCTGTTTTACAGAAAACAGGCCAAAAACGACTTGTGAACGTGTTGCCCTAACTAAGCTTTAAAGTCTTCTTCATTCATTATAATTGGTCATTCATCACTGGTCATTATTAATTATTCATTCTTAATTATTAATTAAAAACATGTCTTCTCTGCCTGTAAAACTGATGCCGCATCATGGCAATGTTACGTCAATGGTCAATCAGATGGGTTGGCAGTGGGTAGTGGAGGAAGAGTGCCAGACGTATTTGAGTGGTGAGGCCGTAGTTTTAACGCAAGCCAGCGCCGATGAACTGCTGGACGCGGCCACTACAGTATACCAGATGATGGTAGAGGCGGTGCCCGATGAATTGCCAGACGATTTCCTGCGCAAAGTGGGCATCCCCGAGAAACTGTGGCGGGCCGTGCGTCATTCCTGGAACGATGACCGCCACTGGCATTTATATGGCAGGTTTGACTTCGCGCAGACGCCAGACGGCGTGAAGCTGTTGGAGTTCAATGCAGACACGGCCACGTCCATCCCAGAGACTTCTGTGGTGCAGTGGGCCAGTTTAGCGGCCGCCGGCAAACAAGACGCCCAACAGGCCAACGGCTTGTACGAGGCGTTGCTAGAGCAGTTCCAGACCTGGAAAGGCCTGAACCCAGATTTAGACCCGTCTCTTTTGTTAGTTTACCTAGGCGAAAGCAGTGAAGACCGCACCAACTGCGAGGTGCTGGCAGAAGCCGCCCGCGAAGCCGGGTTCACGGCCCACGTCTGTCCGGTACATGAAATGGAAGTTTCTTTGGTGGGCGTGGAGCGCGGCATCTGGGCCCAGACCGGCGCCGAGCAGTGGCAGAAATTCACGTTTCTTTTTAAGCTGGTGCCTTGGGAGATGCTGGCGCAAGAAGAACCAGATTTGTGTGAGGACTTGGTGGCCTTGCAGTCTTCCAGAAACATCATTATTGCTAACCCGGCCTACTCCCTTATTTTCCAGAGCAAAGCCATGCTGGCCGTCTTGTGGCAACAGTTCCCATATCACCCGCTCTTGTTGCGTACCGAGTTCAAATCCTTTTCCGGCAAGACGGTTCAGAAACCCATTTTCGGGCGCGAAGGCCAGAACATACAGGTGCGTGAGAATTCAGACGTAAGCTCTACCTCGGGCCAGTACGGCAACCAGCAGCACATCTACCAATCCTGGGCCGACATGCCCCAGGACACTAACCGCTACCTTTACCAGGCCGGGGTTTTCTGGGCCGGCGAAGGCTGTGCCATCGGCTTTAGGCGTGAGCGAGGCATCATCACCAACCTGTCCCAGTTTGTAGCCCACGTGGTGGAGTAATCCTTTAAGTAATCAATTGGTAATTCTATATGTTGTTTAGAGTGGCCCGGCACACCAGCCGCCTTCCTGAAATGAGGGAATTTTACACGGAAGTGCTCGAGCTTGAGGTGCTTGGGAACTTTATAGGTCACAACGGGTATGATGGCATATTCTTAGGGAAGAAGGAGAGTGACTGGCATTTAGAGTTTACTCAATCCAGTGAGAAGGCGGTTCACACTTTTGATGAAGATGACGTCTTGGTTTTTTACCCAATATCACATGCTGAACACGAGCGCATTCTGGACAAGATTCATCAGATGGGATTCACATTAATGGCTCCCAAAAATCCTTATTGGAAAATAAATGGAAGAATGATCCTTGACCCAGACGGTTTTAGAATCATCATTTCTCCTTTGAGGATAAAGCATGCATAAACTTGTCCTTCTTCTGATACCTTTTGCTAAAGTATATCTGAAAAACCATTCTGCTTCCTAATAGCCCTTATGCATAAAGAAGTTCCCCTCATTCTGTTAGCCAGCGCCAGAAAGGAAAGTGACACGGCGGCGTTCGTGCAGAAGGTGTTTCAAGAGACGCCGCACCAAATCATAGATTTGCTGGATTACCAAGTAGGGCCGTACCGCTATGAGAATGACTATCCTACGCAGGATGACTTTCTGAAGATTGTAGACCAGCTGTTACAGCATCAGGTAATTGTCTTTGCTACGCCAGTGTACTGGTATGCCATGAGCGGGCAACTTAAAATCTTCTTTGATCGACTCACAGACTTGGTGACGGTGCAAAAGCACCTAGGCCGACAATTGAAAGGCAAATCTGTTTTCTTAATAGCCGTTGGCGCAGATGATTCCTTACCCGACGGCTTTGAAGTGCCGTTCAAGCTCACTGCCAAATACCTGAACATGCACTACGGGAGTAGTCTGTACGCCTCCACTGAGGAACTGGAAACAGACATCTACCACATAGGCAACCACCGCGAATTCCTGCGCGAAATCCAAGACGCCCTACAGCAGCTTAGCTGAATTTCTTACCCTCAGTAATACGCTCTACCGTCTTAGTAATGCGCGTATTGCGGGTTTCTGGTCGTTTGGCTTCCATAACCCAGCGCACGTATTCTTTGCGGTGCGTATAGGCCATCTTCTCAAAAGCCTCTAGCTGTTGGGCATCGGCTAAGGCTTTTTTCAAATCTTCCGGGATTTCAATCTCGCTCCGCTCTGTGGATACAGCGGCTTTTGCGGGTTTCAGTTGGGCGGCTGCTTGCAGATATTCCACTACGTACGGCACATTAATCTGTAAAGCCTCTGTGAACTTGATGGTACGCATGGTTTTGGCGTCCAGGCCGGTGGTGAAAATGCCATGGGTGTCAGGCAGTAACGCTCCCTGGAAGAAGACCAAGTTCACATGTTGTTTGTGCACGCCAATGGAGCAGACCATACCCGCGCCTGCTTTTTCATAAACCGGTGAGCCCCATTTCCAGGACGGTTGCAATTCTGGGTCTGCGGCGGCAATGGCTTCTCGCAATTTCTCACAAATAGGCTGGGCGTATGCAGGCGCGCTGGTGAAGAATGCATTGATTTTCTCTTCTTGCTGGGCAGGCGTCAGTTTTATGGTAGTGGCCATTGATTGGTTGCTAATTGTTGATTGTTAATTGACTTTAAAATCCGATTTTGCTTATTTTCTAGAAAATAAGCCAAAATCGAATTTACCAGCGGGCGTTTTTGAAGCCTTCTACCGTGAACATCTCAGTGGGTAAGGATTTCGGGAATTTCATGTTGTAGTACAGTTCATGCAAGGTTGTTTTGCCATTTGCGCTGAAGGTGAGGTCGGTGGCAATCCAGTTCCCTTTTAATTTCTGGTAGCCTTTTAACTCTACCGCCGTCTGGTTTTCGCCGGTTTGGCGCACCGTCTTCAAAAGCCACAGTTTCTGCTCATCAATGATGAAATGGCTGGCTTTCTGGTCTAAGGACGTTACGCCCACCACGTACACTTTTTTGCCTTGCCAGGTAGTCTTGAATACTTTGCTCAAGTCAAAGCCCGCTTCCTGCATCTGGGCCACAGTGCGGTCTGCCGGTTGGTGGTACACGTCAAAGCCTAGCACCAGCACGTCATGCACGCGTCTCATTTGGTTCTGCAGCGCATTGTTCTTGAATACAAACTGACTGTCTTCTTTAAAAAGCACGCCGTTACCCGCCTCAAACTCATTGAACTTGATCACCAACTTCCCGGGGAACGCAATAGCCTCATGCCAAACCTCTTTTTTGGTAACTTCACCAGCGGCATTGTAGAAGATAGCCGTCTGGTCAAACGTGAAATACGGGTCAAACTTGCCGGCGTACTCTTTATGCATTTTCGCTATCACCTCCTGACCGGTTAGCGCCGGCGCCTCAGAAAATCCAGGAGTGAAGGGTTGAGTCAAGGACATGAAGAAGGGCAATAGCAGGTTCAACAACATATAAGAGTCACACTAATTGAAGGACTAAAATAGAGAGTTTATTTGAATTAGGCCACCCAAGCGATTTTTCTTCGATTAGGCATCTAAAACCCCTTCTAAATTAGGAGGCGAGTGTTAAACCCGCCGCCCCACGTGAGCCAAGATAAAGCAGACCGTGCCTTGGCACGCATGACTCTGCAGCGACAGGGACAGCCATTGCCTGCAACTACCAGAACCAACCATCAAGTCCTTACAGGATTGGGACCAGAACCAGTCTTGGTCCTGAGCGCCTCTGTTGTTTCGTCGCCCGGCAGGGCGGGGCCAAAGGCCCAGAGTACAACAGCAGTGCGAAGGGCCAAGACTGGGCCCCGCGGCCATGAGCGCTTAGCAGGAGAAATGAAACAAGGCTGTGACTTCGCACCGGTAAAGGCAGTATTTCTCAGGAACAGCCAAATGCATGCACAACTTGTACTACAGCTGGAGAAGCAGTCTGGGTTGTTGGTGATAACACCAACAACGGCGGGCAGGGTAGGTTCAGCTTGGCCACTCACAATTATCAATCAGTTATCAAAATCCTTTTCCGCCTAATTCCCAGAAAACAAGCCAAAAACGACATCAGCAAAAACACCAGCCCATCCATTACCAATCAATCCTGAATACATGTACCTTTGAACTGGTCAACTCCTTGAGCACATGTGGGCACTGCCGTTGGTACTTCTTCTCATTTTAGGCGTGGTGGTAGTCATCTTCTACGCCGAACGGAAGCTGTCTGCCTTTATGCAAGACCGCCTGGGGCCCATGGAGGCCGGTCCGTACGGCACCCTCCAATTCGCCGCCGACTTACTAAAACTCCTCCAGAAGGAAGACATCGTGCCAGCCGCGGCAGATAAAATGCTGTTTAAGTTTGCCCCGTTGGTCATTTTTGCCTCAGTGCTGGCGGGCTTCGCCGTCATTCCCTTAACGCCTGAGCTGGTTCCGTCTGGCACTTCTATCGGGTTGTTCTTCTTGCTGGCTATTGTGTCTCTGGATGTGATTGGTTTGCTCATGGCAGGGTGGGGCTCCAATAACAAATATGCCCTGCTAGGGGCCATGCGGTCGGTGGCGCAGATTGTGTCGTATGAGATTCCGGCGGGACTTGCCATTCTGAGTGTGGTCATCATCAGCCAGAGCCTGGACTTGCAGGAAATCAGTTTTCAGCAGGGCGTGCAAATGCAACAGTTTCCGGGGTATGCGCAGGAGGTAAACTACCTGTTCGGACTTAGGGCGCTGGGCATAGACGTGACCCATGTGGGCGGCATTTTAAGTTGGAACATCGTGCGCATGCCGTTACTTAGCTTCGGGTTTATCATTTATTTTATCGCCTCTTTGGCTGAGTGTAACCGTGCACCTTTTGATATTCCAGAGGCCGAGTCTGAGTTGGTGGCCGGTTTTCACATAGAATACAGCGGGTTCAGGTTTGCCACTTTGTTCTTAGCCGAGTATGCCATGATGCTGTTGGTGAGTCTGGTGGCCGTGATTCTGTTTTTAGGAAGCTGGAATACGCCTTTCCCCAACATGGGTCCTGTGAAACTAGCCGATTGGACCACCGGCACGTTGGGCGCCTGGTCCGGAAACCTGTGGGCCTTCTTCTGGTTGATAGGTAAAGCCTTAGTCTTGATGCTGGTGCAGGTGTGGTTGCGTTGGACGTTCCCCAGAATGCGCGTAGACCAACTCATGCACTTGTGCTGGAAAATACTCACGCCCGCCGCGTTAGCGTTAGTGTTAGTAGCCGCCGTCTGGCGTTTGTTGATGATTTAAACCCATGGAGAACCCTCAGGAAAAATTAGGCAGTCTGCAACGCCGCGGCTTTTGGCGGGACCTTCAGTCCTTGTGGCAGGGCATGGGCTTGACGTTCAAACATCTGGTCCAGGCCAAACAGCGGCGCTCGCCCTTGCACATTGCAGATCCCAACTACTTCAAGCAGGATACCGGCCTGGTCACGCTCACCTATCCGTATGAGTCCTTGCCGGTGCCTGAGAACGGCCGTTACCGCTTGCACAACGAGATTGACGACTGTATTGTCTGCGATCTTTGCGCCAAAATCTGCCCCGTGGACTGCATCACCATCGAGTCAGTCAAAGCCACCGAGGAGATAGGCGAAACTTCTGACGGCACCAAGAAGCGCCTCTACGCGCCCGTGTTTGACATTGACTTGGCTAAATGCTGTTACTGCGGCCTCTGCACCACCGTGTGCCCCACTGACTGCCTCACCATGACCAAGGTCTATGACTTTGCAGAGGTAGACATCAAGAACATGATTTACCATTTCACGGACCTCACGCCAGAACAGGCCGAAGAAAAGAAGCGCCTCTGGGCAGACCAGCAGGAAGCCATAGCCCTGGCCAAAGCCGAGGCCATGAAAGCCCGCCAACAGCAGAAAGGGGAGTAAGTGAAAATTAGAGTCATCAAATTCTCAACAGCCTTACTAGGCGGTGCTTTGCTTTTTCTGATTCAAGTAGTGGCAAGTACTTTTTATGAACCAAGGTCTCCGTTTGCCAACTTTTTCTTAGAAGGAGGACTTATTCTTTCTGTTTTATGGCTATTAGCTTTATTTGCCTTTGTGACTGGTTGTAGCCGTTTATCAAAAGGTGAATCCAGGGTAGCAATCGGACAGCTGTTGGGAGCCGGTTTTTGCTTAATCATTTTTGGGTTTTCCCTTTTTTGGGAAGTAATAAGCCCTCCTCCTCAACTCAAGGAAGATAGAATAGTTTACGCATCAAGGAACAGTAGCCATGAGAAGCTAATCCTTCAGCACTATGAAACTGGCGTAACTGGTAACCCAAATTGGCGTGCCATCTTAGTGAAAGACGAGTCTCTGCATTTTAGAAGGTTTAGAACTGTTGATTTGAATTTATTCGGACGTGATGCTTTATTCCAATTTAGTTTAATGGAAGGGATCAACTACAGCAGAATACCTAAAACTGTTAAGATTGAAGGCAAGGAGTATTTTTTAGAGAACTCACTTTCGCCTATGCCTCAAACCGACTTTTAACCAACTTTTGAAGATTACTAGGCAAAAGAGTGCGAGTAATCGTTTTTAGCCTGTTTTCCAGAAAAGAGCTCAAAAATGAGTTTTCATTCTTTCAAGCAGTAAAACACTTTCCAACTCTTCCAATCGTTCTTAGTTTTTGGTAAATTGTTGCATGGCGCGCGTACTTTCCTTTTTCTTCAGTCTTCTGCTATTCTTCTCTGCCTCTGTTGGATTTGCCCAGCAGAAGGTGACGCATAAAACGTTTTCGGTGAAGCCCTTGAATGAGACCAAGGCCTTGCCAGAACTTGCCGCTTTTGTTCAACAAGTCATCACCGCCTGCACCAATAAGGATACTGCGTTTCTATTGAATATAGTAAGTGATAGCGTTGCCATTTCGCATGGGGGAGAGTCTTATGGCAAGACAGACTTTCTGGAGGACTTCATACAAAAGATGGACGGGTTTAGTAGACTGAAAGAAGCGCTCGTTTTGGGCGGGACCATCGAGAAGGAAGAAGGCCATGACGTCTACCAGTTCCCGTACGTGCAATCGCATAGATTTTACAGCCCGCAGCTAGACAACTATGAAGTAGACTTGTATACCACGGTCATCGGGCTGAAGCCCTTCTTGGGCGTATTCAGTAAGCCCTCACTCAAAGCGCCCAAAAGTGCGGTGCTTGCGTACCCCATTCTGCAGCTTGCCGAGGACGGAGACCATGAAGACCCTGTCTGGGCCAAAGTCTTAACTTATGATAATAAGGTGCAGGGCTTTGTACAGTGGAAGGACGTCTACGCGGCCTCGGGCATCACGGTGCAAATTATCAAGGAGGGCGATGCTTTCAAGATAATATCCGTGGCACCTTTTGATTGAATTCTCCTGTCTTTTTTATCATTGATTTACCTATAATTCCTTTTCAAAGTTTCTCTTAAGTTGTCTGCGTTTTTACCCTGATTTGCAGAAAAGAGGCCAAAATCGGAAGTGGGAAAAGAAGTACCTTCGTGTTTGGATGTTGGTGCGTATAAGGCATCATTGTTTTCATCTGAGCAAAACCTAGTCATGTTCCAAACCACCAAAGCGCCACTGCCGGAGCGCATGCGCCCCGCTAACCTAGACCAATACGCCGGCCAGCAACACCTGGTGGGCCCAAAAGGCGTGCTTAGAAGGTACATAGAGGCGGGCATGGTGCCGTCCATGATTTTCTGGGGACCGCCGGGCGTGGGAAAGACTACTTTGGCCAACATCATTGCCGGTCAGTTGAAAGTGCCGTTTGTAGCCATGAGCGCCATCAACGCGGGCGTGAAAGATATCCGGGACGTAATTGACCAGGCCCGCAAGCGCCAAGGCACCGTCTTGTTCATTGACGAGATTCACCGGTTCAACAAGTCTCAGCAGGACGCGCTGTTGGGGGCCGTAGAGAAAGGCACCGTCACCTTGATTGGGGCCACTACGGAGAACCCTTCGTTTGAAGTGATTCCCGCCTTGCTATCCCGGTGCCAGGTGTACATTCTTAAGTCGCTGGAAAAGAAAGAGCTCATTGACTTGGTGCAGAAGGCCCTCACCGAGGATGAGATTCTGAGGAAGCGGGAGATAGAAGTGCAGGAGTATGAGGCGCTATTGACTATATCTGGCGGTGATGCGCGCAAACTGCTCAACCTTCTGGAGATTGTCATTGACGGGAGCACCACTAATCCGCAGGAGAAACTGGTCATCACCAATGAGATGGTCAAGCAGATTGCCCAGCAGAACCTGGCGCTCTATGACAAAGGCGGCGAGGCGCATTATGACATCATCTCGGCGTTCATCAAGTCCATGCGCGGTTCAGACCCCAATGCCACGGTGTACTGGCTGGCCCGCATGATTGAAGGCGGTGAAGACCCCAAATTCATTGCCCGCCGCATGCTCATCATGGCCTCTGAGGACATCGGGAACGCCAACCCCACAGCCATCATCATGGCGAATGAGTGCTTCCAGGCGGTGAACGTGATTGGCTATCCAGAATGTGACATCATCCTGTCGCAGTGCGCTATTTACCTGGCCACCTCACCTAAGAGCAATGCGGCCTATAAAGCCATCAGGACGGCCCGCGCCATGGTCAAAGAGCAGGGGAGCCCTCCGGTGCCATTAAACCTGCGCAACGCGCCCACCAAGCTCATGAAAGAGATAGGCTACGGCAATGAGTACAAATACTCGCATGACTATGAAGGCAACTTTAAAGCCCAGAACTTTTTGCCCGAAGAACTGAAAGGCACCGTTTTCTTCCATCCCGGCAACAACGCCCGCGAGAACGAGATGCGCAAGAACCTGCGGAACCAGTGGGGCGAGTGGTACGGGTATTAATGTGCTAATATAGGACTCAAGACACAAGACGTAAGATTCAGGACTTCTCCCTATTTTGTCATCCTGAAAGGACATTGTGGGCGAGTTAGACAGACCGGAGCTACGCACGGATTCTCATTCTCCCCTCAAGGAGAGAATCCGCGTTAAGATACAAATTGCCGTTTTTGGCCTGTTTACTAGGAAACAGCCTAAAAACGGGGTGTCATTTTCAAATCATAAAATAGCACATCAGCACTTTCAACAATTAGCACATTATTCCAACCACACCCGCACGCCAAAAGACAGGCTCATGATGTTGGGGTAGCCGGGCACAAAGGAGGTGGAGAAGTCGGTGCGGTCTGTGAGGCGGTAGTTGTATTCTAGCTCGCCGGCGTACCAGATCATCTTGTACTGCCAGGCATCCTCTGGATCACCACCAAAAAAGGAGGTAGAGACGTTGTAGCCGTCTAGCGTGGACCAGTTGCGGCGGTAGACCAAGGTAGGCCCCAAGCCGCCGTTCAAAGAATGCCGGCCAGCCTCAAAAATCACCGCCCGTACGCCCAAATGCGTAAAGCCCGCCAGTTGCAGGGCGCAGTCGGCGTAGAGAGCTTGGATGGCCTTGATGGAAAACTTGTCTCCTTTGATAAAATGCTCATACCCCACGCTGGCGCCCAGGTTAAAGACCAGGTAGCCTTTGCCGTCTGGGTTGAGCGGCATGAGCTCGGCGTTGTCATCTCCCCGGGGGTGCAGGGTAAGACCAAAGTACTTGAAGTTGAGGTTTCGGCGCGCCTGTCCCAATCCTTGGTCGGGCAGAACTAAGAACAGCAGCCATATGAAAAGTAGACAGATGCGCATCTCAAAAGATATACGCGAAATACTGATTTTTGCTTTTCTGTGGTTTTAACGGGTGTTGTTGAATTGATTGCGAATCAAATAGTTACCGCGTCTGTTTAGGCTTAAAGGACCCCATTGTAAAAGCTTGCCAAGAAATATGCATTTTTATGAGAGCCGGGATGTAAGTCTTTAGAACTATATTCGACTAATGTAGAAACATGGGTGCTGGACCAAATGCGGTACAGATACCTTTTACTTTAAAGACATGTTACAATTTTTTAAATACGTATTGGCCACCATTGTAGGCCTTATGCTGTTCATGGTGCTGGGTTTTATCCTGTTGGCGGGCATTGCCGCGGCCTCTACAGATGACACCGTCAGCATTGAGAAAGACTCTGTGCTAGAGCTAAAACTAAGCCAGCCCATTACAGAGCGCAGTCCGCGCAGTCCTTTTGCAGACCTGGGGTTTGGAGACCTTCTGGGGGAAAGCGGCATAGGGCTGGATGACATCAAGGCGTCCATCAGAAAAGCCGCCAAAGACGACAACATTGAGGGCATCATGCTCAACTTAGAGTTCATGCAAGTGGGCATGGCCTCTCTAGAAGAGATCAGAGACGAGCTCCTTGAATTCAAGAAGTCCAAGAAGTTCATTGTGGCCTATAGCGAGATTGCCACGGAGAAGGCGTACTACCTGTCCTCGGTGGCAGACCGCATCTACCTGAACCCGTCTGGGACGCTGGAACTGAATGGTTTAAGCTCTGAGGTGATGTTTTACAAAGGCACCTTTGAGAAGCTGGACATTCAGCCGTACATCTTTAAGGTAGGCGAGTTCAAGAGTGCCGTAGAACCGTTCATTCTGGACAAGATGAGCGAGCCTAGCAAGGCACAGACCGCTTCGTTCCTGAATTCATTGAACGACTTTATGCTGCAGAACCTAGCCAAGGCCCGCAACAAGAGCTTTAAAGAAGTGAAGAACATCTCTGACTCTATGCTGGTGCACAACGCCGAGGACGCCCTTAAATATGGCTTGGTGACGCACCTGGGGTATTATGATGAGGCCCTGGCTTACATGAAGCAAAAGACCGGCACTGAGAAAAACGAAGAAGTGAACTTGGTGAACCTGGGCAAGTACCGCAAGGTAGCCGATGATAACAAGAAATCTGGCTCATCTAAAAACAAGATTGCCGTCATTTATGCTTCTGGCGAGATTGTGGGCGGCAAAGGAGATGATAATACCATTGGCGGCGAAGGCATGTCTGAGGCCATCAGAAAAGCGCGTCTGGACAAGAACGTGAAAGCCGTGGTTTTGCGCATCAATTCGCCGGGCGGAAGCTCCCTGGCCTCTGACGTGATCTGGCGCGAGGTGATGCTTACCAAAAAAGTAAAGCCGGTCATCGCCTCCATGTCTGACGTGGCCGCTTCTGGCGGGTATTACATTGCCATGGCCTGTGATACCATTGTGGCACACCCTAACACCATCACGGGTAGCATTGGCGTATTTGGGATGTTGTTCAACGCCGAAAATTTCTTGAAAAACAAGCTAGGCGTAACCGTAGACCGCGTTAAGACCGGCAAGTTTTCAGACGTGCCTTCGGTGACGCGCCAAATGACCGAGTATGAGAAAATGCACATTCAACGTGAGGTGGAACGCATCTATACAGACTTCACCACCAAAGCCGCCAAATCCAGAAACATGTCTGTAGCAGACTTGCGGAAAGTAGCTTCGGGCAGGGTTTGGTCTGGATCTGAGGCCAAGGCCCGCGGATTGGTAGACGTGTTTGGCGGACTGGATGAAGCCATTGCCATAGCCGCTAAAAAAGCCAAGCTCAAGAAAGACGAGTACAGACTGCGCTCTTACCCAGAGCAGAAGTCGTTTATGTCTACCTTCTTTGATGACGCAGAGTCTCAGGTGAAAACGTATTATTTGCAGAAAGAACTAGGCGCCATGCTGCCTTACTACCAGCAGTACAAACAAATAGAAATGATGCAAGGGGTACAGGCCAGAATGCCGTATGACATTGCCATCCAATAATATTTAAACATAGAGCTTTCCCCACAAAAAAGGCCGCCATTGGTGGCCTTTTTTGTTATAAAGAAACCACCGCGAGGACTGCACATTTCAGGAAAAATTAAGACCTTGCGCCCGCAAACAAAATGCGTTTTTGGTCTGTTTTCCAGAAAATAAGCCAAAAGCCACCACCACACCTATGATAAACGCCTTACAGGAAGCCGCAGACTACATAAGAGAACAGATGAACCACCAGTATGAGCCCGAGTTCGGGATTATTCTGGGCACGGGTCTGGGAGCCTTGGTAGAAGACCTGGAGATACGGCACAGCCTCAACTACTCAGACATTCCGCATTTTCCGGTGTCTACGGTAGAAAGCCACTCGGGTAAACTCATCTTCGGGGACTTGGGCGGGCGCCGCGTCATGGTCATGCAGGGGCGTTTCCATTACTATGAAGGCTACAACATGGAGCAAGTGGTGTTTCCTGTGCGCGTTATGAAGCTCTTGGGCATCAAGCGCCTGTTTGTGAGCAATGCCGCCGGTGGTCTGCACCCTGACTTTAATACCTCAGACCTGATGGTCATCACAGACCATATCAACCTACAGCCCACCAACCCCTTAATTGGGAAGAACATCAATGAACTGGGGCCGCGTTTCCCAGACATGAGCGAGCCGTATGAAGAGACTATGATCCAGCAGGCGCTCAATATATCTGAGGAGCACCGCCTGGACGTGAGAACCGGAGTGTATGTAAGCGTGCCGGGTCCCATGCTAGAAACCAAAGCCGAATACAAATACCTGAGCACCATTGGCGCCGATGCCGTGGGCATGAGCACCGTGCCCGAGGTAATTGCCGCCGTGCACATGGGCCTGCCGTGCTTCGCCGTATCAGTCATCACAGACCTATGCGTGCCGGGTAAGATTAAGAAAGTAATCCTGCAAGACATTCTGGACGCCGCCGCCAAAGCAGAGCCTAAGATGACCTTGCTTATTAGAGAACTGGTCAAAATTCAGGATTAACCTTTAGCAGGGTTGTTCAAGCGTTTTTGACCTGATTTCCAGAAAATAGCCTAAAAACGAAAGCCTCGTGAGTAGAACTTGCGAGGCTTTCTTATTGAACCATATTTTATAGTTGAAGATTTAGGATGGACGCCAAAAACTTATTCAAAAGCCAAATTCAACAAGCCGTTGACATCCAAAATGAGATTGTAGCAGCATCTATTTATATTGACCCTTTAACTAAGAAAGCGCTTATTCAATCTACGGCCATATTTCTTGATTCTATTGCTGCTCATGAGTTCTCACTCTCACAATTAAAGTCTTTTTCTAAAGATCTTTTCATCTATTGGCAAGAAAGTATTGGGGTGGATGTAGAGAAATTTTGGACAAGACTGCAGAATGAGGGAATTTGTATAGAAAGAAAGGACGAGTTAATTTTTGCCCTTACAAAGGGAAGGTTTAGAAGGGTTGAACAGTCCATTGCAAGCAGAAACTATTGGGATTTGCTTATGAGTATGGAGTCTATTCAAATAAGGTTTTCTGCGTCTGACAGAGATAAAATTAAAGGGATTATTGACAATGATGAAAGGGCCAGATTGCAGATTTTGCAAAAGTGTTTAGCTAAAAAATCAGTCCCTGGATACCAGTATTTAAAATTTGGCGAATGCGTAGCTTACTTTGAGAGTTGTGGCCTATTTGATAAATACTTTTCATCATCAGAGAAGGAGGAGTTATATATAATTTGGAAAAACTCAAATTGAATTAAAAACTGGTGCTGTTACCATATTGAGGTTCAAATTCTCTAGAAAGTTAGTGGCTGTTTGATTATCTTTTAATAACCTGGCGTTTTTGCCCTGTTTTCTGGAAAATAGCCTAAAAATGAAAGCCTCACTGTTTTAGAAACGGTGAGGCTTTCGTTTTTGCAAACTGTATGTATTTACTTGATGATGAGTTCTCTGGTGTTGTAGTTTAAGTGAGTGAAGACGCCATAGCCACCAGCCACGGTAGACTTAATGGTGACCGGTTGCGCGAAGGGATTGCCGTTGGAGCGCCGGGCATCTTCTACGCTACTTATAAACTCATAATAAGGTCTGTCCAAATGAAAGAGCTTGATGTTGAGCGTGTCACCGCGGTCAAAGCGGTAGGTGGTGGTGTAGATGATTTTCTGGCCGTTGCGCAGGCGGTCGTTGATCTCGGCGTCCATTTCACTGTCTACGCCGCCGGTAGAGTCATTCTTGTGGGTGAGCAGGCGGTAGAAGTTTTCACGCGATGGGTCATCCTGCCATCTAATGTAGAGGTAGGCCTCCTGGCTTTCTTTGGGCTTGTCATTGAATTTATAGCCCACGCTGTCTAAGGGAGCAGGAGGGAGGACGGTGGTAGAACCCGTTACCCGTCTTCCGGTTGGATCTGTGATGGTCAAGGTGTAGACATCGCCCGGCTGGCTTTGGATGACGTGCCGGCTGGAGTAATTGGTTATTTTTTCGTTTTCATTGTCTACATCTACGCTAAAGCGCAAAGGAATAACCTGTGAGCCGTTCTTGGTGATGGTAACGGTGGCGTTGTGGATGATGACTGGTTGTGCACCCTCAAAATACCCCGCAGATTCTGACAAGGCCAGCCTAATGGGTTTGCCTTCCTCCAGATAGCATTCCACCACCAACTGCGTGGGCAGAACGGGCAGTTTCACTTCAATCTCCTGCTCCATGTCACAGGCTGCCAAGCCCGCCACCATCAGCAGAAAACCAAGCAGTCTCAACGTATAGAATTTCATCTTCATTAGAACTTGAAGTTATAGGTAATGGACGGAATGACCGGGAACAAAGACACCTGCTTGGCCACAAAGCCGGTTATTTGCTCGGTCTCTTCGTCTTTAATCGTCTCAAAGTACACAAAATACGGGTTGCGGCGGTTGTAGGCATTGTACACGCTAAAGGTCAGGTCTGAGGTGCCGCGCTTAGGCCTTAGCTTGTAGACCACGCCCAGATCCAGCCTATGGTAAGGAGCCAGCCTGAAGGAGTTACGCTCTGCGTACACGGGGATGACGGTGTAATCCTCGCCGTTCACGTCCTGGAAGACAAAGCGCTGCACAGGTAAAGAATAGGCGTTGCCTGTGCCGTACACAAACGTAGCCGTGGCACTTATGCGGCTGGTCAATTCTTGGATGGCTACTACAGACAAGTCATGGCGGCGGTCAAACCGCGTAGGGAATTTCTTGCCGTTGTTAATGTCTGGAAAGGTGCGGTTGGTCCAGGAGAGGGTATAGCCAATCCAGCCGGTGGTTTTGCCTTCTTTCTTTTCCACGTAAAACTCCTGGCCGTAGCTCTCGCCGGTTCCAAAGACAAACTCCTCTTCCAACTCTGGGTTCCCGAAGATTTGGGCGCCGTCCCGTAAATCCAGCTGGCGTTTCATGTCTTTGTAGTAGGCCTCGGTGCTGAGCAGGTATTTGTCTTTGTAGATTTTAGTCACTCCCAGGGCCACCTGGTCAGAGCGCTGCGGTTTTACGCCGGGGCTAGAAGGGTACCAGATGTCTGTGGGCAGAGACGCGCCCGAGTTGGACACCAGGTGCACGTACTGGTACATGCGGGTGTAATTGGCCTTGAGCGAAAGTGTTTCAGTGAAGCGGTAATTGACAGAGGCACGCGGCTCCAGGCCCACAAACGTCTTGTCGTTTCTAAAACCAGAAACCCGCAGCCCGTAGCTGAGCGTTAAGAGCGGCGTCAGGCCCCAATCATCAGAGGCGTACACGCCAAACTCCTGCCCGTTGTAGTTATTGCCCGCCTGCACGTTGATAGACCCGTCATCTGCGCTGGCCTGCAAGCGGCCTACGGTGAACTTATGCTCGGTGGCTGAAGCGCCAAAACGCACATGGTGATGGTCATTGGGCAGGTACTCAAAGTCCGTTTTGAGTGTATAGTCCGTAATGTTTGAGGTGAGGTTAAAGCTGAAGATGTCCAGTTTGTTGGCTATCTCATATTCATAGTTAGAGGCAGAGAGCGTGGTATTTACAAAGAACCGCGGCGAAAATTGGTGTGCCCACCGCGCGCTGGCTACTTTGTTGCCCCAGTTAAAGTTGAAGTCAAAATCTGCGTCGTTGAATTTGAAGAAGTCCTTGCCGTAATACCCATTCACAAACAAGCGGTCATTGGGGCCCAGCTCAAAGGTGGCCTTGGCGTTGAAATCATAGAAGTAATAATCTGGGATGGGGCTCCAGTCAGGGTCGTCTTCTTGTGACTTGTTGATCATGCGCGTGAACACGTCCACGTAGGTACGGCGGCCAGACACCAGAAACGAGGACTTCTCCTTTTGAATGGGACCTTCAACGGTCAACCGGGAGGCAATCAAGCCCAAACCGCCAGATACGTCATACTCTTTTCTATTGCCGTCACGCATCTTCACATCCAGCACACTAGAAAGTCTGCCTCCAAACTGCGCCGGAAAACCACCTTTGTACAGTTCCACGTTGCGCACCGCATCTGGGTTGAACACCGAGAAAAACCCGAACAAGTGGCTGGGGTTGTAGACCAAGGCATCATCCAGCAAAACCAGGTTCTGGTCATTGCTTCCGCCGCGCACAAAGAGTCCGCTGGTCCCTTCACCGCCTGACTGGATGCCGGGTTTCAATTGCAGGGTTTTAATGATGTCTACCTCGCCAAACAGGGCAGGCAGCAACTTGGCTTCTCTACTAGAAAGGGTCTCCACGCTCATCTGCGGACGGGTTAAGCGGTCTTGGAAGGTATTGCGCTCACCTTCCACCACTACTTCTTTCAATTCGGTGTCCAGGGTGGTTAACTCCAGGTTTAATTTTACATCACTAGATAGGGTGAGTTCTTTTATTTGACTTTGGTAGCCCAGGTAGGAGAACTGGATGCGGTAAAAACCTGGTGCGGTGGTGAGGCTGTAAAAGCCGTTGGTGTTGGTGATGACCCCGGCGGTGGTGCCTATGATGCCCACGTTGGCGCCAATCAAGGGCTCGCCGGTGCCCGCGTCGCGCAGGGTGCCGCTCAAGGTTACTTTGTCTTGTGCAGATAAGGAAGTGCCTAGGCAGACAAGCAGTAGGAGGGAGAGCAGAAAGCGCAAAGCAACAGGCATAGAATGAGGTAAAAACGAGGGTCTATTTACTGGAAATTCCCGAAAGCATAACGCCTAACTAACTGATATGTTTTCAAGCGAGCCAGGAGAAAGTACCTGAGCCACTGCGTCAAAGCCTTCTTCTGGAAACAGCTCTGCGTACAGCTTGGCAATGGCAAAAAGATGCTGGCGTACCTTCTCAGGCTTTGGAAGGGCTCCCTGCAAGGCATCCTGCGCCAGGTGCAATGAAAGGTCAGTTAATAGCAGCCTGCGTTTCTCTGTGAATTCAGGCGTGCCGGGATACACAGCAGCAGTAGGATAGGCCACTTCTACGGCCGTATGGGCGGTGTCTATAAAGGCTAAAAGCTTCTGGCGGATCTCTGGAGTCATGCTACAAATATATCTAAAAAAGCCACTCCCGTTTTTGGCTTGTTTTCCAGAAAACAAGCCAAAAACGGGAGTGGCTAACTAATTGATAATTTACAGGTTAGAGTACAACCAAGCGTTGCGTAAATTAATCTGCGCCGGGGTAGCCTCTGGGGCCGGAGCCAACCAATGCGACACCATTTCCTCTGAGGGCTCTAACTTGGCTTTTAGCTCCATGGGTTTCACTTTGCCGCTGGCGTCTTTTCTGCCCACGGTGATGGTGAGCATGCTGCCTACTTTGCCGTTGGCCACGTGCTTGGTAAACAGATCCGTGGCATTGTTTAAGGTAAGGTCTTCGCCGTTGATGGCCAATATCTGGTCGCCCGCTTGCCATCCCAGGGTCTTCCCGAAGCTGGACAGGCTCTCCACGCTGGCCACAGTTATGCGACTGGCCTTTTGGTCATAGCTCAAAGTGGGCTTACCCAAAGAGATGCGCTTGACCACGCCAGAAGGCTTGTACTGGATGCCTACCTTCTGGAATAGCTCGGTGTAGGGCAGGGGCTGGGCGCCTTCAACGTATTGTCTAAAGAAGTCTCTGATTTCAGGGAAGGTGAGGGCCGTGATTTTATCAAACAGCTCTTCGTCCTTAAAGGATTTGTCTTTGCCGTAGGTCTGGCTCAGATCCTTCATGAGGTTGCGCAGGCCGTATTTTCCGCCGGAAAGCTCACGTAGTCTAATGTCCAGGGCCATGCCAATGAGCGCGCCTTTCTGGTACACGTTGCCGTACTGCTTCTCATACTTGTCCAGGGCACCCAGGCTTAGCTCCGTGAACGGCAGGGTGTCATTGTACTCTTGTTTAGAGGCAATGATCTTGTTTCTGACCTCGTCCATGAACGTGCCCTCATCCACCAATTTCTGATTTACCTGCACGTGGTGGGCAAAATACTCGGTGACGCCTTCATACAACCACAGGTGCTTGGACATCTTGGGCTGCGAGAAGTTAAAATTGCCAATTTCTTCTGAATGGATGTTCAAAGGCGTGACAATATGGAAGAACTCATGCGCCGAAATACTGCGTACCTGCTCCGCCAGCATGTTGGGCGGCATTTCCGGGAAGTAGTACACAGACGAATACGAATGCTCCAGGGCCCCGTAGGCGCCCGTGCGGTTTTCCTTGTTGTCAATGTAAATCAGGAACGCATATTTGTCTACCGGCAACGTGCCTCCCAAATAGTTGCGCTGTGCCTCCAGAATGGTTTTGATGTTGTTGGCCAGGTTCTTGGAGCGCTGTCCGCCGCCGGCCGCATAGGTGGCAATGAGCACGTCTGCCGTCCCTACTTTGAGCATGGCCGTATCTGGCTTGCTGTAGAGCATGGGTGCGTCTACCAAGTCATTGTAGTTGTCCAACAGATACGTGTCTGAGGTAGCCGTAGTGGCCGTGGCGCGCAAAGGCGTGGCTCCGTAAAATTCTTGCGGCTTGGTCACGGTAATCTGGTACGGCGTCTTGGTCATGCCCTCAAAATACCCGAAGAACCCGTGCGTATTGATAAGGAACACTTTGCCAGCCTCAATGTCTGTGGCAGCGGGCTCAAACACGATGTCCTCTTTCTTGGGCGTGTCCCAGGTGTCATCTGCCAGGTAGGTAATCTTGGTGAGCTTCTTGGCGTTCTTGATGCGCCAGGTGTTCACGTCCACCTTCTCTACGGGCAGCTTTCTGCCTTTCTTATCAAGGGCTTTAAAGTCTGAGATGAACTTGCCAAAGTCATAGACGGCGTAGGTGCCGGGCACCATCTTGGGCAGTTTATAAAGCACTTCATCCTCATCCAGGTCATCAACCAGCAAGGTAACGGGCAGTTTGTCATTGCTCACCTTGGTCAGGTCAATGGAGAAGTTGTACGTAGGTTTTTTGGAAGACTGCGCCAGCGTGGGCATCTGCACCAGAACGGCAAGGCCTAAGGCCGCAAGGAATGATTTAACCATAGGTTGCTATGAGATAGGGAATAAGAGAACAACGAAATAATAGCGCATTTAGATATAGCCGCCTGCAATTTCCCTGCCCATTTCTTTGGCGAGAAGACAAAGCAGCGTCGTTTTTGGTCTGTTTTACAGAAAACAGGCCAAAAACGAAGACCTTACTCGCTTCTGAGCGCTTGAATGGGATTAAGCAACGCGGCGCGCGCGGCCTGAATGCCCACGGTGGTAAGGGCAATCACCAGTGCGCCCAAAGACGCCAGAACAAACAGCCAGACACTCAACTGCACCTGATAGGCAAAATCCTGCAACCAGTACTGCATGCCCAGCCAGGCCAAGGGCAAGGCTAGGGCAATGGCCACCAATACCAGCAGGGCAAAGTCTTTGGACAGCAAGAGCACAATCTCCCAGACGGTTGAGCCCAGCACCTTACGTATGCCAATCTCTTTGGTGCGCTGCTCAGCTGTGAAGGAGGCCAATCCAAACAGACCCAGACAGGCAATCAAAATGGTGAGAATGGCAAAATACCCGAAGATGGCCAGCATCTTCTCTTCGGCTTTGTATTGCTGGTCAAAGAAATCGTCTAAAAAGAAAGACTCTACCGGGTGCTTGGGCGCGAAGGCTTTCCATTGCCGCTCTATAAAAGCAACGGTTTTGGCCATGTCCTTTCCCTGTATCTTAGTGAGCAGGTAGCCATTGGAATGTTTGACCGGCACTATAATGAGCGGCTCTATAGGGCTGTGCAGGGTGGCGTAGTTGAAATCTTCAGTGACGCCAATCACCTTGGCGTCATAGTCAATGAGCTTGATGCGCTTACCCAACGGTTTATCATATTCAAGCCACTTGGCGGCGGCTTGGTTGATAATCACGGCGCCTTTTTCATCTGAAGGAATACTTTTATCAAAACCTCGGCCTTCTACAAAATCAATGCCCAATAGTCTCAGAAACCCTGGTTCTACAAACATCACGTTCATGGTTTTGTCCAGCTCTCTGCCGTCTTTGTCTTCCGCCAGCACCAAGATCCGGCCCAGGTCCTCGCCGGGAATATTGCCCGTCTGTGCCACCGCCGTGATGTTAGGATGCTGTTTTAGTTGTTCCATGACCACAGACAGATGCCGGGCCACGGTGGTGTCTCCCACGGGCAGGTCAATGGCCAACACCTGCTCTTTGTCAAAACCCAGGTTCTTGTTTTTGATGAACTGCAACTGGCTGTACACTACGGCGGTGCCAATAATCAAGACCAGCGAGATGGTAAACTGCAACACCACCAGCGTCCTCCTCAGCCAAGAATTGCCGCTTCTGGGGCTTTTATCAGACTTAAGCACCTCTACCGGCCTAAACCCTGACAGGAAGAAGGCTGGATAACTCCCCGCCGCCAGTCCCACAAACAACAGAATGCCCAGCAGCGTGAGAATGAACTCCAGGTTGAGGAAAGAGGAGAGGGTAAACTGCTTATCTGTTAGTTGATTGAACAGCGGGATGGACAGCTCAGTCATGGCCAGGGCCAGAATCAAGGAAACCAGCGTGATTAAAATGGACTCGCCCAGGAACTGTTTAATGATATGGTAGCGGTCGGCGCCCACCACTTTGCGCAAGCCCACCTCGCGGGCGCGTTTGGCAGAGCGGGCGGTGGCCAGGTTCATGTAATTGATGCAGGCAATCAGCAACAAGAAAAGCGCCACCATGCTAAAGATGTACACGTAGGCTTTGTTGCCAGAAGGGGAGATGTCACGCTCCAGCGAGTTGTCCAGGTGAATCTCCTGGATGGGCTGTACCTCAAAGTTGACAGTGGCGCTCAGCTGCTGTTCCCGTATCCAGGGCTCAATGGTGTTTTTGACCATGCCGGCCAGTTTCTCCTCAAAATTGGGAAGGCTTTCTGGGGTATGCAGCGTAAAATACGTGTAGAAGGCCATGGCCAGCCACTTGCTTTCAGCAAAAGCTGCGCCCGCTGGGTCTTTGCCTAGACGGATGGCCTCGTCCCGAGTAGCCTGTGATAAAAACGCATTCACCTGCAGATGGGAATGCTGGTAGGGTTTGACCACGCCCGTCACCGTGTAGGTGTACCGGGTAAAGGAAAGCAACTGCCCCATGGCGTCCTCTACGCTGCCAAAGAACTTAAGCGCCAGGTCCTCAGAGAGTACTATCTTTCTGGGTCCGTTTAAGGCGGTGGCGGGGTTGCCAGCCAGAAAGGTGTGCGGCACCACCTCAAAAAAAGTACTGTCCACAAACACCAGATGGTCTTCCATGAATGGCTGCTGGCCCACCCAGATGGTTTGCTTGTCTATGGTTGCCAAGCGGGTGGCTTGTTTTACCTCCGGGATTTCTCGCTTTATGTGTTCGGCGAGCGGAAGTGGAGAGAGCCCAAAACGATCATTCTTGCCTTGAAAGTTGATGTTGCTGACAATGCGGTAGATGTTCTGTGAATTGGGAATCTCGCGGTCATAGGTGAGCTCATGTTGCACAAACAAGAAAATGAGCAAACACGCAGAAATACCCGTGGCCAAGCCCACAACGTTGATGGCTGAGTAGACAGGGTTTCTGAGCAGATTGCGCCAGGCTATCTTTAAGTAGTTCTTGAGCATGGGTTAGTAGAATACTGCTATAGGCAACAAGTGTTTTTGCGCTGATTTCTCAAAAATAGCCTAAAATCAAGGCTTATGGCTAGTGGTCCGTGCTGTGGATGGTCTGTCATCAAAGACAGCTTTTCCGTTTTTGACCTGTTTTGGGTAAAATAACCCAAAAACGCAGATCAGGTGGCACCATAGGTCCGTTCTCCAGAAGCTTCTTCGCTGCCGGGCATGGTACTTTTATTAAACGAAACCCTTGAGCCTGAGGCAGTATGTACCCAAGATGGCAAACAAGGAGATTCATTGATTTCCAGGGGACGCTGCCTCAATTGTGCAAACGTAAGATGCAAGGGTTGTTCTAAAAGCAATTGTAAGAAAGACATAAACGTGGGTTCTGGCAAACCTATACCCAAACTAGATGCCAACTTTGTAAAGAGCTGGTTTTAAGGATTATCTGCCATAGAGGTAGGCGTATTTTGCAATCAACTGTCCGAAAACGTACATTTATTCGTCTAAAAACGTACACAGTAGAGACAGCCACCGTACAGTGAGGTTTGGTAACCTCTTGAGTAACAGCCTATAGCCTTGTTTTGTGCACCCTGGCCTTGGTATGGCACCTTCTTTGTCTTGTGTTCCCCCAAGTGAGTTCCATTTTGACCTTAGTATGAGCAAAACCAACTGCCGTATCTTGATAGTGGATGACCAGGAAGACATCCTCACCGCCGGGCGCATCTTTTTAAAGCAGCACTTTTCCCTGGTGCGCACAGAAATTCACCCAGAGCGGTTGCCAGAGCTTTTGAAGAAAGAGTCTTTTGACGTCATCTTGTTGGACATGAACTATACTGCCGGGGCCACCTCTAGCCGCGAAGGCCTGGACCTGCTCCAAAAGATTCTGGAGATTGACCCTCAGGCCATTGTGGTCATGATGACCGCCTACGGCGACATAGATCTGGCGGTGCAGGCCCTAAAGCTGGGCGCCTCAGATTTTGTGGTCAAGCCCTGGCACAATGAAAAGCTGCTGGCCACCTTGACCGCCGCCTGCAAACTTAGCCAGTCTACCTCTGAGGTGGCGCACCTGCGCAGCAAACAACAGCACCTCAATGAGGCCATGAACCAAGTAGGCGTGGAGCTGGTGGGTAACTCGCCGGCCATGCAGAAGGTGTACCAGACCCTGGAGAAAGTAGCCGCCACAGACGCCAATGTCCTAATCTTAGGCGAAAACGGAACGGGCAAGGAAGTGGCCGCACGGCTCTTGCATCGCCTTTCCAAAAGAGCCAGAGAAGTCTTCATACCAGTAGATTTGGGCGCCGTCACGGAGACCTTGTTTGAAAGTGAGTTGTTCGGGCACGTGAAAGGCGCGTTCACAGACGCCAAAGAAGACCGTATTGGTAGATTTGAGGTAGCCTCTGGCGGAACCCTGTTTCTGGATGAGATAGGCAACGTCTCCTTGCCCTTGCAGGCCAAGTTACTGACCGTTTTACAAAACCGGGTAGTGACGCCGGTGGGTTCCAATAAACCCAAGGCAGTGAACGTCAGGCTGATCTCGGCTACCAACATGCCGCTCTATGAGATGGTGAAACAGGGTAAGTTCCGGCAGGATCTGCTCTACCGCATCAATACCGTTGAGATTCAACTGCCACCCTTGCGGGAGCGCAAAGAAGACATTCAGCCGTTAGCCGAGCGTTTTTTGGCTGTTTTCGCTAAAAAGTACCAAAAGCCCGAAGTGCACTTGTCTAAAGTGGTGCTACATAAACTCATGGCCTACAGCTGGCCCGGCAACATACGTGAGCTGGAGCACACCATGGAGCGGGCCATGATCATGTGCGAAACCGGCAACCTGCAACCCTCAGACATTTACCTCTCAGAAAGCGCCAGTGAACTAGAGGAAGTGGGCTTGAGCAAAGACCAGACTTTGGGCAACGTTGAGAAGACCTTAGTACAACAGGCCCTGCTTAAAAACAATGGTAACATCACCCACGCTTCTAAAGAACTAGGCATTACGCGCACCGCCTTGTACCGGAGAATAGAGAAGCATGGACTTTAATCCATTTAACGTACGGGTGGTGGTTAGGGTGGCCGGCCTGGCCTTTACCCTGTTTCTGGCTATTTACATTGGCGTGCGGTATGAGTGGTACATCTCCATGTGCTGTCTTTTTTTCATTGCCGGAGCCATGGCCCTGGAGCTCATTCAGTACGTTAAGCGCACCCACCAGGACATGCTCAAGTTTCTGGGGGCCATCAAGCACTCTGACTTTACCCTGCGGTTTGCCGTGGAGGGCGCGCCGCCCCAGTACCGCGAGCTGCACCGCATGTTCAATGACATCACCGAGTCCTTCAGGCAGATAAAGGCCGAGAAAGAAGTGCACCACCAATACCTGCAAGGAGTAGTGGAGCACCTTCGCATTGGCCTCATCACCTATGACAAGACGGGCCAAATTCAATTGATGAACAAGGCTGCCCACCGGCTGCTGGATTTGCCTTTTCTCCAGAACCTGAACGCCGCCACCAAGCTGTACCCTAACCTGACCGAAGTTGCGTTTGGCGAACCTACCCAGGAAGGCAAGCTCATCAAACTCAAGCAACTCACCGAGGAGGTCTTGCTCACCGTACAAGTCTCCAGCCTGCGTTTGCAGGGCCAAGAGATCAGGATCATGTCCTTCCAGAACATCCGCTCAGAGATGGAGGCGCAGGAACTGGACGCCTGGAAGAAGCTCATCAATGTGCTTACACATGAGATCATGAACTCCGTGACGCCCATCATTTCGCTCACGTCTTCCATCAGTGACTTGGTACAGTCAGAGTTAACCCCCGTGGCAGAGGCGGGCCACTTAGATGTAGACACCATGGAAGACCTGCAACTGGGCTTGCGCACCATTGAGAAACGTACCCGGGGCATTCAGCACTTCGTGGAAAACTACCGCCGCCTTACCCGCGTGCCGCCGCCGCGCCGGGCGCCGCTGAACATCCAGGCGCTTTGCGACCATGTGTCCAGGTTGGTAGAAGCCCAGATGAAAGACCAGCACATCCAGTTCTTGATGCAGCTGCCAGAAGAGGTTCTGTGGCTCAA
The DNA here is from genome assembly GCF_039541795.1 of Nibribacter koreensis. NCBI lineage: Bacteria > Pseudomonadati > Bacteroidota > Cytophagia > Cytophagales > Hymenobacteraceae > Nibribacter > Nibribacter koreensis. The sequence continues at coordinate 1,613,011 of NZ_BAABGX010000001.1, read as the reverse complement.
CGCCGATGCCGAGCAACTGGAACAAGTGCTCTTGAACCTCCTCAAGAACGCCATGGACTCCTGCGCTCAGATGGAAGATCCCCGTATTTTACTGAGAGCCGTGAAAGACCCCAAAGCCGAGCATCTGGTGCGGGTAGAGGTGGTGGATAATGGCGTAGGGATTGCGCCAGATGCCCAGGACCATGTTTTTATTCCGTTCTATACCACCAAGCCGCAGGGGTCTGGCATTGGCTTGAGCTTGTCCCGGCAGATGGTACGTCAGCATGGCGGCAACCTGCATTTCACGTCTAAGCCGCACCCGCAGACTACTTTCTTTTTGACCTTGCCTTTGTTGGTGGAGAAGGGGAAAGAATAGGTTTTTCGTTTTTGGCTTGTTTTCTGGGAATAAGGCGGAAAATGATTTTGATGGCTGATTGATAATTGTTGATTGCTTTTGCAGGAGGAGTTTTTTTGAATTAACCTCTGGCGCTAGTCTTAAGACCCGTGACGTGGGGTGCGGCGAGTCTCCAGACTAGCGGGTTTTATTTGTGGCGGTTTCCATGGCGCAAGCGTCCGCTTGTGTCCGCTCGCATAGCTGATCTTTCTTTCTATAGCAAGGATGTTCTCTCCGCCGTTGTTGGTGTTATCACCAACGATCAAGACTGCTTCTCCAGCTACAAATACCCTTGCTACTGCTTAAGTGCACGCATTTGGCTGTTCCCTCGGTAATGCCGTTTGTTCCGGTGCTCACCACCTTGCTTGTTGCATTTCCTCCGCCAAGCGCTCACGGCCGCGGGGCCTCGTTTTGGCCCTTCGCACTGCTGTTGTACTCTGGGCCTTTGGCCCCGCCTTTCAGGCGACGAAACAACAGAGGCGCTCAGGACCAAGACTGGTTCTGGTCCCAATGCTGTGTAGGCTTATTGGTTATATGGGTTAGTTGTAGGTAAAGTCCGTCCCTGTCGCTGCATAGTCATTCGTGCCAAGGCACGGTTCTGTTTATCTGCTGGCACGGGTCCGGCGTAGGCCTGCGGCCGTCTGCCGATTGTAGCGTCGTGGCACCGACACGACGTGGTCCTACGCAGCAATCAACCACCCAGCTCTGATAGCCCCGTTCTCAGAAACTTAAATTATATCTATTCATGTCCAAGAGAAGAGCCTGTATTTATAGAGGCGTTCCCGTTGCATGGGAGCCCTTTGTTCTGCGGAACGACGCTACAATTATAAGTGCCGTTTTCGGCGTCTTTTCCAGAAAACAGCCTGAAAACGCAATGCCGTCGCTCAATAGACCTCGTAGCGTCCTAATGGACCTACGAGCGTCTGCGCCAAGGACTACGATGTCCGGGATTAACAATTCCTTAGGCACCAGCCTCATCCCAACACGCATTTCATTCTGAAAGACTAAATCTACCCCAGACTGATTACTGTTCACTGCTAACTGAATCACTTTTCTCAAGGCAAATGCTGTTGCACAATCTGGCTGAGTTGCGGGGCTGGAACCACGCCGGATTGACGCCAGAGCGACTTGCCTTGATGGAACAGGATGAGCGTAGGGATGCCCTGTACGCTGTATTGTTGGGCTACTGCCTGGTTTTTGTCTACGTCTATTTTAATCACCTTGATTTTACCCTGGTACTGCTGAGCCACCTGTTGCAGGATGGGAGCCATGGTTTTGCAGGGTCCGCACCAGTCGGCGTAAAAGTCTACCAGGACGGGCATGCCGGGGCTGTTAATGAGTTCAGTGAAGGATTTCTTAGCCATGTTTTCTTCCTCAGATGTAAAATTCTCTATACGTGAGTTGCGTCTATTTAGCTTGTCAATAAGGTGTATTTTGAGCCTCGTTTTTGGCTTGATTCTGGTAAAATAGGCTAAAAACGGGGGGCAAGCAAAGGAACTATCCAAAGGGCAAACGCCTTTTAAAAAGACAAATCAAAAGACTTCATGATTCTTAAATCTATATATGCGCTGTGGCTGGCGGCATCTTTGTTTGGCTTCACCGCCTCCTGCAAAGAGCCAGATATGCCCGAGGCACCGGCTGCGCCTGCACCCGAGAAAGAACTGCTGGTCTCTTCAGAGAAATTGACCACCGTCACCGCCGCGGGCCTTAAACAGATAGCCCTCAACAATGGCCAAAAAGAACTGGCCGCTTTGGTCAAGTATGATGTGGACGTGTACCGCCTTACCTATTTGACCACCTACAAAGGCCAGGAGGTGAAAGCATCTGGCTTGGTGACGGTGCCCTTGAAGATAACCAAAGCGGCGCCCATTCTGAGTGCCCACCACGGTACCACCTTTGACCAGCAGTACGCGCCTAGCAACTTCTCCCTGAACTCCTTGACGGGGTTTGAGGTCTTTGCGGCGGCGGGCTACCTAACCTTGGTGCCAGACTACCTGGGCTACATGGTGTCTAAGCAAATTTTCCATCCTTACTATGATGTGCAACACTCGGGTTTGGCGGTGGTGGACATGATCAAGGCCGCCAAGAGTTTCTTCAAGAAGAATAACATCAACGCTTCTCAGGATTTGTTTCTGGCGGGCTACTCTGAAGGCGGGTACGTGACCTTGGCGGCTCAGAAGGAAATAGAGGAGAACCCCCGCCATGGATTAACGGTGACTGCCTCTGGTGCGGGTGCCGGTGGGTATGATCTGGAGGGAATGCTGGCACGGGTGATCTCGGGTGAGTCATACCAATACCCGGCTAACCTGGCGTTTATCTTGCATGCGTACAACGTGACCTATGACTGGAACCGCCCCATGACTGATTTCTTTCAGGAGCCGTTTGCCGGCCGCTTGCAGGAGTTGTTGAACGGCACCCGAAGCAGCAGTTCCATCAATCCAGCCCTGGCCACTGATCCGGCTAAACTGTTCAACCCAAAGTTTCTGGCAGGATTGAAAGGCGATGGCGAACAAACCTTAAAAACTGCTCTTAAGCGGAACAGCCTCAAGTACTTCGTGCCCAAGAGCCCTACACGCCTCTACCACGGCACGGCAGACAACATGGTGCCCTTTGACAACTCAGAGAAAACCTATGCGGCCATGAACGCCGCTGGTGCCACCAACCTAAAACTAGTGCCCATTAAAGGCGGAACGCATTTCACTAGCCTGGAACCCATGATCAGAGACTTGATTCCCTGGATTGAAGGATTCCACACGCAGCAATAGAAGAGAGGAATTTATAAAACGGAAGCGCCCGATGTTCTGCATCGGGCGCTTCCGTTTTTGGGCTGTTTTCTATGAAATAAGCCAAAAACGGCCTAGCTCACCTTTTTCAGTTTGGTCACCACCCACATAGACACCAGCGTGAAGAAGGTAGCAATTAAACCAACCTTCCCGAAGCCAATCAAGTCATCTTGGCCCGGAGCGTTGGTAATGATCAAGCCGGCCAGGAAGGCCGCCAGGCCAGAGGCCAGCTGCTGCACCGAAGAGTTCACGCTCATGAAACTTCCCCGCAGCCTGGGTTCCACGCTGGAGGTGATCAAGGACATGGCCGGCACAAACCTCGCCCCAAATACAATGAAGAACAACGTGGTGACCACAAAGGCTTGCCAGTGCGGCACCTGGGGAAGGTTGGTGACAATAAGAATAGGAATGACTGAGAACAAGGCCGCCATCATGAAGACTCGCTTCTTGCCAAACTTATCAGCTAGCTTGCCGGCCAGTTGGGAGGTGACTACCGTGGCCAGACCGCCAAACAGGTAAATGTAGCTGAGCTCGGCCTCTTCAAACCCCACGTTGGCCACCATGTAGGGACTCAGAAACGGTACTACGGTAAAGCCTGCCAGGGACAGGGTCACCATCAAGGCAAAAGCCCAAAGGCAGTTGGCGCTGGTGAAGATGGTTAAAATGACCTTGCCCGGGTGTTGCGGAAAATGGTGGACCAAATGCTCGCGCATGTTGGGCAGCATGCGCCAGGCCATAAACAACACCAACACGCACAAACCCGTCAATAGATAAAACGGCGCATGCCAGCTGGCATGGCTGGCCAGGTACAAGCCAATGGGAATGCCCCCAATAGACGCGATGGAGAAAGCAGCCATCACTTTGCCCGTGGCCGCCCCGCGCCGTTCCTCAGGAATGGAGTCGCCAATGATAGCCAGCACTAGCGCACCCAACACGCCGCCAAAGGCACCAGCCAATACACGGGCAATGAGTAAAAAGCCAAACGTAGGGGCCAAGGCGCAGGCCAGGGTGCCTAGCGTGAAACCCAGATAAAGGGCCAGCAGCGCGTATTTGCGGTCAAAACGGTCAATGAAGAAGGCGCTCAGAAACCCAGAGATGGCGGCGCTGAACGTATAGGCAGACACCAGAAACCCAAACTCGCGCGGACTTATCTGGAAAACCCGCATCAGTTGGGGGCCTAGCGGCATCATAATCACAAAGTCCATGATGTGCGTAAACTGGATGGCCGCCAAAATAAAGAGCAGCCAGCTTTCGCGCAGGGGTACTACCGCAGGAGGTGGGGAATTCTGTAACATGGTCAAATAAAAAATGGTCACCACCGGCAACCAAGTCAAGTACGCAGGCCGTCACTGCTGGTTTAACAGCTAAGGACTACGGCTACTAAGGTAAGGGTAAACCAGACGGCGTGCATATTGTTGTAGATTTTAAGTTTCCGTTCAAAAACAAGGCAGCGTGGCTAAGCAAAGAAAGAAATACCTGGAGAGTGCCGGCCCCGTGTGCGGATTATGCGAGCGCGAGGTAGGCTTTACCACTTTGCACCACCTCATTCCCAGAGAAGAGGGCGGCAAGCATGGGCCCACGGTACCTTTGTGCCAGCCCTGCCACAGCACCCTCCACCTCACCTACACTAACAAAGAACTGGCGGTGCTCTACAACAGCGTGCCTACCCTGCGTGCCGCAGAAGGCTTGCAAAAGTATCTGACCTGGGTGAAGAACAAACGGCTGGACACAATCACCAATCGGCGGAGCCGCCGTACTAGAAAAAGATAAAGCTTTCATTTTTGGCCTGTTTTGGAGAAAAGAGGTGAAAAACGGACCAAGCATCCTGATCGTCAAACGGAGACACCAGTCTCAGGAATAGCTAGTAAGCACCACCGCTGGCCGTTATGTGCGTGTAAAAAGAATAGAGGAGTGGATGAGGAGCAGGTGCGGTTTTTTTTTCTATATATGTACGTTAAACAAGAAGCAGGGCATTGCAGGTGTTGTTGCTACTTGTTGAAGGCAGTTTTATGCATATATCATGTAGAATATGATGGTTATTGCCAACGTCCCCTTTTATGAATTAAGTGTCAATAAGCAGAAGAACAGGATCTACTTCTGTGCCCAAACCACGCTAAGCGCGCCTTCCCAAGTGCCAGATCTTTTCCAGGATTGGCAACGGGCCCTGCAGGAGGTAGACAGAGGCTTCACCTTTCTGGCAGACCTGAGCAAGGTAGACGCGTTTCCGCATAACCTGGAGGCCATGACCGTGCAAGCCCAGAAAGCCATGGTGGCGGCAGGCATCTACCAGGCCGCCGAGGTCTTTACCAAAGAGGAGGTGGAGCTAAGGCTGACCCAGATCTCAAAGTTGTCTGACTACCCACTCAACATCTTTGACAACACCCAGGATGCCGAGCGCTGGTTGGATGAAGTGATGGAAGAAAAACATCTATAAAAGATAATATTTGGCCAGTCTATTAACATACAGCCTGTTTTCCCGTTTGGCAAAGAAGAAGACCTGTAATGTTTGAGTAAACCCTACGCTCCCTATACTATGAAAAAGATTCTTTGTCCGGTAGATTTCTCCAAGCCGTCTACCAAAGCCGCCGAATATGCCGTGCAAATAGCCCAGCGCACCAATGCGGCCCTTACGCTGCTGCACGTACTGCATTTGCCCATGCTAGATACCACAGAATCTGCCATGGCCGCCAGTCAGCTATTGGATGAGCAGCGCCGCTACGCCGCAGACAAACTGCACGCCATGGCCCTGCACCTGCAGACCTTGCCCAATGCCAGTGGCATGCAGATTGACTTTAAAGTGCAAGAGGCATTCTTAGCCGATGCCGTTGAGCGCCTTACCCAAGAAGACGACTATGACTTTGTGGTGATGGGCACTACCGGTGGCGGCAACACCCTGGAAGAGATACTGATAGGCAGCAACACCGAGAGCGTGATGAGCCAGGTAAAATGCCCGGTGCTGGCCATCCCGGCCAACGCCAGCTTCCCAGAGATTCACCGCATTGTATACGCCTCAGATTACCAGCCCGAAGACGCCAAAGCCTTACAGCAGGTACTCTCTGTGGCCTCGCTGTTTGAGGCAGAGGTAGAAGTGGTGCACGTAAGCGAAGAAGCCAATGAGGCGGCCAGCCAGAAAGGCCGTGCGTTTATGGAGGGACTGCGTGGGCAACTGGGGCAGTACCCTATCCAGTTCCATGAAATCATCCATAAAGAAGAAGACACCGGCTTAAAGCAGTACTTAAGCACCACCAATAGCAACATGCTGGCCATCTTGAAGAAGCGTAGAAGCTTTTTTAAAAACCTTTTTGGCATGAGCCTGGCCGAGAAAATGACGTATCAAACCAAGCTGCCCCTGCTGGTACTGCACGCAGACGCATAAATTTCAACCATGCCTACTTCTTCAACAGCTACGGCAAAGACGCCGGTCAGCTGGCTTAAAATCGCGGCTTTTGCCGCGATTTACATTATATGGGGCTCTACCTACCTGGCCATTGTCTTCGCGATAGAAACCCTGCCGCCTTTTTTGATGGCTGGCCTGCGGTTTCTGCTCGCTGGGGCGCTATTGTACACGTTTGCCCGGTTTAATGGAGCGAAGGCTCCTTCAAAAATCCACTGGCGCAGTACCTTTATCATTGGCGGTCTATTGTTGTTAATAGGCAACGGTGCGGTGGTGTGGGCAGAGCAGTACGTGGCTTCTGGCATTGCCGCCCTTTTGGTGACCACAGAGCCTTTGTGGGTAGTGGCCTTGCAGTGGGCGGGCAAAGAGAAAGCCAAGCCCAACAAGGTAGTGCTGCTGGGTATGCTCATTGGCATGGTGGGCATGCTGGTGCTGGTGAATCCCTGGGAGAATGCCCAAAGCGTAGAACTGTGGCCGTCGCTCATCATCTTTATAGCGGCCGGTGCCTGGGCCTTGGGTTCCCTGTATTCTAATAAGGCCGCTTTGCCCAGTTCACAAGTACTGACTACGGGCATGCAAATGCTATGCGGCGGAGCCTTGTTGTTAACCGCTGGCACCGTGGCCGGCGAGTGGCAGACCACAGTTTGGTCTGAGGTGAGCAGTAAGTCCTGGCTGGCGTTTGGGTATTTGTTGGTGTTTGGCTCCTTGATTGCCTTTACCGCCTACAGCTGGCTGACCAGGGTGGCACCGCCCGCCCAGGTTTCTACCTACGCGTATGTAAACCCCGTCATTGCCGTTTTTCTAGGCTGGGCGCTGGCCAATGAGCAGATTACGTGGCAAACCCTACTGGCTGCTGCGCTGTTGGTTACCGCCGTGGTCATCATTACCCTTACATCAAAGCATTAACTTTACTGCTGATTGTCGATTGCTGGTTGTTTTATTTCAACAATCAACAATTGACAATCAGCAATTAAATGGCACAGACGCGGCAGGCTTTCCGGTTTCTTTGGCCGGCTACGGCATAGGTGGTTCTTAAGATGTTGCTTTTGCAGGAGGATAGGGCGCGGCAGCCTCGGTCCAGGTGATAAGTAGTGGCGCTTGGGCTGTCACAGAGGTAGACGTTGGCGCCGGCACTGGCAGAGCGTTCTGCGTCATTGGAGTGTACCTCTTTTAGTTGTTTGTTGGCGGCAGACTGTGCTTTTCTGTTGCTCCTAAACTCCCAGGGTGCCACCGGCGAAGGCCAGTCCCACAATCCTCTCTTGTCTAAGCGGGCCTCTTCTTCCAATCTGCCCAGCTCTGGGTCTTTGGAATAGGCTTTGTAATGCCAGGCAAATCCGTTCTTCACCATTTCATAGTTGAGGTTGCGTCCGTCTGGCAGGTAGATGATGCCCACTGTGCGGCCATAGCGGTCAATGTCTTTCACCTCAAGGCGAACGTCTTTCCCAAAGCACATCTCAGAGATGAACTGGCGCGCGCGCGTTCCAAAATCCTGGTTTTTCTCTGGGGCGTCAATCCCGTACAGCCGTACCCGCAACGGTTTGCCGTCTTTCAGAAGCTCTATGGTGTCACCGTCTTTGATGGCAATGACGCGGTGGTAGCCGGCAGGGGAGACCGTAATGACCTCTTCCTTTTTTTCTGCGGTCTGTTGGCAACCCAATAGTAGCAAAACCCAGAAGAGGGGCGCCCATGTAGCAGGAAATCGGAGATTTTGTTTCATAGGTTCTGTTAGATTGAAATGGCGCAGTCGCTTGTCTTTTACGAAGGTAACCCACATCGGGTAGTTTATGCCACAATTTCTTATTTGCGGCTTTTACCATCTAATGCCAAAAGAAACTATTGTAAAAAAGGGAGGGGGTGCCCGAAGCAAATAAATCCATCCAAGGTCTATTAACAAACTTCGTTTTTAGCCTTTTTTCTGGAAAAGAAGCTAAAAACGATAAAGCGACTGGGCCTCTTTTTACCTCAGTTTTTTTAGCTTTACCCAAGTACTCTTCTAACTGAGCAACCATGACGCTACAAGCTGTCTTAGAGCAACTGGCCGCCTACGGCCATGAACAAACCAGAAAGACGTTCTTGCGCCACGGCGGTCCCGAGAACATGTATGGCGTTAAGGTGCAGGACCTCAAAAAGATTCTGAAGCAGACCAAGCAGAACCACGCGCTGGCTTTAGACTTGTACGCCACCGGCAACTCAGACGCCATGTACCTGGCGGGTCTCATGGCAGACCCCAAACAGATGAACCCCGCCGATTTACAGAAATGGGCTCAACAAGCCAACTGGTCCATGCTCAGTGAATACGCCGTGCCCTGGGTAGCCGCCGAAAGCGCTCATGGCTGGGAAATGGGGCTAGCCTGGATTGAGTCTGACCAACCCCTCATAGCCAGTGCCGGCTGGAGCACGCTGGCCAGTCTGGTGGCCCTGCAGCCAGACGCCCAGTTGCCTATACCTAAACTTGAAGAATTATTAGAAAGAGTGGCAGCTACTATCCATGCCGCGCCCAACCGCGTGCGCTACACCATGAACAACTTTGTCATTTCTGTGGGATGTTACGTAGTACCCCTGCATGAAAAAGCAAAAGAGGTAGGACAAGCCATAGGAAAGGTAGAGGTTTTTATGGGCGACACCGCCTGCAAAGTGCCAGACGCCGTGCCCTACATTCAAAAAGTGACGGACATGGGAAGAATAGGCCAAAAACGGAAGACGGTGCGTTGCTAATGTTTAGCTTTTAGAATCGGGTAAATGCTCCAAATCATTCAGGTCTTTGTGACGGGCGGATGCTCGTTTGTTGTTCTTTAAATCTTGGAGATGGATAAGTGAAAAGGAAACTCCTTCTACTTCAACTTGTTGCCTTTTAGGAAATGCTTCAGAAAATTTCACCCCTGAGATGTGATTCATAATCTCAATATGAGCTGGGGGTTCTCCAATGTTAAACACCACCATTTGAGTAAAATCCATTTCTAAAATTGGAGAGGCATCAAACCCATACTCATCAATGGAGGCGACTAATTTTTGGGCGTTTTCATTGGAGGGTTCTACCCAGATGTCCATATCTCCGGTTGTCCTTGGGTAGCCATGAAGATTCACTGCATGACCCCCTACTAATAGAAAATGGACTTTGTGTTTAGAAAGAAGCGCCAAGAACTGGAGAAAATGAGCATCAAACAATTGCATAAACCTTATTTAGATGCGTTTTTACGCTGAAAGAACTCCTCTAAAGTTTCTTCTGCTCGCTTAATGAATAATTGAGTGCGTTTAGACATGGTGGGATTGGGCTGGGAGTAGTATTGCCAATATGCCTTTTTGGTTAGCCTAAAAGCCTCAGCCAAGCGCTCTGCATAGCTCTTGCTCTGCCAATAGGCCCGCTGGTCATCTTGTTCCGCAAACGTAGTAAACTGGATTTTAGGCTTCATAGATATAATACGCGTTTTAGTGTTTGAGGTAGTATTCACTTATTCACCCACTTGTCTTAAACCAAGACCCCGCCACCTACCACTTTAATCTCGCTTCGGCCGCCGGCGTGCTTTTCAACCACAATCTGCGTACTGATGCGCTCTTTCAAGGCTTCTACGTGAGAGATGATGCCGATCATCTTGCCGCTGGCCTGCAGGCTCTCCAAGGCGTCCATGGCAATGTCCAGGGTCTCGGCGTCCAGCGTCCCGAAGCCTTCGTCAATGAACAGCGAGTGAATCTGGGCCTTGTGGCTGGCCAAGTCTGACAAGCCCAAGGCCAGGGCCAGACTCACCAGGAAGCTCTCGCCCCCAGACAAAGAATTAACCGAGCGGACGGCATCGCCTTGATAGGTGTCTACTATCTGCAACTCCAGCTCGTTGTCCTGGCTTTTGAGGATGCGGTAGCGGTCGTTTAATCTAAGTAAATGCCGGTTGCCTAATTCCACCAGACGGGCCAGGGTGAGGCTTTGGGCGTACTTGCTGAACTTCTTGCCGTCTGCTGATCCTATGAGGCGGGCCAGTTTGTCCCAGCGGTTGGCTTCGCCTTTTTGCACCTCCAGTTGCTGGGTAAGCGATTGGTGCTTGGCGCGCAGGGCTTCGTCTTGCTGCAACTGCATCTCCAGGCGGGCGCTATGGGCCAGGTGCTGATTTTTTTCTTCTTCCAGGGCCTGCACCAGCGGGGCTATCTCTTCTAGGGTCAGCTCGGTGAGATGGCGCTCCTTTTCAATGGCTATTTCTTGGCGTACCTGCTGTAGGCTGTGCTCTGCCTCGGTGAGGGTTTTGCGCAGTTGCTCCTGTTCCTGGCGCAGGGCGGTGGCCTCTTCCTCTGATAAGAGAAGGGCTTGGATCTCTGCCAGAGAAGCAAAGCCCAGCGGCTGAATCTTGCCAAGCAGCGTGCGTTCCAGAAGAGCCAAGGTTTCTTGGTTGGCCGTCTGGTCTTTCTGCTTGGTAGTGAGTTGGTGCGTTAAGAGGTTGAGCTGCTCCTGGGCTTGTTGCAAGGCGGCTTCTGAAGCCTGTAACGCTTGCACGGCTTGTTGTACAGCTTGCTGCAGGCGCTGTTTCTCGGTTTGCGGGTGCTGGCCTTCTGGTAAGAGGGCGTGGCGCTGGGCGCGAAGTTCCTGCAGGCGCTCCTTAGAGGCCTGTAGCTGTTCAGCTTTCTGTTGTGCCTCAGCGGTTTTCTCTTTGAGAAGAGCGGTTCCGTTGTCTGCCGCGGCTTGCGCCTGCACTAGCTTCTCGCGTAGCTCGGGCAACTGTTGCTTTTGCTGTTCAAAATCTTTCCGGCGGGCTTCCAGTTGGGCCAATAACTCGGCGCCGTTGGTGCCGGAGTAGGAGAGACCGTACGTGCCGAAGAATCCTTTGATGGTCTCAGATATCACCATTTCCTGCTCTGCGCAGTCTGCCAACTCTTCTTGCAGTTGCTCTAAGCGGGATTGGGCGTGGGCGCGTTTTTGGGCTGTTTTCTCAATTTCATACCGAAAACGCTGTTGCTCAGAAAGCAATTGCTGTTCTGCCTGGCGGGCTTTTTCTAGTTGCGTTCTTAAACCGCGTAAACCTTCTAGAGTGGCCGTGGCTTGTTGTAGTTCGGTTTTGCGGGAGTTCCAGAGCCGGTGAATGACCTCAGAGCCGGCAATCTCATGCGCCAGTTCCAACGCGGCGTTCAGTTCTGAAAACTGCGCTTGCAAGGCTTTATTCTGCGTGGCAAGCGCCGTGAGTTGCTCCTGGGTATGCTGCTCGGCAATTTCCAGACGGTGCACGGCCGCCGTTGATTGGCGCTCTTGCTGGTCCAATTGCTGCACGCGCTGTTGCTGGGTTTGCAGGTTTTGCTCGGCCTGGCTTAGGGTGTGCGGCTGGTGTTCTTCTACCAATGGATGGTGTGTAGAACCACAGAGCGGACACGGTTGCTCTGGTTGCAGTTGGGCGCGGGCGTCTTCATATTGCTGAATCTGCCGCTGCAAATCCAGAATCTGCTGCACGTCTTTTAGTTTGTCAAGCGCCTGGTCACGTTCGGTTTTGGTTTGGGCTAAGGCCGTGCGTTGCTGGTGCAGGTCTTGGGTGGTTTGCGCCAAGGCTGCCTGCAACTCTTGTCTACGGGTTTCTTGCTGCAGGTAATTCTTGCTCAGGTCCAGTTGTTTTTCCAAGTGGCTGCATACAGAAGGCAGGCGCTGGCAGAGTTGCTCCAGTGCTTCGGGCTTCTGGCCTTGCAATGCGGTGCTGGTCTGTTCTTGCAGTTGCGTCAATTGGGTTTGCTGGTCCTGCAAACGGCGTTCAACTTCTTGTAATTGGGTTTTGAACTGGGCTTCGTTTTTGGCCTCGTTTTCAGAAAACAGGCTAAAATCAGCGTGCTCCTTCTGGTATTTGGCTTGCTGGGTGCGCACGTCGCGCAGGCTCTTTGCCTCTGCCCTAACCTCAGACAAACTCTCAGTGAGTTCTTCATCCTGCCTGTGCTTGGAAAGCCACTGGGCAACGCTTTGCTCTTGAGCGGTTAATGTGTTTAGTTCTTCTTGCTGCGCGCTTACTTGTTTAGAAAGTGCCTGTACCTGTTGCTGCAGATGGGCACTGGATTCTTCGTCTTTAGTGAGCTGGGCTTGTTGCGCAGCTATAAACGAGTCTTGTTGCAAAACTTTGTCCAGACGCGGCTCAGCTTCTGATACTAGCTGCTGGGCTTGCGCATGCGCGGCACGGGCCGCCTCTGTAGCCGTAATCTGCGACGCTACTTTCTGCTCCTGTTCAGGAATCTGTTCTTGCAGGTGTTTGACCGCGGCGCTGATCTGCTCACCTTGGCTGCTTATCTCTGCATAACGCGCCAAATCCCGCTGGAAGGGCTGGGTCTGTTCATGCTTTTGTAGCTTTTGCTGCTTGGGCCACCAGGCTTCCTGTTGGGATTTGGCGACGGCTAACTGCGCCGTGAACTGATTTTCTTTGCCTTGCAGTTTGTGTAGGTTCTCTAACCAGGCTTTTTCCTGCAAATGGTGTTGAGCATGTTGGTGCGCCAGTTGGGCGCTAGCCTTTAGGTTGGCAACTTCCTGCGTGAGGGCTTCGCGGGTTTCCTCAGGTAATAGCTGGTCAAGTTGCAGGCGCATTTCTATATCCAGCAGTTTCTGCTTCTCGGCTTTGGCCTTCTCATAGGCGGCCATGGAAATCTGGGAATAGATGCGCGTGTCCGTTAGTTTCTCAAGGAGTTCGCTGCGCTCGCTTTCGCTGGCTTTTAAGAAACGGGTAAAGTCTCCCTGTGAAAGCATCACCGACCGCAGGAACTGCTGGAAATCCAGCCCAATGATGTCGGCTACGCGTTTGGGCACCTCGCTGGGTTTTAAATCAAAGGGCACACCGTCTTCTACCAGGCACAGCTCCATGTGCACAGATTGGAACTCGCCAGTGGCTTTTCCGCGGCTGCGGCGTAGGGACCAGGTGGAGCGGTATTGCTTATTGTGGGCGATGAACTCCACCTCAGACTTACATTCGCCAGTGTGGCGCGTCATGATCTCCCGGATGGGCTTGCCCGAGTTGTGGCGGGGCACCTCGCCGTAGAGCGCTACCGTGATGGCGTCCAGGATGGTGGTCTTGCCTGCGCCCGTAGGCCCGGTAATGGCAAAGAGCCCACTCTCACTCAAAGGAGCCTCGTCAAAGCTGATAAGATGCTCTCCCTGCAAGGAGTTGAGGTTAAGGAAACGAACAGAAGTTATCTTCACGGGACAGGAAACTAAGCGAGTTCCTAAAGATAATAGGTTTTGAGATGCCCGCGGAAGGCGATTTTCGTTTTTGGCTTAGTTTGACCAAAACAGGCTGAAAACGGGATGTTTGGTTGTTAAGTAGACAGTTCGCCTTCTTACTTTACCTACAAGTTCGCTGGTGCCTGAGGTGCCGGATGTACCATACCCTGGCTTATGCTATTAGTGGTTCAGAAGAAGTGTTAGAGCAAGTCCATTTCAGTTTTTAGGTTCTGTCTGGCTTGTCTTTCAAACTTGTTATAAAAGTAGTCTGTTTTGAATATCCTGTCCATTGTCAGAAAATGATTCAAGACCTTTTTGCGTCCTGGGTTGTAAATGATGTCTGGATAGAGAGAGTATTCTTTTCTTACGTTCTTGTAATAGAGCGCATATGTTTCCCAGGGTTGGCCTAATATGGAAAGGTCTGCGTCTGTAAAAAGGTTTGTGTCGTGGTCAAGTGTTGTAAGGTGCGCCTTGGTGGCTAAGATTTGTTGTTTGCAACGGGCTATCTCTTCATCAGAGACGGTAAGCTGCCTCATTCGAGTTTCGGCAAGTTGCGCACTTTTTTCCTCGTTGTCTGATTTTAAGGGATTGTATATTATGTCATGATAATACAGCGTGAATAAGAGAGTGTCCCAATTTTGGATTTGGTCTTTTATAGTTGTAAGCTGTTCTAGTAAATTCTGAAGATGGTATAAAGTGTGATAATGCCTTTTTTTGCCTGAATAGTTTTTCTCAATTTCTACCCATAGCTCATTTGGCAAACTGGCATTGTCTGTGTAATTGGTAACGAGTTCTTTGAATGTTTCTTTTAGCACAATATTGTATTAAATCAGCTAACGTTTTGTACATAAAACGAGTAAGGTTTAGCCGAAGCATGGTTTATGTACTGGGTTAGCGTATGCAGTTTTACAGCTCTTTCAGTTTAATTAGAGAATATTCTCTTTTTAGAAGCTCTTTATATTCTGTAGAATCAATCCATGCATATTTTACATCTGATTCTCCATATTTCCAGTCTTTATTCTTTGGAATGAAGTCTTCATGCTCTCCAAACTCGCCACCAGAAAACTTCAAGTATAGCTTAAGCTCTTCAACTAATTCACTTTCCAAATCTTCCGTTGTCCAATCAAAAGGGTCAAAGGTAGATCCTAATTCAAAGGAGAGCTCTTCGTAATATTTTATAAAGTCGAGGTCTCCTTTAAGAAATTCAGAAGTAATTCTCCTAAGGGTTAGAATAGATTCTTTCTTTTCATCCATTTCGTGAATTCGTAATTACCTGTTGACGCTAACTATCGTGTAAACCGATTTACACGGCTTATCTGCACTATGTGCGGAGGGTATAGGTATTTTTCCGTTTACTGGGAAGAAACGGTGTTCTGCTCCTTTAGCAAAAAAAGGCAAGGTAGTCGCGGTAATGCAAATTAGCAGTATTCTTTGGAGTCATAAAATCATGTAGCCGCGTTATAACGCGAGTTACCCAAGTGTACACGTGTACAACACGGCTAGCAACAGTATATATGGCATTCGTTTTTAAACTCTTTTCCAGAAAGGAGGCCAAAAGCGATTTTTCGTTTTATTTCCAGGCGCCCAGGATAGCGCCCATCACCGTAAAGGCTACCGTCATGTACCCGCCGTTGATAAGAACATAGGCTAGTGGTTTCCTCTCAAAAAGCGAGATTACGCCAATACCCAATGCTACCCAGCCAAAGCCCGCCATAAACCCGGCCGTCGCGCCGAAGGCCGTGTCACCGGCGCCAATAAACAGAGCCAGGTTCAAAGCCATGAAGAAGGACAGCACAAAGGCCAACCCGAAGATGAGGGCCATGTTGGGTTTGCCCATGTTCTCCGGGTCAAACTTGTTGGCGTGCATCCAGGCATTGGCAAACAGCAGGGGAGAGTACCAGAGTCCGCCTAGTAAGAAGGTAGACAGGGCGGCCGCCGCAATCGCCAGCCAATTTAGGTTCTGAAAAGCAGTGGACATATCCATAAAATAGCTAGATAAAGGGTTTAAGGAGGTAGAGACTATTGCTTGCCACCTGCTAAGGATAACTCAATTTTTTCTGGTTTGCCGGCCAGCAGCGGCATGGCTTGCATGATTAAATCTCTGCAGCCGGGTAGGTGCAGGGAGTTGTCATGGTCTTCTACAGAGTCCCAAAGCTCACTAATCCAGATGCAGTCTTGGGTTTGCAAGTCTTTATAGACTAGGTATTGGTGGCATCCTTTGGCGGTAGAGACCAGATGTGAGGCTTGCAACAGGATAGAAAGCAAGGCTTCGCGCTGGTCTGGCTGGGCCGTCATCTTCCCCAACAGGGCGTATTTTTGAGTGTCTTCCATAAATGGTACTGGTAAATTCTTTCAGGTAGAATATTTGAGCAGGTGAGGTAAAGGAGCAGGCTCACCGCCATCTAAGGTACTAGAATATATTACTTCATATATAGTTTAAATATAATCTTATGGTTTATTTATGAAGGTAAGTGTATTATAAATCAAGTATTTAGCTTTTTATTTAACAAGGTGTTAGTCAAAAAATAGTTCTTTTGGTTGTTGAAAATCCTTTAAGAGAGCATCTAAATGCAGAAAGAAACAGTATAAGCCCTGAAGCAGTTAGCGAGCGCGTTTAGGATTTTTGGCACGGACCTTGCATAATGTCTGTCAGAACGAAATAAACGATTTTGCACTACTCTGAAAAACTTGGCATGGAACTTGAAATAAGGTCAGCCAAACAGAGTATTAAAAAAAAACTTCTCCCACTATAAAAGAAACCGTTATGAAAAAGGTAAATGTAATGTTAAGCCTGGTGTTGATGATTGCTTTGATGTTAAGCTCATCTGTTCAAGCACAAGATAAAAAGTGGAGCCCACAAGCTAAAGGTGCCGTGATTGGCGGTGTTGGTGGAGCCGCCGCAGGTGCTATCATTCACAAAAGAAACCGCGCCGTGGGTGGCGTAGTGGGTGGTGTTGCCGGTGCTGCCGCAGGGTACGGCGTTGGTAAGATCATTGACAACAAACAAAAGAAAAGAGAGGCTGAGCGTGTAGCTGAATTCAACAGAAACGTTGCCGCTAACAGAGTCTACGCGTATAGCTCATCTAACAGATCTGCCGGGTCTAGCAAAAAGTCTACAGCTACTAAAGCTGCCGTTGCTGCCCCAGCCGCTACTATGGCCTATACTGGTTATACTGCCGGTCAGCCGCAAATCATGAGCATGGACAACATGGCCTTCTTGCCAAACGAGGATTACGGCGACTACTCTAAGCCTTACTCTAACACAGAGTACAGAAGAAAGAGCTGGTAAGCAGGAGTGCTTCAAATAAAAAAGCCCAGGCCCTGCGCTTGGGCTTTTTTATTATCAAAAATTAAAATATTTGAAACTCCTAATATTCAAAGGGAGTATGAGTCATAACATTCATTAAAACTAAATCCCCATTCTATGAAATCTAATATCCTAATGTTCTTGGCAGTGCTTCTGGTAGGGCTTTCTTCTTGCTCTAAGATGGAAGAAAAGAAAGAGCCCATGAACGTGTCTACGCTCAGCCAACAGTTCATTGGCGCCTGGAACAGCAGAAACTCCAGCCAGTTAGATACTTTGTTGGCAGAAGATGCCCACTTTGTACAAGGCGAAGTCCATTTTAACGGTAAAAGCGAAGTTTCTCAGAAATGGGTGCGCGAGACCATGGGCACCATTGAAAACCTGAAGACCTTTGCCGTAAGCTCTGGCGCAGATGAGAACATAGCTTTTGAGGGCGGTACCTTCACGGTAGACGTCATCCCAGAAAGCCGCGAGTTGCCAAGAGGCCAAGGCGAGGGCAACTACATGCTCATCTGGAAGAAGAATGACAAAGGCGCCTGGAAACTGCATTACGCCCAGTTAGAAGACCATCCGGTAGAAGTGAAGCGCTAAGTACCCTTCTTCAATGATAGAATAACAAAAGGCCGATACAGATTTCTGTATCGGCCTTTTGTGTTTATGCGCTAGTTGTGGATTTATAGAGTTTCAAGGCTTCGGCGGTTTCTGGCCAATGGAAAATGCGTTCAAAGGTAAAGCCTAGTTTCTCTAATAACTTGCCTGATTTCTCATTGTTTGGCGTGGTATAGGCATAGACGGTGTGCATGCCCAACGTTTCTCTCCCGTATAGGAGCGTGCCCTGTGCCGCCTCCAACGCATATCCTTTTCCACGGTGGTCAGGCATGAAGGCGTACCCAATATCTGGCGCTGGAAGCACGTCTCGTTTCAATAAACCACAGGTACCAATAGGCATGTTATTTTCCTTCAGCCTAACCAGGTAGGGACCAAACCCAAGATCGCGGTAACTTTTCAGGGGGCCGTTTTCCAGATAGAAACGGGCCTGGTCTAGCGTCTTCACATTCCTGTCACCAATGTACTGGAGCCACGCTGGGTCGTTCAATAGTTCCACCATGAACGGCGCATCGTCAAGGCTGAGATGATGCAGGGTCAGTCGGTTGGTTTCCAGAATTGTCATAGCATTAGGCCTTGTGTGAGTAGCTTTAAAGGTAAGCAGTTCCATCTGGACCACACAAGCATGGACCTTGTAAAAAAACAGGTTTACGTGGACTTGCCAAAGGGCGTTTTTGGCCTTATTTCCAGAAAACAGCCCAAAAACGGAAAGCGCCAGCTCCTTTTCAGGAACTGGCGCTTTTTATGTACTGCGTTGGCAATCAGATAAAATTAAGAATGCCCGTTCTCCAGGGTAGACATGTCAATCACAAAACGGTATTTCACGTCACCGGCCAGCATGCGGTCATAGGCGGTGTTAATTTGCGACATGTTAATCACCTCAATGTCTGACAGAATATTGTGCTCTGCGCAATAATCCAGCATTTCCTGGGTTTCAGCGATGCCGCCAATCAAAGAACCGGCAATGCTACGGCGCCCAAAAATCAAGGTACCCGCATGCAGCTCTGGCGCTTCTGGGGGAACACCTAACAGAATCATGGTGCCGTCACGTCTCAACAAACCAGCATACATGTCCAGGCTCACCTTGGCAGAAACGGTGTTGATGATGAAGTCAAAATAGCCACGCACCTGCTTCAAGGCGTTCTCGTCTTTGGTCACCACAAACTTGTGCGCACCCAGAGACTGGGCATCGGCTTCTTTGCTAGGGGAGGTACTTAATACGGTCACTTCGGCGCCCATAGAGGCAGCCAGTTTCACGGCCATGTGGCCTAAACCGCCTAAGCCTACCACGCCCACTTTATGTCCTTGGCCTACTTTCCAGTGTCTCAAAGGCGAGTAGGTAGTAATACCGGCGCAAAGCAAAGGCGCCACGCGGGCTAGCTCCTGGTCTTCTCTAATCTTGAGAACGAATTTCTCATTCACCACAATCTGGTTGGAGTAACCGCCGTAGGTGGGCGTGTCCATGCCTTTTTCGGGGCTGTTGTAGGTGCCGGTGAACCCGTTCTCACAGTACTGCTCATACCCGTCACTACAGCTAGGGCAAGACTGGCAGGAGTCTACCATACAGCCCACGCCGGCCAAATCACCTTCCTTAAAGTTTTGGACGTGGTTACCCACGCGCATTACGCGGCCCACAATCTCATGACCCGGCACTACGGGGAAATTGGTGCCGGCCCATTCGCCTTTGGCGGTATGTAAATCTGAGTGGCACACGCCACAGAACTGGATTTCTAACAATACGTCATGCGGACCTACATCCCGACGCTGGAAATTAAATGGGGCCAACGGAGTGTTGGGGTCAAAAGCGGCATATCCTTTAGTAGCAAGCATTTTTATACGATTAGGTGTGCAGATGAAAAGGGTAATCCTAAAGATACGGGAAGCAGGAGAGTAAGATATCCTTCTTTTTTATGAGAGCTACTAAAGACTTGCTGCTCAACTGCTGTACTACAGGAAACCACTAGGGCTTTTTAGCTACAAAGACGCCAAGCGTTTTAGGCCTGATTTCCGGAAAACAGGCCTAAAACGGAAGCTTGGTTACATCCACGTTTCCTCCTGAGAGGATGATGCCTATCTTCTTGCCTATATAGTCTTGCTTCTCTTTGAGCAACGCTGCAAACGCCACGGCGCTGGACGGCTCAATGATGATTTTCAGGCGTTCCCAGACCAAGCGCATGGCGGCAATAATCTCTGTCTCTTCTACCCGAATTATCTTCTCCACATGCTCTTTAATGATGGGGAAGTTAATATCTCCTAACTGAGTTCTTAGTCCATCTGCGATGGTGTTGGTGGTGTCATTAGATTCAATCTGGCCGCTTTGCAGAGAACGATAGGCGTCATCTGCCCCAAACGGCTCGCCGCCCACTACTTTGCAATCCCGCCCAAAGAAATGTGCCGCTAACGCCGTACCGCCAATCAATCCGCCACCACCCACGGGTGAGAAGATGTAACCCAGGTCTGGGTAGTCTTGTAGCATCTCTAGCGCCGCCGTGCCTTGTCCTAGAATCACGTCCAGGTCATTGGACGGATGAATAAAGTACGCGCCGGTTTCTTTTTGCACTTGCGCCGCCACTTCTTCGCGGGCAATGGCAGTAGAGGCGCATTCTATAATCTGACCTCCATACCCTACTACGGCATCTTTCTTTACCTGCGGTGCATTCTCGGGCATGACAATGTACGCCTTCACGCCAATGCTCTGCGCCGCTAGGGCCAGTGCCTGCGCAAAATTCCCAGAGGAGTGCGTGACCACGCCTTTGGCTCTTTGCTCATCAGACAACTGCAAAATGGCATTCACCGCCCCGCGCATCTTAAAGGCTCCCATCCGCTGGAAGTTTTCGCATTTAAAGAACAACCTAGCGCCCGCCATTTCATCCAATAGCCTAGACGTGAGCACCGGCGTACGATGGATGTGAGACGCAATTCTGGTCTGTGTGGCAAGTAAGTCTTCTCTGGTCATGGATTGGGAGGAAGGTTAAGGAGTGATTTTACTTCGCAAAGGAAGTAAAAAGTAAGAACAGGTATATCGGGGAATAGTAACAGTAAACACTTAACAGTAAATCAGTTCTTCCGGATTAGAAATCCGAAAGAACTTTGTTGGGGATTTGTAATCCACTTTGGTCTTCTTTGCTCTTCCGGATTTATAATCCGAAAGCATTCTGTCGGGGATTTCCAATCCCCGCGCCGGGTAGGGCGCAATGACGCATAACCTGGTCATTTGCTTTCTTGAAGGCGTTTTAAGCCTGATTTCCAAGAAACACGCCAAAAACTAGAATTGGTGTAAAATTGGAAGCTTGTTATTATGAATGCAATTTGCGCCGTGCCCGGCGCAGGGATTGGAAATCCCCAACAGAGTCCTTCCGGATTATAAATCCGGAAGAGCGGGAAGAGCAGGGACCGGGAAATCTGAGTACGAGTGATGACGATTTTACTTCGCAAAGGAAATAAAATGAGGTAACAGATAAACCAGAAATGAAGGCTAAATCAAAAACAGAACCGCAGAACTGTTTTTGGCTTGTTTTCAAAAAAATAAGCCAAAAACGATTAATGAAAACCTAAAGCCCATAAATAAGAAAAGCCACCTCAATGGGTGGCTTTTCTTATTTATTAAAATACGTTGCTTACACAGAGAAACTGTCGCCGCAGCCGCAGGTACGGCTGGCGTTGGGGTTGTTAAAGTAGAAACCTTTGCCGTTGAGGCCGTCAGAGAAATCCAACTCAGTGCCTGCCAGGTAGAGGAAGCTTTTCATGTCTACCACCACCTTCACGCCCTTGTCTTCAAACTCCTGGTCCATGGGCTTCACTTCGTCATCAAAGTCAAGCTTGTAGGACAGACCGGAGCATCCGCCGCCGGCCACAGAAGCACGTAACCTGAAGCTGTCATCTATGTTAGAATCCTTCTTCAGCTTTTCTACTTTCTCTTTTGCTTTATCAGAAACGGTAATCATACGCGTATCCTCCTTTCTTTTTCTAAGAGACCGGGTTTAAGACCACACTAAACACCGTGATGGTATTCATGTCCCGGCCATAGTACAGTTTATCTAAGGCGTCATACATGTTAGAGGCTCTAAAGTACGAGGTGTTGAGCTCGCGCTCGCCCCGCGCCATCCATTGGATGGTAAAAGAGTTCTCCTGGTCACGTGACTGACGCACATAGTCCAACATCTTCCGTAAGGCGTCCACGCGGTCATAGCCCGTCACTGTATGTAACAGAAACGACTGGTGGTGGCGCGGGTTCACGGTAATCAAGTCCAAACGCATCCGGTCTTCCATGGGCCTGAAGTCAAACAAAAGCTGACTACTGTCTAGGCCCAAATGGTCTTCTATTTGCTTCTGTATACGGGCACTTTCTACGTGCGCGTTAGTGGAAACATCCATGCTTGGAGTGCGTCTTGGGTTGATTAATGATGAGACTTAGCTACTTCTAAAGGCTCCATACCGTTTTTCACGCGGTAGTCATTGATGGCCGCCTTAATAGCATCCTCAGCCAATACAGAGCAGTGAATCTTCACTGGCGGTAATGCCAATTCTTCCACAATCTCCATGTTGTCAATGGCCAAGGCCTCATCTACGCTCTTGCCCTTCAACCACTCAGTAGCCAAAGAAGAAGAAGCGATAGCAGAACCACAACCAAATGTCTTGAACTTGGCGTCTGTGATAACCTGGTTCTCATCTACCTCAATCTGAAGACGCATTACGTCACCACACTCAGGGGCACCCACTAAACCGGTACCAACGTTGTTTTTTGCTTTGTCCAGCGTACCCACGTTGCGCGGGTTGCTGTAATGGTCAATTACTTTATCTGAATAAGCCATAGCCTTTTTGTTAATTAGAAATTAAAAATTATGAATTAGAAATTAGGTTAACTAACTAGATTTTATGCTTCTATGTAAGATGCGACAATTTCTAATTTTTAATTCCTAATTTCTAATTGAGGACTTCGTCCTAGTGTTCTGCCCACTCAATAGAGTCAAGGTCAATTCCTTCTTTAAACATTTCCCATAGCGGGCTTAGTTCACGAAGTTTAGTCACAGCTTCTTTCACGTGGTTGATGGCGAAGTCTACTTCCTCCTCAGTAGTGAAACGGCTCAAGCCGAAACGAAGGGAAGAGTGTGCCAGGTCATCGCTCATGCCCATGGCCTTCAATACATAAGAAGGCTCCAGGGAGGCAGACGTACAGGCTGAGCCAGAAGAAACGGCAATGTCTTTCACGCCCATCATCAGGCCTTCACCCTCTACATATTTGAAAGATATATTGCTCACGTGCGGCAGACGGCTTTCTTTGTTGCCGTTCAGGTAAGACTCTTCCATCTGCAACAACTCAGACTCCAAACGGTCACGCATTTTTATGATGCGGGCAGTGTCAGAGGCCATGTCTGTACGGCAGATTTCACAAGCTTTTCCTAAACCTACAATGCCTGGTACGTTCAAGGTACCAGAACGCATGCCGCGCTCATGTCCGCCACCGTCCATCTGGGCAGTCACTTTCACTCTTGGATTCTTTCTGCGCACATAAAGAGCTCCAACGCCTTTAGGGCCGTACATTTTGTGACCAGAGAAGGCCATCAGGTCAATGCCGTCGGCTTTCACGTCTACCGGAATCTTTCCTACCGCCTGGGTAGCATCTGAGAAGAATAACACACCGTGTTTCTTGGCAATGGCGCCAATCTCTCTGATGGGTTGTACCACGCCTACCTCGTTGTTACCATACATGATGGAAATCAGGATGGTCTTGTCGGTTATGGCGGCTTCCAGTTCTTGCAGGTCGATCAGGCCTTCAGAGTTCACTTGCAGATAGGTTACCTGTCCGCCAATTTTCTCTATGTGCTTGCACGTGTCCAACACCGCTTTGTGCTCAGTGGTGGCCGTGATGATATGGTTACCTTTAGAGGCGTACATCTCAAACACTCCTTTAATGGCAAGGTTGTCAGACTCCGTAGCGCCAGAGGTGAAGATTAGTTCTTTAGGGTCGCAGTTGATAAGCGTGGCAATCTGCTCGCGGGCGTAGTCAACGGCTTCTTCGGCGGCCCAACCGAAAGGGTGGTTACGGGACGCGGCGTTCCCGAAGTGGTTGGTAAAGTATGGCAACATGGCCTCCAGCACGCGCGGGTCCATGGGCGTGGTGGCATTGTTATCTAAATAAATCGGAAATTTCAGCATCTTCGTCAATAGTTTTCCTTTGTAGCGGTTATCAAAAAAACAGAATTATGGCGCTGTTAGTTTGATTTCCGGGACAAAATTACAACAAAATTCCTTACTTAGACTGATTATAAACTTATTGTATGCATGTAGAACACATAGGCATAGCGGTAAAAAGCTGTGAAGAGGCCAATAAACTGTTTACGAAGCTCTTAGGCGCCGAGCCCTACAAAGCCGAAACCGTGGAAAGCGAAGCCGTGAACACCTCGTTTTTCAGCGTGGGCAACACCAAGATTGAACTGCTGGAAGCCACCGCTGAGCACTCGGCCATCGCTAAATTTATTGAACGAAAAGGAGAGGGAATCCACCACATCGCCTTTGAGGTAGAAGACATCCACG
The DNA here is from genome assembly GCF_039541795.1 of Nibribacter koreensis. Lineage (NCBI taxonomy): Bacteria > Pseudomonadati > Bacteroidota > Cytophagia > Cytophagales > Hymenobacteraceae > Nibribacter > Nibribacter koreensis. The sequence continues at coordinate 1,588,858 of NZ_BAABGX010000001.1, read as the reverse complement.
CCGAGATGGAACGCCTAAGAGGCGAAGGCTTTCAACTACTCAACGAAGCCCCAAAACGCGGCGCAGACAATAAATTGGTGTGTTTCATCCATCCCAAGTCGGCCAACGGCGTGCTGGTGGAACTGTGCCAGGAGATAAAATAACCAACCGTTTTCGGCCTGTTTTCCAGAAATCAGGCCGAAAACGAAATTGGATTGTTTGGTAGTATATGCTTGTAGATGTTTGCTGAGGTTGTGTGGCTTTTGAGGTTAGCGGGAGTTGGCTGATTTTGGAAATGCGGCGCTTCGGGTGCGCGCTATACCTAATGATACCAAGTGAGGTGGGTGTTATCTGTTGGAAAAGGCGCATTTGTAGAGACCAGGCACTGCCTTGCCTCTGATGCATTGCTTTCGATTGCTAATTTTATTTGCTGATGTGAACCCCCCTCTACATAGCTGCGCTAGGTGCCTCAAACTCTCGTTTGGGCAATCCTCAAGGGGAGAATTTCCGCTTAGCTTCTGCTAATGGTAGAAGACCCAATACCATTAATAACCAGTTTTGTCATCCTGAAAGGACCTTGTGGGCAAATTGTAATGACGTTTCTAAAGAGCTTGTCTAACTTTCCCACAAGGTCCTTTCAGGATGACAAAACGAAGAGGTGCTGTTAAGGGGAGTAATCCAACCACTTCATTCATAGGAGATTTCCGTTTTTAGCTTCTTTTCCAGGAAATAAGCCAAAAACGGAAAACGATGCAGGTTTGGCAAAGGGCGGGCGTTAGGCTACCTTTGCACCCCGGTTTCACCAGAACTTCTTTTACAGAGGCGCTTGCGTATAGAAACCATTGATGCCCTGTAGCTTATGACCACTGACATTACCCTTCCTGACCATAAAGTCTTCGCCCTGGTGGCAGAGGCCGCCCGCGAACTCAACACCGAAGCGTACGTGATTGGCGGTTTTGTGCGGGACCTGGCCCTGGAGCGCCCCTCCAAAGACATTGATGTGGTATGCTTGGGCAATGGCATTGAGTTGGCGCACCGCGTGGCCGAGAAGTTTCCGCACAAGCCCAAGGTGGTGGTGTTCAAGAACTTCGGGACGGCCATGTTGCGCACCGATGACGGCTGGGAAGTGGAGTTTGTGGGTGCTAGAAAAGAGTCGTACCAATCCCATTCGCGCAAGCCCGAGGTAGAGCAAGGCACATTGGAGGACGACTTGAATAGAAGGGATTTTACCATCAACGCCTTGGGCATCAGCTTGAACGAAGGCACCTATGGGCAGGTGATTGACCGGTTTGAAGGCTTGATGGACCTGAAGCGCAAGAACATTAAAACCCCGCTTGAGCCTAGCATCACATTTTCAGATGACCCCCTGCGCATGATGCGCGCCATCCGGTTTGCCAGCCAACTCAACTTTGACATTGACCCAGACACCTTTGACGCCATCTCTGAGAACAAGGAGCGCATCAAGATAGTCTCTCAGGAGCGCATCACTGATGAGCTGAACAAAATCATCCTGTCCAAGAAGCCGTCCTACGGGTTTAAGCTGTTGTTCCAGACGGGGCTTTTGCACCTCATCTTCCCGAAGATGGTGAAGTTGCACGGCGTAGAGACCATTAACAAGAACAGTCATAAAGACAATTTCTACCATACCCTGCAAGTGCTGGACAACGTGGCCGAAGTCTCAGATGACCTATGGCTCCGCTGGGCCGCCATCTTACATGATATCGCCAAACCCGAGACCAAGCGCTACAACGAGAAAGTAGGCTGGACGTTCCATGGCCACGAGGACCGCGGTGCCCGCCAGGTACCCAAAATCTTCGCTGACTTGAAACTGCCGCTCAATGAACACATGAAGCAGGTGCAGAAACTGGTGCTGCTTCATTTGCGGCCTATTGCGCTGGTCAAAGACACCGTCACCGATTCTGCCATTAGAAGACTGCTGTTTGAGGCCGGCGAGGACATTGACCTGCTTATGCAGCTCTGCAAGGCAGACATCACCTCCAAGAACAACGACAAGGTGAAGCGCTACCTGCAAAACTTTGAAAAGGTGGAGCAGAAACTCAAAGAGGTAGAGGAGAAGGACAGCCTGCGCAACTTCCAACCGGTCATTACCGGCGAGGTGATTATGCAGACCTTCGGGATTGCGCCGTCCAAGGAAGTGGGCATCTTGAAAAGCGCCATTACCGAGGCCATTCTGGAAGGCGAAATCCGAAATGAATACGAGGACGCGTTCCCATACCTATTGATGAGAGGAAAGAAGATGGGCTTAACGCCGGTCACCTCCGCAGAATAGTAAAAGAAGGCCGTTTTTGGCCTGGTTTCCGGAAACCAGGCCAAAAACGGCCTTCTTTTTTATAAGCTTTGGGCGGTCTTTGAAAGAGAGGGTGCCTTTGAAATGAGTCTTTTAGCTGGGCAGTTCGCTGGTGTAAAGCGGCATTGGGAGCATTCTTTTCTGTTTCGGATCCCTGCCTTGGATGCTAGGGCTGCTTTCCTTGATTTCAGGCATAGATTGGCAACTGGTTTTACAGTCAAACCATTCAATGATGTTTTGAAGAACGGTTTTTGGTCTGCTTTCTAGGGCAAGTAGTTGGCCCTGATTTTCCTCGTGGTTAGTCCATTTTAAGTTGGTTGGCAAGGCGGGAAGAAATGGATCAGCTTCCAGTAAGTTGATGTTCAAAAAGGGAAGCGTTTTCGGGGAAGGTTTACCAGGGGCCAACAAAAGAACACCCGACAGTAAATATGTAAGAAGGCAGATAGTTTTCATGGGTAGGTACTAAAATCTTTAAGGAATCTATCACAGGAAAGCTTACTTCTTTCAAGGTGAAATAAGAACTGCTTCTGGCGGTTGGGAGGCAAATCACTTTTAAAATTTCCTCCAAATTGAAGCCTTGGGCGTGCCTACAATGTTATTTTTTGCGGAAGGCCGGTTCCACGCACACCGCGTGGCTGGAACCACTAATGGCAAACACCTTCTCCTTCTTGGCTAGTAGCTCTTTCATGACGGCAATCATCTTCTGGTTACGCAGGTCATTGCTCACCGCCATCATGTCTGCCAGATAACCCGGCAACCCATATTCATCTGAGGTTTCGCGCCAGTCTTTGCCGGTGGAGAAGTGTTTTTTCCAGACGCGGTCCACGTCGGCCACGGTCTTGAAGTTGTCCTGCTGGTTCACGTATTCAGCGCGCTCTAAAAACTCTTCAATATATTTCTCCGGAGACTCTGGCTTCCCGAAGCGCAGGTTACTGAAATAGGGATTCAAAATGAGCGACAAGGCTACCTGCTCGGCAGAGAATTTGGTAGCCAGTTGCTGGGCCAACTCTTCTTTAGACAAGTCCCAGCTGTACACGGGTACGTCATGGGTTCTAGCCAGGTCCTGCACTTTTCCATTCTCGCCTAGCTCTTTTACGGGGTCAATAAAGCTGGGTGGGGTGAAGCCAGGCTTGCCTTCAATCAAGGCCACCGTAGGCTTTAAAGCATTCCATTTCGCTTCAATCTGGGTGATTTGCGCGTCTTTAGGGTCTTTGGTATGCGAGGCCCCGAAGATGACGAACTGCGGTGCTTCTACTACATAAGGTCTGGGGTGCTGAGCGTATTTTGGGTATTCCTGAAAAGGAATGTATGTGTCATTGGGATTATAGGTAGAGGCCAGCGGATAATAATCTGATGAGTGACAAGAGGCCAACAGCAGAGAGCTTAACAAAAAGGATAAAAGGATGGAGATGGGTTTCATAGTTTTAGATTGGAAAAGTATGAGGTACAGTCAGCCAGCATCCATAAAATTTCCGGACAAAAAAGCTGAGTAGGAATAAGGTCTGAAGAAGGATTTCCGGCGAAGGCGGAAACACAAAAGAGGAGGGGTGCTGGTTGTGTAAGGCGAGCCACTCAAAAGCCAGTGGCTCGCCTTGGGTATAGAACACAAACAACCAAATTCAAGGAAAAGGAAGGCTTTGCCAGAAGCGCGCCCTCCTTTAAACAGCCCACCCCCTGAAATCCAAAAGAGGAGGCGACTGTCATGAGGTCCGTTTTTGGACTGTTTCCTGTAAAACAGGCCAAAAACGGTTTTTCTTTCTAACGGCGTCGTCTTACTTGTGACCCGCCCGATTGGTCTCTGTTCACTAGTTCGGCATTGCCTACGTACTCAATGTTGCTGGCCCCGCTGGCGTCTGCGTTAAGCACTCGCTGCACATTTACCAACGCCTGGCTGGCACCGCTCAAGTCCACGTCTGCACGGTCAGTTACCAAATCTGGGGCTTGAATGCCGCAGGCACCGCTGGCATCCAGTTCCATATAGTCTGCACTGCCTTTGATGCGTAGCTGAGAGGCGCCGCTCAAGTCTAACTTTAAATTAGAAGTGTTAATATTCATGGCTACCTCAGTGGCGCCAGACATGTTTAGCGTAAAGTCTTCGGGGGCAAAGCCAAAGATTTCTGATTTAATAGCCCCGCTCAAGTCTACTGACTGCAGGTCTGGGGTTTCAATCTCAATGAGGATTGGTCTTTTGTTGCCATCCCATAGTTTGAAGAAAGAACCACCCTCGCGGCTGATTTTAAGAACGCCATTCTGTTCGCGTATTCTTAGTTTGTCCAGCTCCTCATCATTGCCCTGCACGCGCACAAAGTGGCGGTAGGATTGCTTGATTCTGATGTGGTAAGCGCCGGCGGCCACTACCTCATTGAAGTCGCCTACTTTGTACACCTTGCGGGTGCCGTCATAGTCTCCGTTCAGGATTTCAAGGTCATCACCCAGGGCCATGTCATTTCTTCTTGCTACCCCTAGCGAATCTGATGCGTTGACTGGGCTGTTGTCTATGACGCTGCAAGACACGCACACCAGACGGCCGTTTTTCATCTGCCAAAGGTTTTCGGCTACATCTTCTCCGTAATAATCACCGTCTGTGATTTCATACCCGAATTGACTGGCAAAGCCTTCAGAGAACCTGATCTGCTTGCCTTCTGGCACTAATATTTTAATGTCCAAATCCTGGGCCCGGAAGATGGCATTGTTGTTAAAGGTAAAAGCATCATCAAACCGAATGGTAGAGTCGTTCTGCTGTACCAACTTGTAAGAGATCATGCGGGCGTTGGCAATGGCATTCTCTTCGTTAAAGCCTTGGGCCTGGAACGTTTGGATTACTTTGATATCGGTGCCGTTGTAGCCCTCAATTTCAATGTCCAGGTCACCATAGTCATAGTTTGACTCGCGCAGGTTTAAGTTGATGGTCTTTAAGGTGGCGGCCGGGAACGTAGTTTCTTTGGTGAACTCGCCATACTCCTGGAACTCGCGGCTAGTCATGGCAATGCCTGAAATCAACATCACAACGGACAGTAACCAGATACCCAGCATGGACCAGCCCACGGTTGGCCGTATGAAGAAGCGTCTGGCCAATAAGCCAACGCCAATCAAGATAAGGGCAATTGCAGGGATGATGCCGGCAAAGAAACCAGCTACCGTCACCCAGGTGGGCACACCGTTAAAGAAAGCTGTAGCCGGGATGTCGCCCATTTCAAATAGACTTGAATTAGTCATGCTGCCAAGAGCAGTGGCCAATCCTATAAATAAGGCGAAGGCAAGCGTTCCGCCTAGAAAAATCATGAACAAGCCGGCAACTACTCTTATCATGGTGATTAGAAAGCCTAATACCGGGTGCAGCAGTCTGGAAAGCACAGAAATAACCTGAGAGACCAGACGTACCGGGAACAATAGGATTTTGGCCAGGGTGCTTTCTTCGCCGTTGGCGTCACGCATGTTTAAGTTGTTCTTGACAGACTCTTCAATGCTGGACAAGGTCACGGGGTTGCCTTGCATCTGCACGCGCTCCGTGATGGATTTTGCCTCTGGAACCGCTATCCAGAGGACTATGTAAATCAAAAGGCCAATACCAAAAATCGCGAAGATGACAAACAGCAACCGAATGATGGCTACGTCTGCCCCAAAGTAGATGGCAATACCGCTGGCCACGCCGCCCAGTTTCTTGTCTACTGGGTCTCTAAATAATTTGCGTACCTGGGTTTCTGGCAAAGCCGCATTCTCTGGCAAGGCTATCCAGCAGATGATGTATAAAATCACACCAAACAGCGTGATACCACCTGAGAAAGGAATACCAATCACCAGGAATACAAAGGCCAGGCGTACCCAAAGCGGGTCTGTCTGTAGGTAGTTGGCAATACCGGCAGCTACCCCGGCCAGCACCTTGCGGTTTACGTCGCGGTACAGGCGCTTCTGCTCACCAGGGGCTTGCTGGTAGGTGTTGCCGGTGGTAGAGCTGTGAGAATAGGCAGATTCTGTCTCTTCACGCTCTTCCATCTGGAAGTCCGTCACCGTTCCCATCTGCAGAATCAGGTCTTTCACGTCTTCTTGGGTGATGACCTGTTTGCCAGGGTTAAGGCGGGAGAAGAAAATCTCCGCAATGCGGGATTCTATGTCGGCTACAATCTCCTCGTGTCCCTCATAGGTGGAGAAGTATCGTTTGATGGCGGCCAGGTACTGGCTCAGCATCTCATAGCCGTCTTCCTCCACGTGGAAGATCATGCCTTGCAGGTTGACACTTATGTTCTTTTTCATGGTTACTTGGATTTCTTGTGGTTGATGATGTAGGTGGTGGAGTCTACCAGTTCCTGCCAGGTGAGTCTCAGTTGGTCTAAAAACTGGAGGCCGGTAGGGGTGAGGGTGTAATACTTGCGGGGCGGTCCTGAGGTGGACTCCACCCAGGAGTAGTCAAGGAGTCCGGCGTTCTTCAATCTGGTCAGCAGTGGGTAGAGCGTCCCCTCCACTACTATCATCTTGGCCGAGGTGAGCTCCTCCAGCATGTCGGAGGCGTAGACTTCGCCGCGGGCGATGATTTCCAGAATGCAGTACTCCAGAATCCCTTTCCGCATCTGCACTTGTGTGTTTTCTACTTTCATGGTCTGTGAGTCTGAAATTATTGAAACAAAGATAATATAAGGTACTATGTAAAACAAGGTACTGTCAAAAATTATTTTTTGTTTCCGATTTCGGGGTATTTTTTCAAAATCTGAGCAAAAACAGGAGATAGAAGAACTTCTATATAAGGAGATAAAAGAAAACCCACCCAGAGTGGAACATAGCGGGGGTAATCATTGTATTAGGGCAAGAATGGAATGTGCGTTAACCGCTTAGATGGACTATCTTTACATCTTACTTCCATAGAAGTCACGTTACTAGGTTATTTATATGCCAAAACGACTATTACTCTTCTTTCTCCTTTTCTCATCCTTTGTCTTGCCAGACACATTATTGGCTCAGGATGTTTCTGCACCCAAATACAGCAATGAATTCCTGAACATAGGGGTAGGGGCCAGAGCCTTGGGCATGGGCGGCGTTCAATCTGCTATTGTGCGTGACGTCACCTCTGGGGTTTGGAACCCGGCCGGCCTAGTAGGCTTGAAAAACCGGCACAACGTGGGTTACATGCACTCAGAGCTATTTGCCGGGATCATTAAGAATGACTTTGGGGCCTATGCCACCACCTTGGACTCTTCCAGTGCTCTAGCCATTTCTGTAATTAGACTAGGCGTAGATGACATTGCAGACACCCGCCGTTTGCAGAATGAGTACGGCGCCATCCAGTATGACAGCATTGAGTACTTCTCAGTAGCCGACTACGCCTTTATTGCCTCATATGCCCGTCGTAGTAACTGGCTGCCTGGTTTGATGCTGGGCGCTAATGCTAAAATCATTTACCGCAACGTGGGTGATTTTGCCAGTGCCTGGGGTTTTGGGATAGACTTAGGGGCGCAATTACAGCGCGGCGACTGGCAGTTTGGCGTCATGGCCAAGGACATCACCACCACCTTTACCGCCTGGAAGTTAAACGCTGAGGAACTGGAGGCCGCTTACCTGAAAGATGATGAGTCCTTTAATGCCAACAGCATTGAAATTACCTTGCCCAGGTTGATTCTGGGCGTGGGCCGTTCATTCAATGTAGGTGAAAAGTTTTCTGCCTTGGTAGCCACAGACCTGGATGTGACCTTTGATGGTAAACGCAATACCCTTCTGGCTACCAATAGAGTTTCTGTAGACCCAAGAGTGGGTGTAGAACTAGGCTATGCTAATTCGGTATTTTTGCGCGGTGGCTTGAACAACGTGCAACAGATAGAGGACTTGGACGGCAAGAGTAGCTGGAAGATGCAGCCTAACTTCGGGATAGGCGTGGCCTCTTATGGACTCTCCTTAGACTTGGCCCTCTCCAAAGTAGCCGCTGATAGCAAAACTTCTTCGGTGATTGTGTCGCTTGCTTACAGTTTTGATTGATTTTATAGTTCTAGCCTATATGTTAACTAAGATTTACTCTTTCAAAGCCTTCTTACTGGCTTTCTTTTTGATGGCAGGTCTCTTGCTGGGAGCTGCAGAATCGGCTTCTGCGCAGCAGGTAGTCTATGGCAATGAATGGATTAATTACAGCCAGAAGTACTACAAGATACAGGTACCCGCCACGGGTATTTACCGTCTGGACAAAAGCTACCTACAAACCGCTGGCATCACAGGCGTTGACCCACGCAAACTACAACTTTTTAGAAGAGGGCAAGAAGTTGCCATCCATATTGCCGGTGAGAATGATGGCTCCTTTGATGATGGGGATTTTATAGAGTTCTATGGCGAGAAGAATGATGGGGTCTTAGATAGAGAGCTTTATCAAAACCCTGATGCCAATCACTTAAACCCGTATCATAGCTTTTACACAGACACGGCCACTTACTTTCTTACCTGGTCTGCGGTAGATGGTAAGCGTATGGTTCCCTATGCTCAACCTTCTACTAACCTTACGCCAGAACCTTGGCATTGGAGTGAAGGATATTTATTGGATGACTTTCAATTTGCCCGTGGAAAGCGCTATTCGGGTGGTTATCATTCTTGGATGGATGCTGCCGAAGGCTTTTTGGGTGGGTCTACATCTGGCTATAAATTCACACTTACTAATATGGCTAACAATGTTTATACAGGTGTGGGCGCAGGTGCACCAAGTATAGAAATTGCCTTAGCTGGAGACAATGACAATATCCATGATATTGATTTGTTTGTAACCCCGCCGGGGGGAAGTGAGCGTTTGATTGGCTCTGAGCGGCTTATTGGGTACCAATCTTTCAAAAAGAAATTTCCATTAAGAGTTACAGACTTTGCTGCAGATGGAAAGCTTGTTATTAGAATAACCGCTAAGAGTTCTGCCTCAAGATATAGAACCAGCTATTTTAAGACCTATTACCCTAGAAAAAACACAATTGCAACCAAGTCTATTCCGATTGCCTATGAAGGAAGCACTGTTAACCCATTATATTATTTGTTTGACGGCTCATCTGCTGCAGCATCTATAGGATATGATATTACTTCTCAGGACAACATAACACGAGTAGAGGGTGTGATGGTAGGATCCCAAAAGGGTTTTGTATTTCCTACTACCTTCAAAAAAGGCATACTTTGGTCAGGGTCTCAATTAGTGCCTTTGCCTGCCAAAGAAGTGAACTTTAAATCTGTGGTGGGCAATAAAGCAAACTACCTGATTGTATCCCATAAAAGCTTAATGCTTTCGTTTGCGGAGTCTATTAACCCTGTAAAAGATTATGCGGCTTATAGAGCCTCTGCTGCTGGTGGTAAATATGATACCCTTGTAATGGAAGTAGGGCAGTTGTATGATCAATTCTTTTATGGTGAGAAATCTCCGGCAGCTATCAGAAGGTTTGTCAAATACATGCAGAACACAGGCCAGCCTAAGTTTTTGTTCTTGATTGGCAAAGGAGTAGAGTATACAGATAAAAGAGTAAGGAACTCACCTCTTTCACTTCCGGTACAAGACTTGGTGCCCACTGGTGGCGTACCAGGTTCTGATATCTTTTACACGGCCAATTGGGAACAGAGTGAGTATACACCGTTATTGGGCACAGGAAGAATTGCGGCTAGCCAGCCACACCAAGTATTAGATTACTTAAACAAAGTGAAGTCCCATGAAGCATTGCCTCAGAACCTGGAATGGCGTAAGAATATCCTACACTTAGGTGGGGGGATAGATGGTCCAGAACGTGCAATTTTGGCTAATTATCTGAGGGGATTTGAGCGTATAGCCGAAGGCAAATGGCTGGGGGCAAACGTAACCACTAAATTGAAAAGCTCAATTGCTGGGGTAGATAACATCAATATTGCCGAAGAGCTGAATAATGGCTTGTCCATGGTGACTTTCTTTGGTCACAGCTCCACCAGTTTCTCAGACTTAGAGATTGGCCTGGTGTCTAATGTTTTGAACGGGTATAAAAACAAAGACAAGTACCCTTTCATTTTAATGAATGGGTGTGAGGCAGGTAATAGCTTCATTCAAGCCAAATCGTTTGGTGAGGATTGGCTCCTTACACCAGAAAAAGGAGCGATTGGCTTCTTGGCACACGTGCATGCCGGTTTGCCTCCCTTGTTGAATGTGTTCAGCACTAATTTTTACAAAGCCGTTTTTGCAGATGAGGCAAGCTTTGGCAAGACAATTGGTGAGCAACATGCATTAACCATTAAGAACACTTCTGCTTCTTTGAATAACGGTGCAGGAATAGCCATGTTTATGCAAATGGTACTGCAATCAGACCCGGCTATTGTTGTTGTAGGACCAGAAAAAGCTGACTATACCATTGCCGAAGGTGGAGTATCTATCAAGCCAATTACTGGCGGTACGGTGACTGCTAACTCTGAGAAGTTCTTGATGGCAGTAGACATTAAGAATATAGCAAAAGTTAACGTTGACTCCTTCTATGTGTTGATAAACAGAACCCTGACCAACGGGGTAGTCTTGAAGGATTCTATGAAAGTGGGGCCAGTATATTACCGGGATACCGTTTCTATTGAGCTTACGGGCAATGTGCCTAATTCTGCGGGGATTAATAAGTTTGAGGTGGTCTTAGATCATCAGCAAAAAATCCCTGAGTTGGATGAGACTAACAATGCTGCTACTTATGAGTTTTTTATGTCTCAAAGTGGCGTTATGGCGGTGGCTCCACAAGAATTCTCTATTGTCACTAATGGTGCCGTCAAGTTGATAGGTCAGTCAACCAATTTGCTGAGTGCTCCTAGGGACTATTACTTTGAGATTGACACCACAAATACCTTTGATAGCCCTTGGAAAAAATCTCAGGTGGTGAGTTCAACTTCTTTGCCTACTTGGGAGGTGTCTCTGCCAGAAACTAACGGTGAAGATAGTGTGGTGTATTTCTGGAGATTCAAATACAATACATTAGGTCCCGATGAAGAAATCATTTGGGCGAATAGCTCTTTCCGTTATATTCCTAATGGTTCTCAAGGTTGGTCTCAGGCTAGATTTGCCCAAGTAGCCACAGGCGAGCCTTCTGGTCTGGTGATATCTGAGAAGAATAAAAAGTTTGACTTCGCGCCATTGTTTAAACGCATTGAAATGCGAAGCGGCGGCGGGCAGCATAAGATGTCATTTACCGCGCCGTATGGTATATTTATCGATGGGAATAGTTTTATCTGGGACAATTGCGGGTTCAATAACCCTAACATTTATGCTATAGTCTTTAATGATGTCACGTTAGATCCGTTCACCAAAATGCCAGCCGGTACGGGCGCTTTATGTGGGTTTGACACAAACGTCATCTACCAGTTCACTAACCTTAACAACATCACCTACAGAGACAGGCTACAAGCTTTCTTGAGAACCATTCCGGAAGGCTATTATGTGGCCATGGTAGGTATTAACAATGTGCCGTATTCGTCTTTTAGTCCTTCATTAAAAGAGGCATTCAAAGGAGTAGGGTCTAAATTAATTGATGGACTTCAGACCGGTGATCCCTTTGCCATGTTAGGAAGAAAAGGCACTGCCTCTGGTACTGCCCTAGAATCCAGCGTGAATCCAGATGATACAACCACGCCTAGAGATTTGCAGATGGTGCGCCTAGAAAAGCAGTTGCAGGTGAACGGCCGTCAAGGATCTATTATGTCTAACTTGATAGGGCCATCCACCCAATGGAAAACCTTGCAACACCAGGTAACAACCAGCGGCGCAGATATTTATGGAGTTGATATTATTGGTGTAACCGCAGAAGGGGAAGAAGAAGAGTTGTATAGTGACATCACGGCTAAAAGCTATGACATTTCTGGTATAAGCGCGAGCGTGTTTCCGTATTTGAAGCTGCGCCTGAACATGAAAGACGCGGAGCAGCGCACCGCGCCCGCCTTTAAAGAATGGACTGTACTTTATAATGCGGCACCAGAAGGAATCATTAGGCCAGATATTGTGGGACTAGACAAGTACAACAAGCTGTCAGAGCAGGCTACTAACGGCAAAATAGACTTACGCTTAGCTTTCCATAACGTGACAGACACAGACTTTGCTGGTGACGTGTCCATTGAAACTACTTTGCTGAAGGAGGATGGTACCAGCACCACTACCTTGACAAAAGTTGGTCCGTTGGTTAAGAATGACACCATCTATTTTAACTACTCTTTACCAACGGCCACAATGAAAGGCACCAACCGGTTACGTTTTAACTGGAATCCTAAGTTGTTGCCAGAGCAGAATTATAACAACAATATCCTGGAGATTCCTTTCACAGTTAACCAGGTGGCAGGTATGCCGCCGGTGTTAGACGTGGTATTTGACGGAGCGCATATTTTAGACCAGGACATTGTTTCGCCTAGCCCTGTGATCAATGTGATGCTGAAGGATAATAACCGCAAGGTCCTGATCACTGATCCTAGTTCCATGGAGATTTTCTTGAAGCGTCCAGACGCCAAAGACTTTGAGGAGATTGACATCAATACTAATGCAGAGGTAAAATGGTACCCTGCTGATGAGAAGAATGACTTTAGAGTTGAGTACAACCCGAAGGATCTGTCAGACGGAATGTATACGCTGGAGGTGCAAGGCAAAGATGCTTCTGGCCAAAAGGCAGCCGCCGAGAGGTACCGGATTAATTTCCAGGTAGTGAACGAGTCTTCTATCTCTAACTTCTTCCCGTACCCTAACCCGTTCTCCTCTAAAACGCGCTTCGTGTTCACGTTGACGGGCAGCTACATTCCAGAGCGCATGAAAATCCAAATCATGACCGTTACCGGAAAAGTGGTCAAAGAGATTCAGCGCGATGAGCTAGGGCCTTTAAAGATTGGGAACAACATGACAGAGTACGCCTGGGATGGAACCGATGAGTATGGTGACCGCTTAGCCAATGGCGTGTATTTGTACCGGGTAATTGTAGACCAAGGTCCAGAAGAGATGAAGCGGCGCTACGTAAACGGTGACAAAGCCTTTAAGAACGGCTACGGTAAGATCTACATTTTACGCTAATCCGTTTTCGGGCTGTTTTCTAGGAATCAAGCCAAAAACGAAGATGAAAAAGAGAGGCCCTTGCTTACTTAGCAAGGGCCTCTCTTTTTTAAGTGAGTATGTGATTCCCGTTGTTCTTACACAAGAGAGAAACTTCCGTTGAAATGAAAAAACCGTTTTTGGCCTATTTTCTAAGAAATAGGCCAAAAACGGTTAATTAAAATCTACTGAATTAATCAGCCAGATATGGTTTTTAAGGGTGACGCAACCTTAATTAGCACTGAAATTGGCGATCCTTCTAAAGGTGAAGAAGGAAAAAGGATAGGCGTGCTTGTCATCTGCTTCATGCTCTTGCTGGGTCGTGATGTCCCATTCGGCTGGGCTTAGTTCTGGGAAAAAGACATCACCATCAAAAGACTCATGTACCAAAGTTAGATGCACGACTTCGGCTAGCGGAAGGGCCTGCTTATAAATTTCTGCGCCGCCCACTACCATCACCTGCTCGTCTAGCGCCATCGCCTCTTGCAAGGCCTCCTCTAAAGAGGTGGTGACAATACAGCCTTCGGGAGCCTGGTAGTCAGCCTGACGGGTAATGATGATGGTGGTACGCCCCGGGAGTGGTTTGCCGATGGCCTCAAAGGTTTTGCGGCCCATAATCATGGGATGCCCCATGGTGAGCAATTTGAAGTGCTTTAAATCTTCTGGGAGGTGCCAGATAAGCTGGTTGTTTTTGCCAATGACGCGGTTCTCGGCGATGGCGACTACTATGTGAATCATGCGGTGGTTTGAAAGGTATAGCCTCTAAGGAAATCCTGGATGGACATGCGTTTTTTGCCTTCCATCTGCAGTTCCAGAATGGAATAGGCGGTGCCGTTGGCGCATTGAATATGCAGGAAGGTCTTGTTGTCGGTTTGGATGGTGCTCAGCTCAAGAGCTGATTCGGCAGAAGTAACTTCGCCTTTCAACACCTTGAACTGCTTGCCTTCCAACACCGTCCAAGCGGCCGGGTAAGGTGACAAGCCTCTAATGAAGTTATGCACCTTCTCAGCGGGCTGGTTCCAATTAATTTGGCAGGTTTCCTTGAAAATCTTGGGCGCCATGCGCGGCTCGTCTAACTGCGGCTGCGGGTAGGGCTGGGTGCGCTCTTCCACAATGGCGGTCACCGTGTCCAACAGCAATTTGGCCCCGGCGTGTTTGAGCTTTTCATACAAAGAACCGAAGTCATCCTCCGGTTCAATGGCTACTTTCTCCTGTAGGATGATGTCTCCGGTGTCAATCTCATGGCGCAAGAAGAAGGAGGTTACACCTGTCTCTTGGTCGCCGTTGATGATGGCCCAGTTGATAGGCGCGGCTCCGCGGTAGTGCGGTAACAAAGATGCATGTATGTTCAGGGAGCCCAACGGCGGCATGTTCCAAACGGCTTCGGGTAGCATCCTGAAGGCCACAATCACCTGCAAGCTGGCGTTATAGCTTCTGAGCTCCTCTTGAAAGGCAGGGTCTTTTAAATTAGTGGGCTGTAAGACTGGAATGCCTCTTTCCACGGCTACTTGTTTTACTGGGGAGTAGGTCAGTTTAAGGCCGCGTCCGGCGGGTTTGTCTGGAGCGGTGATGACGGCCACCACGTTCCAACCGTTGTCTAGCAAGGCTTGTAAACCGGGTACGGCAAAGTCTGGCGTACCCATGAACACAATCCGCAAATCTTCTTTCTGCATGTTTTTATTGGGCGTCTGGGTAAAGAAGGTACTGCTGGCGCATCTTCTTGTATTGGTCTAGTCCGGGTTGCCAGCTGGCTCTAATCTCGGCTTCGGTTTTCCCGGCTAGTATCTGTTGTTGTAGCTCCTCAGTACCAGCCAGGTTTTTGAAGAAGTTGTTAAAGAACTTCTCTTTCTGGCCAGAGGCTTTGTAGAAATCCAACAGGTATTGTAAGGTGAAATTCTCCGTCAGGCGCATGTTCCTCAAATCCTTGCCGTAGCACACCTGGTTTTTGTAGGGCGGGTCCATGGACATGCCTTGGATGGGAACTGGCGTGAATGAGAACGATTTATCAGGATAGTAGGGTGCGCCAATCACTTGGAAGGGCATCTGCGTGCCGCGGCCCATGCTCACCGTGGTGCCTTCAAACAGACACAGGAACGGGTACAGCTTGATGGACTGGTCATTGGGCAGGTTAGGCGAGGGCTTCACCGGCAGCGAATAGAACTGCTTGCGGTCATAATTTTTCACAGGGATAATCTTCACCTGCGCCTGCACGCCGTTCTTCAGCCATTTCTGGCCATTGATCATCTGGGCGTATTCGCCTAAGGTCAAGCCGTGCGCAATGGGAATGGTGTTCATGCCCACAAAGGATTTACGCTCTGGTACCAGCACCGGGCCGTCAATCAGGTAGCCAATCGGGTTGGGGCGGTCAAGTAGGAGCATGGGTTTGTTCAGCTCGGCGCAGGCTTCCATAACGTAATGCATAGTACTGCTGTAGGTGTAGAACCGCACGCCCACGTCCTGGATGTCAAACAGCACCACGTCTACGTCCTTCAACTGCTCTGCGGTAGGCTTTTTGTTGTTGCCATAGAGTGACAGAATAGGCAGGCCGGTCTTGGCGTCTTTGTTGTTGCTGATGTGAGCCCCGGCGTCGGCGTCGCCTCTAAAACCGTGCTCCGGCGCAAAAATCACGGAAATTTTCACACCTCGGCTCAGAAGCGTGTCTACTAAATGTTTCTTGCCGATGATGGAGGTCTGGTTCACGACCATGGCCACGCGCTTGCCTTGCAGGTAGGGCAGGTATAACTCTGTCTGCTCGGCACCCGTTAGGAGGGGAGCCTGCAACTGCTCTATGACCGTGGGCGCCGCGCCTTGCGTTTCTTGGGTGGCCGTGCCTGCAGAAGCAGAATTGTCACTGGAGGCAGAAGTGCTGGCCGTGGGCTGGCAACTGGCCAGAACCAAGCCAAAAACAGCGGTGCGCAAAATGGAGTATGTCATCATCATTAGTTTAACAAATACAGATAGCTATCTTTAAGCTCAAATTAGAAACAGTGAATCTCTCCCGCTACATAGCCGGTCGTTTGTCCGGAGCCCGTTCTGACTCTTTTACCGCGTCTGTCACAAAAATAGCAAAGTTCAGCGTAGGGCTGGGCATTGCCATCATGATTGTTTCATTTGCCATCCTGCAGGGCTTCCGGCACGAGATTCAGGCCAAAATCTTCAGCTTTGGCGGTCACCTGCAAGTAAGCAAATTTGACACCAATAACTCGTTTGAGGGCTACCCCATGGGGACTAGTACGGGCTTGGAGGATTATAAGAACATACCCGGGGTAGAAAAACTGCAGCCCTTCGCGCGCAAAACGGCCATCATCAAGACCGAGGACGAGGTGCTAGGGGTGGTTTTAAAAGGCGTGGACTCTACCTATGACTTCCGGAGCATGAAACAGAACCTGGTGTCTGGCTCGGTGATGGAGTTCAATGACACGGCAGCTTCTGAGCACGTGATGATGAGCCAAATCATGGCCGACAAACTCCGGCTGAAGGTAGGAGACCGACTGTTATTCTACTTCATCCAGAACCCACCGCGGGTGCGGAAGCTAGAAGTGAAAGGCATCTTTAAAACCGGTCTGGAGGAGTTTGACAACGTCTACGTGATTGGAGACCTTCGGCAAATACGCGAACTGAACCAATGGCCAGACTCTCTGGTAGGCGGATATGAAATACTGCTGACCGATTTTACGCAGATTGACACCGTGGCTAGTCAGGTCTTTGACAAGATGAACTACGACCTGCAACTGGAGAAAATCACGGACACTTATGCCCAGTTGTTTGACTGGCTGGAACTGCTCAAGCGTAACGTCATTATCTTTTTGGTGCTCATCATTTTTGTGGCCACGTTCAACATGGTCTCTACGCTGTTCATCATGATTCTGGAGCGCACCAACATGATAGGCGCCTTAAAAGCTATGGGCGCCACCAATGGCCAGATACGGGGCATCTTCCTGCACCGGGGACTCAAGCTCACTATCTCCGGTTTGATTGGCGGAAACCTGCTGGCCTTGGCATTTTGCCTCATCCAAGACTATTTCCATGTCATTCCGCTAGACCCCGAAAACTATTACATGGATACCGTTCCCATCTACTGGGACTGGCGCATCTGGGTAGGAATCAATGGCATCACCTTCTTATTAACTATGCTGTCTATCTTATTGCCAACGCTCATGATAGCCAGAATCCATCCGGTAAAAGCCATCAAGTTTGACTGATATTTTAAACAAAGAAGCCTGCTCACATGAACAGGCTTCTTTGTTTAAAAGAACTTCGTTTTTGGCCTGTTTTCTTGAAAACTGGCCAAAAACGAGTCGCGCTTATTTCAATGGAATTTCTTCTTGTGCAAAAGCTTCTTTGATTTGCTCTGTGAGAGTGTCGTACACGTTAGAGCGTGACCGCCCGCGTTCGCCTAAAACCCACGCATGCACAAATAAGGTGACGGTTTGGGCCGACAGTTTCTCCACTCCAACGTTTGGAGCGGGTTCTGCCAGCACCAATGGTTCTGAGTCAATCACGCGTTGCAGGACGGTTTTTACTTTGGATAGAGGAACCGCAGAATCCACTACCAATTGAATCTCCAGCCGGCGGTTTTTCTCTACGTCATAGTTCACAATCACCGCAGAGGCTAAGGGGCCGTTTGGCAGGAAGACGGTTTTGTTGTCTTCGGTGAGGATGACGGTATTGAAGATGTTGATGATGCACACCCGGCCTTTTTGGCCCTGGGCTTCAATGAAATCGCCTACCCTAAAAGGCTTCACGGTCAAAAGCAAAACGCCACCGGCAAAATTAGACAAGCTTCCCTGCAAAGCTAGACCCACCGCCAAACCTGCAGAGCCTAAGACTGCCACAAAGGACGTAATCTCCAAACCCACCTGTGCCACCACTACCATGAAGAGCATCACCAACAAGGCAATTCTAAGGACGTTCCGGAGGAAGGGACGCAGTGACGGGTCTACGTTCCGTTGCTTCATGACATTGTACGCAAAGGTGGTGATGCGCCCAATAAGCCAAAGCCCAATGATTAAGATGAAAATGGCAATCAGTAACTTGATGCCGTACAGCACGGCGAAGTCTTGAATGCTGAGTACTAATCTGTCAATATCAAACATAGTATATGCAGTAGGAGAGTCAGATGCCCTTCCAGTAATTTAGGTTGAAAATGGGTTACTGTAAATGTTTTGAGTTCAGGAGCAGGTTAGGGTTAAGGCAGATGTTCCGGTAATAGGCCACTTCTGAAGGGGCGCATACTCCGGGGAAATCACCTGACTTGCCCAACATATCTGTCATCAACTGAAAATGCACGTGCGGCGGCCAATCTCCGTTCTCCGGGTACGGACCCATGGTAGCCACCTGCTCACCCGCTTTCACTTCCTGGCCTACCACTTTGCCTTGTAAACTGCCTCGACTTAGATGACCGTACAAGGTATAAAAGGTATGGCCCTCCAATTCATGCTCCAGAATGATGGTGGGCCCGTAATCCCCGAAATTATTGTTGTCCTGGAAGCTGTGCACTTTGCCAGCCACGGTGGCATACAGCGGAATGTGCACCGGCGCCCAGATGTCCACGCCCAGGTGAATGTTCCTGGATTCTTCCTCTCCGGAGAAATGTTCACTGCGCCGGTAAATGTCGCGGTTCTCAAAATAGCCGCCTACGCCCACGGTGGCGTTTTTCTCCTGTAGCATCTGCTGGACCAGTTGTTCAAACTCTGCCGTGTCCCGTAGATTAGAAGAAAGGAGCAATTGGTTAGATGAGGTGAAATCTAACGGCGTCACATCTGGGGCGCTTAGGTCATGGTCCATGATGGGCGCAAACGTGCCCACGCGGGACTGCAACGCTTGTATTAACAGAGAAGGGTTTTTCATTGTGCTTGCAAACCGTGCCATATTAAGGACACGTATGAAATGTAAACTTAGTCTTGCCAGCTCATTCGTGCTACTGTCTTGTGTAAAAATTGCCTGATTTCCCGCAAATATAGTTTGCCTCAGATTTTTGCGCGAGCGTTCGGGCAGGATGCTGAAATATCGTAACTTTCGGGCTGTAAACCAGTTTAGCAAACGTAAGCGTTTGTTTTCCATTCTTAGAACTATGAGCAATACTCACTACCACATGAAGGTGGCGGAAATCACCCAAGAAACCGCAGATGCTGTTACCCTTCATTTTGAGCACCCAGAAAGAAACAGCATTTCGTTCATCCCTGGTCAGTTTCTGACCTTGATCATACCCGTAAATGGCTCCAAGATAAGACGGTCGTATTCACTGTGCAGCACCCCAGACGACCCAAGATTGTCGGTGACCATCAAGCGCGTAGAAGGCGGCCTCATGTCTAATTACATCCTGGACAACGTAAAGGTAGGGCAGGAGATTGAAGTGATGGCCCCGCTTGGGAACTTCAACCTGAAAGCCGATGCCTCCAAGAAGCGCCACATCTACCTGTTTGGCGGTGGTAGCGGCATCACGCCTCTCATGTCCATGACCAGAACCATCTTGAAAGACGAGCCTCAGAGCCGAGTGACCTTGATTTACGGAAACCGCAATGAGAACTCGGTTATCTTCAAGAGCGAGTTTGACCGTCTGGAGGCCGAGAATCCTGAGCGCCTTAAAGTGGTCTACGTGTACAATGAGTCCTTGAAAGACGCCACTGAGCAACAAGAAGAGAACATTGGCCTACTGGACCGCATGATGGTCATCAAGCTGATGGACAAGTGCAAAGCCCCGGGTTATTCAGACGAAAGCTTCTACATGTGCGGGCCAGAAGGCATGATGAACGAGGTGCGTGACGCCCTTCAGTTCATGAAAGTGCCGGCAGACCGCGTGTTCAAAGAAAGCTTTGTGGCCCCAACCACGCCAGAAGACAAGAACGTGACCGGCGCCAATGAGACAGATGAGATTGTGACCCAGACGGTGACCATCATCTATGAAGGCAAAGAGTATAAAGTAGAAGTAGAACCGAACGAGACCATCTTGGAAGCCGGTCTGCGGGATGATATTGATTTACCGTATTCTTGCCAGGCTGGTCTGTGTACCGCCTGCCGTGGCAAATGCCTAACCGGACGCGTGCATTTAGATGAGCGCGAAGGCCTCTCTGATTCTGAGATTGCCCAAGGGTATGTACTAAACTGTGTAGGCCATCCGCTCACCTCAGACGTGGTGATTGAGATAGGATAATCGTTTTTGACCTGTTTTATGGAAAATACCCCCAAAACGCTCGCTTTGCCAAAACGTAAGCCCCGCGTTTGCATGCCGGCAGAGTTTGAGGTTTCTGATTGGGCTTCACTGGAACCTATCTTTGAAGAGCTGAAGAACCGTCCCGTCAACTCTCTGGCCGAGCTGGAAAAGTGGATTTCGGACCGCAGTGAGCTGGAAAGCGTGCTGTCAGAGAACCTGGCGTGGCGCTACATCAAGATGACCTGCAATACCCAAGATGAGGCCCTCACCGAGGCGTTTCAGTTCTTCGTGACGGAGATTGAGCCCAAGGCCTCACCGTATGATGATGCCTTCAACCGCAAGTTGGTGGCGTCTCCGTATGCAGACCAGCTGGACCAGAAGCAGTACTTCATCTACCTGCGGGGCGTGCGTCGGGCCATTGAGCTGTTCAGGGAGGAGAATATTCCATTACAGACCGAAATCAGCACCAAGTCACAGCAGTACGGTGCCATTGCCGGCGCCATGATGGTGACGCTTGACGGCGAGGAAATGACCCTGCAACGCGCCTCTGACCGCCTTAAGCAAACTGACCGTGCCGTACGTGAGGAAGCCTACAAAGCCATTCAGGAACGCCGTCTGCAAGACAAAGACAAGCTGGATGACCTTTTCACCGAACTGGTGGGCTTGCGCAACCAAGTGGCTAAGAACGCGGGCTTTGACAATTTCAGAGATTATATGTTCGCGGCCCTCGGCCGATTTGACTATCGTCCTGAAGACACTTACGCGTTCCATAAAGCTATTCAAGAGCAGGTAGTTCCGGTCACGCGCCTGATTGACAAAGAGCACAAAGAGAAGTTGAAGCTGGACACTTTGCGCCCTTGGGACATGGACGTGGACCCGAGCCTATTGCCTCCTTTAGAGCCATTCAAAACCGGCGAGGAATTGCTGGAGAAAACCATTGACTGTTTCTACCGCTTAGATACCTTCTTAGGTGATTGCTTGGTGACCATGCGCGAAATGGGCCATTTGGACTTGGAATCACGCAAAGGCAAAGCACCGGGCGGCTACAACTACCCGCTAGATGAGATTGGCGTACCGTTCATCTTCATGAACGCTACCTCGTCGCTGCGCGATGTGGTCACCTTGTTACACGAAGGCGGACACGCGGTGCATTCTTTCCTGACCCGTGATTTGCCTTTGAACAGTGCCAAGCACCCACCTTCTGAGGTAGCGGAGCTGGCGTCTATGTCCATGGAGTTGATTACGCTGGACCACTGGGATATCTTCTTCCCTAACCAGGAGGATTTGGTGCGTGCCAAGCGTCAGCATTTAGAAGGCGTGTTGGAGACCTTTCCGTGGGTGGCTACCATTGACAAGTTCCAGCACTGGATTTACGAGAACCCTGACCATACTGTAGAAGAGCGCCATGACAACTGGGTGCGCATTTTTGAGCAGTTTAACCTGCATGAAGTAGACTGGTCTGGTTTGGAGCATTTGAAGCCGTACATCTGGCAGAAGCAGTTGCACCTCTATGAGGTGCCGTTCTACTACATTGAGTACGCCATGGCCCAGCTAGGTGCCATTGCCGTCTGGAAGCGCTACAAAGAAGAACCTGCCGCCGCGCTGGAAGGTTACAAAAAAGCCCTCAGTTTAGGATATACTGCCACCATTGGCGAAATCTACGCCGCCGCTGGCATCCGGTTTGACTTTTCTAGTGAGTACATTCAGACGTTGGTAGACTTCGTGAAAGACGAAATGAAAAAACTGGGATAAGCATTTTTAGCCTGATTTTCAGAAAATAGCCCATAAACGAAGCGGCCTCCTAATTTGGGAGGCCGCTTCGTTTATAATTAAGGATTTATCTGTCCCCTTTGAAGGGGGTAGGGGGATGATTTACACTTGATAATTTCCTCCCCTTCTTCCATGTATGTGATCATGAAAGGAGCCTGGTAGCAAACTAGATAAGCACTTAAGTTAACGCCTCTACCGCTTGCCCACAAGATCTTTCCAAGATGACAAAAAGTGGGGAACAAAAACAGAACTATCAAATCGTTATCCTACTCTTTTCAAAGTGGATGAAGGAGTGATTTTTTCTTTCTACTCTTCTTCTGCTACTTCCTCTTTAGGCTTGCTGTTGTCCACCCATTGGAACAAAGGTGCTGGTTGCAGTGTGTCATACGGCTTGCCCAAACGTGGTAAACGCTTGCGGTACCTCCTAATCAATGTGTTCATTTCCTTGGCCGTCACATCATAGCGGCTACGGTACATAACCACTTCATTGTGGTGGGCCTGTATCTGGTTTTTAAGAGAATCAACCCTTGGAATTCCGGTAGAGCCGGTCTCTGGGAGAAACGCAAAAATTGCCTTGTAGACAGAATCATGCGCTAAATCATAGGCATCAATCATGTCTGAGCTACGCATGGTCTTGCGGTCATAGCGCAACGTTGGCAGGCGGTTGATGGCTTTCTGTAAATCGGCGCGTTGTTGGGCAGGGAGCACGGCCGGCGGAAGGGCTGCCAGCATTTCTTCCATCTCCGCTATTTTGGTGCTGTCGCTGGTGTACATCACTTCCCATTTACCAGTAAGCGTGTCTGACAAGGTAATCAACTGCGTTCTTAGGTCCTCATCTGAGATAGGACGGGCCAAGGGGCCACTTTTGCCAGCATCCTTAGAACAACTGGCGGCACCTAGCAACAAACCGAAGGCACACAGGTGTAAGTATTTTTTCATAGTTGGGGGTTACAAGGGCTTAAACTGCTCAAACATCTGTCGGCAATCATTACAGTAATGCATAGACCGGCAAAGAGTAGGGCCAAATGGTGTGCGCATCTCGGTGTTTTCGCTTTGGCAATTGGGGCAGGTGGCGTATTCCAGAATCTCCAAATCCAGAATTCCCTGGTACGGCTGCGGCGGTGCCAACCCGAAGTCTTTCAACGCCTGCCGTCCTTTCTCTGAGAGATTGTTGGAATTCCAGGGCTCGTCAAAACTCATCACCACTTCAAATGCCTCAATGCCATGCTTTCGCAAGGACTGCTCTACTTCTGCCCGCATGTAGTCCATGGCCGGACACCCTGCAAACGTAGGAGTCATGCGTACCGTTACAAAACCGTCTGGGTTAAGCTCAATCCCAGTAATCACGCCTAGGTCGTTCAAGGACAACACAGGAATCTCTGGGTCTTTCACCTCCTCTAAAAACTCACGGATTTGCTCAACGGTCATATGAATTGCTGGTTGTTAATTGTTGATTGTTGTTCTTGATTATCAGTACGAAATGATAACAACGAATGCAGTAAAATGATGCATTTAAGAAATCAGTTTGACTTAACGGCAAGTGAGTCTGTCGAAGACTGACTTTTAGCTGAAGTTGTTCGGATTTATTCTATTTTCTTGTCAATCTGAGCTTGATATATTTTTTTCAATCGAATGCCAAGTAGTTTGTTATCAGCATATGCCGACAAGGTCGTTCTTAAATTAATCTCATGCTCTGATTTTGTTTCAGCATCCATCGAAAGAGAGATGTTTGCTTCATTTAATCCACTTATAGAGATTCTTGAGTACTTCTTTTCAAATTCTTTTACCGTTTTGAGTTTACTCGCTTTAAAGGCTGGCCAATCGGTTAAATTTCGTTTTGTCAGGTCTTGATTTTTTTCAGCAAATTTTTGCAAATTTCGCTTTATAGATTCACCTATTAGCTCATCAGGAACGTCAAAATTCAAAACCTCGACCTCCTCTTGCTCATAATAAAGCCACGATTCATCAACAAAGAAAGGAGCAACAAGTATCTTCTTGTATTCGGTGCTCAGATAAACAGCAATCTTTTTTGAGAATAGTTTCTTCTCTTTTTTTGGCTTGAACCAATTCATTTTATTAATGTGCTACAACAGTTTATTGAATTTAGTAAGCATACTTCACTAAACATGAAAAAGTCGTTTTTGGCTTGTTTTCACAAAAGTAGGCCAAAAACGACTTCTCAATATTTCATGAAGCAAACTGTTTTAACAATCAACAATCAGCAACCAACAATTAAGTTTACCACTCAGCGGTTGGGTCCAGCTTGAAGACTTCGGCCATTTCATCTAGAAGCGGTTGTAAGTGCTCTGTGTGCTGTCCGTAACGGCCACCGTAGACCGGCGTAATGGTAGAAAAGTCAGGTAGTTTTAGGCTTGTTTTCGCCAAAACAGCCGAAATTCGGTTTTCCCATTCCTTTTGGATAGCGGCTTCACCCACGTAAATGCCTGCGTCAATCAGTTCCTGCTCGTACTTGGACGGTTCAAAGATGCCTAGGGCAAACGGCAAAGCATAGTCTAAGGCCTCTTGCATGCGCGTGATGCTTTCCTCAGTAGCGGAGCCTAGCTGCTTGACCATGGTATTGCCGTGTAACACGTGGTATTTTACTTCGCCTTTCAATTTGGTGGCAATTCTGGCAATGCCCTCATGGCTGGACTGGCTCAAGGACTCAAAGCGCAAAGACTCTGCATTGTCAAACAAGAAGTGTCTAATCAAGCTGAAGTCATATTCGCCGATGGGTAGTTCGGTGAGCTGGCAGTTGTGGAATTGGTCGGCGTTGCGCATGAAGGCCACGGTGTCAGGTTCGCCTTCACCCAGTTCATGCAATAGGGTGTAGAATGCTAGGCTGTGGCCTAGTTTGTCCTGGGCCATGGAGGAGAACGCGATGTCTTCTTCCAGCATGGGCCCCATGCCGGTCCACTCAGAATTGCGGTGTCCCAGAATCAACTGGTCATCGGCTAGCTTGTATAAAAGGTCTTTGATGGCTAGGTCCTGCATGGCTTATTGGGCTTGTCTTTCGGCTTTGAAACGGTCTATCTTGTCTTGCACGCGGTAAGCGGTGGCCTCGCGGTACTTCTTCTCTGGCGTGGTCAGCCAGATGTCTTTCTCTTGCTCTTCGCGCAATACGTCCTGGCTGGCTACTACCCATACGTTTACCACAGGTGGCGTATTCAAGGTCTCTTTGGCTATTTGCAGTGCATGCTCATAAGAACGGGCGGTCACGGTGCCGGCGTGCACGTGCGCTTTGCCACGCTTCTTCAAATGGAAGAGTTCATACGTCTGCTCGGCGTCTTCTGGCGTAACGGTCAGTTCCTTTAAGGTGTCATAGAAAGACGTGTTGTCATCTACGTACGGCGTTACAAACACGCGCTGAGTTTTCACAATCCACATGCCCGTGCAGGCCGCTCTACGGCTGTACTGCTCTTTCCCGAACAAGAAGGCAATCTCTTCATTGGCACCGTGCACCGGACCAGCGTAGGTAAAGGCTTTGCCTTCTTTCTGCTGATGGAAAACCTCATAGGTTTCCAGCTGGTCCAATTGTGGTTTCTGCTCTTGTTCAGCCTCGGCCTCAATGTGAAGGCGCGTTACGCGGGGGTCTAAAGATTCTATGGACATTTTGATGAGTTAAAAGTTATGAGTTAAGAGTTAGAAGTTGATTAGGTTTTAAGGTCTGTTTTTGGCCTGATTTCTCAGAAATAGGCCAAAAACGAAGTTTTACCTAAGGTGAAATCAAGGGTGGAAACGGATTCCAACTCTTAACTTTTAACTCTTAACTAAGTGGCTATGCCAGAGGTCTCACGTAAGAAGCCTTCGGTGATAACAGCGCGCGTCTTACCCAGGCACCACGCTCTTCGGCGGTACGGCGTACGGCCAGGCGCTCTGCGTTGCAAGGGCCGTCCCCATTGATGACGCGTTTGAATTCGTCCCAATCTGGCTCTGTGTATTCCCAAACGCCTTCTTCGTTTTTACGCAATTTGGCATCCGGAACGGTTAAGCCCAGTTCCCAAATCTTAGGCACGTACATGTCCAGGAATTGCTGACGACAAGCATCATTAGAGGCCATCTTCACTTTCCAGCGCATCAAGGTCTCGGTGTGCGTGCTCATCTTGTCACTCGGCCCGAAGAACGTCATAATAGGCGGCCACCAACGGTTCAAGGCTTCCTGAATCATCTGGCGCTGTACTGGCGAGCCTGTAGCCATGTGTACTACGGCGTCATGACCGTACTTCAAGTGGAAGGCTTCCTCGGCGCAGATTCTGTCCAGGGCGCGGCAATACGGTCCGTAGCTTCCTTTGGCGTTGGCCATCTGGTTCACAATGGCGCCGGCGTCAATGAGCCAGGAAATGATATTAGAGTCTGCCCAGGTAAAGGCTGGGTAGTTGAATACGTTGGAATATTTGCTTTTACCGTTGATGAGGTCGGTTAGCATTTGCTCACGGGTCTTGCCAAGGGTTTCGGCGGCGCTGTACAGCAACTGGGCGTGGCCTACTTCATCCTGCACCTTGGCCATCTGGGCCAGCTTACGCCGGAAGCCCGGGGCACGGGTAATCCAGGTGCCTTCTGGCAAGGCGCCAATAATCTCAGAGTGGGCGTGCTGTTCAATCATACGCACCAATTGCTTGCGGTATAATTGGGGCATCCAGTCATTGGGCTCAATTTTCTCACCACGGGCTATGCGGGCCTCAAACTCAGCCAACAACACCGGGTCTTCCTGCTGAAGGTCATCAAACTTGGTGGCCTCAAAAACGTTTCCTCCTCCGTACATAACTTTATAATTAAGAGTAATGCCTTATGCGTTTTGCGCGTGTAATTCTGTGTTCAGTAATCCGTTCAAAAGCAGATTAGACAGGTAATCGGCTATCTGGTCGGGGTTCATTTTTCCTTCTGGTTTGTACCAGGTGTGGAGCCAGTTCAAGCTAGAGAGCAAAGTCAGTACCACAAATTTCTCATCGGTGACCCTGAACTCGCCATTGGCGATGCCCTCTCTCACAATCTCCCGGAAGCCTTCTTCATACCGGTGACGCATCTGGCTGAACTTGCTCAAGGTGGGCTCACTCAGGTGTTTCCATTCATTCAAGAACACTCCCGCCGCCTCTGGGTTTTGGGTCAGGACCCGCACGTGGGCCGCCACAGCCAGTTGTAATTTCTCAGAGGCCGGCACTGCCTGGTTCTGTACCTGCTCAAAAGCCGCTACAAACGCATCTGCCATTCTAAAGCACACGCGTTGCAGGATATCTTCTTTGGACTTGATGTGCGAATACAAACTACCGGCCTCAATGCCCAGTTCCAACGCCAGGTCACGCATGGTGGTGGCGGCAAAACCTCTGCTCCTGAAAAGCGAGGTGGCAACTTGGTCTATTTGTTCTTTACGCGACATAGTATTGGTGGTGTTGAGCATCAAATCTATAAAAGCTAACGCTCGTTAGCAAATAAAAGTTTAATATACAGCCTTTACCTGTGAAATGGCAAGCCCCAACAAAAAAGCTATCTTTGCGTTTTCGGGCTGGTTTCCAGAAAATAGCCCAAAAACGCCTCAAAGCCAGATTTGGCGAGTGGGCGCGAATCGTATAAATACCTAGAAAATACACACTATGTCTGAATATACCTCCTTAGATAGCCTCGGCGAGTTTGGCCTCATTAGAAGATTGCAAGAGCACGTGGAGTTGCAAAATCCATCCACCGTCCTAGGCATTGGCGATGATGCCGCCATCATTGAGCCCGGCCAGAAGCAGATTGTTATCTCCACGGACATGCTCATTGAGAACGTGCACTTTGACTTGACCTTCTGCCCGCTCAAGCATCTGGGTTACAAAGCCGTGGCCGTGAACGTCTCTGACATCGCCGCCATGAACGCCATCCCTACCCAGATTGTGGTAAGCCTGGCCATTAGCGCGCGCTACACGGTAGAGGCCATGGAAGAATTGTATGAAGGCATGCGCCTAGCCTGCGAAAACTACAAAGTAGACCTGGTTGGCGGCGATACCACCTCCTCGCGCTCTGGCTTGGTTATTAGCGTAACTGCTCTGGGCGAAGTAGAAAAAGGCAAAGCCGTCCTGCGCAGTACCGCCCAGGTGAATGACCTTATCTGCGTGACCGGCGACTTAGGTGGCGCATACTTAGGACTTCAACTATTGGAGCGCGAGAAACAAGCCTTCTTAGCCGACCCAGAAACCCAACCAGAACTGGAAGGCAAAGACTATGTGGTGGGCCGTCAACTCCGCCCTGAGGCACGCATG
Organism: Nibribacter koreensis; assembly: GCF_039541795.1. Lineage (NCBI taxonomy): Bacteria > Pseudomonadati > Bacteroidota > Cytophagia > Cytophagales > Hymenobacteraceae > Nibribacter > Nibribacter koreensis. The sequence continues at coordinate 1,560,416 of NZ_BAABGX010000001.1, read as the reverse complement.
GACGTGATTCATGAGCTGAAGGAACTGGGCGTGCATCCTACGTCTATGATTGATATCTCAGATGGATTGGGTTCTGAGCTGTTGCACATCTGTTCGCAGAGCAGGGTAGGAGCGGCCGTTTTCCAGGACAAACTGCCCGTAGACCAGCAGACCTTGGACACCGCCGAGGAATTCAAAATTGACCCAGTAACCTGTATTATGAACGGTGGTGAGGATTATGAACTGCTCTTCACAGCCAAACTCTCTGACTACGACAAACTCAAAAATAATCCAGACATCACCATCATCGGGAAAATCACAGACGCTTCTGAAGGAGTGAACTTGGTTACGCCAAGCGGAAACGCCCACGCCATCAAAGCCCAAGGCTGGAATCATTTTGCTTAATCAGTGAAACTGCTTTTTCAACTCTTAGGCTTGGTAGGCACAGTCATTTTGCTGGGCTTGGCCACATTGCTGTTTCAGTTGATTAACTCTTCCTGGGTGCTTATTGCTTTGGTGGTGAGTGCGTATGTGCTAGGTAAGCTGTTGCAAAAGCGAGCCGCTAGTGAGAATATGAAGGCGCTGGGCTGGGGAATTAGATGGGGCGGCGTGGCTTCGTTTCTCTTGTTTATGGGCGTGATAACTTATTTAACACTTCAATAAAATGAGAAAGTCATTGAATGCTTTCCTGCTACTGAGCTGCCTTTGGGCTTGCTCATCTAATGATACAATTAATCCCACAGGCTCCTATGTGTTAAAGGCTAAAGAATTAGAGGGCGGAGAAAAAGGACCACATGGAGAGCTGCAGGTAAAACTGTTAGATAAGAATACCGCAGCAATAAGCTTCTTCCTTACGGTGGGTTATCCAAGCTATAACTCTGGTTCTTTTGTAGATACTTTGACTTATCAAGAAGGAAAGATAGTCTATTCTTATCAGGAAGAAGGCGAGCCAAAGTGTTCAGTCACTTTTACTTTCACTGATTCTCAAGTAAGTATGAAGCAGGCAGGAAGTGACATGGAATGTGGTTTTGGAAATGGTGTGTACGCAGACGTTTCCATGACAAAAACTTCCAGTGGCATTCCAGTAATTAAAGATTACTGGGACCAACTTTAAATTGTATATGCGCTAAAAACAAGAAGGGCGAATCTGTTAAGATTCGCCCTTCTTGTTTTATTGAAGCAAACGAGGGATAAACGATATGGATAAGTCAATCCGCCTACGTTATTTCTTAGCTACTATACATTGGAATTGACCTTTATAACTAACAGCCTTTCCTTCAATCGTACTCATTGGAACAGATTTGATTTCTAAAATTCCAACAAGAGCTTCTTGGCCATTGACGATTGTTCTATCTAACTGTAAACTTTGAGATTCTGTTGGATACTCTACCGAATATTTGTCTCCTTCAAATTCCATTATGTCGGAGTAATGCTCAATGTAAGAATTAAAACTATTCTGGTGTATCTTAAGGATAATAGCTATTCCTCCTTCCATTTGTCTTGTAACTAGTCGTACGATTATCGAATCATTAACCTCTTTGCAAGTACAAAAATCAAGAACACCTCTAATGTTTTTTTCTTCTTTTAGATTTGCCTTTGAAAATGAATATTGTAGATAATCTTGACCTTTATATTCTGAGTAGCGCTTCTCTAGTTGCCATTCTAGTTGAGGAATACCTTTCATTTGCTGTATGGATTGGGCAAATGAAGGAAATGCTAAAAATGAAATAGCAATTAGAACCTGAATAGTCTTAATCATCTTGAATTAATTGAGCTTATGATAAGCCTTAATCCTCTGGATACGGCACAAACACGAAGTTCATGAACTCACGGTCCACCACAAACAGACAGCAATATTCATCTGCATCGCGGTAGGCTTGCTGGAATTCCTCAATCTTGTCAGCGGCTACCAATTGGCGGTTCACGAAGTCCTCCAAGAAAGAGGCATTCACGTTCCATTGCAGGTTGCGCTCAGAAGCTTCAATCAACAAACCGCCAATCTTAGTCACTTCTCTGGAGAACACAAAAATAGGGTACTTGGAGATGTCGCGCTTTCTAATCTGGTAAGAGGCTTCTTTCAAGGTATCTGACACCTGCACAAAATCTGTGGTGATGGTGCCTAGGTATTTGCCGTTTAATTCTGGGTCGTTCTGCATGATAGTAGTAATAACGTATATCAAGTAGCACGATGTATGTGCCAAATGGTTTACAATGTATTTCCGTTTTCGGCCTGTTTTGGTCAAACTAAGCCAAAAAAAGATAATAGGTATTTAACTCTTCAAAGAAAGCAAAGCCACACTTTCTACGTGGTAGGTCTGCGGGAACATGTCCACGGGTTGCACCTTCACCACGTCATAAGCCTCTGACAGCATCTCCAGGTCGCGGGCCTGGGTAGAAGGGTTACAACTCACATAAACGATGCGGTTGGCTTTCACTTCTATCAACTTGGCCACCACGTCTGGGTGCATACCGGCGCGCGGCGGGTCGGTGATAATTACATCCGGACGGCCGTGTTTAGCGAACAGGTCATGGTTCAAGACGTCCTTCATGTCACCGGCATAGAAGTGCGTGTTGGTGATGTCGTTTATCTGCGAATTGATTTTGGCGTCTTCAATGGCGCTGGCCACATACTCAATGCCTATCACCTGCGCCGCTGAGCGGGCCACGAAGTTCGCAATGGTGCCAGCTCCCGTGTACAGGTCATACACCGTCTCGGTGCCGATCAAAAGCGCAAACTCGCGGGTTAGTTTGTACAGGTTGTAGGCCTGCTCAGAGTTGGTCTGGTAAAAAGACTTCGGCCCGACTCTAAAGCGCAAGCCTTCCATCTGCTCATGGATGTACGGGTCGCCGTGGTAGCAAATTACGTCCAGGTCATGGAACGTCTCATTGCCCTTGCTGTTGACCACGTACTGCAAAGAGGTAATCTGCGGGAAGGCCTGTAACAGGAAGTCCAACAGCGGTTGCAACCATTCCATTTTATCCTGGAAGACCTGCACAATCACCATCAAATCACCGGTGTTGGCCGTCCTAATGATGAGGTTGCGCAAGAAGCCTTCCTGTTTGACTAAGTCAAAGAACGGAAGATCGTTCTCCAGCGCGAACTGCTTCACGGCCAGCCTAATCTCATTAGACGGTGCCGGTTGCAGATAGCAGTGCTGAATGTCTACAATCTTGTCAAAACGCAACGGCACGTGGAAACCCAGCGCCCGGCGTTCAAACTCCTGGCCGCTGTTAATCTGCTCCTGGGTCAGCCAGGAATTGCCGGAGAAGGTGTATTCCAGCTTGTTCCGGTAGAAGCTCACACGGTCCGATGGCAGGATAGGCAACATCTCATAGCCCGTAATCTTACCTATGCGCTCAATGTTGTCATTCACCTGCTTCTGCTTGTAGAACAGCTGGGTGTCATAGGCAATGTGTTGCCATTTACAGCCGCCGCACACGCCAAAATGCTCGCAGAACGGCTCAATGCGCTGTTCTGAGTAAGCATGGAAATGGATAGGCGTGGCCTCCAGGTAATTCTTGCGTTCCTTGGTCACGCGCACGTCCACCACATCACCCGGCGCCACGCCCGCGATGAACACCACCATGTTGTCATGCCGGGCCAGGCACTTGCCCTCGGCAGCCATCTCTTCCACGCGCAGCTCAGGAATGATGTTATACTTATGTTTTTTCTTCTTGAATTTTCTCACGATGGCGCAAAAATACGAAGAAATGTGAGGATGGCCCTCTCAATTTCTATAAGCCGTTTTTGGGCTGTTTTCTGGAAATCAGGCCAAAAACGAACAAGAGCAGTTCCTTCTCCCTCAGGGAGAAGGTAAATGAGGGGGCGTTGGAGATTTGTAGAGACCAGGCACCGCCTTGTCTCCACCGCATTGCCTTCTTTTGCAAAAGTAATTAGCTAATGTAAACACCCCTCTTCACTCCCCTCAAGGGGAGAATCTGCAATTAGAGATGCCTTTAGCACAATGACTTTTAAGTAGGCAAAATGCGTTTTTAGGCTATTTTCTAGAAATCAGGCGAAAAACGGTTCTTTCAGACAAATCCTGCCTTCTGCCATTGCCAAAAGTTCTTGTAGTTTTGTAGAGGCGCTTAATCGCCTACATCTCAGAAGCATGAAAAACAAAGTCATCATCATCACCGGCGGCTCTTCGGGCATTGGACGGGCTTGCGCACTGGCCTTCGGACGGGCCGGCGGAAAAATAGTCATCAACGGCAGAAACGCCCAGAAACTAGACGAGGTAGGGCAGGAGCTGGCCGCGGCCAATATTGAGTACCTGGCCGTGCCCGGCGATGTGAGTAGCGAAGCAGACTGCCGTACTTTGATTGAGCAGACGGTGGCCAAGTTTGGTCGGATTGACGTGATGCTGAACAACGCAGGTATTAGTATGCGTGCCTTGTTCCAGGATGTGGAATTGGACGTGATTCGGCAGCTCATGGACATTAACTTCTGGGGGACCGTCTACTGCACCAAGTTTGCCTTGCCCTACATTCTGGAAAGCAAGGGCTCCATCATCGGCGTTTCTTCCATTGCGGGCTACCAGGGACTTCCGGGCCGCACGGGCTATTCGGCGTCAAAGTTTGCCATGCAAGGCTTCCTGGGCGCTTTGCGCACCGAGACTTTGCACCAGGGTATTCACGTGATGGTAGCGTGTCCGGGCTTCACGGCGTCAAACATCAGAAACACCGCCCTGGCCGCCGATGGTAGCCAACAGGGAGAATCACCCAGGGATGAAGGAAAGATGATGACCTCGGAGGAAGTAGGCGACCGCATCCTGTATGCCACCCGCAAACGCCAACGTGACATTGTCATGACCACGCAGGGTAAGTTAGCCGTGCTCCTAGGCAAATTCTTCCCGGGATTGACAGATAAGCTGGTATACAACCAAATGAAGAAAGAGCCTAACTCGCCTTTTAAGTAGAAACAAGATAAGTGATGTTAATCCGTTTTTGGGCTGTTTTCAAGGAAACAGCTCAAAAACGGATTTTCAGGTAATAGCACATTCACATTTCAAACTGCATTTTCCATTAACACCCTCTTACCCTTTACACTCAACCTTCCTTTAGCACAACCATCAACCCTCTGCACGGCCTTCTTCTCTTTTGTCATCCTGAAAGGATCTTGGTGGCAAGCTGTAATAGCTGTCGATACAAGCAACCTTGGGTTTAACTAGGATGAAAGGTGTGGTGGATGGTTTTTCTATAGCTAGGGACTGTCTAGTTCGCCCACAAGGTCCTTTCAGGATGACAATAGTGGGGAGTATTTGACAAAGTGTGAGAAGCTCACTCACTCACTCACTCACTCAATGAGGGCCGTTTTTAGCCTCATTTCCAGGAAATAGCCCGAAAACGGTTAGCCCATCTTGAAGAGTGGGTATTAAAACAACTTCTGCACGCTCAAGGGCTGTGGCAGCAGGAGCAGGTTGTTCTTTCTGATATAGGCGGTCTGGTCTTTCCATTCAATGCGGTACCAGATGTCCTGCTCGCCGACAATGTTTACGCGGTGGCCCACGCCGGCCGTGGTCACTAAGCCAGCGCCCGCCGAGGGGGCCGTCATGATGGGCACGTTGGGGTTCAGGATCAAGCCTTGCTGGCCCAGAGTCAGGAAGTTGGCGTAAAAGAAGATAAAGGCCAGGTAGACCAGAAACGTGCCCTGGGTCTGCTTAGGGATCGTCTTTTTCTTTACCCAGTTGCGGACCATGATGGTTAAGAAAATGACTGCACCAATGAGTAGTAGCTCTAGTATATTGTCATAGTATTTATGGAACTGGGTTTTAAAGAAGTCCCAATCCGTGTAGGCATAGCCTTGCAGATGTTGTTGCAGGCCCACCTCTTCCATCTTGCGCAGAATGGAGCGGCTGGGGTGTTTGCTATAATAGAGTTGCAGGTAGTACATAGACTGCGTGTAGTTCTGTAATCCTTCCTGCACGTGCGCCATTTTCAGGAGCATTTGGGGCGTGTAGACCTTCTGCTGGGTGAGTAATTGCTCGTAAATAGTGAAGGCTTGGGTGTATTGGTGCTTGGCGTACAAAGAATCTGCCCGTTGTAGTTGCGCCGTAGTAGATTGACCCATAACCAATTGGACAAGGCCTAGCCACAGCAGACAAAAAACACTAGAGAATTTACGGGAAAAGTTTGGCATTTAGAGAAAGGGCTTTTACTTTTGCATCGCAATACGGGGGAACGCCCTGGTAAGCAAAGGTAGTAAAAGATTCTGTAGCTCAGCTGGTAGAGCAATACACTTTTAATGTATGGGTCCTGGGTTCGAATCCCAGCGGGATCACTTGATTACACAAAGCCTTTCCGGCTTCAACCCCGGAAAGGCTTTTTTACCACCTTTAAATTTCTGATTCTGTAGCTCAGCTGGTAGAGCAATACACTTTTAATGTATGGGTCCTGGGTTCGAATCCCAGCGGGATCACGGTTAGTTTGAAAAAGCCTCTTCACGGAAACGTGGAGAGGCTTTTTTGTTTTCATTTGGTTTACTTCTGGTTCAAGCCATTTGCCTTCTGTAACCTGTAACGCATGTAAGTGGCATTTCTCCTCCAATTAAAGATGCTCCCTTACGTGGCAAGTCTACCCGGTAAACGTTGTTTTTCTTCCAAAGTAGTTTTTAACTTAGACTTCGTTCCAATTTCTAAACGGTATGAAGATCTCAAAATATGCGCAGGCCTCTGCTTTATGGCTTGACTACCAAAAGGCTCTGGCTAGTTATGTTTTCAGTAAGGTAAAGGATCAGGACGCCTCACAAGAGATCATGCAGGAGGTACTCATGAAGATGTACAATGCCTGTTGCTCAGACAAAGAAATCCAGAAAATAGAGGCCTGGCTGTTTCAGATTGCCCACCACGCTATTGTAGACTACTGGGGCAAACAAAAGAAGTTTACAGATGACCTACCTGAAGCCAGCCTTGAAGAAGAAAACTTGGTCTGGCGTGAATTAGCGGAGTATGTGGAGCCCCTGATCAACCTATTGCCAGAAAAGTATGCCCGGCCGCTCTACCTCTCAGACATTGAAGGAATCAAGCAGGCTGACATTGCTGAGCAGTTAAACCTGGGCCTGAGCGCCATCAAAAGCCGCATTCAGCGGGCAAGGGAAATGTTGCAGAAAGAGATCCAAACCTGTTGCCGCCTTGAAACAGATGCGTGCGGTACCTTGATTGGCATCTCTGTGAAAGACAGCTGTGCGCCCTTGCAAGAGCACAGAAAAAAAATAGAATAATTTTTGCGTCTTTTCAGGGGCGGGTCAGTCTTCCTTACAAACAAGTTGTAAAACCAAGACGAACACAGCCATGAAAAGATTTCACGTACACCTGAGAGTAAAGAATTTAGCCGAGAGCATCGCCTTCTACAACGCCATGTTTGGCACAAGCGCCACCGTGATTAAAGCTGACTACGCCAAATGGATGCTGGAAAACCCGCGGGTGAATTTTGCCATCTCAACAGGTCATACCCAAACAGGCATAGAGCACCTGGGCCTGCAGGTAGACACTGAGCAGGAGTTGCAGGGCGTGTATGAGAACATGCAGAACGCAAAGGGCACCGTGACAGAAGAAGGGGAATGCACCTGCTGCTATTCCAAGAGCCAGAAGTCCTGGATCACAGATCCGCAGGGAGTGGACTGGGAAGCCTTCTACACGCATGGCACTGCCACCGTATACGGCGAGGGCATCACTGCCAGGCCAGCGCCAGAGGTAATGCAGCAGTGGGACGGGAACGACGGCCTTGTCGCCTTGGTGCCAGAGCCGGTAGCGGCGTCTGCCTGTGATGAAAGTTGCGGCGTTAAGTAAACTTTTACAAAGCTTAATTGGACTGACAGGGAGGCGGCGTACCAGGCGTTGCCTCCCAAAACCCATGTAACCAAAGCGGGCGGCGCAGGTAAACTCTTATTGATACCTTGCCAAAATGTTTCTACTTTTATAGAAATTGATCGCTTTGGAAGAACCGCATTTATCTCCCTCTCATAATCCAGATGACCAGGCTCGGTTGCAGGCCATCATTGACGCTGCTATTGACGGCATCATCACCATAGACACCCGCGGCATCATAGAAACGGTGAACCCGGCGGTCTCTACCATATTCGGGTACCAGCCAGAGGAGATGATCGGCAACAACATTAGTATGCTCATGCCCGAACCAGACCACAGCGCGCATGACCAGTACATTGAGAACTACAAGCGCACAGGCCAGCGCAAGATCATAGGCATAGGCCGCGAGGTGAAAGGCCTGAAGAAGGACGGAACGGTCTTCCCGTTCTTGCTCAGCATCAGTGAGGTAAAACTGCAGGACAGAATCATCTTCACGGGCATCATCCATGACATCTCCCAGCAGAAAAAAGCCGAAGTAGCCCAGCTGGAGAGCGAAAACAAGATCCAGTCAATCATCCAGACGGCGGTAGACGGCATCATCACCATAGACACCCGCGGCATCATGGAAATGGTGAACCCGGCGGCGGCCCGCTTGTTTGGCTACCAAGAAGAGGAGATTCTGGGCAAGAACATCAGCATGCTCATGCCCGAGCCAGACCACAGCGCCCATGACGGTTACATGGAGAACTACCACCAAACCGGCAAGCGCAAGATCATTGGCATTGGGCGCGAGGTGTCTGGCTTAAAGAAAGACGGCACGGTGTTCCCGCTGTTTTTGAGCATAAGCGAGGTGCAGCTGGCAGACCGCAAGGTGTACACCGGTTTTATCCATGACATCACCCAGCAAAAGATAAGCGAAGAAAGACTGCGCCGCTACGCGGCAGAACTAGAACGCAGTAACCGCGAGCTGCAAGACTTTGCCTATGTGTCTTCACATGACCTGCAGGAGCCTTTGCGCAAGATTCAGGCGTTTGGAGATAGGCTCAAGTCCAAGGAGACCAGCAACCTGAGCGCTCAGGGCAAAGACTACGTGGACCGCATGCTCAACGCGGCGGTGCGCATGCAGAACCTCATCAATGACCTGCTCACCTTCTCAAGGGTCACTACCACGTCTAAAGGTTTTGAGAAAGTAAGCCTGGACGGCATCCTGACCGAGGTGCTCTCTGACCTGGAAATTACCATTGAGCAGACCGGCACCGAGATAGAACGTTTTCCTTTGCCAGTCATTGAGGCAGAACCCACCCAGATGCGCCAGCTGTTCCAGAACCTCATCAGCAACGCCATCAAATTCAGGAAGGACAATGAGAAACCAGTCATCAGGATCTCCTCTTCCAACCACCAGCGCACTGCGCATTTAACCTCTACACCCGGTGATGAGGTAGTAGAGATTCTGGTAGAAGACAACGGCATCGGCTTTGAAGAAAAGTACCTTGATAGAATTTTTAATATCTTTCAGCGGCTGGAAGGCCAGAAATATGAAGGCTCTGGCGTAGGCCTGGCCATCTGCCGCAAGATTGCCATCCGGCACGGCGGTAACATCACTGCCAAAAGCCAGCCCGGCAAAGGCACCCAGTTCATCATCACGCTGGCCAAAAAGAACTTACAGGAATAAACTCGCATAGTATGCCGCATAGTAAAAGACCTATCATTATTCTCATCGCTGAAGATGACGCCGAAGACCGCATGCTGGTCAAAGAAGCGTTAGATGAGAGTAGGCTCATGAACAACATCCAGTTTGTAGAGAACGGCGAAGAACTGATGGATTACCTGCACAACCGCGGTAAATTCTCAGATAAAAATGAGTACCCAACCCCCGGCCTCATCCTGCTGGATCTTAACATGCCCAAAAAAGACGGCCGCGAGGCGCTTAAAGAAATCAAGTCTGACGACCATCTGCGCGTGATTCCGGTAGTGGTCTTGACTACCTCCAAGGCCGAGGAAGACGTACTGCGCACCTATGACCTGGGCGTGAGTTCTTTCATTACCAAGCCCGTGACTTTTGCCGGACTGGTGGACGTGATGCAGACCCTTAGCAAATACTGGTTCCAGATTGTAGAACTGCCCAAAGCCTAAGCCACCGTTTTCTGCATGCAAGACAAAATCAGAATTCTGCTGGTAGATGATGATGAGGATGACTACATCATAACCCGTGACATCATAGAAGACATACCAGGCAGACAATACACCCTGGACTGGACCGCGTCTTTTAAAGAAGCCCTGGAACTGGTCAAGCAGAACAAGTATGACGTGTACCTGGTGGACTTCTTTCTGGGGGCGCATGACGGGCTGGAACTCATCACCAAGGCGGTAGAGGCCGGTTGCACAGCGCCTTTTATCTTGCTCACCGGCCAGACAGACCGCGAAACCGATGAGAAGGCCATGCGCGCAGGTGCCTCAGATTATCTGGTCAAAGGCACGTTTAACCCCTTTGACCTGGAGCGCTCCATCCGGTACAGCCTGGAGCATGCCAAAAGCCTGGAAGAAATACACAAGCTCAATTCTGAGTTGGAGCAACGGGTAGAAGAACGCACCCAAGAATTAGCCGAGGCCATCCAAAAACTGGAGAACACCAACCGGATCTTGCATGAGGCGCAGGCAGACATCCAGAAGGCCCTGCAAAAAGAAAAAGAGTTAAACGAATTGAAGTCAAGGTTCGTGACCACGGCCTCGCATGAGTTTAGGACGCCTTTGAGCACAGTGCTTTCCTCAGCCTCGCTCATTGGAAAATATAAGTCTACTGAGGATGATGACAAGCGCCAGAAACACGTGGCGCGCATAAAGTCTGCCGTAGAAAACCTCACTACCATCCTCAACGACTTCTTGTCCATGAGCCGCATTGAGGAAGGCAAAGTACATAACCTGCCCAGCACGTTTGATTTAGTTGACTTCTCGCAGGAAGCTGTGGAGGACATGCAGGGGCTTTTGAAGGAAGGCCAGCAGATTCAATACCAGCATACCGGTGACCAGACGCTGGTTCACCTGGACAAGCAACTGCTCAAGAACATTTTGCTCAACCTGCTGTCTAACGGCAGTAAATATTCTGGCGAGGGCAAACCCATTCTGTTCTCTACTGAAGTGACCAGTTCAGCCGTGACCATCACCGTGCAAGACCAAGGCATTGGCATTCCCAAAGCTGACCAGGTGCATTTGTTTACGCCGTTCTTCAGGGCGCAGAACGCCACCAACATACAGGGTACGGGCCTGGGCCTGAACATTGTCAAGCGCTACGTAGAAGTAATGGAAGGTACCATGCACTATGAAAGTGAATTGAACAAAGGCTCCCGTTTTTCGCTTATTTTCCCCAAATCAGCTTAAAAATGAAAAAGATACTGCTCATAGAAGACAATCAGGAAATCAGAGAAAACACCGCCGAGATTCTTACTTTGGCCAACTACCAGGTGTTTGAGGCAGAAAACGGAAAAATAGGCGTAGAGCTGGCCCGCCAAGAGAAGCCAGACCTGATCATCTGTGACATCATGATGCCGCAGTTGGACGGCTACGGCGTGTTGCACATGCTGGGCAAGAACCCAGAGACCTCCAGCATTCCGTTTGTCTTCTTGACGGCCAAGTCTGAGAAAGAGGACTTCAGGAAAGGCATGAACCTGGGCGCCGATGATTACCTGACCAAGCCTTTTGACGACCTGGAACTGTTGGATGCCGTAGAGATGCGCCTCAAGAAAAGTGAGATCCTGCGCCAGGATTTCCAGAAGACCGCCCAGGGCCTGGAGCAATTTGTAGAAGAGGCCAAGGGTTTTGAAGAACTCAACAACCTCATCTCAGACAAGCGCCGCGTTACGCTCTTCAAAAAGAAGAACAACCTGTTTCTGGAAGGCAGTTACCCCAACTCCTTGTTCTTTTTGAACAAGGGCAAAGTGAAGGGCTACAAGTCCAATGAAGAAGGACGTGAGTACATCACTAATCTCTACAAAGACGGCGATTTCATAGGCTACCTGGATTTGCTGGAAGACAGCACCTACCGTGAGTCAGCCATGGCGCTGGAGGATTCTGAAGTATACGTGATTCCCAAGGAAGACTTCTTTGCGCTCCTGCACCAGAACCGCGACGTAGCCAACAAGTTCATCAAAATCCTGTCAGATAACCTGGCAGACCGCGAGGACCGTCTCCTAAAACTAGCTTACAACTCCGTGCGCAAACGCGTAGCAGAGGCTTTGCTTTTGGTAGAAAAACAATACCAGCAGGAAGTAGACGGCAAAACTGAAATCATCATCTCAAGAGAGGACTTGGCCAGTATTGTGGGTGCCTCCAAAGAAACCGTCATCCGCACCCTGGCAGACTTCAAAGACGAAAAGCTCATAGACACCCGCGGCAGTAAAATCATCCTCTTGAACCTTGAGAAGTTGAGCCGCATGCGGAATTAGAGTTTGCCAGACACAAGACATAGGACACAAGATGTAAGACTTAAGAAGCCTTGCGGCTTGTGTCTTTGTTTTTTAGAAATCATCTAAAACAAGCAAATGAAAATTCTGGGTCCTCTTCAATATTCCAACTGGCAGTATGGAGTCGTTTTGCTTTTACCAACTTGCTGGTATATAGTGAAGTTAAGTAAGGTTGCTTCCTTTAAATATAGCGTTCATAGCCAAGAGCCATTCTTATTCTCTAATCCAGTAGAAAAACTTAAGGAGGAAAACTTACATCCATTCTTGGACCTGCATGAATCAGTGATTTTCAATTATGAAGATGCCGAGAAGGTTGAGTTAAAGCATTCATGGTGGAACAAGAACAAACTATATTTTACTGCAAAAGGGAAACAGTATAATTTCGGAATCTTAGAAAGAGGGAAGAGCCATTTATATGAAGAATGGCTTTCTGAAACATTCCAAGACAAGTTTTCTGTAGAGGGTACCTATACTATGTGATGGCCTCTCTGGCTAGAACCGCTGCCCTTGTTGGTGTTATCACCAATAAGTCAACCTGCCTAACCCTAATCACTTCTTTCAGCAACCCTTCCTGCATTTTTGGTCTGTTTTCCAGAAAGTAAGCTAAAAACGTATTTCCTTCTTCTAATCAACACTCCATGGCGCAAGCGTCCGCTTGTGTCCGCACGCATGCCAGATCAAAAATGCGTGCGGACACAAGCGGACGCTTGCGCCATGGCTCTTTTATATTGCATCCTCTAAGTAGGTCAAGCTTAAACCTGCGCTAGCTCAAAAGACCTCGTAGTGTCTGAAGGACCTGAGAGCGTCTGCACCATGAACCAATGCAAGCAAATTTGCTTAATCTCATTCTTCCGTTTTTAGCCTAATTACCAGAAAACAAGCTTAAAACGCATTTCCTCATAATTCCTAAAACTGAGGCATTCTTACTAAACAAGTGACCAATGTCATGTTTTGATGTAAGGTACCACTGTACTTTTGTAATGTAATCTGAGAGAAAGCAATGCAAAGCACCTTCAAAGTCCTGACGTTATCTTATAAGCAAGCTCCCATAGCGGTAAGAGAAGCTGTGTCTTTAAATGAGATTGCCGGCAAGAACCTGTTGGACAAAATCAAAGACTTCACGGCCATCCAAGAAGCCATGGTGCTTTCTACCTGCAACCGCACCGAGGTGTATTACACCGCAGACCAGGACTACTCTACAGAACTTATCAAATTGATTGCCCTAGAGCGCGGCTTCATTGCCACCAAAGAAGTAGCGCCGTATTTCATTTCCATCACCAATCATGACGATGCCGTTAAGCACTTGTTCAACGTGGGCCTGGGCTTGGAGTCACAGGTGGTAGGCGACATGCAGATCATGAACCAGGTGAAGAACGCTTACCAGTGGGCGGCAGACGCCAATATGGCCGGTCCTTTCCTGCACCGGTTGTTGCACACCATCTTCTTCACCAACAAGCGCGTGTGCAATGAGACAGCGTTTAGAGACGGTGCCGCCTCAGTATCCTATGCCACGGTAGAACTGGTAGAAGAACTAACCAAAGATCTGGTAAACCCAAGGGTGCTCATGATTGGGGTAGGCGACATTGGCGCCAATGTATGCGACAACTTCCAGAAGTCTGATTTAAACAACATCATCATTGCCAACCGTACCCACAGAAAAGCAGTAGACCTGGCCACTAAATGCAACGCCAACGCGGTGTACTGGGAAAACGTTTGGCAAGAGATTGCCCTGGCAGACGTGGTCATCTCATCAGTACCCGGCGATTGCTTTTTTATCAGTAAGGAAGTGGTAGAACAACAAGGCGTTTTGAACCAGAAGTTCTTCGTGGATTTGTCTATGCCGCGTAGCATTGACGCCGCTTTAGAAGAATTGAACGGCGTGGAAGTCTACAACATTGACACCATCAAGAACCGCGCAACAGAGGCCCTGGAAATTAGATTAGCGGCAATTCCGGCGGTAGAAGCCATTGTAGCAGAGAGCATGGACGAGTTTAAAACCTGGACCAAAGAAATGGCCATGTCCCCAGCTTTGCAACAGTTCAAGAACCGCCTGGAAGAAATAAGACAGCGTGAATTGGCGCGTTACGTCAAGAACTTAAGCGCCAATGAGAAGGAAATGGTAGAAACCATCACCAAGAACATCTTAAACAAGATTGTGAAAATGCCCGCTTTGGAGCTAAAGGCTGCCTGCCAACGCGGCGAGTCTGAAGCTTTGCTAGAGGGCTTGAGCGCTCTGTTCCAATTAGAGCCAGCCACCGTTTCTGGGTAAATACTACCAGTGTGGCTCTCGTGCAGAGCATGATGCTACTAGATCATAAATTCAAAAGGCACATCTTCTTATAAAGAGGGTGTGCTTTTTTTATGCTTGCATCTTTCAATGATATCAAAGAATCTGTTTAGAGTTTATGAAAAGTCGATATACAAGTGGGTTCCATGGCGCAAGCGTCCGCTTGTGTCCGCACGCATGCCAGATCAATAATGCGTGCGGACACAAGCGGACGCTTGCGCCATAGAATTTTAGAAAACTCTAAACAGATTCAAAGTTTGAAATTGATTTTCAAGTAGTTGTGAAATTTAAACTAAACTGTTATCAATTTAATGAAAGGGGGAATTTAAAAAATAGTCAATTATTTAACTGATGAATTTCGGTTTTGGCACGGGCTTTGAATATAGACAGTCAAGCAGGTGGTAGATGGTCTTCTCACTTGTTGAATCTAGATAATAAGAAACTAACCCCCTAAGTAAACTACATATGAAGAAGTTGATTTTAATGCTCTCCATGGGAGTGCTATTTGCCGGAACCTCGTTTGCCCAAGATGCTCCTCAAAAGGTAAGAAAAGAACGCTCTGAGCAGCGTGTTCGCAAGGACGGTCAAGAAAGAGTGCGCAAATCTCCAGAAGAGAGAGCGGCCAAGCGTACCGAGATGATGGCCAAGAAATATGACCTCAACAAGTCACAGCAAGCCAAATTGCAGGCCCTGTTCTTAAAGCAATCCAATGAGATGGCCGCCCAGCGCAGCAACCGTATGGAAGCCACGCAGAAAGACCCGGCCCAGCGCCAGGCCAGAAAAGCCAAGCACGAGCAGTACAACGCCGAAATCAAAAGCATCTTGAACAAAAAGCAATACGCCCAGTTTGAGGCCGACCGCAAGGAGATGAAGGAAAAAAAAGCCGCTAAAAAAGGTCAACGTCAAGGCAGAGGACAAAAGGCTTTGCAGAAAAGCTAATCACATTGCGTATCCCCTGTATGTGCCAGAAAAGGTCAGCAATTGCTGGCCTTTTCTGTTTTTAGAGGAGGTAAGCGCAAAAGTCATTTTCTCGCAGTTTTCCAGAAAGTAGGCCAAAAACGAAATCCTTTTCTGGCTTATCATTGTCGCCACTCTTTTTTTCTTACCTGCGCGTGGGCTACCAGCTGTTGGGTTAAAATGGGGGAGATGCCTTTGAGTAAATAAACGGTAGCGCCCCGTTCGCGCGCAAATGGGGTGGTGATGGAATCAATAACCGTTACTGACTGTACCATGGGTTTCTCTTCTTCGCGGAGCGGCGCTTCGCCCAGCTCTTTGACCAGGACAATGTTCTGCACCCGCAGCTCAGTGGGGTACCAGAAGATATAGTCTGCGTTAAAGGATACCGCCGCGGGCAAGTGTTTGGCTTTGTAAAAATTGACCGCGCCCGCCTGACCGTAATTATCACAGATAAGGAGGGTGTTGGCTCTCTCTTTTACAGGCACCAGCGCAAATGCCTTTTCTACGTCGCTCGTCAGTTCACGCCAGCCTAGCATATCGGCAAAGTCTTGGGGCAGGTCATGGTCTTTACCGTCTTCCCACTTTAACAGATTCAGGTCTTTGAATGGCGCGGCGTTGGCATGTATTTCCTGTGGAGACAACACCGGAAACACCACTTTAATGACAGGCAGAAATAAGAGCAGGTTCACAGCCATCCAGAGAGGGCGGGTAAAGCGTTTCCAGCTTTGGCTGAACAGATGCTCCCAGTACACCGCCCCGGCGCAAAGCAGCACTGGGTACAAGCCTATGGCATAGTAGTTCTTGGCCCGCAGATAGGTGAACAGCAGCATGGTAAACAGGTAGGCCAAGCCAATAAACCGGTAATGTTTTAATGGCGCGTAGAGAACAAAGCCCACAAACGCCGCCCCAATCAAAAACAAACTCCCAAAGAAGAAAAGCAATTGGTCCTGCCAGAAAGCAAACCGGTCCACGTTCACCAACTGCGTAGCGTCTAACTCCTGCATGTGGTGGATGACCGGCCAACCGTTACTCCATTGCCACCAGACGTTTGGCAAGACAATCAAAAAGGCCAAGCCGACTGCCGCGTAAAGAGCTGGTTTAGTGAACATGGGGCGATGTTTGGTGAGGGCCAGCGCCGGCAACAGCCCCAAGAGCAGAAACGCCAAGTTGTACTTGTTCAGCAAACCAAAGCCAACCACCGCGCCCAGCCAAAGCAGATCTCTAGACTGCTGGTGGTGCACATACTTAATCAAAAGATAAAAGACCAGAGTCCAGGCCAGCACATCTACAGAGTTAGGCTGAAAGAGCATGTTTACCCGCAGGAGGCTGGAAAAGAGCAATCCAAAAACGGCCAAGAGTTTGGCATACCAGCCGCCTCCCAGCTCATGCACCGTCCACCAACCCGTCACCAGCGTGAGTGCTCCAAACAAGGCCGGGAAGAACTGCACCCAGAACTTAGTATTGCCCAGTGCTTTTATAAGAAAGGCCACCCAAGACGTAAACGGCGGCACCGACAGATACCCGGCCGCCAGATGATTGGCTTGGTCAAGGTGCAAGTACTCGTCACGGTGCAGGTCATAGCTGTCATCTACCAGCAGGTACTGCAAGGCTATCTTAAACAACACCAATGCGCCCAAGACCAACCATTCAGCCAAAGCAGGAGAGGAGGCAAAGGGCTTGCGCATAGCAGGGAGGCGTTATAAGGTGTTAGGATGAAGTAGAATTTACCGAAGCGAATGTAGAAGGAATCTCACATAAAAAGAAAAATCGTTTTCGGCCTGATTTCCAGAAATCAGGCCGAAAACGATTTTTCATAACACGCTCTAATGATTTTTAAGAAGACTGCCCGGCGGCACCCTGTCCGGCAATGGGTCTGCCACTGCGTGACCATTCACTCCAGGAGCCCACGTACAGCTTTGGTAGGTCCAGGTCGGCTTGGGCCATGGCTAGTAAGGTGTGGCAGGCGGTCACGCCAGAACCGCAGTGTACTATCACATGGTCTGCGGGTTTGCCTTGCAGGTCTTTGGTGTACTTGGCTTTGAGTTCTTCCTCTTTTAAGAAATTTCCCTGACTGTCCAGATTTTCCTGAAAGGGGTAATTGACCGCGCCCGGTATGTGGCCGGCTACTTGGTCAATAGGTTCGGTTTCGCCTCTAAAGCGGGCGGGTTCGCGCACGTCAATCACCATGTAATCTGGGTGCTGGGCGGCGTGGGTCACCTCTTGCATGGTAGCGGTGGGGAGTTGCCACTCAGAGTTGTTGAAAAAATGCGTGCAGTCCACTGGCTCAATCTCATCTGTGGTGGGTACGCCGGCGGCCTTGGCGGCCTGGTATCCGCCGTCTACCACCTGCACGTTGTCATGTCCCATGGCTTTGACCATCCACCAGAAGCGGGCCGCGGCATTGGCTCCGTTTTTATCATCATACACCACCACGCGGCTTTGCGGGGTAATGCCCAAGCGGTTCATAATCTTGCTGAACTCCTTGGGAGAGGGCAGCGGGTGTCTTCCGCCTTGCGCCGCCGAGGCATGTTTATGTGCCAGGTCATTCTCCAGGTCCACGTAGTGGGCACCCTTCAAATGCTCTTTTTGGTAGCTCTCAATGGCCGTAGGACCAGAGCGCGCGTCTACCAGCACCACGTGTGCGGGCTCTTTTAAAAGGACGGCCAGGTCTGTAGGCGAAAGGATTGGTTTCATAGGTAGAGAGGTTTGGGCAGTTCCTTACTTTAAACGCAGAATGGCAGTTACAGGGCTATGATGCCTTTTAAGACGCCTACTTTTTAGCAGGCGCTGCCACCAGTTTGAGATACGTGGCCTTAAAGCGGTTGTCTACCACCTGGCCCTGGGCTTCGGCTTTTCTGATGGCGTTGCAGAAACCGTTGGTGGCGTGGGCGTCACCGTGCTGGTCAATGTCTGAGCCGTCCACAAAATACGCTTTGCCATCTATGCGTACCGCTAAGTCACAGCCTGTGCCTTTTAACCCCAGCATGCATTGCCCGCAAGCGGCTTCAACGGTTTGTACGGGTTTGGTCTTGTCTAGGCCGGCAGTGGTTTGCGGCGCGGTGCTTTGGGCCATGGCAGTCATGCCTGCCAGACTCAGGGCCAAGGAAAAGAGGAGACGTTTCATGAGAAGAGCGTTAAGATGAAGATGAAAAACCGGGTGAGTACAAATGCCTGCATCGGCTAAACCAAGCAGTGTACCTCTGAACAAGGTACCAATTATCCTATTGCAGTCAAAGCCGTTTTTGGCCTGTTTTCCTGAAAAATGACCAAAATCATTTACCCATCCACCCTCAGAAATCACCCGTTGTTTTACAGAGTGCTTGTGCAGCAACCCAGGTGATTCACGTGAAAAGAGCAGATCTTGGTAAGGACAAGCCTAAGGTTTTACGTGAGAAAATTTACACGGGCAAGGTCACTTCTTCTTTCTTAAAGTAAATCTTAAACTCGGTGCCGTCGTTTTCTTTGGTGACTACCTCTATTCTGCCGCCCTCATTCTCTACAATGCGCTTGACAATGTACAGGCCAATGCCGGTGCCCTCTACGTGGTCATGAAACCGCTTGAACATGGTGTACAGGTGCGTCAGGTTCTTGTCGCTTAAGCCCAGGCCGTTGTCCTTCACGCACAGCAGCACATGGTCACCTTCTTCATAGGTTTTCACGGCAATCTTGCAGGGCCGGCTAGGCGACTGGTATTTAAAAGAGTTGCTGAGCAGGTTGTAAAGAATGCTCCTGAAGTTCTTGCGTGAAAAGACAATCTCCTTTACTTTAAAATCTGTGGTAACCTCACAAGGACTTTCATAGAACATAAAACCGCTGTCGGCCATCACTTCTTCATAGACGGCCTCCACTTGGATGGTTTCCTTCTTCTGGCTTTCCTTGAAGTCCTTCTGCAGTTTGCTCACTTCTGTGAGGTCCATGATGGTTTTCTTAAACCGTTCTACTGAGATGCTCACGTGTTGCAGAAGGATGGTGGAGGAATCATCCAGGAGTTTCTTGTTGGTCAAGTCCTGCTTGAGCATTTCTATGAGGCCCTCAATGTTGGCAATGGGAGCCTTGAGATCATGCGAGGCCGTGTAAATGAAGTTGTCCAGATCAATGTTGGTCTTCTCCAGCTCTGCCTTTTGTTGGATCAAGTCCTCGTTGCGGCGGGTGATTTCTTCCTCCAGCTGCTTTTTCTTGGTAATGTCACCGGTTACTTTGGTAAAGCCCAGTTGTTTGCCGTCTGGTCCGTAAATGGCCGTCAGGCTCACCTTGGCATGAAACAAAGAACCGTCCTTTTTCCGGCGCGGACCTTCGCCCTCATAGACGCCTTTTTCCCGGGCCACGCGCAGTTCTTCTTCAGGAAGCCCTCTTTCCCTGTCTTCTTCCGTGAACAAAACCCCAAAGAACTGGCCAATGATCTCATCTTCTGTGTAGCCTTTTAACCTGTGCGCACCCTCGTTCCAGAACGTGATGATGCCGTCATTGTCTGTCGCGAAAATGGCGTAATCCGTCACCTGGTTGATGAACTGCGAGTAGATGTCCTCTGGGTTTAAGTTAGGCGACATGTGGTAAGGTTAGGATGACCGAAACTCTTTAGCGGATGCCAGGTTTTTGACAAACAAATGGTGTTTATACGGATGAGTCTATAATGGTTGCCCTTATATACCCAGCCAGCCGCCAAGGGTTTCTAAGGGGGAGGCGTTTTTAGCCTGTTTTCTGGGAAATGGCCCAAAAACGAAATGGCCTTAAGGCTAACAGAATCTTCTGCTCCCTATTATTGAGGACGAGCGCAATGGGTACGCAGGCAGTAAAAAAAAAAGCCACCAGCTTGTTGGTGTACAGAAAAGTACATCCCAAGGCTGGTGGCAGAAACTTAAGATCGGCTTAATTTACTTAAGCCAGTCTGGTTTGGTGGTGGTGATGTGAGCCCCCAACTGATTCAACAGGCTGTAGAGCCCAAAATAGGTTCTATTGATGAACAGCCCGTGCTTAGAGCCGCGCGCCTGCCTAGACTGCCGGAACATCTTGTCTTTGGAGATGCGGTCACCCAGGGTATAAATCTGCTGAAAGTAGTCGTTCTGCGCGAAATCAAAGGTCTCTGCGTGGAACGGGCGCCCCAATAAGGCAATCATCTCCTTGAAAACGCCCTTAAAGTAGGCTTGCTCTGCGGGAGAGTCGCGGTCACTGATGAAATCCAGGTCATAGAAGATTTGGTTCAGCTCGGCCTCGTTCAACAAGGACTCCTTCTTGATGAGGGAGAAGTACCCGCGGTAGAAATCCTCTGGTATCACCTTCACGCATCCAAAGTCAATGATGCCCAGCGTCACGCCCGGTAGAATGATGAAGTTGCCGGGGTGCGGGTCTGCGTGCACCTGTTTGAGGTTGTGTACCTGGTGGTGGTAAAAGTCCCAGAGGGCCTGCCCAATTTGGTTTCTCTCCTCCTGCGTTGGGTTGGTCTGGAGCCATTCTTTCAGGTGCGCGCCCTCCAGCCAGTCCATGGTGATGATGCGCGAAGTGCTCATCTCAGGATAGTAGTCGGGGAAGTGCAGGTGAGGCAGATGACGGCAGGCGGCGGCAATCTCCTGGGAGCGTTGCACCTCCAGCTCATAATCCGTCTCTTCCAATAGTTTCTCCTCTACCTCGTCCATGTAATGGTCCATCTCCTTCTCGTTCATGTTGAGCAGGCGGTAGGCAAAGGGGCGCACCATTTTCAGGTCTGAGCTCACGCTTTCGGCCACGCCGGGGTACTGCACCTTCACGGCAAACGTCTTCCCGTCCTTAGTGGCCTTGTGCACCTGCCCAATAGAGGCCGCATTGACCGCCGAGGTGGAAAAGGTGTCAAACATCGCCTCAGGCGTACGCCCGAACGCTTTCTGGAACGTGCGCACCACCAACGGGTAGGACAGGGGCGGTGCGCTGTACTGGGCCATGGTGAACTTGTCCTGGTAGGCGCCGGGCAGCATGGTCTTATCCATGGACATCATCTGGGCCACCTTGAGGGCACTGCCTTTCAGCTGACTCAAAGAGGTATAGATGTCCTGGGCGTTGTCCTCATGCAGTTCCTCTTTGCTGAGCGAAGGGTTCACTATCTTCTTGGCGTAGTGCTTAATGTAATTGCCGCCTACCTTGGCCCCGGCCCCCAGAAACTTGGTGGCCCGCTGTGCTTTGGAGGTGGGAATATGGTTCTGCTCTTCGGGGGACTGGCTCATATGGCTTTTTTAGACTGGTACAGGAATTTGGCGAAGTCAAAGAAGGAGTCAACGGCGTTTCTGCCTACCACGTCAAAGAAAAGGCTCACAGATTTCTCAATGGCGGCATCGGTGCGTTCAAAGCCCGACGAGGTGTCTTTGAGCCAGAACTGGAAGATG
Organism: Nibribacter koreensis; assembly: GCF_039541795.1. NCBI lineage: Bacteria > Pseudomonadati > Bacteroidota > Cytophagia > Cytophagales > Hymenobacteraceae > Nibribacter > Nibribacter koreensis. The sequence goes on along the minus strand of NZ_BAABGX010000001.1, from coordinate 1,538,581 downwards.
AACAGGGTTTCCAGCCACAGGGCCTCGGGGTATTTGTCTGACACGTACTTGCGGTCTACAATCTGCTCGGTTTCCTTGCCTTCCTGCACCAGCGTTTTGGCGAAGGCCAAAAAATGGCGCTTAAAGCTCTGGACCTCCTGCGGCGTGACCTTCTTGAAATCAGGTTGCTTCTCATAAAGCGCGAGCAGGTAGCTTCGGTTCTTCTTGAGTTCTTCTATCCAGGTGAAGTAAAAGGAGAGGAGCTTCTCCTTGGGTGAGTAGTGGGCGTACGCTGCCTGCGCGTGCATGTCAGCCAAAGTCTGAGTAAAGATGGAATCCCATACGCCGCCTTTCACCCCCTGAAACGAGGTGTAAAACGTGTAGAACTCCTGCTCGGTCATGCCCAGGCTCTGCGCAAACTTATATACAGACACCGGCTCTTGGCCCGTCTCCAGTACATGGTGCACAAAGGCCTCCAGAATTCTGGTCCTGGTGTCTTTTAATGGGATGTGAGTGTTTTCTATGTTTTCCATGTGGTTGTTTATCTTCTTGTAAGGGAAACAACCAGGGCGGGGGAGAGGTTTAAACCACGGCCTAAAAAGGGGAGAAAGTTTTCCGTTTTCGGGCTGTTTTCTAGAAAACAGCCCGAAAACGGAAGGAGGGGGTTGGGTGAAGCCGGAGTTGGTAGGGAGGACGAAATAAGATATACTTTAAATGATTTGGGTGATTATGGTTGGTACATGAGCCGAGGGAGTTTTGATGCAGAACCCGAACACAATTGATTAAAAATTTTAAATGAGAAAACTCAGCTTATGTAAAACTAACTCAGGTCTTATAAATGGTGTTGTAAGATGTTTATCCTCTTACCTCTGTTATGAATCCCATTGGTTTTTTGAATCCCTCTTTCCATAGTTTAAAACCTACAACCTTACCCATGCCTTCATCAAATTGAAAGAAAAGGAAAAACGGGTTGTCTGGGGTTATTTTTTGAGATGCAATACAAATTCTATATGTAGCATTATCTTTCTCTTCCACAAAGGAACCGCTAAAAGTATTGGGAGACTGAGCAAAACCTTTTATTACTCTTTCCTTAAAGTTCTTATCTAGTTGAATTTCAAAAGCGATTTGCTCCGCCCAATATGTAGCTTTAAACTGAACTTCTAGCCCATTTTGGGAAGGAACTTGTCGAACCGAGAGATTCTGAATTGTTTCACCTTTAGAGTTTGGTTGTTTTTCTTCAATAGCATTATAAATTGCTTTAATTAACTCTTCCTCTGTATACTGAGAAACATCAATGTAAAACTTGTCTTCTAGGAATGAAGGGGTCTTGATGATATTATTAATTAAAACAGGAATAATAAAGTTCTCACCATTTCGACTAATTTCTTCTATTATTGCCTTTTTAAGCTCTTTGTTTACCCAAGGCTTTTTTATCGAAGTGTCTGATAGAAAAATAATGAACTTCTCACTTGAATCAATACCTTCCGCTATTTTATCTATCAAACTATCTCCTCCGACTATTTCATACTTGTCAAGCCAAGATTTAACATGTGGATACTTCTCTTTTAGTCTACTATAAATGTGTTCAACTAAGGGTTTATCTTCTGTAGCATGTGATAGAAATACTTTTTTCATATTATCTGGATATTGTTTAATAGCTTTTCATTATTACTTGCAACGGACTGGCCTATAATGTGGCGGAGCTATATTATAGGCGTGGTTATATGCAGGATTTCTTTATAAGTTCAATCAGCTGATTTATTACGATTCTGTTTTTGCCTTTGTGGTATAAAGCATTTGGATGAAATGTCTTGTATGCCTTTAAATGAGCAAACTCGTTTGAAAACTTTAATTCAGAGAGGCAGTCGTCAATTTTGCATTCACTGAAATCTTCGATGTTTTTACGAATAAAATGGTCGTAATCATCGCCAGTTAAAAAGACTAAAACTCTAGGTTTAAGTATTTTCAACTCGTCTTTGACAATATTAAAATATTTAAATTGGAGTTTATTAATTTGTTGTACATTTCCTTTACCAATCCTTCCAATCTTATTTATATTATTCCAAATAAAAAAGGAATTATGAGTTTTGTTTACTTCTCTTCTGATTCGCTTAAACTCATTCCAAAAAGGTCCACGATAGCTCTTAATTCCATTATTTAAATAAAATATTTCGTAGCGATCCATCGAGGGCTTTAACGAATTTGAATATTCGCTTTGATTCCCACATTCCTTACACCAGCAATTGGTTTCTTGGCCAAAGATCATTATAGGGTTTGCACCTGAATTGTGATCTTGAGGGACTTTCAATAAAAACGGATTTGTTGCTTTGTTTTCTTTTGAGCAACTCTGATTGTAGTTTTTTAAATGAGGGTCTATCAGTTTAAGATTATTAGCGTACAGGACTTCTAGCAGGTCATTCACATTTAGCTCTGTTTAAGTTTAATTAGTTTTTAGCTTGCATATAACTAGCAACTAACCGGAGTTATTTTAGTTAGCAACCCAATATATGGAATAAACTTCCGTTTATCTGCCTACTGTTAGATAGATAAACGGAGGTGGATAACCAGAAGAACTAAAATGTTTACCTATTAGAAGCCTGCTCTACTTTAAGTCTCTTTCCTCAAAACACCCCCAAGCCGCAAATCCCCCGCCTCCCCCTGCAAATGCCAGAAAGAAATCGCACCTTTGCAGAAGTTTCTGCTGGTGTTTCGTACAAGGAGAAACGCTTTCACCCTCGGCTCCCGCCGAAACCCGTGCGACCATGAAATTTGACGATTACTCTATAAATCCCGCCATCAAGAAAGCGCTGGACAAACTGGACTTCAAAAAGCCCACCGACATCCAGTTCAAAGCCATTCCGCCCATCTTAAAAGGGGAGGACGTGCTGGCCATTGCCCAGACCGGTACGGGCAAGACGGCGGCCTTTGCCATACCCGTGCTTCACAAACTGCACGAGCGCAAACAATACGCCCGCGAAGACGGCATCAAGTGCCTGGTCATGGTACCTACCCGTGAATTGGCCATTCAGATCACCGAAGTGTTCCAGACCTTAGGCAAGCACACCCGCGTGAAGACGTTTTCTGTGTTTGGGGGAGTGGAGCAAGGACCGCAGATTGCCAAGCTAGAAGACGGCATTGATATTCTGGTGGCCACCCCCGGCCGCATGTTTGACCTGGTGAGCCAAGGCTACATTAGACTGGAGCGCGTTGAGATTCTCATCCTGGACGAGGCCGACCACATGCTGGACCTGGGTTTTATCAAAGACATCCGGGATTTGATGAAGTTCTTGCCCCGCAAACGGCAGACGCTCTTCTTCTCTGCGACTATAAATGAATACATCAAAGACCTGGCCTACTCGCTGGTGTCCAAACCTATCCGAATTCAAGTATCACCAAAAGATCCGGTGGCCAAGAACGTAGACCACTCGGTGGCCTATGTGGGCATGGATGACAAGCGTTTCTTTTTAGAGCGCGTAGTTCAGGAAAACGCCGGAAGCAAGATTCTGGTCTTCGTGCGGACCAAAGTGCGCGCCGAACGCGTGCACGAAGCCATGAAACGCGTGGGCATCATCACCGAAACCCTGCACGGTGACAAAGACCAGAAGGAGCGCCTCACCTCCTTGACCCGCTTCAAGAAAGGCGAGGTGAAAGTGCTGGTAGCTACAGACGTGAGCTCCCGCGGCATTGACATCCCCAGCGTAGAATACGTGGTCAATTATGACCTCCCCGAGGTGCCCGAAAACTACGTCCACCGCGTAGGCCGTACCGGTCGTGGTACCCACAAAGGGAAGTCAGTGTCTTTCTGTAGCCCCGAAGAAAAACCGATTCTGGACGAGATTGAGAAGTTCCTGGGCAAGGCTATCAAAGTGCTGGAGATTCCCAAAGACGATTACTCCGCCACCATTGACTTTTCCTCAGAAGCCAAACCAGACGTGATGGCCTTGATGCGCGAGCATGAGGAGAAATTGAATTCTATGAAAAAGGCGCCCAAGGTGTCTAACGCCAATAAGAAAAAGAAGAAGAAGTAATAGTGTCTTGTCTTTATTAACCGTTTTTGGCTTGTTTTCCGGAAAACAGGCTGAAAACGGTTTTTTTGTTTTGCAAAATGCTTCAATCCTTCCTCACCACAGATTCACCCCTTGAAGATTACCCAAACGAGGGTTTGAGGCAGCGAGGATTCTCCCCTTGAGGGGAGCGTAGAGGGGTGTTTACATCTGCAGATCCTTATCGCCGTTGTTGGTGTTATCACCAACGACCAAGACTGCCCTCCAAGTTGCTTCGTCCCCCTTTGAAGGGGGTAGGGGGATGACTACTTTATCTGCTCATACTGTTTATCTAGTCATTCTGAACGTAGCCGAAGGATCTAACGATGATATACCATGAGCCTCTGCCTCCCAATCCCTTCCTGCCTAATTCCCTCTATCTTCCTCCCTGCCCGGGTTTGTCACTTTTCTCCTTGATGAGAAAAGTAACCAAAAGAATCAAGAGCCCCCGAACTCGCTGACCGCTCAGACAGGGCGGGGGCTCAGAGAGGTGCACCGTGAGCCGTGATTCGTTTCATAGCAGGCTTACGCCACTGCCAAGTGATAAGCCACTACTTTCTCCCTTGGGCAAAGAGACTTAAACTGACCAGTCTCTTTGCCCTCGGTCAAGGGCTAGCGGACTGCGGTGGGAGCGGTTGCAATGTTTACATGCGCTGGCGCGGAGTAGGAGAATGTTCCAACCGTTTTCTGCCTGTTTTCTGGAAATCAGGCAGAAAACTGCAACAGCGCCGTTCCTTCTCCCTGAGGGAGAAGGCTAGGATGAGGGGGCAAGCATAGCAGAACAAGCATTTTAGACACGTAGAAAACAGGCACCGCCTTGTCTCTTGCGCCTTTCTTAAAAAGCTTCCTTTCTGGTTTAGGGTGGGAAAGACTTTACAACTTCTCTCTGCCTATCTGCGAATAACCTCTCAAACGAACATCTACATACATGGGCACAACCTATTCAAACAAAACGGTCCTCATCACAGGCGGTGCCCAAGGCATTGGACTAGGCATGGCGCAGGCATTTGCCCGAGAAGGCGCCCAGGTTATCATCACAGACTGCGACCAGGAGGCAGGCCAAGAAGCAATTCAATGGTTAAAGGAACAAAAGCTGAAGGCTGAGTTTCTGTTGTGTGATGTAAGCGTAGAGGCGCACGTGGTCCAATTAATGGAACATGTGCAGAATGACCATGGAAAGATAGACGTGCTCATCAACAATGCGGGTATTGCCTCGCCAGAGAGAGTCCCCTTGCAAGACTTGCTGGTGTCTGAGTTTGACCGGGTATTGGGTGTGAACCTGCGCGGTCCCTTGCTGTGCGCCAAGTATGCCCTGCCCTTGCTGGAGAAAGCAGAGCATCCGGCTATCCTTAACATCAGCTCCACGCGGGCGTTCATGTCTGAGCCAGACACGTTTGGCTACTCTGCTTCTAAAGGCGGGCTGGAAGCCTTGACGCATTCGCTGGCCGTGAGCCTGGCGCCCCAGCGGATTAGAGTGAATGCCATTGCCCCCGGTTGGATTGAGGTGGGTCCTTGGGAGAAGGACAGCAAAAAAGAAGTACCTTCGCATAGCAAAGAAGACAAAGAACAACACCTGGTGGGCCGCGTGGGCAAACCCGAAGACATTGCCGAGGCGGCCTTGTTTCTCTGCTCAGAAAAGGCTGGTTTCATCACGGGCCAGTGTCTGGTCATTGACGGCGGCATGACCGTAAAAATGATCTACCATCACTAGCTCCGTTTTTAGACTGAAACCCAGAAAACAGACCAAAAACGGAGCTGGTCAAAAATCTGCTGGAGGGGAGTAGGCAAATTCGGCAAACCTTTCTAGCACCTAACGCGGTAAAAGAGAAGCAACTATTTTTCGCCTTCTATGCCTGTTTTACCAGAAAACCCCGTCTTATTGTATGTCACAGACCCCATGTGCGCCTGGTGCTACGGCTTTACGCCCGTAGTGCGCAGGCTGCAGGCCTTGTGGTTTGGCAGACTGACGGTGAAGGTACTGGTGGGTGGTTTTAGACCTTACGCCCATGAACCTTTAACGGGAGAGGAGCGTGATAAACTGGCAGTGGGCTGGCACCGGGCGCAATCCAAATCACAGCTGCCCTTTGACTACAGCGTCTTTCTGGAACCCGAGCTGACCTATGACACAGAACCAGCCTGCCGGGCGCTGTTAACGGTGCGACACTTACGTCCTGCCCTTACCTTAGAAGTGCTGCGCGCCCTGCACTCCAGTTTTTATGCAGACGGCCTGGACCTCAGCAACACCCAGGTGCTGGTGGACATTATGCGGCTCTTCGGGATTTCTGAGAATCTGTTTTTGGCCGTCTTTGAAACCGAAGAAATTTTCAGGCAAACCGAACAAGAGTTCCAATACGTCCAGAGCATAGGCGTAGACACCCTGCCCACCGTTTTTCTGGACCATCCCCAAGGCCCCCGCCTCATCTCCAAAGGCTACTGCCAACTAGTGGAACTAGAAGAGCGATTGCTTCAAGCCATGGAAATACCTTTTTAGAATTAAGAATTAAGAATTAAGAATTAAGAATTAAGAATTAAGCTCAGCTTGGCCGTCAGCCTTTTTACTCATTCATTCTCTCCATAATTCACTCACTCACTCATTTGTCATCCTGAAAGATGAACATTCCAGACCTAACTCGAGAGATTTTGGGGGCCAGCTAGATGGGCGTTGGCTAGAGGCAAAGAACCATTTTTGGCTTGTATTCCGGAAATTAGGCTAAAAACACTTTGTCCCTTCCCTGCTTCAAGTTTTCAACTTGGAGCTACTCATTCAGGCAAGTTTTCAACTTGCGTTTATCATCAGTCCCGGTTGCGCAAGTTTGTAAACTTGCAACATTCTACCCACCAGCTATAAGCTTGCGGGAGGGAGGTATGGGGTAGTGGCGTTTTTGGGCTGATTACCGGAAAACAAGGCAAAAACGCTTTCCTTACAATGGCCAATCTTCCCTAACTCCTTCCATTCTCAATTCTCAATTCTTAATTAAAACGTAGTGTTTGTTGAACAGTGCTTCCAGTTGTTTGGCCTGTGGCATTTTAGCGCTGTAAGCAGCCTGAGTCAATAACTGCAGACCGTACAAATTTAGCTGTCTTTCGCGGTCATAGTAGGGCGGCTGGGTGCTGTAATAAGTAAGCAACTGGTCAAACCGGCGGCTTAGTAAATTGGTCAAGTCGCTGGCTTCTTTCTGCATCCCGGCCTGCGTCAAAGGCAACACCAAAGAAGCGCTTTCAAAATTGTGCGGCGCGCCTTTATCTGGTAAGGCCGTGAGACATTTTTGCAGGACGGCTCGTGCTTTGGCTAGCTCATTGTTTTCTAAATAGGCAGTAGCCAGCTTCGCGAAATTGCCTCTGTAAATGGGCACTACCTGCGTGGTGAAGTTATCCTCATATATGTTGTCTGGATTCTGCAGACCTGTAAACCGGGACTTCTGCAGCAGGCTTTGGGAAGTGCGGTCTCTGTCTACATAGGCTTCTGCCTCCGGATCAGGATTTCGGGCGGGCACTACGCGCAAAGCCATGCCTTCCAGTTGTAAGAACGGTTGTAAGCCCAGTTCAGTCGTTTCACCGCCCGAGGTGGAAAAGTAAATGGGACGTTCCCAATTGTTAGAGGCTAGGATGTCCAGAATGACCAAATGCTTTTTTTCTAGCGCATCGGTCTGCAGCTCCCATTGCATGACGTTTGCCACCTGAGCCATGCGCTCTGCAGACACTGTTTGATTCTGCAGAACCGCCTGCACGTTCACCGCCAGTTGTAGTCTTTTGGTAGGCAAGGTATTGAGCGTTCTGCCGTCCTGCGTCTGCACTTGCAAGGCAGGGTGATTCTGTTGTAGGAGTGTGAGATACTGACGCAAGTCCATTCCGCTTTCCTGTACGCTAGGGTTCGCTACAAACGGTAAATAGTTGTTGTTGCTAAACGCGTATTGCGGCATCTCCAAGGTGGTTTCCAACGGCTTAGACGCGTTCATTTGCTTTTTTAGCTGCTCAATGTACCAGTCGGTGTTGAGGTAGGGGAGGACCAGCACGCGTACGTCCGTCCGGAAGCCTTCCACCTCCTGGGCGTACCATAGCGGGAAGGTGTCATTGTCGCCGTTGGTGAATAGAATGGCATTTGGCGCTACAGAACTTAACAGATTACGGGCATTGTCCATAGCATGCGAACGGCCTGAACGGTCATGGTCGTCCCAACCTTTGGCTAGCAAAATAGCCGGCACCGACAACGCCAACAAGGTGGCCGCAACCGCTCTGGTAACATCAGATTGAATTACTTTTCTCAAGCCTTCGGCGATGGCCAGAACGCCTAGCCCCATCCAAATGCTGAACGCGTAATAGGAGCCGGCAAAGGTATAGTCCCGTTCCCGAGGTTCCACGGGCGGTTGGTTCAGGTACACCACAATGGCCACGCCCGTGAAGAAGAAAAGCAGGAGCACCGTCCAGGCATCTGCGGTTTTGCACTTAAACTGGGAAAACAGGCCAAAAACGCCTAGGAGCAAGGGTAACAGATAGAATTGGTTTCTGGCTTTACTGACCGAAAGCGGGGCAGGGACGTCGTGTTTCTGTTCCCAAGGCCACAGCACGCCGGCGTGTTGGGTGTCATGTTCTCGCCCAATAAAATTCCACCCGAAGTACCGCCAATACATGTGACCCAACTGGTAGTTCCAAAGAAACGTAAGGTTCTGCCCGAAGTTGGGTTTCTGGCCCGCCTCTACGTTTACCCATTGCTGGTACGCCCGCAGATGGGACGGCTCTGGTGAATACAAACGCGGTAAGAGAACTTTGTCCTGGGCCAGATAGGTAGTCTCAAACTTGGTGTCTATCACTTCATATTTGCCGTTTTGGGGAGCATAGACAGCGCCCGTCTTGTCATAATTCTGGCTTTGGGCATTGAACTGCGGTCCGTACAACAACGGCCTGGACCCGTACTGCTCCCGCTTAAGGTAGCTCACAAAGCTGAGCAGGTTCTCAGGGTTGTTTTCGTCAATAGGCGTGTTAAAGCCAGACCGGATGGGCACCATCAGGTAAGAAGAGTAGCCCGTCAGAATCAAGATGAAGGCCACTAAAGACGTATGCAGAATGGCTTTGCCATGTTGCTTGGCCCAACGCAAGCCTAACACCAATGCCATCGCCAGCAGCACCAGAAACAACACCGCGCCACTACCATACGGCAAGCTGAAGGTGTTGACAAAAAAGACTTCAAAGCTACCGGCCAAGGTAGGCAAGCCCGTAATCACGCCTTCCATCACTACCAGCACAATGGCTCCGCCGATGAGGAGGGAAATAAAAATTCCGCGCTTGGTGGGTTTGTTGCGTTGCAGATAAACCAGTAAAGCAATGGCCGGAATTGCAACTAGGTTGAGCAAATGCACGCCAATGGATAAGCCTACCAAATACGCTAGAAATAGAAGCCAGCGGTCGGCCTGCGGGGTATGGGCTTTGGCTTGCCACATAAGGGCTGCCCAGAAGACGATGGCCGTGAAGAAGGAGGACATTGCGTAGACTTCGGCCTCTACGGCAGAAAACCAGAACGAGTCCGTGAAGGCAAAACCCAAAGCGCCCACCGTGGCACTGGCCAATAGCAGAGCTTGCTGGGCCTTGGTTGGTCCTTCTGGGGAAATGGGAAGCAGCCGCTTGGCGACCAAGGTGATGCTCCAGAACAGAAACAGCACCGTGCCTGCGCTGCTCAGGGCAGACAGCAGGTTCATACACCAGGCCACCTGGGTGACATCGCCAAAACTCAACAGCGTGAACAACCTGCCAATCAACAAAAACAAGGGTGCCCCCGGCGGATGCGGTACCTGCAATTTGTAGGCCGCCGCAATAAACTCACCCGTGTCCCAAAAACTGGTGCTAGGCTCCAAGGTCAAAACATAAACCGTTAGCGCTACCAAGCCCACGGCCCAGCCAACCAACAGGTTCCAACGGTGAAACGACTTCCAGGCATTCTGTTCTTCCTCAGTTTGCTTTGGTAAAATCTGTCCCTCCGTTTTTGGCCTGTTATCCCGGAAAATGCCGAAAAACGGAAGCATCAACCCGATGACTACCAACAACGGTCCCAACGTGAGGCCCAGAAAACCATAGCCCTGCGGCGTTGGGTCCAATGCCATGCACATAAAGCCAACCGCAATTATTGCCATCCCCAACAACAAAGGCACAAACTGCCTTCTCCCGAAGAGTATTTCAGGGTAAGTCTTACCAATAATCGTTTTAGTTTGAGCGTCAGGTTTGGTCAGTAGCATAGGGAATTCTGGTAAAGGAGTATTAGAAGGATATCAGCCGGAATCGCGTTGAAAAGTTGGGACGTATAAGGTGCCTGAAATGCTTAGCGAGTTCGTAAGTGAAATGGAGTCAGGTGTTTATAGTCCTGGCCAACTCTGCTGAATACCTTGTAGGCAAAGGTAGAGCGCCAGGGAATGCACCTAGGTTAATGGATTGTAAAATGATGTTAATGAGATGTTAACGGTGCGCCTCCCATTTAGAAATTGGTTACCTTTAAGCCATGAGCCGAAGCAAAATTCAAATCATTCTGGTATTGGCCAGCGTTTCGTTGGTGGCCCTGCTGAGTGCCCAGCTGGTCTGGCTCACCAAGGCCTACAGCGTAGAGGAGAAAGCTTTCAATCACCGCGTGCAAGTGGCGCTCACCACTGTCTCTGACCAATTGCTGGCCACGGTAGGCGGTTCCACGTCGGCGCAAAAGCCCATCAAACAAATTGCCTCTAATTATTACCTCGCTGAGCTCAACGCACCCATTGACCCAGCCCAAGCAGAGCGCTTGTTGCAACAGGAACTAGGCCGACGAAACCTGCAGGAAGCCTATGAATTTGGGTTGTACAATAGCTTGGATGATACCCTGATGTTCGGGAAATACGTACCGGCCACGCAGAGGAAACTGGCTACGACGCCACCTGCGGTAGTGCGGCATGAAGAGGGGCAGGCGCCCAAGCTGTACAACATGGCGGTGGTGTTCCCCAATAAGACCTCGGTGATTCTGGGCGAGATGGAATTCTGGTGGTATTCTACCGGCGCCTTGCTGTTGGTGGTGCTGTTCTTCGCGTATACCATGTTCCAGATTCTGCGCGAGAAACGCCTGGCCGAACTCAAAACCGACTTCATCAACAACCTCACCCATGAGTTGCAGACGCCCATCACCAACATTGGCCTGGCCAGCGAGGTGTTGCGCAAGCGCCCCGAAACGCTTTCCCCGGACCGTCTCTCCCGGTACCATGACTTGATCTATTCTGAGAACGAACGCCTGCGCGCGCAGGTAGAACGCGTCCTGCAAATGGCCACCATGGAAAGCCGCGAGTTGGTGCTCAAAAAAGAAACCGTAGACGTACACGCGCTTCTGAAGGAGACTAGTCAGAACCTGGCGCCCCGCCTGCAGCAACGGGCCGGTCAGTTACGGCTCAACCTCCAAGCCACCCAACCATTGGTCCACGCCGACAGCCTGCACGTGGCCAACGCCCTCTATAGCCTCCTGGACAACGCCGAAAAGTACTCGCCCCAAGTCCCTGATATTGAAATTACCACCCAAGACGTTGCCCAAGGCATCTTGATCAGCGTGCGCGACAGCGGGATTGGCATCAAGCAGGAGTTCCAGAAATTTCTGTTTGACAAGTTCTACCGCGTACCCACCGGCAACGTGCACAATGTCAAAGGCTTCGGGCTGGGATTGAGCTACGTGAAAGCCATCATGGACGCCCACCACGGCCACGTGACGGTAGAAAGCGCTGAGCAGCAGGGGACCTGTTTTAATCTGGTGTTGCCTAATTGAAGGTGGATATTATATGTCTGAGAAGTTTAAAATGCTCTACGTCATCATCTTTCTATCTACCTTGATAGTAAGTTCCTACGGTATTTTTCATGACCAAATCACCTATTTCATTTCTAAAGAATACTATACCAAGCTGAAGTTTTACCAATTTGGCTTGGAGCATTTTATTGCAAATTCTCCTAGGGTAGGAGTAGCCTTGGTAGGGTTTCTAGCCACTTGGTATTTAGGCTTACTAGCTGGTATCATTTTCGGGCTGGTCTCCTTCTTGTTTCCAACGCCTAAGTTAATGTTGTCCGTTGCGTTAAAGGCATTGGGCATTGCGTTGGTCATAGCGTTTATCACTCCCATAATTGGCGTGCCAGCTTATTTTTTGGGAGACTATTTGGATTCATCTACCTATGAACAGTACAGTTTTGAGCCAACAGATTATGTTCCCGCAGACGTCAAGATTACTGAAGGCTTCAGTTATATACTTGTCGGGTTTGTGCATGGGTTTAGTTATCTGGGAGGGTTGTTAGGCTTAGCGGCGGGCGTAATTTTCCAGGTCTGGAAATATAGGAAACAGGTGGTTGTTGTAAGGGCCTAGCGTTTTTTGCCTGTTTAACCAGAATTAGCCCAAAAACGAAAAGTCTTGCATCTTGATCCTTGTATCTAAAAATTTCTCATGGCCCACATCCTCATTGTAGAAGACGACCCCAACTTGGGATTTTTGCTACAGGATAGCCTGGAAAGTGCAGGGTATGCTGTGACGCTTTGTATTGATGGCGAGGCAGGATTACAAGCCATCCAGCAAACTACATTTGACCTCTGCGTGCTTGATGTGATGTTGCCCAAAATGGACGGTTTTTCCCTGGCCCAAGAAATACGCCAACAGAAAAACGAAGTGCCGTTTATGTTTTTGACGGCTAAGGCTTTGAAGGCAGACCGCTTGCAGGGCTTTGAGCTGGGTTGTGACGATTACCTCACCAAACCCTTCGGGCTAGAGGAACTGGTCTATAGAGTAAAAGCCATTCTGCGCCGAACCAACAAACCCACGGAAACTGCTCCAAACCCTGTCACGACAGACACGCATCTATTTGGCGCCTCTTCGCTGGAATTCAAGAACCTGTTATTGCATGTGGCCGGACAAACTCATGTGCTCACAGACCGCGAGGCTGAACTGCTAAGGCTCTTTGTGCAACACCCAGACCAGTTGCTGCGGCGCGAGGAGATCCTGCAACGCCTCTGGCAGGATGACGGCTATTTTGTGGGCCGCAGCTTGGACGTCTTCATCTCGCGGCTGCGCAAGTACCTGCATCCAGACTCAAGCGTCAAGATCACTACCATCCACGGCAGGGGCTACAAATTTGAGATAGCACAAGCGTAAGCCAAAGAAAAAGCGCGTAGTCCGTTTTTGGCCTATTTCTTGGAAAAAAAGCCAAAAATGCAATCTTCTATTCCTGCTTCAAGCTTATAGCTTGGAGCTTACCAAGGGGCAAGTTTTCAACTTATGTTTGTCATAAGCCCCGGTACCGCAAGTTGGTAAACTTGTCTCTATGAATAACCACAAGCTAGAAGCTTGCGGGAGGGATAGGCGTTTTTGGCCTGTTTTACAGAATCCAGCCTAAAAACAGAAATGCAATATCCCCGGGCATTTAGGCCAAAGGCTCTACTTAATCAAAACCATCTTAAAATCAGAAAGCGCTTTTAAAGAGTGGGGCACTTTTGCCGGAATCTGAATAATCTGCCCGGTCTTCAACGTTTTTTCCAGGCCTTCCTCCGGGAAGGTAAAAGAGCATTCACCCTCCAGCACCAACAACAGCGCATCTATGGGCGTGGTGTGCGTCTTCAGTTCCTGCCCTTCAGAAAAAGCAAACAAGATGACTTTCTGGAATCCCTGGTCAGAGAGGATCTTGCTCTGGAATCTCTCTGAAGAATATGCCAGTTGACCCGCCAGGTCAGGGAGTTGCAATTGTGCTTGTAGGTGCGCAGGTGCCATAGTTTTAGTGTTTTTACGTGGGTGGTATTAAGAAACCAGGTCCTGTAGCCGATGGGCTTTCAGGCGGTCTGCGTGTTTGTGGATGATGGTGAGCTTATGCGCCAGAAAAGCGAGGATGAATAGTAACATCGTTTTGACCAGCTCCAGCGCCTGGTACAAGGATTGCAAGCTGTTGGGTTGTGGGTTTTGGCCGGTACCAACGGCTGAGGCTTGCACATCTAAGGACAACAACAGCCAGTTGGTCTGCAAAAACAGTACGCCCGTTAAGACGCCTGCCACTATCCATTCCCTTTTTGTAGTGCCGTTAAAACACATGGCCACTAGCAGAATGGTGCAGAGGGCAATCTCTACTTTGTTCATCAAACTAAATACCAGTCTTTCTATGCCCAAACCCAAAGACAGCGTCATGCCGGGCGCGTTGAACTTGGCGGGCGATTCTATGAAAGAAATGCCTATGATGAGGCCGGCCCACAAAAAGCAGGCGGCAATGAGGATGAAGGTTCTGGTGTGAGAGCGCATAACCGTTTACGTTAGCGGTGATAGAAAACAACCAAGCCAGTCAGACGCAAGACAGGGAGGCGGCAGGAAGGGCGGGCGTTTTTGACCTGATTTCCCCAAATGAGGCCAAAAACGCTCCTATTCTGTGTAGGCGTAAGAATTGCTTTTGCAAGAACCCTATGCGTGACGTGCAGAACTTCCTTATTGTACTTTCAACATGACAAATGTCTGGCAAACAACGGGCAAAGCAGATGAGCAAGGTCAAAGCGCAAGGTGACATTTATCATGTTCGTGGTGGCTGGTGGGCGGTAGTTTTGTGTTGAATTTAAAATGAGGAAACTTATGCTCCAGACCGCACATCTAGAGACCGCCCTCCACACCTGCTACCATTGCGGCGATGACTGCCAAGGCACGCCCATTGTCTTTGAAGATAAGGACTTTTGTTGCGAAGGATGCAAAGTGGTATATACTTTATTAGCCGAAAACAACCTTTGCACTTATTATAGCCTGGAGGAGCGTCCCGGCATTTCGGTCAAAGACCCGGTGCTGTCGGCGCGCTTTGCCTATTTGAACGACGCCAAGGTGCAGCAACAATTGTTGGATTTTCAGAACGGCACGGTTAGCAAAATCACGTTTCATATTCCGCAGATGCACTGCAGTTCCTGCATCTGGCTTCTGGAGAACCTCAACCGCTTGAACACGGGCGTCACCGATGTGCACGTGAACTTCCTGCGCAAAGAAGCGGCCATCACCTTTGAGCACGCCGTCACCTCCCTGTCACAGATAGTAGAGCTCATGGCCCACATTGGCTATGAACCACAAATCACCTTGGCAGACATGGAGGCGCCTGCGCCTAAAAAGGACCGCTCCATTTATTACAAGTTGGGCTTGGCGGGCTTCTGTTTTGGGAACGTGATGCTGTTGAGCTTTCCAGAATACTTTGGTGGTTTGCAGAAAGAGTACGGTGAGTTCTTCGGGCTGATTAACATTGCCTTGGCCTTGCCGGTGTTTGTTTACAGCGCCAGAGGATTCTTCACTAGCGCTTGGCAGGGTCTGCAACAGCGTATGATCAACCTAGACGTGCCCATTGCCATTGGCCTGCTGTCCTTGTTCTGCGTGAGCTTGTATGACATCCTCACGCACCGCGGGCCGGGCTATCTGGACTCGTTCACCGGTCTGGTGTTTTTCATGCTGATTGGCAAGTACGTCCAGCGCCGCACCTATGACTCCCTGGCCTTTGACCGTGACTACACGTCTTATTTTCCTATTGCCGTCACGGTCCTGGATGAAGGGCAGGAGAAACCCATCTCTGTCAAAGAACTGCAGAAAGGCCAGCGCATTCTGGTGCGCAACCAGGAGCTGATTCCGGCAGACGCGGTGCTCATGCGCGGTACGGCCAACATTGACTACAGCTTCGTGACCGGTGAGTCTGTGCCGGTAGGCAGAAAAGCCGGCGAGGTCATCTATGCCGGTGGTCGGCAGCTGGGCGAAGGCATTGAGCTGGAAGTGGTCAAAGAAGTCTCGCAAGGCTACCTGACCCAGCTGTGGAACAACACTAATTACAAGAAAGAAGAAACGAACACCGTTGAGAACTACGCCAACGCCGTGGGCAAATACTTCTTGACCGTCACGCTTTTGATTGCCGCCGGTGCGCTGTGGTATTGGATTCCCAGAGACACAGACATCGCTATTAAAGCGTTTACCTCAGTACTGGTGATTGCCTGTCCCTGTGCTTTGTCTTTGGCCACGCCATTTACGCTAGGTGCCACCTTGCGCATCTTTGGCCGACATAAATTCTATTTGAAAAACAGCGGAGTAGTAGAGGCCCTGGCCAAAGCAGACACCATTGTGTTTGACAAAACCGGTACGCTCACCGAGCCCAGTTCTTCGCAAATCACTTACGTGGGCGAGGCATTGACGGAAGATGAGCAACGCCAGGTGCGGTCTTTGCTCAAGCATTCCACGCACCCTTTGAGCCAGCGCTTGTACCAGCATTTGACCGGCGCACCATTGCCCGTGCTGGACTTTCTGGAGAAAACCGGGGCAGGCCTTTCTGGCAGGATTGCTGACAATTTAGTAGAGGTTGGGTCTGCCGTATGGGTGGGTGCCAATTCCTTGAAAACCGAAACGCCCACCAAGCAGACGCGCGTGTTTGTGGCCTTGAACGAAGAAGTGCGTGGCTATTTTGTCTTTGAGAACGTGTACCGTCCGGGCTTGAAGGAGTTGGTGCAGGAGCTGGGCAAGACCAAAAAGCTGGCCGTGTTGTCTGGGGACAATGACAGCGAACGCGAGCGTTTGCAGGCCTTCTTCGGGGAGAATGCTGAGATGCGGTTCAACCAGAGTCCCATGCAGAAGCTGGAGTTCATCCAGGAACTAAAGCAGAAGGGCCAGTCGCCTATTATGGTGGGGGATGGCTTGAACGATGCCGGGGCCTTGCGCCAAAGCGACGTGGGTCTAGCTTTGACGGATCAGGTGAACGGCTTCTCGCCGTCTTGTGACGGCATTCTGGAGGCCAACCATTTGTCACGTTTGGCGCACTTTTTGAAATTCTCTAAAACCAGCCGCCGCTTGATTCTGGCCGCCTTCGGGGTGTCATTTGTCTACAACATCATTGGCTTGACCTTGGCCGTCATGGGCGAATTCTCACCCATCGTATCTGCCATCCTCATGCCGGTTAGTACCTTGAGCGTGATTTCCTTTGCCGTGCTTTCTGTGAAGGTAGCCGCTAAGAGAGCCGGTCTATAAGCACATATACCTTTCTACTGCTAAGCGCCGTTTTTGGCCTGATTTCTAGAAATCAGGCCAAAAACGGCGCTTTTCTGTTTAGGGCAATTGGTGGTAAAATAACATTGCTAGTAATGGCGCGTACTAACAGCGGTTTCCGGGAAATGTTTAAAGCTTGGCTTAAAATTTCTGGAAGGATGGCTACTCTTAACCTGTGCATGTCATGAAGCAATCTGTTCAACTACGCCTGCTGCTGTCGCTCTGCCTATACGGGCTGTTGGCAGGCTGTACCCAGTACCCCAAAGACCCCGAAGACACCTTGACCAAAGTAACGGGTGGTACCTTAGTGGTAGGTTACTCAGAGAATGCACCATGGGTAGTGGATGGGGCCAATGGACCTTCGGGTTTGGAGGCTGACTTGGTGCGTGGGTATGCTAAGACCGTCAACGCGCAGATAGAGTGGAAGAAAGACACTGAGCAGGATTTGCTGCACGCGCTGGAAGAGAACCAATTGCACATGGTCATTGCGGGCATCACCGATGACACCCCTTGGAAGAAGAACATCTCCTTCACCAGACCTTACACTGAGCTGGAGAAGAAGAAGCACGTTTTCTGCGTCATTAAGGGAGAAAACGCGTTCATCACTTCCCTGGAAAAATTCCTGCATTCGCAGAAGTCTGTCATTGAAACCCGTCTACAGCCATGAAAACCCTGGAAAAATTTGAATACCCGCCAGAGTTATTGCCTGTCTTCAAGAAAGCCAAGAAGCTGGAGTGGATGACCATTGTCTACCTCATCATCACTTCTTTGCTGGTATTTGTGACCATGGGCAGTTCACAGGCCATGAAGACCGCTTGGTTTGAAGATATTTTGAGTTTGACGCCGGCCATTTCGTTTTTGATTGCCTCCCGGCTGGTACAGAAAGAGCCTAATAAGGAATTCCCGTATGGCTACCACAAGGTAGCCAGCATTGCGTATCTGGTGAGCGCGGTGGCCTTGTTTGTGGTGGGTGGCTTCTTGCTAGTAGACTCGGCTATGACACTCATTAAACAGGAGCATCCCACCATTGGCATTGTGGTCATCTTTGGGCGTGAGGTTTGGCTGGGGTATATGATGATGCTGGTCATGTTCTGGGGAACGGTGCCGTCGTTTATTCTGGGCAAGATGAAGCTGCCGCTGGCCAAAGCCCTGCATGAGAAAAACCTGTACACAGACGCCCAAATGAACAAAGCCGACTGGATGACGGCGGCCGCAGCCATTGGCGGCATCTGGGGCATAGGCATGGGCTGGTGGTGGGCAGATGCCACGGCGGCCTTGATCATTTCACTAGACATTCTCAAAGACGGTTTCACTAACCTAAAGCAAGCCGTTTATGACCTCATTGACCAGACTCCCAAGAAAGTAGATGACCAGGAAGACGACCCGCTGCTAAAGGACGTTCACAACATTTTTGAAAAACAGCCCTGGGTAGAGGACTTTACGTTTAGAATGCGCGAAGAAGGACACATCTACTTAGGCGAGGGTTTTGTAAAGGCTCATCACTCTCAGGAAGAAGAGAACCTGCCCCTGCGCATTCAACAATTAAAGAAAGAAGTAGAGGATTTGAGTTGGCGCATTCATGAGTTTGTCATCACGCCGGTGTTAAAGGTCAATAAAGAAGGAGAGGAAGAGTAGCAGGCCTATGGTCATTTTTTGCCTCTTTTGGCAGAAACAGGTAAAAAACGATGTACAACAAAAAGCCTCCCAGTTAACATCTGGGAGGCTTTTTGTTATACATCTATACCATGGCAGTTTACGCAGGTACCATATCTTTTTGTTCACGGCTCCAGTGCCTGAACTGAGACAATTGCTCCAGGAAGGACGTAGTGAAAGCATTCACGTCTACTCCTGAGCCAGAAGTGACTACGCCTTTGTCTGCTGTTAGATTGCCTTTCTTAGCAGAGGCCAGTTTTACGCCTTTTATGTCAGAAGCCTCCAGCAATTCAACGCCTTCGGCAAGGGCGGCGATGGTTTTGCAATGCTTAAAGGCCTCGTTCAGGAAATGGAGGGCATCTCCCTGCTTTTTCATGGCTTCTACGCTTTCCTTTCCACCCGGCACCAGCACGGCGTCATACATGATAGAGGCGGTGGTGATGTGGCTTTTGTCTACCTTCAGTTCAGCCCCGTCTGCGCCTTTTAGCATGCCCAGAAACTTGGCGACCACCTCTGATTCTACACCTTCGGCTTTCAGGGCTTCTGTGATGGCTTTCACCTGGGCTACGTCCACGCCTTTGGCCGCCAGAATGGCTACCTTCAATCCCTTCAATACCGGTTTCTTGTTTTTCTCCATGCTGAGCGCCGGCGAATCTGTCACATTTTTACGGGTAGAAAGTTTCTCCTTGAGCGCGCTGACGGTGTTTTTTATGGTTTCGGCTACGTTGCCGGTGGGCGGGTCAATGCCCACGCCTTCGGCCACTTTCTGGGCAAACTCCAGGTCCACGTGGGCGAAGTTCTCTATCATGCGCTGGCGCACGGCTTCAGACTCCACCTTGCCTAGCTCAAAGTGCGCGGCCTCCAGAATGTGCTTTTTCTCCACCTCGGTCATAGAATGGTAGAACAGCGAAGCCTGGGTGTAGTGGTCCTTAAAGCTCTCACTGCGCTCGCGTATCTTATGGCCTTCTACCTTTTCCATGTAGTGCATGTAACCACCCATGGCCTCTGGGGCCATCATAGGACAACCGCCGCCCAGTGAGTTAGGGAAGTAGTTGGCCTTGCCCTTGTTAATGGTCTGGCGCATGAAGCCATTCTGCTGGTGGTTGTGTACCGGGCAAACGGGTTTGTTGATGGGCACCTCGGCAAAATTAGCGCTGGTAAAGCGGTTCAACTGGGTGTCCAGATAAGAGAAAAGTCTGCCTTGCAAAAGTGGGTCATTGGTCACGTCTATGCCGGGCACCAGGTTGCCGGGGTGGAACGCCACCTGCTCGGTCTCTGCGAAGAAGTTGTCTGGATTACGGTTGAGCGTCATCTTGCCAATGGGTTGCAGCGGCACCAGTTCTTCTGGGATGATTTTAGTGGCATCCAGCAAGTCAAACGCGAAGGCGTGTTCGTCTTCCTCTTCCACAATCTGCACCGCCAGTTCATATTCTGGGTAGTTGCCTTTCTCAATGGCGTCCCAAAGGTCGCGGCGCAGCCAGTCTGGGTCTTTGCCGGCAATCTTCTGGGCCTCGTCCCAGACCAGGGAATGCGTTCCCAGCAAGGGGCGCCAATGGAATTTGACAAAGCGGCCTTTGCCTTCTTCATTGATGAACCTAAACGTGTGCACCCCAAAGCCTTCCATCATTCTAAAGCTACGCGGAATGCCACGGTCAGACAGTACCCACATGATCATGTGCGTGGTCTCCGGTACCAATGACGCAAAGTCCCAAAACGTGTCATGGGCGGCGCTGGCCTGCGGCATTTCATTGTCTGGGTCTGGTTTGATGGCATGCACCAGGTCCGGGAACTTGATGCCGTCTTGGATAAAGAAGGGCGCAATGTTATTGCCTACCAGGTCATAGTTGCCTTCTTGGGTATAAAACTTGACGGCAAAACCGCGGGCATCGCGCACCGTGTCTGCCGAGCCTCTGGAACCCACTACGGTAGAAAAGCGCACAAAGACCGGCGTAATGAGACCGGGGTTTATCAGGAACTTGGCCTTGGTGTACGTAGACATGGACGTGTCATACGGCTGAAAGTAGCCGTGAGCCCCAGACCCGCGCGCATGGACCACCCGTTCCGGGATGTTCTCATGGTCAAAATGCGTCATCTTCTCCCTAAAGTGGAAGTCTTCTATCAAGGTTGGTCCTCTGGAACCTGCTTTCAAGGAATTGTCTGTATCTGCAATGCGCACGCCCTGGTCTGTGGTGAGGTACTGCTCCTGCGGGTCTTCCCTAAAGGTTTCCAGTTGCTGGTTTTTACTGTCTTGGTTAACTTGGCGGTCGGTTTTGTTGGGCTGGTTACCAGCAGGCATATTCTTTTTACTCATAATCTTCAAGGTTTAAGAGGTGTTGAGTGAAATAGCAGGAGAGGAACCAAGGAAGGGCTAGTATAAACCCCTTCCATAGGCACTGTTAGAAATACGGAATCCGAAGCCAGCTAGTTGGAAAAACTGGATTAAAATTAGATTAAAATATAACTAAAAGAACGGTCTGTCATACCTGTTTTTAATTCAGATGGCCTGAAGGAGGCCATTTTTTACGCTTCTTGGTAAAGGAGTAATTATGGAAATAACCTTAAGGACAGGGTTTAAAACGTAGATAATGCATAGAAGCTTCGGTAGCGTCAACTAAAAGACAGCCTCTTTAATTTTAGTTAAACAGCCATGGAATAAATATGCCTGAATTGGATATTACTAAGTGAATTTGTCTTTAAGATAAAGAGGCAGCCTTCAGTTTAAGGCTACAGCTAGAGCCTACTTGATGCTGAATGGCTATAGATACCTGTTGCCAGAATGCATGCGATGGGGTAAATAAAATGCCTTCCAGAGGAGGAAGGCATTCTTGCTAAAAGTTGTGGGGTAAGTGATTAGTCTACTTTGTCTACCCCTTTTTTAACGGTCTTCTTTACGGCTTTTCCGGCTTTCTTGGCGCCTTTTCCAGTGGCCTTAGCGCCCGACACTACTACATTTTTAGTGCCTTTGCCCACTTCTTTGGTGCCGTGCCCTACTTGTTTAGTGCCTGTCTTGGCACGTTCCTTATTGGTCTTCTTGACCTGCGTGGTATCCTGGGCAGAAAGGGGAGCGGCTATCACGCACAGTCCAAACCCCATTGCTAGTAGTAAACTGCTGAGCTTTTTCATCGTTATCCGTTTTGGTACTACTGGTAAAAACGAGGTCTCTGACAGAGGGTTTCCTATACTTGGTAAGCACACTAACTGGGGTATGGCCCGCATGAATTAGGTTTAAGGGGGTGGCATCTGGCTATTCAAAACAAAAGGGAGGCTGTCTGGTTGAGTGTCAGGGTTAAGATGCTTATTACCATGCTTTGCCTAAGCAGTGCGCCCAAGATTTGGTCTGCTTTTGCAATTTGCCTGAATAATTAGCAAGTTTGTCTACCGGAAGATTTAAGTTAAACCTATAAATAGTAACATACCTTAAGAATTGCGAGGAGCCCCCGCTTGCCTTGTCTTAGAATAAACGTTCAGCATGAGCCCTTCTAACCGTGATAATGCCGTAGCTTTCTTAAAGCAGATGACCAAAGTGACATCCGCACTGAAGGGGTTTATGCGCCAGAAGTTCAAAGAGAACAACATCAACATCACCTTTGAGATGTTGCAGGTGTTGCGCTATTTGTGGGAGAAGGAGAGTGTGAACCAACAGGAGATTGCCAACGCCATCATTAAAGACAAAGCCAGCCTCACTTACTTGATTGACAACCTGGTAGGCCGCAACCTGGTGCAGCGCACCGAAGACAGTCAGGACCGCCGCAACAAGATCATCACCCTCACGCCGGCCGGCAAAGAGCTAGCCGCCATGATTCAGCCGTGGGTGGAAGAGATGTATGACCTGGTGGCCAAAAGCGGAACCCTGGAAGAGCTGGAGACGGGGCTGCAGTTGTTCAAGAACATCCATCAGAACCTACAAAAGAAGGGGTAAACCCTTTTTTTGCCTAAACGGTTAAATATTTAACAAATTGATTGTGGTTATGTACTAGCCCTATGACCTTTGCTGACGGTTCCTGGGTT
The DNA here is from genome assembly GCF_039541795.1 of Nibribacter koreensis. NCBI lineage: Bacteria > Pseudomonadati > Bacteroidota > Cytophagia > Cytophagales > Hymenobacteraceae > Nibribacter > Nibribacter koreensis. The sequence goes on along the minus strand of NZ_BAABGX010000001.1, from coordinate 1,515,900 downwards.
ATGAAGAAAGGAAGGAGCGTGCACGCTAAGGCAAATAGTCAGATTAGTGCCTCATCGTTTTTGGCCTGTTTTCTGTAAAATAGGCCAAAAACGATGAGAAAGTGAAACTCAATGACCCCTAAAGGCTTTAAGGCCATTTGCTATGAAAAAGAAAATCATGAAACTCCTGTACCCGCTCATCATGAAGCTGAGCAAAGGGTCTAAAAACGGGAAAGTCCTTACCAATGAGAAGAAAATAGCCCCGGCGCAGCCGTTCTACAGCCTGGGCACCGTGCTGAGCAACGGCCAGCCCATGGACTTCAGTGCGCTAAAAGGCAAGAAGGTCTTGCTGGTGAACACGGCCTCTAACTGTGGGTACACCGGCCAGTATGAAGAGTTGCAGAAACTGCAGGAGCAGAAGAAGGATGAGCTGGTAGTGATCGGGTTTCCGGCCAACGATTTTAGAGAGCAGGAGAAGGACGATGACCAGGCCATCTCGCAGTTCTGCCAGATCAACTACGGCGTTACGTTTCCGCTGGCCAAGAAGAGCGTGGTGGTGCAAGCGCCTGGCCAGAACCCTGTCTACAGCTGGCTGTCTGACCCTGGCAAAAACGGCTGGAACCAACACCAACCCGATTGGAATTTCAGCAAGTACCTGCTAGACGAGAACGGCGTGCTGACGCATTATTTCGGTCCGGCCATTTCGCCGCTGGGCCAGGAGGTGGAGCAGGCTCTGCAAGGAAGGAAATAAGCGTTTTTACTTCGTTTTGGGTGCTCAGTCGTTTTTGGCTTGTTTTCCAGAAAACAGGCCAAAAATGGCTGAGTATCTTTTTGTTAGCCAAAATGTTTTAATGGTTTTTGGTATACTAAAGGGTATCATTAAGTATGCATGACTACAATTTTTAAAGCCGTATTTTTGCAGGGTCAAAAGAGGAAGCGTGAACGCAATTTCTCTAAGAGTAATTCACAAAACAACCTGCATCCTTCTTATTTTTCATACCTACCCATGAACCCCGACAGTAACAGACTTCGCTATGAAATAGCGTGTCTCATCAGCGATTTAAAGAACATTGAGACTTTTCAGTTAATGCGCCAGCCGCAGCTAGAACAACACGGCCTGGAGCTATTGGACGTGGTAGACATCATCTTAGAAGTAGAGAAGAAATACGGCGTAGAGATTACAGATGACCTGCCTGTTTTCACGGTCCATGACTTTGCCCACATCATTGAGGCGCGGCAGTACCGCCAGGCAGGCTAGACTGCCCACCCTCCGCTTATTTATCCCTCATTCCAGCGCCGCGTAGGGGAAAGACAGAAAATACCTGTCTTTCCCTATATAGCCACCAATCCATACAAACAATCCTTCATGCATCGCCTTTAAAGAAACGTCACATTTCTTTGCAGGCTTCACCTTGCCAAAAGAAAAGAAACGGTCTTCTAGATTTCTTTCCGTTTGACGCCAAACCCGTGAACCACCTATGAAACGCTTGCCCCTTTTAGTGCCCTTTCTGTTCTTGCTTTTCTCTTCTTGTGAGAATCTCTTTGAGTACCATCCGCACCAGATCATTCTGGAGGACGATGAAAAAGACCTCACCGCCGTCAACCTGCAAAAACTGAGTTCCCAGTCACCAAACGACACCCTCAAGTTGATTGTGATGGGAGACACGCAGCGCTTTTATGATGCCACCGTTGATTTTGTGCACAAGGCCAACACGTTCCAGGACATTGATTTTGTAGTGCACCTGGGCGATATCTCAGACTTTGGCATGACGCAAGAATTCAAGTGGGTGCATGACATCATGCAAGACCTCAAGTGGCCGTACCTCACCGTCATTGGCAACCATGACATGCTGGGCAACGGACGAAAGCTCTACCGCAGAATGTACGGCGAGCTTAACTATTCCCTGGTGTACGGGCATACCAAATTCGTCTTCTTAGACACCAACGGCCGCGAGGATGGTTTTCAAGGACGCGTGCCGGATCTGGATTGGCTTTCTGCCCAACTCACGCCGGCCCCCGCCGAAACCTGGCAGCAAGCCGTGGTCATTTCGCACGCCCCGCCCTTTGACAGCGACTTTGACAAACAACTAGAACTACCCTATCACCAGACGCTGGTGAAAAGCCAACGGGTGCCTTTGAGTTTGCACGGTCATCGTCATGGCTGGGATACGGAGAAAAAGTATGACGGCGAGGTGCTGTACCATGTAACCACCAGCGCCAAAGGCCGCGGGTTCACCTATCTTAAAATCTGGCAGGGCGGCTACAGCCTGGAAAGGGTATCGTTTTAAGTATGAAGCGTTCTCTACTTTTTGCCTTCGCCTTATTGCTTTCAGTTGAAGGGTTTGGGCAGTCATTGCCAGATAGCGGGTATGTGGCGCCTTCGCCGTATTACGTGAAGGCTCAGTTTGCCGGTGACATTGGGTTGTTGTCTGTGGGCATTGGCAGAGAGTCTTTCAATAGAAAGTTAACCACTGATGTTTCTGTAGGCTACCTACCCGAAAGTGTGGGCGGCGATGCCATTTTTACGGTGGCGCTCAAGTCTACCATGCTTCCATTGAAGCCAGTACGGATCAAATCCCTGGATTGGTACTACCTCACCGCAGGCGCCCAGGTGAGCTACACCTTTGGCGACGAGTACTTTGCCTGGGAAGGCTACCTGAGCAAGTATCCCAATTCTTATTACCGCTTCTCCACGGCCTTGAGCGTGTACGTTTTCGCTGGTGGACAGGTGGATTTCATGCGCGTACCCAAACTGCAGAAGTTCAGCGCCTATTATGAAGTAGGTGCGCCCGGCGAGTACGTGATTTCTTATATTCAGAACCCTAAATACCTGGGCCTGGGAAAAATCTTCCATCTGGCCTTGGGCGTTAAAATGGCCTTGCGCTAGATTGCTAGGAGTTTCGTATAAAAGGGAATTACAAGATTATACCCTCATGGAGAAAGACCTTCCTTTGCTGGATGCCGTGCAAGACGCTTTAGCCACGCGCAAGTCTGTGCGCATCCAATACGTGACAGACATTCATGAATACCTCACCGTCACGGCGCTCATCAAAGATCTGCACGAAGAAGAAAGTGGTTTGGTGCTGGAATTGGCCACTGGCGAAAAACTCAGATTTGATCAACTGATACGGGTAGGGCAAACCAATTCCTCTAAATACGACGCCCGGGATTTTACGTGTGATTGTTAGAAACGAGCCTTCGTTTTTGGCCTGTTTTCTGGGAAATAGACCAAAAACCGTATACTTCCTCAATCCACTTGGCGTAGGGCAGATTCTCCCCTTGAGGATTGCCTAAACGAGAGTTTAAGGCACCGAGCTTAGCTCAGTATAGGGGTGTTTACATCAGTAAGTCATACTCGCCGTAGTTGGTGTTCTCACCAATGACCTAAACTGCGACTCAAGTTGCTCTGTCCCCCCTTTGAAGGGGGTAGGGGATGACCACTTCATCTGGTTCTTAGCGCCTCTGCCTCCCAAATCTTTCCTTACAAAACTTTCCCTTTCTTACTTCCTACCCAGGTTGGTTACTTTTCTCCTTGATGAGAAAAGTAACCAAAAGAATCAAGAGCCCCCGAACTCGCTGACCGCTCAAACAGGGCGGGGGCTCGGAGAGGTGCACCTGGCTGGCGTGATTCGTTTCATAGTTGGCTTACGCCTCAGCCTATTGACAAGCCACTGCTTTCTCTCTCGGTAAAAGAGGCCTAAATTGACCGGCCTCTGTTACCTCAGTCGAGGGTGATTGAGTTGATGATGGAGAGGTTGCAATTCCTTCATCGCCCTAAGGGGCGGGAGACAAGGCAGTGCCTGGTCTCTACGGTGAAATTTAGTATAATCCAATCTTGAACATCCAATTAATCCTGTACATCCTGCTCCGTAATAGAAAAGCCACTCCCAGAAGGAGTGGCTTTTCTCAAGCTCTATTTAAAACGCATTAAACTTAGTAAGGTCTTGCAGAGTGAGAGACGTCTTTGGCCTCTTGTACGCCGGCCTCTGGCGAGGTAGCGCCAATAGGGCCTTTGTCCTCTGGAGACTTGGTGGTTTTGGCCAGGCCTTCGGCTACGCGTCTGCCGTAGTCAGCGTCTGCCAGCGTGAAGTGCTCAATCATCTTGTCCTGGATGCGCTTATCTGCCGTAGCCAGGGTAGACACAAGGTTGCTGATTAATTCATCGCGCTCCCAGTCCTCAAAGTTGCGGTAGGTGTCACCAGCCTGCTTAAAGTCATTGGTGCGGTCAATTTTGGCGCGTACTAAGTTGGCCTCATAGCGCGGCGTATAGTCCTTGCCTGCTTTTGGTGCTTCTTTCACGCCCCCCAGGATAGACGGCTCATAGTTCACGTGCGGGTTTTGGCCCTGTTGCGTATCTACGTTGAAGGCCATTTGTCCGTCTCGCTGGTTGGTGGCTACGTGCGTCTTGGGTGCGTTGATGGGTAGTTGCAGGTAGTTGGCGCCTACGCGGTACCGCTGGGTGTCTGAGTAAGAGAAGGTACGGCCCTGTAACATTTTGTCATCAGAGAAGTCCAGACCGTCTACCAAGACCCCGGTACCAAATGCCGCTTGCTCCACTTCTGCGAAGTAGTTCTCTGGGTTTCGGTTCAAGGTCATCTTGCCCACCGGCAGGAACGGGAATTGGTCCACTGGCCACAGTTTGGTGTCATCCAACGGATCAAAATCTAGTTCTGGATGGTCGTCATCAGACATGATCTGCACGCACAGTTCCCACTCTGGGTAGTTGCCTTCTTTGATGGCTTCAAACAGGTCTTGGGTTGCGTGGTTGAAGTTCTTGGCCTGGATGGCTTCAGCTTCTTTCTGGGTCAGGTTCTTGATGCCCTGCAAGGGCTCCCAATGATATTTCACCAGTACGGCCTGACCATCTGCGTTCACCCATTTGTAGGTGTTCACCCCAGAGCCTTGCATCTGGCGGTAGTTGGCCGGAATGCCCCACGGCGAGAACAGGAAGGTGGCCATGTGCGTGGATTCTGGCGTGCTGGCAATGAAGTCAAAAATACGCTCGCCGCTCTGAATGTTGGTTACCGGGTCTGGCTTCTGCGAGTGAATCAGGTCCGGGAACTTCATGGCGTCTCTAATGAAGAAGATCTTCAGGTTATTGCCTACCAGGTCCCAGTTACCGTCCTCGGTGTAGAACTTAACGGCAAAGCCGCGCGGGTCACGCAGGGTCTCTGGCGAGTGACCGCCGTGGCCCACGGTAGAGAAGCGCACAAACACAGGTGTCTGCTTGCCTTTCTCCTGGAACAAACGGGCACGGGTATATTTGGCGATTGGTTCATCACCCACTTTTCCGTAGGCGGTGAAGACGCCGTGCGCCCCGGCGCCGCGGGCATGCACTACGCGCTCAGGTACGCGCTCACGGTCAAAGTGCGATATCTTCTCAATGAAATGGTAGTTCTCTAGAGTGGCCGGACCACGGTTGCCGATGGTGCGCAGGTTCTGGTTGTCTGTTACCGGGTGGCCTTGGCGCGTGGTAAGGGTGGGGCGGCCTTCCTGGTCTTTGCCAGACTGACCATTGGTCTTATTTTGGTCTTTTTCCATAGGATGAGTGAGTTTTTGGTAGTAGTTAATTAACGATTGCCTTGTGGAGAGGTTCTGAGTATTCGTCACGTTTCCAGGTGCTTAACTATAACCAGTCTTAAAAAGAAAGGCCAGAAGCTCTGAATCCATCAAATCTATCTTTATGTGAGTGTAAAGGTGCCGAGTCTGGTTTTATATATCAAATTGATAAAAATGATACTATTATAGACTTGTGCTATAATGATACTTGTTGGATTAGATGCGCTTTGATGGTCAGGGTTCTATCTAATAAGAGGAAGCACGCGAGCGAGCAATTACTGTTTAGGCAGTAATTAAAGAAAATTGAAGGGAGGAGTTTCTAAGGACTTACCAGAAGCAGAAAAGCGTTTTTGGCCTGTTTCTAAGAAATCAGGCCAAAAACGCTTCTAAATAGGGGATGGTATGGAGTTTACCTCAAGGCTTATCAATGGAGGGAGCCACGGGTTCTAGCATTTGGTCAGCCTGCGGCATTAACTCTAACAATTCATCAAAGGTGGAAACAAGGTCTTGGTAGGTGTCTTGTTCCAGGGCTTCCTCGCATCTCTTAAGAAAGACGTCCTTCGGTTTTAGGTCTGCCAGGTCTTGCTCTGAGGGCAGTTGCTGGTCCAGGCTCTGGCTGTCTATGGTGCGCAGGGGGCGGTGCATGAGCAACTGTACCTGGTCTTGTAGCTTAAATGCCTCATGCAGTTTGGCAGTATGGTCGTGCAGGTTGTGCTCGTATTGCAACTGTACCTCGGCCCAGGCAGGCAAAGCTGTATCACTGTTGTCAAAAGCCAGGATTTTGGGGAAAACCTCGTCAATGGTGCCTTTAAAGCGGACCAGTTGGCGCCAGCAGGGAATTAGCAGTTCTTTGATGCTGGATAACTCGGCGCCTTCAAATTCCAGGATGACCACCTGTTTTTTGTCTGTGATCTCAGAGAAGCTCAACGGAATAGGCGAGCCGCTGTACCGGATGTGCGGCATTTTGTTCACCACCTGCGGCCTATGCAAATGGCCCAGGGCCACGTAGTCAAACTCCCTGGGGAACTGGTTGCCGCAAATCTGGCCCAGGTTGCCCACATGGATTTCCTTCTCGCTGTCAGAACCGCTTCCGCCGGCGGCAAATAAATGACCAGTGGCTAAAACCGGAATGCCCTGCTGCTTAAAGTGCTGTACCAGGGGTACTAGTTGGTGATAATGGTCGCAGATGCCTTGCTTGAGGCGGGCCTCACGCTCCTCTGACGTCTCGCCGGGCACTGAGAGGCGCACGTCCTTGTCCCGCAGGAACGGTACGGCGCACACAACGGCTTTGGGTTGAGATTCCTCGTCCGTCAAGACGATCACCTGGTCTTCACAGTTGGAGGGCGCGCCGCCCACCACGTGCACCTTGTAATGGCGCAGGAGTTCTGCCGGGGCGTTCAGGGTAGAAACGGAGTCATGGTTGCCGCCTATGATCACCAGGTCCTTGCAGCAGGTGTCCTTTACTTCACGCAGAAAATCATAGTAGAGCTTGAGTGCGGCATTGCTGGGAAAGCCGGTGTCAAAGACGTCGCCGGCAATGAGGAGCAGGTCTATCTTCTGATCGCAGATGGTCTGGCAGAGCCAGGTCAAAAAGGCGCGATGCTCTTCCAGGCGCTCATAGTTGGCCAAGCGTTGTCCTAAATGCCAGTCTGCTGTGTGTAGTACCCGTATCATGCCGCTTCTGTCTATCTCTGTGGTGTGCAAGAGCCCGAAGATACAAAAGCGCCTTGAATTCCACTCGGCCAAAATGGGGACTTCAGGCTTTCGTTTTTGGCTTATTTTTCAGAAACCAGACCAAAAACGCCGCGAAAAAATACGGATGCCAGCCTCCAAAAACCGGCCTATCTGCGTTGCTTCTATTAAATTGTCCTTATATTAGCCCCTTCAATCCCCTTGTATTAACTAACCAAACCAAACACTTCTTTAATTTTTAAGCTTTTATGGCAAACCAACTTTTCGCTAGGAAGTCAATAGACAAGCTTAGCGCAGACGCCTTTAGTGAGGGCGCCCACAGTCTAAAACGCACCTTAGGGCCAGTGAACCTGGTGGCTTTGGGCGTAGGGGCCATCATAGGGACGGGTATCTTTGTTCTTACCGGAAGCGCGGCCGCAGAATACACCGGCCCTGCTATTGTATTGGCCTTTATTTTGGCGGGCTTGGGCTGTGCGTTTGCCGGTCTTTGTTACGCAGAATTTGCGTCCATGATTCCTATTGCCGGATCTGCCTACACCTACGGGTATGCTACCCTGGGTGAGTTTGTGGCCTGGATCATTGGCTGGGATTTGATTCTTGAATATTTATTTGGTGCCGCCACCGTGGCCGTGGGTTGGTCTGGGTACGTGGTTTCCTTCTTGCGTGACTTTGGTGTAATTGTGCCGCCAGAATGGTGCAACGCCGTGGGCATTGAGTTGGCATACGTGACGCCAGCGGGTGCTAGCTCAGGTACTTGGATGCCTATTACAGAGCAATTGACCGCTACTTTGGCCGCACAGGGCACTAATATTGCCACCTTGCCGCACGCAACCGGTATCTTTAACCTGGTGGCGGCTACGGCCATTGCCCTGGTAACTATCCTGTTGGTGATTGGTATGAGCGAATCTGCCAAGTTCAACAACGTGGCCGTTATCATTAAGGTGGGCGTGGTGCTCTTGTTCATCATGGCTGGTGCCAACTGGCTGTTTGGTCACCCAGAAGAAGCTGCCGCTAACTGGACTCCGTTCATCCCAGAAAATAAAGGTGGCTTTGGTGAGTACGGCTGGTCTGGTATTGTGCGGGCCGCGGGGGTAATCTTCTTCGCGTACATTGGTTTTGACGCCGTGTCTACCACCGCTCAAGAAGCCAAAAATCCTCAGCGCGACATGCCTATTGGTATCTTAGGATCTTTGATCATCTGTACGGTGCTCTACATCCTGGTTTCTGGTATCTTGACCGCCATGGTGCATTACAGCCTCTTGAACGTGCCTGAGCCTATTGCCGTGGGTATTGAGAAAACCGGTTACACCTTCTTGCGTGACTTGATTAAGATTGGTGCCATTGCGGGTCTTTCTTCTGTAATGCTGGTGATGTTGATGTCGCAGCCGCGTATCTTCTACACCATGTCTAAAGACGGTTTGTTGCCTCCAATCTTTGGTAAGCTGCACCCACGTTTCAAGACGCCGCACGTGAGTACTATCTTGACTGGTACTATCTGCGCCGTGGTAGCTGGGGCTTTCTCCGTGACAGAACTGGGTCATTTGGTGTCTATTGGTACGTTGCTGGCCTTCGTGATTGTGTGTGCCGGCGTTTGGTACCTGCGCGTGAAAGAGCCAGACCGCGTACGTCCGTTCAGAACTCCGTTTGTGCCGTTGGTGCCTATCTTGGGTATTTTGGTGTGCTTGGGAATGATGGCCGGCCTACCCATTGAAACCTGGTACCGACTGTTAGGCTGGATGGCCATTGGTATTGCCATCTACTTCTTGTACGGTAAAAAACACAGCGTAATCCGCCAGGAGAATAACCTGGAATAAGGACAGTATAGAATTTGAAGAAGCCCGCCGCTTAACAGCCGGCGGGCTTCTTTGTTTTTACGGTTTTCGTTTTTGGCTTCTTTTAAGGAAAATAGGCTAAAAACAAAGGATTCTTGCGGGCATTGCTTTTTTGCCCCTGCTATATTTAGTAGATTCCCTGCTACAAAAGATTCACATCCAGATACCTACTACACAAACTCTAACCAATGAAAAAAGTAATCCTCTCCGCGTTGGCCGTGGCGGCGTTGTCGCTACAGAGCCGGGCCCAGGAGACGTTTCCCCGCAATGGGGTGTATGATGAGCGCAGCGGTCTGCGCGCCTTCACCAATGCCACCATCTATGTAGACTACCAGACCAAACTGGAAAACGCCACGCTGGTCATCAAAGACGGCAAGGTAGCCGCCGTGGGCACCAAAGTTACGGTGCCGCAAGGCGCCTACGTGGTAGACATGAAAGGCAAGACCATCTACCCGGGCTTTGTAGATCCTTTCTCCAGCTATGGTTTGCCAGCGGTTACCCGCACTGGTGGCGGCTGGAACAGCCCTCCACAGGCAGAATCAAAGAAAACCGGCGCCTACAACTGGAACCAGGCCATACGCCCTGAGACCAACGCCGCCGAGCTGTTCAAGGTAGACGACAAAGCCGCAGAAGAACTAAGAAAAATGGGCTATGGCGCGGTCCTCACCATCCATCAGGACGGACTTGCCCGCGGAACCGCCTCTTTGGTTTCTTTAGCCAACAAAAGAGAGAACCAGGTTATTCTCTTGGACAGAGCCGCTGCTGCCTTATCCTTTGACAAAGGTTCATCAACGCAGGAGTACCCTGGCTCCTTGATGGGATCGGTGGCCTTGTTGCGCCAGACCTATCTAGACGCGCAATGGAACGCCAAGAACCCAGACAAAGAGCAGAACCTGTCCTTGAAAGCCTTCACAGATGCCAATAAACTGCCCCAGATCTTTGAAGTAAGCAACAAGCTCAACGCCGTGCGCGCCGATAAGGTGGGCGATGAGTTTGGCTACCAGTACATCTTTAAAGGCAACGGGGACGAGTACCAGATGCTGCCAGAGATTAAGGCCACCAAAGCGCCGTTCATTGTGAGCCTGAACTTTCCGGATGCCTACAACGTGGAAGACCCGTATGAGGCCCGCCGCATAGGTTTAAGCGACCTAAAGCACTGGGAAATGGCCCCGGCCAACCCGGCCATGCTAGCCAAAGAAGGCGTGGTGATTGCCTTCACCTCATCAGATTTGAGAGACAAGTCTAAGTTCTTGCCTAACCTGCGCAAAGCTGTGCAATATGGTTTGTCAGAGCAGGAGGCTTTAAAGGCCATCACACTTACGCCCGCGCAGTTAATCAAAGCTGAGAAATACGTGGGTAGTCTGCGCGAAGGCATGCAGGCCAATTTTGTCATAGCTTCTGCCAGCCTGTTTGACAACAGCGCCGTGCTTTTAGAGAACTATGTGCAGGGTGAGTCATACAAAATCAACGAGACGCCCGGCGACTACCGCGGCGTGTACTCCTTGCGCATTGGCAATCAGCCAGAGCGTAAAATGATCATTGGTGGCACCGCCGAAAAACCAGACGTGAAGATTGTAGCCACTGATACCATCAAAGGCACGCTCTTCTTGTCTGGCGACCAACTGACATTGGCTTTTGCCCCTACCAAGAACGGCAAGGAAAGCATTAGACTGAGCGGCTGGAGCACCGGCAAAGGTTTCCAGGGCGAAGGCCAGAACATTGATGCCCAGCAAGTGAAATGGACAGCGCAACTGTCTGAGGCCGCTACGGCTCAGGCCAAGAAAGAAGCAGCCGCCAAAGCCGCTGAAAAGATTGAAATGGGCGCCATAGTGTACCCTTTCGCGGATTTTGGACGCACGGCCATGCCAACTTCTGAGGCGGTATTGATTAAGAACGCCACCGTCTGGACCAATGAGAAAGAAGGTAAGCTAGAGAATGCTGATGTGTTGCTGAGAGGCGGTAAGATTGCGCAGGTAGGCAAAAACCTATCGGCCAAGGATGCCAAAGTGATAGACGGTACCGGCAAGCACGTGACGCCGGGCATCATTGACGAACACTCGCATATTGCCCTGGACGGCGTGAACGAAGGAACGCAGTCGGTGACCTCAGAAGTGCGCATGGCAGATGTAGTGAACCATGAGCAAGTAAACATCTATCGCCAATTAGCGGGTGGGGTGACTACTTCTCAACTACTGCACGGCTCGGCTAACCCCATAGGTGGCCAGAGCGCTATCATTAAATTGCGCTGGGGCCAGGCACCTGAAAAGCTGATGTTCCAGGGCGCAGACGGGTTCATCAAGTTCGCTTTGGGTGAGAACGTGAAACACTCTAACCGCTCGCCGGTGTACAACATTCGTTTCCCGCAAACTAGAATGGGCGTGGAGCAGGTGATGATAGATGCCTTCCAGCGCGCCAAGGAATATGAGAAGTCCTGGACCGCTTACAACAAGCTGTCCAAGTCGGCTCAGAAGAAAGCATCGGCCCCGCGCCGTGATTTAGAGCTGGATGCGCTGGTAGAAATCCTGAACGACAAGCGCTTTATCACCTGCCACTCTTACGTGCAGTCAGAAATCAACATGATGATGAAAGTGGCTGACCAGATGGGCTTTAACGTGAATACGTTCACGCACATCTTGGAAGGCTACAAAGTGGCGGATAAAATGAAAGCACACGGAGCTGGTGCCTCTACCTTCTCTGACTGGTGGGCTTACAAGATGGAGGTGAAAGACGCCATTCCGTACAACGCCGCCATTATGCACAACGTGGGCGTGACCACGGCCATCAACTCAGATGACGCCGAGATGGCCCGTCGCCTAAACCAGGAAGCCGCCAAGACCATGAAATACGGTGGCGTGTCTGAAGAGGATGCCCTGAAAATGGTGACCTTGAACCCGGCCAAACTACTGCACATTGACAACAAAGTGGGTAGCTTGAAGCCTGGCAAGGACGCCGATGTGGTATTGTGGAACGAGCATCCCTTGTCTATCTACGCCCGTCCAGAGAAGACCTTTGTAGACGGCATTGCTTACTTTGATTTAGAGCAGGATAAGACCATGCAGGACAACCAAGAGAAGGAGAGACTGCGCATCATCCAGAAAATGCTGGCGGCCAAAGCACGTGGTGAGAAAACCCAGGCCCCAGCCGTGGGTAGACGCGGCGCCCAGGTGTTGCATTGTGAGGATGTAGAAAACGGTGCCCAGGAAGCTTTGTATGAATCTGAATACCACAAAAACTAAGGAGGACCTAACCATGCAATTGATAGAAACCTCTGTGGTATCCAATAAGAAAACCAACATGAAAAAGACAGCCTTGCTCATTGCATCGCTCTTGATAGGCAGTTCGGCCTGGGCTCAAGTGCCGGTGCCCGCTGTTAAGCAGAACAAAGCCACGGTATTGACTGGTGCTACCTTGCACGTAGGCAACGGACAGGTGGTAGAGAAAGCCGCCATTGCCTTTGACAACGGTAAGATCACGTACGCCGGTCCAGCTTCTGGTTTCAATGCCGGAGCCACAGCCTATGAAAAAGTAGACGTAGCAGGCAAGCATATTTATCCGGGCTTGATTCTGCCTAACTCCCAATTGGGCTTGACAGAGATTGAATCCGTGCGCGCCACCTTAGACCAGCAGGAAGTGGGCATCTTCAACCCGAACGTGCGCTCTGTAGTGGCCTACAACACTGATTCTGACATCACACCCACTTTGCGTTCCAACGGCGTTTTGATGGCGCAGGTGACCCCGGTGGGCGGCATGATTTCAGGCTCTTCCTCGATAGTGCAACTAGACGCTTGGAACTGGGAAGACGCCTTGATTAAAGCCGACGGTGGCATTCACTTGCGGTGGCCGGGTATGGTGCCTATGGGGGACACCTCGCCGCAGGCGGTACAGCGCAAGCAACAGCGTGACGCGGGCTTACAGCAATTGACTTCTTTGCTTTCTGAGGCCTCTGTGTACAAGAACCAGAAGAATGACAAGCAGAACCTGCGCCTGACATCTATGACCGGTTTGTTTGACGGTAGCAAGAAGTTGTTCATTCACGCTGATTATGGCAAAGAGATTGTTGAGGCCGTACGCTTCGCGCAGAAAGCTGGCATCAAGAACATGGTGATTGTAGGTGGCGGCGACGCGCTAATGGTAGCTGACTTCTTAAAGGAGAACAACATTCCGGTGATCTACTCAGGCGTGCACGCGCTGCCTGCCAGAGCCGGAGATGACGTGTACCTGCCTTACAAAATGCCGGGTTACTTGCAGAAGGCCGGTATCTTGTTCTGCCTGGACTATGACGCCAGTTTGCACGGCACGCGTAACCTTCCGTTTATTGCCGGTACGGCCGTGGCCTTTGGTCTGGACAAAGAGGCGGCCCTCTCTTCGGTGACCTTGAATGCCGCCAAGATTCTGGGAGTAGACAATCAGGTAGGTTCCCTGGAGGTAGGTAAGGACGCTACGCTGGTGGTTTCTGAAGGCGACTTGCTGGACATGCGCACTAACAAAGTAAGCCACTCTTACATACAGGGCCGCAAACTCAACCTCACCGACAAGCAACAGTACTTGTATGAGAAGTTCAACAACAAGTATGAGGTAGGCAAATAGTCACTCCTATCCACTTCTACCAAGAGAGCTACCTAACAGGTGGCTCTCTTTTTTTTGGCCCGTTTTTAGCCTGTTTTCTAGAAAAGCGGCTAAAAACGGATCTGGAAACTGCTGGAATGGTTTTTACAGGCGCACCGCTTGGAATAGAAATATTTGTATAATGGAATAAGAAGAAGCATTTCTTAAGTAGGGTAAGTTGCAGGTCCTTGATAATTTCTGTCCTTTAGTAATTATTAAAGAACTTAACTATTCAAAAATACCTTTCACAGGAAGTTGCTGGCTGGTTAATTGCACTAAATTATTTTTAAACTAGAGTATTTGCAGTATTTTTTTTGGATGTCTGTATTATAAATGCATTTAGATGCTTGTTGTTTGATTGAATGCTAAATTTGTATAATTAATGGGCGTTGGTAAAAACCATAGGCTTGTTCCCCTGCAGGCTGGTAGATTTCATAGAATAGAAGAATGGGTAAGGCAGTAGCAGATTTTGAAGACAAGCTGGAGCAAAAAGGGGAGGCGTCTATGGTAGACTTGTCATTGATGAGCGCCATGGTAGAGTTTAGCCCTGAACCTATGCTTCTGGCAGACACCCATGGGAATTTCCTGTACGTGAATGAAGCCATGTGCCAGTTGGTGGGCCGTGACAAAGACACCCTTCTCCAGATTGGCCGGGAAGGGGTGAGAGACTTAGAAGACCCTAGATGGTGGCTTGCCATTCATGAGCGCCAAGCCAGCGGCTTCTCCAAGCGGGAGCTGTTTATGATGCACCAGGACGGCACCAGAATACCAGTAGAAATCCATGCCAGAACCTTTGCAGGTGACCAGCAGCAGACATTGGTAAGTGTGCATGTGCGGGATAAATCTGAGTATTATGTTGCCCAGCAACTGCTGCGGGAGCGTACCTTGGCCACCGAAGCGTCTCTCCAGGATCTGCAGCTGGTGTTGGACCACTCTGCGGATTTAATCTGCACTTTTGACCTGAATGGCAATATATTACAGATAAACAAAGCCTGCGAGACCATTTTGGGCTATACCCAGGAAGAGGTCATCAACCAACACTATTCGGCCTTCATTTTTGAAGAGGATATTGAGATTACCCAGAAAGACACGGCCGCCGTTACCAGCCAAAAAATCACCAACAACTTTAGAAACCGCTATCGAAGAAAGGATGGCAGTCTGGTGCATCTTTCCTGGTCATCCTCTTTGTCTGAGGCCGCAGGCCGGGTGTACTGCATAGCCCGTGACGTAACCGAAGTCATGCAGTTAAACAAAGTGCAGCAGGAGAGCGAGGAGCGTCTGCAGGCTTTGTTGCACCAAGGGTCAGACATGATCGCCGTCTTAACGCTGGAAGGGAATTATACCTTTGCCAGCTCTAACAGTACCAGGATCTTAGGGATTACGCCAGAAGGATTCATTGGCAGAAACGCCTTTGAGTTTATTCACCCAGATTTCCACCAACCGGTCATGGAGTGCTTGCAAAAAGTGCTGCAGGGCGAGATAGTAGACACTACGCCTTTCTTGTTCAAGGACGGTCACGGTGAATGGCGTTGGCTAGAGTCGCATGCCACCAACTGCGCAGACATGCCGTCCATTCAAGGCATTATCGTCAACAGCAGAGACATTTCTGAGCGGCGCAAAGCAGAGCTGGAATTAGAGGAAAGCAATCAGCGATACAAGGCCCTGTTTGACTACAACCCAGACGCCGTGTATTCCATGGACGCGCATGGATATTACACGTCTGCCAATGAGGTGGCGCTAAAGTTATTTGGGTTAACCCAGAAAGAATTGCTGGAGAAGCATATGTTTGATTTTGCCACCCCAGACATCCTGGAGTCTGCCAAAGCCGATTTCAACAAGGTGTTAAGCGGTCATCCGGTTTCTTCTGAGGCATCTATGAAAGGAGCTGACAATGAGGATCTGTATTTGAGCTTTACAGAGATTCCAATCATCATTAACGGCGAGGTAGTGGGTGTGCATGGCATTGCCAAGGATATTACGGCCCCTAAAAAGCAACAGCTGCTGCAAGAAGCCACAGCCAAGCGCCTCAACACCATCCTAGAGAGTATCAAAGACGCGTTTTTCACCATTGACAAGGACTGGCGGTTTACTTACATCAACCAAGAGTTTGACAAAATCATGGCCGTGGACACCCGCAAATGGATTGGGCGCCGCATCATTGATCTGTATGATGAACGTGAACCCGAGAACAAAAACTTCTATGACAACTTCCAGCAGGCCATAGACACGCAAAAGCCGCAGCATTTTGAGCAGTTTGCTTCTTCTGTGCAGAGTTGGTTAGACGTGAGCGTCTACCCCTCTGAAGAAGGCTTGTCCATTTACTTTAAGGAAATCACAGACCGTAAGAACGCCGAGGCTGAACTGAAGAAATTGTCTTGGGTGGCCAGCAAAACCGTGAACTCTGTCTACATCACAGATGAACAGGCCCGCATTGAATGGGTGAACGACGGCTTTACCCGCATCACCGGCTATACCCTGGAAGAGATGAAAGGCCAACGCCCCGGAGACCTGTTGGCTGGCCCTGAAACCGCTCCAGACCAGGTGCGTGAGATACGGGATAAACTGCAGTTTGAGGAGCCGTTTGTCCAAGAGGTGCAAAATAGAAACAAGCAGGGTGAGCTGTACTGGTCTAAACTAGACGTAACGCCTATACTGGACGAGCAGGGGGGCGGCAAGAAATTCATTGTGATTGAGACCGTCATCACAGACCAAAAGAAGGCTGAGCAAGAACGTATTCAGTTAACAGAAGAGCTGTTGCGCCGCAACCGTAACTTAGAGCAGTTCACCTACATTGTGTCGCATAACCTACGCTCACCGGTGGCCAACATCCTTGGGCTTACAGCGCTGTTCAAGTATGATCAGGACCCAGAAAGCCAGCTAGCGTTAATGGACCGTTTAAAGCAGACGGCCCAAAATCTGGACACTATCATTAGAGACTTGAATGATTTATTGAGCCTGCAGGGCGAAGTGCACGACGCCCGCGAAGTCATAAACCTGCGCGACCTGGTGGAGCAGGTGTTGCAGGTTCTGCCTAACACCACTAAACCCAATGTGCAAGTAAACTTAAATGGCATTGAGGAGATCCGGTCGGCGCGCAGTTACGTGAGCAGCATCCTGTCTAATCTGGTGTCAAACGCGGTCAAGTACAAGTCACCAGAACGCAGCTTAAAAATTGCCATCACCGCAGAGCAATGTGAGGATATGTTCTGTTTCACGGTCACAGACAATGGGTTGGGCATTAACCTGCAAAAAGAGCAGAACAACCTGTTTGGTCTTTACAAGCGCTTCCATTTTCACGTTTCAGGAAAGGGTCTGGGGCTGTACCTGGTTAAAACCCAGGCAGAGGCCTTGGGCGGCTACGTCACCGTTGAAAGCACCGTGGGCCAAGGCTCTTCCTTTAAAGTGTGCATTAAACACGTAAGCTAGACAGTAGAACAGATTAATTTTTTGAGCGGGAAGCCTTTGCAGGTCTTCCCGCTTTTTTTTGTGCTCCAGGGACACGTTTTTTAGAGCTAGACCTGCCGTTTATCCTCAACGCAGTAAAAAATGACTGCTGTGCAGCGCTAACCTAGATGAAAAGGCAGGCTATTTCGTAAAAAATGATAAATTCTTGTATGTTGCTCCAGGCATCAACAAGGACACTCTCTTCTGGCTGTGAACGGTTTAGCGTTTCATGGCAGCATTTACATCCCCATAAAGCCGTCTATAAATTTTTTTTTAACCGGTGGCAACCCTTTTTAAATTCCTTCCGTGATGGGAGCGCTAAATCTGAAACAGTGAGCGAAACGGTAAGCAAGGAGATAGACGCAGTACTGCAAGGGTGCCTGGCTGAAAACCGAGAGGCACAGCGAGAGCTTTACCAGCTCTTCTATGGCTACGCCATGAGTATTTGTGTGCGCTACACTAAAGATGCAGAAGAAGCAAAAGAGGTTTTGAATGACGGTTTTATGAAAGTGTTCACCAGGCTTAAGCAATATGACCCGGCCAAGCCCTTTAAAGGGTGGGTGCGCCGCATCATGATCAACACGGCGCTGGACAATTACCGCCATAACCTCAAGCACTACCATACCATGGACCTTGAGTCTGCGGCCCCCACCGCAGACGCTTATGACGTCTTGCAACAAATCAATTATGAATACCTCATTGGCCTGGTACAACAACTTTCGCCGGCCTATAGAACGGTGTTTAATATGTATGTGATTGACGGCTACACCCATGAAGAGATAGCCGATAGTTTAGGAATAACCGCAGGAGCCTCCAAGTCCAATCTGTTCAAGGCCAGAGCCAATCTGCGTGAAATGCTAAAAAAAAACAGGGTAGATGAGTACAAGCAATATGTCTGACGAAGAGCTAGATCAGCTGTTCCGGGAGTCGGCAGAAGGGTATGAACCTCCCTTTAACCCGTCCGCCTGGGCAGACATGGACAAGAAACTGGATGCCTACCAGGCTGGCAAGGGAAGAGGCACGTGGTATTTTTCGGCCCTGCTTCTATTGCTGTTCCTGGGCATGCTCACCATTCCTACCCTGTATACTAGATACAACCAACAACCCGTTGCTTTACAACCAAGTGAACAAGGCAAAGCTTTGGTAGATCAAGATCAACCAGAAAAATCTGCAGCACTCAGCACGCCTGTAGATGGCAACCTACTCTTAGAACCATTGCAGGCAAAGCGGAGCGAGATGGAAAATGTGCCACCTCCTGCACCTATAAGACAAGAGAAAATGTCGCATTTTTTGCCTGATTTCCCCAAAACAAGCCAAAAACGGTTACTTAGTAAGCAACTGATAGTTAGGGCTTCTGTGTTGGTGGGCAAAAAGCGACCTAAGCCAAGTATGCAAATTACAAGGTCAAGCCAGGAAGGCAAGGCCCAGAATGAGGTTTTTCAAGTGGCTTTGCCTGAACAAAAGCAGACCCAGTTTGAAGAAGGTGTAGCTAGTGACAATAGTCAAAACATAGTAACTGAATCTAATAAACCGCAGCCTTCATCCTTACTTAATGTTGATTCTTTAAGCCAGAATAACCAGCCTGTTATGGCCCCCGTGCAGACCGGTAACCTTGACAGTCTGCCAGAAGCGGAAGAACCTGTAGCCAAAGGTGGCCAGTTTTTAAAATATGTGCAGGTAGGTGTGGCTGTGGCGCCTGACTTGACCACCGTTAAATTTAAAGAGGCTGGAAAGGTGTCTCCCAACGCCGGGCTATTGGTGGCCGTGCCCCTTACCAAGCGGTTAAGTTTGGTGACAGGGGCCGTCTGGGCCAAGAAAATATATGCTGCCCCGCTAGATGAGTACACCATGCCATCTGGTACAAGCGGGCCGGCCTATGACAGCTACCTTGATGCCGTCTGCCACGTGATAGATATTCCAGTAAACCTGAGCTACCAGGTGTGGCAAAAGGGTCAAAACCGGTTGGCGGTGCAGGCGGGATTATCCAGTTACATTATGCTGAGTGAAAAGTACACGTACAGTTACACCGCGACCTACGGGTACGGAAACCCACCTAAGAAGTACACCAAGGCCTGGGAGGTGGACAATGAAAACCGACACTGGTTTCAGGTTCAGAACCTTTCAGTGAGCTACGCACGCACGTTTCCCTCAGGTATTTCGCTGGGGGTGGAGCCATTCGTGAAAATTCCGCTGTCTGGCATAGGCGAAGGAAAGGTAAACCTGACCAGTGCCGGCGTCTTTTTCTCTACTAGTTATACGTTCCACTTAAAACCTTAAAAAGACTTTCTGTTCGCTGTTTTCGCTTCCCTCCATAAGGGGAGACCGGCTCTTCGTTGCCCTAAATGTTGGGTCTTTACATCGTTACCGCTTCTCTTATTTTTATTTATAAGATTGATTGATAGTTGGTTGCGGTGTTAACTAATCCTTCTGATTTCTAAAAACCAATTAAACCCAATACTATGAAAACCTCAAAATATCTTTTCCATCTGCTGTTTAGCCTACTGGTGGTGGCCGCCTTTTCCATGAATGGTTGCAGTGATGATGATGACGATGACATGGACAAGCCCCAAGAGAACAAAGTAGAAATGCAAATGGCCACTCTCTCCGGAACTGAGGAAGTGCCTGCTAATTCTTCGTCGGGTACTGGCACCATCATGGGTTCTTACAACAAAGACACCAAGGTCTTGTCTTACACGCTTACTTTCTCCGGGCTAACCTCGGCCACCACCATGGCACACTTCCACAAGGGAGCAGTGGGTGTCTCTGGCCCGCCGGTAGTCAACATCAGCGAAACGACTTTCTCTAGCCCTATTACTAAAGAAGTAGTGCTCACAGATGCGCAGGCAGCTGATTTGATGGCCGGTCTATGGTACGTAAACGTGCACACCACCACTTATCCGGGCGGCGAGATACGCGCTCAGATTAAAATGGCCGGCTCTACGGGTACCACCACTGGCAACGCAGGCTCCACCACTAGTACTACCACCGGCGGCACTACTGGCTACTAAACCTTTTTTAATCTACCTGAGGGGGAGGACAGACAAACGCTCTCCCTCTCAGATAGCATCTTACTTCGTCTTAACCTTTAAACAACTATGAAGAATCTTACCCATCTTTTATTCCTTTTGCTGGCAGTACTAGCTGCTGGATTGGCTTTCTCTTGCTCTAGTGACAGTGCAGAAGACACAGACCCGCAGCCCAAGCCAGATCCGCAAGATCAGCAATGCGTCACGGCGGGCGTCACCTATGCCAATACCATTGTGAGCTTGATGAGCGCCAACTGCAACAGTTGTCACAACTCGTCCCTGGCTACAGATGGTGTGGTGCTAGATACCTACGCTGGCGTAAGGGCACAGGCCAGCACCGGTAAGCTGATGGGCGTGATTACGCACGCAGCTGGTTTTTCGGCTATGCCTAGCGGCGGGGCCAAGCTGTCTGACTGCAACATTGCCAAAATAAAGAAATGGGTAGATGACGGTGCCCCCAACAACTAAGGCCATGAACTTGATTGTAAAGCGTTTAGTGAGTGGTTTGTTTGCTATGGTTTGCTTGCTTTGTCTGGGCCATGTCATACAGGCACAGGGCAAGTTTTACACAAAGACTGGCTACATCTCCTTTTACTCCAAGGCGCCATTAGAGGACATTGAAGCGCACAACCGGCAAGTGGTTTCCTTTCTGGATGCCAAAACCGGCGAGCTGGCTTTTTCGGTGCCCATGAAGGCGTTTCAATTCAAGAAAGCACTCATGCAGGAGCATTTCAATGAGAATTACGTGGAGTCTCACAAGTACCCAAAAGCCTCTTTTAGAGGCAAGATACTCAACCTATCAGAAGTAGATTTTACGCAAGACAGGCTGTACAATCTGCAACTGGAAGGCGTTTTGACCATCCATGGAGTGGAAAGGCTGCTCAGGACCACTGCCACTTTACAGGTAAACGGAGATCAACTTCAGGGAAGGGCCAATTTCTCGGTCACGCCGCAGGAATTCAACATTGAGATACCCGCCCTGGTGCGGGAGAACATTGCCAAGCGCATTGACATAAGCGTGCAGATGTTGTACAAACCCTACCAAGAAAAACCCCTATGACCATGGCCAAACGCATCATACTTCTTAGTTTATTGTGGGGGGCGTTCACCTACAATTGCCTGGCCCAGGAGGATTTATTAAAGCTAGCCGAAACCCAGGACAGTACTCAAGCGGACTACACGAGCGCCACGTTTAAAGCGGTGCGTCTGCTAAATGGGCATACCATAGAAACTAATAGGGCGGGAGAGTTGCTGTTTTTGATTTCGCACAGGTTTGGCACCTTGAACAGCGGGGCTTATGAGTTGTGGGGCTTGGACCAGGCAACCATACGGTTGGGGCTGGAGTATGGCTTCACGGACCGGTTCACCGCGGGCATTGGCCGAAGCTCTCTGGAGAAAACCTATGACGGATTCCTGAAATACAAACTGCTTAGACAGAAGGAAACGGGCATGCCGCTTACCCTCACCTTGTTTACCAGCGCCGCCATTAAAACCTTGAAATGGATTGAGCCAACCGTAGAAGAGCAGTTCAAATACCGATTGACCTACACATACCAGGCTTTATTGGCCAGAAAAATTTCTGAGCATATTTCACTACAAGTAGCGCCTACTCTAATCCACAGGAATCTGGTGCCTCTGGCAAGTGATGAAAACAATGTGTACGCCCTTGGCGCAGGCGGCAGGGTTAAGCTTAGCAAGCGCACCACCTTTAACGCCGAGTACTTTTACCTATTGCCCGGCGAAACCGCAGACCAATTCAAAAATACCTTGTCTTTGGGCGTAGACATTGACACCGGCGGACACGTCTTTCAATTAATGGCCACTAACGCACAAGGCATGATTGAGCCCTTGTTCATTCCCAGAAACGCGGGCAGCTGGAGCCAGGGTGACATCTACTTCGGGTTTAACATCTCCCGCGTTTTTCAAATCCGGAAAGACAAAGCAGAATAAGTGAATGTGATGGGTAGAACCTACAAGCGCCTCTAGGTAGAGGCGCTTGTAGGTTTATTTAGGTTGAAGGGCTCAATAGTGTTCCTGAAAAGCCGTTTTTGGCCAGTTATCTGTAAAATAGGCCAAAAACGGTTTACCGCTTTGGAGAGACTTTCCAAAGTTCGCCGTTGCTTTGGTCGGTGACAATGTACAAAGCACCGTCTGGTCCTTGTTTCACGTCACGCACGCGCTGGTTCTGTTCTTTGAGAAGGTGCTCCTCGCCGGTTACTTTGCCGTTTTCAATTTTGAGGCGTACCAGGCGCTTGTCTTTCATGTTGCCCACAAACAGGTTGCCCTGCCATTCTGGGAAGGCGCTTCCTGTGTAAAACTGCGCGCCAGACGGGGCAATCACAGGGTCCCAATAATACACCGGCGACTCATATCCTTCTTTAACGGTCACGGCATTGGGCACAGGCTGGCCAGAATATTCCTCCCCGAAAGTCACCAACGGCCAGCCGTAATTTTTGCCTTTCTCAATCAGGTTCAGCTCATCACCGCCCTGTGGTCCCATTTCAACCACCCACAATCTGCCTTGCGTGTCAAACGCTGAGGACTGCACGTTTCTGTGGCCTACGCTCCATATTTCTGGCAAGGCACCGGCTTGGCCAATGAACGGATTTCCCGGGGCAGGCGCACCGTCTTTGGTAATGCGCAGAATCTTGCCCAAGTGGCTGTTCATTTCCTGCGCCTGCGGACGGGTTTTAAGATCAGAACGCTCGCCCATGGTCACATACAACATGCCGTCCTGCCCAAAGGCTAACCTTGACCCGAAGTGCATGGTGTTGGTATAGCTGGGCTGGGTGCTGAGAATCACTTTAACCTGGCTCAGGCTTTTATTGTCCTGTGACAAAACGCCCCGGGCTACCGCGGTGCCGTTACCGTTGGCGCGCGGTTCTGAAAAGCTCCAGTAAATGGTTCTGTCTGTGGCAAACGTAGGACTAAGCGCCACATCCAATAAGCCAGCCTGCCCACCTGCCACTACTTCTGGCAAGCCGGTCAAAGGCGCACCCATGGCTCCCGTTGCTGAAATCACGCGCATTCTGCCAGGCTTTTCTGTTACCAGTAAATTGCCGTCTGGCATGGGCTCTACCGCCCAAGGCTTGTCTAGTCCCTTGGCTAGTACCTCTACCTGATAGGCAGTGGTAGACGTCATGCCGCAGGCCCGCGTCTGTCCGGCAAAGGTAGGTTTCTGGTCAGGTGAATTGGGTTGGCGCGTCTCTAAGGACGTACATTCTCCGGTAACCGGGTCTGTGGTGATGGATTTCTGGCTGCAAGCGCCTGTAGCAGTAAGGGCCAGCAGACAGGAAAAGAATAGGCTTTTAGAAGTCCTTAGTCTATTGATTAGACTCTGGGACGGCGTTAGTTTTTTCATAGGTTGAATGGCTTTGAGAAAGATAAAACTTTACCATTAAAGGTTTTACTCCTTAAACAGTTATTAAGTTAACCCTTTAGCCCTTGGTTTGTTCCCGTAAAACAACCTACATATTCAAGTTATTATGAGAGGGGAAAGCCATGCGCTGCAATGCGGGCACGCCTTTCCCCTCCTTGCCTCTTAACAAAGTCAGTCTATTAAATTGGAGGACAGGTTACTTTGCCAGCTTCTGCAGGAACTCAATTACCTCGGGCGTGTCATACTCGGCCATGCCGTTCTGCTGGGCCACAATCTTACCTTCTGGCGAAATGATATACGTGGTGGGGATGGCCGGACTGCTGAACTCTTCAGGCATTTGGCTGGCGGGCATGTACACCGGGAACGTGAAACCCTTCTTGCTGATGAACTTCTTGACCTTGTCCATGCCTTTCTGGTCTACGGACAGCATCACAAACGCTATCTTGTCAGAGCCCACTTTCTCATACAGGCGCTGAATGTTGGGCATCTCAGCAATGCAGGGCGGGCACCAGGTAGCCCAAATGTTCAGGAAAACGACTTTGCCTTTGAGTGACTCAAACGCGACTACCTTGCCTTCCAAGTCCGTCATCTGAAAACCAGCTCCTGCCATAGGCTCTGTGGTGGCCGTCAAAGTGGCCGGCGTAGCCGGTTCTATGGCGGTGGGAATATCGGCGTTCTTGAGGCCCGTGGCTAGCATCAGGCGCTGTACTCCGCCCAAGACCTCGGTGTGCAGGCCGGTGGCATACAACACGCCAAAAATGGCCAGGGTGTAAACCCAACCCGGAATATTCTTGAATGAAAATTTATCTCTGGTCATTTTATTCGTTTTTAGGGTATTTTCTGGAAAACAGGCCAAAAACGGCTTCAGTCCAACATGATAGAGCCCTCTGTTAAACTCGATTTTCTTTTTTTTATTGGGCGGTAAGGCAAACTTGACTTGGCCACAGCATTTTTTTGGTACAGCACATGCGCACCTCAGACAAAACGCCGGCCCCAACGGTCAGCAAGGCCGTACCCAGTAACACCGCTTCCAAACCAAACAGATCACTGAACACGCCCGCTGCCACGGCCCCGGCCACATACCCGAAGTCGCGCCAGAACCGGAAGATGCCCAAACTTTGTGGCCTTTGTGCAGGGTGCGTATTTTCTGCCACCACGCTCAGAAAGTTAGGGTACACCAGCGCCGTTCCGGCCCCCAGTATCACCAGAGCCGTCACCAGCACCGGAATGGCTCCCGCAAACAACAACAGCCCAATGGCCATTCCCTGCAAGACCATGCCCAGCGTGAGCAACTGCTTTTTGCAATACACATCGCCTAGCTTGCCCGTCACCAATTGGCCCAGGCCCCATACCACGGGGTAAATGCCCGCCAAAAGCCCAGTCTGCGCCAGAGAA
The DNA here is from genome assembly GCF_039541795.1 of Nibribacter koreensis. Classification (NCBI taxonomy): domain Bacteria; kingdom Pseudomonadati; phylum Bacteroidota; class Cytophagia; order Cytophagales; family Hymenobacteraceae; genus Nibribacter; species Nibribacter koreensis. The sequence goes on along the minus strand of NZ_BAABGX010000001.1, from coordinate 1,490,989 downwards.
TAGCCTTTGGTGGCCAGCAGCACCGGTAAAAGTCCCCAGAGAATGCCATCATTGAGGTTGTTGACAAAGCCATTCAAGGTCACCGAACCCAGGTTGCCATGCCGCCAGGTGGTATCTTGCCAGATGTTAGACAAGAGCGGAATGGTGGTCTGGGCCGCCTCGGTGCTGGCGTGGGATTGCGTATCCTTTACCAAAAAGATGGTCAACAACAGGCCTATGATAGAAAACCCGATGCCCGGAATAAAGGCGTAGGTTACGTTACCAGATTCTGAGGCAATGTAGCCCGCCAGAAACGCCACCAGACCCACCGCCAGATAGCCGGCAAACTCATTGATGCCCATGGCCAGCCCGCGGTTCTTCTCACCCACCAGGTCAATTTTCATGACTACGGTAGAAGACCAAGCCAGGCCTTGGTTCAAACCTAAGAGCACGTTGGCAAAGATGACCCAGCTCCAACTCTCAGCAAAGAGCAAGAGCCACGGCACGGGCAAGGCAAACAGCCAACCTAAGGTCAACAATTGCTTGCGGCTATACTGCTTAGCCAAACGTCCCATCATGAGGTTGGCAAACGACTTGGCCAGCCCGAAGGCCACAATAAACGACAGCAGGGCCGTATGCCCGCTTAAGTTAAAGACGCTCTCGGCAAACTCCGGGATTACCGACCGCTCCAAGCCCACCATGGCCCCAACAAACCCGTTGACCAGCACCAACAGCCAGAATTGTAAAGCGTTTTCTTTTAAGCCAAGCTTGGTTACTGGTAGAGTATTCATAGTGGTAGGAGTGTCAGATTGGTATAATGAAAGAAAGCCGTTTTTGGCCTGTTTTCCAGAAAACAGGCCAAAAACGGTTAGAAGATTAGTGCGGGAGTCGGTCTTTGAGGACGCCGTACAGATAGGTGCCTGCCACACCGCCAAAAATGGCAATCAGAATAGGCCAGTATGCGTAGCCCAGGTTCACGAACAGCGGTCCCGGACAGGCGCCCACCAGCGCCCAGCCCAACCCGAAGATAATACCCCCAAACAGGTATCTGGGAACGGACTTTTCCTTGGGCGTAAAGGTGATGGGGTTGCCCTGGTAATCGCGCAGGTTGTATTTCTTGATCAGGTACACGGCAATGACGCCCAATACCACGGCCGTCCCAATGATGCCGTACATATGGAATGATTGGAACCGGAACATCTCTTGGATGCGGTACCAGGAGATGGCCTCAGACTTGCTCATCACAATCCCGAAGAGGATCCCCGTCAATGTAAATTTAAGTCCTTTCATAGGGCTACGTCTTTATGTCTTTAAAATGAGATGTCAGGTTAGAAAATAAGCGGGAACAGCAGGAACGTCATGATAAGTCCCCCGATGAAGAAGCCTATGACCGCTACCAATGATGGCCACTGTAGGTTAGACAAGCCACTGATGGCGTGCCCGGACGTGCAACCGCCTGCGTGCCGTGACCCAAACCCGATCAACAAACCGCCGCCCAGCAAGAGCGCAATGGTCTTAAAGCTGAACAGCGACTCCATCCCGAACAACTCCTCGGGTTGCATGCCTTGCGGGGCAGAGAAGCCCAACGCCTGAATGTCCTGTATGGTGGACTGTGAGATTTGTACCGCCTCACCGTTGGATAAAAAGGTAGAAGAAATCCATCCGCCCAAAATGGCGCCTACCAGAAACAGCAGGTTCCAACGCTGGTCTTTCCAGTTGAAGTCAAAGAAGGGCACGCGCTTGCCGGCCCCGCAGGCCGCGCAAATCACCCTAAGGTTAGAGGAAAACCCAAAGGACTTCCCGAAGAAGAGAATGATGACCATGATGAGGGCAATCACTGCCCCAGACACGTACCAGGGCCAAGGCTGACTGAGTGTTTCTAACATAATTTTAAATCTTTACATGAAGCCGTTTCGCTTCTATAAGTTAAATATTGGATTACCGGGGCCAAGCACCTACGCCGCCCTGCAGGTTGTAGGCTTTCAGGCCTTTCTCGGCCATCAACTGGCAGGCAGAGCCGCTTCTAGTACCACTCCGGCAGAAGACAAAGTACTCCTTGTCCTTGTCTAAACGGTCAAGGGCCGTTTTAAACTCAGATGACATCACGTCCAGGTTTTTAGCGCCCGGAATGGTACCAGAGGCAAACTCGCCGGGAGTGCGTACGTCCAGCAGTTCGGCTTTGCCGGCTTTGGTGTAGGCCTTTTTAAATGATTGCCCGTCTAAATCTTGATAGTTCTTGGGGGCTGATTTAAATAAATTAAACATGGCTGTTTGTCTTTTGAAGGTTGGGGTGGGCCAGCGGTAAGGCCGGCCCTTTTTGTTTTATCTATTTTTGGCCTGTTTTCCAGGAAATAGCCCAAAAACGGTTTTCATGTCTGTTGCCATCAGCCGCTTTTCAGCTGATTCTCCATTACTCTACAAAGGTCTAGCTTTGATAGGAGCGGTTCAGTGACTTATGTCACGCTGGTAAAAATTGTAGAAAATTTATGCCAGCGACTAGGCATTTACTTTTTCGTTCTTTCTACTTACTCCACTCTTCCGGATTTACCAATCCGGAAGTTGTCTGTAGGGGATTTCTCAATCCCTGTGCCTGCATTTTTTTCAATTGGTCCGCAACGGGAATCTGGAGATCCCCGACAGAGGGTTCGGGATTGATAAATCCCGAACAGCGGACAGCAAACAGCTAGGTCAACTAAAACCAGTATAAAAAAGAGTTAAGCCAGTACCCAAGTACAAGTCCTGCACTTGGGTACTGGCCTTTTCTTACTTCAAGGTAGAAGGACACACGAAGGCGGTTCTGGGAATACTGGTCCCCGAGATGCCTTTGAAGCCTTCTTGCACGTTCACCAGGTTGTCATAGCCGCGGGCTTTCAAGATGGAGGCCGCAATCATGGAGCGGTAACCGCCGGCGCAGTGCAAATAAACTTGCTGGTCCTTCGGGATTTCCGCCAGGTAGTCATTTAGGTAGTCCAGAGGCGCGTTGCTAGCGGTTTCTACGTGCTCAGACTGGTACTCGCTGGGCTTGCGCACGTCCACCACTTTTAAAGTAGGGTTCTGCTGGTACCGCTGTTCAAACTCACTTGGCGAGATGGACGGGATGGCATCCGTCTCTTTGCCAGCGGCTTGCCAGGCCTTGAAACCGCCCTGCAAATAGCCGATGCTATAGTCATAACCCACGCGGGCTAATCTGGTCACTACTTCCTCCTCACGGCCTTCTTCGGTTACCAGCAAAATCTGCTGTTTAATGTCTGGGATCAGGGTGCCCACCCATGGCGCAAAGTTTCCGTCAATGCCTATGTTGATGGCGTTAGGGATGAAGCCCTTGGCGAAGTCCTCCGGTTTCCTGGTGTCCAGCACCAAAGCACCAGTTTCATTGGCGGCGGCCTCAAACGCCTCTGGGCTCAGGGCTTGCAGGCCTTTCTCCAAGACATCCGCGATGTTGTCATAGCCCTGCTTGTTCATCTGCGCGTTGAGCGGGAAGTAGCTGGGCGGAGGGGTAAGGCCGTCGGTCACTTCTTTGATGAACTCCTCGCGGGTCATGTCTTGGCGCAGGGCGTAGTTGGTTTCTTTCTGGTGGCCCAGGGTGTCAAAGGTCTCCTTGCTCATGTTCTTACCGCAGGCAGAACCCGCCCCGTGCGCCGGGTATACCAGCACGTCATCGGCTAAGGGCATAATCTTGTTGCGCAAAGAGTCAAACAGATGGCCGGCCAGTTGGTCTTGGGTTAAATCAGACTTGGCGGCCAGGTCAGGGCGTCCCACGTCTCCAATGAACAACGTGTCACCGCTGAACAGGGCGTAGTCTTTGCCGTATTCGTCTTTTAAAAGAAACGTGGTGGATTCCATGGTATGGCCCGGCGTGTGCAGGACTTTAATGGTCACGTCGCCTACTTTCAGCTCTTCGCCGTCTATAGCGATGTACGCGTCATAGGTGGTCACCGCATTAGGCCCGAACACGATCTGTGCGCCGGTGGCCTTGGCCAGGTCCACATGGCCAGACACGAAGTCAGCGTGGAAGTGCGTCTCCAGCACGTATTTGATTTTGGCACTACGGCTTTCGGCTTTGGCCAGGTACGGCTGGATTTCGCGGAGCGGGTCAATGATGACGGCTTCTTGGTTGCTCTCAATATAATAAGCGCCTTGCGCCAGACAACCGGTATATATTTGTTCTACTAACATGGCGTTTAGTTTTGGGTGGTTGAATTTTACGCTACAAAGGTACAGGGTAAGAATGGGCCGGTCAGTGACTTAGGTTACACAAGGCCAGCCTTGGCAGGAAGATTAAAAGAAAAGCTCTTTGGCGATGATGTACACGCCCATCACCAGCACAAACCAACCGAAGGCGGTCTTGAGCTTGTCGGCGTGGATCTTGGCGGAGAAGTAGGAGCCTATGAAGATGCCCACGATGGAAAGGGAGGAGAAGACGCCCAGGAAGGACCAGTCAATCTCATAGTTGGCCACGTCGCCCAGAAACCCGAAGAGGGACTTGGCCGCGATGATGAGCAATGACGTACCCACCGCCGTCTTCATGTCCAGCTTGGAGAATAATACTAGCGCCGGGATGATCAGGAAGCCCCCGCCGGCGCCCACCAGCCCGGTCAGGGTGCCCACGATAGCCCCTTCGGCTAAGATGCCGGCGTAGTTGAATTTGGGTTCTGGATGGGACTCTGTTGTGCCGTTCTCTTCCAGGATATCATGGTCCACGTTTTCGTCTATTAGCACCTCGCCGTTCACCTTGCGGTTCTGCCTGATCATACTAATGGAGGCGAACACCATGAGGCCGGCAAACAGGAGCATGAACAGAATGCCTTTGGTGACCTCAAACCCGCCCACGGTGAAGATGCTCTCTGGAATGGCGGGCACGATGTAGCGGCGGGTGGCGTACACGGCCACGATGGACGGCAACCCGAAGACCAGGGCGGTCTTAAGGCTCACCAGACCCTGTCTGTAAAAGCGATAGCTGCCCACCAGGCTGGTGAGGCCCACGATGAAGAGCGAATAGGCCGTGGAGATGACGGGATTGAGGCCCAGCAAATACACCAGGGCCGGTACGGTCAAGATGGAGCCGCCGCCGCCAATCAATCCCAATGACAGACCAATGAGCAAGGCCGCTATGTATCCTAGTATTTCCATTTCTTGTAGTGGTTGATGAAGTATACCACAAAGGTAGGGGAGGCGATAAGGGCGTTCAGTGACAGTTGTCACACACCTAAAAAAGGTCCAGGTTTTTTATCTCTATGAAGTTTCGGTGCAGGACCACGGCCCCCGTCTGCTCCAGTTTCTTGAGGAGCCGAGAAATGACCTCGCGGGAGCTGTTGAGCTCCTCGGCTATCTGCTGATGCGACAACCGCACCTCCTGGCCCATCACTTTCTGGTGGCGCTTAAGATAAAATACCAGCCGCTCGTCCAGGCCTTTGAACACGATGCTGTCCAGGGTTTGGAGGAGCTCATCAAAGCGGGCCCGGTAAGAGGCAATGATGAACGTGTGCCAACTGGGGTATTTGGCCAGCCACAGTTCAGAGACGTGCGCCGGAATAAAAAGCACCTCAGAAGGGGTTACCGCTTTGGCCATCACCTGGCTTTTCTCGTCTCGGGCGGTGCACATCATGGACAGGGCGCAGGCATTGCCGTCTTGCAGGTAGTACATCAGAAACTCGTCGCCTTCCTCGTCCTCGCGGTAGACCTTCACCAGGCCGCCCAGCACTAGCACGTTGGACTTCAGGAACTGGCCGGTGCGCAGGGCTTCGTCCTCGGGCTCCAGATGCTTGATGACACCCGCCTGGGCAATATCCTGGAGCAGGGCGGGCTCAAACTGCGGAAACTTCTCTTGAATTAGGCTGATTTTCTCTGGGTCTAGCATAGGAACTGTTGGTGAGAAAGCATTGGCGGAAGGGGCGATTTGGCGTATTTTCTGGAAAACAGGCCAAAAACGACTTAACCTGGCGTAACAAAGTAAGGTTCTTGCCGGGCAAGCTACAAATTGTTGCAGCAATTCTCCCGGCAAAAGGGTTACCCAGTCATAGAAACAAAAGCCGGTGCCCGGTTAAAAACCAGGCACCGGCCTCACGTACGTTGATGGAAACTACTCATTACAACGGATTGAACTCGCTGATGGCCTCGCTCAAGTCCAGCACCTTGGCCTTGGGTAGTTCTGCCTCTACAATGCTGCTGCCGGCCGCCGAGCGGTAGCCGCCGGCGCAATGGATCACCACCGGCTTATCCGTAGGGATTTCCTGGGCGCGGTCGCGTAGTTCTGGCAGCGGGATGTTCAAGGCGTGAGCAAAGTATTTCTTGTCCTTCACCTCAGAGGCGTTCCTGATGTCCACGATGGTGTACTGCGCTGGGTTCTCCTTGAACTGCTCCACGTCTATCTTAGGCGATGAAACCGAGGCTTCCTCCTGCAGCACAAAGGCACCTTTGAGCTTGTTCTCATACCCAATCCGGGAGGCTTTGTCAATCAGCTCGTCCAAGGTCTTGTCGTCCTGGGCAACCAGGTAGAAGGTCTCCTTGGGGTCCACGATGCTGCCCAGCCAAGTCTCAAACTTACCCCCGTTCTGAATGTTGTAGGCACCCGCCAAATGGCCTTTCTTGAAGTCTTCCTGCGGGCGCGCGTCAATGATCAAGGCGCCATCTTCTGGCGTGAAGTTCTTCTCCAGGCGCTTGACGGCCTGCACGCTTTGCTGGTAGTTGGGCGCGCCCTGCTTGTTCAGGCCCACGTCATACCCGAAGTACCTGGGAATGAACGGCTGGTCTGAGGTGAGATACGCAACAAACTGCTCCTCGGTCATTTCTTTGAGGGCCGGGTTGCTGAACTTCTCGTCCCCAATGGTACTGCTGTTGGCTTCGCTTAGGGCCTTGCCGCAGAGCGTGCCGGCGCCGTGGGCCGGGTAGACCACTACGTCATCTGCCAGCTTCATCAGTTTCTCGCGGGTGCTGTGGTACATCTGCCTGGCCAGCTCCTCGCGCTTGGCGGTGAGGTTGCCGGCGTTTTCGCGCAGGTCTGGGCGGCCCACGTCACCAATGAACAGGGTGTCACCGGTGAATACGGCCTTGTCCTTGCCCTCATGCTCCAGCACAATGCTGATGCTGTCTGGCGAGTGGCCGGGCGTGTGCAGGGACTTGAGCCTTATCTTGCCCATCTCCAGCACCGCGCCTTCGTCAAAGGCTGTATGCGGATAGTCGGCACCCACTAGGCTGTGCGCGTAGAGGGTGGCGCCTGTTTTCTCATGAATCTCCAAGTGCGAGCTCACAAAATCGGCGTGCGGGTGGGTCTCTATCACGCCCACAATCTTGGCGTCGTGCTCCTGGGCGTAGTCATAGTATGGCTGGGGATTGCGGGCCGGGTCTACCAACATGATTTCCTTCTGGCATTCGCTTAAAATGGCGTAAGAGTAGTGCGCTAATCCTTTGTCTTCAAACTGCTTTATTTTCATAGCGGTACTGCTTTTGGTTAGTGAATGGTACAAAGGTATAGTATGGATATAGGGCGTTCAGTGACTTTTGTTACATAAGCAGGATAAGAACCAAGGGCAGGCCTAAGGAAGGAGAAGCCTATTACCGGATTCTACATGCGCGCATACTGAGGACGTTTTTGGCCTGCTTTCTGGGAAAGAGAGCAAAAACGGAGTGCTTTAGTTATTTAATGAGAAGTACAGTTATAAAAGAAGTACGGCCTATATCAGCATTCAATGGCTTGGACGGGTAAATCCTCATCCGCCCAAAGAATATTAGGACCTTATGGTTTTGAGTAAGGTGGCCGGCGAGGTGGAGTTGGATACATTCTTGAAATCTCCCTGGAGTGCTTTTAATGAATAGCGTTCTTCGTCAAGCTCGCCCCTGACTCGGTAGCCAAGCGCTCTAAGCAAAGGAAAGGGAGGGCACCAGCCTTGTAGCCCGTGCTAAAGGAGAAACGTGCTTACCATGCCGGGCAAGACAAACCAGCGCTTGTTAATAGTGGTACTCAAGATTAGGCCTGCCAGGCTGAGATAGAGGCATCTACTTCCAGCTCCCGCTCCATGCTGCTTTCCTGGTCTACTTCTTTGAACCTTTGCTGGAGGGTGGCGGTTGGGCCATAGCTGTATTGAGCTATGTTCTCCATAGCCGTCTGGTCAATGTCTTGGTTTTGCTCCTCACGGGAGCTTTCCCGTGCCCGGTCTTCCTGTTTCTCTTTACTATATATTTCTTCTACCGTTAGATAGGTGAGGCTGAGAGAAGAAGAAGGAATTATTGGAAAATCATCTGCCAAGGTAGGGCACCCGTAACCACAGGCTTCTAGTGCCTTCCTTGGGCAGATGAAATCTTAGCCTTGCAAACGGCCTGAAGGCTAAAAATCCAGATTTACAATATCACGGGCCTCCAAGGTGTCTATTCCCGCCACGTCATACGCGGGGCAGTGTCCAGAAGAACTGGTAAGGGCAAACATGGTGGCCAGCGCCCCCAAGGCAACGGCTGTGCCGCCGGTTACTTTCTTGCTGGCAATTAAACCCAAGGCGCCAACGGCCAGAATAGACCGGATCATGCGGTCGGTGCTTCCCATATTTTTTATCATATCACTAAGGTTTTATTGGTGTATTATAGTTGCCCTCGCTTTTACCTGGCAGAAAGTAAATAGTTGAGGGTGAGCGTGTTTATTTATTTGGCTGGTAAAAGAATAGCCTGAACTTTTAACGCTCTACGTTCATAATAGTTACTGGCCACTGATAGCCAGCCAGGTAATAAAAGGAACGCCGTTTTTGGCCTGTTTTCCAGAAAACAGGCCAAAAACGGCGTTCAGGCATTTAAGAAAATGTATTTGTACGTAAGCAGCCCTGGCTACTTACACCCCAAACTGCCGGAGGTGGTGGTCCAGGTGCTTGTAGAACATATTATTCCATTCCTGGCTAGTAAGCGCGCCAAAGCTAAGGGATTCCTTGCCCTCAAAATAGGCGGGGCCCAGCGCCTGCGTTCTTTGGAGGTAGCCTATCAGTCGGTTTTTTTCTTGGTCGAAGTCCTTGGTCTCTTTGATTAGAAACTGAGGAGCGGTTCTGGTGTTGTGCTTGTAAGGCGTCTCATTGACCACCGCGTTTTTCACAAATACCTTGAGTAAAAACCGCATAAGGGCGTTGGGTTTGGGGTGCTTGTCTTCAAAGGCCATCTCATAGGTGACGTTGCAGTGAGCCAGCATCTGGGCCACGGTCATACTCCCCCATAGCGGTTGGCTGCTTGGGGTGAGTTGATTAATTCGTTGGATGGTTTCCTGGGTGACGGGCTGCGTAATGATGTCCTTCATAGAGTTAGATTGGTTTGACGGCACGTGATCAGTTTTGGCCCAAGATACAGGATTGGCGCTAAATTTTAGTTTTAGGCTTGTTTTCTGGATAGGCTTACGGGTAGGTTAGCTTTTTGTGAGGCAACACTTTAACAGATAGTAAGGCTTACTTGGTTGGAGGTGCTAAGGACGGTTAAGCCAACGGATTTACTAGCAAAAAGAAAAGCCCCTTCAGCGTTTTGCTAAAGGGGCTTGGTACCCAGAGCCGTTCTTAACTGGGTTTTTAGCATTTATAAATTCTTGTAAACAAGGGTTTTGAGCTGGTTATAAGTGTTGTTGATATTTTATAATAATTGTAAACATAATTTACCCTAAGTTTTGCCACCTTTTCTGCCACCTAGTCTTTATGCGATAGTTGAGCTTTTAGATAGTGATGGATAATCCTTATCCTTAATTTCAGTCTTGAATACAAGTACCTTACTATTGAGATTAAAGAAGAAATTGAATTTCTGTAATAGCCTCAACTGAACAAAACAATCATAATAAGTAAGCCATTTTCACTTCCAATTACAGATTTCTATAAAGTTTCAAGGTTGCAGGTCCATCCATCTCGTCCTCTTATGGAATGCTGGTTCCTTTGCGTCAATGAAAGGTGGAATTAAGGAATTAACCGGTCAGTGCGCAAGCGGGTGAACAAGTCAAAAAAGGATTCCTCGGTATTCTGGAACTCCAAAAACCCTGATTTGCGGCTCTTGGACATGTTGGTCATCACTTCAATAGGGCGCCCCAAATCCAAGTCTGTGTGCCAAGCGGAGGCAAGCTTGTCCAAATTAGGTTCTAGTAAATTATGCCGCTTTGCTATCTCACGCCAGACTGGGGCATCATTGGCTAATTCAGGTTCCAGAGGATGAATGACACCGTCAAACCCCTTTGCCTCTACACCAAACCAATTAGCAAGGCGCGGCCACAACCATTTCCATCGGAAGTAATCTCCGTTTACTATATTGAAAGCCTCATTTCGGGCACTTTCGGTGGTGGATGCCCAAACCAAGTGCTTTGCCAATACCCGTGCATCTGTCACGTCAGAAAGGCCGGTCCATTGCGCCTCAGAACCTGGGAACTGGAAAGGGCGCCCAGTCTCCTTGCAAATGGTGGCATATACCGCGAGGGTAGTACCCAGGTTCATCTGGTTGCCTACCGCTTTTCCTATTACTGTGTGAGGCCGATGGATGCTCCAGGTGAAACCATCACGTGCCGCAGCGGCAAATACCTCATCTTCTTGGGCGTAATAAAAGTTCTCAATATCTAACCGGGGTTGTTCCTCGCGCAAGGGTGTTTCTGGTAAAAAGCCCTGTTGGGCGTACGCCTCAAAAGGTCCTAGGTAATGCTTAAGCCCTGTTACCAACGCCATGTGCTGCACAGATTTTTGAGGAGCCAGTGCCTTCAGCAGGTTCCTAACCATGGAGGCATTCACCCTAATGTTATCAGCCTCCGTTTCCATGCGGGTCCAGCTGGTGAAAAACACATGCGTAGGTGCAATATTGGCGAATGCGGTTGCCAGAGGCTCGGGGTTTAACAGGTCTGCAGCTATTGGCAATAAACCCTCCATTCTAATGTATGGGTTTCTAGCCAACCCATAGGTAACCCACCCTTGCTTTAACAATTCCTGGGCAAGGTTGCTACCCGTTATTCCGGTTATCCCCACCACCAACGCTACTTTGCTCATATTTCAACTGTCAGTTTTAAATGCCTAAAGGGTATTAGTACGTCATTTAGTTTGCAGGAGCTACTGACATTTGAGAAAGCCTGGTTTATGGCTTGCTGAAAATCCTCTCCCGGTGGGTAAGACCCCAAACCTTTAAGGCCTGGATGATGGGAGTCAGGGTATCGGCGTAGGGTTCGGGCTTATACAGGATCTTCACCGGGTAATCCTCTATTACCACCCGCTTTATCAACTGATGCTGCTCCAAGTCTTTGAGTTCCTTAGCTAAGACTTTCGGAGAGATCCCGGGGATGCTCTCCTGGATGTCGGTGAACCGCTCATTGCCGGCACCCAGGGAGATGATGATGGCCAGCTTCCATTTTCCGTTGATCACGTCTATCGCGTCCCGCACCGGCTTCACCGTGTCCAAGCAGGACAGGTATCCCATTTTATTGGCCATATATCATGAAATAAATGATTCCACTTTCCTTTAGGAAAGTACTATACAAAGGTAAGTTAATGTCCGTACTTTTGCAACCGTCTATTCATCTGTAGCTCATTGCTTTGTAGGGGATGTAGAATGGGCAAGGTTTCATGGCTTAGCTAAATATCAATCCCAAGAATGATCGGGTATCACTGAATAGGCCCTTGCCACTTGATTATTTAATACTAGGCAAACCCACTGAACCTTATAAGCCCGGACGTTATGAGTAAGAGAAAGAAACTGAAGATGGGGGCCGTCTTGGACGGCTTGGGGTGGAACCACATGGCCTGGCAGCATCCTGAAATGCCGGCAGATGCAAGTGAGAGCATCGATTTTTACGTGCAGCAGGCTCAGCTTACGGAGGCTGCCAAGTTTGACACGCTTTTCCTGGTGGATGTCAGCCACGTGGGCCCCGGCAATATACCCCATTACCTCAGCATGTTTGAGGGCGTCAGCATCATGTCAGCCCTTAGCATGAAAACCAAGAATATAGGGTTGTCTGCCACCATTGCCTCTTCTTACGGTGATCCTTACAGCGCCGCCCGGCAGATCCTGTCGCTGGATAAGATCAGTAAGGGGCGGGCCTCCCTCAATGCCATCACCTCCAATCCGGGCGGAATGGTGAATTTCAGCCGTGGGCATCTGGGTAAGGAGGACCAGTATCCCATGAACAAGGAGTTCATGGAGATCCTGATTGGTCTATGGGACACTTATGAAGAGTATGCCTTTATCCGCGACAAAGCCCGGGGGATTTATTTAGACCACCGCAAGATGCATACGTTAAATTACCGGGGAGAATATTTCTCCGTTGACGGGCCACTGAACCTTAGCCGTTCGGTGCAGGGCAGACCCGTGCTGTACACGGCGGGTACCTCCGAGAAATTCATCGAGCATGCCACCAGCTACACGGACGGTGCCTTTACGCATGGCGAAACGCTGGAAGCCACAGTGGCCGTGGCAGGCAGGATACGGAAAAAACTGGCGGAAAAAGGCCGGAAATCCGAGGACTTTATCATAGCCATCTCTCAGAACCCAATTGTGGGAAGAACAGATAAGGAGGCCTTAGAGAAGTACATGGAGTTGTTGAGCCTCCGTCCAAGAAACAGCTTACCGACCCCTCTGTTTTTCGGCTCTGCAAAGACGGTTGCCGATCAGGTCCAGCTTTGGTACGAGTCCGGGGCGATGGATATGTTCATGATAAGGCAGGACCACCCACACGGGCAGCGTGACTTTATGGAGCTGGTTGTTCCCATTCTCCAAGAGCGTGGGATATTCAGGACAGAATACGAGGCAGATACCCTCAGGGGAAACTTGGAGATTCCGAAGCCGGCTTTCAGAAAGGTCAGTGCTGGGTAAACGCAAACGAACCCCTTTTTGCTTGCCCGTCTTATTCAAGAGTTTGAGAATACCATATGCATCAACAGAATTAAATTTTTATCAACTAGAATTACCACACCATGAAAATAGGAATTATTGGCGTCGGCCACATCGGTAAAACGCTGGCAATAAGATTGAGCGCGGCAGGTCATAGCGTAAAGGTTGCCAATTCAAAAGAACCGGAATCAATTGATTCTGAAACCTTGTCTACAGGCGCTAAAGCAGTATTTGCAAAGGATGCCGTGAAGGATGTAGAAGTCATCATTCTCTCCATACCATTTCAGCACAACCCAAAAATGGCTGGCCTTCTCGCTGATGTTCCAGAGGAAACCGTCGTGATCGACACATCAAACTACTACCCGCACCGGGATGGAAATATAGAAGCCATTGATGCTGGTCAGGTAGAAAGTGTATGGGTCGCCGAAAAACTGGGTCGCCCTATTGCAAAAGCATGGAACGCTATTGGTGCTGGATCGTTGGCGGATAGAGACAAGCCAGCCGGAAGCCCGGACCGTATCGCAATTCCCATTGCAGCAGACCGCGACAGGGACCGCGAGGTTACGATGTCACTCGTAAATGAGAGCGGCGTGGACGCATTTGACGCAGGCTCTATCGCAGACTCGTGGCGGTTACAGCCCGGCGCACCTGTTTATTGCACAGATTTGAGGCTGGATGAAATGGCCGAAGCAGTTGCCGCAGCTGAAAAGGAACGCATTTCTAAACGCCGGGATTTAGCAGGTGCCATACTTCAGGAACGATTCGCGGATTCTTACGAAGACCTGACGGTAGATTATCTGGTTCGCTTGAACCGGGTGTTATATATGTAAGAATATTATTTATAAAGAGATTGTGATGAAAATAGGAATCATAGGCACAGGTGCCATAGGGAGCATTTTAGTAGAAAAATTTTCTGCGGCAGGTCATCAGGTAAAGGTGACCAACACCAGGGCAATGCCTGAATTAGAAAAAATAGCTGCCCAGTTGGGCGCAACCGCTGCCACCATACAGGATGTGGTAAAAGACGTGGATGCCCTTATCTTCTCGATGCCCTTCAATGCATACAAAGACCTGCCGAAGGATTTGTTGAAGGAAGTACCGCAGGAGGTAGTGGTAATGGATACTTCCAACTATTATCCTTTCAGGGATGGTGAGATTGCCGAACTGGAGCACATGTCCGAAAGCGAGTATATCTCGGGAATACTGAAACGCCCGCTTGTTAAAGTGTTTAATAATATCCTGGAACACACCCTAAAATACAAAGGCAAAGCAGCCGGTGCGGAAGGGAGAATAGCAATTTCCATTGCGGGCGATAACGAGGAGCATAAAAAACTAGTGGCTCAACTGGTTGATCAGACTGGCTTTGACACCGTGGACGGCGGAAGCCTGGCCGAGTCCTGGAGACAGCAGCCCGGCACGCCGGCCTATTGTACTGAATTGAATGCACCGGAATTGGAACAGGCCCTGGCCAACGCTGAAAAAGGGAAAGCCCCTGCCATCCGGGATTTCATCATGGACAATCTGAGGAAAAAGGAGTCATGGCCTTCATATGAAGAAGTTTTAGCCGGCAACCGTTTATATCAGGTGAGAACGAAGTAGGTTTTTCTTAAATACGAAGTAATATAGTTATGAAAGCAATGTATACGGCCATAGCAACGGCAACAGGCGGCAGAAACGGCCATGTAAAATCAGACAACGGCGTTTTGGATATCCAGGTTAGGGCGCCCAAAGCCATGGGCGGCGTTAATGACGATCACACCAATCCGGAACAACTCTTCGCAGCGGGCTACGCCGCCTGTTTCGACAGCGCCTTGAACCACGTCATCCGCCTGGAAAAGGTGAAGACAGGAGAAACGTCCGTGATGGCAGAAGTGTCGATCGGTTCCATTGAAAACGGCGCATTCGGGTTGGCAGTGAACCTGGCGGTGAATATCTCTGGGGTGCCGATAGAGGAAGCACAGCGCCTGACCGAACGGGCGCACCAGGTATGCCCTTATTCTAATGCCACCCGCAATAACATAGAGGTGAAACTGACGACAACCAATAATCAATGAGTTGCCGCGAATCGGAGCAAGGCAAAAAGCCACAATACCCTAACATTATCGAATCCTATGGATAACCAAAAGGTAGCCTATTCCATTCTGGAGCTTGCCATTGTTTCGGAGGGGAATTCCATAAAACAGACCCTGAACGATTCCCTGGCGCTGGCGAAAGAGGCGGAGGCGAATGACTACAGACGCATTTGGTTTGCCGAGCACCACAACTCAGACAGCATCGCCAGCAGTGCCACCTCCCTGCTCATCGGGTACGTGGCAGAGAATACTTCAACCATCAAGGTGGGCTCAGGAGGAATCATGCTCCCCAACCACTCTCCCTTGATCGTTGCAGAGCAGTTCGGCACCCTGGCCCATTTATACCCGGGTCGCATTGACCTGGGCCTTGGCAGGGCGCCCGGCACCGACCAGGCGACAGCGAAGGCCATCCGGTCGGATTTCATGAAGGCGGCCCATTCGTTTCCTGAAGAAGTCTCTAAAATCCAGCGGTACTTCTCGCCAGAGAACAAGAATGCCCCTGTAAGGGCAGCCGTGGCCGAAGGCACGGAGGTGCCGGTGTATATCCTTGGGTCCAGCCCGGACAGCGCCCACCTGGCGGCCCAGAAGGGGTTGCCCTACGCGTTTGCCAGCCACTTTGCCTCCACGCACTTACTCAACGCTTTGAAGATTTATCGCCAGGAGTTCCGGCCATCTGAGTTCTTGGAACAGCCTTACACCATGGCGGGGGTGAATGTCTACATCGCCGACACGGATGAGGAGGCGGAAAGGCTGTTCACCAGCCTGATCAGGATGTTTGTGGGGGTGCTGACCGGGGCCAAGGAACCGCTGCACCCACCTACTGAGATGACAAACGAATTGAAAGACTTGCTTCAACACCCCGCCGTAAACCAAATGCTGAAGTATTCCTTTGTGGGAAGAAAGGAGACCGTAAAGAAGCAGATACAGGCATTCCTCGGCCAGACCCAAGTAAACGAGCTCATTGCTGTTTCTACCATGTACGATATACATGACCGACTAAAATCTGCCCGACTATTTGCAGAGATTATGGCAGAGATCAATGGAAGCAACACTAAGGAGGACAGTAGAATAAGTAATAAGGGAGAGTATTAAAAACTATGGGTTTTTAGGTGGTCAAATGGGAACACCTAAGCTTTAGGATTAAATTATTAAGGTCTTCAATTGGCGGTTGGAAGCATAGAGGAGCACTAGACAAGCACAAGTGGAGAGCGCAAAAGCACTCCATCGGATTGCTAATAGAAAAATCTGAATATACTCTAATGGAAAATAATCAATATCCGACAATTCTTGTTTTGGGAGCCAGCGGCACGATCGGCAACCAAGTGGTGAAAGACCTGGAAGGCAAGGCCGTCAACGTCAGCATCACTTCACGCAGACAGGACGTGGTGGATCAGCTGCGCAGCGAAGGGAAAGACTGCAGGTACCTTGACCTTGATGATCCGCGAACCTTTGCGCTTGCACTTGCCGGCGTTGACCGAGTCTTTCTACTAACCGGCTACACGGTTGGCATGCTCACGCAGAGCAAGACACTGGTGGATGCTGCGAAGAAAGCAGGCGTCAGTCATATCGTGCATGTGGGCGTATTCGCCGAATGGGATACAACGGATGCCCATTTTGCGTGGCACCAGATGATTGAGAAATACATTGAGGCAAGCGGGATAGCCTGGACGCACCTCCACCTGAATATGTTTATGGAGGCCCTTACAAGTGCTTACCTACCAAAAAATCTTACCTATACCACCTATTGGAAAGACCGCAGGGTAGGGTACATTGCTTCAAGTGACATTGCGGCCGTGGCGGCAAAAGTCCTAGAGGAAGGACCACAGCGGCACGCCAGCAAGGATTACTGGCTGAGTGTGGAGAGCCATAATGGCAAAGAGATCGCACAGCTCATGAGTGAAGTAACCGGGCTTGAAATCAAGTGCGAGGAGAAAGGCGTAGAAGAATTCAAGCAACTTATTGAGGCCTGGAAAGCCGAGGGTGCGGATAGTTGGTACGCCAGCGCAAACATCGAATTCGTCAAGCAAATGCTGGATGGAAGAATGTCGTATATGTCGATGGTTCAGAATGATATTCCGTACATCCTCGGAAGGCCCGCAAAAACAGTCTTGGAGTTCTTACTTTAAAATAAGGACGTGCTTGTATCCTCTGCTAGTCAAAAAGAGTAGGTATTTTTTCGCTCATAAATTTATAATGCAAAAAATAGAGGCCTTTTAAGGTTTGTCACCTTACTAACAACCAGTAAACAAAAAAGCCACTGAATCTTCAGTGGCTTTTTTGTTTCAGTACCCAGAGCCGGAGTCGAACCGGCACATCAAAGATATTGGTGTTTGAGACCAACGCGTCTACCAATTCCGCCATCTGGGCATTTACTGTTTGGTAGATTCTGATATAATGACCGCTTTGCAGTGGTTTATCTGTCAGAAGAGGATGCAAACTTATTCAATGATTCCTTTATACGCAAGAGGTAGCGCTCTTTTAAGTAGTAATTTTTTATCTGTTTAAGCGCTTCTTCCTGTTTCTCAGGCGGAAAAGTTTCATAGGCTTCCAGCACCGGCCAGATCTCGGCCTTGATATGGCCTTCAATTTCCATGGTTTGGTCAGAGATTATCTTGAAAGTGGTGGAGTTGTACTCCATTTCCAGGTCCATGAGCAGCTCGTTCAGGTCCATCACCTCCATCAAGAAGTCCTGGGGAAGGTCATTGGCACCGCCCTCTTCCAAAAGCCCGTGCTGCTCCAGGATGTACTGCATGCGCTTGTCAAAGTTGGAGAGCGTGCGGTAGGCATTGGTGTTGAGCGTAGACTTCTCCAGAATCTCCTGCTGTTTCTCCTGCGGCTCCAGCGTGTAAAAATCTGGGTGGTACTCGCGGCTGTAGCCGTAGTATTTGGCCTGGATGGCTTTCTCATCGGGTAGAAAGCTTTCTGGTATCTGGTAGAAGGTAAAGTAGTTCACAGTTTTAATGGCTTAAGATGGAGTGGTGTATACTAGACGTAAGTGCAAGGTCAGAAGATACAGTGATGCTCCTGAGACTTAGTTCTTCCGCATGGAAAAAGCTTGAGCTGGCGCCGAAAACAACGCTTTGGTAGGTTTCCAAACGGTGCCAAACAAGGTAGACTGGCGGTACTGGTTCAGAGCCTGGTCAGACTCCCAGGTGCTGTAGGTGTGGTAAATGTTGGGTTGATGGTAATCCTGCAACAGCTCCACTCCATGGCAGCCGGGCATAGCCGCAATCTGGTGTTTAGATGCATGAAAGATGGCTAGAAACTCCTCAACCTTGTCCTCCTGAAACGTCATGCGCACTATCCTGATCAACATTTTTTTTAATTAAGAATTAAGAATTAAGAATTAAGAATTAAGAATTAAGAATTAAGAATTAAGAATTAAGAATTAAGAATTAACTGATTTGGCCGTTAAACATTATCAAGCATTCATTCTCTCAATCATTCAATCACTCATTTGTTTGTCATCCTGAAGGGGGCACATCCCGGGCCTGACTCGGGAGATCTTATGGGCAAACTAGATTGATGACGACTAGCGGCAAAGAACCATTTTTGGCTTGTTTTCAAGAAAACAGCCCAAAAACGCGAACTCCTTTTCCTGCTTCAAGCTTACAGCCACTCATCCAGGCAAGTTTGTAAATTTGCATTTACCACCGGTTCTAGTACCGCAAGTTTGTAAACTTGCCTCATGTCTACCCACAAGCTCTAAGCTTGCGGGAGCGATATAAGGGATGGTGGCGTTTTTGGCTTATTTTTCAGGAAACAGCCCAAAAACGCTTTCAAGCACATCTAAGAACTATTAATTCTTAATTGTTAATTATTAATTAAGAAGCGTTTTGCGCGAATTGGACTTCCACGCTGGAGTCAAAATACATGCCCAAAAGCTCAGAGGCGTTGCCTTTGTTAATGCCTATGGTCAGGAAGCCCTGGCGGTTGAAGAGGATGACGCAATCGCCTTCGCCTACTTGGTTGTAGCGCGAATACATACGGTCTACCTTTTCCCGGGCAAACTTGACCACAAACGGACGGCCATGGCCAATGGCGTCCACGCTGTCCTTGCTGATGTTGGTGATAAGATTGCCGTAGTGGTCTACGTGCACCACGTGGCCGGTTACAGAATGGTCATTCAATTTGAGCTGACGGTTGATGAGCTGGAGCATACCGTCTGCCAGTTCGCCCACTTCGGCCATAGAAGCGCCATTGGCCAAAGCTACCGCCGCGGGGGCCATGATGTCTCTAGCCGGCGAAGGGGAGTTGGGTTGCTCAGGCAGGTCTATCAACTGCTCGGGGTCGCCGTCGGTGAGGAGGGAGAGCAAGCCGTTGTCTGAGCAGACAAAATAATGTCCTTTGTGGCGAGCCACTTGGAAGCGCCCTTGCTTGCTACCGTGCGTGTCTACGGCAATCAAATGCACGGTGCCCGCCGGAAAATCCTCATACACCGAGGAGATCACGTGGTACCCGTAGGCAATATTGAACGGCTCTACCTGGTGCGTAATGTCTACTATGACTTGTGCCGGATTGAGTGTCAGGATTTTAGCCTTTACCGCGGCCACATAGTGGTCTGTAGTACCAAAATCTGATAAGAAGGTGATAAAACCCATGGGAACGGTCGGTCTAAAGAACTTTAAAAATTCTATATATGTTTCATAACAAAACTACTGCTTTTTCGGTAGATTGGTTCATAAACCCTTTTAAACACACACGCCTTTGGTAGAAAAAACGATAACCCTTGAGGATATCTCTTTGATAGACTTCCTGGGGGCAGAGAATCAAAACATAAAGCAATTAGCCGCCGCTTTTCCTAGCAGCAAAATCATTTCTAGGGGCAATGAGATCAAGATCCAGGGCCAGACCCCAGAGATCACCAAGATCCATGAAATCCTGTCTTCGCTAATTGAGCATTACCATAAGTTTGGCAAGATCACAGACAAGAGCGTCCATAAATTCCTGACCGCCGACAATGACTTTGAGGATGACGTGGTCATTACGTCTCCAGATGTGATTGTGTACGGCAGCAAGGGTGGCGTGATCAAGCCCAAGACGCCTAACCAGCAGAAACTGGTGGACATGATCAACAAGCATGACCTGGTGTTTGCCCTGGGACCGGCTGGCTCTGGTAAGACGTTCATCTCGGTGGCCATGGCCGTGCGTGCGCTCAAGAACAAGGAGGTCAAAAAGATCATCATCTCCAGGCCCGTGGTAGAAGCCGGCGAAAGCCTGGGTTTCTTGCCCGGCGACATGAAGGACAAGGTAGATCCGTACCTGCGCCCTATTTATGACGCCCTGGAGGAAATGATCCCCATTGAAAAGCTCAAGTACTACTATGAGAACAAGGTGATTGAGATTGCACCTTTGGCCTACATGCGCGGTAGAACCCTGAGCAACGCGTTTGTCTTGCTGGACGAGGCGCAGAACACCACGCCCATGCAGATTAAGATGTTTATGACGCGCATGGGACCTACCTCTAAAGTGATGATCAACGGGGACCGCACGCAGATAGACTTGCCGCGTAACCAGAAATCAGGCTTGATTGAGGCCATCAACGTCTTAAAAGATGTGCAGGGCATTGGCTTTGTAGAGATGACCGTGGATGACGTGGTGCGCCATAGATTGGTGAAGAGCATTGTAGATGCCTATACCAAACATGATGAGCGCCGCGCCCAGGAACGTGAGCGTGAGCAGTCAGAGGGCAATGACAGCCACCAGGACCCACCACGCCGACGTCAGCAGTACCGCCGCGAAGATTAGTCAACTACGTATTTTAAATTATATGAGAGGGCATGCTTAGCATGCCCTCTCTGTTTTTATGGCTATTGGGTTCTATATGAGAAAACGCATCTATAAAAGTCCGCGTACTTGGTAGGAAGTCAGGTGATTACATCTAGTTCAACCTAAGAACCTCAGCATTGAATGGCTAAACCGCGCTTAACTGGCATGATGCGTCCTCTGGCAGCAGCGTTGGCCGGCATTCTGCTGTTTTACTACTTGGGCCCAGGTGAGGCTTGGATAGGATTGGTTGCGACATTATCTGTGCTGGCATTTGTGGTAGCTTGGTACGTAACCTTGAGAAAACCTAACTGGAGAGCAAGGGCGAGGACCGGTTGGCTTGGGTTAACTACCATTCTATTCTTGGCGTTTTTAGCCTCTTTTCAGGAAAACAGCCCAAAAACGCTTCCGGTCCCTGGTAGCGCCATTACTCACTTCAAAGTGACCTTAGTCAAGGCCGTGGCTCTAAAGCCAACCTCGGTGAGTTCTGTGGGCAGGATAGAGGCCGTGCGTGATTCTTTGGGCAACTGGCATTCGGCAGAAGGACAGGTAGCCATTTTTCTCCCGCACTCGCCAGAAGCAGACAGGTTGCAATACGGTCAGCAATTACTCATCAAGGGATCATTACAACCGCCTGCTAAACCTGCCAATCCTTATCAATTTGACTACCGCCGCTACCTGGCGCTCAAGCACATTCAGTGGCAGGCGTATCTACCTGAAGGTTCCTGGCAAGTCATCGGGTTACAACCGCCCAGCGTTATGGTGGCCATTAGCTTACAGGTGCGAAAAACACTGGAGGCCGCTTTTAAAACTCATATCCAAGCCAAGCGAGAAGCCACCATTGCCAACGCCTTGGTCCTGGGCGTGCAGGATGATCTGGATGCGTCATTGCGGGATGCCTACGCCAGAACCGGCACCATGCACGTGCTGGCAGTAAGCGGTCTGCATGTGGGTTTGCTGTACGGCGTCCTGTTGTTCTTTCTAAAGCATCTGCGGCGCGGTAGAAAATCACGGCTGGTCATCTTCTTGTTCATTGTGGGCGTGGTCTGGTTTTATGCCTTTGTTACGGGACTGTCGGCCTCGGTGCTACGGTCAGTGTGCATGTTCTCTTTGGTGGAGTTGGGCTTGCTGCTGCGTAGAAAGTCTTCGGTTTTAAACACGCTGGCGGCGGTGGCCATGGTATTGCTGCTGTATGATCCCAATTTCTTGTTTGACGTGGGCTTTCAGTTATCGTTTCTGGCGGTAGCGGGCATTGTTTTGCTGCAGCCGCTCTTTTTAAAACTATGGTACCCCGAACAGAAATTGGTGCGCTGGACCTGGGAGTTGATGGCTATCTCCATTGCCGCGCAGATGGCCACGTTTCCAATTAGCTTGTTTTACTTCCATCAGTTTCCGGTGTATTTCTGGGTGGCCAACCTGATTGCGGTACCAGCTACAACTGTTGGGCTTTATCTGGGCGTGGCGTTCATGCTTTTGTTTTGGGTGCCGGTGCTCAATGGGTGGCTTGGTAGTTTACTGGAATGGGTGTTGTGGGCATTGAATGAACTTTTACTTTGGCTGGAGCGCTGGCCATACTCTGTGCTGGACGGGTTTGTCATTACCACGGGGCAGGTGCTGGCCTTATATCTCTTCCTGATGGGCGTGGTGCTGTTTTTGGTTTATAGGAAACTGTCATGGCTTGGTCTGGCCGTTGTCTGTCTGGCCTTTGTCTCCACTACAGAAATTGTGGAAGCCCGCCACCAACGCAAGACAAAAGAGCTGGTCTTGTACAGTACTAGAAAAAGCAGTGCCGTAGGTATTCTGCAAGGCCGGAAAGCTAGTTTGCTGGCCGACTCTGCCTTTTATTCTCAGCCTAAGAACTTCACATTCCAGGTGCAACAGCATTGGTGGGCGAGGGGCGTCCAAGAGGAGCATCGTTTTCGGCCTGATTTCCAGAAAACAGACCAAAAACGCGCGTTGGCGGTTCATGCCACCAAGGAAGGAAACAGGCTCATGGTCTGGCAGGGCAAGCGGATTCTTTGGTTGCAGAAACTACCCCGCCAGCTGGCTAAGCCATTGCCAGTAGATGTACTGGTGTTGCAGAAGAACGTCTGGGCAGACGTTGCCCAACTCAGGACCACCATTGCCTGTGCCTATGTAGTGCTGGACCAGACCAACGCGCCTTGGTACATGCAACGCAAAACCAAAGAGCTGCAGGCCGCGGGGTATAAGGTGCATAACCTGGAGCAGGACGGCGCCTGGACCTTGAGATTACGGTAAACCAGCCTAGAATTTGTGAAGCAGGTCATCACTATTTAAGGCGGGTTTCTTAATTTTCATACCTTTAGCTTTAAGCAATTCGTAGGTAAGTAGACTATGACAGACATTGACATGAATACCGCTGAAACCTTATCCCTGCAATACATTCAGTACCAATGTGCTAATAGGGTAGGGTTTATTACACTCAACCGTCCAGAGAAGCGCAACGCCCTCAATTACCAGGTGGTCACTGAACTCAAGAAGGCCTTTGACTACGCCGAGAACGATGATGACTGCAAAGTGATTGTCCTCAAGGCGTCTGGTGCAGTGTTCTGCGCCGGGGCAGATTTAGAGTATCTGCAACAGTTGCAACAGAACACCTTCCAGGAGAACCTGGAGGACTCTACGCACCTTATGCAGTTGTTCTACCAAATCTACACGCTCAAGAAAGTGGTCATTGCGCAGGTGCACGGCCACGCCATAGCGGGTGGTTGCGGACTGGCCACAATCTGCGATTTTGCCTATACCGTGCCTAGCGCCAAGTTTGGCTACACCGAGGTCAAGATTGGCTTTATTCCGGCCATCGTCAAGATCTTCTTGCTTCGTAAAATCGGCGAAGCCAAGGCCAAGGAACTGCTCTTGACCGGTGACTTGATTTCGGCGGAAAGAGCAATGGCCATAGGTTTGATAAACGAAGTAGTAGCCGAAGATGAACTGGCAAGCCGCGTAGATGAATTGGCACAGCGCCTCTGCACTCAGAACTCGGGCCAGAGCATGGAGACCACCAAAGAGATGATTGCCCGCGTCCAGGAGTTGCCCCTTAAAGCCGCTCTGGAATACGCCGCCGAGAAAAACGCCTTCGCGCGTTCTACTGAGGACTGCCAGCGCGGCATCCAATCCTTTCTGGACAAACAGCCTTTGACCTGGTAGCTTTTTTTAAAGTGCTAATGAGATAATGTGCTGATGTGCTATTTTTTAATTTGAAGATGTGCAGATGTGAAAATGATTTTTTTAATTAGCCTTACCGCCTGTGCTTGTTGGTGTTATCACCAAGAAGCATACTGCGTGACTGCGTTCTCTTAAATTAAAAGGTAGGGGAATGGTAAAGCTTAAAGGAAAACTGCTTTCAATTAAGTATTTCACTCGAATCCCGTTTTTGGCCTGTTTTCCAGAATACAAGCCAAAAACGACTATGGGACATCTTCACATTTTCACATCTCCAAATTTCCACATTCTTAAACAATTGTCAAGACTCACGGTTGAGAGAATATGCTGACGAACGCGGCGATAGTGTTAGGAACGTTTCTGTTGATGGAGCTGGTGGCCTGGGCGGTGCACAAGTACGTGCTGCACGGGGTCTTATGGAACATCCATGAGTCACACCACAAACCGCATACCCACAAGTTTGAGCTGAATGACGTGTCATTTGTCTTTTACGGGGTGATTGCGGCACTTTGCTTTATCTACGGGACAGAGGCGCTGGACTACCGGTTCTGGGTGGGAGTAGGCATCACGCTGTATGGCATGGCTTACTTTCTAGTGCATGACTTGTTCATCCATAGGCGCATGAAGCTGTTTGGCAAGACAAGGAACACCTACCTAAGAGCCTTAGACATAGCGCACAAAGTACACCACAAAACCAAAGGCAGAGACGGTTCTGAGTCCTTCGGCATGCTGTGGGTACATCCTAAATTCTTTCGTATGGCCGCCCGAAAGCGCTAAATTGCGGTTTAACTTAATTTCTCTCACCTGTGGCGCAATACTCTATCAAGGAGTTGGAGCATTTATCCGGCATTAAGGCACATACCCTGCGTATCTGGGAACAGCGGTACCAGCTGTTGCAACCCAAGCGCACGGACACCAACATCCGGTACTATGATGACGCAGACCTTAAAAATCTGCTCAACGTAGCCTTGCTCTACCAAGAGGGATACAAAATCTCCAAGATTGCCCAACTGGCAAAAGACCAGGTAGCGCAGGAAGTCCTTAAAATCACCGGCTCAGAGTTGGGGCAGGAACAATACATCTCTCAATTGATTGTGGCCATGGTAGAGCTGGACGAGGTGCTCTTTGAGCGCATCTTAAGCCGGGCCATTCTGCAGTTGGGCTTTTCCGTCTCGGTGCGCACGGTCATATATCCATTCCTGCACAAGATTGGTTTGCTGTGGCAGACGGGCAACATCACGCCGGCGCATGAGCATTTCATGAGCCAGCTAGTCCGCCAAAAGATGCTGGTGGCCATTGACGCGCTGCCGGTGAAAAGACAAGACAATGCCCCGCGCGTGATTTTGTATTTGCCAGAAGGCGAAATGCACGAAATCTCTTTATTGTATGTGCATTACCTGTTGCGCTCTGCGGGTTTCTACACCTTGTATCTGGGACAGCATTTGCCCTTGGTGGACTTGGTAAGAGCCGCCACTTACTTTAAACCAGATTTTGTCTATTCTGTCTTTACTACGCCATTTCTGCGCACTACGGTCTCTGAGTATTTGGAGCAGTTGGCAGAACAGGTGCCTGTAAAGCAAATCTTGGTGAGTGGTTCCTTGCTCCACTACTTCCCGGTAGAGGACATGCCCAAGCCTGTCCAGTTCTTCAAAGAAATAGAAGAGCTAGAGAACTGGTTAGCCCAAAATTCAGCCTCTTAGGCAATCCACGCCCTATATTCTTTTCGTATGTCTCGTTCTTTACAGAACGACAGGGACCTTGTTGTTTAATTTCTTTAAAAAAACATTAAACAAAAGTAGCTACATTGATTTTTGATTCGTATAATTGTTTAATGTTTCACTTCAAACGTTAAACAAAATGACTGCCATAGAATTTTCAACTGTAGTAGAGAACATAGCGCCTACGCTACGGCCAGCCGCCTATAACCTCACCCGGGACACCGATGACGCCAAAGACTTGGTTCAAGAAACTTTGCTGAAAGCGTTTGCCAACCGTGACAAGTTTAAAACCGGCACCAACATTAAAGCTTGGTTGTACACTATCATGCGCAATACGTTTATCAATCACTACAACAAAGTGACCAAGCGTACCAGCTCCCTTGACACCACAGACTATTTTCAGTACTTTCCCAATGACGACCGTATGGTGGCTGTGAACGGGGCTACTGGCGAGTTTGCCGCCCAAGACATTGAAGACGCGGTGCAACAGTTGCCAGAAGAGTTTAAGACGCCGTTCATGCTATACTATGTGGGCTACAAGTACCTGGAGATTGCAGAGAAGTTGAAGATTCCCATTGGAACCGTGAAGAACAGAATCCACTTGGCCCGCAAAGAATTAAAACAACAGCTGCGGGTGTACGCGTACGGTATTTAATCCGTAAAAAGAATCACTAGTTATAAACGACCTCCAATCCCCATGGGTGAATCCCTCCCCAAGAACAAAGCCATAGTGATAGGTGCCGGTTTTGCCGGCCTGTCTACCGCGGCCAGTCTGGCCCAAGCCGGTTACCATGTGACCGTCCTTGAGAAAAACGAAATAGCCGGTGGCCGGGCGCGCACGTTCTCCGCGCAAGGTTTCACCTATGACATGGGGCCTAGCTGGTACTGGATGCCAGACGTTTTTGAGCAGTTTTTTCAGAAATTCGGGAAAACCACAACTGACTATTATGACTTGGTGCGCCTGGATCCATCCTACCAGGTTTTGTATGGCAAGGGAGACACGTTAGAGTTGCCTGCTTCTATGGCAGAATTGGAGGCACTTTTTGACACCCTGGAACCCGGGTCCAGCCTTAAGCTGAGAGAATTCTTAAAACAAGCCGCCTATAAGTATGAGGTAGGCATCAACCAACTAGTCTACAAACCCAGCCGTTCCTTGACCGAGTTTGTGGACCTGAAACTGCTGGTGGACGTCATGCGTCTGGACGTGTTCCAATCCATGGCTAAGCACGTGCGCAAGTTCTTCAAGCACCCGCGCCTCATTCAATTGATGGAGTTCCCCATCCTTTTTTTGGGCGCTTTGCCAGAAAACACGCCGGCCCTGTACAGCCTCATGAACTACGCAGACATGGCTTTGGGCACCTGGTACCCCATGGGCGGCATGCACAAGATTGTGGAAGGCATGGTGGCTTTGGCACAAGAACTGGGCGTGGAGATGCGGCTAGGCGAGGAGGTTCAGAAGATTGATATTCAAGACGGACGCATCACACAGCTTACCACCAACAAAGGCATTTATACCGCAGACGTAGTAGTGGGCGCCGCCGATTACCACCACCTGGAAACCCAACTGTTGCCACCCGCCTATCGTAGTTATTCAGATAAATACTGGGAAAGCCGCGTGATGGCGCCGTCATCGCTCATCTTCTACCTGGGCGTTGACAAAAAGCTCACCGGGCTGCACCACCACAATCTGTTCTTTGACGAGGACTTCGGGCCGCATGCGCAGGAGATTTACACCCGTCCGGCTTGGCCCGAGAAACCGCTGTTCTACGTATCGGTGCCTTCTAAGACAGATACCAGCGTGGCCCCGGTAGGGCAAGAGAATGTGTTCATCTTGATACCCGTTGCCCCAGACTTGACAGACACTGATGAAACCCGGGAACGCTACTATGACATGGTCATGACCCGTCTGGAGCAGATTACCGGCCAGGACGTGAGAAGCCACGTGATCTACAAACGCAGTTACGCACACCAAGACTTTATACAAGACTACAACGCCTTTAAAGGCAATGCCTACGGTTTGGCCAACACCTTGACGCAGACGGCCGTCCTGAAGCCCAGCTTGAAGAGCAAAAAGATAAAGAACCTGTTCTACGCAGGTCAATTGACCGTTCCGGGGCCGGGCGTGCCGCCTTCGCTCATTTCTGGGCAGGTAGTGTCCGCCGAAGTTGTGAAAGAATTTGCCCCGCAAAAAGCGTCCTTAACTCATTAATGCATGGTACCTCCCAAGACACTTTTTGACACCACCACGCTGGAATGCAGTAAGCTCATCACCCAGCGCTACAGCACGTCCTTCACGCTGGGCATCAAGACGCTCAGCCCCAAGTTCCATGATTCCATTTACGCCATCTATGGGTTTGTACGCTTCGCGGATGAGATTGTGGACACCTTCCATGACCATGACAAAGCCGAGCTGCTGGAGCGCTTCAGAAAAGACACCTACCAAGCGCTGGAGGAGAAAATCAGCCTGAACCCGGTGCTGCACGCCTTCCAGTTGGTGGTAAACGAGTTCAGCATTGACCATGCCTACATAGACGCCTTTTTGAACAGCATGGCCATGGACCTCACAGACCGCGAGTACAACTGCGACTGCTACGAGGAATACATCTATGGCTCCGCCGAGGTAGTAGGCTTGATGTGCCTGAAAGTCTTCTGTGAAGGCGACGAGGCCATGTTTGAACGCTTGAAGGCACCGGCTTGTAAACTAGGCGCCGCCTTTCAGAAAGTGAACTTCTTAAGAGACATAAAAAGTGACTACCATGACCGCGGCCGCGTGTACTTCCCGAAGGTGAATTTCTTATCCTTCTGTAACAAGGACAAAGAAGAAATTGAGGCAGACATCCAGAAGGATTTTGATGATGCGTATGTAGGAATCATGGCCTTGCCCAAAGGCGCAAAGATGGGCGTGTACCTGGCGTACATCTATTATCTCAAGCTTTTCAAGAAAATAAAAAAGGCCCCGGCTGCCCAAATTTTAGCAGAACGCGTAAGAGTGCCAGATAATACGAAGTTAGCATTGTTGCTTAGTTCGTATATTAGGTACCAGTTTAATACTTTCTAATGCGCTTATGCTTTTATCCGCGGTTCTCCTCTCCCTTAGTCTAGTGTTTGTGCCAGTGGCCCAGGAAACAGACGCTTACCGGCACTCGGTGTTATTGAGCTTCTATCAGAAGTCTGCCAAGAACGAAGCCCTAGCCGATGACTTTCATGCCTTAATGGAGAAGTACCAGGGTAAAGACCCCTTGAAGTTGGGTTACAAAGCCGTGTCCAACGCCGTGATGGCCAAGCACACCTGGAGCCCGTACGCCAAACTGAAGTACCTGCGCACCTCGGGTCAGATTTTTGAGCAGGCGGTGGCCTTAGACAAGCAAGACCCAGAAGTGCGGTTTTTGCGCTATTCCATTGAGTTCTTTGTGCCGCGCTACTTGAACATGAGCGGTCATTTGCAGGAAGACAAGAAAATATTTTTGAGTGCCATGCTTCGCCATCCAAAGTCGGGTATGCCGGTAGAGTCCCTAAAGATCATGAAGGACTTTCTCTTGCGGCATCCAGAGCACCTGACCGGTGAGGAGCGCGAGCAGGTGACCAACCTGAAACTATGAGTTACATCTACCTCTACTTAAACATTTTCACCATCTTTTTTCCCCTGGTGCTCTCCTTTGACAAGCGGGTGCACTTTTATACCAACTGGCGCTATCTGTTTCCGGCCATGGCCGTGACGGCGCTCTGCTTCATTGCCTGGGACATGGCCTTCACCCGCGAAGGCGTCTGGAGCTTCAACCCAGACTATCTGGTAGGACTTTACCTGGGCAACCTGCCCTTAGAGGAGGTTCTCTTCTTCATCACTGTTCCGTACGCTTGCGTCTTTATCTATGAATGCTTAAACACGTATATAACACGTGAATGGCTACAGCCATATGCCCCCGCTATTACCTGGTTTTTGGTGATAGCTAACTTGGCCATAGGCCTGTTTTTCTGGGGAAGGTGGTACACCATGCTCACCTGTCTGCTGGTGCCGGTCCTGCTAGTGGTGTATTATGGGCTGTTCAGGTATAAGAAGATGGGACGTTTTTACCTGGCGTACTTGGTGCATCTGGTGCCGTTTCTGCTGGTGAACGGGGTACTCACGGCCCTGCCCGTGGTTTTGTATAATAACGCACACAACACGGGCGTCCGTATAACTACTATTCCCGCCGAAGACACCATGTACTCCCTATTGCTTTTGCTCATGACCATCATCATTTATGAGTTCTTGAAGCAAAAAGCCGAAGCACCTGCAAACAAAGTCACCGCTGCGCTTGTTAACTGACATATGCGACAACTACAGGTAACCATAGACGCCAACTCAGGATTTTGCTTCGGGGTGATCTATGCCATTCAGATGGCAGAAGACCTGCTAGAGGAGCGCGGCTACCTGTATTGCCTGGGAGACATTGTGCACAACGATGAGGAGGTGGAGCGCCTGCAGAAGAAGGGCCTGCGCATCATCAACTATGACGTGTTGCAGGAGCTAAGAGACGAGCATGTCTTGATCAGGGCGCACGGTGAGCCGCCGTCTACCTACCAGATGGCCATGCAGAACAACCTCACTTTGATTGACGCTTCTTGCCCGGTGGTGTTAAAACTGCAGAACCGCATCAAGACCTCCTTTGACAAGAAAGAACAGATTTTCATTTACGGCAAGCACGGCCATGCCGAGGTGCTAGGCCTTTTAGGCCAGACCAGCAACGAGGCGGTGGTCTTTGAGAACCTGGACGAGTTGCTGCGTCATGAGTTGCCCCAGAACATCACGCTCTACAGCCAGACCACCAAAAGCACCAACAGCTTTTATAACATCAAGAACGAGTTGGAGACGCGCGGCTACGCGGTAGACGCCAATGACACCATCTGCCGGCAGGTTTCCAACAGAGACAAGGAACTACGTCTCTTCGCCCAGAAGTATAACAAAATTGTATTTGTCTCGGGCACCAAGTCTTCTAATGGCAAAGTATTGTATCAAGTCTGCAAAGACACCAACCCTAATACTTACTTTGTGTCTAAGGTAGAAGAGATACAGCCTGACTGGTTTGCTGATGGTGAAACGGTGGGCATTTGCGGAGCCACTTCTACGCCCATGTGGCTGATGGAACAAGTGCGTGACGCGCTGCAGACGCTGTAAGCATAATGTAGAGAAGAATCCGTTTTTGTCCTGTTTTCCAGAAAATAGCCTAAAAACGAGCTAATTCTCTGCTTCAAGTTTCCAACTTGGAGCCACCTTGTCGCAAGTTTTTAACTTGCGTATCTATTAAGGAAGTTGCAAACTTCCATCATTAAAGCCACAAGTTGAAAACTTGCGGCAGGAGTTATTAAACATTCAAGCACCTTACTCGCATTGAAGCCAAAAAACCAACCCTACACCGGCGTCCTCATTGCCTTGCTCATCTTAACGGCTTGGGCCAGCTTGTTGTGGTTTCTGTTGCATTGGGAGGTTTCTTTTACGTCGCCGTTGACCTATGTTGCGGTATTGGTGATGACGCATCTGTACACAGGTTTGTTCATAACGGCCCATGACGCCATGCACGGCGTGGTAGCCCCCGGCAACAAGCGTTTGAATACCATCATAGGCACCGTCACGGCCGGACTGTTCGCGTACAATTACTACGGACGTCTTTTGCCCAAGCACCACCTGCACCACCAACACGTAGCTACTGAGGAGGACCCCGATTACCACGGCGGCAACTTCTTTCTGTGGTTCATAAGCTTTGCCCGGCAGTACATCACCATCCTTCAAGTGCTGTTGATGGCGGGGACGTATAATTTGCTGCAACTTTGGTTTCCAGTGGAGAACATCATCCTGTTTTGGATGGCCCCGGCCGTGCTAGCCACGTTTCAGTTGTTCTACTTCGGGACGTATTTGCCGCACCGCGGGGAGCACGAACCAGACAACAAGCACAAATCCTCCACCCAGGGCCGAAATCACGTATGGGCGTTCCTCAGTTGCTACTTCTTCGGGTATCATTATGAGCACCATGATAAACCTTATTTGCCCTGGTGGAAACTCTACCAAGAGAAAGACCGACTTTCAGGAAACAGGTAAAAAATTTGCAGTTAACAGTAAAAAGTCATCAGTGAACCTGTTTAGAGTTTATAAAAAGCCGATATACAACTGGGTTCCATGGCGCAAGCGTCCGCTTGTATCCGCACGCATGGCAGATCAAAAATGCGTGCGGACACAAGCGGACGCTTGCGCCATGGAATTTTAGAAAACTCTAAACAGGTTCAGTAAATATTTTAAACCTGTTTTTGGCCTGTTTTTTGTAAAATAGGCCAAAAACGGAAAGCCCCGCAACTTCAAAAGAGGTAGCGGGGCTTTTCGTTTAAAAGGCGATGTTACTTTACTTCGTAGACGTTGTCTTTGGGGTTGACATCTGGAATGTAGGTGCCTTTCAGTTCCAGTTTCTTCACGGCTTTGGTAGGCTTGAATTCTAGCTGCGTGGTGGTGTTTCCTTTTTCCCAGACGCTAATGTTGCGCTTTACTTTCTCAGTAGAATTGTCTGCGTAGGTAATGTTGAGTTCTACCGGTACGGGTTTGGTGCCTTTGGCTTCTACGGTCACCACGTAAGTTCCGGCCTGCTGTTGCACGTTGGCGATGGCCAAGTCTGGTACGCCGTGGTCAAAGAACCAACGTTGCCAGAACCAGTTGAGGTTTTGACCCGCGCCTGCGTTCATGGAGTGGAAGAAGTCCCAAGGGAGTGGGTGCTTGCCATTCCAGTTCCGGATGTAAGTGTGCAGGGCTTTGGTGAACAACTCATCGCCTAGCATCTCTTTCACATACAGGTAGCCCAAGGCCGGTTTAGGGTAAGAATTCAAGAAGAACGGCGTGCCCGACTGTTGCGTGGAAAGCGTGGCGATGGGCATGTCGGCCTCGGTGCCGGCCATCGTGGCATAAGGCGCTACACCGTAATCATCAGTATACTTGGGCTCAATGATGGAAGAGATGATCCACTCACCTATAGTTGCCCAGCCTTCGTCCATCCAGCCGTACTTGGTTTCATTGGTGCCCATGTAAAAGGGAGTCATGGTATGGAAAATCTCATGGACGGTGAGGGTGATGGCGTCCTCGCGGGTCTCCACTGGGTTGTCGTTTACCATCATAGGGTATTCCATTTGGTCTAGGCCGTTAAACACGGTAATGTGCGGGTAGGGGAAAGGCCATTTAGGGAAGGTATAGCTCATGGCCTCTACTGTTTTTCTGGAGAAGTCAATCACCTCTCTGAAGTCATGGTGAATAGGGTTAAAGGCTACGTCTACGCGCGTGCGGCGCTTGGTCTTGGGGTCTACCACCAGGCTGGTAGAGTTCCAGAGATAATGGTCTGACGTGGCGAAGGCGAAGTCAATCACGTTGCTGGCCTCAAACTTCCAGGTGTTCTGGGCGTTCTTGGCGGTAATGTCACGGAGTTTCAAGTCTGTGCTGTCAATGATGGCGATGATGGCGTCTTTCTTCTCTGCACTTTGCAAACGCTTGGCGTATTTCTTGGTGAGCACGTCATCAGCGTTTTTTAAATCGCCGGTGGCCCAGACCACAAAATGCTGTGGCACGGTGATGTTCACTTTGAAGTTGCAGAAATCATTGTAAAACTCCTGAGGGCCTAGGTAAGGCGTCCGGTTCCAGCCGTCCACGTCATCATAAACGGCAATGCGTGGGAAGAAATAGGCCAGGAAAGCGGCACCCTGTTCATTTACCTGACCCGTGCGGTTATGCGACCCGGCGTTCAATTCATAGTTATAGGCAATACTAAATTTGCCTTTCTGCTTAGGCGCCAAAGGCTTGATGCGCACAGTCATGTTGGTGTGGTCAATGCGCAGTTTCTGCACATCCTGGGCCTCTTGGTTGTAGCTCAGTTTTTCAATCTGCACGCCCTCGCTCACGTCTGTAGGTGAAATGCCGCCGGCTCGGGGGGCGCCCTTCTGGTACAGGTTAGGATACAGTTTGAAGACAATCTGCTTGAGCGTGTCTGGGCTGTTGTTGGTGTAGTCAATTTCTACCGTGCCCGCTACTTTTCTGGACTTGGGGTCAAAATTGATGTTGAGGGTATAGTCAGCGGTGTTCTGCCAATAAGACGCGCCGGGTGTGCCGTTTAAATTACGCGTGCCTTTTTGATAAGCGGCGGCAATGTTGCGGGGCATGGGCAGTTGTTGGGCAACGCTCTGATAGGCTCCTAAGAATAAGAAGGCCCAGATGATTGATGAAGCACGGAGTTGCATGAAGGATGGATTGGTGATGGTTTGTTTGCCTTACTAAGACAAGAAGGATTAAAGGTAATATGAATTTCTAATGTTTGTACGAAGTGCATGGTATGTTGCCAAGAGCCCTTCGTTTTTGGCCTGATTTCATGAAAACAGGCCAAAAACGAAGGGCATAAAAAAGCCTGCTGAAGTGCAGGCTTTTCTGAAATTAGGAAGGGCTCGCTATTTAGTGAACTGCGTCTTTCTTGCAGCACGCATCCAGACGGTCATAGGCACGTGGCGTGGCCGGGCTGTCATCGGCGTCATAGCCTAACTCGTTCACGGCTTTCTTCAGTTTCTCTGGTGACGTTTTCTTAGCGTCATAGGTCACAGTGACAATCTTGGTGTTCTCATCCAACACGGCTTTCTGCACGCCTTTCTCATAGGCCAGACCTTTTTCAATGGTGGCTTTGCACATGCCGCACACCGCCGAGGTTTTAAATTTCACTTCATCGCCTTTCTTGCCGCCGGCCGCAAATGCTAAAGAGGCGAAACCAGTCATGACCAAAGCAAGCATCCAGATTTTTAACGTTTTCATTTTGAGTAGTTAAGAGTTAAAAGGTATGAGTTATAAGTTTTCAATTTCAAATCCGTTTTTGGCTTGTTTTACCAAAATCAGGCCAAAAACGGATTTATTGTTAATTGTCAATTGGTGTTTGTTTAAAACTAATAATAACCAGCAATTGACAATCAACAATCATTTTATGGTAAAGCGCATGCCGGCGTAAATGACTCTGCCGGTAATAGGGGCCCAGACCATGCTGGCGTCAAAATCCTGGCTGAAGGGCCGGTCAGCGGCAATAATCGGATTTTTTTGCTTGTAACCCAAAAGGTTCTCGCCACCCAGGTACACTTCCCATTTCTTGAACGCTCTGGTGATTTGCCCATTAAACACGGCATAAGGGCTAACAGTTCGCGTCCTGATGATTCCATCGTGTGCCTCATGTTCAGCTTCCATTGCTGGTACCGGGCGCGGACCAAACCACTGAGCCGTCAAATCAGCGCGCCATTTGTCAAACGGCGTGGCAAAGCCCAGATTCAGGAAGGCGCGGTGGTTGGGAATGAAGGGACGTTGCAAGAGTTGGTCGTTATAAGTGGTGCGCACGTCAAAATACTTGTAAGCCGCTTTCACATCCAGTAGCTCAGTGAGTTCATACTGTAGCTCTGCCTGGAAACTCTTGGAGAAGGACCTGCCGTCCAGGTTGCTGAACACCACTTGGTTGGCACTGCTGTACATATCTGGCACCACCTGGTTCTGGAAGCTGGTGAAGTAGTAATCTGTGATGAAGGCGCCTTTGCGGGCACCCACTTCAAAGTACTGGGTAAAGCTACCGCCAAGGTTCCAGGCTTTTTCTGGCTGTAAGTTGTCTGCCAAGATAAACTCCCTGTTACTGATGAGAGAGGCCACGTTCTCGGCGATGGGATTGGCTACTCTAAAGCCCTTGCCCGCCGCCAGACGCAGAATGGTGTTGGGCGTGAAGTCATACTTTATATTGAAGCGCGGCGTGTACACCCAGCCGTACAGGTTGTGATGGTCGGCGCGCACGCCGCCCACCAGGGTGAGGTTGGTGCTGTTCTGGTAGATGTACTCAAAGAAGGCACCCGGCACTTGCTCTTTGCGGGTGTAGTCTTTGCCAGCTAGTTCTTCCTGGTAGTCTTCTAATTGGTAGCTCAAGCCCGTTTTATAGGTATGCGCCGTATTGCCAAACGCCGACTGGAAAATCAAATTAGCCAAGCCGCTGTTCTGCCGTCCGTTGTAGGTTCTGGCTCCGTACTGAGAGTCAAAGTCATGGTGTGCGGCAGATAGAATCAAGCCCAGGCTTTGGTACGGCCGGTTTTTGAACGTGTAGGACGTTTTGGAATAGGCGCTGTAGCGGTCGGTTTCAGACTCGGTGCCATAGAAACTATCTTCTACCTGGGGCATGCCGCTTCTGTAGCCTACCTGCCCGCCGGTCCGTTTTTCATGAAGGGCTTGTACACCCAATTCCGCCACCCATTGCTTGCCCGTATTGTACTTCCATTTGTTGAACACATTGTAGTGCTTGCCTAAGGGCAGATCCAGGAATCCATCGTCATTGCCATCCACACGGTTGTTCAGCTGGTCGGTGTGCAGCATGAGGATAGTGCTCAACTTGGGCGTGAGCGTAGCTGAGGTGTTCACGTTGGCGTCCCATTTGGCAAAACTGTTGCCGTACAGGTTCACATGTAGTCTATCTGTTTTTTCAGGGTCCTTCAAACGCACGTTCACCTGGCCCGAAATGGATTCGTAGCCGTTCAGCACGCTCCCGGTCCCTTTAATGATGTCAATAGCGTCTATGTAGGTGCCTGAAAGGTAGTTCAAGCGATAGGGCGTGGCCAGGCCTCTGAGGGCCGGTACGTTATCAGTCGTCAACAGCGTGTAAGAACCGTCCAAGCCCAGCATTTGAATCTGCTTGGCCCCAGACACGGCATCAGAAGTGGAGACTTCCACAGAGGCGTTGGTTTCAAAGCTTTCGGCTAGGTTGCAGCAGGCAGACTTGGTTAGGTCCATGGCTGTGATCACCTGTGAGTTGGTGGGCGACATGGCATCATAGCGGTCCTGCTTGGCAGTAACGGTCACCTCTTTCAAAGAACCACTAGACTGAAGTTTGATCACCAGGTTGGAGCGGCCCTGCACTTGGATGGTGTCTGGTTTATAGCCAATGTAAGTAACTAGCAGAGAGGACTCACCAGCTGGAGCGGACTTCAGTTGGAAGAACCCTGTGGCGTCTGTGCTGGTGGCTTGGGTAGTGCCCAACCAGGTGACCGTTGCGCCAATGAGGGCAGAGGAAGTGTTGGCGTCTATCACCCGGCCAGAAAGCGATTGGGCAACAGACAGATTGGGCAGGCAAAGGCCCAGAAATACCATGGTCCAGAAGACGCGGTAATTATATGAAAACATGAAGGCGTTTATTTAAAGAGTACTCTATTTCCTTTAGGTAGAAGTAAATACGCGCCAAGAGGCGTTACTTCTTTATGGTTGAAATAGAATCTTTAAATGTTGAGGATGCGCAGTCTGGTCAGCAGATCACGCCCGGCCAGAGGCGGCGAGGCGTCTGTGAAAGAAGGCCAGGAGGAAGAGGCTACCAACACGAAGGTTGGCGGTACTATGTAGGAGCTTGTCAGCGCTGGTAGTAGCGTGTAGAATACAACTTTGTCACTCAGCTTAAGCGCTAAGTTGTCCAGCTTGTGATAAGTGATAGAGGCAGTACAGCAGTCTTCTTTTTCAACCTGAGCGGCGGCGGCTTCGCAGGATTTATTAGCCTGGGCCTTCTTTTGGCAACAGCCCATCTCCTCCATTTTCTCTGCCTTGGCCGGAGAAATCTCCATGCCCATCATGGCGCAGAACCGCTGGGTGGCGGCAATGCCCACAGAGCCCGTCAGCACGCTAAAGGCCAGTAAAAGGAGGAGAATATGTCGGTAAGTGGGCCGCATGGCGCAAAGGTACGGAAAAACGCCCCACTTTGTACCACTTTCATTCCACTTGCTGGTTTGGCCAAAAGGTTACTGGTGGTTATGAGGTTAAATAATTGTTTTTCAGTTTGTTAGCTCGGTTTTCGCGTGTTTAATAAAAGAATTTTTCTATATAGTTATTAGAAAGTTTTCCCGAAGTGGCAGGAAAGAATGTGGATAATGTGCATAAGTGGGGTGGATAACCATGATTTATCCACAAAGTGGGAAAAAGTGGGAGACTGTGGTTGACTTTGGTGTCCCCTTTATTACTTTTGTTTTGTACCAAAGACTAGAGTTATCTCCCTACACCAATGAACTTCCTCTCCGGCGAATATGAATGTAAGCTAGACCCCAAGGGAAGATTGGTGCTGCCTTCTAAAATCAAAACCAATCTGCCAGAAGACTCCGGCAACCAGGTGGTTTTGACCAGAGGGTTTGAGCCTTGCTTGGTGCTGTACCCCAGAACCGAGTGGAAAGCCATTTATGACCGCGTAGCCGGATTGAATGAGTTCAACGAGGAGTACCGCCACTTTCAAAGGAATTTCTTTAGGGGCAACACAGAGATAGAACTGGACACCGCGGGCCGGTTCATCCTGCCCAAGACCATGGTACGCTACGCCGAGATTGACAAAGAAGCGATTGTAGTAGGGTTGGGTAACCGGGTAGAAATCTGGAATCCGGAGAAATACGACGCGTTCCTGGAAAAAGACCAACAAAACTTCTCACAGCTGGCCCAGAAGTACCTGGGGAATCCACCGGCTTCCACCATTATAGAATAACGCAAGCCATGCAATACCACAACCCCGTTTTATTACAGGAATCGGTAGATGCTTTGGCTATAAAACCCAAAGGCATTTACGTGGACGTCACTTTTGGCGGCGGTGGCCACTCTGCCCGCATCCTAGAGCAGATGCAAGGCGGCCAACTATATTCATTTGACCAGGACACTGATGCCGAGCGCCAGTCTGAGCGCCTCATTTCTGACAAATTCACGTTTGTCAAGGCCAACTTCCGGTACCTTAAAAAATACCTCCGTTTGTATGGCGTGCGCCAGGTGGACGGCATTTTAGCTGACTTGGGCGTTTCCTCGCATCAATTTAACACTGCTGAGCGCGGCTTCTCTACCCGTTTTGACGGCCCTCTTGACATGCGCATGGATAAAGACAGCCCCTTGACGGCCAAGGATGTCATCATGACCTATGAGGAGGACCAGTTGCACCGCATTTTCGGACTGTACGGCGAGGTGAAGAATGCCAAGACCCTGGCGCGGGAGATAGTGTCGGCCCGCAACGTGCGCGACATTGAGACCATCGCAGATTTTAAAGAAGCCATAGCTGGCTGCACGCCTAAAGGAAAAGAAAATAAGTACTTGGCCCAAGTATTCCAGGCGCTACGCATAGAAGTAAACGATGAGCTGAAGGCCTTGGAAGAAATGCTGGAGCAAGCCGTGGAGCTTCTAAAGCCAGGCGGGCGCCTATCGGTGATCTCATACCATTCCCTGGAAGACCGCTTGGTGAAGAACTACATCAACAAAGGCAAGTTTTTTGGCGAGGTGGAGAAAGACTTCTTTGGGAATGAGATTAAGCCACTGGATTCTGTGACCCGCAAGCCCATCGTGCCCAGCGCCCAGGAGTTGCAAGAAAACAACCGCTCCCGTAGCGCCAAGCTGCGGGTAGCTGAGAAAAGAGAAAACCCAGAGACACCAATCAAGAAATAGAGAGGTAGAAAACTTTTACACGAGTATAGCACATGGCAGTCAATACTGTACGTCCACGAACCAATCCATCTAAGGCCAACACCCAGCGTGCGGTGCCTAAGGCGGAGCCCGTGCGTCCGCCAAGACCGCCGCGCCAGAAGGGTACCAGTCTGTTTGAGCTCTTGGACCGCTACACCAAAGTAGACTGGTTCTTTGCAGATGGTTTGCCGGTCAAGTACCTGCCTAAGATTTTGTTCTTGATGGCGGTGACCATTTTTTACATAGGCAACAGCCATTACGCAGAGCGCACCCTTAGACAGATAGACAGAACCAAGTCAGACACTGAAGATTTACGCGCTGACTTTACCACCCTCAAGTCTGATTACATGGAGGCGAGTAAGCAGTCTGAAGTGGCCCGCAACGTGGCAGCTTCTGGCTTAATGGAAAGTTCCTCCCCACCCATACAAGTAGTGATACCAAAAGATGAATATTAAAAGGTCCATCGTAACGCGCGTGCGGGTGGCTTTTTTGGCTATCTGCTTGTTTGCGTTTGCTATTATTTACAAGGTTGGCTATATCCAGTTCAAAGACGGGGATAAGTGGAAGGAACTGGCCCAGGAAAAGCGCTTCCATTACCAGCCCATTTTTGCCACCCGCGGTAACATCTATTCCAATGATGAGCGCATCATGGCTACCTCATTGCCCTTCTACAGAGTGGCCTTTGACCCTACCATCTCTAAGGATGAAGTCTTTAGAGATGGCATTGACTCCTTGGCTTTACAGCTGTCACGTTTTTACGGAGACCGTTCAGCAGACTACTATAAGCGCAAGATTAAGAACGCCCGCCTGAGCAAACGCAAGTATGTGCGCATTAACAACCGCCTTATCAATTACCAGGAGAAGAAAGCAATGGCCAAGTGGCCCATCTTTAGAGCCGGTAAAAACAAGGGAGGCGTCATTTTTGAGAAGCTGGACCGCCGGTTCCTGCCGTTCGGTTCCTTGGCCAAGCGGACCATCGGGTTCTTAAACGAGGACAAGAAAGGCGCGGGATTGGAATTTAGCTTTAACCGTCATCTGGCGGGTAAAGACGGCGAAGCCTTATACGAGCGCATGGCCGGTGGTAACAAGCCCATCTATGATGGCACCGAAGTGAAGCCATTACCGGGGTTCGACATTAGAACCACCATTGACATAAATCTGCAAGACGTAGCCGAAAGCGCACTTTACAAGGCCTTGACCCTGAATGACGCAGCCCACGGGTGCGTGATTTTGATGGAAGTGAGCACCGGTGAGATTAAGGCCATTGCCAACTTAGGCAAGGCGGGTCCTGGTGTATATGTTGAGGACTACAACTACGCGGTGGGTAACCAAGGCCGCACAGAGCCGGGCTCTACTTTCAAGCTAGCCTCTATGATGGCATTGCTGGAAGACTCAGACATGAAACTCACCGACACCATTGACACCGGCAACGGGTCTATGCGTATTGGCGGAGCCGTCAAAACAGATACCCACGGCAATGGCAAGATCACCCTGCAACAGGTGTTTGAGAAGTCGTCTAACGTGGGGATTGCCAAGTTAATTCAGGAGCATTTCGGGAACGACCCCCAGAAATATGTAGACTATCTGTTCAAGTTCGGGCTTCACCAACCGCTGGGCTTCCAAATGAATGGAGAGGCCGTGCCATACATTAAAACGCCTAAAGACCGCAGCTGGAGCCGTCCGTCCCTATCTACCATGGCCATTGGCTATGAGTTGAAGATTTCGCCGTTGCAGACCTTGGCGTTTTACAATGCC
The DNA here is from genome assembly GCF_039541795.1 of Nibribacter koreensis. Taxonomy (NCBI): domain Bacteria; kingdom Pseudomonadati; phylum Bacteroidota; class Cytophagia; order Cytophagales; family Hymenobacteraceae; genus Nibribacter; species Nibribacter koreensis. The sequence continues at coordinate 1,450,244 of NZ_BAABGX010000001.1, read as the reverse complement.
GTGGCCAACAATGGAGTGAAGGTACAGCCCATCATCGTTAAAGAAATCAAGCGCGCTGACCAGGTATTAGAGAAGTTTGAGGCGAAAGTCCTAAACCCGAAAATCTGTTCTGATGAGACATTGGCAGAATTGAAGTTGATGATGGAAGGCGTGGTTGAAAAAGGAACAGCTAAAAACCTTAAGAGCAAAGACTACAAGGTAGCCGGTAAAACAGGTACCGCCAGAAAGGTTATAAAGGGCCAGTACACTAAAAAATACTCTACCTCTTTTGTGGGTTATTTCCCGGCTGATAGACCTAAGTATAGCTGTATTGTCATTATTGACAGCCCCAACAGAAACGCCCAGTATGGTGGGGATGTAGCGGCCCCCGTGTTCAGGGAGTTAGCTGATAAAGCATACGCTCAAGACTTGGCTATACACGCGCCAATGGTACGCAGACCCGCCAATGTGGCACCTAAACTACCAAGCCTACACGCGGGTAACCAAGAGGAGTTGACCTTGCTTTGCAACAAGCTAGGGGTAAGCGCCCATCCGGTGAACCCAGAAGAAGACTGGATTAGAGTAGATACGCAAAAGCATTCCGTGGCCATGAAGCCGGTTCCTGTGAAGGAAGGCCGCGTGCCCGATGTAAAGGACATGACCTTAAAGGACGCTCTTTACCTCTTGGAAAATCAAGGCTTGAAGGTGAGAGCCTCCGGCTTGGGCAGAGTGAAAGCACAAAGCGTGCCGGCTGGGGTACCAGTGAGAAAAGGCATGTGGATTACTATTACCTTAGAACGAAATGGCACAACTACAAAACCTATTGCAGGCGATACCGTCCTCGCAATTGCTCGGGCCTACTAACCCCGAGCTTTCTGCGTTAACCATGGACTCGCGTCAGGCGGGACCGGGCGTGGCGTTTTTTGCCATCAAGGGAACCGTGCACGACGGCCATGACTTTATAACCCAGACCATAGTGCAAGGCGTTTCTGTCGTGTTTTCTGAAAAACAGCCCGAAAACGCACCTGCCAACGTCACCTTTGTCATTGTACCGGACGTTGCCGAAGCGATGGGTCATGTTGCCGCCGCTTTCTACGGACATCCATCCAAGCAATTGAAACTGGTAGGCGTGACTGGCACCAACGGCAAAACCACTTGCGTAACGCTTCTGCATAAACTGTTCAGAGAGTTGGGTTACAATGCCGGTTTACTATCTACGGTGCAGAATCAAATCAACGAAACGGTGATTCCGGCCACGCACACCACGCCAGATGCCATCACATTACAAGCGCTGTTGGCGAAGATGGTAAAAGCAGGTTGCACGCATGTTTTCATGGAAGTGAGTTCTCACGCCCTGGTACAGCACAGAGTGACCGGCGTTGAGTTCGCCGGCGCGGTCTTTACCAACCTGTCGCACGACCATCTGGATTATCACAAGACCTTCGATGAATACATCAGAGCCAAGAAACTCTTCTTTGACAATCTGTCTCCCAAGGCTTTCGCGCTGGTGAACTCAGATGACAAGCGTGGCATGGTCATGTTGCAGAACACCAAAGGTGAGAAGAAAACCTACGCCCTGCGCAAAGAGGCTGATTTTAAAGCTCGTCTCCTAGACAACTCCATCCAAGGCCTGCAACTGGAATTGGACGGTCAGGAAGTGTGGTTCAAACTCATCGGTACCTTCAATGCTTACAACTTACTGGCTGTGTACGGTGCGGCGGTTTTGCTTGGCGAAGACCCTCAGGAAGTCTTGACAAGCCTTTCTTCGTTGACATCCGCCGCCGGTCGTTTTGATTATGTGGTAAGCCCGGGCATGATTACTGGCATTGTGGATTATGCTCATACGCCAGATGCTTTGGAGAACGTGTTGCAGACCATTCAGCAAATCAGAAAGCCAGAGCAGAAAGTCATCACCATTGTGGGTTGCGGCGGAAACCGGGATGCGACAAAACGCCCCATCATGGCCGACATCGCCGCCCGCATGAGCGACAGAGTCATCTTAACCTCAGACAACCCGCGCGACGAGGACCCCCAGGAAATCCTGAATCAGATGCAGGCGGGCGTAAAGCACACCGATTTAAAGAAGGTCTTGAGCGTGGTAGATCGCAAGGAAGCGATTAAAACCGCGGTGATGCTAGCCGACCCAGATGAAATCATCTTGGTGGCGGGCAAGGGCCATGAGACTTACCAAGAGGTGAAGGGACAACGCTCACCTTTTGACGACAAGCAAATTCTGCAGGAGACGTTTACCCTGCTCCAGAAATAGAAAGAAATAGATATTAGATTCTACGGCGAGGCGATCACCTTAACAGGCGCTTCTTTTCCTTAAAAGAACCAGATGCTCTACTACCTTTTTAACTACTTAGACCAGCACTTTGACCTCTTCGGGGCCGGGGTTTTCCGGTATATCTCGTTTAGAGCGGGCTTGGCGGCGCTTATCTCTCTCCTGATTGCCATGATTTTTGGTGGTAGGCTCATTAAAATGCTTCACCGCAAGCAGGTAGGCGAGTCTATACGGGATTTGGGTTTGGCCGGTCAGTTAGAGAAGAGAGGCACGCCTACCATGGGCGGTCTCATCATTCTATTGGCCATTCTGGTACCCACGCTTTTGCTGGCCAGATTGGACAATGTGTACATCCTACTTATGATTGTGTCCACCATTTGGTTGGGTGCCATCGGGTTTCTGGATGACTACATTAAGGTCTTTAAGAAGAACAAAGAAGGCTTGGCGGGTAGATTCAAAGTGCTGGGACAAATCGGGTTAGGTTTGATTGTAGGTCTGACGCTTTTCTTCTCAGATGACGTGGTGGTGCGCCAATATGTAACGGCCAATGGACTCTCAGCAGTAGAGGCTTCTTCTGTCTACACAGACGTCCGTCAGATGATTACTACCATCCCGTTCGCTAAAAACAATGAGCTGGATTATCATAATTTCTTCAGCTTCGCGAGTCCAGTTTTGGGATCGTATGCCCGTTTTCTATACATCCCGCTGGTGATTATCATCATCACAGCAGTGTCTAACGGCGCCAACATCACCGACGGGATTGACGGGCTGGCCGCAGGAACTTCGGCTATCATAGCTACTACTTTGATTGTGTTTGCCTGGGTGTCTGGTAACGCCATTTTCGCAGATTATCTGAATATCATGTTCATTCCTAACACCGGTGAGCTGGTAATTTTCTGTACCGCGTTTGTGGGCGCCTGCGTGGGTTTCTTGTGGTACAATTCGTATCCTGCGCAAGTGTTCATGGGCGATACCGGTTCACTTTCCATTGGCGGAATCATAGCTGTGTTGGCCTTGATTCTTCGCAAAGAGCTATTGATTCCGGTGCTGTGTGGCATCTTCCTGATTGAGAACTTATCTGTGATGTTGCAGGTGGGCTACTTTAAATACACTAAGAAGAAGTACGGTGAGGGTCGCAGAATCTTCAAAATGTCACCCTTGCACCACCATTACCAAAAGTTAGGATACCATGAAGCCAAGATTGTATCGCGCTTCTGGACCGTGGGCATCATGCTTGCAATTCTGACTCTAGCTACTTTAAAATTGAGATAGGCGTTTTTCGCCTCTTTTCCAGAAAACAAGCCAAAAACGAAAGAATACCATGAACAAGAGAATAGCCATTTTGGGAGCAGGAGAGAGCGGCGTAGGTGCCGCTTTGTTGGCGCAGGCCAAGGGCTATGACGTGTTTGTGTCTGACAAAGGCGCCATCTCTGAGAAGTACCGAGCGGAGTTGACCAAGGCAGGTATTGACTTCGAGGAAGGCGACCATACGCTGGATAAAATTTACGCCACCCATGAAATCATCAAAAGTCCGGGCATTCCAAACACAACTCCGGTAATAAAAGGTGCGCTTGAGAAAGGTATTCCTGTTATCTCAGAAATAGAATTTGCTGGTAGATACACGGATGGCAAGTTCATTTGCATCACGGGCACCAATGGAAAAACCACTACCACACTACTGATTTACCACCTCTTGAAAAGCGCTGGTTTGAAAGTAGCCTTGGCGGGTAACGTGGGCGAGAGCTTGGCGGGCAAAGTACTTAATGGCGGCTACGATTACTATGTGGTAGAGCTAAGCAGTTTCCAACTGGACAATATGTACCAGTTCAAAGCGCACATCGGGATTCTGCTAAACATCACGCCAGACCACCTGGACCGCTATGAGTACCAGATGGAGAAATATGCGGCGGCCAAGTTTAGATTGGCTCAGAACATGACAGCCTCTGAGTACCTCCTGTTCAACCAAGATGATGCTCTTATTCAGGAATACAAAGCCAACCATGAAGTGTCAGGAACGCCTGTCCCTTTTGGATTGAAGAATGAAAACGGCTTGGCCTTGCGCTATGAGGATCAGTCGATTTTGGCCTCTTTTTCAGGAATCTCGGCAAAAGTAGACACAAGCAAATCGCCGCTCATTGGCCAGCACAACCAATACAACAGCATGGCAGCAGTAGGTGCGGCCTTACTAGTAGGATTGACCCCTGAGCAAATTGATGAAGGGCTAAGCACTTTCCAGAATGCCGAACATCGCATGCAACCAGTGGGCGAGGTGGACGGGGTGAAATTCATTAATGACTCCAAAGCCACCAACGTGGAGGCCGTTTGGTACGCCCTGGATGGCATTAAGCAACCCATTGTGTGGGTAGTAGGCGGCAAAGACAAAGGCAATGACTATTCTACCTTGTTGCCGCTGGTAAAAGAGAAAGTAAAAGCCATCGTGGCCTTGGGCGTGGACAACGCTAAAATTGTAACCGCTTTCTCGCCGGTCTGCCCACAACTGGTAGAAACCCAAGATGTAAACGAAGCAGTCAGAATGGCAAAAGGCTTCGCCGAGGCAGGTGACGTGGTTCTACTGTCGCCGGCCTGTGCCAGTTTTGACTTGTTTAACAACTATGAACACCGCGGACGTGCTTTTGCCGAGGCGGTGCAAAAATTGAAAAGCGCTGGGATATGACAGAGGTGAAGAATTGGTTGCGTGACAACTTGAAAGGGGACCCCATCCTGTGGGGCATCGTCTTGTCTTTTTCGTTGATTTCCATTGCGGTAGTGTACTCGGCCACGGGTACGCTGGCTTACAAGAAAATGAGTGGCAACACGGAGTACTATCTGTTCAAGCACTCCAGCCTTATCATACTTGGTCTGGCCTTTGTGTGGCTGGCCCACAAGGTAAACTACAAGTATTACGCCAAGCTGAGCTTGCTGGCGCTGGTCTTCTCGGTGCCCTTGCTGATTTACACCTATTTGAAAGGCTCCAACATCAACGAGGCCTCGCGCTGGCTGACCATTCCCATCATCAACCAGACGTTCCAGCCTTCAGATTTGGCCAAACTGGCCTTGATTTCTTATCTGGCCAGCATGCTGAGCAAGCGCCAGATGAACATTGACAACTACAAAGAGACCTTGATTCCCTTGGTCTTGTGGAGTGGTTTGATTTGTGGTTTGATCGCCATGAGTAACATCTCCACGGGCTTGTTGCTGTTCATGACGTGTCTTTTGCTGATGTTCATTGGACGCGTGCCGTTCAAGCAGATCATGATCATGATTGTGGTGGGCGCCATCTTCGGGACCATTGCCTTGACCATTGGCCAGCGTATGCAGACGGCCATCAGCCGCATAGAAAACTTCATGGACCCTACGCAAACGGTCTTCCAGCTGGAGCAGTCTTACATTGCCATCGCCACGGGCGGTGTACTGGGGAAGGGTCCGGGAAATTCTGACCAGCGTAACTTTCTGCCGCACCCGTACTCAGACTTTATCTACGCCATCATCATAGAAGAATATGGCATGATAGGAGGGGCCATGGTGCTCTTCCTGTACCTGGCTTTTCTCTATCGAGGGATGGTGGCCGTCACGAACAGCTCGGGAGCGTTCGGCGGTCTGTTATCAGCGGGGATTAGTTTTAGTCTGGTCATACAGGCCATGGTAAACATGGGCGTGGCCGTGGGGCTGGGTCCTATTACGGGTTTGCCTTTGCCTTTGCTCAGTATGGGCGGGACGTCTCTTATTTTCACGGGTATCTCTATTGGGATCATCTTGTCTGTAAGCCGAAGCGAGTATGAGGCCAAGTTGGCCGCCGCGCCGGTAGCCAACAAACCAAACGCCATGAGCCATGCCGGATAGAGTGTATAGATTCATCATCAGTGGTGGCGGAACCGGCGGACACATCTACCCGGCCATTGCCATTGCCAACGAGATAAAACGCCTGCACCCCAGCGCTGAGATTCTATTTGTAGGAGCTGAAGGTCGTATGGAGATGACCCGCGTGCCTGAGTCCGGTTACAAGATTATTGGGCTATGGATCAGTGGCTTGCAACGCCGCTTGACGCTGGACAACTTATCGTTTCCTTTTAAGGTGATTTCCAGCCTACGCAAGGCAAGTAAGATCATCAAAGAATTCAAGCCAGACGCGGTGGTGGGCGTAGGCGGTTACGCCAGCGGCCCGACATTGTATGCGGCTACCAAACAGCACATTCCCACGCTTATCCAGGAGCAGAACTCGCACGCGGGCATCACCAATAAATTGTTGGCTGACAAAGTAGACAAGGTCTGTGTGGCCTATGATACCATGTACAAGTTCTTTCCGGCCAGCAAGCTGGAAATGACGGGCAATCCGGTGCGCCGAGACATTGTGGACAGTCTAGGAAAACGCGACGAGGCGATGAGCTTCTTCGGGTTAAATCCAGAGCGGAAAACCTTTTTGGTCATAGGAGGGAGCTTGGGAGCCAGGACTTTGAACCAGAGCACGCAGGCGGCTTTGCATAAGATACAGGAGGCAGGCTACAACCTCATCTGGCAGACGGGCAAAGCCTATTATGGCACCGCCGAAGAAGCCGTGAAAGGATTGCCGCAGGACCAGATCAAAGCTTTTGATTTCCTGAAGCGCATGGACTTGGCCTATGCCGCGGCAGACATAGTTGTTTCCAGAGCCGGTGCCTTGTCCATCTCTGAACTGTGCCTTGCGCAAAAACCATCTATACTGGTGCCATCGCCTAACGTAGCCGAAGACCACCAGACTAAAAACGCGATGGCGCTAGTACAGAAAGATGCTGCTGTCTTAGTAAAAGACGCAGAGGCGGCCCAGACGTTATGGGATATTGCACTCAACCTAGCCAAAGACACAGAAAAACAACAGCAATTAAGCCAAAACATAGCCCAATTGGGCAAACCCTTCGCCGCCGAAACTATTGTGCAGGAACTTTTTAAACTAGTAAAATGAATCTGAGCCAATACCGTCATATCTATTTTCTGGGCATTGGAGGCATTGGCATGAGCGCCATTGCCCGCTGGTTTCTGGCCAAAGGCTTTGAGGTGGCTGGCTATGACCGTACCCCGACGCCCCTTACCCAAAAATTGATAGAAGAAGGCGCTCAGATTCACTTTGACGATGACATCAACTTGATTTCGGCCTCTTTTCTGGAAAACAAGGCAAAAACGCTGGTAGTCTTGACCCCCGCCGTGCCTGCCAATCATTCAGAGAGACAGTACTTTCAGGAGCAAGGCTATACCATTATGAAACGGTCTCAGGTCTTGGGTCTGCTCACGGCTGACCAATACCTGATTGCCGTAGCGGGTACGCACGGTAAAACAACCACTTCTTCCATGGTGGCGCACCTGTTGCAGCACGCCAATGTCTCTACCTCAGCGTTCTTAGGCGGAATCTCTACCAACCTAGGTTCTAACTTGTTGTTGCCGCACACGCAGGAGGAATGGGCCTTGGCGGTAGTAGAGGCAGATGAGTTTGATAGATCATTCCTGACCCTGCATCCAGACATTGCCATCGTGACGTCCACAGACCCAGACCATTTGGATATTTATGGGGAGAAGGAGGCGCTGGTGGAGTCTTTCAAGCAGTTTGTGAGCCAGATTAAACCCAATGGGTTCTTACTTTTGAACCATACGGCAGACCAAAGCTTAAAAACTTCGGTGCACCCAACAGTGCAGGTAATAACTTATGGGCTTGAGCATGAAGAGCTTGCGGCTGGACCCATAAAAATTGCCGACGGAAGTATGAAATTCTCTGCCAAAGGTCGGAACTTTGCACTGCCAGAAACGGCTTTGCAGGTGCCTGGTTTCCATAACGTGGAGAATGCCGTGGCCGCTGCGCAGGCAGTTTCTTTAGTAGGGTTAAGCCCAAGTCAAATCCAACAGGGAATTGAAGCCTACAACGGGGTAAAAAGACGTTTTGAGCGAGTTTGGGGCAAAAACGGCAAGGTGTATCTAGATGATTACGCCCACCATCCCAGAGAGATTGAGGCGTTCTTAAGATCTGTAAGAGCCTTGTACCCAGAGCAGAAACTGCGGGTTATTTTCCAGCCGCATTTGTTCACCAGGACACGTGATTTTCTGGAGGGTTTTGCCGAGAGCTTGAGCCTGGCAGATGAGGTTTGGTTGCTGGATATTTACCCGGCCCGGGAACTCCCCATACCGGGTGTAACCAGCCAGTTGATCTATGATAAAATAGAAGGACCGGTCAAACGGATCTTAGAAAAAAAAGATGTCTTAGCCGCCTTAGAAAAGGATTTGGATTTTGCGGTGTTGGCCACGGTGGGCGCAGGGGATATTGACACCTTAGTGCCTGGTATTAAAGACCTTTTGGAGGAGAGAGCCCATGTTCTGGAATAGAAAAGTAAAAGCGCTCCTGTTTGCCGTTTTGTGTTTAAGCGGCTTCCTGTTTTTGGCGGCATTTTCCAAGTCCCGGCAACAGGATAAAATATGTAAAAAAGTCAATATTAAAATTGATAATGAGTACAACAATTACTTTCTTAGTGAAACGGAAGTTCTAGCGCTCATCACCAGAAATGGAGACCAGCCGCTAGTGGGAATGAAAAAAGGGGAGATTGACCTCAAGCGACTTGAATTGCGAATTAAATCGCATAAATTTGTAAGAGAAGCGGAGGTTTATCACGACCTTGACGGTAACATCAACGTCTTGGTCAAGCAAAACAGACCTATTGCCCGGTTACTCAGCGCAGAGCGTGACGTGTACCTGGACGAAGAAGGAAACGTGCTACCTCTGTCTTCATTGTACACGGCGCATGTCATTCCTGTGACGTCTTCTGCTGTGAAACCAACCCTTGCCAACTCCTTTTTTCAGGATTCAGTGGGCAGGCCATACCTGGAGCTTTTACGCTTCATTGAGCAGGACCCCTTCTGGGACGCTCAGTTGGCCCATATGGACATAGACGCCAAAGGCAAAGTAAGTTTTTTAACGCAGGTAGGCGACCAGCGCATAGAGTTTGGCAAGCCCACGCACCTGGAGGAGAAGTTCAGGAAACTGTTCATCTTCTACAAGGAGGTGTTGCCAGTGGTAGGGTGGGAGAAATACAGCCGCCTGAACGTGGAGTACAAGGATCAGATTATTTGTGAATAGATAACAATATGCAGAACAACGATAAAATAGTTGTAGGCTTAGACATTGGGACTACCAAGATCTGCGCTTTAGTGGGTCGGAAAAACGAGTATGGCAAACTGGAGATTCTAGGCATGGGTAAAGCTGTGTCTGAGGGCGTGGTGCGCGGCATGGTGAGCAACATTGACAAAACCGTAGACGCCATCAAGAAAGCCATCCGTCAGGCAGAGGAGCAATCTGGTATTGACATCAAGGTAGTGAACGTGGGCATTGCCGGGCAGCACATCAAAAGTCTGCAGCACAACGGGAGCATCACCCGCACCTCCACTGACAGTGAGATCACGGTAGAAGACATCAACCGTCTTACCAATGACATGTACCGTCTGGTGACCCCCCCGGGTAGTGAGATCATCCATGTAATGCCACAAGATTACAAAGTGGACTATGAGGACGGCATCATGGACCCTGTGGGTATGTCTGGCGTGCGTCTGGAGGGCAACTTCCACATCATCACGGCCCAGTCAAACGCCATCAACAACATCAACAAGTGCGTAAACCGCGCCGGCCTGGAGATTGAGCAATTGATCCTGGAGCCCCTGGCATCCTGCATGTCTGTGCTGAGTGATGAAGAGCGCGAAGCCGGCGTAGCCCTCATTGACATTGGAGGCGGTACCACCGACCTGGCCATCTTCAAGGACAACATCATCCGTCACACGGCGGTGCTACCGTTTGGCGGCAACATTATCACCTCAGACATCAAGCAGGGTTGCATGGTGATGCAGAACCAGGCTGAGCAGCTGAAAGTGCGTTTTGGAAAGGCTATTGCGGACGAAGCCTCTGAGAATGAGATAGTTTCCATCCCAGGCTTGAGAGATAGAACGCCTAAAGAAATTTCTCTGAAAAATCTTGCTTATATTATAGAAGCTAGAATGGAGGAGATTGTTGAACTCGTTTACTCCGAAATTGTTAGAAGCGGGTATGCCAACCAATTGGCGGCGGGTATTGTCATCACGGGTGGCGGTGCTCAATTGCAGAATCTGGTACAACTGGTAGAGTATTTGACTGGCCTTGATGCCCGTTTAGGTTATCCTAATGAGCATTTGGGTAAGAGCAGGATTGATTCGGTGAAGAGCCCGATGTATGCGACTACCGTTGGATTGGTGTTGGCCGGTTACCAGGCCTTGGATGAGCGCGCCAACCGTTACTCAGAGATGAACAACCACTCAGAGGCACGATTGGTGAACGAGGCCAGACCAGCGCAGCAAAAGACGGCCTCCAGTGGGGTAGGCTTCTTTAAAAATATTGTGGATCGCACCAAAAGCTTGTTGATCGATGACTTTGATGACAAGCAGCAAAATTATTAACGCGTAATTCAGGAGGGTAAGACATGAGTTTTTCATCGTACAAGTTTGATGTGCCATCACACTCCAAATCAATCATTAAGGTGATTGGTGTTGGTGGAGGGGGAAGTAATGCCGTGAACCACATGTTCAGTCAAGGCATTAAAGACGTGGAGTTTGTGGTGTGCAATACCGATGAACAGGCTTTAAAAAGTAGTAGCGTGCCCAACAAGCTACAGATTGGAACCACTCTGACCGAGGGTCTGGGAGCAGGAGCCAATCCTGAGCGTGGCAAGCAGGCCGCCCTGGAAAGCAAGGAAGAGATTAGAGAATTGTTAGGCGCTCATACCAAAATGGTGTTCATCACGGCAGGTATGGGTGGTGGAACTGGTACTGGTGCCGCCCCGGTCATTGCCAAGGTGGCCAAGGAAATGGACATCCTGACGGTGGGCATAGTGACCGCTCCGTTTGCCTTTGAAGGCAAGAAAAAGCGCACCGCCGCAGACAATGGTATCAAAGAATTGAGCGAGAACTGTGACACCGTCCTGGTAATCCTCAATGACAAGCTACGTGAGATGTTTGGTAACCTGCCCATCAGAGCAGCGTTTGCCAAGGCAGACAACGTCTTGACCACGGCCGCCAAGTCTATCGCTGAGATCATTACCGTGACTTCTGAGGTGAACGTGGACTTTGAAGACGTGAAGACGGTCATGAAAGACTCTGGTGCTGCCGTGATGGGTTCTGCCATTACAGAAGGCGAGAACAGAGCCCTGCGTGCCGCCGAAGAATCACTTTCTTCTCCGTTGTTAAACAACACGGACATCCATGGTGCACAGAAAATCCTCCTTTCCATCATGTCTGGTGACCAGGCAGAATTGGAGATGGATGAATTAACGGAGATTACGGACTACATCCAGGAGAAAGCCGGCGATGACTCTGAAGTGATCTTCGGTCATGGCATTGACTCTTCTTTGGGAGCCAGCATTAGAGTGACCGTGATCGCCACCGGTTTTGCCCGTAACCACGAGAACCTTCCACAGCCAAAAAAAGCGTTTGAGGCAGAGCCAGTAGCGGTATCTCAGCCTCAGGTAGTACCTTCTTATGTTTCTGAACCTACCGCACCTGTAGTAGCTCCAACTCATAGCGTGGCCCCAACGGCTTCACCGTCTACGGTGATTGCCACAGAGCCCGTGCGTAGACCTGAGTCCGTAGCCGACATCAGAACGGTCATTGACTTAACTACCAATGAAGTGTTCCAGGAGGTGTTTCAAGAGACAGCTTATGCACCAGTGGCAGAACCCGCAAGAGAAACCAGAGAGGTGAGCCGTAGCAACGCAGAGCGCATCAATCGCCTGCGTGGCCTTAGCGCTGACATTCACTCTGACGCCTCCATCAAAGAGAAGTTAGAAGTGCCAGCCTATCTGCGCAGAAACGTGAATCTAGAAGTGGTAACCCCATCTACAGAACAGCAGATCTCACGTTTCAACTTGAATGATGACAATGAGTTGCTAGGCGACAACCGCTTTCTGCATGACAATGTAGACTAAGCGTTTTTAGCTTGATTTCATAAAAACAGCCCAAAATCGGAAACGGTTTTGGGCTGTTTGTTTATCAGGTTGATTGGTGAAGTGGGCCTTGCACAATGGTAATCGTTTTTGGCTTGTTTTATGGAAAATAGCCTAAAAACGAATTGGCTCTTGGCTGATGTGATAACTATAGAATTGACTAAAACGGGATCAAGGCGTCTATCTGCTCTTCTACTAATTGTAAGTACAGCGCATTGGTAAATTGCCCATCCTGTAAATGCTTGTGCACATACGGTAATCTGGGCTTCTGCGCCAAGACATGGAAACCGCAGTAATTCAAAATATCCGTCAGATGGCTTAAGGCTAAAACACCGCCTTGGCTGCCAGTAGAAAGGCCCACCAAAGCACCTTTTTTGTGGCGTAAGGCATCTGGATACTCTAACCCATCTATGAACGCTTTTAAGACCCCAGGGAAAGAGCAGTTGTACTCAGGTACTATGAACACAATCTTCTGGGCGTTGGCCACCTGGGCCCGTAAGGCAAGGAATTCTGGCGAGTAAAGCTCACGGTTATACAAAGCGGGGGAGGCAAAGTCTAAAGGAAGGTCCTGAAGGTCCAAGATTTCAGATTCCTGCCCTCGGCTTTTGAGTAAGCCTTGGTACAATTGCGAAATCTGAAGCGAAAGGGAGTCAGGACGGTTGGTGCCAGAAATGATGAGAATCATGGAAGGTGTCTTTAGTCTCTATAACCGAAGAAGTAGCTCAAAGTTACTGTTTTCTGGCCGGCTCAAAAAAAGGAGCAGAAGCCGTTTTTAGGCTGTTTTCCTGAAAACAGCCTAAAAACGAAAAAGGCGAAGCCTTGACAGCTTCGCCTTTTCCAAGATGCATAAGTGGTGCTTAAACGTTCTCTGACGTGAACTTGGCAGATACGTACTCGCGGTTCATCATGGCAATGTTCTCCAGAGAGATACCCACCGGGCATTCTGCAGCGCAGGCGCCAATGTTAGAACAAGCGCCAAAGCCCTCAATGTCCATCTGGGCCACCATGTTCTCCACGCGCGTCTTGCGCTCCACTTTCCCTTGTGGCAACAAGGCCAGCTGAGAAATCTTGGCACTGGTGAACAGCATGGCAGATGAGTTCTTGCAGGCCGCTACGCAAGCGCCGCAACCAATACAAGTAGCCGCGTCAAACGCTTTGTCTGCAATTAGCTTAGGGATTGGAATCTCATTTGCGTCTGGCACACCACCCGTGTTGATAGACACATAACCACCTGCCTGCTGGATTCTGTCCAGGGCAGAACGATCCACGCAAAGGTCCTTCAAGATAGGGAAGGGTCCCGCGCGCCAAGGCTCAATGGTGATGGTGTCACCGTCAGAGAACTTGCGCATGTGCAACTGGCACGTGGTGGTTCCTCTTTCGGGGCCGTGGGCACGACCGTTGATGTATAAACTGCACATTCCGCAGATACCTTCACGGCAATCATGGTCAAATGCGATGGGGTCTACCCCGCCACGAAGAAGGTCTTCGTTCAGCACGTCCATCATCTCCAGGAAAGACATCTCAGGCGAAATATCTTTTACTTGGTAAGTTTCCAATTTACCGGCCGCCTGGGAGTTTCTCTGTCTCCACACTTTGAGCGTCAGGTTCATTGGTTTGCTGTTAGGATTATTACCAGCCATTATTTTTTTAATTAATAATTAAGAATTAAAAATTAAGAATGGAACAAGGAACAAATAGGGATAAGTACCTAATTATTAATTATTCATTCTTAATTATTCATTATTTATAGCTACGCTGCGTGAGTTTCACGTTCTCAAACTTGAGGTCCTCTTTGTGCAACACTGGCTGTTGGTTAGGGCCAGAATATTCCCAAGCGGCCACATAGGCGTAGTTCTCATCATCACGCAGGGCTTCGTTCTCTGGGGTTTGGTATTCCTCACGGAAGTGACCACCACAAGACTCGTTGCGGTTCAAGGCATCGTCTACCATCAGTTCACCTAGCTCCAAGAAGTCAGCCACACGACCAGCTTTCTCCAAAGTCACGTTCAGTTCTTCGTTGGTACCCAGAATCTTCACGTCTTTCCAGAAATCCTCACGCAGTTTTCTGATTTCCTGCTTGGCGTACTGCAGACCTTCGGCGTTACGGGCCATGCCGCAGTAATCCCACATCAAAAGACCCAGGGCCTTATGGAAATCATCTACCGTGCGGCTGCCATTGATGCTCAACAGGCGGTCCACGTCGGCGCGTACGGCCTGCTCTGCTTCTTTAAAGGCAGGGTGGCTGGTCTCTACACGGGTGGTTGGGTTCTGAGCTAAATAGTCACCAATGGTATAAGGAATCACAAAGTAACCGTCTGCCAAACCTTGCATCAACGCTGAGGCTCCCAAGCGGTTAGCGCCGTGGTCAGAGAAGTTACACTCACCCGTGGCGTACAAGCCAGGGATGGTGGTCATCAAGTTATAGTCCACCCAAAGGCCGCCCATGGTGTAGTGCACCGCTGGGTAAATGCGCATTGGTTGTTCATACGGGTTCTCACCAGTGATCTTCTCGTACATCTCAAACAAGTTGCCGTACTTCTGGCTGATGGCATTCAGGCCTTCGCGTTTGATGGCGTCAGCAAAGTCCAGGTACACGGCTAGTTTGGTGGTTCCTACGCCGCGTCCTTCGTCGCACGCCAATTTAGCGTTGCGGGAGGCTACGTCACGTGGTACCAAGTTACCGAAGGATGGGTATTTACGCTCCAGGAAGTAGTCACGCTCGTCTTCAGGAATCTCGCTGGCAATGCGGTTGTCACCTACGGCCTTAGGCACCCAAACACGTCCGTCATTTCTCAAGGACTCAGACATCAACGTCAGTTTAGACTGATGGCCACCAGAAACTGGAATACAAGTAGGGTGAATCTGAGTGAAGCAAGGGTTGGCGAACAAAGCACCTTTCTTATGCGCTCTCCAGATGGCTGTGGTGTTAGAACCCATGGCGTTGGTAGACAAGAAGAACACGTTGCCGTAACCACCGGTAGCCAAGATTACCGCATGCGCGCTGTGCGACTCAATAGCACCCGTTACCAGGTTACGCGTCACAATACCGCGCGCTTTGCCGTCTACCATTACCAGGTCCAGCATCTCGGTGCGTGGGTACATCTTCACCTTTCCGTAGGCAATCTGACGGTTCAAGGCAGAGTACGCGCCCAGCAACAACTGCTGACCTGTTTGGCCGCGGGCGTAGAACGTCCGGCTTACCTGCGCACCCCCAAAGGAGCGGTTAGCCAGCAATCCGCCGTACTCACGGGCAAAGGGAACACCTTGGGCCACGCACTGGTCAATGATGTTCACACTCACCTGGGCCAGGCGGTACACGTTGGCCTCACGGGCGCGGTAGTCACCGCCTTTAATGGTGTCATAGAACAAACGGTGCACGCTGTCCCCGTCGTTCTGGTAGTTTTTAGCGGCGTTGATACCACCTTGCGCGGCAATGGAGTGCGCGCGGCGCGGGCTGTCCTGGTAGCAGAACGCTTTCACGTTATAGCCCAGCTCGCCCAAGGTAGCAGCGGCGGAAGCTCCGGCCAGACCGGTTCCTACCACAATCACATCGTATTTACGTTTGTTAGCCGGGTTTACCAGCTTCACATTGAATTTATGCTTGTCCCATTTTTCGGCCAATGGCCCTTCGGGAATCTTAGAATCTAGAATCATAGCGTTATGCTTAG
The DNA here is from genome assembly GCF_039541795.1 of Nibribacter koreensis. Taxonomy (NCBI): domain Bacteria; kingdom Pseudomonadati; phylum Bacteroidota; class Cytophagia; order Cytophagales; family Hymenobacteraceae; genus Nibribacter; species Nibribacter koreensis. Next base: position 1,434,339 of record NZ_BAABGX010000001.1, on the reverse strand, counting down.
TTCAGAAGGTCTTTGAAGAAAAAGTAAAGAGGCATAGAGGCAAAAGCCGCAGGCACCACAATAGAGAAGAAGGCTCCAAACGTCTGGATGGCCGGCGTGTACTTCTTGTGGTTCAAGCCCAAAGTCTGGAATGCACTCTGGAAACCATGGTAAAGATGGTAGCCCAGCGAAATCATACCCAGTACATAAATCAATACATACCACCAAATTTCAAAAGACTGTACCACCTTCAGATAGAGGTTGTCATATTCTACGTTTTCTACCACTACACCTTCTAAACCGCCAAAACGGGCAGGTACAAAGAAATTCCAGAGGTGAATGATCAAGAACACCAGAATCACGGTGCCTAGCAGACCCATGTTGCGGGATGACCAGTTGCTGTTGTCCTGCGGACGGTTGTAGGCGTACTCCGTAGGGCGGGCAGCTTTGTTGCGTCTGGTTAAAACCAGGGCCTCATAGATGTGGAACAAGAAGCCCAGTACCAGCACAATTTCCATGGTGCGGATGATGGGGTTTGTGGCCATAAAATGGGAGTAGACGTTGAAGGCCGCGCCTCCATCATCTTTGAACAGCTGGAGGTTACCCACCAGGTGCACTACCAAAAAGGAGCAGAGAAACAGACCAGTGACGGCCACTAGAAGCTTACGCCCAATGGTACTGGTAAACGTTTTTGAAAACCAACTCATTTTGTTGTGTTAAGGTTGTAGAATTAGGAGTATAGGATTGGTAAAATCTTTCCAAAGGTACATTGGGAGGCTTTGTTACGCAACGTGCAAAGCAATTTTGAATAAATCTAAATTGGCTAGCTCTAAGGCTTGCTTTTATTAAACAACTACGTTTCTGACTTGTTTTGAGAAAAATAGGCTAAAAACCGGAATACCATTGTAGAATTACAACAGGAAACCTAAGAATCCGTTATAGGAAAGACCCTATATTTCTAATGGGAATCCTGTGCCAATCCACGGCTGGCCATGGCTGTCTGGGGTATTCTCTTATCTTTGTTACTGCATGCAAAACTCTACTCTATGTCTTTAAAGCGTAAAGGACTACTCACCTATCTGGGATTTCTGATGGGCTTGTTCGCGTTTTTTCTGCTTTCTACTCCAAAAGCGCAGGCTACCCACATACGGGCCGGTAACATCTTTGCCAAAAGCGATACCACTGCCGCCCGCAACCCGCTTCGCTTCTTTTTTAAGCTAGTCACCTATACCGTTAAGGCACCAAATGCCATTGAGGATGCAGACGCTACCCTTTACTTCGGGGACTGCAGCACGCCTCAAACGTCGCCTAGGGCATCAAGAGTTGAACTGGTCAACGGAGAGAACAATACGTGGGTGAACACCTATTTCTTTGAGCACACCTACGCGGGAGATGGTACCTTTACCGTTTCTTATATTGGTGAAAACCGGAATGCGGGCATCGTCAATCTGTCTAATTCTGTGCAGCAGACCTTCTTCCTGACCACCACCATCACCATTGACCAGTTTCTGGGTATCAATAAATCACCGGTACTGCTGGTGCCACCCATTGACGTTGCTGACATTAACAGTATTTTTGTGCATAACCCTGGTGCCTTTGACGAAGACGGAGACAGCTTGGTCTTTAGAATGTTTGAGCCTAGGATTGATGGCGGAAGAAACGGTTGTGGAGACCCTATTGGCGTAATTGCACCTGGTTATCGTGGCCTTGAGAACTTCCTGGGAACGCCTGTTAATGCGCCAGCCCCCTTCTTTAGACTAGACCCCGTTACGGGACAATTGACCTGGAACACCCCAGGCGTACAAGGTGAGTTTAACATTGCCTTTGTCGTAGAAGAATGGCGGGACCGTCGGCTTATTGGGCGGGTTGTCCGGGATATGCAGATTCTGGTAAAGGACATCCCTAATAAGCCGCCAAGACTCTTTGTGCCCAGAGACACCTGTATAATTGCCGGCACCAGGCTGCGGGATACCATTAGGGTCACAGACCCAGAAAAGCATCCAGTGGTGGTAACTGCCTTCGGCGAAATGATTCCGCCGGCCACGTTCTCCAAAGCCAGCCGGCCAGACACGGCCTACGTTTTCAATTGGCAGACGCTGGCTTGCCTGGACGTGCGCCGTCAGCCGTACCAGGTAACCTTCAGGGCCGTAGACGTTCCGCCGGCCGGTGTGCAACCGCTCACCGACTTGCAGCCGTGGCGCATTACAGTCATCGGGCCGCCACCGGTGCTCACCTCGTCACAAGTAGTCACCAACAACAGCATCAGGATTAACTGGCAGGCCTACAATTGCGCCAACGCCAGCCGCATTTACATCTATAGGAAAGAAGGGCCCTCTACGTTTGTGCCGGGTTATTGCGAGACGGGGATTCCGGCCTCCAGCGGGTTTGTGCGGGTAGGACAGGTAGGCGCCAATGCCACCACCTTTGTTGACAACAACAACGGCCAGGGGCTGCCACGCAATAAAACCTATTGCTATAGAATCTATGTGGAGTTCGGCGCCCCAGGCGGCGGTGAAAGCATTGCCTCTAATGAAATCTGTGCCACGCTGGAGTCTATTTCACTTACCAAGGTAAGTGTAGTGGAAACCAGCAAAACCACGGGTAAGATTAGAGTAGAGTGGAGCAAGCCACGCCCAAGTAACCTAGAACAGTTGCAGGCGCCGTTCCAGTATAGATTGTTGCGTGCCTTAGGCCAGAACAGAGGAACTGGCGCAGTATTCGCTCCAGTGGCAGGCTACACGTTCACCAACCTGAATGACACGGTCTTTACTGACAACAACTTGAACACCCAGGACACATCTTACACCTATAGAGTAGAATTCTACCATTCTGTGGGCACCGGCACGCCTACGGTCCTGGCAGACTCCACGTCTGGGTCTAGCGTGAGGTTGCAGGCCAAGGCCAACGGTACTAATCTGGTCTTAAACTGGACTTACAACGTGCCTTGGAACAATGCCCGCCCTGAGCAGAAATACCACCATGTCATCTTCTTGAAACGACCTAATGGCAACTTTGAGCGGTATGACAGCGTGGCCGCGGGACCTGGCAGTGGCACCTACACCAAAAACATTCCCATCATTCAAGGGGAGGAGTATTGCGCCTACGTGGTGACCAAAGGGACCTACCAGAATCCAGGGCTTCCGGATCCGTTGCTGAACAATAGTCAGATTGCGTGCCTGGTGCAGGTGTGCAAGCCAATTGTGACCTTGGATCCGTGCCCAGAAATCACCCAGCCAACCAATCCTCCGTTCCAGAACGTGGTGAGCTGGACGCTGCCCGAAGGATGCAATACCGCTGACATTGTCTTGTACACCGTGTACTACAAAGAAAAAGACGATGATCCGTTCACGGTGATTGGTACCACCACCAACATGACCTTTACCCATACGGGCATTCCTTCTTTTGCAGGCTGCTATGCCGTGACCGCTACAGACGTAAACGGCAATACCAGCCAGTTTGAAGAAACAGACGTGGCCTGCAAGGACAACTGCATTGTGTTTATTCTGCCCAACATCTTTACGCCCAACAATGACGGTGTAAATGATGTCTTCACTCCTAAGCAGGGAGCTGCCTTTATTAAGAGCGCCAAACTCAAGGTGTATAGCCGCTGGGGCAACAAGGTGTTTGAAGGAGCCTCTGAGCCGGGCTTGAATTGGAAAGGCGTAGACAGTGGCGGCAAAGCTTTAGCAGACGGCACCTATTTCTATCAGGTAGAGGTAGAGTTCTACGGCAGGTCTAGTACGCCAGACATCAGGGTCTTTAAAGGCTGGGTGGAAATCATCCACTAGTCCATTTCTAATAGAGAGGCGCCCATTCATAGAATGGGCGCCTTTTTCATATCTTTGTTTTTCCTTTTCTAAGAAGATTTGCCGTTTTTGGCCTGTTTTCGAGAAAAGAGCACAAAAACACCTAACCAAGAGCTAAATGAAAGCATACGTTTTCCCGGGGCAGGGTTCCCAGTTTGTGGGTATGGGCAAAGACCTGTATGACCAGCATGAAGAAGCCAAACGTCTTTTTGAGCAAGCCAATGAGATTCTGGGCTTCAGGATCACAGACATCATGTTCTCAGGCACGGATGAAGAGTTAAAGCAAACCAAAGTGACTCAGCCCGCCATCTTTTTGCATTCTGTGATTCAGGCCGCCGTAGCCCAGGATTTTGCCCCAGAGATGGTGGCCGGTCACTCACTGGGCGAGTTCTCTGCGCTGGTGGCCAACAAAGTGCTTTCTTTTGAAGATGCCTTGCGTCTGGTTTCTAAACGTGCTTTAGCTATGCAAAAAGCCTGCGAAGAGCAACCGTCTACCATGGCTGCCATCCTGGGTCTGGAGGATGAGAAGGTTGAGCAAATCTGCGCCGAGGTAAACGATGTGGTAGTGGCGGCCAACTACAACTGCCCGGGCCAATTGGTGATTTCTGGCTCCATTGCCGGAGTAGAAGAAGCCTGTGAGCGCATGAAAGCCGCTGGCGCCAAGCGTGCCCTAGTATTACCCGTGGGCGGAGCCTTCCACTCGCCGCTCATGAAATCAGCTGAGGCGGAGTTGGAAGAGGCCATCAAAAATACGGAGTTTAAACAAGGCATTTGCCCCGTGTACCAGAACGTAGACGCCAAACCGCACACAGATCCGCAAGAAATTCAGGAAAACCTCATCCGTCAATTGACCGCTCCCGTACGTTGGACACAGTCTGTGCAACAGATGATTGCCGACGGCGCTACCCTCTTTGTAGAATGCGGTCCAGGCAAGGTGTTGCAAGGCTTAGTGAAGAAGATAGACAAAGCCGCCGAAGTTTCCCAAGTAGGATAATCCCGGCTTTTCCATTTCATAGACGTTTAGCCGAAGCAGGATGGGGCATATGCAACAGATGTTTAAACAGAAAATGCCAAAGCACTTGGTGTTTGCCATAGACCTCTGTTTATGTGCCCTTTCCTTTGCGGCTGCCTATCTGCTGCGCTTTAACTTTAACCTTAGTGTCTTTGCCGAGCTGCAGGTGGGGTTGATGCTACCCATTGTCTTAGTCATCAAAGGGCTGTCAGCGTATTATTTCAAAACGCACCGGGGCATCCTTCGCTACTCTAGCATTGACGACCTGCGTAAGCTGTTCTTCTCGCTCACCCTCAGCTCAGGCGTTCTGGTGGCGGCTCAGTTGGTGTATAACAAAGGCTTTGGGTACCAGAACTTCATTCCCATCTCTATCTTATTGATAGACTATGCGCTCAGCTTAATGGCCACGTCTATGGTGCGCGTTTGGGCCAAGATTCTGCATTATGAGTGGAGCCATAATAGCAGCCAGAAGGTAAACGTGGTCATTTTTGGCGCCGGCGAAGTAGGAACCATTACCCATAGAACCCTTCAGCAGGACATGGGCGTCTATTACCGGGTGCTTACTTTCCTGGACGATGATGCCGCTAAAAACGGATTGGCCATCAATGGCATTCCAATCCTTAAACCCGCAGACGTCTTAGCCGAGCAGTTAGCCAACCTCAAGGCCGATTTGCTCATACTGGCCGTGCAACGACTTTCTATTGCCCGCAAACGCCAATTGGTAGAGGCCTGCTTGAAAGCTGGCGTGCAAGTGTTGATTGTACCGCCCACCTACAAATGGATCAACGGCGAACTCAGCTTTAAGCAAATCCGGGAAGTGCGCATTGAGGACGTCTTGGGTCGCGCCGCCGCCGAGATTGACTCGCCGCTGTTGCACAAAGAATTGCAGAACCGTACCATCCTCATTACGGGCGCTGCCGGATCCATTGGCAGTGAACTGGTACGCCAGCTCATCAGGTTCAAGCCTAAACAGCTCATTCTCTTAGACCAAGCCGAATCGCCTTTGTATGATCTGGAGCTAGAGCTAACAGAGCTATACCAAAAGCTGCGATTTGAAGTGGTACTGGGTGATATCTGCAACGCCGCCCGCATGGACGCCGTGTTCAGAACCTTTAAACCCGAACTGGTTTTTCATTGCGCGGCCTACAAGCACGTGCCTGTGATGGAGGAAAACCCTACGGAGTCGCTTAATACCAACATCTTGGGCACTAAGATTCTCTCTGACTTGGCCATCAAGTTCCAGACCCAGAAGTTTGTGTTGCTCTCCACTGACAAAGCCGTAAACCCCACCAGCGTGATGGGCGCCTCTAAACGCTTATGCGAGATGTATGTGCAGTCCCTGGACCATTACCTGCGGGACACCGGCAACAACCGCACCCGCTTTATCACCACCCGCTTCGGGAATGTGCTGGGCAGTACTGGCTCCGTGATTCCTAGGTTCAGGAAGCAGATCATGGAAGGCGGCCCGGTCACGGTCACCCACCCAGACATTGCCCGTTATTTTATGACCATTCAAGAAGCCTGCCAATTGGTCCTAGAGGCCTCGGCCATGGGCAAAGGCGGTGAGATCTACATCTTTGACATGGGCGACTCTATTAAAATTGTGGATCTAGCCAAGAAGATGATCAAGCTTTCTGGCCTTACCTTAGGCAAGGACATTCAATTAGTTTATACCGGCCTGCGCCCCGGCGAAAAACTAGAGGAAGAACTCTTCCATGAGAACGAGGCAGTCCAGGCCACAGATCATCCTAAGATTCGCCTGGCCAACGTACCTGCTCAACAAGTGAGCCAGGTGCTCCAAGAAATACAAATCCTCATTGACCTGTTCCAAGCCCAGAACAACGTGGAGGTGATCAAGAAGATGAAGCAGCTGGTCCCAGAATACATTAGCCAGAACTCCATCTACCAGAAGTTTGACCAGCGTAAGTAATGTGCTAATTTTTTAATGTGCTGATGTGCTAGTACTTTAGACACAAGACGCAGGATTTAAGATACAAGACATTCTAATATTTATAAGAGCCGTTTTTGGTCTGTTTTCCAGAAAACAGACCAAAAACGGCTCTTATAGTTATATCTCAATTAGAAAGTAATATCAGCGTGAAATCCCTTTACTGGAAAGCAGCAATATTAACCAATACACGCACACAACATCCTTTATTTCTCAAGTCTCACTCTCTATCTCATCATTATTTTTCCAGATGCATTGATCTTTTCTGTCTAGTGCATAGATGCTTCCTCCTCCTTTGTCATCCTGAAAGGATCTTGGTGGCAAGCTGAAACGGCACTTGCTAAGGGCGAAGTAGTTGTAGACTAGGCAGGAAGGTTGACAATGGATGGAGTAACTTGTCCTATAGCTAAGGCTTGTCTAGTTCGCCACCAAGATCCTTTCAGGATGACAACGTGAGTGAGTGAGTGAGTGAGTGAGTGAGTGAGTGAGTGAGTGAGTGAGTGAGTGAGTGAGTGAGTGAGTGAGTGAGTGAGTGAGTGAGTGAGTGGCTTAAATTACTGCTGACCAATCAATAGGCGTTTTTGGTCTGTTTTCTGGAAAACAGACCAAAAACGCTTCCTCTCGGCAATAAAAAGTCTTGTGTCTTAGGTCCTGCGTCTTATGTCTAAAAATTAGCACATTAATCTTACCTCTAACGGATCTGGGCAATCTGCCAGCAGTTGTGCCATGGTCTTCTCCAAGATTGGATGGATAAAATCAGGAGCCAGTTCTACCAGAGGCGCCAAGGTAAATCTACGCAGGTGTAAATGCGGATGCGGAATGGTGAGGGTAAGGGTATGCAGGATAGTATTACCGTACAAAAGAATATCCACGTCAATGACGCGGGCGCCCCAGCGTTCCTTGCGCTCGCGGCCCAGTTCCTGCTCCACGTGTTGTGTAATAGTTAGGAGTTCTGTGGCAGGCAGGTCTGAATGAAATAACAACGCCTGGTTTAGAAAAGCAGGCTGGGCCTCCAAGCCCCAGGCGGCCGTTTCATAGAGACTTGATTTTTGCCCTGTTTCCCCGAAAACAGCCGATAAACGGTGGTAGGCCTCCTGCAAGTAAGATACGCGGTCGCCCAGGTTGCTGCCCAACAGCAGGAAAAGTGGCTTCATGAAAGCGCCTTTTGAAAGTACTCAATGGTTTTGTCAGCGGCGGCTTTGGCGAAGGCCGGGAGTTCCTGCTCGTCATAGGGATGCTTGCCGCCAAAGGAATGATCGGCTTCCGGAACCAGGAACAATTCTGCGTACGGGTTGGCGGCATGTAGGTCATGGGCCATTTGCAACGGCAGGGTCTCGTCCTGTTCGCCATGGATGATGAGCACCGGAATGGCCAGTTTCTCCACAGACTTTAAAATGTCAAGCCGCTGTTGGTTGGCCTGGTAATTCTCATATAGCTGGTAGTAGAGAGGCATCTGCTGGCCGGTACGGGCATTCATAATGTATTGTACGCCGGTGCGCTTCCATTCCTCCATCATCTCCTGCGGCCAGCGTTGGTCAATGGTACTGATGGCAGACCAGGTAGCCACGCCAGAGACCCGTTCATCCTCAGCGGCTTTCAAAAGCACCAATCCGCCGCCGCGACTATGTCCAATCAAGAGCAGGTGCGCCGCATCCATCTCAATGGTGGGAATGGGCGAGGAGCCAATCGTTAAGTGGTCTATGAGGGTGCCCAGGTCATCCAGCTCAATGCAGAAGTTGTTATTCCCGAAGGCCTCCAGGTTGGTCAAATCAGTGCCACCCGGTTCTACGCCGTTGTGGGATAAATTTAGTTTCACAAACACAAAGCCGTGGGCCGCAAAGTAGTCGGCCAGCAGATTAAAGTGCCCCCAGTCCTTGAAGCCTTTGAAGCCATGCACAAAAATGACTACCGGTTTAGGCGTTTCGTCAGAAATCCAGCGGGCATCTACAGAGAAATCTCGGCCGTGGGGAGAGGAAAGAACAAACTCAGTATACTGTATCATGGGCTTACAAGTAACATTTACAAGAAAGGTAACGAAGTACGCCTACATTCCCTTTAAAAGCAAACAGGCGGTTTGCTTTAGCGGGTTTAGGATGGTAATATTGCGACGCAGAGATGAGCAGTCCCTTAAACCAGATACAGGCCCCCATTGCGGCAGAGATGCAGGAATTCGAGAAGAAATTCCGGCAGTCTATGCAATCTAACGTATTGTTGCTGGATAAGATCATGGGCTACATTGTCAAGCGCAAGGGCAAGCAGATGCGGCCCATGTTTGTGTTCTTTACGGCCAAGCTCCTGCAAGACAACATCACAGACGCCACTTACCGCGGCGCGGCCCTCATAGAACTGTTGCACACGGCCACGCTGGTGCATGATGACGTGGTAGACGATGCCAACTACCGCCGCGGCTTCTTCTCTGTCAACGCCCTCTGGAAAAACAAGATTGCCGTCCTGGTAGGTGATTACCTGCTTTCTAAGGGCCTCTTGCTGTCCCTCAACAACAATGACTTTGAGCTCCTCAAGATAGTGAGCAACGCCGTGCGTGAGATGAGCGAAGGCGAACTCCTGCAAATGGAAAAAGCCCGCCGCCTGGACATTGACGAGGCTGTGTACTTTGACATCATTCGCCAGAAAACCGCCTCCCTGATTGCCTCTTGCTGCGCCGTAGGCGTCTCATCCGTAGGTGCTGATGCCGATACCGTGGAGCGTGCCCGTTTGTTTGGCGAGAAAGTGGGCATTGCCTTCCAGATTAAGGATGACCTGTTTGACTACGGCACTGCCGAAATTGGCAAACCCGTGGGCATTGACATCAAAGAGAAGAAGATGACCCTGCCCTTGATTCATGCCCTGCAACAAGCCGACTGGCTCACCAAGCGCCGCATCATCTACAACGTCAAAAACAACAACGGCAAGGCAGACAGAATCAACACGGTCATTGACTTCGTGAAGAACTCTGGTGGCTTGGACTACGCCATTCAAGTCATGAACGCCTACCACCAAGAGGCCCTTCAACTGTTGCACACCTTCCCCGCATCCCCTTCCAGAGACTCTCTGGAGCAGCTTATCCGCTACACCATAGAGCGCGAGAAGTAAGATTTAGTATCTATTATAGGTTTCAGATAGCAAGACTTATGGTTTGGCTTGCTTTGGTATGCCCGTTTTTAGCCTGTTTTCTGGAAATCAGGCTAAAAACGACTCAACAAACGTCTTGTCAAAGCAACAAAATAAATATCTATGTTTTTCTATATTATTTGAATTAGGTTATTATAAAGCTAATTTTCTCTTCTAGTAATTCTATAGGAAATGCTTTTGGGGGTAAATCCATTTAATTTAATTTTTACAATTCTATACTCCATTTAATCTCCAAAATGTATGATGCTAAAAAACTTAACCTTTATTTACTTTCTATTCTTGTTGGCAAGCTGCTCCAACCAAAAGTCAGCAGATGATAAGATTACCATTCAGGGAAATGTTAAAAGCTTGCCTGATTGAAAAGTATATTTAGCAGAAGCACACTCATGGGATTTACTGGACTCAACAGAGAGCAAAGGGGGCAGTTTTACCTTTGAGTTACAGGCAGACTCTAACGTAGTGCCCAAACAGGTAGCTATACAATACAAACCAACTGTCTTAAAGGACAGCACAGAAAAGTATGTTATGCTAAATGGGTTTAAAAGAATCTATTTTAGAAACCACATGATGGGGGCAGATAGCTTAAAACATTATCATTCCTCATTTTACTTAGAGAAGGGCCTTGCCAAAGTGGAGCAGATCTCAAAAGAAAAAAGTGAGCATAACATCTACACAAGGGTATTTGCCGGCAAGCAGACAGATGCCTTGTTTTTAGATAAGTTTAGTGAGTTTGGGTACTTGGCAAATCTGGAAGGCGCACCACGCACCCAGAAGATTAAAGTCTTCAAAGAAGACATAAAGAAGCATCCATATTCTATTCATTTCCTTTCTTCCCTTTACAATAACAAAGAGCAATACTCAGAAAAAGAGTTGCAAGAGATGATGGGTCTGTTCAACCAAGAAGCAAGACAATCAACGCTGGGCAGGAAACTCTATAGCTATCTGGAGAATAGGGTGGACACTGATAAACCTTATCAAAACTTTCAACTGGATGGGCCAGACAAGAAACAAGGCTGGGTTTTAAACAACGCCGCCAAGGTGAACATGCTGGTATTCTGGGCCAGTTGGTGCGGTCCCTGCAGACGTGAGATTCCAACCTTAAAGGAGTTGCATACCAACTACCAAGGTAAGGGAGTGAACATGGTGAGCATTTCCATTGATGAACAGCAGGAGAACTGGCACAAGGCCCTAGCCAAAGAAAATATGCCCTGGCAACAGCTGGTGGTTGAGAAAGACCAGATTGATTTGATCAAACAGAAATTCAACTTCTCAGCTATTCCGCTGGTGGTTATTACAGACAACAATGGCAAAGAGGTGAAAAGGGTAGTTGGGGAAGGTGAAGAGAGTATTCAATTGATAAAAGAGGCTATTCAAAAGCAGTTGACCTTGTAGTAATTTGTATTAGTTGAGTTTGCACTGGTGTACATCGTTTTTACCCTAATTTCTGGGAAACAGGTTAAAAACGGTGGTTGGTTTCTCTAGTACATGGGTGCTTAACAACTAATCTTGCTCTTAACCGCTATAAACTAACTGGTCTTTTTAATTACCTAACGTTGAAGAAACTATGGAAAACAAAACAGCCGCAGACCTGGTCGCAGAGGCCAAGAAGAATGTAGAGAACCTGTCACCAGACCAGGTAGAAAAAGAAATGTCCCAAGGTGCCACAATCATTGACATCAGAGAGAGCGAGGAGTTGAAGGAAAGCGGCAAGATTGCTGGATCTGTGCATGCCCCACGCGGCATGTTAGAGTTTCTGGCAGATGACACCACCCCCTACCACAAGCCCGAGTTTGACAAGAACAAGCGCATCATTTTGCACTGCGCCGGCGGCGGAAGATCTGCCATGGCGGCCAATACCCTAAAGCAGATGGGCTACCAGAACGTGGCGCACCTGGACGGTGGTCTCAAAGCCTGGAAAGAAGCCGGCAAGCCACTAGAGCAATAAGCAGCTTAAGCCTTATAGTCCTTACTTAAAGAATCGTTTTTGGCCTGGTTTCCCAAAAACAAGCCAAAAACGAAATCGGCGCCATTCCTAGTTGGAACGGCGCCGATTTCGTTTTATATAGTCATTGGGTGCTTATTTCTCTGCGACCAGCTCATCAATGGTCTGGTTGAACTCCTTCACGAAGTCCTCATAGTATTTACCGGTGCCGGGGCCTGAGAAGCCCGTGTGTATTCTGCGCACTTTGCCTTTCTTGTCAATGAAGATGGTGGTAGGGAAGGAGACTACCTTGCTCAACGCCGGTAGGGATTTGGCTACCAGCTCTTTGTCTTTGGTGCCGGCCACTAGCAAGGTATAGTCCACGTCAAAGCGGTCTTTCATTTTGGAAATGCGGGTTTTGGCTTTCTCAAACTCGGGGCTCAATTCATAGCCTAGCCCAATGATCTCTACGCCGCGGCTTTTGTTCTTGGCGTACCAGGGTGCTAGAAAGGCGGTTTCATCCATGCAGTTAGGGCACCAAGACCCAAAGATCTGGACCACCACTGGTTTGCCTTTAAACTTGGGGTCTTCCAGAGACACCTTCTTGCCGTCTAAATCTGGGAAGGTGAAAGACAAACGGTCATAGCCAGGCTTGAGGTGCGTGAGTGTATCTGCTGATGGTAGCTCAAAGTTCTCGTTGCGCTTGGCAGTCCAGGTTTCATGCGCGGCAATGCCGGCGTAGAAATCGCCTTTCAAGGTGCCGTCTTCCTGCGGTTCGGCAGTGAACAAATAGGCGTGTGACCCGTCAAAGGTAGAGAGGCTCAGGCCCTTGCCGTTTACCTGGCCCTGCAAGAAGCGGTAGTCGCCGGTAGGAGTGAGGAACGTGCCCGTGAGATTGTTGCCGTTTTGTTTGAACTCGCCAATGGCCGGGTAAGAATTGCCTTCCTCGCCCTGAAAAAGTACTTCCCACTTGCCGGTCACGTCTACGTCTGGCTTGGCAGGATTCTTGGCAAAGCGCTCAGTATGGCCGTGCTCCGCAGAAAAAGGCAGGCTGTATGGCTGAGCCTGGTCGCGGCGTTCCCAGCGGCCGTTCAGTTTGCCTTTGTCTACCTTGGCATGCAGGGTGGCGTCAAAAATATGCATCTGCAGGCGCACGCTGTCCTGGTCAAAGGTGATTTCATCAATCAAAATTTTCTCTTCTCCGTTAACCAAGTACGCCACCTGTTTTCCCTGCTCCTCAGAGACAGTGAAATTGAAGGGCATCTCATGGCCGCTCACCTCAATGATACCACGCCAAGGGCCGGTCTCTAAGGCAGTACTAGGGGCAGAGGAGCACGCTGCCGTGAATAGACCCAGCGACAGGAAAAGGGAAGACACGAGTGGAGGGAGGCTATTTTTCAATATCATGCAACAAAGGTATTGGGCCAGGGTAAATTAACAGACAATTCTCTTAGAAATCTATATAGGGTTAGGAGATATTTAATTATTTGTGTAAAAGGGTTCTGTTTGCGACATTTGCGGACATTCCTTAAGTACTGAACCAAAATAAATACGAAGCAGATCTATGGCATTTGATGTAGACATGATCAAGGCAGTGTATGCGCAACTGGGAGACCGGGTTGCCGCAGCACGTACGGCAGTGGGCCGGCCTTTAACTTTAACTGAGAAAATCCTTTACTCACACTTATACAACGGCACGGCAACGCAGGCGTTTGAGCGTGGCAAGTCTTATGTGGATTTTGCACCAGACCGCGTAGCCATGCAGGATGCCACGGCCCAGATGGCTTTGTTGCAGTTCATGCAGGCGGGCCGTCCAACGGTGGCAGTGCCCTCATCCGTACACTGTGATCACTTGATCCAGGCCCGCGTGGGTGCTGAGCAGGATTTGTCTGAAGCCTACACAGAAAACAAAGAAGTCTATGACTTCCTGGCCTCTGTTTCTAACAAATACGGCATCGGGTTCTGGAAGCCAGGTGCAGGTATCATCCACACGGTGGTACAAGAGAACTACGCCTTCCCTGGCGGTATGATGATTGGTACTGACTCGCACACGCCAAACGCAGGTGGTGTTGGTATGATTGCCATTGGCGTGGGTGGTGCTGACGCCGTTGACGTAATGGCTGGCATGGCTTGGGAGTTGAAATTCCCTAAAGTGATTGGCGTAAAACTGACCGGCAAAATGAGCGGTTGGACAGCGGCCAAAGACGTTATCTTGAAAGTGGCGGGTATCTTGACCGTGAAAGGCGGTACTGGTGCCATTGTTGAATACTTCGGTGAAGGTGCCAACAACATCTCTTGCTCTGGCAAGGCTACCATCTGTAACATGGGTGCCGAGATTGGGGCTACTACCTCTGTCTTCTCTTATGACCAGAAGATGAGAGACTACTTGGTAGGTACTGAGCGTGCTGAAATTGCTGAACTGGCAGATCAAGTGGCTGAGCACTTACGCGCTGATGATGAGGTAATGGCCAACCCAGAAGCCTTCTATGACCAGTTAATCGAAATCAACTTGAGCGAGTTGGAGCCACATGTGAACGGTCCGTTCACGCCAGACGCGGCTTGGCCAATTTCTCAGTTTGCCGCCGCGGTTAAAGAGCACAACTGGCCAGCCAAACTGGAAGTGGGCTTGATCGGGTCTTGTACCAACTCTTCTTATGAAGACTTAACCCGTGCGGCTTCTTTGGCCCAGCAGGCTATTGATAAAAACCTGTCCGTAAACGCAGAGTACACCATTACCCCAGGTTCTGAGGTGGTGCGTTACACCGCTGAGCGTGACGGCATCCTGGATACCTTCGCTGAGATTGGCGGGGTGGTATTGGCGAATGCGTGTGGTCCTTGTATCGGACAGTGGGCCCGTCACACAGATGATCCTAAGCGCAAGAACTCCATCATCACGTCCTTTAACCGTAACTTTGCCAAGCGTAACGACGGTAACCCTAACACCCACGCGTTTGTAGCCTCTCCAGAGATTGTAACCGCCTTTGCCATTGCCGGTGACTTGACCTTCAACCCATTGACAGACACGCTTACCAACAAAAACGGTGAGCAAGTGAAGCTGGATGAGCCACAGGGTATTGAGTTCCCAGTAAAAGGCTTTGCGGTAGAAGACGCTGGTTACGTAGCCCCTGCGGCTGACGGAAGCGCCGTAAGCGTAGTGGTGGATCCTTGCTCAGACAGATTGCAGTTGTTAGAGCCGTTCAAACCATGGAACGGCCAAGACCTGACCGGTTTGAAATTGTTGATCAAAGCCCAAGGTAAATGTACGACTGACCATATCTCCATGGCCGGCCCATGGTTGAAATACCGCGGTCACCTGGACAACATCTCTAACAACATGTTAATTGGGGCCATCAATGCCTTCAACGGCGAAGCCAACAGCGTGAAGAGCCAGTTGGTGCGTGGTGGTGGGTATGACGAGGTGCCTAAGGTAGCCCGTACGTACAAAGCCGCTGGACTTGGTTCTGTAGTAGTGGGTGATGAGAACTACGGTGAAGGTTCTTCTAGAGAACACGCCGCCATGGAGCCACGTTTCTTAGGCGTTCAAGTGGTATTGGTGAAATCCTTCGCCCGTATCCATGAGACCAACTTGAAGAAGCAAGGAATGCTAGCCTTGACCTTTGCTAACAAGGAAGACTATGACCGCATTTTAGAGGATGACGTGATTGACATTGTTGGCTTGACCAACTTCACGCCGGGTGTTCCTTTGAAGGTGAGATTAAACCACAGCGACGGATCTTGTGACATCATTGAAGCCAACCATACTTACAATGAAGGTCAGATTGAGTGGTTTAAAGCTGGGTCAGCGTTGAACTTGATTAGATTACAGCAAAACCAAGCGTAAGCATTAGGTAGATACACAAAAAGAAAGGGCGACCATTTGGTCGCCCTTTCTTTTTGTCGTTTTTGGCCTGTTTTAAAGAAAACAGGCCAAAAACGACCTTCTAATTATTAAGCTTACCAAAGTTAGATCTGTAAACCTTTCTAGTTGGTAAGGACTACTTTTCTGGTAGTTACTTCCTTGCCCGAAGTGATTTTTAAGAAGTAAAGCCCTTTGGCTAGGTGCCCTAGCTGTAGTTCAGCTTTATCTGAATTGGCAATAGTCTGCTTGTATACCTCTCTTCCCTTGCTGTCAACTAAGGATAGTTGTGTTGATTGACGGGTAGACTTGTTGGCAAAAGAGACCGTTACCCTACCAGTAGATGGGTTAGGATACACAACAAGGTCGCCTTTGGCTAGGTCTTCTGGGCTGGCCGTAATGGTTCTGGCAGCAAGCATCTCCTGGTATTTCCTAGCTGCCGCGGCGGCATTTTCTAGTAGGGCTTCTTTGGTATTGGCGGCCACCAAGGCAAAGGCTACCGTGTCTGTCTGGGAAGGGGCTAGCTCCTTTACGGCAGAAGAAATCAAGAAGGAGACATCTTTGCCGTTGGTGTCTGTCATGCCGGCACTGGCGCGCTGAATGCCCTTAGACATGGCGTTGTATTTTTCTGCGGTGGTAAAGCCGTCCTCAAGGATGATGGTGCCAGATGGGGCGCCGTTGTTGTCAAAGGCATAAAAGCCGGGAGCTCCTTTGGTAAGCAGTTGAATGCCGGTGTAAATGCTGGCGTTGGTCTTAGGGTACGCCAGGCCCATTTTTAAGTCTGGGTTGTATTCCGCCACGTTTTTAGATGCCGTCTGCAAGTCCCAGTCTGCATAGATGCCCGCATAGGTTTTAGGGAGGTTTTGCTGGGTGCGGTTGGTAAGAAAATATTCCAGCACCACAAAGTCCTGGTTGGGGGCGTCTTTCCAGGCAAATACGTTCTGTCTAATGCGCATGCTCATGGTTTTTCGGGTGTTTAGGGAATCTTCCATGAGGTTGTTGGCAGAGAAGTCAGCTATGGGCGATGAAGGTCTGCGCTGCAAGGAGGTAACCGCGTAAAAATCCCGGTCTGTGGTGCTCTTTTCATTTCTGATGTTGTCAGAAACCAGCGTAGTAGAATAGCCTAATAGTAAACCACCCTCAAACAGCAGCGGCGTGTCATTTTTATATTTGACCCCGGCACCTACCTTAAAGTTCTGCCCGTCATAGGCAATATTACCCCTGTTAAGGATAGAGGCTTTTAAGTTGTTGACATTGGTAGTGATGTAATCTGGGTTGACCAATATTTTAAAGTATTGGTAGTCTGTGTAGTTGCCGTCTTGAAAGCTTAAGCGCAACAGTACCTCTGTATTGATGGGTGCATCATTGGTAGCCTTGATGATGAACGGCACTGCGTTATTGTTGAAAGCGGCCAAGGTGCCACGGCTACCAGCGGCAAACTCGTCTTTGATGATTTGAATGTAAGGACTATTAGAGCTCAGGTACACGTACAGGTCAGATACCGGTGATAGGAAGTTAGTGACAGATACGCGCACCTCGGTGGCCTCTCCCGGGTACATGACCCCAGACTGCCCAATCTGCCAGGAGGTTGCCCTGGCCGACTTAGCCTCTGTTTCGCGTAAGGCTCTGTGCAAGTTAAGACGGCCTCTCCCCAGTTTTTCAAGGTAAGGTTCATTGGCCTCTATCATGTAAATGTCGTCTGCCGTTACGCGTAACTGTTCTGCTATCTGCAAGGCGGTCATCTGCGGAAAGTGGCTCCTTAAAATACCGGCAGCACCCGCCACGATTGGAGACGCCATAGAAGAACCGCTGCCAATCGCATAGCTGTTGTTATTTTCATCACGGGCGGTGAGAACGTTCACTCCCAGGGCCCCAATATCCACAGCATGGCTAAAAGTATGCGTGCTTCCTTTGACATCATTTGGATCTAAGGCCGCTACAGATAACACGTTCTGGTAAGAGGCTGGGTAAAAGTCCAGTTCCTCATTGGTATTTCCAGCTGCCGCTACAATCACCACATTCTTGTTGATGGCTGCATAGTTGATAATGTCCTGCTCAAACGCTGAAGGTGAGCCTGCGCCCCCCCAGGATAAGTTGATCACATGGCATCCATGGTCAGCGGCGTACACAATGGCGTCATATCCCTTAAAGGTGCCCTGTGAGCTAGAGGAGTACATCTTAACGGGCAAAAACTTGCATTTGAACCCCACGCCGGCCATCCCTTTGCCGTTGTCTGCCTGCGCAGAAGCAATAGCGGCCACGTTGGTGCCGTGCCCGTTGGCATCTGAGGAAGGGTTGTTGTCATTGTCTGCCAGATCCCAGCCTCTAAAGTTGTCAATGTAACCGTCATTGTCATTGTCAATGCCGTCAATAGGGTCTGCGAAGTTGTATTTGATATTACCCACCAGGTCCTCCTGGGTAAGGCGCACGCCGGTGTCCAGAATGCCAATGAACACGTTGGTGTCTCCTTTGCTGATGTCCCAGGCATCATAGGCTTTTATCTTATTGAGGTAGGTGCGCTGTCCTCCAGAGATAGGATTGGCCTGCGGGTCATTTGGCGTGTACAGCGGAGCATAGTAGTAGAGGGGCTCCACATACTCTACCTGACCAGACGCCAACAGCTGTTTTTTTATCTGCTCAAAGGACTGTCCGGGTGCATATGCTAATTCATAAATAAGCGATAGGTCTACCAGTTTTTTGCCGTTTGCCTTGGACAAGGCGGCAGGGGGTAAGGCTGCGGCCTTCGGGAATTTGCGGTGCACAGAGGTAACCGCCACCTGTTTTAAAAGCTGATCTATGCCTGTCTGCGCAGATTTGGCCTGGGCAGAAGCAGTAGAAGGTGCCTTCATTTTGAAGACCAATAAGTTAGGTTCTACAGTAGGCTTGGTTTGGGCAACAGCAGAATGTCCAAATGCTACCAAACCTATATTAAGGACAAAAAGCAAACGGTAAAAAAGCTTCATTTAAATATGGCTAAATAAGTAGTTACACCTACGGTTAAAGAGCGGAAAAAGGAGGGGATCTGTATGTAAAATACACAATTTAGAATAGGTACTTACATACTTTACAATTAAATTTAGGTTTCAGTATACTGTTTGCAAAGATACCATATAAATAAGACATGAAAGAGCCAATTTCACAGGACATCAAAGAGTTACAAAACTTAACGGAGCAACACCGTCCAGTTTTAGAACGTGCCATACAAGCCTTGCATGAGCGTACTTTTTTTTCGCAGTACCCAGAACACCCATCACCGGCCGTCTATGGAGAAGGCGCAGACCAGGCCGGATTAGAAAAATACCAGAGCCTGCTAGGCAAGCCTTATGAGGAGCTGCTGCAGTCTGGCGCCGAAGGTTGGGCCGGACAAGAGGAGTCTCCCTACAATCAAGAGAATCTGGGCATTACCTATCCCACTTTCTCAGTAGATACGCTGGTGGCTCGTGGCCAGGCAGCGTTCCATGTCTGGAGAAAGCTTAGCCCCTTAGAGCGCGCCACTATCCTTATTGAAAGCCTGGAAAGAATGAAGGCCCGTTTCTATGAAATTGCCCACGCTACCATGCACACCACCGGGCAGGCCTTCATGATGTCTTTTCAGGCCTCTGGTCCGCATGCGGCAGACAGAGCCTTAGAGGCCATTGCCGCCGGCTATGAGGAGCAGACGCGTTTTCCAGAGCACCAGGTTTGGGAGAAGCCAATGGGTAAGTTCAACCTAAAACTAAACAAAAGTTGGAAGGCAGTTCCCAAAGGTCTTGGCTTGGTGGTGGGCTGTTCTACATTCCCTACCTGGAACACCGTGCCAGGCATGTACGCTAGCTTGGTGACCGGTAACCCGGTTATTGTAAAGCCACATCCCAAAGGTGTATTGCCCATAGCCATTGTAATTGCCGAACTGCAGAAAGTGCTGGTTGAGTACGGCCTGGACCCTAACATCTGCCAGTTAGCCGTTGACCCTGACGACCGCCTCATCACCAAAGATCTGGCCGAGCATGAAGCCATTAAACTGATTGACTACACCGGCGGAACCTCTTTTGGGAATTACCTGGAAGACTTAAAAGGCAAGACCGTTTTCACTGAGAAAGCAGGGGTGAATTCAATCATTCTGGACTCTGTGGAGGACCTTGACAAAGTGGTGCAGAACCTAGCCTTTTCCCTAACCTTGTATTCAGGGCAGATGTGTACGGCGCCGCAGAACTTCTTCATCCCGGCCAACGGCATCACCGTGGCAGGAGAGCAAATGCCGTATGAAGAGGTAGTGGCTAAACTAGCCGAAGCTGTGAAAGGCTTGGTGAACAATCCAAAAGCGGGACCGCATGTACTGGGCGCCATCCAGAACCCATTGACGCAACAACGCGTGCAGGATTTGGAGAAAGGCAACGGCCGCAGCGTTCTGTCTACCTGTGATGTAGCCAACCCTGGTTTTGCCAATGCCCGCATCTGTACACCGGTCATTTATGAAGTAGAGGCGGCAGAAAAGGACTTGTACAGCCAAGAGTTGTTTGGACCTATTGCACTCATCATCAAAACCAAAAATACGCAAGAGTCCATTCAGTTGGCACAGGAAATGGCCATGCAACACGGGGCCATCTCATGCGGTGCCTATACCACAGATCCAGCCGTGAAGGAAGAAATCATGGACCAGATGGGCTTGGCAGGTACACCGGTGAGCTTTAACCTGACAGGCGGTATCTATGTAAACCAGAATGCCAGTTTCTCAGACTTCCACGTGACGGGGGGCAACCCGGCAGGTAACGCTTCCTTCACTAATCCAGAGTTTGTAATCAAGCGGTTTACCTGGGTAGGGTTTAGAGAGCCGGCGGCTAATTAAAACCTTTCTTTTTTGGAGAAAACCTCAGTCCCGTTGAACAGGATTGAGGTTTTCTTTTCTATCTTGGTGCTGTTGTGACGGATTGCCGGCTGCAGTTGGCAAATTGGAGAGAAGACTGACCAAACATTGATATCCCCCTCATCCTTTCCTTTCCTTAAGAAGAGGCAAAGACACAGATTAATTTGACTCCAGAGCATCCATACCGCATATTATTTGACAATAACCCACTCCCCATGTGGGTGTTTGACACAGAGACCTACCGTTTTTTGATGGTCAACCATGCGGCCATTGATCTGTATGGGTATAGTGAGCAGGAATTCCTGCAGATGACCATTAAAGACATACGGCCAGCAGAGCAGTTGCCTGCTTTAGAAAGCGTCCTTGCACAAGGCCGAAGCGCTTTTAACAAGGCTGGTGACTGGGTGCATAAAACCAAAGACGGCCGCCTCTTACACGTAGAGATTGCTTCGCATACCTTGCCCGTGCATGAGGGGCAGGGCAGAAGGCTGGTAGTCATTTATGACATAAGTGCCCGTAGACAAGCCGAACAACAGCTGCAAGCCGCTGAAAGTCTGGCACAAGCCATTCTTAGGAATATTGAAGAGATTGTCTTCTCCATGAATGAAAACCTGGAGGTGACCTATGTAAGTCCGCAGTGTGAGGAGAATCTGGGCTACAGGCCAGAGCAATTCTACCAGAACAAGGGACTGTGGCTTTCCTTGATTCACCCAGAAGACCGGCACCTTGTTGAAGAATCCCTACCCCTGATAAAAGCCTCGCAAAAGCAGTTTCAACTGGAGCTTAGGGCCATGACCGCTCATAAGGGCATACGGTGGCAGTTAATCCAATGCGTGGCAACCCTTAACCAGGCTGGTGAATTTGTTAGGCTAGACGGCAGCATCATTGACATCAGTAAAAGGAAAAAGGCGGAGCACAGTCTGCAGTTCTCAGACTTCTCTGTAGAGCGTGCCGCCGAAGCCTTCTTATGGACCAAACCAGATGGCAGCATCATGCGCGCCAATGCGGCGGCCTGCGCGTTGCTGGGGTATTCAAAAGAAGAACTGCTCAAGCTCTCTATTCTGGATGTAGACGCCCAATTCAAAGAGGACGTCTGGAAATGGAGCCAGGAAGACCAGTCCCTGGCCCATGAAACCGTTTTTAAGAATAAAGCTGGCAGGCACTTTCCGGTGGAGATTCATTTAAACCATTTTAGGTTTGACGGAGAGGATTACTGCTTTGCCTCCATTAAGGACATTAGCACCCGTAAACAGGCAGAGGCAGAGCGTACCAGCCTCATTGAAGAAACGGTGCGGCAAAATGAGCACTTGCAACAGTTTGCCTACATAGTCTCTCATAATTTAAGGGCGCCGGTGGCCAATATTGTGGGACTCACCAGTCTTTATAACCGAGAGGACTTACAAGACCCCATCAATCCGGTGCTGATCAATAAATTAGAGCGTACTACTAAGCGGCTGGATTCTACAATCAAGGATTTAAATGAAATCCTGACCATTAGAAGCCAAACGGAGAAAGTACTGGAGCCGGTTAACGTAGAACAGATCTTGTTAGACGTGCGGGAAAGTATTGCCAGCCAGTTAAACGCCGGTAATGCCACCTTTTCGGCAGATTTTACACAGGGCAACCGCGTGTATGGTGTAAAAGGCTATGTGCACAGTATAATTTTAAACCTGATCCTCAACGCCATAAAATACAGTAGCCCAGACCGGGGTTTGGAAATTAAGATTAAAACTGTACTTTCAGATGGATATTTATGCTTTATGCTACAAGATAATGGGTTGGGCATTGACCTAACCAGGCAGCAGCATAAGATTTTTGGTTTGTACAGACGCTTCCATCCACATATAGAAGGCAAAGGCTTGGGTCTACACATGGCCAAGACCCAGGTAGAGTCAATAGGTGGCTGGATAGATGTAGAAAGCGCCGTCAACCAAGGATCCACATTTAAAGTTTACTTTCAAGCATACCCTAGGAATGAATAAGTATCAGCGGGTTTTTCTTATAGATGATGATGAGATCCACAACTTTCTATGTGAAAGTGTGATTAGAAACCATCAGTTTGCCGAAGAGGTGTATAGCTTTCTCTGGGCCGAGGAAGCCCTGAAGGCGCTCTCCAAAATAGTGGAGGAGACCCCAGAGAAGTTTCCTGAGATTATCTTCCTGGACATTAACATGCCGGGCATGGACGGCTGGGAATTTATTGAGGAATACCGCAAGCTGCCCAAAGAACTCACTGCCAAATGCAACTTGTTCGTGCTGTCTTCGGCCGTAGACAAGAAGGACATCACCTACGCGCGTAGCCTTTCTGAGGTGCGGGATTTCTTCTCCAAGCCGCTCACCACTGAAATCCTGGAAATCATCTCTGAGGTATACGCCCAAGAATAGGTCGTTTTTGGCCTGTTTTCTGGAAAACAGGCCAAAAACGATTCCTTTCCATAGGTAAGCTAAAACAGTTTTTTAATGCTGTCGCTGAGGTCTTCCAGGCTTTTTTTGATTTCTTGCCAGGTGCTGTCCGTAGCCGTTGAGCTGTCCTCAAGTTTTTGCGCAATGAGCGCGCGCTTGGCCTCCAGGGCGGCAATGTGCTCATGGTAGGTATGATGAGAGTCTGCGGTGGTGGCATGGGCCCTTCCTTGCAACACTTTTATCTTGGCATCCAGCTCTTCTAAACTCTTCTTGGCCTCTTCTTGATTCAAGTGCTCAGGCGCGCGCATGTTTTCTGGTTTCAGGTTATAGGTATCCATAGTATTTTCTTAGGTTTGGTGACGTATGGGCTTTCTTACTATGCCCCCCAGAAAATGTTCCACTATCTTACGACAAACCTATTAAGATTAGGATAGTATAGAAAGTCTGCTTATCCGTTTTGGATTTTATATTTGCGCATGAACCCTAAGAAGAAAGTACCCAAGCCGCTCATAATTTCTTTGCACCAATTGCCCTGGTTGGTTGCGGCTATAGATACTTTCTTGCTCTACTTAAGCAGCTTAGCCCTGCTTGTTTTTCTGTATGACATTGGGTTTAAGCACCCAAGTTATGGGGTGGACATGGTGCTCCATTACGTTTACCACATGTTCTTTCTGGTGGTGTTGGCAAGCCTGTCCCTAAGGACGGCCGTGTTAATGAAGACAGGCATCAGGAGGCCTTCCCTCATATTTGAAGGGGCCCTCTTGCTGTTGATGGCCTTGGCTTTGGTAGCTAAGTTCTTTTTGAAGAACACCTTGACTAGCAGCCATACCCTGTTGTGGTTTTTTGACAGTGAGTACCTCATCTACGGGATTATCTTCTACGTTTTCTTTGTAGAGGTTTCTAAGAAAACGTTGCTCTTCTATAGATCTGCCATTAACCCGGCCCAATTATTTGTATTGAGCTTCTTGTTCTTGATTGCCATTGGAACGGTGCTGTTGCTGCTGCCTCAGTCCACCTACCAGGGGATTAGTTTCATGGATGCCTTGTTCACGTCTACCAGCGCCGTCTGCGTGACCGGCCTGATTACGGTAGATACGGCTACGGTCTTCACGCCAACGGGCAAAGTGATTATCCTTGGCCTTATTCAAGTGGGCGGGTTGGGGATCATGACTTTTGCCAGTTTCTTCGGGATATTCTTTCAGGGGTCCAGCATTAAAAGCTCTCTGTTTATGAAAGACTGGTTAAGCGAAGACAACTTGGGCCAGATTACGCGCACACTCTTTAAAATTGTAGCCTTCACGCTTATTGTAGAAGCCATAGGGGCAATTCTACTATATTTCAGCCTGAATGGCTTACCACCCAACGTAATTGAGGAACGGGTGAGTTTTTCCGTCTTTCATGCCATATCTGCTTTCTGTAACGCAGGTTTCTCTACCTTAAGCTTGGGACTGTATGACCCGGTGATCAGGTTTAATTACGCTCTGCAGCTTGTACTGGCTTTCCTGGTTATTTTTGGGGGACTGGGCTTTCCGGTGGTGTTCAACTTTTTCAGGTACGGGCGCTACCAAGTAAAACGATTATACAGTTCTCTGGTCCATAAAAATAAGATTGACCACAAGGCCCGGCTTCTGCAGGTAAACACCCTGCTGGTAACCATCACCACGCTGGTGTTATTGGTAGTGGGTACCTTCTTGTATTTTATGTTAGAGAAAAACAATACTCTGGCAGAGCATTCGCTTACGGGTAAATGGGTGGGTGCTTTCTTTGGATCAGTGACCCCCAGGACGGCGGGGTTTAACACGGTAGACATGGCGGCACTTAGTGCGCCCACCATTTTGCTCTACCTTCTTTTTATGTGGATTGGTGCCTCGCCGGCGTCTGTGGGTGGCGGTATAAAGACCACTACCTTTGCCATAGCCATGCTTAACATTTACAACCTGGCCAAAGGCAAGGACAGGGTAGAAGTGTTTAAAAGAGAAATAGCCGAAGAGTCTGTGCATAAGGCCTTTGCCGTAATTCTATTGTCTTTGCTGGTAATAGGTTTGGCCATTTTTCTGGTAACCATCTTTAATCCAGAACTAGAGTTGACGGCAGTGGCTTTTGAGGCCTTCTCAGGATTCTCCACCGTGGGTCTTTCCCTGGGCATTACGCCTTTGCTCAGCAACCCCAGTAAGGTGGTAATCATCATTACCATGTTTCTGGGCAGGGTGGGTACGCTCACCCTGCTCATCGGCTTATTCCGGAAGGTGAAAACTCTCCGTTACCGTTATCCTAATGAAAGCATCATCATCACGTAAACTCCTGTTATGCGCTATATTGTAATTGGCTTAGGTTATTTTGGCTCTTCGTTGTCCATGAAGCTCACAGACATGGGCCATGAGGTCATTGCCGTGGACTTAGACATGGCCAAGGTAGAAATGTACAAAGACCGCGTTACGCATACCATTTGCCTGGATGCCAGTGACCTGCAGGCCCTATCTACTTTGCCCATAGCCGACACAGACATAGTGCTGGTAGGTATTGGCGAGGATTTTGGCGCCTCTGTCATGGCTACAGCCATCTTTAAGCAGCTGGGAGCTAGGCGATTGTATAGCCGGGCCATCTCGCCGCTGCACCAGACAGTACTAGAGGCCATTGGGGTAGACCAAATCATACGGCCAGAGCAGGACAGCGCCGAAAGACTGGCCAAGAAACTGGAAATGCGGGGCGTGATTGATTCCTTTGACCTAACGGAAGACTACAACATCATAGAAGCCACCGTGCCGGATAAATATGTGGGCATGACCATTGCGGAAACCAATTTTAGGGCCAGGTACCAGGTGAACGTGCTCACCATTCTCAGAAACCAGGAGACGCGCAACATGTTCGGGAAGGCACATCTCAAGCCTAAAGTACTAGGCGTGGTAAAGGCGGAGACTGTTTTTGAGCAGGGAGACATTCTGGTAGTCTTCGGGAAGATACAGGACATTGACCGCCTCCTGCATGAATAGAAGATTTGGGAAAAGCATGGGTAGCAGGTAAGGCATGCAAACCCTTTACCTTACCTGTTACTCAACCCGCCAAGTCTGCGTAGAAGCCTAGAAAATCATGGCTATGCTTTCTCGTCCAAATTTCTTGAATGCCCGCGTTTGGCTGTTGTTTCTCTGGCTCTGTTGGCTGGGGGATGGTCAAAGGGCACAAGCACAATACCGGCCGCATCAAGACCTGGGTGCGTTATTTGCTGACGTACAGTTAAAGCCTGTCTTCCCAGATTCCAAGACGTTTCCAGACTGTATTCCGCTGGCGCCTCCTGCCGTCATTGCCCAGAGATATGCCCAGGAAAAAGACCAACCCGGCTTTGACCTAAAAGCATTTGTAGCGCGGAACTTTCAACTGCCGCCCCAGCCGGGCACCAATTTCACCTCCAACCTAGATGCCACGGTAGAGACGCACATTCAAAGGCTATGGCCCGTGCTCACCCGGCAGCCAGTTCCAGAAGAAAGCTCCCTGTTGGCGTTGCCCAAGCCCTACATTGTGCCCGGCGGACGGTTTAGGGAGATCTATTACTGGGACAGTTATTTTACCATGCTGGGCTTGCAGGTGAATGGCCAGACGGAGCTCATCCAGCACATGGTGGACAATTTTACCCACCTCATTCAGACTACGGGCCATATTCCCAACGGCAACCGTAGCTATTACCTAAGCCGCTCCCAACCGCCCTTTTATGCCTTGATGGTACGCGTGTTGGCCCAGGAGAAAGGAAAGAGAGTGCTGGCACAATACGGCCCCGCGCTGCAAAAGGAATATGACTTCTGGATGGCGGGCGCCCAGGATCTCAGTAGCCAGACGCAGGCCTCTAAGCGGGTAGTGAGAATGCCCAACGGCGCCTTACTCAACAGATACTGGGACGATGATCCCCAGCCCAGGCCAGAGGCTTATAAAGAGGACGTAGAGGTTGCCAAAGCCTCTCAGAGAGACCCCCAAGAAGTGTACCGACACCTGAGAGCCGCCGCAGAGTCTGGCTGGGATTTTAGTAGCCGTTGGCTGGCAGACGGGGCACATTTGACTTCCATTGAAACCACCAACCTGATTCCGGTAGATTTAAATGCGCTCCTCTACCACCTAGAAGTGACCCTAGCAGAGGTGGCCCGCCTGAACGGCAACCAGGGCCGGGCTAAAGAATTCATTCAAAAGGCCAAAAAACGGAAAGAGGCGCTGCTGCTTTACTGCTGGAATCCGCAGGAGCAATTCTTCTTTGACTACCACTGGGTCAAGAAAAGCCATAGTCCTGTCCCTACCCTGGCGGCGGTCTTTCCGCTTTACTTTTGCATGGCCACCAAAGCCCAGGCCAAAGGCGTTGCTCAGAAACTTGAGGCAGACTTTTTGCAGACTGGCGGCCTTAGAACCACCTTGCAGCATACGGGCCAGCAGTGGGACGCGCCCAATGGATGGGCGCCTTTGCAGTGGATGAGTATACAAGGCCTGAAAGCCTACAAGCACAAAGCCCTGGCTGACACCGTGGCTCAAAGATGGATACGTCAAAACCTGCGCGTGTTTAAAGAGACTGGTAAGCTCACCGAAAAATACCATGTAGAACAGGCAGGACAGGAAGGCGGCGGCGGTGAATACCCCAACCAAGACGGCTTTGGCTGGACCAATGGCGTTTTACTAAGGCTGCTAAAAGACCAGAACGGCAGGCGGTAAAGCAGGCATGTCTCAAAACCAGCAGCCGTTTTTAGCCTGTTTTCTAGAAAACAGGCTAAAAACGGCTGCTGCATGTATACATGAAATGACGGGTAGGATCGGGTTAATCCCGTTTAGAGTCGCGTTTCTGTTGTTTCTCGGCGCGCTTTTCCTTTAAGGTTTTGGTAGCGGCCTTTTTGCTGGTGTCTTTTACGGGTGTTTTTCCTTTTGCCATGGTAGTAGATCTTTTGAGTAAGGTAGGTAATAAACGTAAGAACTAACAGCCTTATCTGCGAGGGCCGTACTTCTGGTACGCACATTGTCACCAGAAGATGCTGTGCAGCAAGTCCTACATCCTTCTTTATAAACTAGCATTTGCGCGTGGGTATTGCCTGGCCCAGTATGAAAGGAGAAAATATTCTGGAGATAGTATAAGTACAGTTGGCAGATTACGCGTATGTAAATAAGCTCAATGGAGAGGTGCGCTATGAGGAGGACAACCACATTTACGAAGGATGAGCTGGTATATTTTCTGTTGCAGGGAGTCTCTCCCTCAGAGCTGGAGTTTCTGTACGGAATCTTCTTTGACGAGATGGATTACTATTCCCTGGAAGACATAGAGGAGATTAAGGAAAGCCTGCGGTGCGAGATGATTGTGCGCCTGGAGGCTGGATTACTGGGATATGGTGCTAGCCGCCGTGCAACGCAAGCCGTAGCACCACTACCTTATAAATGTCCCTAATTCGTTTCATCTGTGGGCATCCTTTAGGCTTCGGTCTTTCAAAACTATGATTTTCATCAATAGCTAGCCTTTTGATTAAAGGTTGAACCAAGCTTTAAAAACCATCCCTGGTTTAATTTCAGGCCCCATTCTAAAAAGTAACAATACTTAATTGGCTCTTACTAGGGCGTCCTGCCGTCGTTTTTGCCCTATTTTCATGAAAATAAGCCAAAAACGGATATGCGCGCTGGTCATCTTAGAGGATTGGGGGAGTAATAAGCAGTTTGCTCATGGACAAATTGCCTGGATTGACCCATACGCCCTAGTGCGACTTTGCATTGGAGAAAGAAATAAATGGCTCTGTTGAGGGAATAAGACCCCTGAAAACAAACAAAACTGGCCAAAAGCAGTAGAACAATCTTAAGAAAAGTATTGAACTCCTTATCAACTAACAAGGAGGGGACTTCCTAAACAAACAAGGCTATTGCGTACACTTTTACTTTAATTCTATGAAAATCAACAAAAATCTACACGTAGTATGGGTTCTCTTGGTGGGTCAGTTTTTATTCTCCTGCAGTAACGCTGACTATTACCGCTTCGCGCCATCTAAAGCAGAGGCATATAACAAGACGCAGGCCAAGCCAGCCCCAGAAGCAAAAGTAGCCACTGTTGTCACTACCGTGGCAGAAGCTCCAGTAGCAGAGGCGGCGCCCGTTGCAGCGGGGCCGGTACTTGAGGCATCAGTAGCAAAAGCAACGCCTGCCTTGGCAGAGAAGAAGCAACTAGCCACCGTTACACCCGCTGCGCCCGCACCCACCAAAACAGAGATTGATGCCACTCCTGTAACAGAGGCAGAAGCCGTAGCCCTGGTGAAGGCCAGAGTAGCCAGCATGTCTAAGTTTGAGAAGGAAATGCTAGCCAGTGAGGTGAAAAACGCCTTGCGCGCCGGCCAGGCCACCAACATCATTGAAATCATCTTCGCTATATTGATTCCGCCGCTGGGAGTGTTCTTGCATGAGCGTGAACTCAACACCAAGTTCTGGCTGAGCGTGCTGTTAACCTTGCTGTTTGTGATACCGGGTATCATCTATGCCTTGCTGGTAGTCACGGACTCCATCTAGCCATTGTGTAGTAAACACACGATCAAAAAAGAAGGGCGTATCCTGTAACAAGGGTACGCCCTTCTTTTATAACAAAAGCATACGTTCCGCTTTGTTAATGGATAGGTGGGGAGTTTTGACCGCCCACGTAAGAAAAATAATCGTTAAAAAGCCCATCTTTAGGGTCTCATATAAAATATTCTGTAATTGGCTAGGCAACGTTGTAGTAGTTTAGCAGTACAACAAGGGTAGACCCAGGACGTACCCCAAACAATGCGCAAGTATTCCTGTTGTCCTAAAAATGAACCACATGGAGCGGATTAAGTGCGTGTTATTGGTAGATGATGACCATTCGGCTAATTTTATCACCAAGACGGTCATCAGTAAGTTAAACTGCTCAGAAGAAATTGTAATAGCGTTGAACGGCCGCGAGGCCTTGGAGATTCTAGCGGAGAGATGTCAGGGAGATTCTGGCAAGCCGTGTCCCCAATTAATCCTGCTGGACGTGAAGATGCCGGTCATGGACGGGTTTGAGTTTCTTAAGAACTTTGAGCTGCTTCCCCTGGCCCCAGAACGCAGACCAGTGGTGATCATGCTCAGCACATCTACCAATCCTAAAGACCTGCAGCTGGCCCAAACCTTTAAGATAGGCGAGTTCATTACCAAACCCCTCAAGGCAGACCAGATGGAACGCCTGCTTGATAAATACTTTAAATTGGATGAGGAGTCTACTCTGCAAGAGTGCTCCTGAAAATTGCCTTTAGTTAAAAGGAACAGAATCCGTTTTTAGCCTGTTTTCTAGAAAATACGCCAAAAACCAATGAACCTGCCAAGCGGTTAAGGGTCCCCTGCACCCACCGCCGTTGCCCTGAGAACAAAAAAGAGTGTCTGCTGTTCAAAGGGAGAAGAAAACTCTATAGTACTATTAATTTACTCTTTTTAGTTAGAATCTTATAGAAGACCAGGACCCAGGTTAAGGCTAGTTGAGGTTGATGATGTCCAGCACCTTTTCACGGGTGAGCGGCTTTCTTAGGTAAGCGGCCACGCCCAGCGCCTCGGCGCGGCTTTGGTAGGTGCGGTTGCCGTAATAGCTTAACAAGACCACCTTAGGGGCCGGAGAGGCCAAGGGCAGCGTGTTCAATTGCTCTAAAAAGTCAAAACCGTCACTGTCTGGCATTCTAATGTCTAGCAGTACCAGGTCTGGAAAGCGAGCGGTGCCAGACCGTTCACGCAACAGGCTAATGGCCTCAGGCACATTGGTAGAGGTAGTGACTTTTCCGCCCAGGCCCATAGAGGTCAACAAGTCTTCAATTAAGAACAGGCTAGAGGCATCATCATCTATTACCAGGATTTCTCCTAAGGCAAGTGGATTGTTGGATAACTTTTTTTCTAGGGCCATAGTGCTGAGGATATACCCAAAGGTACGAAATAAAGAAGAAAATTAATTGTTAAAAGATTGTGAGGCCCCTTGCAACGCAGACAGGTTATAAATAGTAATACGCATATACTTATATGCCTCTATGCTGTAAAAAAGCAGAGGCACTACCTTTAAGATACAATGATGGAAAGTGAAGTAACCTTTCAGCATGCGCCGCTGGTAGAGCGGGTGGCTGAAACCTTTGGACAGGCTTATTTTGTGTTCGATCTCAAAACCAACCGGTTCAAATACCTTAACAGAGCATTCTCTCACCTGTTTGGCGTCTCTGAGGAGATTGCCCTGGCAGACGCTGCCCAGATACATGGTTACTTGCATGAAGAAGACCGTCCGTTCCTGTATGACCAGTACGCCAAGCTTTTAACGGTCAAGGAGCAGGAGGGAATTGAATTTAGGATACAGGTGCCAGCCCAGGAAGAAAAATGGATTTGCCTGTGCTGCCAACTCTATGAAGAAAAGGAAGAGACGCTGGTGACGGGCTTCGCCGAGGACATTACGCAGCGTAAGGAGTACCAGTCCAACATCCTCAAGTTCAACTCTAAGAAAAACTCCACCCTAGAGATTCTCTCACATGACCTGGCCGCGCCCTTCAACAACATTGAGGGCATGATTGAGCTGCTGGAGACTGAGTTGAAGGACTCACAGTCTGTGGTGCTCAATCTGGTGCATTACATCAAGGAGAACGCCAAGAAGGGCTCAGACATGATTCGGGATTTTGTGGACAATGAGTTTCTGGAGTCGGCGCAGATTGTGTTGCACAAAGAGCGCATAGACATCTGCCACCGGGTAAGAATCATGATTGACAACTACCAGCAGATGAGCGGCGGCTTGATCTCCAAGAACTTTGTGATGGAACTGCCAGATGAGCCTCTGTTCATGTACCTGGACGTCATGAAGTTCATGCAGGCCTTCAACAACCTAGTCTCCAATGCCATCAAGTTCACCCATGACCACGGTACCATCAAGGTGAAGGTAGAAGATAAGGTTGCCACTACCTTGTTCACGGTGTCAGATGACGGCATTGGCATCCCGCAAGACTTGCAACCCAGGTTGTTTGACAAGTTCACCTCGGCCCGCCGCGAAGGCATTAAAGGCGAGAAAAGCATTGGCCTGGGCATGTCCATCATCAAGAAGATAGTAGAACTGCACCAAGGCAAAGTTTGGTTTGAAAGCCAGGAAGGAAAGGGCAGTACCTTCTACATGGAATTACCCAAAGAATAGACACACTCCTATAAGCTGGATTTGAAATGAATGCTCCGTTTTTGGCCTGTTTTCTGTAAACCAGGCCAAAAACGGAGCATTTGATTTTACCATCTATCCACCACTGCTTTTCAAGAAATGTCTTTGTAAAGCAGCAGATGATGCAGGATAGTTACTGGTACGTGTAGGTATAGCTGGTTTTGGTGGTGCTAAAGCCGTTTTTAAGGAGCGCCTCTATAGGATAGCCCTGGTCATTGTAGGTGTAGGCGACGTTGTAGCTGGTAGGGTTCTTGGACCCGTCAATTCTATTGACAATGCGGTAGTCTACCACGTTGCCGGCGGCGTATTCAATCAAAGGTGTCTCCCTGAATCTGTTGTTCACGCCCACCAAGGGCAAATACGGGATGGGTTGCTTTTTACCATCATAAGTGATGGTGATATCCTCTATAAAAGGGCCGTTGCCTGCATACATGGTTTTTTCTATGCGGTCATTAACGCCATTGGAGTAAAAATACTTGAACCGGTACAGAACGTAGGTTGGATCAGTGGGACTGTGGTAGGTGGTTTCTTGCAGTTGGCCTTGGGCGTTGTATGTGTGCAGATAAAAATTGTCTTCAGATACCCCGCCTATTGAAAAATTTGCCAGGTGCTTCACCAATTGGTTTTGGGCGTTGTACTCTCCCGTAAAAGTGTAAGCCCCTTCTTTCTGGCGGTAAAAGCGTCCCTGGGCATCATAAAAATACTCCACTTTCCAAGAGGTGGTGTCGCCTTGGGTGACTACTTTGGTCAGATTGCCCAGCCGGTCAAAGACATATTCTCTAGTGGGTTCATCACCGGTTCTGGCGGTTTTAACCACAAGCTTTTTAGGACCATCATTTTCTGGTTGGGTAGGGTCCTCACAGCCCGTTAGCAGTAGTGTGCAGAACAAGGGCAGAAACAGACAGGCGCGTCCAACCCTGAAAAGATAGTGCTTAATCATAGATAGAATATTGAATTAAATATAGATTTATTATATATACGCTTGCGAACCCTGTTTATTGCGCAATAAATGTAATCCTTAAGTTAGGGGCGCAGCAGACCTTAGCTGAGCAGGACTACCTTATTGTTTCTGTAAATGGCCACGCTTATGCGGCCTAGGTTCTTGATACCTATGCGTACTTCATACTGCACCTGCTCGCCGTTTTCTACGCAGGTAAACGAGTGAGTTTCTCCCAGCAGCGATTTCTTCTCAGAAACCACCTCGCCGTTGTATTTGACGGTTTCCTCACCAGAAAAGGAGTTGTCTACCTCAATCTTGACATTGTCTGATAAGTATAAGGTGATGACGTTCATCTGACAATTATTTTGGTGAATCTAAAACTACAAAAATTTAGAGATCACAAAGTTAGTGCCCTTGATTTTGGTGACACCGTCTTCTTCTTGCAGCTCAAACCCAACGGCTTTGCCTGGTACGTGCGTAGAGGAGGTCTCTTGCGGCTCTTGCTCCAAAGCGAAGTTGATAAGTGACAACTGGGAAGATTTTCTCTTGGCGGCCTTGGCTTGTTCTTTCTCCTGCCTGATGCGCAGTTTTTCAGCTAGCTTGGCTTCCAAGATCTTTTGGTCATGCTCATAGGCCAGGTAGTATAGCAAGTGCAGGAAGCTCTGGGCATCGGCTAATAGAAATTTCTCACCGAAGGAGCTGGTACCATACAGGCGGGCGTCTTTATCCTCAATCTCCAGAAACGCCTTCTGGGCCATGGCCTCTTCTAGTAGGGTAGAGGTGTAAAACAGCGGATTGTCTTTGTCTTTGCCCAAGGCCCTGTTGAACCTTAGTTTGCCTTCCTTGTGCTTGATTTGGGCATTAAAATGCTTAACCCGCAAGGGAACGTTGATTGAAGCGGTCATGACAGATTAGGTAAAAGTGTATTATAGGCTTAGTTTAGGTGGTATGGATTGGGTTTGCTGGTACTCTGTTTTTTGTTGAAAGAAGCTTTGCCTGCCTCAATAGGGTATAGGGCTTTCATACCTGAAAGCAAAAAAAGGTTAGCGTTTTTGGCCTCTTTCTGAGAAATCAGGCTAAAAACAAAGGGTCTTAGGTGGAAGGGGGATAGTACGGTTTACTATGAACACCCTAAATTATGAAAAGAAAACCACCTAGAATTCTATATAGTAAAACAAAAATGCCACTCTGGTTAAGGAGTGGCATTTTAAGTTAGCTAAATGCTAGAATCTATGGAATAATACAAACCTACTTTGGGTCGTATTCCAGGCTATGGGTTATGGTTCTGTCTTTTATCTCTACTGGAAAACCTTGGTCATTATACTTATAGGTAAATTGATTGCTATAAGGTGTTTGTGTAATAGTAGTGACACTATTAGAGGTAGAATAGTGATAATCAATTGTATTAATAGTGACAGGATTGTTAGGGCTCCAGTTGTTCATATAGCTGTATAGAAGGTGTCTGACATGCCCATGAAAACGATTGGGGTTACCAACCTGATAAAAGGGATTCTTCTTATCATCATAAGTAAGCCTCTGGTCTAAATCTATGGTCAGTTCACCTTTCTTGAATTGGTCAACTTCATAGTAAGTTTCTCTGGTAACATTGTTGCGGTCATCATACTCAAACATGATAACTTGGAAGATCCCGTCAGGATGATTAGGATCAGATAGAAATTGTCGGTATTGTAGATTAATCCTGCTTACACGGCCTTTGGAATCATAAACAAATAGATACTTAACATAGGGAGTATCTTCATCAGGTAAATAGGTTCCTGCAAAAGAAATTCTTCCTAAGTTGTCATAAGTAAAAGACTCCTTGGATGTAACTTTTGAGGTGCTAGTATTGGTGACTTGACTCTGCACAAGTTGATTCTGTGCATTAAAAGTGTTGTCAAACCTCAATCCACGGTTAGCTACTAGGTCTTTGTTGATTGCATTATGCTCCAATAAGCCACCTTGGTCATTATATTTAAAAATATAGGTAGCCGTAATATCAGGTTTATTGGTGTCTGTGGCAGTGACCTTGACTAGCCTTAGGTCTTTTGGTTTTACTTCTTCTTCTATTTCTTCCTTGTCTGTACACGAAAAAGAAAGAGTGGATAGAAAAAGGCAAACAAAGAAAAGCGATTTCTTCATAATGGAGAATTAGATTTTATGCTTGATATAATTGGAAGGGAAAAAGTAAGCGCAAATACTATATTTTTCCAAAGTTTGGTTGCCTCAATGATTTTGGTTAGATGCAAAAAAGCCTCTCAACATCCAGTTGAGAGGCTTTTTTAATTCAAGTGGCCGCGTCAGGAATCGAACCTGAATCGAGAGCTTCGGAAACTCCAATACTATCCGTTGTACTACGCGGCCTGAGTATTGCTGGGGCAAAAGTAGGAAATGCCTGGGTAGGATGAAAGCCAGCCTATCTGTTTTTTGCCTGTTTCAGCCAAAACAAGCCAAAAATGACGGGCCTGCATTTTTCTTTCAACATTTAGCGGTCAAAGCAGTTTAATTAAGACATTGGCTTACCTTATCCATAACACTATGAAAAGATTGTATACAGCGGAAGTAACCGCTACCGGCGGCCGAAGCGGCCAAGTAAAATCCTCAGACGGCATCATTGACATGCCTATCCGTATTCCTGAAGGACTGGGCGGCAAAGGCGGGGCCACCAACCCAGAGCAGTTGTTTGCGGCGGGCTACGCGGCCTGTTTTCAAAGCGCCTTGCAACTGATGGCCAGCAAACAACATATACGTTTGGATGAGAAATCTACCGTGACCGCGCACGTGGGTCTGGACCAGTTTGACGACGGACGCTATGGTCTTGCCGTACAATTGGATGTAAAGGTAGATGGCGTAGACAAAGAAAAAGCCCAAGAACTAGTGGAGTTGGCGCATGAGGTGTGCCCGTATTCTGTTGGTACCAAAGGTAATATTGACGTTCAATTGAACGTGCTAGATTAAGTAAATCGTTTTTGGCCTGTTTTGGCCGAAAGAAGCAAAAAATGGGAGCCTTCTAAAAAAGGCTCCCATTTTTTTTTTAAGTGGTACATCATAAGGCGACTAGAAGTTGATGTAGAAATAAGCTATGTACTACTGGTCTTCAAGTACCTCTCATCCTCAGATTAAAAGGGTGCTTATTTATTTTTAGCATCAGTTTTGGGCTTGACTTCCGCGAAGGTGACTAATTGCTGGACCATTTTCTGGGCCGTGGAATCGTAGTCTTTTTCATATTTGGCCAGCAGTTCTTCTTTGGTAGGTTTCTGGTCTTTGGCCTGCTTGTCCCAGAGCACGGTCAAAGAGGCAAACGGCGGAAACGTGAGGCCAATGGCATTGAAGAAATTGCCCACGTTGGCAATGATGGTTTGGGCTCCGTCAGAGTCGCCAGTGACCAGCACGCCGCCTACCTTGCCAT
This sequence comes from Nibribacter koreensis, assembly GCF_039541795.1. Lineage (NCBI taxonomy): Bacteria > Pseudomonadati > Bacteroidota > Cytophagia > Cytophagales > Hymenobacteraceae > Nibribacter > Nibribacter koreensis. The sequence goes on along the minus strand of NZ_BAABGX010000001.1, from coordinate 1,397,936 downwards.
CCAACTTAGATTCTTTGCCGGCCATGATCTCATCATGCAGCTCATCAAGGCGCTCAATCACCCGCTGAGTTTCTGAGGAATGGTTGTTCCACCAGATAGGAGAGGCCAGCAGAATGATGTCAGCGGCCAGGAGTTGCTCCAGAATCTTGGGCCAGTCATCGCCTTCGCCCATGTCATTGTACGTGCCTGCTAAAATAGAATGCTCCACCAGTTTAATGATGGAGCATTCTATTTTCTGCGCCTCCAGGTGCTTCTGGAAGAACTCGCATAAGACCTCCGTGTTAGACAGGCCGGTTTTCTTTAAGGTGCCTAGTAAAATAATTGCTTTCATGCCGTTAAGGTGTTGGTGTCAATCATCTTACCTACGAAACCAGCTTCCCTTCGGACTTGCTTATTTCACCTCTGGGTAAAAGTCTTTCAAGGAGTGCGTGTAGACCATGTTTTGGATGGGGTTCTTCTGGAAGGCGGTCAGGTTCTTATAGCCTTTGGGCACCAGCATGATACTGCCTAATACCCGCTCCACGTCATAGCGGTTGTCCAGACGGGTATTAAAGTAGAAGAGGTAAGGCGCTACCCAAGAGAAATAATCAGCGGCTTTGGTGCCTGAGAACGATACCACTTTTAAGTCTGGCGCGCCGGCAGACAGCGCCTGTTGCAATTCTACGGCGTTCAAGGGCGTGTTTTTAAGCATAGGAATTACGTCAAACTGACCGTCTACCATCACCCATTTCTTCTGGTCTTTTAAATACGCCTCAGCGACTACGTGCCCGGCGCCATACGAGATGGTGTCTGCGTGCTCCATTTTCAAGGCCAACGTTCTGGCAGGTATGCCCAAGGCGTTCAAGGCGCCGCTCACCACAATACCATACTCCACGCATCTGAATTTTTTACCCGTGGCGGCTTCCTCCAGAATAGAGATGGGATCATTCTTAAGCGGTTCATTGTCGCCGTTGTGCTCCCAACGCTGCCTAACCCAATTACTAACCGCTTTCACCTTGTCAAAGTCTGATTTCTTACCAGCCACCACTTTTTCTAATTGGTAGCTGGTTCTAAGACGAGTAAGGTAAGCGTTGTCTGGCGTGCTGTGTTGGTAGACAGGCTTTAACTGAGGAGCACGATCAAAGGAGATGATCTTGATTTCGGGGAGAGACGTCTGCGCTTGTAGAGCAGGGGCGAAGCCAACGGTTAAGACAGAAGCTAAGCAGAAAGTGAGAAGGGTTTTCATAGTAATAGATGTTGCGTTTTCTACATAGATGCCAGTTAACAGTTCAAGGTTGCTTTAGGAATATAAAAAAAGGCTTCCCGTTGCCAGGAAGCCTTTTCTGTTTAGTATAAAGTAAGTATTAGGCGTTGGCCAATACTTCTTTCACTTTCAAAGCAGCGTCTTTCAAAAGAACGGCAGAGAATACTTTCAAGCCAGACTCGTCAATGATTCTAGCGCCTTCTTCTGCGTTGGTTCCTTGCAAACGAACAATGATTGGAACGTTGATGGTACCAATGTTCTTGTACGCCTCAACTACACCATTCGCCACACGGTCGCAACGAACAATACCACCGAAGATGTTGATCAAGATGGCCTTCACGTTAGGATCTTGCAAGATCAAACGGAAACCAGCTTCTACGGTCTGTGCGTTGGCCCCACCCCCTACGTCCAGGAAGTTAGCCGGCTCACCGCCAGAAAGCTTGATGATGTCCATAGTCGCCATGGCCAAACCAGCACCGTTCACCATACAGCCAACGTTACCGTCCAGCTTTACATAGTTCAGGTTGCTTTTGCTTGCCTCCACTTCCAAAGGATCTTCCTCCAGGATGTCGCGCAGGTCAGCCAGGTCTTTGTGACGGAACAGAGCGTTGTCGTCTAAGTCTACTTTACCGTCTACGGCTAAGATTTTGTTGTCTGAGGTCTTCAACACTGGGTTGATTTCAAACATAGATGCGTCTGTGTCTAAGTACGCATTGTAAAGGCTGGTCAAGAATTTGGTGAATTCTTTGAACGCCTCGCCTTGCAAACCGAACGCAAAGGCAATTTTGTTGGCTTGGAACGGACGAAGACCAACCGCTGGGTCAATCCACTCCTTGAAGATTTTCTCTGGCGTGTGCTCCGCTACTTCTTCAATGTCCATACCGCCTTCAGTAGACGCCATGATCACGTTCTGACCTTTGGCACGGTCTAACAAGATAGACACGTAATATTCTTTAGGCTCAGAGTCACCAGGATAATATACATCCTGAGCTACCAATACCTTGTGTACTTTCTTTCCTTCTGGACCGGTTTGGTGCGTGATTAACTGCATGCCCAAGATTTGGCCGGCAATTTCTTTCACCTGCTCCAGGTTTTTGGCAAGTTTCACCCCGCCGCCTTTGCCACGACCGCCCGCATGAATCTGGGCTTTGATTACGTGCCAGCCAGTGCCGGTTTCCTCGGTTAAACGCTTGGCAGCCGCTACCGCCTCTTCAGGGGTCTCCGCCACGATGCCTTCTTGAATTCTAACGCCGTAGCGCTTCAGAATGTCTTTCGCCTGGTACTCGTGTATATTCATGAGGTTAGGTTGATGTTTTTAGGTGCACGAAAGTAAGGCTTTCAAGGTTCTTTTCAAAACGGGGCCCCGTTTTGAAAAGAGGCTTGAAAGGAGTCCTGAGTCTTGAGTCGCGAGTCTTGAGTCTGGAATAGTGGTGAAAGCGAGGTTTTGAAAGTAAAGTAACCACTCGTTTTTGGCCTGTTTTCTTGATTGCAGCCCAAAAACGATGTCTGCATTTTTGACTTAGAACTCTAGATTCAGAACTCAGGACTCCTTTTCTATCTTTGCGCCATGCCTTTCTCGTATCTTCCGTTTCCTGAAGTTAAAAACCACCCCGCCGTAATCGTGGACAGCTTTCATTCCAACAGCCTTGTCTTATCTCACTGGCGGGAGGCACCCACTCCCATGTCCCTCAGGGAGGATACCAGCGCCGGCATGGTTTTGCAGGCGCTTAAACAGAACTGGCCAGACTTGCAGAAGTACCAATACGTGACCGCCAACCACTTTGACATAGACGCGCTGGTAGGCGTTTGGGCTTTGCTTTATCCAGAACTGGCCTTGCAACACGAAGAAACGCTTCGGCAGGTAGCCGTCATCGGGGATTTCAGGGAACTGGATTTGAGCAACCCTTTTGTAGAAAAAGCTTTGAAGCTGGTCTGCTGGCTAAACGCCGAGGAAAAGGCGCGTTTCTACCCACCCTTCGGGGCCGAGGACTTGGAGGAGAATGAAGTAGTGGCCTCCATTCCCAAGTTTCACTACTTCCTGGAGGCTTTCACACAGGTTTTGGAAAACACAGAAGCCTATAAGCAAGTATGGTTGCCAGAATATGAACAGGTGCTTGCCGGCTATCAGCAAATCCACAGCCCCGCTACGCACATTACCAAACGGGATGACTTGGGAGTAATTATCATAGAAACTTCGGCCCCAGTACATTATTATGCCCTGTTTGGACCCACCGCCGGCTATGACATTGTCATCTCCTGCTATGATCAAAACCGCTTTGAATTGGAATGCAAGTACACCACCTGGGTAGACCTGCACAGCCGCCCCACGTTGCCAAGACCTGATCTTAAGCCATTAGCCGCTCAATTGACCCAATTGGAATCTGGTGGACAGACGTGGTCGGCGGACGGAGTCACTGATACGGGCCCTTTGCTTAGATTGCAGAAAGAAAAGCTCACCAAAGCCCAGCGCTACAGCAATCCCACAGACAGACCCATTTACTCTTCTTCCATTCCCATGGAGCTCTTCGTTCAAACTTGCCTTGATTATTTTGAGAAGGTTTTTGCCGGAATATCCCCTAAAAAGTATTGGACCTGGGCTGAGGTAAAAGCCTTTTCTAAAAGCTGACCCGGCCTTCGTTTTTGACCTGATTTCTGAAAAACAAGCCAAAAACGGTACACGTTTTCTGACTCGCGACTCAAGACTCAGAACTCAGGACTAACCCCACAGGGGTTTCTTCCGTTTCCTTGCACACAAGCGCGGTATTTGCAAATGCCAACCCTTCCGCGTTGTTTTGTACCACATGACCGACCAGAAACCTGTTTTATTGGAGGCCCGCGGGCTGTTTAAATCATATGGCAAATTGCCCGTTCTCAAAGGCATTGACCTCACCATTGGCGATGCCGAAGTAGTGTCTATTGTCGGCGCCTCGGGGGCCGGTAAAAGTACGCTGTTGCACTTGTTAGGCACCTTAGACTCCCCAGACGCCGGCGAGGTCTATTTACAAGGCCAGCGCATCTCGGGTTTGAGCAACAAAGAGGTGGCCCGTTTCCGGAACCAGAACATCGGGTTCATCTTCCAATTCCATAACCTGTTGCCTGAGTTCACCGCACTGGAGAATGTGTGCCTGCCGGGTTTCCTGGCCAATAGACCAGAGAAGGAGGTAGAGCAGCGCGCTAAAGAATTGTTAGAGATGCTCAACCTGGCCGAACGCCTGGACCATAAGCCATCTGAGATGTCTGGAGGCGAACAACAACGCACTGCCGTGGCACGCGCCTTAATTAACTCTCCCAAGTTGATTTTCGCCGATGAGCCTTCTGGTAACCTGGACTCCAAGAACGCTGACGAGCTACACCACATCTTTTTCAAGCTGCGCGAGGAACTAGGACAGACCTTCGTCATTGTCACCCACAACCCGGTTCTGGCAGACATGGCTGACCGCAAACTCACCATGAAGGACGGCTACTTGCTCCAGCCAGAAGAAGCCTCTGAGGAGACCTTATAAGCTATATTTTGTTGCCAGGCGCCTCGGCCCGTTTTTGGCCTGCTTTCCAGAAAGTAGGCCAAAAACGGGCTTTCTCTATTCCCTCTCCCTCTGGGAGAGGGCTAGGGTGAGGGGATAATTTGAAGAGGGTTGGCTTTTGCTAGAATCACCATTTCCCCCTCATCCTAACCTTCTCCCTCAGGGAGAAGGGACTGCGCCTTGCTGTTTTGCAACAAATTAGCTTAAAGAAGCTTTAAGTTCTGGTTAAACATTGCCAGAAGAGAATGCATCTTCAATTGCCCAAAGCACGCGTTCCACATTCTTGTAAACCTCCTCATTAGAGAAGCGGAGTATTGTGTAGCCATGCTCGCTTAACCATCTATCACGTGTTTCATCGGCTTGAAGCGTGCCAATATTGTCATGGCTACTTCCATCCACTTCAACCACTAGCTTTTCCTCCTGGCAATAGAAATCCACGATATAAGGGCCAATGCCATGCTGCCTCCTAAACTTTCTATTCTTAAGTTTTCTATCCCTTAAGCCCTGCCATAGAATCACCTCAGACGCCGTCGCAGTCCTTCTCAGTTCTTTTCTGAAATTCCTGGAATCCATGCTCTTTCTTACGAATCAGCCTTGCATAAGTAAACCCAAAGTCCCTTCTCCCTGAGGGAGAAGGTTAGGATGAGGGGGAATACATTCTTAGATCTTTTAGCACAAGACTAGGTTGACTATGATTTTCGGTAACTCGCTATTAAACAGCGATTTATGGTTTGCTAAAAATAATTTAGCAAACACTCGTAACTACCTGATTATCAATGCTATTATTTGTATTAAAAGTGAAATAAAAATGCACTATTCCCTAGGTAGGTCTGTTATTATTCTGAACTGAAACTAAAGAGAAAATGCAGACAAAAGTGAATCAGGTTGCCAACGAAGAAAAAGTGGTGAAGAAGAACAAAATAGAGAGCTATGACATCTCTCGTTCTGACGAAACAATGCACTTGGCGATTGATTTAGCGAAGTTCATCAAAGAGAACAGACTATATCAAAATATCCAAGGGAAGGAATACGTGAACGTGGAAGGCTGGCAGTATGCGGGTTCTCGCTTGGGCATTTTGCCTATAGTAGAGGAGTTGACCAGCATGAGCGACAGCGCCGAGATTAAGTACCTGGCCAAGGTAAACTTATTAAACCTGCGCACTGAGCAAGTAGTAGGGGCGGGGTTTGCCATCTGCTCTAACAAAGAGCAAGGCCGCAAGTACTATCAAGAGTATGCTATCGCGTCCATGGCCCAGACTAGAGCTATTGGGAAGGCTTATAGAAACATTTTGGCTTGGATCATTAGAGCCGCTGGCTATGAGCCTACCCCAGCCGAGGAGATGGACTACCAAGGTAACGTGCAAGAGGCGAAAGTAGAGCAAGCCAGACCGGCCGCGCCTGCCAAGACCATGAAAGCCGTGCCGGTAGAAGCTGAAGCTACTGCCCCAGCGCCAGTCGCGTCTACGCCAGAAACGGCAGAAGACGCCCCAGCCGTGAAGTACGCTACAGCCAAGCAGAAAGAGGAGATTATCCGTTTGCTCAACAACCCGGTGATTACGCGTCAAGAGAAAACTAAAATGCTCTTGAACATCAACAAACTGGACGAAGAACGCGCCAAGCAGTCTATCCAGAAGTTGAAGAAAGTAATTGAAGACCGTGAGCACGAACAATCTGCTGCTGCGTAAGTTATTACTTGAGTGAATGAATGATACTTGAAAACCCGGCCCTTGGTCGGGTTTTCTGTTTTTAGGCTATTTTGGAGATTTTAGGCTAAAAATGATTTAGAAGAAAGGAGCTTCTTCGTCCCCCTTTGAAGGGGGTAGGGGGATGACTTGCTCTATGTGATTTATTCTTTCTGCCACCCAATCCATTCTTACCTAACATTTCTTTATTTACTTTCTGCCCCGGTTTGTCACTTTTCTCCTTGATGTTCAACCTAACCAAAAGAATCAAGAAGAAAAGAAACTCGCTGCCGCTCAGACAGCTTTTCTTCGGATTGTGCACTTGGCAAATGCTATCTGTTTCATAGTGGGCTTGCGCCTCTGGCAGGTGATAGGCCATTACTCGGTCCCTACCCATGCTCCGGGCACACAGCCAAGGCTGCCCTGCGCAAGGTCGGTCGTCAGGCGGGTGCTGGTGGAGACGTTGCAATGCGTTTGTGCGCTGGCGCGGTGGCAGGGCAAATGATTCAGGACCCGGGACTCGCGACTCAGGACTCAAATTGGCTTGACCTCCAAACTTCAAAGTTGTAGCTTTGACATGGCTATGACAGACCTTCACCACATCTTACAGCAATACTGGGGCTATGACGCTTTCAGGCCGGGGCAGGAAGACATCATCGCTTCGGTCTTAGCCGGACAAGATACGCTTGCCATCCTGCCCACCGGCGGTGGAAAATCCATTTGTTTTCAGGTTCCGGCGCTGGCGCAGGAGGGCGTGTGCTTGGTGGTATCTCCCTTGATTGCGCTCATGAAGGACCAGGTAGAGAATCTGCGCAAACGGGGCATTGCCGCTGCCGCACTCCATACCGGTATGGCTAAGCGTGAGATTGACATGATTCTGGACAACTGCGTGTTTGGCGCCGTAAAGTTTCTGTACGTGTCGCCGGAGCGCTTGCAGACCGAGCTGTTTCTGGAGCGGATCAAGCGCATGAACGTCTGCCTGCTGGCCGTGGACGAGGCGCACTGTATTTCGCAGTGGGGGTATGACTTCCGGCCGCCGTACTTGGAGATTGCAAAGCTACGAGACATCCTGCCGCAGGTGCCCATTTTAGCTCTGACTGCTTCGGCCACCACTGTAGTAAAGGCTGACATTCAGGAGAAGTTGGCCTTCAAAAAAGAGAATGTTTTTCAGCAGAGCTTTGCGCGCAAGAACCTGTCGTATTCTGTGCTGGCCGTGGAGGACAAAGAAGCCAGAATGCGCGAGATTCTGCAGAAAATGACAGGCACGGCCATCATCTATGTGCGCAACCGCCGTCGCACGCAGGAGCTGGCCGACTGGCTACAGCGCCAAGGCATCAAAGCCGCCGCCTACCACGCCGGTTTGCCGCATCAGGCGCGTACCACTGCCCAAACCGATTGGATTCAAGATAGAGTGCGCGTGATTGTGGCCACCAATGCCTTCGGGATGGGGATTGATAAGCCCGATGTACGTTTGGTAGTACACTTGGATTTACCTGATTCTTTGGAAGCTTATTACCAAGAAGCTGGTAGGGCAGGGCGGGATGGCAAGTATAGCTACGCCACCGTCTTATTGGGCCCTGAGGACACGTCTCTGCTCCTCAAGAAAACTACTGAGGCCTATCCACCCATGGAGACCTTAAACCGCGTGTACCAGGCCTTAGCCAATTTCTACCAACTGGCCACGGGCAGCGGCGCCTTCCAATCCTTCGACTTTGACATAGCCGAGTTCTGCCGAACCTACCAGCTGTCTGCTGCAGAGGTACACCATTCCTTAAAGCAACTAGAGTCAGAAGGATTATTGGTCTTGAACGAAGGCTTCTATAGTCCTTCCAAGGTATTCTTCTTGCTGGAACATACGGCCTTATATGAGTTTCAGATCATGAACGAGACGCTGGAGCCAGTCATCAAAGGCCTGTTGCGCCTGTACGGCGGCGAAATGTACCGCGACTTCGTGAAAATATCTGAGGCTGGCCTGGCCAAGCATCTGGAGTTACCAGAGAAAACCGTAAGACAACAATTGCAACACTTGCACCAGCGCCAGGTCTTGGTATATGAGGCCCAGCACGACGGTCCGCAGGTGCAGTTTATATTGCCAAGAGCAGATGCCGCTAAAATGCCATTGGACCAAAAACGCTTAAATCAATTTAGAGACCAGGCGCTGTCCAAAGCCAAATCGGTGATTGCCTTCATAGAAAATGCCAAGCAATGTAGAACGCAGCAGATATTAAAGTACTTCGGGGAGGAAAGCCAAGAGAACTGCCGCATCTGTGACTATTGCCTGGCGCAAAAAAAGAAACAGCGGTTAGAGGAAAACAAACTGCATTTAGAAGCCAAGGTGTTGAGCCATCTCAAAGAAATGCCCTTGCATCCTAAGTCTATTGCCACGCACTTCAGCTCCTCTGAACAGGAGTTGCTGGGCGACTTGTTGCAGGAGATGTTGGAGAATCAACTGGTGCAGTATACCCCTGAGGGGAATCTGGAGCGGTTGAAGTAAGTGTTTCTGGGGAGGTTGTGTTTTTGACGTTGTGCACGCATTTGGCTGCTCCTGAGAAAGACTGCTTGCTTCGGTGCCCTTATGCCGCCTTGTTGCATTGCTGCCGCCCAGCGCTCGCGGCCGCGGGGCCCCGTCTTCCCGCCTCGCGCTGTACCAGCTTGCCTCCTTTGCATGGCTACTTCCTTGCTTACTTAACTAACAATGCTTTATCGTGACCGCTGTCGGGTCAGAGGCGGCAACCTGCTTAGGCGACTCGACGGAAAGACTGGATCAGGTGCACGTAGCAAAGGCTTCTACTAACCGCAGAGTCCCCCTTGAGGGTTGCCCAAACGAGAGTTTGAGGCACCGAGCGTAGCACTAAGGGGGGTGTTTACACCAACAGATGAATCAATTGACACCATAGTCGTTTTTAGCCTGATTCTTAGAAAACAGCCAAAAAACAGAAGCGGCGGCTCCTAAAGTGGAGCCGCCGCTTCTGTTTTACAAACTAATTAATGATTAGTCTAATGGAGTTTCTTCTAATTGCAGCGCGAGCACGCCGGGCAGTTGTTTGCCTTCCATGTACTCCAGCAAAGCGCCACCGCCGGTAGAGACGTAGGAAACATCCTGCGTGTGGCCCATTTGGGCTACCGCTGCGGCTGAGTCTCCTCCGCCGATGAGCGAGTACGCGCCGTTTTTGGTGGCTTCCACCACGGCCTCGGCAATGGCTTTGGTGCCACCGGCAAAGTTGGGCATCTCAAACACGCCCATAGGGCCGTTCCAAAGAATAGTCTTTGAGTTACGAATCACCTCAGAGAAGGTAGCCTGGCTTTCTGGTCCAATGTCCAAGCCCATCCAACCGTCCGGAATGGCGTGGCTGGCCACTGCGTCTGTGTTGGCATTGTTGTCAAAGGCATCGGCAATGATAGAGTCCGTGGGCAGGTAAATCTTTACGCCTTTTTCTTCGGCCTTTCTCAAAAGTTCTGTGGTCAAGTCCATTTTATCAGCCTCCAGCAAGGAGTTGCCAATGTGACCGCCCTGGGCTTTTGCAAAGGTATAGCTCATGCCGCCGCCAATGATCAGGTTGTCTACCTTGTCCAGCAACTGCTCAATCACCAGAATTTTGTCTGAGATTTTAGCACCGCCCATGATAGCCGTGTAAGGTCTGTCGGCGTAGCTTAATACTTTCTGGGCGTTCTCTAATTCAGCCTGCATCACAGAACCGCATACTTTGTCATGCGGGAAATAATCGGCTACAATGGAGGTAGAGGCGTGGGCGCGGTGAGCCGTCCCGAAGGCGTCGTTCACATAAACGTCTCCCAACAAACTCAATTTCTCAGCGAAAATCTGGTTGCCCGACTCTTCTTCTTTGTGAAAGCGCAGATTCTCCAGCAACAGGATTTCGCCGGGCTGGAGGTCGTTGGCCATTTCTACGGCCTCAGAACCAATGCTGTCTCTAGAGAACTTGACCTGGGTCTGGAAAATGTCCTCCAGCGGTTGCACCAGGTGTTTTAGAGAATACTTCTCCTCAGGGCCTCCTTTGGGTCTGCCCAGGTGCGACATCAAAACCACAGAACCGCCGTCGTTTAAGATTTTTCTGATGGTAGGCACGGCCGCTCTAATGCGGGTGTCATCTGTGATCTCAAAGTTGCTGTTCAACGGCACGTTGAAGTCTACACGCACCAGCGCACGCTTGCCCTGGAAGTTGTATTGGTCAATGGTTATCATAGTCTCAGTGAAGGTTAGGTTCTTGCTACGCAAATAGACCTGAAACAGGTGCAAAGCAAATATAGTAATTCTATTTTGATCCCCTTGAACACGAAGCCTGAAGCCCGGAACAGGAGAAAAGAAAATCCGTTTTTGGCCTGTTTCCCAGAAAACAGGCCAAAAACGGATTGGTGCCAGGAGGTAAAATTACTTGGCTTGCACAAAGGCTTTCACGTCCTGGGCATAGCGGTTGGGTTCTTCAATGTCTGGAAAATGGGCGCTTTGCTCATAGAGCTTATGCTGGCTGTTGGGCAGGATTTGCTTTAACCCCAAGGCCGTGTGCAAGCCGCCGTTTTTGTCATGCAGACCACTAATGAGCAAGGTAGGCGTTGGATGGTTTTTGGCCAGCTCCAATAAATCTGCCTTGTTGTTTTGCAGGTAGACTTTGGCCATGAGCCCGGTGTTGGTGAGCTTGCTTTCCTGCCAAAGCTGTCGGTTGAATTGGGCTTTTGCCGCGTCTACAAACAAGAACTTGTCTACGGTGGCTACATTGGCCAAGCCCCAAACGCGGTTGTATTTTTGGGTGAGGCTGGTGGTGTCTTTCAAGACCTTCTCAATGCCAGACCTGAGCGGTGCGTCGCCAATGGAATAGAAACCTTGTATTTGCACCAGCATGTTGGCAGGAGAGAGTTCGGCGGGAGAGGAGAGGATTAGCTTTTCTACCTTATCTGGATGAGCAATGGCATAGCGCAAAGACAGCTCTGCCCCGAAGGAGTAGCCCAGCAAGGTGATCTTGGGAGTGCCTAGGGAGTCTTGCAAGGCTCTTAAATCACTGATGAGGGTGGGCAAGGCGTAGTCTTCTGGGTTGCTGGGGGCCTGGCTTCTGCCGGAGCCTCTTTGCTCATAGTAGATGACGGTGGCAAATTTTTCTAGTTCTGGCCCAGCAGTGCGTTCAAAGACATAGTGGTTGCCGCCCGGCCCGCCGTGCACTAAGACAATGGGCGTGGTTTGGTGCTGGCTGCCTTTCACCTTCACCCAGTGCTTGATGCCGTTGAGCGTGATAAGGCGTTCGCCGTCCTGTAGCCTATTGGTGGCAGATGCTTCTTGGCTGAGGGTGTTTGGCCGCGTGCAAGACAGGGCAAATGACAGGAGTAAAAGGCTGAAAAGAAAATTCTTCATGACAGACAGGGTGAGAAGAGTTTTAGAAAACGTGTGCTATAGACTAGCCTGAACAGCGGTAGTACCAGGCATGCCTAGTGCTATTAAGATACATTCATGGAAAGCAACTAAGGATGCTTCAAATATATTTAAAACGAAATATTTAAAGAAGCAGGTTTTCCATTCTCTTCTTTCTTTTCGTTTTTGGCTTTCTTTTAGAAAAATAGCCCAAAAACGAATACTGGCGAATGGAATGCAATTTCTGCTTTGACAAGCAACTAGCTTACTTCAACCATCGCCTGTATTCAAAATCAATCACTACATACTACAAGACTCAAGGATTACTCAGCTTGTTCTGGGGCGTATTCTAGCAGGTCACCGGGCTGGCAATCCAGGGCTTTGCAAATGGCCTCTAGGGTAGAGAACCTAACGGCCTTGGCTTTGCCGGTTTTTAAAATAGAAAGGTTAGAAAGCGTCAGGTCTACTTTCTCAGAGAGCTCATTCAAGGACATCTTGCGCTTGGCCATCATCACATCCAGGTTTACAATTATGGGCATGGCTATACGGTCAGGTCGTTCTCATGCTGCAGGTCAACCCCCTTTTGGAAGATGCTGGCAATGATGTACAGGACGGCCGCCATTAAAATAAACGCTTGGCTGTCTGCCCAGAATGAGTTTAGGTTGTCCATCACGTAGCCGCGGTTTGCCAGGTTTTGAGCCGATTCTCTGGCAATGTAACTCACTAAGCCAATAGAAAAAGTGTAGTAACTAATCTGATTAATCTGGCCCGCCACCAGGCCGTTGAAGGGTTTAGCCAAGTCAAGCTTGGTTACCAGCATCACCACCACATAAAACAGATAGGCCTTGAGAAAGGCAATCACTAAGATAAAACTGTACATAGAAAAGTAAGCCCACTTACTGCGGGTATACACTAAGGATAAGTCTAACTTCTGATATAGGTTCTGGACGAATTCTGGTTTGATAAGACTAAATACAAAATTTACAAGCAAGGCGCCGGCTTCAATGCACAAGCCCACAAAGATGATCCAGGCCACAATCTGCAGGCCAGTGAAAAGGTAAGTTTTAGTTTCTGACATGGCTGTATTTGTTTGATTAATGATCCAAAGTAATAAAAATTTATTGTAAAACAATAAAAATGTATTGAAAATTAACCTGATATTAAAAATGTAACCATGAAGAAGAATGTTTAGTTGAACAAGTGTTTAAAAGAAGAAGCCGTTTTTAGCCTGATTTCTAGAAATCAGGCTAAAAACGGCTTCTTCTTTTGAGATTAAACTAGTAAGTGGCAGTTATTACTTGGGGAACACGCCAGAGAAAGTTATGCCTATGTTGTTGGCCGAGTAAGAGTTGCTGTACTTGTCTTTGTAGGTCATGGCGGTGTAAGACACGCCAATAAAGCTGTATGCCACTTCAAATATAGCACCGGTAGATCCCTTTAACTCAAAGTCCTGGCCAATGCCGTCTGTCTTAAAGGTGATGCTTTGATGAGAGGCTAGTCCCGCACCCAGGCGTATCTTGTCAGTGGCCATGAAGTTAGCGGTTAGATGCAAGGGAATACGGCTTAGGCGTATGTGCGCATTGTCTGCCTGGGTGGTCACGTATTTAAATCCCACGGTGGCGCGCAACAAAAACTTGTCCAGCTTTGGGAATTGAAACTGGCCCCCGGCATGGATGGAAACGCCTTGTCCGGCTGGAATAGACTGCGACTCGCCGTTGGTAAACTGTACCTCAGCTACCTTGTCGCCGCCAAACTCAAAAGAGGCACCCACCAGGAAACGTACCGGTAGGTAGGGCTTTGTGACCGTAGAGTCACTAGAGGTTTGGGCAAAAGCAGTGCTGAGTGCTACTACAAGTAGAACTGGGATGAGTAAAAGTTTTTTCATCGGGTTTAGGTGTGAAAAGAGTTGGGTTTTGTATTCTGTAAGCAGGGCGGGGGAAAGCAAAATAAAGGGTTTTCTTTCATCCAGTCAATCCTTTTGGCAGGACAAAGATTAAACTTTTGTGGTACTGCTATGCCTATGCTGTAGATAATAACCACTTGGCAGATAATGAAAAAAATTACCGGTGCTGGTCCAGTAAAATCATGTTTCCGTCAGGGTCTTGGAGCATGAGGCTGGCAGGGCCCGAAGCGTTTTCATCGGCTTCACTTAATAAGTCAAGGCCGGCGCTCTTTAATTTTTGCTGAATCTGGCGCACATCTTCAAACGATTCTAAATTTTGGGCATTCTCATCCCAACCGGGGTTGAAGGTTAAAATGTTGCCTTGAAACATGCCCTGGAACAGCCCGATGAGCGCGTTCCCGTTTTTCATGATGAGGTAGTTCTGCGGCATGCCGCCCGCAAAAACAGAAAACCCTAAGTTTTCATAGAACTGCTTAGAGGTTTGTAGGTCTTTAACATTCAGGCTAACAGAGAAGGCTCCTAGTTTCATATCGATTTATTTTTCTTGTGGCTTTACTGGTAAGACTGCTAGTGAACGGGATTTGGACGGAGTTTTAAAATACCCTCTTACAACTTCTCTTTAGGGCAAACATGGGCAACAAAACCCTACTACTCTGTAGATTTTCGTTGGCCGTTGATGGACATGACCTGGGCATTCGGTTTGAGGTTAATCTTATCCAGTTTCCGGATAGACCAGTCATGCACGCCTGTTAAATTACGCAGTGTCCAGTCAAACCCACGGAAGGCTTTCAGTAGCACAATGCCCGGCTCATTAGGGATGGATTTCCATTTGCCGGTGACTACTTTCCCATCCGTCAATTGCCAGCGGTAAGTCTTGTTGGCAAACACCTGTAGCTTTTCTGAGGCTTTATGGAGATAGTAGGTGTCTGTTTCTTTATTGCCTTTTACTTCATTGCTGTGGGCCTGTACTTCGCCTAACTGCCAATCACCTATAAACCAATTGGTCCAGAATGGCTTTCGTTGCAGCGTTACCACACCGCTCCATTCGTACCAGTCGTTCCCTAAGGCGTAGGCGTCTGGATCAATCAAATATTTTTTGTGGGAGTAGTCTACAGAAACCCTGCCGGTGGCCTCTTTTACGCCCACTTCTGCCACCACGCCGCGTCGCCAGCCCGTAGGCACCCAATACAGGATAGAGTCGCCCACGGCATAAGAACCAAACATAGGCCATTTGTTTGGTGCCAAAGGTGTAGGGGCTGGTTTGGGCTGCGGTTTTGGAGCTGGAACGGCCGTGTCTTCTTTTGGTTTATCAGGCTGGGGTTTGGGCTCAACCACCGGGGAAGGCTGCTTGCCTGCCATCTTTGCCTGAAGCAGGGCTTCAATATCCTTGGCGCCCACAGAGCGGGCTTTGTCTAGGGCAGTATAGTTCCACCAGTCTTTTAAGGAGGGGTCTGCGCCCTGGTCTAGCAAATACTTTACAACCTCAATCTTCCCGCTCCCGGCGGCGGCCATTAAGATGGTGGACTTGGTTTGCGGAGCAAGATAATGGATGTTGCCGCCCCCGGCCACAATGCTTTTCACCTCCTCTAAGTTGCCTTGGCTGGCTTCGCGGTACAGGGCGCCGTCTTTTAACTCCTGGTCATACTTAGCCCAAGGCCCCGTTTGAGCGTAGAGTGGTAGCGTGGTGCACAAGGCAGCGCAAAGGATTAGAATTCCCCATGTCGTTTTCATGAAGGAAATATATGATTTTTTGATTATAAAATTAAAATGATGTAAGAGCAGAATAAGCTAATTATTTCTTCAAAATGCCAATTTCTACGCTTTCATTAATCAGGCCTTCGGCGAAGTTCCAAATGGTGTCTGAGCCCTCCTTGATGACGCTCTTCTTCTCATACACTTTAGAATATTTAACCCCGAACTCTTGCCAGGTGCCGCCGTTATTGGAGGTGTTCTGAAGCAAAGGCGCTAAACGGTCCATGGCTCTGGCAAACTTCGCCTCATGCGTTTCACCGGCCTCAAACTCCTCCCATATGGCAATAAATTCATCTGCCTGCTCTTTGGGCAACATCCCGAAAATGCGGTTGGCCGCCAGCCGCTCCTCCTCTGTATTGGAATGACTTTTCTGGGTGTCATAAATGAATGTGTCCCTAGCATCAATCTCCACGATGTCATGTATCAACACCATTTTCAGGACCTTGAGCACATCTATTGGTTGGTTGGAATGCTCAGTCAGCACTAGAACCATGAGTGCCAAATGCCAGCTGTGCTCTGCGTCGTTCTCGTTCCGGTCACTGTTAAAGAGCTTTGTTTTGCGCTGGATGTACTTGACATTGTCTATCTCTTTGATAAACTCAATCTGTTTCAGTAATCTCTCGTTTAGCATTATAAAACCTTAAAAATGACTGTAATGTATATGGCGAAACGGCATTGTAAAAGCGACGGGTGTCAGCCAAGTTAACGGTTAATAGAATTATCAATATTGAATTACCTTCGTTAGCCCCATAGCTTTGCGTCAGACTCGCTTTTGGTAATACTTTACTAGCGGTTCTTTGCTTTTAACTCGCTTCTGCCTGTTGTTTGAGATTCTGTTTGTTACTCCGTTGCAGGCTTGGGCTTATATTCCGAATAGGTAATAAATGTTTCTCCATCGAAAAGGTAAAGGCCGGTTTCTCTCGTACCCACCCAAAGGTTTCCGGTTTTGTCCTCCAGGATTGACCAAACCCAAGGATTGGCTAGGCCATCTTTTGTTGTAAAACGAGTGAAGGTTTTACCGTCGTAACGGCTTAGTCCATCCGCTCCGCCAAACCATAGGTTCCCCTTTCTGTCTTCTACAATTCGAGTTACTTCGCCGGGCATGCCATCTTTTTCTGAAAAACTTGTAAATGATTTGCCGTCATACCGGTAGGCCCCACCCCAATTGCTAAACCAAATATTTCCGTTTTTGTCTTGCACTTGCGGCCAGCCCCAACTATGCGCCTTTGGCATTGGCCCATTTTGAAATAATTCAGTTAGTTTGAGGTTGGTTACAGATTTGCCATCGTACCGGTACACCCCTTCGTTGGTTCGTCCGCCAAACCAGATGTTACCTGCCTTATCTTCAAAAATCTGTTCAACCTTATCGTTACTGGTCAAAAAGCCATTTGCGCCCTCATCAATTATAAACAGAGTAAAGGTTTTGCCATCGTAGACATACACGCCGTCTATTGTCACGAACCACAGTTTTCCGCTTTTCGCTTGCATCATACTGGTCACCCGATGCGAGTCGTTATAGTAGGGGTTCTTGTTGGGAGGCAGGTTTTTGGGTAAAGGAATCTGGATTTTGGTAAATGTCTTACCGTCGTAAAGACAAAGTCCCGCTTTAGTGCCTATCCAGATGTTATCGTCTTTATCTTCCAAAAGGGAAGAAATATCATTACTGCTTAGCCCATCAGCCACTAAAAACTGGGTAAACGATTTTCCATCATATCTGTAAAGCCCGTTCTGTGTAGTCCCGAACCAAAGGTTCCCGGCTTTGTCTTGCAAACTACATTGAACGTTGCCATACCTGGGGTTGCCTATGGTCTTAATAAGTTTTGGATGGACACTAGCTGATAGAGTTGATTCACTTGCCTTTTCTCTTGGGACCTCTTTTTTGATTTGTCCGTTGCAGGCGGAGCAAAAAACTATGATTGTAAGAAAAGTAAAAACCTGCGTTGGTGAGAAATATTTTTTCATTGTTCAATTGTCATCGAGGCTTTTTATCTATTGTCGGTTTGAGTGTAGCTCTCAATGACCGCCAACGCCTCTGCTAAAAGCGTTTTAATGCTTTTTAGCTTTTGTTGACTGTTAGGGTTTTAATTTTTCTTCTTCTTTTAGAAGTTCAAGATATGGGTCTCCCTGCAATCCTAAAGCTTGAGCAAAAGCTGGTTCCGTTTTAAATCCTTGAACTTTAAGGTCCCTAATGGTTTGCCTGAACTGGTCTCCTCTGGAAAGAAGAAGATGGTTTTCTATGACCATGTGTCTGTAAGCATACTGCTCTTGCGAAGGCGTATTCTGTCCGAATATCTCAATCTCAAAGTTTTCAACTTTAAAGGTAGCGATTACGGTACGTTGCTCACGCACCATTTTATCAACTATTCGAAAGTCTTTATACCTGTTGAAACTTTTAGATAAGGTAACCTTGAATTCGTCGGAATGGTGCCAATAACAAATGATGTCTAAGTCACTGTTTTCTATATCAATATCTATCGGGATTGTCCCTGCCAAAATGGGAGAAAACGGTTGCAAATATTCTATTATAGAATAATGGGTGAGCACTTTATATGCTTCCTGTTGCTTTGGAGTTCCAGTCTTTAAATATTCTATAGTAGTGAAGTCCATTATTTATCCTTACCGCTAACGGCCTAGTACAAACAACGTGCGAGGCCGTCGGCCGAAGCATGATGTTTGCACATTGTTGGCACACGTATTTTTTTACGCTTAACCGTTACATTCTTGTAGCCATTTTAGTAATTTTTCTTTGTCATGGTAAATCCTGTACTTTTCAGGAACGATTCTGTTCATTAAGTCAATGACAGGGCTTATTTCTGGGTGGTAATAATTACTTAAATGGACTGATTTCTTTTTATCCTCTTTAGCAAGATATACCAATATTTGATTTCCATCATCTATGCAAGGGTTCTGGTAGTAATCCTTTAGACTGTCCAGATTCAATTCAGAAAGTTTTTTAAGATCTGGAGTAGTCTTGAGATGTTTAGCAAAGAGTATCGAATCTTTCTCACCTTCAACTTCACTTATGAAGGTTATCCTAAGTTCTTTTTCCGTAACCAAATATTGAAGCTGATAAGCCGCAGCAAAGTCGTATTTTTTAATTATAAGCTTAAAAGGGTTAAGCACAACAGTTTCAGAAATTGTCGATTCAGTTTTTGTTTCTGGATTGCAAGACGCAGAAATGAAAATCAACAACAGAAACAGATACTTTTTCATAATCTATATGTGTGCCAACTATCTGCTAAACGGAGTTATTCGGCTTATTAGTAATATACTTATAGTAAAACATCCGTTTACCCGACTAACGTGGGTTGGATAAACGGAACTTGACTGACTAATATACTATATATAAACTGGACTATTTTTGACCTCCAGTCGTTTTTGCCCTACTTCCCCCAAAACAGGCCAAAAACGCTTCTTTGCTAACCCAGCCAATCTATTCCCGTTTCCTGCAAAGAACCATTCTCTACCACTAGCGCCAAACACGCAAAAACCAGTATCTTTGCCTTAATGAAAATTGGAATCATCTTTGGTGGCCCGTCCCGGGAGCGCGAAATCTCTTTCGCCGGCGGTCGCACCGTCTACGATAACTTAGATAAGTCCCTGTTTGAGGCCGTTCCGGTGTTCGCCGACAGCCTGGGGAACTTCATTTTGCTGGATTGGAACTTCATCTACAAAGGCACCATCCGTGATTTTTATCCGCCGGTAGAAGTGGTTCCGGCCACTGAGCACGGCTTGCAGATGTACCTGGAGTCTTTGGGCCAGCTGTCTGAGGAAGAAATCAACGACATCGCCAATAGGGTAGGCCAGCGCATTCATCCGCACCAGTTTAAAGAGCTGTTTGACTTCGCGTTCCTGACCCTGCACGGCCCCTACGGCGAGGACGGAAGCATCCAGGGCTTGCTGGAGTGGTACGGCATCCCATATTCGGGTTCTGGTATTCTGCCGTCGGCCATTGGTATTGACAAGATTGCCCAGAAAGCCCTGTTGAAACAGCACGGCTTCGCGACGCCAGATTACCGTATTCTGTCACAGACCGAGTGGCATGCCACCCAGGACAAAGCCGCGTTGCTAGATAGCCTGGTGGCAGACTTGGGCTTGCCCTTGGTGATGAAAGCCCCGCACCAGGGTTCTTCCATTGGCGTGTCTATCATCAAAGAGAAAAACCTGCAGCTGTTTGAAGAAGCCATTGCGCGTAGCCTGTTCTCGCTCACCATCCAGAAACAGGATTGGCTGAGCAAGTCTGAAGCCCAGCAACTGAACTTCGTGAAAACGCTCACAGATATTAGAGAGGGCATAGGCCTGCCGGTGCAAACCGAAACCGGTGAACTCATCTATGCCCCTGAGGAACTGCTGAGCTTACTTTCAGGCTATTTTACAGAAAACGGCCCAGAATCGCTTACCCTCACCAATGTGGAGAGCGAAACGCAGGTGCTCATTGAAGCCTTCATCAACGGCCGTGAGTTCTCCTGCATTGTGGTACAAGACCAAACCGGGAAACCAATCGCACTTCCGCCCACTGAGATTAGAAAAGGCGGAGAGGTGTTTGACTACCGCTCTAAATATTTGCCGGGTTTAAGCCGGAAGATTACGCCTATAGATTTGCCTACTGAGCAGATACAGGAGATACGCCAACAATGCGAGCGCCTCTACACCAGCCTAGGCTTTAACGTCTATGCGCGTCTGGACGGCTTTATCACAGAGTCTGGCGAGATTTTCCTGAACGACCCCAACACTACCTCAGGTATGTTGCCGTCTTCCTTCTTCTTCCACCAGGCCGCCGAGATTGGTTTGAATCCGTCTCAGTTCCTGACTTACATCATCAGAACATCTCTAGCAGAGCGTATTAAGTCGGGTAAAAACACGGCCGCCTTGACGCGTACCTTGCAAGGTCTGGAGAAGCAGATGCATGATGAGCGCGCGCACCGCCATGACAAACTGCGCGTGGGCGTGATTATGGGCGGTTACTCCAGTGAGCGACATATCTCTGTGGAGAGTGGTCGTAACATCTATGAGAAGCTGTCTTCGTCTACCAAGTATGAGCCCATTCCCATTTTCTTGACCGGTGATGACCAGACGCACCAGCTGTACCAGATTCCTATCAACATTATGTTGAAGGACAACGCCGATGACATTAAGGAAAAGATTGATGCCTCTGAGGCGGGCGTGCCTGCGCACCAAGTTCTGGCCCAGATAGCCGAGTCTGCCTCTAGCATTACTAGCCTGTACGCCGGCAATACCTTAAAGAAACCCCAGCGCCTGACCTATGAGCAGTTGGCCGGTCTGGTAGATGCGGTGTTCATTGCCTTGCACGGCAGACCCGGCGAGGATGGCGTGTTGCAGTCTGAGCTTGAGAAATTCCATATCCCATACAACGGGTCTGGGATTCAGTCTAGCCAGGTGACCATCAATAAGTTTGAGACCAACAAGATTCTTCGTCAGAACGGCGTGCCGGTGGCAGACCACATGCTGGCCTTCAAGAAGGATTACCAGGAGAATCCAGAAGCCTTCTTCAACCAGATTGAGCAAAGCTTCCGGTATCCGTTTATTGCCAAGCCCGCAGATGATGGCTGTTCATCGGCGGTGAAGAAAATAAAGACCAGAGAAGAGCTGGAAGCCTTTGCCGAGCTCATATTTCGGAGCAACGTGGAGATTCCGGAAAGCCCGGCGCGGGTGCTGAACTTGAGCTTCAAGGAAGAAGTGCCCATGAAAGGCTATTTCTTAATTGAGAACCTCATCTCCAGAGAAGGCGCGAAGCATTTCCTGGAAATTACCGGCGGTCTGTTGACCAGTTACGGCCCAGACGGACGCGTGCAGTATGAGGTGTTTGAGGCTTCTGAGGCCCTGGCCGAAGGGGAGGTGTTGAGCCTGGAAGAAAAATTCCTGGCCGGCGAAGGTCAAAACATCACCCCGGCGCGTTATGCCAGAGACCAGAAAGAGCGTCAGCGCATTTCTGACCAGGTGAAACAGGACTTGAAGCGGGTAGCCGAGATTCTTAGAATTGAAGGCTACGCCCGTATAGATGCCTTTGTGCGTGTGCACCCAGACAACAGCGTGGAGACCATCATCATTGAGGTGAACTCCCTGCCAGGTATGACGCCGGCCACGTGCATCTTCCACCAGACCGCTATCAACGGCTATAAACCTTATGATTTCATTGACCGCATCCTGCAGTTTGGCATGGAGCGAACCAAAAAAGTAATCTCTTAGATGGCTAATTTCCTCAAAGCCCAGACCGCGGGCGATCTAGTGAAGCACCTGTTCATCATGTTGGTGTTGGTGCTGTTGCTGTTGTTCTTGTTTTTCTTTGTGTACCTGCCCAGCACCACCAACCACGGCGACACCATCACTGTGCCTAAAATCACGGGCATGACCGTTGACGAGCTGGAAGATTTCTTGGGCGACAAAGACCTGCGCTATTTTGTGAGCGACTCAACTTACCAGCAGGGCGTGGCCCCGTTCTCGGTGGTGACTCAAGACCCCAAGCCGGGCGAGAAAGTGAAGTCGGGCCGCAAGATTTACATCAGCATCAACATGAAGAACCCGCCACTCATCAAAATGCCCAAGCTGATTGACGGCTCGGTGAAGAACGCGGAGATGATTCTGAAAAGCTATGACTTGCTTCTGGGCGAAATCAAATACGTGCCAGACTTGGCTGAAAACGCCGTCTTGAAGCAGTTTGTGAACGGCCGCGAGATTAAGCCCGGCGAGCCCGTGGCCAAAGGCTCCCGCGTGGACCTGGAAGTAGGAAACGGCCTGGGCAACGAAGAACTGGAAGTACCTGACTTATTAGGTATGCCACTAGACGAAGCAACAATCCTGATAACCGGTCAGAACCTGCAGATGGGAACCGTTATTTACATGGCAGCCCCTAACGGAGAACCAGACGGCACCGTATTGAAGCAACGCCCTGTACCCGGCGAAGGCGCCATGATTAGAACTGGCCAACTGATTGACCTCTGGGTAGCTGGTCCGCAACCGGTAGCGCCAGTGCAGTAGTAGACACAAGACGCAAGACATAAGATACAAGACTTTTGCGTTTCCCGTTTTTGGCTTGTTTTCTGGAAAATAGGCCAAAAACGAATAGTTGACTCAGAAAGTATTAGGCTGGAAATGACGGTGTTGTAGAGGATTATATCATAGTAATCTGAGTATTTACCGCCGCCATTGTTGGTGTTATCACCAACAATCCAGATTCTAAAACGCTAACAAACTTGTTGGCAAAATAAGGTCTATTACCAAAGCGTTAGAGAAAGCAGACATACTTAAAGAAACCTATGCGTAGAGGACTGATGCTTGTGGTGGGATTGTGTTTAGGGTGGCAAGCCCAGGCACAGATTTTATCTCCCCTCACGCAACAGTCCTCGCTTGTTTCAAGTCCTCCTAGTAAGGGCGGGGCAGGAGCCATCCCGCTGCCTTTGGCCTCAGGTGACACGCTTGCATTGCCGTTCTTTGACGATTTCTCCAAAGGCGAAGGTGAGCCAGACCCCGCCCGCTGGGTAAACCGCGGCGGCGTGGCCGTCACCAACCGATACGCGAAGAACGCGCCCACCATCTTCTCCGCCACCTTTGACGGACTTAAAGCCGACGGCCAATCCTACGGGGGCACCAATGCCGTAGGCCCCACGGACACGCTCATTTCCAAACCACTTTACTTAGGCAAGCTAGCTCCTAAAGATTCATTATATCTGAGTTTCTTCTGGCAGGCGGGTGGCTTTCTGGATGCGCCTAATTTCTCCAGTGGTACGCTCTATTCTCTGCAATTGGAATTCAAGCAAGCCAACGGCACCTGGGCCACCGTCTGGACGCAGAAAGGCAACGGGCGTAGCACTGACTTTGCTGCAGTCATGCAGGCCAT
This sequence comes from Nibribacter koreensis, assembly GCF_039541795.1. Lineage (NCBI taxonomy): Bacteria > Pseudomonadati > Bacteroidota > Cytophagia > Cytophagales > Hymenobacteraceae > Nibribacter > Nibribacter koreensis. Next base: position 1,374,624 of record NZ_BAABGX010000001.1, on the reverse strand, counting down.
TAAGGAACCAGCTTACTTCTTTGACGGATTCCAGTTCAGGTGGGTGAGCAGCGGTAGTCAAGGCGGCTTGCGCGATGTCTGGCACCTGGACTATGTGCAACTAAACCAGAGCCGCCGCAACGGCGATTTGAGTAACCTGGACGTGGCGTTGACGCAGCAGATGCCTTCGTTGCTGAGGCGCTATACGGCCATGCCCATCTGGCAATTCTTGGTGAACCCGGCAGGGGAGACCAGAACCGAATTAGGCTCCACCATCAGAAACCTGAGCGCCTTGCCCGCGGCCATCAGTTGGCGGGGATTAACCAAAAATCTAACCACCCAGGCAGTAGACACGTTTTTGAAGGCCAGTGCGCCCATCAACGCCAATGCCACGCTGGCCATTCAAGGCGCGCCCTCTGCTTCGTTCTTAAGTAGCCAGAGCTTGCCTTACTCGTTGCAGACCACGCTCTTCCTGACCACCAAGGAGCCTAACCGGCTCACGCTCTACAATGACACGCTGCGCCGCGAGACGCACCTGCAGGACTTCTACGCCTATGATGATGGCACGGCAGAGGCGGGCTTCAGTTTTCCGTCCAGCAATGCCGTGCAGATTGCCTATCAGTTTGAGTTGAATAAGCCAGATAGGATAGATGCCGTACGGATATACTTCACTGGGAACAATTCGCCGGGGACGGTTTTATCCTTGCGGCTCTGGCGCGATGCAAACGGCAAGCCAGCTGAACAGTCCTTCTATGAGCAGACGTTCACTGTGCCGGCCGCTTCGGGGTTGAACCAATGGCTGGAGATTGCCTTGACGCAGCAACAGCAAGTGAACGGGAGGTTTTATGTAGGGTATCGTCAACCGAACGGGTCCACCTTCGTGAACGTGGGTTATGATCTGAATGAAAATGCCGAGGGAAAAATCTTCTTCACCAATGGCACCTCGGTCTGGGAAGGCTTGACCAATTTCACCGGTGCCTTGCTCATACGTCCGGTAGTATCTGGCACAGTGACCAGCAGTTTAGAGGAAGAAGAGCTATTAAGTAAAAGTTGGGTGTATCCTAATCCAAGCGCGGGGCAGCTCACCTTTGCCCAGAACTTTGAGCGGGTAGAAATCTATTCTTTGACGGGGCAGAAATTACAAACCTTGCATCAGGTAAAACAAGGTCAGCCGGTACGTGTACAACATCTAACCAATGGCGTATATTTGCTGAAAGGCTATTCCAAAGACAAAGTCAAAACCACTAAACTCATTCTACAGCTATGATAGTAACTGACATAACCGCCGCTGAACTAAAGCAACGCCTGGCCAACAATGAAACGCCTATTCTCTTAGACGTACGCGAGCCTTGGGAGCATGAAGAGCAGAGCATTGCTGGCTCTCAGTTGATTCCCTTGGGCACTCTGCCAGAGCGCATCTCTGATTTGGAAGAGTACAAGGACCAGGAAATCCTGATCCATTGCCGCTCAGGCGCGCGTTCGGCCACGGCCCAAGCCATACTCAAGCAACAAGGCTTCACCAACGTGCGCAACGTGTTAGGCGGCATCATCGCCTACAACGAAGCCAAGTAAGTAGCTAAGTTTTAAATTATGAATCCCCGTTTTTGGGCTGTTTTCTAGAAAACAGCCCAAAAACGGGGATTTGCTATTGGGGCTAAGGTGGTAGGTTTTCTATAACTATTTAACGCATTTTACTTTGACAAAGGGCTCAGGTGAGATGTTCTCACTTTGAGATTCATTCTAAGGCCTTTCACGTCCTTGCGCCAAATCTCCACATGGTTGTCGTATAAACGTTCTTCCTTCAGGGTGCCGTCTGGATGGTAGACTTTCATGATCCCATTAAATTTGCCGTTTTTATTATTTAGCTCAAATTCTTTTTGACCATTTTCAAAATATCTTTCCACCATCCCATTTGCAACGCCATCTGTATAATGCATCACTTTGTGCCGCTTGCCATTTGGGAAATACTCAATGACTGCCCCATGCGGCTCACCATTTCTAGCTGAGGCTACCATTATGGTATCGCCGTTTTCCTGAAGTTCCAAGAATGTACTGTCCCTCTTTCCATCTTTTGTGTAATGAACGCCATGGAGCTTTCCATTCTCGTAAAATTCTGACATTTTATACAGACTGACTCCATCCAGCAGCTGTGTTTTGGTTTTAATGGCACCGCCAGGATAATAGTCTATCTTCTCTTGCGCAGCGCTTTCTTTTCGTTCTCCGTTACAAGCGCACAGGGCAATAATTAATAAAAAGGCGAAAAAGGTTTTAGTAAGCACCTGCATAGTAGAGGTTTCCTTGCACATATGATTCATGATTCGTTTTTGGACTGTTTTCCAGAAAACAGTCCAAAAACGAGGCAAGCCATCTTCAAATTTCCAAATCTTTGCATCCTCAAATCTTAAAATTCAACTTGCACATTAGCACATTAGCACATTAAATCAGTCAATGAGAAAAGGAGCGGGGCTAAAGCAAAGCACAAATATGATTAAGGCCAGCCAGCCCAGCCATTTCCGTGAGGTGCTCAAAGGGCGCTCGTCGGGGCAGGGAGGGTGGAAGACGCCCATGAACTTAGCCAGAATCAGCCCGAAGACCAACCAACCGTTATAGCCTTGCACATCTGGGAAGAAGACAGCCAGCGTTACATGGCCCAAAAACACGCCGGCCACCAGGAAGAGGCTCTGCCTAAGCTCAGGGAATAAGGGCTTGAACACAATCACCAGATAGGCCAGATAGCCGCCCCACATCCAGTAGCTTTCCTCTAAAGGAATACTGGCCGGAATAAGTCCCATGCCCGCATAGAAGATAAAAATAGCGAAGAGCAGAGGAGATAGCCTGTTAAACCGCTCGTAGCCCAGCAATCCGTACATAATGTGCCCACCGTCCAACTGCCCTATGGGAAGTAGGTTCAACGCCGTAAAGAATAGGGCCAAAAACCCGGCAAACAGATAGGGGTAATGCATGAGTTCATACCGGTTGGGCAAAAGGGCCGGGTCTGCCACCACGCGCTCAAAAAATATAAACAACAGGTTACGGCCCAAAGACATATTGCCGCCCTGCTGGTACACATAATCTGCGTACTTGCTGCCAAACACCATGTACTCAGGATGAATGGTGTAGATGTGCTCTGGCGGCGGCAAATGGGTAAACCCATACCACAATAAGGGCAAGGCCACCGCAAAACCCGCCAAAGGACCGGCAATGCCAATGTCAAAAAACTCCTTTCTAGAGAAGATGCGGTCCTTGATTTTAATGAAGGCTCCCATAGTGCCAATGCTGGAGGCAATGCCCAAAAACAAAGGAATGTAATAGGGTAGCGTGACTTTTACCTTGTAGTACCTGGCCGTGAAGTAGTGGCCAAACTCATGCACCGTCAAGACACCTAGAAACGGCAGAGAAAACGCCAAACCCTGCAGCAGTTGCGTGCGCGTAAAAGCCCCACCCCAGCTAAAGCCTTCGGCGTCAAAAAAGAAAAGCCTACCCGTTTGCCACTCTGCGCCTGCCAGGGTGGTAGTAACCAGCGTGACAATAAAGAGCAGAATCTGCAGTACTACCTTACCCTTCATGGGCAGGCAGAGCTTCGGTCAAGGCTTGGTTAATTGTCAAAGGCGGCGCCAGGTGCAAGGTCTGGATGCCTAGCTTTTGGGCACTTTCTATGTGTTGTATGCTGTCATCAATGAACAATGTCTCCTCGCGCTTTAGACCGTTCTCTGCCAGGATCTGCTCAAAGACGGCGGCGTCTGGCTTGCGCTTGCCCACCAGATGCGAGTAATATACCTGGTCAAACAAACTATCCAGGCTGGGCATCTGGAAACTCTGGGCTATAATTTCATTAAAGGCCAGCATATGAATGGCGTTGGTGTTACTGAGCAGAAACAGCTTGTATTTCTTGCCTAACTCCCGCAAAAGCTCAATTCTTTCTGCCGGAATATCTAAAAGCATGGCGTTCCAGGCTTCGTCAATCTGAGCATCGGTGGCCTCCATGTTGTACTCCTGGCGCAGCATCTGCCTGAAGGCCTCTGAAGAAATCTGGCCCATCTCATACTGGTCAAAGAGTTCAGACTGAGCTTTTTGGCTGAAGGCTACCTGGTCATTAGCCTTGCTGAAGGCGCGCAGGGCATCGGTGCTTTTGGCGTAGTCCAGGTTGATGATGACCCCGCCCAAGTCGAAGATGATATTTTTTATTGAAGAAAAGTCCACGGAGAGAGTACGTTTTGTTTTGATTTCTAACGTACAAATTTGTAAAATTGCACTCCCAAATCAAAGAACTGGTTTGGACGGGCCTATAGCTCATTCGGTTAGAGCAACTGACTCATAATCAGTAGGTGCTTGGTTCGATTCCAAGTGGGCCCACCTGGAAGTCAGCCACTTACGAGGTAAAACTTGTAGGTGGCTTTTTTATTTGCAAACAATTTGAGAAACTAATGGTTAGTATTTCTACTACCGATTGTGGAATTAATGGCCTTTAACATTACCCTCTGAACTATTTTAAAAGGCATTACTTAAATGTTTTTGGTAGCAAAGTGACTTTACTTTCCTCTTAACGGCTATCAGTTGGTGTTAAAAGTTTAAGTAAGGAATTTTCTTTAGTGTTCATCAACCATTCTTCTATTTCCTTTCCAAGATATGTTTGCCACTCCTTGATAGAATTTCCCACACTTAAAGATAAGACTGAACATTCTTTTTCAGTCTCAGCCCCATGACTTGGATGAAGATAACGACCACTGATTTTGGTTAATTCACTACCAGGATAAACTAAAGCAACTCTTTGGGCTTGGTAATATTCATGATACACGTACAACTGCCTAAGATCATCTGGCGAAGGGTTGTAGCCGTTCAGGTTTTTCCATTTGGTGTCTAGCACCGCATAGTTTTCTCCGTCCCGCTTTATTAAAATATCTGGCCTAATGGAGGATTGGTTGCCGTTCTGGGGCTTCCAGAAATACTTGGTAGTTTGGGCGGTGGCCGTAAAAGCTGACTGGTTCTTGTAGAAGTACTTCTTGAGTGTCACAAAAATAAAGGTCTCCCAAAGAAGGTTCATATCAAAGAGGAGTGCCAATACATGGTTTTTGCCTCTGGCTACATCTGGATGGTAGTTTAAAAGTAGCAGACGGGCAATTTCTATAGCTTTGCGGTAAGGCTCGGACTTACGGTTATAGACTAATTTATTAAATGTAGCCTCAGTAACATTTAACTCTGGTACCTCTGGGAAATTTAATAGCAAGGTCCCAATTCTGCTATGCAGGCTGGCATTGCTGTTAATCTGCTCTAGTAACTTTATTGTCTTATAAAGAATAGAATGCCACAGGTGTACTACATCATAGGTGGTGTACTGTACATAAAACCGTTCCTGATGAGTGAGGTTCTGCTGCAGATGCTTGCCAAATTTGAGATTGCCTTTCAGGGCGGTGGTGTTGCCTTCTACTTTCCTGTATTTCTTAATCAAGCCTCGGTGAAGGAGATATTCAGCTTCCTTCAGGAAGAGCTCAAAATAGAGATCAAGAATAGAATTGCTTTTTAAATTCAGGGAGGAGCTGGTAGGGGCAGATACTTCAAACATGCCCACAGCCATCAGCATGTCTAAAAGCATTTTCCGCCAAAGCTCTTGTGTGCTAGGGCTTTCTCCCTGCTTCTTATCAGCTTTTGGTAAGATTTCAATGGTAGTATCCCCAATCTGAATGACCCCCACATACTCGTTGAGCTTAACCCCTTGGTAAATGAGCGAATAATAAGGCACTCCCTGCTCTCCATAGAAGGCTTGGAGCGCCTTCAGTTGAGAGGGAGTCAAAGGTGCGCGACCCTTACCCAGTCGCAAACTTTCATGCTCAAAGACAGTGATAGGGGGTTTGACAGCCATTCTTATTTTCTTAATAAAGTGTTGATGGCAGTAATGAAATCATCATCTGAAAGTAAGCAGACGTTTTTTAGCCTATAGACCGGACGGTTGCTGAAATCACTGCTTTCATAATCATCAAAATCTGCGAAAAGAGTATTTGGGTTTTGGTTCTGCAGTCCATCTTTTTCAAAGAACTCTTTACCCAGCACTAGACCAATTTTACCAAAGTCCCCGAAGAAGTATTCCTGCAACAAGGGGTTAATCTTATTTTGAAAAATTGCTTTAAGACTTTCTAAATCTGCCACGGTCATAAAGTAACTATGACCAATAAGATGGTCTTTGTTTAGTAGCTTTTCTATGCGCTTGTTAATAGTGCTTAGGAGGTTTGTTAAATCAATACCAATCAAAGTGCCGCTTTCTGCACTTAGCCTACCTTCAGTTTTAATGAGTTCAGGACGGGGAGGCATTTCATAAAAGCTAAACCGGCGGCGTAAAGCAGTGTCTAAAGCCTCAACGCTACGGTCTGCGGTGTTCATGGTGCCAATGATGAAGAGGTTGGCGGGGACTCCAAACTTCACTTTGCTGTAAGGTAAGGTTACTTCCAAAGCTTCTTCTTGCCCCAGCCGTTTATCTTCTTCTATAAGGGTAATAAGTTCTCCGAAGATTTGGGAGACGTTGCCACGGTTTATTTCATCAATGATGAGGACGAAATTTTTTGGGGTTTCTGATTCAGCTGGCTTATAATGGTACTTGTCTTTTAGGTGGTTTACTATTCCATTAAAGTAGCCTTCCCACCCTATGAATTTTGGCTCTCCGTTAATTTGTTTCTGGATATTTTCTTTCGTGAGGACTCCCTGTTTTTCTTTTGATGGACCGGTGTGGAGTGAAAGGTTGTCATTGGAGTTAAGGGAAACGGAAAATGGCCTGCCTGTATGAGTTTTCAATTCAAGAAGTTGCCCGTCATTCTTAGACAAGTCCATCTTTAAGTTCTCATAAGCATTGGTAAAGTCTACCTGATTGGGAGTTCTGGCAGCACTGCATATTTCTTTGAAGATGCCTGGTTTGACAACATAAGTGACCTTGCCATCCAATGTCTCAGGTTTTATACCTTCAATAAAATCTTCATAACTCATGCTTTGGTGAAAGGTGGTAAAAACAATTTGTCCAGAAGCTACTCGCTCATCAAATTCGACTTTGAGTTCTCTTCTAGTTTTTCCTTCCACTGGCACACCACAAATTTCTAACGCCTTATTGATTGTGTGGTATGTTTTGCCGGTGCCGGGCGGGCCAAACAAAATCTGATTTAGGGGATAGTTTTGATGAGCTATGTTTGCTTCCCGTTTCTTTTCTATCAATGTCGTTTCTTCCGGAGTTGCTGTAAGGAAGTTGGCTCTGTAAGACTTGTCAAACATAACCCTTCTGAAGATTGGATTGTCATATTCTTTGGGCTGAAGGTGGTCATTGCGCTGTAATTCATTTTGGACCGCTCCTTTAATCGCATCATAATGCTGTTGGACCACCGGGGCAGAAGTGTACTTTATCCAAGCAGGGTTTCCAGCTCCGTTAAACGAGGAAACCTCTGCCCCCGCCACTGAGTAGTTCTCAGGGGCTATGAAGGAAAACTTACCATTGCTTAGGTTTAGGCAATACCTTCTTCCTATATGAAAGCTTAACTGCCCAGACTTAGCACTGAACACCAGATTTGTGTTATCTATAATGGCCAAGTCTTCTATCAGGTTGTCAAGCGTCTGGAAATAGACCTTAAGGTCAGCTGGGTTATTTTTATTTAGTTGCCTGCTAAACTCCCTTTCTGCTTCCTCAGTGCTTTTTTCCAGCATTCTGTATAAGATATCCTGGGCTAATATTTTATGTTGCTTGTCTGGGTAAGCATCAAAAGGTAAAAGGGCCTCTACTGATTCAATCAGGTCTCTGTCTGGCTCAATGTATTCCTCTATAAATGTGTTTACCAGCTCAAGATAATGGATGTATTTCTCACCAGATGCTTTCGGTTTTATGCCTAGTAGTTTGCAATACTTTTGATAGACAGAATCTTTGTATAAAGCATACTTGTCTGGGTTGTAATAGGCAAGCAAGGTGGCCATGGTCCTCTCATCATGGTGATGCGATATTTTCTCATTTGGGATTAGTTCACGATAGAGCTTAAGCGTCTCATTAGTGAAAAATTTCATCCGGTCTGCCAGGGGCAGGCTTTCATCAAGAAAGGTTCTGAAACATTCCCGGTAGGGCTCAGGTCTGTCCTTGGCCAAATGAACCATTACTCCATTACCTAATCCATACATTAGGTTAGAATATTTAATGCTTTTGATTTCCTCTGTGAAGTTAGGAGCATCAAGATTGGGCCTTCCTTTAAACTCCTGGATTAAGCGCCATTTATAAATCTCCTCAGACAGCTGAGTCTCTTGAAGATACTCTTTGTAATTGGCAATTAATGATTTGATAGAATCTGACATGAAATAGATGATTGATTTTTAGAGAAAGCTAACGAGTGCTATAAGTGCTAATGCAACTAAACTTAAATAAATAAAACCAAAACAGCCTTATGCCTTCATTGATAAGCCTAATCAATTCATTAGTGGCGTTTTTGGCCTGTTTTAGGGATTTAAGCCAAAAACAAGAAATGTGCAGAGCTTCTCCTGTAAGAATAAGAGCCTTCCACAACCAGGCAATTGGTAAAAGCCTGAATATGAGTGGCTGGGAAATTAGTAATGATTCTGTAGAGGCTGAAAGCCGAAAGAAGGAGGGCAAATTTCACATAGTTCCATTAACTTGTAAGGTTTATCTGGTATCAAGTACCGTAACACCCCGTCATTACCCAGCATACCCATGTCTGAAAACAACAAGAAACAACTGGAACAACAACTCTGGAACATAGCCAACACCCTGCGCGGCAAAATGGACGCCGATGAGTTCCGGGATTATATATTAGGCTTTATCTTCTACAAGTACCTGTCTGAGAAGATGGAGCTGTACGCGAACAAAATCCTGACGGAGGACGGCCTTACCTATCATGACATTGACGAGGCCACCGAGGAAGGGCAGGAGTACCTGGAGGCCATCAAGGAAGAGGCGGTACATAGCCTGGGCTACTTCCTGAAGCCCTCTGAGCTGTTCAGTGAGATGGCGAAGAAGGGCAACTCAGACAACAAAGAAGAAGGCACCAGCAACTTTATCCTGGACGAACTCACGCAGGTGCTCAAGCACATAGAGCAGAGCACCATGGGCACCGAGAGCGAGGATGACTTCAACAAGCTGTTCGAGGATTTGGACCTGACCTCTACTAAGCTGGGCCGTACCGAGGCGGCTAAGAATGACCTTATTGCCAAAGTGCTGGGCCACCTGGACAAAATTGACTTTAAGCTGCAAGACACCGAGGCCGATGTGCTGGGCGATGCCTATGAGTACCTGATTGGGCAGTTTGCGAGTGGGGCGGGCAAGAAGGCTGGGGAGTTCTATACGCCGCAGGAAGTGTCTAAGGTGCTGGCCAAGCTGGTGACCACGGGCAAAACCAAGCTGAAATCTGTGTATGACCCCACCTGCGGATCTGGCTCGCTGTTGCTGCGCGTGGCCAAAGAAGTGCAGGAGGTGTCTAAGTTCTTTGGGCAGGAGCTGAACCGCACCACCTACAACCTGGCCCGCATGAACATGATCCTGCATGACGTGCACTTCCAGAAGTTTGACATTAGGCAGGATGATACCCTGGAGCACCCGCAGCACCTGGGGCAGGAGTTTGAGGCCATTGTGGCCAACCCGCCGTTCTCGGCCAACTGGAGTGCCAACCCCTTGCACATGTCTGACGACCGCTTCAGCCAGTACGGCAAGCTGGCCCCGTCTTCCAAAGCAGATTTTGCCTTTGTGCAGCACATGGTGCACCACCTGGCAGAGAACGGAACCATGGCGGTGGTATTGCCGCACGGCGTGCTGTTCAGGGGCGGGGCCGAAGCGCACATACGCCAGTACCTTATTGAAGACCGCAACTACTTAGATGCGGTGATTGGCTTGCCGGCCAACATCTTCTATGGAACGTCTATTCCTACCTGTATTTTGGTGTTAAAGAAGTGCCGTGAGCAGGCCGACAATATTCTTTTCATTGATGCTAGCCAGCAGTATGAAAAGGTTAAAACGCAGAACTATTTGCGAAAGGATGATATTAACGATATTATTTCTACATACCGTGAGCGCATATCAAAAGACAAGTACAGCTACGTAGCTCCATTGAGTGAGGTTAAGGATAATGAATTTAACCTGAACATACCACGGTATGTAGAAACTTTTTCCGAGGAAGAAGCAATAGACTTGCTTGAAATAACTACCGCACTATCTGAATTAGAACAAGAGATGCATGAAGCAGACATAACTATTGCTCGTTATTGTGAAGAACTTGGTATAGCAAAGCCTTTTTGAGTATGGAAGCAGAAGCAATCATAACTTTAGTGAAGAATGTACCAGTCTTACGTTTTCAAGAATTTGAAGATTTTTGGATGGAGAAGAGGTTAAAAGAATTAACTAAACTTATCACGAAGGGTACTACTCCAAATTCTTTCTCAGATAAAGGGGCAGTATTCGTTAAAATAGAAGCATTAAATGGGAAAATTATTGAAAAGAATAAATGTCTTTTTGTAGATGAGTTGATTCATCAAAAGGAATTAAAAAGGTCTATTCTACAGGAAAATGACCTTTTATTTGCAATAGCGGGTGCAACAATTGGAAAAGTTGCTGTGGTTACAAACGACATATTGCCAGCTAATACAAATCAAGCCTTAGCTATAATTAGACTAGCTAACACTGACAACTTAGATTATCTTCTTCATTTACTTCAATCAAAGGTAATGAAGAGATATATATACATGAACATCAGTGTTGGAGCTCAACCAAATTTAAACTTAGAACAGATTGGCTCCTTTACCTTTCATTTACCTTCACTTGCAGAACAGCAAAAAATAGCTTCTTTCCTTACCGCAGTTGATGATAAGATTCAACATCTTTCTAAAAAGAAAGACTTATTAGAGATGTATAAAAGAGGAGCGATACAGCAAATATTCTCCCAGCAGATTCGGTTCAGAGATGAAAATGGGAATGCTTTTCCTGTGTGGGAGGAGAAGAAATTAGCTGAGGTTTGTGACACCGCAAAAAGTGGAGGAACTCCTGCATCTACCAAAAAGGAGTATTATGATGGTGATATTCCCTTTTTATCAATAAGTGATATGACTTCACAAGGGAAGTATTTAAAATATACTTCAAATCATATTTCAGAACTAGGATTGCGTAATTCCTCAGCATGGATTATACCTGTAGATACAATTATCTATTCTATGTATGCCTCCGTTGGATTTGTAGCAATAAACAAAATTCCAATAGCAACATCTCAAGCAGTTTTAAACCTGATAATAAATAAGAGAAACAATGTTGAGTTTATTTATTATTCATTGGTTAAACTACAAGAAAGTATAGCGAAATATATAACGACAGGTACTCAAAGTAACTTAAATGCACAAACAGTTAAGGCTTTTGAAATACAGGTGCCATGCCTTGAGGAGCAAAATAAAATAGCTAATTTTTTAATATCCATTGATAATAAAATAGATATTATAAAAAAACAATTGGAACAAGCCAAACTATTTAAGAAAGGCTTGTTGCAGCAGATGTTTGTTTAGATTAGGATTTTTAGGATTAAGGGATTAGAGGATTTTTTTAAAGTGAGAAATCTTTTCATCCTCTAATCTGCCTAATCCTAATCTTGACAGTTTTAGGATGAAGGGATTAGAGGATTATTTGCAAGTGAGGTATCCTTTCATCCTACCATCTGCCTAATCCTAATCTTGAGGGTTTTAGGATTAGGGGATGAAATGATTTTTTGCAAGGGGGAAATCCTTTCATCCTTTCATCTGCCTAATCCTAATCCTAATCTTGGCGGTTTTTAGGATGAAGGGATTATACATTGAAAGAAATCCTAAAATCCTTCCATCCGTCTAATCCTAATCCTAATCCTAATCAACATGGAACAAAAGGATCTGACACATAAGATAATAGGTTGCGCCATGAAAGTGCACAGCACGTTGGGGAATGGCTTCCAGGAGGTGATTTACCAGCGGGCCCTGGCCATTGAGCTGGAGAAGCAGGGGCTGGGATTTCAAAGGGAAATGGAAATGCCGATATTTTATGAGGGTATCCAGATAGGAACCAGGCGGGTAGACTTCTTTGTACAGGACGTCCTTCTGGTAGAGCTAAAAGCCGTGATAAAACTGGAAGACGTGCACCTGGCCCAAGCCATGAACTACTGCCAGGCCTACAAGTTACCCTTGGGCTTGTTAATCAACTTCGGGGCGAAGAGTCTGGAGTTTAAAAGGGTGTATAATTTGAATTATAAAAGTGTCTGAATTAGGATTAGGATTAAATTGTCGGGATTAGGATTAGGCGGATGGAAGGATTTAAGGATTTTCCTCAATGTATAATCCTTAAATCTTTTAATCCTATAAATCCTAATTCTGACAATTTCCATCCGCCTAATCATAATCCTGACAATTGATACTATGGGAACACAACCAGAGCAGGTACTGGAAGATAATTTGGTGAAGCAGTTGCAGGAATTGGGCTATGCCTTTGTAGCTATCAAAGACGAGGCCGCTTTACTGAAGAACCTGAAGAGCCAGCTAGAGAAGCACAACCAAGTCACCCTCACTGAGAAGGAGTTCGGGCGCGTGCTCAACCACCTGAACAAGGGCGTTGTCTTTGACCGGGCCAAAATCCTGCGAGACAAGATGCAGCTCACCAAAGACAACGGCGAGAGTATCTACCTGGAGTTCATTCAGCAGGAACACTGGTGCCAGAACCAGTTCCAGGTAACGCAGCAGGTAAGCATGGCAGGCGCGTATAAAAACCGCTATGATGTCACGCTGCTGGTGAACGGCCTGCCCCTGGTGCAGATAGAGCTCAAACGCCGGGGCCTGGAACTGAAGGAGGCGTTCAACCAGGTCAACCGCTACCAGCGGCACTCGTTCGGGTCCAGCCACGGCCTGTTCCAGTACGTGCAGCTGTTTGTCATCAGCAACGGGGTAAACACCAAGTACTACGCCAACAACAAGCACCAGACCTTTAAGCAGACCTTCTACTGGGCAGACAAAGAAAACAAGCTCATCACCCAGCTAGAGGCCTTCACCAAAGCCTTCCTGGAGCCTTGCCACCTGTCCAAGATGGTGACCAGGTACATTGTGCTCAATGAGACGCACAAGGTGCTCATGGTGCTACGGCCGTACCAGTACTACGCCACCGAGGCCATCATTGACCGCGTGAAGAACACGGACAAGAACGGCTACATCTGGCATACCACCGGCTCGGGCAAAACGCTTACCTCGTTCAAGGCCAGCCAGATACTCATGCAGCTGCCCAAGGTGCACAAGGTGGTGTTTGTGGTAGACCGCAAAGACCTGGATTTCCAGACCAGCAAGGAGTTCAACAGCTTCTCACAGGGCAGCGTAGACGGCACAGATGATACCAGGGCACTGGTGAACCAGCTTTCGGGTAACACCAAACTCATCGTCACCACCATCCAGAAGCTCAACACGGCCATCAGTAAACTGCGGTTTTTGCCTGAAATGGAAAAACTACAGCAAGAACGCATGGTCTTCATCTTTGACGAGTGCCACCGCAGCCAGTTTGGGGAGACCCACAACCGCATCAAGAAGTTCTTCCCCCAGGCCCAAATGTTCGGCTTTACCGGCACACCCATCTTTGCAGAGAACGCCGTCAAGAACGAGCTGGGCAAGCGCACTACCAAAGAACTCTTTGACGAGTGCCTGCACAAGTACCTCATCACCGATGCCATCAAGGACGAAAACGTGCTCAAGTTCTCTGTGGAGTACATTGGCCGCTACAAAGAGAAGGAAGGCAGCACTACCAACCTAGACATTGAGGTAGAGGACATAGACACCAAAGAACTGCTGGAGAGTGAGCAGCGCCTGCAGAAGATAGCCGATTATATTCTGGAGAACCACGCCCGTAAGACCCACAGCCGTAGCCTGACCGGTATGTTCTGCGTGAGCAGCGTAGACGTGCTCATCCGGTATTATGAGCTCTTCAAAAAACGCAAAGACGAAGGTACCCACAACCTCAAAATAGCCACCATCTTCAGCTTCACAGACAACGAGGAAGACAAAGGAGCCAACGGCATCTTGCCAGATTATGATGAGGATGGGCTATCTATGGCCGCTGACCCAGCCGCTACCTATACCACCCATAGCCACACCCGCGAGAAGCTGGACGCGTTCATCACAGATTATAATACCCTGTTCAACACCAAGTTCTCCACCAAAGACAGCCAGAGTTTCTACAACTACTACAATGACATCTCTAAGCGGGTAAAGAAGAAAGAGATAGACCTTCTGCTGGTGGTGAACATGTACCTGACTGGCTTTGACAGTCCGCCGCTCAACACGCTGTACGTAGATAAGAACCTGAAATACCACGGCCTCATCCAGGCCTACAGCCGCACCAACCGCCTGTATACCGAGCAGAAGAGCCACGGCAACATCATAGTCTTCCGGAACCTCAAGCAAGCCACTGATGATGCCATTGCACTGTTTTCTAATAAAGCACCCAATGAGAATGGTCCCATTTTGGAGTCTTATGAAGTCTATGTGGCCAAGTTCAACGAGGCCTGCCTGGACTTGCTGAAGATAGCGCCCACCGTCAAAAGCGTAGACTCCCTGCCCAGCGAGGAAGAGGAACTGGAATTCGTGAAAGCCTTTAGGGAGCTCATGCGCCTCAAGAACGTGCTCACCACCTTCTCAGACTTCAGCTTTGAAGACCTGTCCATGGCTGAACAGCGCTTTGAGGATTACAAGAGCAAATACCTGGACCTCTACGACAAAGTAAAGACCGGCCCCGCCAAAGAAAAGGAATCCATCCTGAACGACGTGGACTTTGAGCTAGAGCTGATTCACCGCGATGAGATTAACGTGGCTTACATCCTCAAGCTGCTGGCCAAACTGAACGGCGCCACGCCAGAAGACCAGCAGAAGCAGAAGAAAGCCATCCTGGACATGCTCACCGGCGAGGCCACGCTCCGCAGCAAACGCGAGCTCATCCAGCAATTCATAGAAGAAAACCTGCCCCACATAGAAGACGCAGATGACGTACCCGAAGCCTTTGAAACCTTCTGGGCCCAGGAACAGCAAAAAGCCTTAGCCGCCATCAGTCAGGATGAAAAGCTAGACCCTGTGAAACTGCAAGCTCTATTAGGCAATTACCTGTTCTCAGAGCGGAAGCCTCTCAGGGATGAGGTGATAGACATGGTGGAAGTAAAGCCCAAGATTCTGGAGAGGAAAGCCGTATATGAGCGGGTGGTAGACAAGGTGGTAGGCTTTGTGGATACGTTCATAAATGGCATGGGAGCGAGGGTGTGACGTTTCCGTTTTTAGCCTGTTTTCTGAGAATTAGGCTAAAAACGACAGGTTAGATAAGAGGATACTCACCTTTAGAAATCTACTCAACACCGCATAAATGAACCACTAGTAAAAGAAAATAGATTTTGGTTAGGCCTGCCGGATACCAAATTCTTAAGTTTTAACATAATTTTCTGTTACTACCTCTTACTTGTAAGATTTATCGGGTATCAAGTACTGTAGAATTCTTTATAACTATCAGCAATCTGTATGAAAGCAGTAAGAAACAACTAAAATAGTTGAAAGTCTTAGCTGCTATTATTCAAGATAAAAAGCTGAATCTTGAGAAATTTCGGGCTTTTCTAGATAATTGTCTGTTCAAGGAGACTAACCCGTTACTGGAGAGTGATAGACATGGTAGGGATAAAGTCTAAAATTCTGGAACGGAAAGTGGTTTGTGAACGAGTGGTAGATAAGTTAGTAGATTTTAGGGATACGTTCATTAATGGCATGGGTGCCAGAGTTTAGTTTTTAAAAAATACTGCCAATTAATATTTTTAATGCTTGTTACGAGGGTGCGAAGCCTGCTTGTAGTATTCAGGAAAAACACCAATTACTCAATACTTGTTATAGATTTAAAATATTATTATAGATATATTTAAAGAATTTAATATATGCATATGAAACTATCCAAAATTTGTATCCCTGTAATTTATAGCTTTCTTATAATAACAAGCTGTACTCCTTCAGACACATCAAATGAGCAATACTCAACAACGGTAGAGGAAACCACATCTCTACCAGAGGTTAAAGAAGAACCTGTATTAGAAAGTCCTTATAAGGGCAATAAATTGGAGAATGGAAAATCTCCACTTGATGCTTGTTTTGGCAAGGGTAAGTATGCCGGGAAAGCATGGATTGAATTCAAGAATGACTATGATACTGACGCAATAGTTTGCCTAGTAAGTTTGAATTCAGGCAAGGTAATTAGAAATGAATACATCCAGGCAGGAGCAAATTTTAAGATGTCCAAAATACCTGCTGGCACCTACTACCTCAAAACGTATCAAGGAAATGACTGGAATCCAAAGCGCACAAACATCTGTGGCACCAAAGGTGGTTTTGACAGCGATGCCGATTTTAGTACCTCTGATGACCCCGATGACCATATTGTAATATCTAATTCAAGAAGCGGCTATACAACTGGGTCTATTACACTTTATACAGTGAGTAACGGCAACATGGCAACGGCCGCTATTTCTGAAGAGGCATTTTTTAATAATTAGAAGTTTAAAAGATTAGAAAATGACCTCTGAGCAATTAGCACCTCTAAATAGATGGGTAAAAAAGAGGCTTAGTGTTGCTTTAAATGCTTGGCTCTATCTAAATAATTTTTGTAGGAGAGTAAAGTTAAAAGTATTTAAGGTCACTTTTAATGATGTTTTTGTGCTTAGGAAGAATACCATTGATATCTTTTGGAGCGTGAAGGGTTGTCATAAAATAGAAGTTGGCCATTTTGGAGCCATTTCAGGCAACGTAAAAGGTGTTACTATTCCATATGATAAAAGTTTCCCTTCTATTGAGCTTGTATTTTATGGGGTTAAAGCACGCATTAAAAGAAAAATAAATTTGCCAGAGAGCTACTTCTTTGAAAAAACTCGCACCTTCAAAACAACTATTGATCCTGCCTTTAAAAGAAGTCTTTGCCTAGACCAAAATCTTGTCTCATTAAAAATTTCAGACTTAATCACAATTCAAAAAACAGCATTTCAAAGAAGGGAGTTGACCAACCTACTGCCTCAGCCTATTCTAATGAAAGAAAGACTGCCGGTATTCCATAGACTACCCAATGTAAAAATTTCTCTCCCAGAATATAGACAAGAAGATTATTCTAGATTATAAAAACTATTATATGATAAAAGATTACTACCAAACACCAAAGTCTACCGCATTAATGAGGTTCTTCTGGCAAGCTGCCGGAGGAGATAGATACATTTTAGAAAAAGCCACCTATTCAGACCAGATAAAGTACATGTGCTTGGGTGGTATTGTGGTGGCAACAGGAGCATTAGCAGCCATTGCGGGTGGGTATGCATTTTACACCATATTTGAACCCAAAGGAAGTGCATTAGCCGCAATCCAAACTGTGTCTAGTATTGGGGGAGAATATCAAAAAGCCCACCTTCCTACTGTTTTCCTTTCCATTATATTTGGAGCCATTTGGGGGTTAATCATTTTTAACATAGATAGGTTTATTGTAACCAGTACTGGAAAGGGCGATGGAACAGAAGCTATTACTTTTCAAGAATTAAAAAGTGCTCTTCCCAGAATAATCATGGGAGCAATTATTGCGCTCACCATCTCCAAGCCAGTTGAGATCCGGATGTTTAAATCTGAGATTGATATAGCGTTACATAAGGAGCAGATTAGAGTGAAGACTGAATATCTCAATGAGATTGATAAAAATTTCACTCTAAAGGCCAAGGAAATTGATAACAAAATAGGGGAAACGAACCAAAGGATAGGTGACCTTCAGAGTCAATATAAGGTGCTACAGGGTGAATATGTGAAAGAGACAACTGGCATAAGAGCAGGAGTTGGGCCTATAGCTGAATCTATTGCATTGCAACAGAAATCCATTGAGAATGAATTGAATAGAATCATTGCCTCAGATGAATATAAAACTGCCAAAGCAGCAAAAGAGCAACTTCTAACAGAGAAGCAAAAAGCAATTAAGGAAGCTGACAAAGTAGCAGCTGGTCTAGATGGGTTATTGGAACGCATAAAGCTTTCTCACGAGATTGCAGGTTTTTGGATTTCCTTTTTCATTACTCTTTTGTTCATGGCAATAGAGTTGACCCCTATTTTCTTTAAGCTGATGCTTACCAAAACCCCTTATGATTACATTGAAGAAAACATAAAGGAGTTGATGAAAGCAGAGCAAGGAATCTATATTCAATACAATTACTTCCCTGATAAAAGCGGCCAAGAAAGAGATTTGGTTATTCACCTTAACAAGGAGAAGATAATAAATGAAAAGAAAAGCTTGCAGGAAGTGCAACAGAATCTGTCTCAATATGCTATCAAGAAATATGAGGAACAGATGATGAGAAAAATTGATGCTAATCCAGAAGAGTTTATTAAGTCAGAAGAACCTGTTGAAATATTATCAGAAGAACCAGCCGAATTTTTAAATGAAAACTAGAGAATACTTATGGCTCTTCTCTGGAGAGGATGTTAATATTTTGAAACAGTGTAGTACAAAGCGACAAACTATTTTTGCATCTGTAGGGGGACTAGTAGCATTTATATTTTGCGTATGCTTGTTTAGTTCATATTATTCCTTCACTAAACTGTTTAATACCTACTTCGTGGGTTTGTTCTTAGGGGTATTTATAGCTTGGGTATTTACCAATATGTATCTACTCGTTCTCTATACTTTAAACAAGAATGTGTTGCCTCACAAACCCTCAATAGGTACATCTATTTTTTCTTATACCTTAAGAGGAGGGTTTATTTGTATTATTGCCTTATTAATGTCCAAGCCAATAGAGTTGTTTATTTTCTCTTCAATGCTTGATGACGATATAAGTGTTTATAAAACAGGTTTATTAAAAGAGTACGAAGAACTGGTAGAACAAGAGTTTGCATTCGAGAAGAGTAAGCTAAAAAGGGAAATAGGCGAACAAGTTAGTTTATTTGGAAATAGTGAAAATAATACTTTAACAATTCTCCAAAGTAATTTATTAGACATCGAAACACAGGAGGATTTTAAAAAGAATAATTTACGGGAGAAAGTAGCAGTTTCTAATTACTTTGTTGAGCGAATTTCCATTTTACACAGTAAGTATCCAGCCACATGGCTAATTACCTGTTGTTTCATGTTAATCTTCCTTCTTCCAAGCGCCCTGAAAAATTTAATTCCTACTAATACCAGATTCTATTCTTTCAAAAGAAATATCGAGGTGGGGCTAGTCGAAGATGAGTATAAAAAGTTTAAGTCGCTATATAGTAGTATTATGAGATTTAAATTTGGAGAGAATTATACTTTTCAAGAAATATACCTTGATCCGCCATTCAACACTAAGAGGAAGAAAGATCTAAGGACTTTCAAGAAAGAGTCTGATTTAATCTCTGAGTTATATAATGCCTGAGTACATCACCATCCAAGAGAAGGTTGAACGGAAGACTTACCTAAAAGGTAAGTTCAGGGGAAAGTATGTAGGTATTCTTGATGAAAGGAAGTCTGATGGCATTCATGAGAATTTCTATGACCTTGAAGTTCTAGAGGGGCAAATTACCTGTGACAAGAAAGATATTAGGAAATGGCAGGAAGGAGATGAATTTCATGAATTTCGTGAGGTAGGAAAGTGCCTTACAAAACTCCCTCATGAGTTGCCGTGCAAAGTCATTGAAGAAGATGGCACAATAAGTCATTATAAACTTCATTTGCAAAGACCTAAGCTAATCAACTATGACCTTACTCTTCAGCAGTATGACCAAGAAAAGGTTTTTGGCGTTGTTGAAGGGGAAATCTCTGGATTTCTAATTCACTATGATATAAGGGACATCATTGTTGAAAAGAAAGATGAGAAGGTACCTAGCGCTGGTGCCCAAGAAAGGATTGAAGGAGGAGCAGTATTTGTCATCTCAGAGCGAGAAGAACGGCAGGGTGATTATATCAGAAAAGTCACTGACTTCTCAGATGGCACAACAAAGCGGGGAAACTGGGTTAAAATCAAAAGTGAACAAAGTGTAATCTCCTTGTGGGATATTATAGTCTACATACTGTTCTTTTTATTCATTCTTGCACCCTTCATATTACTCCTGGTAAACTTTTTCTGGCCTGTGCTCATTATCGCCGGCCTCATACTTCTAATAAATTTCCTGCAACCAATCATCTCCTTTGTGGGCAGGTGGTTAATAAGGCTATTATGTCTAGGCTTTGTATTTTCCTTTATTGCTGGTCTAATTAGTGTTTTCCAAGAAGCAAAGCTTCCTGATGTGCCACAGCCTGTTGAGGATACGGAGGAGGTTGTTGAGGTACAACCTGAACCAGTTGTAGGTGGGGATACACTTATTTCTCATTTTAGAAAGTGGCAAGACTATGACCAAAGAGAGTACAGTGGCTACTTTAAGATTAAGCTATCTGACTTTAGAAACGCTGCTAGGAATAGGCAAAACCTTCCTATTGGGATGTATTCATCTGGAGAATACAATAAAATTGTGGCCAGTGTAAGTGAATTTGAGAATCAAAACCTAAACCTACTCTATTCATTTTTTGATTCATTAAAAACCTCTCACAAGCTCGGCGATAAAAGGTTTGCTGAAGTTATAACCTCTAGTATTCAAGATATTCCTTATGCCTTGGTATTGGACCAAGACTGCAATTCAAGAATCTACGATGATGCTTTTATAACACAGTATTTAAGTAGTGGCAAAGAATGCGTGGGCAACATCAAGTACGGCTTGTTTTCTCCTTCAGAATTTATTGGAAGTTTAAAAGGGGACTGTGACACCCGTACATTGCTCTTGTATACAATTCTTGACCATTATGGATATGATGTGGCCATGTTAAGCAGTGATGTTTACAGGCATTCTATCATTGGCATCAACCTCCCTTATGATGGGGTAGCCAAATTAATCAATGGAAAACGCTTTGTTGTCTGGGAGACCACAGCTGTGGGACTAAGGCCAGGCGTGATTTCCCCAGAACAATCTGAAATGCACTTTTGGAGCGCGAGTCTACTTTCTAAACCATAAACCTAATGAAAACTGCCTTAGTTACGTCCCTTGCCTTGTTAATTGCAGGGGTATTGACCATCTATATCATTAATGTCTTCTTTAATAAAAAGCTATCTGGTCTCATCAAAGACAAGGAATATGTCAATACTTCTGTTAGTGTGACGAAAGGGGTTTTATTTTTGTCATCAGCATTGATTTTAATGGAAGTGAACTCCTCTTTTCAATTGTTGATTAAAATATGGGGCACATACTTTGTGGATAGTGAACTCTTTATGAAAGAGGTATTATATTTTTCCGTTTTCTTAGGGATCGCCCTCCTCTATCTTTATGTAGCCTTTATTTTTACTACTCTAATGTTTGGTGTTATCACCAATAAGCAAAAAGCTTTTGTCGAAATTGCTAATGACAACATTTACTCAGCAGTCCTTTTTAGCTTGCTATTTTTGAGTTTCGTTTTGCTTGCTAAGTCAGGTATCAATCCACTGTTAGATAAATTGATACCATTTCCAGCTACCCCTATTTATAGATAAAATATTTACATTCATTCTCCTCAGTAAATTAGTCGAGATTCTAAACAAAAAAATAGTGTGAAATTTATTAAACAGGTCAGTTTATTTTCAATACCTATTATAACGCTTATTTTATCAATTCCCTTATTTGTCAATTATTCTGTTCGTAATAAAATCTTTACCGAAATTATTAAGGTTGAAAATAAAGAGTTTGCGATTGTTCTAGGGGCAGGCATCCAATCAAATAACCGCCCAGGGGTTTATCTTAGACATAGATTAGATGACATTGTTGCACTATACAAGGCCAAGAAAATAAAAAAGATACTTCTATCTGGGGATAATAGTAGGAAGCAGTACGATGAACTCTCTGTAATGAATAATTATCTTATTGGAAAAGGTGTGCCACAGGCTGTGATTTTTGGAGATTATGCTGGTTTTGACACCTATTCTTCGATGGATAGAGCAGCTAAGATATTCAGTATTAAGAACGCAGTCATTGTATCGCAAGGATTCCATTTACCTAGGTCAGTATACATTGCTCAATTCAAAGGAATTGATGCGATAGGATTTGCAACAAAGGAAAGCCTAGGTAGAAGAAAGTATCTTTTGAGGGAATGGACAGCTACGATTAAATCTTTTTTTGATTGTATAGGCAGACGGAGGGCAAAATTCTATGGGAGCAAGGTTAATACAGATGAAGTCTCAAATATAGTTTTGGAGCAGCTATAGCTTTATTTAGTTCTGGACTTTAAAAAAAACTAAAACTAACATTTTCAGAATTCTAGCCATTGCCATCGTTTTTCATAACCACTGACAAGTCCAGTAGTTTAGTTGCACTACTGTTGACTAGGCTTAAGTCTTTAAATGAAAATTGTTAGAACCTAGAACACAAGTGCTATCTATGCCTGTTTCACGAAATTGAATTCTTAAATTATAGATTTAGAGAGCCTTATTATAGATTAACTATAATAAGGCTCTTACAGAGGGTATATCTTGTGATGCCGCTTAACTTATACCTACCCTCTAAAACGGTGAATGAAGAAGTAAGGTAGAATCTTATCTTTAAGATGAGGCCTTCAACTAAGTCACATTAGTTGCTTGAGTCTCAAATAATCAATTGAATAATTCTATAAGGGTACCTTCAAATAAACCAGACTATTTGTAAGTTTAGAGGACTAAATCCTTCCCTCTAAACCTACATGAAGCCTCCCGTCGCCACCTCGTTCATCCGTGCTTTGCAGGGATTGAGCCTATTGATCCTTTTGTGTACGTTTAGTTGCCGCGGCAAAAGTGATGAGCTACGGCTGGACCGCCAAAACTTTGAGCAGGAGATTGCCCAAGAGCAGAACCTGGTGTTCACCTTTGACAAGAAGCTGGTGGCAGATTCCCTGCTGAACCAATGGGACACGGTGCCTTACATCAAATTCACGCCGGCGGTAGAAGGCAAGTTTAAATGGGCCAGCCCTGATGAATTGGTGTTTTCACCCACCAAACCGTTTGCCCCCTCTACCAATTATCGGGCAGAACTAACGCCAAATCTGCTTAAGCACGCAGAAACCAAGTTTAAGATTCCGGCAGGGCAGGAGCTTACCTTTCATACGCCGTATCTGGCGCTAGAGAAGACCAGAACGTTCTGGGTGCAAAACCAAAACAACCCCAATGAACTAGAGGCCAGCATCCAACTGGACTTCAACTATCCGGTGGCTTATGCTAAACTAAGAGATTTACTGAAGGTGTACCAAGAACAGACTGCCTTGCCAGTAGAATTGGTGAGTAGCAACCGGGACCAGGTTACCCTCAAGGTAAAGCAAGTCAACCAAAATGGCAACGGACCTATTCCATTACGCCTCATCATTGCCAAAGGCCTCTCTACGGCTGGCAGTTCTTATACCACCCCTCAGTCTATAGACAAGGAAATTTCTATGCCTACCAGAGCGCAGATGCAGGTGCAAGAGGTGTATGGAACGCAAGAAGAAGGGCAGGAGAGCATTTACGTGTATACCTCGCAGCCCATCACTAATCCAGATGTGCAGAGCCTGGTCACGGTAAGTCCATACAGGACCTTCACCGTGGAACGCTTGGATAATGGTTTGGTGCTGAGAGGCAGTTTTACGGGTAGTTCTGACTACACGGTTTATGTGGCAGGAGAAACAAGCGGCATTGTTGGTCAGTCTTTGGGGCAGACCTCCCAGCACAAAGTTGATTTTGGGAACACCACGCCCACACTTTCTTTTGTAGACCAGAAGGCCGTATACCTCAGCAGTCAGGGCTCCCGAAACCTGGCCTTGAACCTGGCGCAGGTGCCCCGCATTAAAGTGACGATCAGCAAGGTGTATGAAAACAACATCCTGCGGTTCCTGCAAGAGGGCAAGTCATATGACGGCTTCTATAATGAAGACACAGAGGAGTATCATGATTATGAAACTTATCAGGTAAGCGAGCAGAATGGGAAGGTCATTTATGAGCGGGAGTATGAAGCGGGGAGCCTGCCCAAGTACGGCAATCAATCCCTGTTGAACCTAAACCTGGCCGACCTGGACTTTGACAGCCAGTTCAAAGGGCTGTATGTCTTGACCGTGGCCAGTGCAGATAAAATCTGGATGCAGGATTCTAAAATCATATCTGTCTCAGACATAGGGTTGATTGCCAAGCAAGGGCAGAATGAGGTGATGGTATTTGCCAATTCCATCCATACCGCCGAGGCGCTGTCTGGAGTAGAGGTGCGTTTCATCAGTACCAACAACCAGGTGGTCTACAAAGCCACCACAGATGATGAAGGCGTTGCCCGATTACCCGACATGGCCAAGAATGCGCCTGACTTCAAAATCAGCCTCATTACGGCACGTCAAGGACAGGACTTTAACTACCTGCCCTACAGCCAGACCACCGTCAACACCTCGCGCTTTGACGTGGGCGGCAAGCGCTTGGAAGGCGTAACCTATGATGCCTTCATCTACGGGGACCGCGATTTGTACCGGCCCGGCGATACCGTGCACGTGAATACGTTGGTACGTACCCCAGATTGGAAAACTGTGGCCGGCTTGCCCATTAAAATCAAGCTTTTGTTGCCTAACGGAAAGGAATACCGTAGCCAAAAGGGCACTTTGAACCAAGAGGGAGCCCGCACTACAGATTTCTATCTGCCAGCCTCGGCGGTAACCGGTACCTATACGCTGGAGGTATATTCAGGGAATGACGTACTCTTGAACTCCCAGAAGATTGGCGTAGAGGAGTTCATGCCAGACCGCCTCAAAGTCACCACCAAACTCAATAAAACAGATTTCAAAACTGGGGAGCAGGTACAGGTGAACCTAAACGCCTTGAACCTCTTCGGGCCACCTGCTGCCGGCCGTGATTATGAAGTGCAGCTGAGTTTAAAGAAAAAAGCCTTTGAACCCAAGAATTACCCTGACTACAACTTTGAGATTAATACATCCAATGAGGTAGAGATTCAGACCAGCGTGCGGCAGGGCCAAACAGACGCGCAGGGGAACGGCCAAGAACAGTTTGAGTTGATGAGCCACAAGGACGTTGGTATGCTAGAGGGCACTGTGTTTACCACCGTGTTTGATGAAACCGGCCGGCCCGTAAACCGCCTCAACCGCTTTACCGTGAGCACCCAGGAAAGTTTTTTCGGGATAAAGCAGTTTGACACCTATGTGAATACCCAAACGGCTATGCAGGTGCCGCTTATAGCCTTGAACAGCGCTGGCAGGCCTACGTTTGCCCGGGCACGCGTGCAGGTGGTGCGGTATATTTACGAATCTGTGATTGAGCGGATGGACCAGAGCTACGGCTACAATTCGCAGCGCAAAGAGATTGTGTTGGTAGATGAAGCCATGGACATTCCGGCCGCTGGAAAGGTGTTCTCATTTACGCCTTCCGCCTCAGGTGAGTATGAGTTGCGCATCATGCGGCCCAATGCTTACAATTACGTGGTGCAGCGGTTCTACGCATACGGGTATGGCAACACTCAGAACACCTCCTTTGAAGTAAGCAAAGAAGGCGAGGTAGGTATTTCTTTGGATAAGGAAACCTATGAAGTTGGAGAAAAAGCCAAGGTCCTGTTCAAGTCTCCGTTTGCAGGCAAGATTCTGGTGACTGTAGAGCAGAACAAGGTCCTGAGCTACCATTACCTAGACACCGATAAAAAAGCGGCTTCGTTCACCCTGCCCATTCAAGACGAATTCCTGCCCACGGTCTACATCTCGGCCATAGCGCTCCGCGAAATCAAAGACAACAGCCTGCCCATGACCATTGCCCGCGGGTTCAAGGCCGTGGCCGTCACTAAGAAAGCGACCAAGCTTGATGTAGCCGTAATTGCGCCAGAACTCACCCGCTCCAAGAGGACGCAGTTGGTGAAAGTGAAAACCGTTCCCAACGCTCAGGTGACGCTAGCGGTGGTAGACGAAGGCATTCTGCAACTCAAAGACTTCAAGACACCAGACCCGCACGGGTTCTTCTACCAGAAACGCGCCCTGGAAGTAAGTGCATTTGACTTGTACCCGTACCTGTTCCCTGAGATTGGCAACCGCCGTTCCAGCGTAGGCGGAGACGGCTATGACCTGGAGAAACGCGTGAACCCCTTGACGTCTAAGCGCGTGAAGCTGGTCTCTATCTGGAGCGGGCACCTTAAAACCAACAGCAACGGCGAAGCGGCCGTCAACGTGAAAGTGCCGGAATTCTCAGGTACCTTGCGGGTGATGGCAGTGGCCTACAAAGGCAACGCCTTCGGTTCTGCTGAGAAGATGATGCGCGTAGCGGACCCAATCGTGCTAAGCGCTGCCTTACCGAGGTTTGCCAGTCCCAAAGATACCTTGCAGGTGCCCGTCATGGTAAGCAATACCACTGCTAAGGCCGCAGATCTTAAGAGTAGTATTACCGTGACGGGGCCGTTGCGCGTAGTAGGTTCATCTACCAAAACAGCCAGAGTTAATGCCAACACCGAGACTCAGGTGGTCTACCAAGTGGTGGCGGCTTCGGCCACGGGGCAGGCCACGGTGGTGGTCAACGTCAATGCACTGGGCGAGCAGTTCAGTAGCAGTACAGATCTAACGGTGCGGCCAGTAGCGCCTTTAACCAAGATTACCGGAGCCGGTTCCTTGAAGGATGCCGCTACCGCAGCTATCTCGCCGGCGCATGACTTTATTCCAAGTTCGGTGGCTTCTAAGGTGGTGGTGAGCAATTCACTGCTGGTGCAGTTCACAGATGACATCACGTACTTGTTGCAGTATCCGCATGGGTGTCTGGAGCAGATCACCTCTACCGCGTTCCCACTGTTGTACTACGCTGATTTGGCAAGAGCCCTCAACCAAGGCCAAAAAGGAAAAGCCTTCAACCCTAACCACATGGTGCAGGAGGGCATCACCAAGGTAGAGCTCATGCAACAGTATGACGGGGGCTTTACCTATTGGCCGGGCGGCACCCAAACTGATTGGTGGAGCAGCGCCTACGCCACGCATTTCTTGCTAGAGGCCAAGAAAGCAGGCTACCCGGTAAGTCAGGAAGTGTTGAACAAAGCGGTAGGCTATCTGCAGAACAAGGTCAAAACCAAGGCCACCGAAGTGTACAAGTTCTACAACGCCCAACGCAAAGTAGAAAGCAAATTGATTGCGTCACATGAGGCGGCTTATTCCCTCTATGTACTCAGCTTGGCGGGCAAGCCCGACTGGCCAACCATGAACTACTACAAGTCCAAGCCTGACCTGCTATCATTGGATTCCCGGTACCTATTGGCCAGCACGTATGCCCTCAATGGCAGCTTCCAGAGCTTTAGCCAGATTCTGCCAAAATCGTTTGCCGGGGAGACCTCGGTGCGGGCTTTGGATGGAAGCTTCTATTCGCCGGTGCGGGACATGGCCATCTCTCTGAACAGTTTGGTAGAGGCAAACCCAGAGCATCCGCAGGTGGGTACCTTGTCTCGGCATTTATCCCAAGAACTCAAGTCCAAGCGCTGGTACAATACCCAGGAACGGGCCTTCGCGCTATTGGCACTAGGTAAACTGGCTAGCCGGAGCAAAGGAGACCAGACGGCGCAGTTGCTACAGAATGGGAAAGCGCTGGGTACTTACATGGGCAAAGACCTGACCCTGGTCAATAAACTGAACACCGTGCCGGTAAGCCTTCAGAGCAAAGGAAAAGGCATCTTGTACTACTATTGGGAACTGGAGGGCATTAGCCAGAGCGGAGCCTTTAAGCAGGAGGACAGCTACCTGAAAGTGCGCAAAACCTTCTTTGACCGTAACGGGAAAGCCATCACCAGCAACACCTTTAAGCAGAATGACTTGGTGATTGTACGGGTGGAGTTACAATCTTTGGATACCCGCTCTATTCCTAATGTAGCCATCACCGACATGCTACCGGCGGGATTTGAGATTGAGAACCCGCGCTTGATGACTGCCCGTGAGTTCCAGTGGCTGCAAAAGATGAACCCAGCCACGCCAGACTATATGGACATTCGGGATGACCGGATCAACCTGTACGCCACCGCCAGGCCTAAGCCCCAGTACTTCTTCTACCAGGTGCGCGCGGTGAGCAAAGGTACCTTCCAGATGGGGCCTATTGGCGCAGACGCCATGTACAACGCCGAGTACCATTCTTATCACGGAGCCGGCGTGGTGCGGGTAAGGTAAGGACCTCACCCCATCCCCAGTTGAGGGAGAAAACCACAGATGCGTTTTCGGCATGTTTTCTGGAAAACAGGCCAAAAACGGGAATATAAAATACCTCTTCTCTGGGGAGAGGTAGAAGGGTGCGAAGAAACTTACGGTATTTGATTGTCCCCCTTTGAACGGGGGAGGGGATGACTTTCGAGTGCTGATTCTTGAATCTTGAGTCTAGGGTCTAATCCCAGTTTTTGTCAACCTTAAAGTAAGACATCCTAACTTGTTTAGGGAGATTTTGGTGGCCAGGTAGACAGGCAGTTATTAATTCTTGCTTCAAGTAGACACCCTGCTTCAAGTTTATAACTTGGAGCAATCATTAGGGCAAGTTTTTAACTTGCGTTTCTATCAAATTTCAACTTAAGCAAGTTGTAAACTTGCTGTCATGTTAGGCTCCAAGTTGAAAACTTGAAGCAGAATAAGCGTTTTTGGCTTGTTTTCCAGAAAACAGGCCAAAAACGCATGAATGCCTTTACCAGATTAATTGAATAACTAAAATGCCACTTCACCATAACCTACGTACTCTTCTCGCTTTTCTTCTCAGAAAGAAATGGGCTGTAAGGTCGTTGGCATTGGTTTTCATTCCGGTGGTAGTTTTTCTACTATTGAACTGGGCGTTTCCGTTGCAGGTCTCCGTTTCCTATTCGCCGGTGATTATGGCGGCAGATGGTAGCGTTGTGCATGCGTTTCTGAGCAAGGATGAGAAGTGGCGCATGCAACTGGAGCCAGATGAAATCAATCTGGTGCTTAAGCAAGCGGTGCTCCTCAAGGAAGACCAATACTTCTATGCGCACCCAGGCGTGAACCCGTTTGCCATAGGGCGGGCGCTGGTCAACAACTTGACCAAGGGCCGCAAGACCTCAGGCGCGTCTACCATCACCATGCAGGTGGCGCGGTTGCTGTACCCCAAAGACCGGACCTATGTCAATAAGTTGGTGGAGGTGTTCAGGGCGCTTCAACTGGAAGGACGCTACAGCAAGGACGAGATTCTGCAATTATACCTGAACTTGGTGCCCTACGGCGGAAACATTGAAGGCGTGAAAGCAGCCTCGGTGCTGTATTTCCAGCAGTCGCCGCGGGCTTTGAGTCTGGCGCAGGCCGTGGCCCTAACGGTAATTCCGAACAAGCCTTCGTCCTTGAGAATTGGTGTGCAGAATGACCGCATCGTGGCCTTCCGGAACAAATGGTTGAAGGAGTATGCCCAACTGAACGCTTTCCCTGGTGAGGCCATTCAAGATGCATTGCAAGAACCGCTGGAGGCCTTTAGGGTACAGGCACCTAAGCTGGCGCCGCACTTCGCCTACCGCATGCTCAAGAAATATCCGGGTAAAGCCATCATTAAAACCACGCTTAAGCCCGCCGTGCAGGAAAAGGTGCAACAGCTGGCCTTTAACTACCTGCAACGCCTAAAAGCCCTTAACATTCACAACGCCGCAGTGCTAGTCCTAAACAACCAAACCCAAACCGTGGAAGCCTATCTGGGATCGGCTGATTTTCTGGATGACATGCACGCGGGTCAGGTGGATGGCATAAGGGCATTGCGGTCGCCGGGCAGTACGTTGAAGCCTTTCTTGTACGCCACGGCCTTTGACAAGGGCCTGATTACGCCTAAAACCATTATCACCGATGTGCCCATTGACTATGCCGGGTACCGTCCCGAAAACTACTTCGGTACCTACCATGGTAGCGTAACCATAGAGCGGGCGCTGGCCACGTCCTTGAACATTCCGGCAGTGAAAATCCTGGACCAGATGGGCGTGGAGGCCTTTGTGCAAAAGTTACAACAGGCCGAATTCTCTGAGATGAAACGCCGCGGCACGCACATGGGCCTGTCCCTGATTCTGGGGGGCTGCGGCGCCACTTTAGAAGAACTAACCTCTTTGTATGCAGCCTTCGCGCAAGGCGGAAAACTAGCGTCCGTCCAGTGGCTGCAGGAGGATACGGTCAAACAGCAAAAGCAGATAGTCTCTGCTGCGGCGGCATACATGGTCAACCAAATCTTAACCCAACTGCAACGTCCCGACCTGCCCCACAACGCTCAGAACAGCGCGCACCTGCCCAAAATTGCCTGGAAAACCGGAACCTCATACGGTCGCAAAGACGCCTGGAGCATTGGCTACAACAAGAACTACACCATTGGCGTGTGGGTGGGCAATTTCTCAGGAGAAGGCGTACCCGAACTGAATGGCACGGATACTGCTACGCCTCTTTTGTTCTCGCTCTTTAATACCATTGACTACAACAGCTCTGAGAGTTGGTACCAAGCCCCGGCAGAGGTTGCCTACCGCAGTGTGTGCCCCCAAAGTGGACTGCCCGTCAATACCTTCTGTCAAGACCTGATCCTAGACACTTTCATACCAGGCACCTCATCCATAAACAAGTGCGCACACCTGAAGAAGGTAACCGTTTCTGAGGACGGGAAATTTGCCTACTGCACCAGTTGCCAGCCCAATATCGGTTATAAGCAAGCATGGTATCCTAACCTGGCTCCTGAGCTACTCAGTTTTTATGCCGAGCAGAACCTGCCGTTCAAGAAGCTTCCTCCGCACAACCCCGTTTGTAACCGCGTGTTTCAGGAGTTTGCGCCGGTCATTACGTCACCCACCGCCAACATGGAGTTCTTATTGGAACGCGAGGAGCAGCAGAAGCTCATGTTGCACTGCAATACCATCAATGAAGTGAAAAAAGTCTACTGGTACGTCAATGATAAATTCTTGCAAGCGGCCGGCGCCAGTGACAGGGTGTTTTTTGAACCTACCCAGGCCGGTAAATTCAAGATTTCCTGCACAGATGACCAAGGCCGGAATACCAACACCTACATCACGGTGAGGTTCTTGTAAGGGAAAGGGCTTAGAAAAAATTAGAGGGCCTGCTCAATGGCGTTGGACTGTTTTTAGCCTGTTTTCTGAAAATCAGGTTAAAAACAAAAATGTTAAAGAAGCAGAAGATTGTATTGACGTAGCCAAGCAATTGCTAAAGGGTAATCTAAGAGATACCCAACGGTGGTGTAAAGCCAATTAAGGTAAGCTAATTCCATTCATATAATCCAATACCAGAACTCCCCATCGTTTTTGGCCTGTTTTCATGAAAACAGGCCAAAAACGATGGGGAGTTAAGTAAACGGGTTAAACCGTTCAAGTGATGGTATTTCCTGAAAGAGTAGCTGACTACACCTCTACCGGGATTTCCTTGGTTTGGCTTTCCTCAGGCACATTAAAATCTGAGGTCACGTCGATGTCGTCTTCCAGGGAGTGCCCGGTTTTAAGGCCAATCACAAACCAGGCCAGGGCACCAGCACCTATCGCAAAGATAGTGTCCCCAATCAGGCGCAGCCACCTCAGCACTTCCATGGTGTCTGTCTGCATGAATTCCATGGAGCGGGCGTACCAGAGGCCGTATTTCACGCTGGCCCAGGTTTGCATGAGGCCAATTGGCAACACGCTAATCAAGACCATCAATGCCAGGCCAATGTTGATAGACCAGAACGCAAACCGGATAACGCCGTCCTTCCAGCGTCTTCTAGTAGAAAGTCCTTTGAGTACAAACAGCATCAAGCCAATACCCAGAACGCCATACACGCCAAACAGGGCAGTGTGCGCGTGCACCGGCGTGGTGTTCAGGCCCTGCATGTAATACAAGGCTATAGGCGGATTGATGAGGAACCCAAAGATGCCCGCGCCCACTAGGTTCCAGAACGCAACGGCAATGAAACAGTAGATAGGCCATTTATAGGCGCGTATCCATTTGGTAAGCCTACTGATGGTGAGGTTATGATAGGCCTCAAAACCGATGAGCACCAACGGGACCACTTCCAAAGCACTGAAACTGGCTCCCAAGGCCATGATAGAAGTAGGCGTACCACTAAAGTATAAGTGGTGGAACGTGCCTATGATGCCTCCAAACAAGAAGATGATAGTGGAGAATAACACGGTAGCGGTGGCTACGTGCGTTTGCAATAAGCCCATGCGCACAAACAAGAAGGCAATGACCACGGTGGCAAATACTTCAAAGAAGCCTTCTACCCAAAGGTGCACCACCCACCAGCGCCAGTACTCAGCTATGGCCAGGTTGGTATGCTGTCCCCACATGAGGCCGGCAGCCCAGAAAAGCGCAATGGCGGCAGAAGAGATCAGGAACATGCCCAGGAGGTGACGCCCCTCTACTTCGCGTTTAAAGGCCGGCCAGATGGCGCGCACCATCAAGAACAACCACAGGAATAGACCCACCAGCAAGAATATCTGCCAGAAGCGGCCCATGTCTACGTACTCATAGCCTTGGTGCCCAAACCAGAAGTTCTCACCGTAGCCCAGCTTCTGCATGACGCCGTACCACTGTCCGGCCAGTGAGCCAGCCACAATAATGAGCAGACAGATGAACAGGAAGTTCACGCCCAGCTTCTGGAACTTAGGCTCATACCCAGACACCGCCGGCGCAATGTAAAGCCCCGTGGCCAGCCAAGAAGTGGCAATCCAAAAGATACCCAGCTGCACGTGCCACGTTCTGGTCACGGAGTAAGGCAGCATGTCTGCCAAAGGGAATCCATACAGGGCCTGGCCTTCTACGCCGTAGTGGGCGGTGACCACCCCTAAGGTGATTTGCACGACAATGAGCGCGGTCACAATCCAGAAATACTTGAGCGTAGCCCGCATGGACGGTGTGGCTTTTAAGCCCAGCAGCGGGTCTTCTTTGGGCAGTTGGCTGGGGTCTAGCTCATCTTCTTTATGCGAGGCATAATAATAGGCCAAGAGACCAATACCGGCAATGAGGATGATTACGCTAAAACCCGTCCAGATAAGCAAATCGCCGCTGGGTCTATTGCCCACCAGTTCCTCAGAGGGCCAGTTGTTGGTGTAGGAGATATCCTGGCCTGGCCGCTCGGTTACGCAGGCCCAGGAGGTCCAGAAGAAGAAGGCGTTGAGTTTGCGCATGCGCTCCGGGTCTTCTACCGTAAAATCCTTCATGGCGTACGCGTCCCGGTACTTGGCCAGGGCAGGGTCTTGCATGAAAAGGCCGGTGTAGTGCTGGCTCACATCGGCAATGGCCTGTGCCCGTAAGTCTGAGATGCTGAGCGTGCCCGTGGCGGGATCATACGTGTTGTTCCTGATCTGCTTTTGCAAACGGGCCTGCAGCATGGCTTTGGTTTCTACGTCTAAGGCGTCAAACGTGGTGCCCTTGGCCTGTTGGGCCCAGGTGTCAAGAAAGAACATGGCCTCTTTGTGCAACCATTCAGCAGACCAGTCTGGGGCTACGTAGGCGCCATGGCCCCATACAGAGCCCAGCTCCTGACCGCCCGTAGACTGCCAGACGTTTTGCCCGTCCATGATGTCCTGGGCCGTGAATACTACTTGACCAGAGGTGCTAATGACCTTGTTAGGAATAGGAGGTGCCTGGCGGTAAATCTCAGAGCCGTAATAGCCCAATACAGAGAAAGAACCCACAATGACGACAATAAAGCCGAGCCAGAGTTTTTTGTATTTCATAGGATAAGGGTTAGGTGTTTGAAAAGGGTAATTAGTAGAGTAGGAGCCAATAGGCACAAAGCCGGATTGGTCAGGTTAAAAGAGATAGCTCAGATTCACCATGGTGCGCTTGTTGGCTTGGCTGGCGTGGTGGCCTTGGGCATGACTTAAGGGCAGTTGCAGGGTGGCTCCAAGGGCTACTTTCTTCACGTACACATTCAAGCCAAGATTAGTGAAAAAAGCGTCTCCGGTTTTGGCGTCATGGCCGTTTTCAAACTCATCTGCCTGCGCGTGCTCATAATAAAGGCCGGCGCTAGGCAAAAGCGTGAGGACATTGTCCAGGTTGTACCAGTAGAATAAATTGCTGGACCCGCTTAGTCTGTTGCCAAATTTGTAGCCGTCTTTGTTTTGAGTATTAAAGCGGTAGGTAAAGTCATTGTTCAGGCCAAGCTTACCTGTTCTAAGCGTATAGATGCCGTTCAATAGATAATCTGTGCTGCCACTGCCAGGTTGCAGGCTGGTGTTGTAGCCTTCTTCGGTACGGTGCAAGGTATGAGCGCCGGTGGGCAGTTTTACGCCTCCGCCCAGTTGCAAAGAGTGTTTAAACCGTGATTGGGTACTGTCTCCTGTATTGAACAGGGCATAATTCACCAACAAGGTCATGTCGCCTACGCCTGCATAGCGCGTGGTACCCCGTGTAGTTTGCTCCTCATTGGTGGCATAAGGTAAAAATGCCAGCACCTGCACGTTTTTAGCGGGCACAAATCTTCCCCAAACCTCAGCGGTCGTGTACACTTCTTCAATGACCTCGTCATGGGTCATGGGCATGCCCTCATGCAGGTGGGTGTGGGTGGTTTGGATGGTGTAACTACGGCTGGTATAGCGCAGGCCCGCAAAATTCTTGTGGAACTGGGGCAGGATACCCAGGTAACTACCACCCATGGTGCAGCCGCCATCACAGGCGTAGCTGGTACTGCTAAAGCCTAGCAAAGCAATGGAGAATAGTATGATTGTTTTCATAACCTAAATTTTATCTGATGAAACATAATGTGTAGAGGTAGAGACCTGGAGAAGCAAGAGAAATAGGGAGGGAGAATTGAGTGTTGGTAAATCAAACTTTTGTAGGGAAATGCCTAGTGTTGTGATTGTCCAGGCAGGGGAGGCACCTTTATCTGGTAGTGAATCAAGCCCGCCTATATACAATAGAGTAGATGACCTGCTTAATCTAGTAGAATAAGTCCTGCCTCTTTTGAGCAAGCAAGTTTTGCGCGTGGTAGTGGTGCTTGTTTGTTGATGTTGATTTCCAAGGCCTACGTTCAGGTGTGACCGTTCTTTTGCCAAAGCAATGAAGTGGACTTTATCCCTAGTTGGGAAAGGGATTTGGTCTATGGTTGGCAAGAAGGTTTGGGATATATAAAGCATGGTCATTTGGTGGGGCAACAGTCCAAAGGTCTGCGTTCCCATTTCCCAAGAAAATGACCAATGTCATTAATAAAAGAGATTAAGGTGTTCTATTTGGTAAAAGATGGTATATACCTTTGATGCAGTAAAACACCAAAATAAACCAATCTCCATAAAACCTAACCTCATGAAAAAGAACCTTTTAAACCTCAGAGCAAAATTTAAGCTATTCGCTCCAGTCCTGTTTTTAAGTGCCATGCTGTTCAGTTGCTCATCAGAAAAATCTGAAAGCTATGCAGACCAATACAAGAAGGAACAGGCAGCCAATGAAGCCGCAGCCCCGGCAGAAGAAGCCGTTGAAGATGACGGCAAAGGGATTGGCCCGGTGAAATCTGTAGAAGTAGGAGCCGACATTGACCAAGCCCTGGCCGCCAACGGCAAATCTCTCTTTGAAGGCAAATGTTCTGCCTGCCACCAATTGTCTGACCAGAAAATTGTAGGTCCTGGCTTGGCCGGAGTAACTGAACGCCGCAAACCAGAGTGGCTCATGAACATGATCATCAATCCAGAAGAGATGACCAAGAAAGACCCAGAGGCCAAAAAACTGCTAGCCGAGCACTTAACTCAGATGACCAACCAGAACGTGAACGAGCAAGACGCCCGTGCCCTTTTGGAGTTCCTGAGACAGAATGATAAAGCCAACTAAGAATCACTACTAACCCATCCTAATATGGAAACTAGATTTAATCAGTTCTGGAAAACCGCCCCAAAGGCCGCCTTGCTAGTTGCGGCAACCGTGGGCTCTTTGTTACAGGGATGTAGCAACACTACTGGCAATGACAATAACGGGGCCACGGCCACGGCCTTGTCATCAGACGCGGCG
Source organism: Nibribacter koreensis (assembly GCF_039541795.1). Classification (NCBI taxonomy): domain Bacteria; kingdom Pseudomonadati; phylum Bacteroidota; class Cytophagia; order Cytophagales; family Hymenobacteraceae; genus Nibribacter; species Nibribacter koreensis. Next base: position 1,338,752 of record NZ_BAABGX010000001.1, on the reverse strand, counting down.
TCTAAGGTGTATGTGGCACCTGGCAAGCATGATGAACTGTACTCTTTCTTGTCTGGCGGTTTTAACGGGCAAGTGTCTGTGTACGGCATCCCTTCGGGCAGGCTGTTAAAGATCATCCCGGTCTTTTCTCAACACGCAGAGAACGGCTATGGCTACAATGAAGAGACCAAGGCTATGTTGCAGACCTCTCATGGCTTTGTTCCCTGGGATGACTTGCACCACCCAAAACTGTCTCGTGCCAACGGGACCACAGACGGCCGGTGGTTGTTTGTGAACGGCAACAACACGCCGCGCGTGGCCAGGGTAGACTTGACCACCTTTGAGACGGTAGAGATTATGGAGATTCCTAACAGTGCGGGTAACCACTGCTCACCATATCCTACCAATAACAATGAGTACGTAATTGCAGGTACTCGTTTCAGTGTGCCTCTTGATATGAAGGGTGGTACCAAGGACGTGACCTTGAAGGACTATGAAAAAGAGTTCAGAGGCTCCATCTCCTTCATCAAAGTAGACCCAGACAAAGGCGATATGGACCTGGATTTCCAGATTCTGGTACCTGGTTTTGATTATGACCTGGCCAATGGCGGCAAAGGACCTTCTGAGGACTGGGTATTCTTTACCACCTACAACTCAGAAAAAGCTGGTACTCTAAAAGAGGTGGGTGCGTCACAGAATGACAAAGACTACCTGGCGGCGGTAAACTGGAAACTAGCGGCAAAATACGCCAAGGAGGGCAAAGCCCGCGAAATGCCTGCCTACTACTACCACAACAAAATGGACAAAGGCACGCATATGGCCAAGTCTACCATTAAAAAGAAAGTGCGCTACCTGTTGCCAGAAGACTGTCCTGGTATGATGTACCTGTTGCCTGCGCCTAAGTCACCGCATGGTATTGACGTAGACCCAAGCGGCGAGTTCATGGTGGTGAGCGGTAAGTTAGCCTCGGCCATTCCGGTGTTTTCTTTCAATAAAATGCAGGCGGCCATTAAAAACAAGCAATTTGACGGTGAGAAAAACGGGATCCCAGTACTTAAGTATGAGTCTGTGCTAGCCGCCGAAGTGAAAGAACCGGGCTTAGGGCCATTGCACACAGAGTTTGACGGCAAAGGAAACGCCTACACCTCTATGTTTGTGTCTTCTGAAGTGGTGAAATGGAGATTGAAAGACTTTAAAGTAGTAGACAGAATTCCAGTGTACTACTCTGTAGGTCACTTAATGATTCCGGGCGGTGATACCAAGGAGCCTTATGGCAAATACTTGGTGGCCATGAACAAGATCACCAAAGACCGCTACCTTCCTACCGGTCCTGAGCTGGCCCACTCCGCTCAGTTGATTGACATCAGCGGTGAGAAGATGAAGCTGCTTCTTGACTTCCCTACGGTGGCAGAGCCGCACTACGCGCAGGCCATCAAAGCAGACCTGGTGGCACCTAAGAGTGTGAAATTCCACAAGCTGGATGAGAACAGACACCCTAACGCCGTCAAGAAAGAAGCAGACGTGAGTGTGACCCGCCAAGGCAACGTGGTACGTGTGAAAATGACCGCCATCAGAAGCCACATGACCCCAGACAACATTGAAGGCATTCAGGTAGGGGACACCGTGTACTTCCACGTGACCAACCTGGAGCAGGACTGGGATGTGCCACACGGATTCGCGATCATGGGAGCCAACACCTCAGAAACCCTGATCATGCCAGGCGCTACGCAAACCTTGAAATGGGTAGCCAAGAAAGAAGGCGTGTATCCTTTCTACTGCACAGACTTCTGTTCTGCGCTGCACCAAGAGATGCAAGGCTACGTGAGGGTTTCTCCTAAAGGCTCTAACATCCCCATTGCCTTCTCTACCGGCAAGAAACGACCTGCCGCTGAAGTAGCGAAGAAATAGAGAATGATGATTGAAAGAGAGGAGGCTACCCCCATAGCTTCCTCTCTTTTTAAACTGCTAAAAAGTACCAGGTTCTGCCCTTAGTATATCTTATTCCTACTTGGTGGAACAGTCATGATTGTAATCGTTTTTAGGCTCTTTTCCTGAAAACAGACCAAAAACAGATAAACAAGTGTTTGTCTTAGGGGAGCGGCTCTCGTTAAGGAGAGGGGCTCTCTTTCACCTTAACCCTACCCTGAGGATGAAAACTTTCCCCAAAGTATTAATGGTCGTTGCAGCCTTATCCCTCGGCTTGTTGTTTCTCTTCCCTATGTGGAAGATTTATCTCAAAGCTCCCCAGTACCCCGAAGGCCTGGAACTGCACATCTGGGTCAATAAACTGGCCGGAGACTCAGAAGGTGCCTTGCAAAACTTTAACATCCTAAACCATTATATTGGGATGGCGCCTATCAATCCAGAGTCATTCACAGAGCTAACCTATATGCCCTACATAGTCATTGGCTTCATGATTACAGGGATTTTGGTGGCTTTGTTGGGCAATCGGAAAATGGTTTTGGGCTGGTCTGTTCTGCTCATGCTTGGCGGAGCCGTCGGTCTTTTGGACTTCTACTTGTGGTTGCACAGGTTCGGGACAAACCTAAGTCCAGAGGCACCCATCAAAGTGCCTGGCATGACCTATGTGCCCCCCCTATTAGGCGAAAAGCAATTGCTCAATTTTGAAGCCCTTTCCTTGCCGGCCTGGGGTAGCCTTGGCATTTTACTGGGGATTGTCCTGTCTTTAGTGGTATATTTCATTAGTGCCACTACTAAAGAAAAAGTGTACGCTCAACCAAAACGTGTCTCTGTATGAAAGCTCTTGTAAAAGTTTATGGATGGATAGGGATGGCCGTGGCATTGGCAGCATGTAGCACAGAGCCCAAGCCGGTGCCCTACGGAGCCGCCAACTGCACGCACTGCAACATGACCGTGTCTGACAACAGGTTTGGAGCGGAGTTGGTCAATGACAAAGGCAAGCCCTTCTACTTTGATGCGGCAGAATGCCTGATAGCCTACGTAAATGAAAGACCAGAAGAACGCAAAAAAGCGTCTCATGTGCTGGTCACAGACTATACCAAACCCAACACGTTAATAGACGCGCGCACCGCGCACTTTTATCAATCCAAAGCCATCACCAGCCCCATGGGCATGAACCTGGCAGCGGTGGCTGACCAGACGGTGGCCATCAAAATGAAACAAGAACAAGGAGGCAGAGTCCTCACCTGGGACCAGGCCGTAACGGCCGTTCAAAAAAATGAAAGACCTGACTAAGCTTCTTATTTTTCTGATAAGCATCCTGCTTTTAGTTGTGGGGGAGCAGCGCGCTTTTGCCGGCACGGTAGAAGTATGCCCCGCCTGTCCCGTCAAGTCCATTAAAGCCGGCGTGAAGATAGCCAAACCCGGAGATCAGGTGGTAGTAAACGGCGGCACTTACAAAGAATACGGTATTGAGATTACAAAGCGAATCCACTTGCTGGGAAAGAACAATCCTGTGCTGGATGGTGCTTTTAAAGGGCAGATCATTAGTGTGCTGGCAGACGGGGTAGTGGTGCAGGGCTTTACCATAAAGAACATTGCCACCAGCTACACCCGTGATGACGCCGCCATCAGAGTTGTTGAAAGTAACAACGTAAAAATTCTGCAGAACACCATCCTGAACACCTATTTTGGCGTGTATCTGCAAAACTCAGACAACAGCGAAGTGCGCGGCAATGTGGTGACGGGCAAAGACGTGACAGGCTTGAACGAGTCCTCTTTGGGCAACGCCATTCACTTGTGGCAGTGTAACAAGGCGGTGATTGTCAATAACAAGGTGCGCGGCCACCGGGACGGCATCTACCTGGAGTTTGTGAAAGACACCTGGGTCAAAGACAACTTGAGCCAGCATAACTTAAGGTACGGCCTTCATTTCATGTTCTCAGACGGCAACGTGTACACGCACAACACCTTTAGAAAAAACGGCGCGGGCGTGGCGGTCATGTACACTAGTAACATTGTCATGGAGCGCAACACCTTTGAGGAGAACTGGGGGCCTGCGTCTTATGGTTTGTTGCTCAAAGATATTAGAGACAGTAAAATACGGTATAACACCTTCAGTCAGAACACCACCGGCATTTACATGGAAGGATCCAGCCGGTTAGACATCCAAAACAATTCGTTTACCCGTAATGGCTGGGCCGTTAGGCTACTGAGCAGCTGCACAGACAACGTGTTCACGCACAACAACTTTACAGAGAACTCTTTTGATATAGGCACCAATGGCAACTCCAACCTTAACCAATTTGAGAAAAACTACTGGGACAAGTACACCGGCTATGACTTGAACCGTGACAAAGTGGGTGATGTACCCTACCGGCCGGTAAGTCTGTACTCTATGTTAGTAGAGAAAGTGCCGTCATCTGTCATGTTCATGCGCAGTTTTATGGTAGATTTACTAGACAACGTAGAAAAGGTGCTGCCAACCTTTATACCAGATAAATTGATTGATGAGCGGCCTTTGATGAGGAGAATTGACCATGATTACAATAGAAAATTTACAAAAGTCATACGGTAAGCTTTCGGTCCTGAGAGACGTGAGCGTACGGTTTGAGGCGGGCAAGGTCATCTCTATCATTGGCCCTAACGGCTCTGGTAAAACCACCTTAAGCAAAAGCATTCTTGGCATGGTGCTGCCAGACAGCGGCGAAATTAAAATAGACGGGCAGAGCGTACTCAAACAGCACGCCTACCGAAGCCAGATTGGGTATATGCCCCAGATTGGCCGCTACCCAGAGAACATGAAAATACGCCAGGTCATAGACATGATCAGGGACATACGCAAAAACGCGCCTGTCTTTGACGAAGAACTCATTGGCTTGTACGGCCTTAAAGCCATGTATGAAAAACGCATGGGCTCGCTCTCTGGTGGTACCAAGCAGAAAGTAAGCGCCGCCCTGGCTTTCTTGTTCAATCCGCAGATTTTGATTCTGGATGAGCCCACCGCCGGTCTGGACCCCGTCTCTGCTGAAATTTTGAAATGTAAGATCTTAAAGGAAAAGAAAAACGGCAAGCTCATCTTGATCACCTCTCATATTATGAGCGAGATTGAAGAAGTAGCAGATGAGGTGATGTGCCTCATGGACGGACAGATAAAGTTTCATGAGAGCATTTCTGCCTTAAAAGAACAAGCCCAGGAAGAGCAATTAAGCCGGGCCATTGCCAAAATGATGAGTGAGGAGGACTAAGCCATGAGCAAGATCATCAAATACGTTTTTTATGACATTGTGCGCAGCAAGATTGTGCTGGCGTACACGGCGTTTTTACTGTTGCTCACGCTTGGCTTGTTTGGGTTGGGAGGCAACGCAGACAAAGCCGTCCTGAGTCTCTTGAACCTAGTGTTGCTCACCGTGCCGCTTATCAGCATTGTGTTTGCTACCACCCACTTCTACAACTCTTATGAGTTCATGGAACTGCTGGTAGCCCAGCCCATCGCGCGCAAGAAAATCTTCATGAGCCAGTACCTGGGCGTGGCCTGCTCTTTGTCTGGGGCCTTTTTGCTGGGGATAGGTGTGCCATTGCTACTATTTGGCGCAGGCGGTACCGGTCTTTACTTGTTGGCCACGGGCGTGCTCATAACCTTCATTTTTGTGGGAATGGCCTTCCTGGCCTGCGTCCTTACCCGTGACAAAGCCAAAGGCATTGGCGTGGCCCTGTTGCTCTGGTTTTATTTTGCCCTCATCTATGACGGCATGGTGCTCTTTTTCCTATACTCATTTAGTGACTATCCTTTAGAGACGCCCACCTTGGTACTTACCGCACTCAACCCCATAGACCTGGGCCGCATCATGGTGTTGTTGAATTTAGACATCTCTGCCCTGATGGGGTATACCGGTGCCATGTACAAAAGCATCTTGGGTAGCCTGTGGGGCATAGCCTTGGCATTCGGCTTGATGCTCTTGTGGGTAGTGGTGCCCGTGTTGAGCTCCAGCAGGCTTTTCTCCAAAAGAGACATGTAGCCTCTTTCACAGCAACAAACTAGCTATCATCTTTCCATTCTTACTTGTCAATAGCGCAGTCATTCTTGGCTGCGCTATTGTCGTTTTTGGCCTGTTTTCTGAAAAACAGGCCAAAAACGACAATAGCGCTACATATTGGTAAGAAGGGTGGCATTAAACAGTGCCGGTGGTGACGTTCATCATTTTAACCTTTTGATTTTTAGAGTAGACTTGTAAAAAATACAACAGCTGCTATGTATTCTATTCAAGTCATGCCTTTGATCAACCCACTTAGCTATGGGCATTATAAGAGTCTGGTAGAAACGCTGGTGCTTGAAAACAAAACTACGGGCCGTGAACAGACTCCAGAACGGATTGCCTTTACCAGGCTTAACCTGCAACGGATGAAGCGGGTAGAGAAGCAGTTTGCCTTCCTTCCTGAATTGGAGGCTCTTTTAAAGGAGCAAAAGCCCCATTGGCGGTGGCTGTTGTTGACAGAAGCCTGGTGCGGAGACGGGGCCCAGACCATTCCGGCCATTGCGGCCATTGCCCAGGCCATTCCCTCCATTGAGTTGCTGCTAGTGCAACGAGATGAAAACGAAGCCCTGATGGATACCTGCCTGACCAATGGTAGCAAATCCATTCCTATGCTTATCTGTGAAGACCATAAAACCGGGGAGCGCCTGTTCACCTGGGGGCCTAGGCCAACCTCCATTCAGGAACGCTTAATTGCCTTTAAAGCAGTAAACCCAGGGGTACGCCATGAGGACCTTATGCAGCAGCTGCACGCCTGGTACGCCAAAGATAGAAGCATTTCCTTGCAGCAGGACTTACTAAGGCTTGTAAAAGAAGAGCTCTAACCCATATAAGGGGCAATCATTTTAGGCGCTTTTACGTGCGCGTTTTCTCGTCTCTTCAACTAGGTCAGTTTGAACAGATGGAGTCTAGATTGGCAAAAGTCTCCTGGCATTCCGTTAGGAGCGGTATGCCCTGCTTAAAAGCCACTAATAAGGTAAGAAGACTTTGCCTTGTCTTACGCGGAACTACCTTTAGCACAGGTAATAGGCCTTTTGCTTAGAATAAGAGGTGGTCAAAGCCTTTTTCCTGGCTTCAATTATACCTGTATATTTACCTTGATGGCGTTTAGTATTCATTCTAAGAAAGTCTGGCTGATGGCGGCGCTGCTGCAGTTGGTAGTAGTGGCATTCTTGGGACTGGGCTTGCGGTTTATGCTATTAGAACCACTGGCCGGGCTAAACTTCAAGTATATCTTACACGCCCATTCTCATGCGGCCTTGTTAGGATGGCTTTATTCTGCGGTGTTTGTAGCGCTGCTGCTGGTGTTCCTGCCGCCAGAACTTTCCGCAAAAAAGACCTATACCTGGCAGTTCTGGCTTTCACAAGGAGCAGTGTTGGGGATGCTGTTTACGTTTCCGGTGCAAGGTTATGCGGCGGTCTCCATTGCCTTTAGCACGGCGCACATCTTACTGAGCTATTGGTTTATCTATCAGTTTTTGAAAGATGCCAGAACCGTTCACTTGCCTAGCACACCGTATAGACTGGCGTTTAGGTTTGTAAAGGCCGCCCTGTTCTTTCTGGCACTTTCCTCTCTAGGTCCCTGGGCCATGGGGCCCATCATGGCCACCGGGCAAAGCGGAACCAACCTGTATTTTAACGCCATCTATTTCTACCTTCATTTTCAGTACAACGGCTGGTTTACCTTTGCGGGGGTGGGGCTGCTTTTTTGGTTTTTGGCGCGCCATGAAATCATGATTAGCCACAAGGTGGGCAACACCGTTTTTTACCTGTTGTTTAGGGCTTGCTTTCCGGCTTATTTGCTGTCTGTGCTTTGGATTAAACCGGCAGCATGGGTGTACTGGACGGCGGGGGTGGCGGGTGCCGTGCAACTGATAGGAAGTGGTTTATTAGCAAGGCTTATTTGGCTTTATAGAAACCAGTTGCTTGCCTTCTTCAGAGGCTGGGCCAAGGCGTTGTTTTTGATGTCTGTGGCGGCGCTTGGCTTAAAAATGGTGTTGCAAATGGCCACCGCCTTTCCGTACGTGGCCAACCTTGCCTATCAACTCAGGTATTTCATTATTGGGTACCTGCACCTAGTGCTTATTGGCGGCGTCAGTTTCTTTCTGTTTAGTTTCTTCGCGCAACGTGGGTGGTGGCAGTTTTCTACTTTTCTGGCTAAATGGGGGATGGGCTTTTTTGTGTTCGGTTTCTTATCTACCGAGGCTCTTCTGTTTGCCCAGGGTACCTTGCTTTGGCTGCGTCTGGGAGCCGTTCCCCTGTACCATCTTTGGCTGTTCTTAGGTAGTGTTTTTCTGGCCGCGGGTATTCTGCTCATTTTCATGAGCCAGAAGGCAAGCTTGGTCCCGTCAGGGGCAATCATACCTAAAGAAAAGTAACTCCTTCTCTTTCGTTTTTGGCTTGTTTTGGCCAAAACAAGCCAAAAACGGCAAGTACCACCTAATCACTAGATGGTACTTGCCGTTTCTTTTAACCCTGCTTTCACTTTTAGCTGCACCCCAGACTGTTGCCGCAGTTCAGGCATTTATAGCAGGTGCCTGACCGGATGGTTAAGTGACCACAGGTAGGGCAGATGGGAGCATCGCCCATGTAGGTGGCCAGAATCTGCTCAGCCTGTTCTGCACCCTTGACTGAAGCCGCAGCGGTTGGTACGGCCTCCATGCTTAAGACAGATTTATAAGTGGTGCTAAGCTCTGCGGCTTTGCTTGTATGAGTAGGTGCTTCTTTGGCTTGTGATGGTGAAGCTACTAGAGGCGTTGGCACGTGTACCAAATCTGTCCTGCCCAGGTACTCATGCGCCAACAGCCTGAAGAGGTAGTCGAACACCGATGTGGCCTGCTTGATGTTGGGATGTTCTACCCGGCCAGCCGGCTCAAAGCGCGTAAACGTGAAGCGGTTCACAAAAGCCTCTAGCGGTACGCCATATTGCAAACCCAAAGACACCGAGATGGCAAAGCAGTTGAGGATAGACCTGAATGAGGCGCCCTCCTTGTACATGTCAATGAAGACTTCGCCCAGGCTGCCGTCTGCGTACTCACCGGTGCGTATGTAGACGGTGTGGCCGTCAATCTTGGCTTTTTGCGTAAAGCCGGTTCGTTTGTCTGGTAGTTTGCGCCGCTCTACCATATGGGACAACCGCTGTCTGAACTGGTCATTAGAGGCATCTGCCAGGATGGCCTGCGCGGCTTGCAACACTTGCTCACTGTTGTGCAACAACTGCTGCTGGTTTTGTGCGGGCAGATCTTCTGGCGCTTCTTCTGAGCTGTCTTTCTTGGTGGTTAACGGTTGAGATAGTTTGCTACCGTCCCGGTACAGGGAGCAGGCTTTCAGTCCCATTTTCCAGGACGTCTCGTTGCAAAATGCTATTTCATCTACCGTCGTCTCATGGGGTAGGTTGATGGTCTTAGAGATGGCACCAGAGATGAACGGTTGCACGGCCGCCATCATCTTTATGTGCCCCATGGGGTGGATAAACCGGGTGCCCGCGTGTCCGCAACGGTTGGCACAGTCAAAGACGGCATAATGCTCTTCTTGCAAATAGGGAGCTCCCTCTAAGGTCATGGTGCCAAACAGATAATCATTGGAGGCATGCAATTGACTTGCCGTAAAGCCCAGCTCCCTTAGCAGCTGAAAATTGGGGCTAGCCACTTGGTCAGGGGTAAAACCTAACCGGCCCAGGCACTCTTCTCCCAGCGTATAGGCGCTGAACAGGGTGTTGAGGTCATAGGCGGTGGGCAATGCCGTTTCTATTTTTTCAATTTCCTGGGGTAGAAGTCCTTTCTCCAATAAGGCCTGGACTTGTAAATGCGGAACTCCTTGTAAGGTGGCGTGGCCTTTGGCATAATTGACAATGGCCAGAATCTGGTCTGGGGAATAGCCCAGGCGTTGCAAAGCCATGGGAATGGATTGGTTGATGATTTTAAAATATCCGCCGCCAGCTAGTTTTTTGAATTTGACCAGTGCAAAATCTGGTTCCACGCCTGTAGTGTCGCAGTCCATGAGCAGGCCGATGGTGCCGGTGGGAGCAATGACGGTAGCCTGGGCGTTTCTAAAGCCATGCTTTTCACCTAGGTTTAAAGCCTGTTCCCAAGCTTGGTGGGCGGCTGTGCGTATGTTTTCAGGGCAAAGTTCCTGGTCAAGGCCCTGGGCAGGAAGGTGCAGCCCTTCATACTGGTCCTGGCGGTTGTGCGCAGCGTGTTGGTGGTTCCGTAGTACCCGCAGCATGGCGTCCCGGTTCTGTGCATACCTGGCAAAGGGTCCCACCGCCTGCGCCAGCTCCGCCGAAGTTTGGTACACGGCCCCGGTCATCAGAGAGGTAATACCGGCGGCCTGGGCGCGGGCGGCTGCGCTGTCATACGGCAGTCCCTGCACCATGAGCAAGGCGCCCAGATTCGCATAGCCCAGGCCAATGGTACGGTATTGATAAGACCGCAAGGCCACTTCTTCTGAGGGAAACTGCGCCATGAGCACAGATATCTCCAACACTACTGACCACAGGCGGCAGGCATGAGTGAACGCTTCTGTGTCAAATAGCTGGGTTTCTGGATGGTAGAAGGCTAACAAATTGAGAGAGGCCAGATTGCAGGCGGTGTTGTCCAGAAACATGTACTCAGAGCAGGGATTGGAGGCGTTGATTCTGCCGTCTGCAGGGCAGGTGTGCCAGTCATTAATGGTGGTGTCAAATTGCAGGGCGGGATCTGCGCATGCCCAGGCTGCCTCGTTGATTTGCTTCCAGAGGTCCTGGGCCTGAAGGGTCGTCATGGTTTCACCGGTGGTACGGGCCTTTAAGGGCCAATCCTGGTTGTTATGAAGCGCTTCAAAAAAACTGTCAGGGAGCCGCACCGAGTTATTGCTGTTCTGGCCAGATACGGTCTGGTAGGCCTCGCCCTCATAGTCTGCGGAATAACCGGCGTCAATAAGGGCAGCCACTTTGCGCTCTTCGTCCTTTTTCCAGTTGATAAAGGCTTCAATTTCTGGGTGGTCTGCGTTTAAACTCACCATTTTGGCGGCCCGGCGGGTGGTACCCCCAGATTTGATGGCCCCGGCGGCGCGGTCCCCTATTTTAAGGAAAGACAAAAGCCCCGACGAAGTGCCTCCGCCGGAGAGAGGTTCATCTTTTCCTCTTATTTTAGAGTAGTTGGTGCCCACGCCAGAACCGTACTTAAACACCCGCGCCTCCTGCGTCAAGAGGTCCATGATGCCGCCTTTCTGGGTGAGGGTGTCCTCTGCAGACAAGATAAAGCAGGCGTGCGGCTGGGGTCGCTCATAAGAAGAAGAAGACTCTCGCACTTTCTGGGTTTCTGGGTCCACGTAAAAATGCCCTTCAGACGGTTCTGTGATGCCATAAGACTCATAGAGGCCCGTGTTAAACCATTGCGGCGAGTTGGGCGCGGCATACTGGCCCAAGAGCATGAAGACCAGCTCATCATAGAAGACCAGCGCGTCTTGGTTGGTTTTAAAGTACCCGTAGGTATTGCCCCAGTTTCGCCAGCAGTTAGCTAGCCGGTGTACCACCTGTTTGACAGAAGTCTCAGCGCCCAGGCTGCCATCTGCCTGCGGCACGCCCGCCCGCCTAACGTATTTCTGTGCCAGGATGTCTGTGGCTATCTGCGACCAGTGCACCGGTACCTCCACCTCGTTTACTTGGGCAATGACGTCACCGTTGGGGTTTTTGATGACCGAGGACCTGCGCTCATAGTTGAAAAGAGCGTAGGGAGATTTCCCTTCTTGGGTAAAGCGCCGGACAAAGGAAAGGCCAGCGGGTTTTGGGATTTGTTTTTTCATGGTAGTATTTGGGTATAGATGAAGTAATGGTAAGTGCTCAGTTAGTGCGGCCACTTCAAGGATTGCCTTGGCAAGCTTTATTCCCTGGTCACATTCCTCTTTCTGTAGTCCAACACGTATGGTCGTTTTTGGACTGTTTTCCGGAAAACAGCCCAAAAACCAAGAGGCTTGTCTAAGAACAGTGACCTCGCTGCAAGTCAAAAGAAGGCCTGCCAGCGCCGCCCTTTCTTAAAGGATGTTGATCCGTAGCATTTCCTTAAAAGCCAGGCATGGAGGTTCATGAGCACGTCACAGGCAGCAGTTATCCTTACAGTTGTAATGCATGCTGATGCCGTACCTTCCTTGCTCTGCAGGCCGTCCTTTCACACTCCATCGTTTTCGGCCTACTTTTCAGAAAACAGACCGAAAACGAAAGCAACCGCTAAGCGGGCGTTCTCGCGTTTGCCAAGCTAATTAGGAGAGTACCTTCTGCACAGTTGATGACATACATCATCTGCCCGCCTAACTCCCGTCATGTGGCGCTGTTCCCTTTTGCCTTACACTTGTAACATGGTTCAGGGACCAAGTAGTAGGCTTTACATCAAAGCTTATCAGGTCTCTTACGACCTTGGTATAAAGGTAAAAATATAATAAAATAAAAAAATACCTTTTTATCTTTTATTTACAAAGTGGGTGTTCTACCTTTATCTCAATGAGTAAAACATTCATCTAAAACCTTATTATCATGATCACTTCAGAAACCATAGACACCCTAGACGTCACCACCTTAGAACCCCGCATGAAGCACCCTACCATCTTTGACTGGTTTGATGCCCGCAAAGGAGGAGAGGCCTTCATCATCCATAATGACCATGACCCCAAACCGCTGTACTACCAACTATTGGGGGAGCGGGGCAACATCTTTAAATGGGAGTACCTGGAGCAGGGACCCGAAGTATGGGAGGTGAAAATCTCTAAGCTCACGCCCACTGAAGAAGAAAGCATAGGCGAGTTGGTGGCCAAGGATTTCAGGAAAGCGCAGGTGTTTAAGAAATACGGCATTGACTTTTGCTGCGGCGGTAAAAAATCCATTGCCCAGGTGTGTGAAGAGAAAGGCATAGATGCGCAGCAGGTAGAGCAGGAACTGAATGCGCTCACAGACACCGCCGCCGTGCCAGACACTGACTTCCAGAGCTGGGACCTTTCCTTTCTGGCAGATTACATTGTGAACATCCATCATAAGTATGTACGCGAGGCCATTCCTGCCCTCTATGAGTACACCACTAAGATAGCCCGGGTACATGGTGGCCGCCATCCGGAACTGATAGAGGTGGCCAAACACTTTACCAACGTGGCCAATGAGCTGGAGTCGCACATGCCCAAGGAAGAGCGCGTGCTGTTTCCGTTCATTAAACAATTGAATGAGGCCAAGCAGAAGGGTGAGAAACTGACACCACCGGCGTTTGGCAGTCTGCAGAACCCAATCAACATGATGGAGATGGAGCATGAGGCCGCCGGCGGTGAACTGGAGGCCATCAGAACCCTAACCCATGATTACGCCCTGCCAGAAGATGCCTGCGCAACCTACCAGGTGGCCTTCGCCAAGCTGCAGGAGTTTGAAGATGACTTGTTCCGTCATATTCACTTAGAGAACAACATACTATTCCCCAAAGCGCTTGAATTAGAAAAAGAGGTTTTGTAACGAGGTAAAAGGGCGGGTCCAGGTGGGCCTGCCCAATTCCACATTTTATAGGGCCCAGCCCACTACCGTCATGAAAACTACCGTGACACCCCAAAAAAGAGTTAAAAGCTTAGTACCCCTTTCAAGAGAGCACCACTTTGGCCTCTTGTTCTGCTGGAAGATTAGACAAGGCCTTAAAAACGGGACCGACGTGGCTCTGTTGCGTGCTTACACCCGTTATTTCTGGGATAACGTGCTAAAGGCGCACTGCCAAGAAGAAGAATGGCTGCTGGCCCGCGTGCTGCCGCAAGACAATGAGGTACGCATGCGGCTCATAGAAGAGCACAGATTAATCCAGAAACTGATAGAGCTCATTCAGGCAGGCAGTCCCCTCAACAAGGAGCTGTACAAAGTCCTGGACAAGGACCTCACAGACCATATACGCTGGGAGGAGCGAGAGCTGTTCCCGTACCTGCAAAACCTGGTGCCCGCCGAGGACCTGGAGCTGGCCGCCAAACTACTGCAACACCAGCATGAACCCAGAGAAGATGCCTTTACGCCAGAGTTCTGGAATGTGAAAGCCAAAGCCGCCTAGCCATGGAAATAGCCCCCGACACCAAGATATCTGCTGTGCTGAAGGAAAACCCTGCCGCCATGGAGGCCATTGTGTCCATTAACCGCCATTTTGAGAAGCTTCGCAACCCGGTTCTGCGCAAGATTCTGGCGTCCAGGGTCACCATAGGGGAGGCCGCCCGCATTGGGGGCTGCCAGGTAGAAGACTTTTATGAGAAGCTAGCCCCGCTGGGGTTTGAGGTGAAAGGCCAGGCAACGCCTTCCGGGAAAGTGGCAGAAGCCCAGGATTCTACTTTTCCGGAGTATTTGCAGAACCTGCCGTCCAGCGCTTTCCATTACCTGGACGTGCGCGAGGACCTTGCCAACGGGAATGACCCATTCCTGCTTATCATGAAAGCGGTGGAGCAGCTAACCGATAAAAACACCCTGGTGCTGGTCAACACGTTTGAGCCAACGCCTCTCCTCCAGATCCTGCACAAGCGCGGGTATGACAGCTACACAGAGGTAAAAGGCCCTGACCTGGTGTATTCTTATTTCTGGCGGAAAGGAGAAGTAGTTACCGCCTTGCCAAGCCAGCCGGCTACCCAGGATTTTGAGCAGCTTCTGGCACAATATGCAGGTAGTTTGAAAAAGTTGGACGTGCGCGAGATGGAGATGCCTTTGCCTATGGTGACCATTTTAAATGAACTGGAATGGTTGCCTACCGGTCATGCCCTGCACGTGACCCATAGACGGGTGCCACAATTCTTGCTCCCCAGGTTAGAAGACCGGGGCTTTCAGGTGGCCATCCAAGAAGCTAAGCCAGAGGAAGTGTATTTGCTCATTTTTAAACCTGCCTCGTCATGAGTCCTGGCACAACGTCCAATTCTCCGGGCAAGTGGGTGGTGTTGCCGCACTATGCCTTTGCGGCAGTGGCCTTTCTGACCCTTAACGTGTTGTTGCTGTTCTCAACAGACGCGTTTAGTGGGCACTACTTTCATCCCAAGCTCCTCACGCTCACCCATGTGGCCGTGTTAGGCTGGGCCACCATGGTCATCTTCGGGGCATTGTACCAGTTGCTGCCCGTAGTCCTGGACGTAAGGCTTTACAGTGAAAAGCTGGCGCTCTGGACGTTTGGTTTATTAGGCACGGGTACCATCCTGTTAGCATATTCTTTCTGGTTTTTCAGGTTGGGTCTGCCCATGCATCTGGCAGCCTGTTGTCTGTTTCTGTCCTTTCTCCTGTTTTTTATAAACGTATGGCAGACGGCCAGAAAAGCGCCGGTCTGGACCATAGAGGCAGACTTTATCGTCACCTCTGCCGGGTGGCTGCTTTTGACGGGATTTGTGGGGCTGTTGATGGCCGTTAACTTCACCAATCCCTTTCTGCCCCAGGACCATTTGCATTACTTGAAATTACACGCGCACATTGGCATGGGCGGCTGGTTTTTATTACTCATCATAGGCGTTGGCTCCAAGCTCATTCCCATGTTCCTGTTATCGCATGCGGGTAACCAAAAGCTCCTGAACTGGGCTTATAACCTGATCAACGGAGGGTTGGCGTTGTTCATTTTTGACCATCTGTTATGGCGCACCCAACTGGTACCTGTATACGCCGCTCTGGTAACTGCGGGCTTGGGATTGTTCCTGTATTTTTTACGGCAAGCCTATGTAACCAGACAACGGCCAGATCTGGATTTGGGCATGCGGCAAACATTTGTGGCGCTGTTCCTGTTGTTGGTTCCCATGGCTCTATTATTCATGGTGAGCATTCCCTTGGCACTACCCGCTGCGCTCTTGTCCAGCATTTACCTGGTGTATGGCATCTCTGTGTTTTTGGGTTTTATCACGGCGCTCATTCTGGGGCAGACCTTCAAGACGCTTCCCTTCATTGTCTGGATGCATGCTTATGAAGACCACGTGGGCAGGTTTAAAACACCCTTGCCCAAAGACCTTTACAACCACAAGGTACTATGGCTACAGAACGTCTGTTATCTGGTGGGACTGCTAACGTTGGTAACGGGGGTGCTGCTACGGGAGCAGACGGTCATCTTTGCGGCGGCCATGGGGCTAACGCTGGCTTCTGTTTTGTATACCATCAACGTGTTTTATATGCTGCTACATAAAGTACAAACCTTACACCCTTTCACCTATGGAAACGCAGGCACCAGATAAGACAGAACAAGTACTGGAAACCTTAAAATACATCATTGACCCAGAGGTGGGCATCAACATAGTGGATTTGGGGCTGGTCTACAAGGTGGTAATTGACCAAAAAAGCCTGCTGGTAGAGCTTACCCTTACCACGCCCGGCTGCCCCATGAGCGGAACCATTGAGACGGCCACCCAGCAAATTTTAAAGCGACGGTTTAATGACCTGGATGTACAAGTGCAGTTAGTCTGGTGGCCAGCGTGGACGCCAGAAATGATAACTGAAGAAGGTAGACAGCAATTGGAACAGATGTAATATCTTTACCGCCCTTACCAGGGTGAGGCTAGGAGAGAAAAGATGCTATCAAAGACAACTGAATATGCGCTAAGAGCAATAGTGTACATTGCCCTGCAAAACGCGAAAGACCACCGTACCGGCATCAAGGAGATTGCGAAAGAGTTGGAACTGCCCACCCATTTTATGGGAAAGATCCTGCAGGACCTGGTACGCAAAGGAGTGATTGCCTCCATGAAAGGCCCAGGCGGCGGATTCTACCTTCACCGGCAGGCCAGTCAAATATCGGTATTGGAAGTAGTGAGGACCATTGATGGGTTAGAGGCGTTCAAGAAGTGCGGCATGGGCATGAAAGAGTGTTCAGACAGCCATCCTTGCCCCTTGCACAATGAAATAAAGCAGTACCGTGAACAGCTCTTGAAAACCTTCAGCGGGAAAAGCATACAGACGCTGGTAGACGGCATCAACACAGGCAGGTTCTTTATCACCAACCTGCACCCTGAGTCACCCCAGGAAACCATTCTGCTGATGGATTCTCCAGAAAATTAACAGAGGCAGGCGGCAGCCAAGCGTTTTTATTTCGTTTAAGTTGAATAAAAGTGTAGCTGAGGCGGTGGAAGGAATTTTCCCCCCCATTGCTTATTTTAATTATAGAGCTAAGCCTTGATAGGTTAAGGCATTTTTTTGAAATAGCAATTTGCTATACCGCTGGTAGAATCCTGATAAAGTAAATTTAATTATGGTTTCTTACGCAGGGGCAAGCATTTTAAGTGCACCTGCTTTTTAATAGTTTTTAAAGCCACCTGCCAGGTAAGATGGGAAGGTGGCTTTTTTATTAGACGCATGTTTAAGGCCTTTTTGGAAAGATGGCATACTTGCTTTTTGGTGTTGTGCTTGTCTATTTTGGAGAAGGCATTCACTTAAATCTTGAATGTCTTCAAGTATCCTAACAGCTTACCAGAAAATAATTTCTAGATTAGTCCTGGGCATAAGAAGACAGGTAAATACTCTAATTTAGGGGTGTGCTTTTGACGGTAAAATAGGCAGCAAGTATAGTCCAAATGGATATGTGGGAATCTTTCTGCCAAGCATCTTTAATAAAGTCTGTTTTTGGCTTCTTTTCAGGAAAACAGGCTAAAAACGACTGCCTTTAGAGCGCAAACCTGACAGATGATTTTTTAAGGCTTTGGTGTCCAATGTTTCTTAATAAACTATTTAGAAAGTCACCAGCAAAAATCAATAACCAGCAATCCTATTTAAGCAAATGAGTAGCAGACGTAAGTTTTTAAAATTATCCGCCTTGGGCGCTACTTTCTTAGGCGGAGGCTTCCAGGTAGTGAAAGCATTTGGCGGCTCTTTGAACACAGCTAAACCCGGCAAGCCCATTGTCATTTCTACCTGGGACCATGGCATTCCGGCCAACGCGGCCGCTTGGGAAGTCCTTTCCAAAAACGGCACTGCCCTAGATGCAGTAGAGGCGGGCGTGCGTGTGCCCGAAGGAGATCCAAAAGTACGCACCGTAGGCTATGGCGGTTACCCAGACCGCGAAGGCAAGGTGACCTTAGACGCTTGCATCATGGACAAGGATAGTAACTGCGGCGCGGTGGCGTTTCTTCAGCATATCAAGCACCCCATCTCAGTAGCCCGCAAGGTAATGGAAGACACGCCACATGTGATGCTGGTGGGGCAGGGCGCTTATGAGTTTGCCATTTCTAAGGGCTTCAAGAAAGAAAACCTACTCACCCCAGAGTCTGAGAAAGACTGGAAAAACTGGCTGAAGGAATCCAAATACAAACCGGTCATCAACATAGAGAACCACGACACCATTGGCATGCTGGCCCTGGACGCCAACGGAGACTTGGCCGGAGCCTGCACTACCAGCGGCGCTTCTTATAAGATGCATGGCCGCGTAGGTGATTCTCCTATCATTGGCGCAGGTCTTTTCGTGGACAATGAGGTGGGGGCCGCCACGGCCACGGGCTTAGGCGAAGCTGTCATTAGAATGGTAGGCAGTCACTTGGTGGTGGAATTGATGCGCCAAGGGAATTCTCCTGAAAAAGCCTGCCGATTGGCCGTGGAGCGCATCATTGCCAAGCACAAAGACGTGAAAGATTTGCAGGTAGGCTTCATTGCCCTCAACAAGCAAGGCGAGTACGGCGGCTACTGCATTCACAAGGGCTTCAACTACGCGGTGCATGATGCTAAGGGCAAGCAACTGATTGATGGCAAGAGCAAGTTCTAAACAGCCTTACCAATTAGAAATCTGCGTAGACTCGGTGGCCTCGGCGGTGGCCGCCGAGCAAGGCGGCGCTCAGCGCGTGGAGCTCTGTGATTACTTGGCCGGCGGTGGTACTACCCCAAGTGCGGGCATGATTAGCTTGGTGCGTGAGAGCATTTCCATTCCCCTGCACGTCCTCATCCGGCCACGGCGCGGCGATTTTCAATACTCCAACGCGGAGCTGGAAATCATGAAGCGGGACATTCAGGTATGCAGAGATTTGGGAGCCGATGGCATTGTCATTGGCCTTTTGACCAAAAACGGTAACATAGACGTAGCCAGAACCCAGGAGCTGATAGAGTGCGCGGGCACGCTCAGTGTCACCTTTCACCGCGCCTTTGACCTGACCCGCAATCCCTTTGAGGCCCTGGACCAGTTGCTCACGCTAAACATTGACCGGTTGCTTACTTCTGGCCAACAGGAAACGGCGCTTCAGGGAGTACCTTTGATTAAACAATTGCAGGAAAGAACCGCAGGAAAACTTATCATCATGCCCGGCAGTGGCATCCATCCGGAGAACGTTCTGGGCATTGTCTCTCAAACCGGCGTGCGGGAAGTTCATGCCTCCGTTAGGCGAAGGGTGGAAGGGGAAATGCTCTTCCGGAAGGACTATCCGCCCATGTTAAGCCACAATCCTGTGTCTGAATTTGAACAATTGGTGGCAGATGTAAACCAAATCAGAAAGATGCGTCAGCTTTTGGATGACTTGTAAAGGGGTTAGGTGGGAGTAATTATAACACTTTGTCTACTGGTTCAATAAATATGTAAAATAGATTTTTATTTTTGGCTTGTTTTCTGGAAATCAGGGCAAAAATGAATTTGAGTATACTGTGTACATTTGGCCAGTAGGTTAACGGCCTTTCCATGAAAAAACAATTCCTCCTATTACTGTTTTGGGCTTTGCTTCTGGTGGCCATGCCCACCGCTTTAGTTGGTCAGACGCAACTTAACAGATACCATCTTATTCCCTATCCAAGCTCCGTAGTACCCCAGTTTGGGAATTTCACAATCTCGGCCCAGACAAAACTGGTGTTACCGGCTGAGAGCAAAGTCTTTGAAAAGGAAGCGAAACAGTTGCAGGACCTGCTCGCTAACCACTTTGGCAAACCACTAAGGGAAAGTAAAAAGGAGGGCACCAACAGCATTTTGTTGAAATTTGACCAAGACATTACGGCTCCAGAAGGGTATATGCTCTTTATCTCGCAGGACCAGGCTGTGGTATCAGCCAGAGAACCCGCAGGCATGTTCAGGGCGGTGCAAACAATCAGACAACTGCTACCACCGTCCATTGAGAAACCGGCTGTAGCCTCTTCTCGCCAAGCCCTTTCATTGCCAACCGTACAAATCATTGATGCGCCGTCCTTTGCTTGGCGGGGAATGCACCTGGATGTGTCCCGGCATTTCTTTACCAAAGAATACCTCAAAAAGTACATAGACCTGCTGGCCCTCTACAAATTCAACAAACTTCACCTGCACCTCACAGATGACCAGGGTTGGCGCCTGGAAATCAAGAAGTATCCAAAACTGACGGAGCAGGGTGCCTGGCGCACCTTCAACAACCAAGACTCAGTGGTGATTAGGCAGTCAAAAGAGAACCCAGACATGGCGCTGGACCCTAGGCATCTGGTGCAACGCAACGGGCAGACCTTGTACGGCGGCTTCTATACGCAGGCAGAAATGCGGGACATCATTCAATACGCTAGCGCCCGCCACATAGAAATCATCCCTGAGATTGACATGCCGGGTCACATGAAAGCCGCCATTGACGCCTATCCGTTCCTAACCTGCGGCGAGGCGGGCTGGGGCAGAACGTTTTCGGTGCCCATCTGTCCCTGCGAGGATACCACCTATGAATTTGCTGAGAACGTGTTCCAGGAAATCATTGACCTATTCCCCAGTCAATACATCCATCTAGGCGCCGACGAGGTGGAGAAAACCACCTGGGCCAACGCGCCTGCCTGTCAGGCCTTGATGCAACGCGAAGGCCTGAAAAGCGTGGAGGAACTGCAAAGCTACTTTGTGCACCGCATGCAAAAGTTCTTCAAGAGCAAGGGCAAAACCTTAATTGGCTGGGACGAAATATTGGAGGGTGGCATCAACTCTGAGGCGATGGTCATGTACTGGCGCAACTGGGTGCCCAAAGCACCATTGCAAGCCGTTCAAAACGGCAACAAGGTCATCATGACGCCCAATGCTCCTTTGTATTTTGACGCGATTCCTGACAAGAACTCCTTGCAGAACGTCTACCAGTTTCAGGTGGTGCCGGAAGGTCTAAACGGGGAAGAAGCAAAAGGCATTCTAGGCGCCCAGGCCAACCTTTGGACCGAGTATGTTCCTTCTGAGAATCGTGCAGAGTACCTGTACATGCCCCGCATGACCGCGCTAGCAGAGGTGGTTTGGTCGCAAGAACGTAACTACGCCTCCTACCTGCAACGCCTCAAATACCACTATCCCCGCCTAGATGCCCTTCAGGTGCAGTACCGCCTACCAGATTTAGAAGGCTTCACTGATAGAATGGTGTTCACTGACCAAACTCTATTGAAGATGGACAAGCCGCTTAAGGACCTTGGCATCCGGTATACAACCGATGGCAGTGAGCCACACGTTGGTTCTCAATTGCTGATAGAACCAAAACCCATTTCAGAAAGCACCTTTTTAAAGTTTGCCGCTTTTACTCCTGCAGGCCGAAAGGGAGATACTTACACGGTGCAGTATGAGAAGCAGACGCTGGCTCCTGCAACTCAGATTAAGAAGACTACTGCTGGTTTGACTGCCCTCTATTACAAAGGCTTTTTCAAGACTACCCAGGCCATGCAGTCATTACCTAAGCCCACCCAAACGATGGTGGTTGAAAGGTTGGCAGTGCCTGAGACTATTAAAGACGGGAGCTTCGGGATTCAGTTTAGAGGGTACTTAGATATTCCAGAGACAGGCATCTACAGCTTTTACCTAACCTGTGACGACGGGGGAGTGCTTAGGATTGCCAACCGCTTGGTGGTAGACAATGACGGCCTGCACGCACCCTTAGAGAAAAGTGGGCAAGTTGCCCTAGAAAAAGGACTGCACCCGCTGGAACTGGACTTTATAGAAGGCGGTGGTGGATACACGCTTCCGTCTTTGCTTTACAGCAAAGACGGAAGCTACCCGCAACCCATCCCGCAGAGCTGGTTAAAACGATAGTAAGGCTAGCCGTTTTTGGCCTATTTTCTAGAAACCAGGCCAAAAACGGCAACAGATTAATTAGAAGGGATTCTCCCCTTGATGGAAGAATCTGCGTTTAATTGAGCGCTTTTCTAGCTTGCCCACAAGGTCCTTTCAGGATGACAATAAAAAAAGGTTGGAAGAAATTAATAGGCTACCACTAAGAAAGGAAGGCCTGGCAATGTGCATTGCCGGGCCTTCCTTTCTTAGTCATGCACGTTGGTTGGGCTACTCAGTAAGCTGAGAAGTCGGCCAGCTCTCTTTCGCTACTCCCCAGGTAGGGCTTGGTTTATTGCCCATGTCAAATTCCAGTTTGCCACCTTGCATTAACTCTTTGTGCGTGATGTAAGATTTGGTCATAGGCTTTCCGTTAAGCGTGACCTGTTGAATGTAGATGTTTTCCCGACTGTTCTTCGGGGCTGAAATCTCCAACGTCTTCCCGTTGGGTAAATGAAGCATGGCTTTTTTCACTGCCGGGCTCCCGAAGACAAAGGCGCCGTTGGAAGGATGCACCTGGTAAAACCCAAGCGTAGAAAGAATGTACCAGGATGACATCTGCCCAACATCTTCGTTGCCGATGATGCCATCGGGTTTATCAGTGTACATGGTGTGCACAATGTGGCGTACTTTCTCGGCGGTTTTCCAGGGCTGTCCCACGTAGGGGTAGAGGTAGGTGATGTGGTGACTGGGCTCATTGCCGTGCGCGTATTGACCAATCAACCCGGTGATGTCATTGGAGGCACCCTCGCCCATATCACCCTGCGCGGTGAACAAAGAATCCAGCTTATGCGCGAAGCGCTTTTCGCCACCCATCAACTTCACCAAGCCCTCCACGTCTTGCGGAACAAGCCAGGTGTACTGCCAGGAATTGCCTTCGGCGTAATCGTCCTCGCGGTGTTTAGACTTAAACGGGTCAAAAGGCGTGCGCCAGCTGTTTTGGGAGATTCTTCCGCGCATGAACCGCGTCTGTTTGTCAAAGTAGTTCTGGTAGTTCTGGGCGCGTTTGCTGAAGTATTGGTAGTCTTCCTCCTTGCCCAATTTCTTGGCGACCATGGCAATGGCTCCGTCACTGATGGCATATTCCAGACCTTTAGCCACGCTTTCTACTTCATCATCTGCTGGAATATACCCCAGCTCCTTCACTTTCTTTAACCCGAATTCATTGCCCATGGCGGTGGCTTTCATGGCTTCATAGGCAAGGTTCTTGTCAAAGCCATCAAAGCCTTTCAAGATGGCGTCTGCCACTACGGGTACGCCGCTGTAGCCTACCATGGTGTTGGTCTCATTGCCCATCAAATGCCATACCGGTAGTTTGCCTTGCTGTTGGTAAATGGCCAGCATGGAGTTGACCATGTCGTTCACGCGGTTGCTTTGCAAGATAGTGTACAATGGGTGCGCTGCCCGGTAGGTATCCCAGAGCGAGAAGGTGGTCAGGTTGGTAAAGTCAGCTTTGGGGTATACTTTCTTGTCGGTGCCGCGGTAGTCGCCGTTGTGGTCATTGAAGATGGAAGGTGCAATCATGGAGTGGTACAGGGCGGTGTAGAAGGTGCGCATTTGGGCCTCATCCAACGCTTCAATCTCTACTTTCTGCAGTTCCTTGTTCCAGGCCAGGTCAGCCTCGCGCACTACCTGTTCAAAATTCCAGTGCGGGACTTCGGCGCGAATGTTGGCCAAGGCATTTTCTGAACTCACCGGTGAGATGCCCACTTTTACCAAGACCTTCTCGCTGGCTTTGGTTTGAAAGCGCGCGATGCCCTTAATGCGGGTTCCTTTTTGGGCGGGCGTAGGCGAGGTGGCGGCGGTGTCATAGACCTGGTAACTCTCAAATTTTTGAATTGGCTTGGAGAAAACTGCCGTGAAGTAAACGCGCTGGTCACTGGCCCATCCTTTAGAAAAGCGGTAACCAGCAATGGTCGTGTCATTCAGTTGTTCAATGTAGGTCTCAGTGGGTGTGTCCCAGCCAATGCCTTCCTTCAAGTCAAAGATCATGCTGGCCTGATCTGCCTGCGGAAACGTGTATTGGTGCATTCCCACCCGTTCAGTGGCCGTTAGCTCTGCCTGAATGTTGTAGCGTTTAAGTTTTACCGCGTAATATCCCGGTTTGGCTTTTTCATCAGAATGCGAGAATAAGGAATAATAACCGCTGTTGGGATTTTTGAGGCTCCCGCGCACCAAGGTTACATCTCCGGTGGTAGGCATGACCAGAATATCGCCTAAATCACCAATGCCTGTGCCGCTCAAGTGCGTATGCGCGAAGCCCACGATGGTAGAATCTGAGTAATGATACCCTGAGCACCAATCCCAACCGTGTGACATGTTGGTAGGCCCCAATTGCACCGCCCCAAACGGCACGTTGGCACCCATGAACACGTGCCCATGAAAACTGGTGCCAATGTACGGGTCCACCCACTGCGTGAACTGCCTAGATGTAGAAGAGTTCTTCTGTTGAGGAACCTTCGTGCAGGCAAGTACCATGATCCCAAAGAGAAAAACCAAGAGGAGGGGTAGTCTTGACAATACTTTTAGTTGCGTGCGCTGATGGGGCATAGGACAGATGATTTTGGACAGTGTTCTAAATGCGGGTAAGTGCTGTAAATGTATCAGTAAAAACAGCTTCGTCGCAATTTTGGCTTCCCAAAAGGCTTGTAAACCGAATACCGAATTTTGTTAGATATATTTAAGGCTTGGAATAAAAGAAGCCGCAAGCCTCAAAAATAGTAAGTTGAATAAATGAATTCGTCAGGGAGAATTAGGCATGGAAACGGGTGCTTTGAGGTTTCTTTTTTAAGCAAAATTAAACGTATGATACATAGAGGATTGCTGGCGCTAATGCTGTTGATTTCACAAGTGGGCTTAGCGCAAGGCAGGGTAGTGACAGAATTAGCTGAGAACTGGAAGTTCCAAAAAGGCAAGAACGACCAGGCCCATCAGGTCAATTTTAATGACAAGAGCTGGGAGAAAGTAACGGTGCCCCATGACTGGGCCATTTACGGTCCTTTTGACAAGGAGATAGACAAGCAGGTGGTGGCCATTGACCAGAACAATGAGAAAGTAGCCACAGAGAAAACCGGTCGTACTGGCGCCCTGCCTTACATCGGCGAGGCCTGGTACCGCAATGAATTCACGCTGCCACACTATAAAAAAGGGCAGAAGGTCCTGATAGTGTTTGAAGGGGCCATGAGTGAGCCCAAAGTGTTTGTGAATGGCCAGAAAGTAGGGGAGTGGGCGTACGGCTACAGCTATTTTTACTTTGACATCACAGACCAGGTGCAGGAAGGCAAGAAAAACACGCTGGCCGTGCACCTCAGCAACCAGGGGCAGTCCTCACGCTGGTACCCGGGCGCTGGGCTTTACCGCAAGGTGCAGGTCATCGTGAAAAACCAGGAAAGCATTGACCAATGGGGCACATTTGTGACTACACCTTTCATCTCTAAAGACCTGGCCAAGGTGAATATCAAAACCAAGGCCTCGGGCAACAACGTGCGGCTGTTCACCCAGATTAAAGACGCCCAAGGCAACATAGTGGCCAGTGACAGTAGCGGGCAAGCCTTCGGGAAGGAGTTTGAACAGAATATTGCAGTGGCCAACCCCCAACTCTGGAGCCCCGAAAAGCCTTACCTCTACACGGCTGTCACCAGACTGTATGTGGGCAAAACTTTGAAAGATGAAGTCACTACCCGCTTTGGAATCAGGGAAATCAGTTACAAGCCTAACGTGGGCTTCAGTCTGAACGGGAAGGTGCGCAAGTTCAAAGGCGTGTGCCTGCACCATGACCTGGGTCCGTTAGGTGCCGCCGTGAACAAGGCCGCCCTGCGCCGTCAGTTGCGTATTTTAAAAGACATGGGCTGTGATGCCATCAGAAGCTCGCACAACATGCCGTCCATAGAACAATTAGAGCTGGCAGATGAAATGGGCTTCATGTTCTTGGCAGAAAGCTTTGACGAATGGGCCAAACCAAAAGTTAAGAACGGCTACAACCGCTTCTTTGAAGAATACGCCGAGAAAGACATCATCAACCTGGTGCACGCCACCCGCAACCACCCATCCATTGTGATGTGGAGCTCGGGTAACGAAGTCCCTGATCAGTGGGGAGCCGAAGGCGTGAAGCGGGCCAAGCGCTTGCAGGACATCTTCCACCGCGAAGACCCTACGCGTCCCGTGACCGTGGGCATGGACCAGGTTAAAGCCACCATGGCTTCTGGATTTGGCGCCATCATGGACATTCCAGGACTTAATTACCGCACCCATCTATATGAAGAGGCCTTTGCCACTTTTCCGCAGGGATTCATTTTGGGTTCAGAAACGGCCTCTACGGTTAGCTCTCGCGGCATTTACAAGTTTCCGGTGGAAAAAGGGATTGAGAAGCAGTACCCAGACTTGCAGAGTTCTTCTTATGATTTGGAATACTGCTCATGGTCTAACTTACCCGAGGATGACTTTGTGCTACAGGATGACAAGCCTTGGGTGATTGGCGAGTTTGTCTGGACCGGTTTTGATTACTTAGGCGAACCAACGCCCTATGATGATAAATGGCCGTCGCGGAGTTCTTACTTTGGCATTAATGACTTGGCCGGTCTGCCTAAAGATAGGTTCTATCTGTACCGTAGCCGCTGGAATACCAAGGAGGAGACCCTGCACATTCTGCCGCACTGGAACTGGGAGGGAAGGGAAGGACAGACCACGCCAGTGTTTGTCTATACCAACTATGACAGCGCCGAACTCTTTATCAACGGCAAAAGCCAAGGCATCCAGAAAAAGCATAACGCTACGCCGCAGACCCGGTACCGCCTCATGTGGTTGGACGTGAAATATGAGCCGGGCACCGTCAAAGTTGTGGCTTTTGGCAAGGACGGCAAGCCCGTGGCCGAAAGAGAAGTGAAAACTGCTGGCAAGCCTTACAAACTTGTCTTAGAGGCAGACCGCAAAGAGATTTCCGCAGACGGCAAGGATTTGTCTTACGTGACCGTGTCTGTGGTAGACAAAGAAGGCAACCTGTGCCCCACCGCTACCAACCAGCTAACCTTTTCAGTAAAAGGCAAAGGCGCCTATCGAGCGGCCAGCAACGGCGACCCTACATCACTGGAGCAATTCCATCTGCCCACCATGAAACTGTTCAGCGGTAAGTTGGTGGTGTTGATGCAGTCCACAGACCAGGCAGGCGCTATGGAATTGACAGTGAAAGGCAAAGGACTGCAGCCGGGACAGGTAACCATTCAATCCAGGAAGTAAAGATTCTGGGTTTTAAGCAGTTTACGTGCTGCTAAAATTTGCCAGAGACCGCAGAGTACCCGATATTGTTTGTGTTTTGGCAGCAATCCGCTTTGGAGAAAACGTAATGTAAGGATGGACGCATCTAAGATGATTAATTTAGACAATAACAGCGCCATTAAGTTGGAGTATGACGCTACCCATGATATTTTGTTTGGGTACTGTCCAGACTTTACTGACATGAACATGACTGAGGCCAACATGGCTTTCCAGGAGGTGGTCAAGACTTTGCTGCAGCACAATATCACCAAGGTGTTAATTGACTCCAGAATGTCTTACATGGACGTGAGCACCCATAAACACAAAGCGGTGCTGGAGATGTTTGCCCTCAACTTATATTCTACCAAACTAAAGAAGTTTGCCAGAATCATGACCGAAAATGAAGACCGTGAATCCAGTGTGTTACAGGTAGTAGATGAAGCCAACATCCCGTTTGCGTTCAGAAACTTCAGAGATATACCTACGGCGGTAGAGTGGCTTAAAAGTCAAAGCAATTCATAGGGAGGCCTTCCCCATTTTTTAAATTTTACCTGTGTATGGGCGTGACCATTAGCTGTAAGCCTTTTAAGGAGCTGACAGTGTTTGAATTATATGACAACCTGCGCCTGCGCAGTGATGTGTTTGTGGTAGAGCAAACGTGCGTGTTCCTGGACCTGGATAACAAAGACCAGCAGTGTTACCACGTTTTGCTTTACAAAGATGATGTGTTAGAGGCATCTTCCAGGCTAGTGCCGCCAGGGGTGAGTTACCCCATGGCTTCCATTGGCCGGGTAGTGACCAGTCAAGCCGTAAGAGGCACTGGGCTAGGAAAGGAACTGATGCAGGCCTCCATTACCTACTGCCAGGATTTGTTTGGCAATGGACCCATTAAAATTGGGGCGCAGGTGTATGCCCGCAAGTTCTATGAGAACCTGGGCTTTGTTCAGGCCGGCGATGTGTACGATGAAGACGGCATTGCCCATATCCACATGATAAGACAGTAACTTGGTCTATTGTTGTTTTTGGCCCGTTTTCCTGAAATTAGGCCAAAAACTGAAGAGGCTTGGTGGTAGATTGTTGTTAAAATAATTATTGAAATAGTAAATAAATATAAATCTAATTTCATGGCAGAAGAAAATCAGAAACAGCGTTTGTTTCAAGAGATAGAGCGAGAGCTTACCAAACAAGGCTTTACCATCTCCTCAAAGGATGATGCGCGTCCCTGGGGAGGCTTTTTTGTAATTGAGGAACGTCAGGCGCAGGCCTTCGCGAATACGTATTTTGACGGCCTTTCTGTGGAGGAGATTAAAATCTCAGGCAAGCTCAGCCCTAAGGTTTTAGTTGTAGCACCGCACAAGCGCTTGTCCTGGCAGTACCATCACCGCCGCGCCGAAGTCTGGCAAGTCATAAAAGGAACCGTGGGCGTAATGACCAGCCCAACCGACCAGGAAGCCGAAATCCAAAGCTTGGTTGCCGGTGATAAAATCACGTTGCAGCAAGGCGAGCGCCACCGGTTGGTAGGCCTGGATGACTGGGGCATCTTAGCCGAAATCTGGCAGCACACAGACGCCGCGCATCCTTCAGACGAAGAGGACATTGTGCGGGTGCAGGATGATTTCGGGCGGTAAACGGTGGAAGATTGAAAAAAAGAGTCCATAAAACAGAAGAGGCGTAGCTAGACACTACGCCTCTTCTGTTTTATGGACAGGTCAAAGGACTAGGCCAGTTGCGCCTTCCAGGTGTTCCATTTCTGGAGTTGTGCTGGGTTAAGGATAGACTCAATTTTTTGCAGTAGCTCCAGGCGGCATCTGCGTAGCATGCGCATGTGTATTTGCTTGGTCTCATGCTTGGCCATTTCTTCTTTAACAGCAGCGCGCAAGGCAGCCAGTTTTTCTTCTAGTTGGGCCTTGGTAATTTGGCCGGCCCTGTAGGCGGCCAGGTGATTTTCGCGGGTGGCGTTGGCTCTGCGTAGTAATTCTTGGTGCAGGTTCTGTATCTGGGTCAGGTGTTCTGCCACGCAAGCATGGTGTTGCTGAGCAAATCTTTTAACCGCGATTAGCTGGTTCTCATTCAGATTCAAATTCTTAAGCGCTCGCCGCAACAGCTCCATTTTTTCGCGGCTGGTTTCGCGGGGAGTGCAGGTCAAAACACCGTTGTCTGTGCCCATAGTTACTTCTGGGGTCTCCAGGTCAGAGAGGTCTGGCAGCTCAAATTCTGCAGCGGCAAATTGGGTGTCTTCAGGGGCCTGCACCTCATCTTGTTGGCAGGCAGTGAACAACAGGGAGGCGGCCATCAACAGCATGCCCCAAGTGCGTCTCATTTTCATCATGTGTACAAGGTTTAAGGTTTGTTAGATTAGTGGTATGTTGGCAAGTAAAAAGCGGAGAAGATTGCCGCTTCAAGCTTGTATGTTCCTTAGAGATAGGTAAAGCCGATAGGTTAAATGGCTCCAAGTAATATTTTTTTGCCGTGGCCACTTGCTGTATATGCTTTTACAAAGGATAAGAACAAATTTAGGGTGGCAGCATTTAACCTTTCGTGCCGTTTAGCCTCTAAGCAGTATGACGTATTTATTTACCAACCCATTGGAATGAGCGAGCTGACAGATGAGCAGGTTCTGGCTTTGTTTAGGGACGCCTCTACCAAAGACCGCGCCTTTACGCTGTTGATGGACCGGTATAACGTAAGGATTTACTGGCACATACGGCGGTTGGTGGTGACCCATGAAGACGCCCAGGATCTGTTGCAGGAAACGTTTATCAATGTGTACAAACACTTGCACACGTTTGAGGGGGAAAGCAAACTTTACACCTGGCTGTACCGAGTGGCCACCAATGAGTGCCTTCGGTTACTGAAAGAGCGCAAACGGTTTTTGGCCTCTTTTCAAGAAATTGACGAAAAACTGGTGCACACCCTCCATGACACCACCGGGCCAGAAAGTGACCAGATTCTGGTGCAGCTGCAAGAGGCCATCCTGCGGTTGCCCCAGAAACAGCGCCTGGTGTTTAACCTGCGCTACTATGATGACCTACCTTATGATGAGATAAGCAAGATTCTGGACTGTTCCGTCTCTACGCTTAAAACCAATTACCACCTGGCCAGCAGTAAAGTGAAGGCTTTTATGATGAAGGAAGTATGAACGAGGAGTTTGACCTAGTAAACGAGAATAAGGCCATGCCCTACCAAGTGCCCGCCGGTTTTTTTGAGGGCATCACGCAGGCTACGCTGCAAGAAGCTAAGCGCCGCGAAGCCCTAACTACCACCAAATCTAAAACCATTTGGGGAGGCTACAGCTGGGCAGTGGCGGCCAGTCTGGCGCTTTTGCTGGTGGCGGGTTATTATCTCCTGAAAAAGCCTCAGCCATCACCACCCGCATTGGTCAGAACAGAAGTAAAACCTGCGCCGGCCGCTACACCGGTAGAGAGAAATGAGCCTGTCACGTCAGTATCGGTGACCCAGGAAAAGTACGTCGCAGTAAATAAGGAAGAAGCAAAAACACAGGCAAAAGGCCAGAAACAGACCCGAGCAGCCGTCCCAGACCCAACGCCTAAACCAGAGAAAGCTGAGTCGCTGGACAAATTCCTGGCCGCGCTCACAGACCAGGAATTGGCAGAGCTGGCTGCTATGGCTGCATCAGAAACTTACGTGTACGAAGAATCCCTACTACCATGAAAACACTAATAAAATACTTGACGCTCACCGCCGCCTTGCTGCTTACCTTGCATGCGCAGGCCCAGAACCTTAGAAACAACCCGCGCCTGCAAGAGCGCCTTACGCAGGCCAAGCTGCAAGAGATCCAGAAGACCCTGCTCTTGAATGACGAGAAGATGAAAGCCTTGAGTCCCATCTATAAACGCTATGACGCAGAGGTAATGGCCCTTCATCTGAACCGCCAGATGAAAGGACCGGCAACCAACATCAACAACTTGACGGCAGAAGAGGCAGATAAACTGGTCACGCAGCAACTAGACAACGCCGTTAAAATGAGCACCGTCCGGAAGAACTACTACACAGAGTTTAAGACTGTCCTCACGCCCCAGCAGGTCATGGCCATGTTCAGGGCCGAGGCGCAGATCAGGCGCCGGGTGATGATGGAATTGAGAAGAAGGACCGAAACCCCCAGAAAGTAGCCGAATGCCCAGCAGAAATCCCTTCGTTTTTGGCCCGTTTTCTAGAAAACGGGCCAAAAACGAAGGGATTTCTGCTATTTAACCTTCTGATGAAAAAAAGTAAGCTTACCCCCGCTTAGGCTATAGCGGCTTCAGTTCTTGCAGCGGTTTTAGACGCTACCGCCCGGTACGGCGTCTGCGGCAAGGCTAACAGGGGCAGGTTGCTGCCAAAGGCCAGTTGCGCAGATACGCTGTGATGGAAAAGCGCTTCTAGCCAGTTGCGTTGTTCTATGGCAACGGCCAGTAACTGCACCGGGGTTTCTTTGGTGTATTGTTTAATGCCCGCCAAGACAGAAGCAGCCTTTACTTGTTTAATCTGCACGGTAAGGTTGGTGTGCTGGGCGGCAATCTCTTGGATGATCTGGCCGTCTGCCACAATGTTCAACTGCTCATCTGCCTGCACGTTCAAGACGTCCACCTCTGGCTTGAAAGGAGACAGCAGCGGGAACAGCTGCTGCAAGAAAATGCTTTCTTCTTTTTCAAAGTCAGACGCGTAGGCTACCTTCTGCATGCCATTGTATCTGGCCGTGGCTGGTACCACCAGCACCGGGCAGTGCACTTGTTGCATGATGGTTAAGGCGTTGGTGCCGGCCAGTTTCTGCAAGAAGCCAGTAGCGCCCTTGGTGCCCATCACAATCATGTCTACCTGGTGTTGCACGGCCAACTTGCCCATGCACTGGTACAAAGGACCTTCCTCACAATAGGTTTCTACCTCAAACCTAAATCCGTTCTCCAGACGCAAAGTCTTAGACAGTTTTTCCAGTTCCTGCACATACGCTTGCTTCAGGGCCACTTGCGGGTTGATGACGCCGGCCTCTACCGGGGTAATGCCCGTTGGGAACGGCAGCGCGTGAACCAAAATTAGTTTACCTCTCACCTCAGAGGCCAGTTGGGCGGCATAGGTGATGGCATTGACAGCATTCGGGGAAAAGTCGGTGGGTGTAAGGATGGTTTTCATACAAGTTGATTTTTGGTGCGGACTGTTACAGACCTGCCTGTAACACATTTCAAAAGTACTGCCAAGGCGGCGCCAAAATGATGAGGTAGCTTAGCGGTACATATGATTTTTGTCATATTCTCCGTAGCGCATGACCGCCGCCTTTTAACCTGCATCAGCCAGAGGCTCGTTTTTGCCCTGTTTTCTAGATTTCAGGCAAAAAACGAGATTCTTCATCTGTAGCCAACGCAGAATATAAGGTACCATTTAGCGCCTTTACCTCGTCACCCCGAAACCTTTCTCCCGCACCAACCTGCCTAAACACAAAGTGGTATACCGGTAGAAACCCTCAGGGCAAGGTAACAAGTGAGGCTCATGGCCCCATGCTCTTTATTTCTGGCGTACCTTTGCCTTTTGCTCTTTTTTATGACGCGTAAACAGCATTTCTACATCATCTTAATCTTGGGGGCGCTGTGTACGGTCAGTCCGTTTTCTATTGACATGTACCTGCCGGGGTTTCCAGCCATTGCCCAAGACCTCAAGACCACCATTTCGCAGGTTCAACTGTCGCTCACGGCGTACTTAATCGGGATTTCGGCGGGACAGTTGCTGTATGGGCCCTTGCTGGACAGATATGGCAGAAAAACGCCGCTGTACGCGGGCATGGTCTTGTACATTCTGGCCTCTGTTGGGTGTGCTTTTACCAGCTCTGTAGACGCGCTCATTGCCATGCGGTTCTTGCAGGCCATTGGGGGGTGTGCGGGCATGGTGGCGGCGCAGGCCTTGGTGCGCGACTTATTCCCGGTTAAAGAAACAGCCAAAGTTTTCTCTACGCTCACGCTGGTCATTGCCGTGTCACCTATGGTGGCGCCTACGGTGGGTGGTTACGTCACCGCCACGTTTGGCTGGCACGCCGTCTTCATCATTCTGGCCCTTATCACCGCGCTCATCTTGCTGGGCATTTACTTTGTGTTGCCCCAAGGAAAACCGGCAGACCCGTCTATGTCTTTAAAGCCGAAGGCGGTCATGTCTAACTTCTGGCTGGTCCTGCGGCATCCGCAGTTTTTAGTGTACAGCCTGGTGGGAGGCATAGCGGCGGCGGGCCCATTTGCGTACATAGCGGGCTCACCAGATGTGTTCATGAACATTTACAAGGTGAGCGAACAACAGTATGGCTGGATCTTCGCGATTCTTTCTGTGGCCTTGATTGGCTCCCCACAGTTAAACCACCTCTTTCTGCGCAAATACACCAGTGAACAGATCATTAAAGCCGGTTTGCTGTATCAGACGTTCATTGGTGCGCTGTTAGTCTATGGCGTCTACGCCGATTGGTATTCCATCACAAGCCTCCTTGTGATGCTGTTTCTGTTCTTGAGCGGACAAGGATTAACCAGTCCCAATTCATCTGCTTTGTCTCTGGCACCTTTCAGCCGGCATGCGGGTAGTGCCGCCGCCTTGATGGGCAGTCTGCGCATGGGCGTGGGAGCCTTGGTGTCGGCGGCGGTGAGTCTTCTGCACAATGGTACGGCGCTGCCCATGGTGCTGGTCATGGCGCTTTGTACGGTCACGGGGCTAGTTATCCTTTTACTAGGCGGTAACTGGGTGAAGCGTCATACAAGCAATTCTAATTCTGGAGGGCTGTCTGAAGAAACAAATCTGTAACAAAAAGACGCCCGCCCGTTTTTGAGCTATTTTCTGGAAAACAGACCAAAAACGGGAGGGCGTCTTATTGTTACCTTGAAAGTTTTTCTATTTACCTAAGGCCAAGGAATTAGTCCTAAGTAGTTGCTTCACAGAACTAGTCAACTGTTCTTCTGAGCTGGCCGTCACGTTCACCAGCTGGAACGGAGCCTCGCCCATGAACATGCGCCAGCGCCAGTCAGACTGGGTGATGGTCTGGTAGGTGCCGTTGTCCATCCACCAGGCCGTGTAGAGTCGGTCTTTCCCTTTTTCTAATTGTCCCACGTAGATTTCCCTTCCAGTGACTAGCCTGGTTTGTACGTGCTTGAACAGGTAACCACTGCCTTCCCAACAGATAAGCGGATGGTGCTCTGTGGAGTAAAATGCCCGGATGGGTTTTACATAGATGAGCGTTTCTGGGCTGCTGATCTTCCGGACGCCGCTGGGCAGCGCCTCTTGCGTAAAGCCTGCCACCTCTGCGGGCGCCTGGGCCATGGGGTCCACTTTCTTTTGCAGACGCAGGCCAGCGCCAATGAACAACAGGAGCAAGATGACATTCAGACTTAAAATAGAAGCTGGCTTTTTAAACCCGGACGGTTCAGAAAGGACGGGCTGTACAGGTAGTTTCTGATGCAGGTGCCTGGCCAGAAAGTAAAAGGGAAGCACGGCATACAGAATAAGGCAGGCCATGCCTACCACGTCATGCATCACCTGGTCTGGCATTATCTTAAACAGGACCAATACCAGAATGCGCAACAAGTTGCTGGCCACATTCAACACCACCATGCCTGCCAGTAAGCCAAAAGAGAGCCACAGCGGCCATGCTTTTTGATGGGTGCGTTGCAAGTGGGCCAGGACCAAAATAGCCATCGTCAGCGAGAAGGAGAGCATGTTCAGGCCCGCGCAGGCGGGGTCAACGGAGAACTCCTCCCCGTTGACCAACAAAATGTTGCCTGCCACCTCTGTTGAAGAATAAAGTAGCCGTAGCAGCCCCGCCGCCCACTGGGTTAACTGCAAACGCAACGGAAAACTCAGGATGTCTGCCACGTACGTGAAGATGGGCGAGACCACCAATAGCATGAGAAACGGATACACGCTTATCTTGCCCACCAACATCTGGGCCGCAAACCAACACGCCAGCACAAAGGCAAAAAAGTAAACCGTAGTGATTTGGTAGAACGCGGCCAGGGCCAAAAGCAGGAGCGTCCCGGCTAGTAACACATAAGAGGGCTTGCGCTGGCCGGTAGGCAAAGCCACAAGCGGCAGCAGCAGCAAACCCAATACCCACTGCGCGTCCCAGAGCAGGTATTCGCTCAGAAAAAGGTAGGCCACCACGGCATAGGCAGTCACCACCAGCAGGTTCAGGCGGTGCTTCTGCCACGCAAGCGCCGGCCACTGCGTGTTCATGCTCATGACAGCAAAGAGGGTCTAAGCGAGAAGATAGTGACAAGCACAATGACCAGGATGATGAGCGCCCATTCATGCGGCTCGGGCACGGCCCCAGAGGACTTCACGCTGGCGTTGCCCAGGCTGTCCTTGCTTTTCTCAATCCCGAAGCGCTCATATCTTCTTGTTGCTCTAACACCACCAAGCTGGAAAGCGGACTCACCACGTTGGCTTGGGCGGCTTCGTCAATGAGGTGTGTCTCCAGGTACTCCTTCTCAAAATACTTTGGACCGATCTGCTGTAACAGATGGTTGTAGGCAAAGAGACGCATCAAGTGGTCAGGGCCATTGGCTGGTATTTCTTTGTCCGCCACGGTTCTGACAATCTTCAAGCCACTCTCGGCTAGTTGCACGGCATTAGGATCTTGCAGGGCCGCCGGGAACTGTGATTTGGTGAGTAGTTGGTTCAGGTCTGACAGCGTACCCTGGGTGTACTGCAACAGCTTTAATTCTCTGAGGGTCTTGCCATACGGGGACAATTGGTGCCCAATGTTGAAGTATCTTACGGCGAACCGATTTTGGGCTGTTTTTGAGAAATTAGCTGAAAAACGACTGTCCTTGATGTCCTTGAAATTGGGTGAGGTGCCGGTTCCTTTGCTGATGACCAAGGCCTGGGCTGGGTTTTTGATATGGTGCAACGGGAAGAGCGAAAACGTCTGCTGCTGCAAGAGGCTAAACAGCTGGTCGCGGTTAGCTTCGGTGAGCCGGGTCATTTCATTGGCATACACATACACGGTTTTATCTTTCAACAGAGGCCAAACCGTGTCCCACTCATGTTCGGTCCAGGCGGCATTTACATCTAGGTAGACTTCAGTGGCTTGGAACGGTTCCAACACGGGCGCGTGCGGTTGTAACTGGTAGCTAAAGCCGCCAAACGTGAAGCCTTGGGCACTAAGCGGAGTCACGGGCAAAGAAACGCTCCAATCCTGCTCATAAGAACTGTACCTTGTATAATGCCCTGGTTGCTTAGACTCAAACGAAGCAGGCACGTTTAAATTAGCAGTTCCGTTTTCAACGCGCAGGGCAATAGTTTCTGAAGCACCTTGCACGGATGGTCCGTCAAAGTAGATGTTCTCATAGATCAGCTCGTTCCCTTCTTGACGCAGGGGAGAAGTGACGCCGATCTTAAACCTTCTGCTGGATTGCGGTAACACCGGGAAAATCCTCACACTCACCGTATTGCCCTCCTGCCAGTGCACCACAGAAGGGTCTCTGGCCTCCACGCCCACGATGGTTTTGTAGGCGGTGTCGGCTTTGCTTTGGGTGGTCAGGTAGCCTTTCTCTTCTATGCCGTTTATCCAAAGCGACAAAGAGGTGACTACGCTTCCCTCGGGCAGATAAAACGTATAAATGCCTTCTTCCTGCCCCCAACTGCCTGGCTTATGGTTGTCTACGGTAAGGGTTTTTTCTGTGTAGCTTAGGCGGTATTCAGGAAAGATTTGGGCCTGCGTGATGACGTTGCTGGTGCCCAAGTGATCTCCTGACCAGAGCCGCTCCTGGGCATGGTGGCGGGCGTCATACATGCTTTCCAAGATCTTCACGCGCTCGTTAGTTTCCAGGTTGGGCTTGCCTAGTAGGCGCGTGGCCAGAATGACCAGCGGGTCATGGCGCATGAGCTCGTCAAAATTCTTCTCCGGGAACTGGAAAGGTGCAAATTCATCGGCTACGGCCTGGTACACCAGGTCTGTTTTAATAAGGCGCTCATGAATAGGGTTGGCCGACAGGTTCTGGCTCAAAGATACCCAACGCGGCAGGTCCTGGGTCTGGGAGATTTGTTGTTCGTTCAAGAGTTTCTGGATGGAGTTTTTGCCGTCCTGCCACATGACTAGAAACACCACGGCGGTGATGATTGGAATGGCCATGCCCGTGATGACGCCAATCTTTAGCGAAGGATCTTTCCGGCATTCTCTGCCAAGGGCTAGAAACAATAGGACCACCGTACAGGCCGGGATGAAGATGTGCAGGCCAATGCCCAAGGCAATAGCCCCAATGGTGCCCACCAGGTAAAACGGCAGTAGGTACAAGGCAAAGTAGGTAAATAATACCAAGCCTGCGCCCAGTAGGAGCAGCAAAACCTGGCGCAGGAGGTACGGCAAGGACTTTCTAAGCGGGTAGGCCATCATGGCCAGAGAGACAACCAGTAGAACCACCTGCAGCCATTCCACCGATTTCTGGAAGATGGGCAGGTCGCGGTTCAGGGAGAAGCAACTGATCAGGCCCATGACCAGAAACAGGAACAGGTAGTCTGCTTGCTTTACTAGATGCCTGATTTTAACGCTGGGCGAAAAAAACAATATGAAAAGATACAGCGCCGCAAACGCATAGTTCACAAAGAAGTTGACCATGGGGTCATGGCCTTCAGAGGCAATGCCCCAGTCAGGGAGCATGAAAATGAGAAAGGAGAAACAGATGAAGGCGTACCCCGTGATCAGGAGTGTTCTGCTGGAAGTGCCCAGAGGAGAGGAGGACTCTGACTTATTTTCTAGTTTTTGTAAAGTACTTTGTGTTTCAAAGTTCATAAGCAAAAAAATTTGGTGGTTAGGATAGGGATTGGGTCTGTGTTAGGGATATCACTATTGGTTGGTGTTGTTCATAGCTGTGTAGAGGTAGGAGCGTATTCTTGTTTTGACCATACATCTGCCATCTAGAAATAGAGAATATAATAGGTATGTACTGTACTAGTTTTTTAGTTGAGTTTGTATAAAGTACTTTGTGTTTCAAAGTTAATAATACTTCTTCTGCTGGCAAGAGGTTGCCTAAAATATTTTGAAATTCTAATATGAGCTTGTCAAGGCTGGTAGGATAAAGGCCGCTGAGCTGATAACGCCTTCCGTTTTTGGGCTATTTTCTAGAAAACAAGCCAAAAACGGAAACCTGCCCGCCGTACAAAATACTTAGAAGCATTGCCTAAAAACGCGTAGGTTGTATCTTGCCAAACTAGCGTTGATTTCTACTTAGTAAGGACCCATGAAAATACTGCTCATTGAAGATGAACCCAAGGTAAGCGCCTTTATCAAGAAAGGCCTGGAAGAGCAGACCTATGAGGTAGACCTGGCCTATGACGGTTTTTACGGAGCCAAACTCGCCCTGGAGAATGAATATGCGCTGGTGGTCCTGGACGTGATTCTGCCGCGCATGAACGGGGTAGAGGTGTGCCGCACCATCCGGCAACAGAACCAGACCCTGCCCATTCTCATGCTCACGGCCCTGGGCAGTACAGATGACAAGATCCTGGGCCTGGACTCGGGCGCCGACGATTACTTGGTCAAGCCGTTTGAGTTTCAGGAGCTGTTGGCCAGAATACGGGCCTTGACCAGGCGGGTGCAGGAAAACGTCTCTAGTGAGGTGTTGCAGTTGGCTGATTTGGAGCTGGACGTACAGAAAAAGACCGTCACCCGTAGTGGCGTGCCCATCTCCTTAACCGCCCGCGAGTTTGCCCTGCTGTATTACCTGTTGCGCAACAAAGAACGGGTGGTGTCCAGGGTAGACATTATTGAGCAGGTCTGGGAGACGTCCTTTGACACCGGCAGCAACGTGATAGACGTGTACATCAATTTTCTGCGCAAGAAAGTAGACAAGGATTTTTCGCCTAAGCTCATTCATACGCTGGTGGGCATGGGCTACGTGTTAAAGGAGATGGAATAGGGTATGAAGATTAAAACCAAACTGATGCTCCAGTTTTCTGGCATCATTGCCGGCATTCTGTTGCTCTTCTGCCTTACGGTCTATTACTTCAGCTCCCTGTCCCGCAAGAACGACTATGACGGCCGTATCTTGAACAGGGCCTACGCTACCGCCCATTTTGTCCTGGACGCCGACACCGTTAGTGAACAGCAGCATGCCTTGGACCAACGCCTCTACTACCAGATGCTACCCCGCGAGATTGTGCGCGTCTATGACCAGGACCAGAAACTGCTTTTTGCCGAAGGTGAAGGAAATTTAGGCGTGACGGACCAACTGCTGGCAGAAATTCTGGAAAAGGGCGAAGTGCGTGAGATGCGGAATAAACGGCAGTTGGTGGGCATTAGGTACATGCACCGCAACAAGCCACATATCATCTTAGCTTCTTCAGTGGATTTATACAACCTAAGCACCCTGCAAAACCTGCTGGTCATATTGGTCTCTGGGTTTGTGGCGGCCATGGTGGTGGTGGTGGTGACCGGTTGGATCTTTGCCCGCGCCGCTCTTAAGCCATTTTTAAGAGTGGTTTCTGAGGTTGAGAAGATCAACGCCTCAGACCTTTCCTTGCGTTTAACCCAAGGCCAGGGCACCGATGAGGTGGCTCAGTTGGCCCAGACCTTTAATAAGATGCTGGACCGCATTGAGATAGCCTTTGAAGCCCAGCGCACTTTTGTCTACAGTGCCTCGCATGAGCTACGCACGCCGCTCACCGCCATGATTGGCGAGTTGCAGGTGGCCCTCATGAAAGACCGTGAAGCCCCAGAATACAAGCGCGTACTGCAATCCACCCTGGAGGATGCGCATCTGCTGGCGCAGCTTTCCAACGGTCTACTGCAAATGGTGCAGGCCAGTACAGACTCCTCTAAAGTACCTATGGCGGCCTTGCAAATGGATGAACTGGTGTGGCAGGCCTGCTCTGAAGCCAAAAAAAGAACACCTTCCATTATGCTGGATGTGCAGTTTGAAAACATGCCCGAAGATGAAAAGGAACTGCAAATCTGGGGGAATGATGCCTTGCTACTGATTGCCGTGGTCAACGTGTTGGAGAACGCTAGTAAGTTCTCTGTGAAAGACGCACCCATTGCCGTTTCCATTGAGGTGCAGAACCGTGATTTGGTGTTAAAGATCCGTGACCAAGGCATAGGCATGACGCCAGAAGACGTGCGCAAGGTGTTTGTACCCTTCTTTAGGGCAGAGAACGTGCGTGACATCTCTGGACACGGCATTGGCCTGCCCCTGGCAGAGAAAATCATTAAACTTCACCGGGGCAGCATTCAGGTAAACTCCCAGGTGAACAAAGGAACCGAGGTGGTTCTTTCCTTCCCTAAGCTTCATTTAGTGTACCAACTGTAACCTCATTTTTGGGCTATTTTTAAGGAATGAGGCCAAAAATGAGTCATGTATATCGTCCTTTTTAATCGAATTTTAATGTGGCTTTAATTCGGTCTTAATCTCCCGCCCTCACCTTTGTGGAATTAATTGGCAGCCCAGGCATGTGCTTGGGCTCCTTTTGCAATCTACAATACTGTGAAGAAGGGCATATGAAAGAAAAAAAATTATTTGATTCAATTGGCAAAGACCTCTCTGCAGGTTTGGTGGTGTTCCTGGTGGCACTTCCGCTTTGCCTTGGTATTTCGCTTGCCTCTGGGGCGCCGCTTTTCTCTGGCCTTATTGCCGGCGTGGTGGGTGGTCTGGTGGTGTCCTGGGCCAGTGGTTCGCAATTAAGCGTTAGTGGGCCGGCAGCCGGCCTTACGGTGATTGTAGTGAACGGTATTGCCCAGATGCAAACCTTTGAGGCCTTTTTGGCAGCAGTGGTGTTGGCAGGGGTGATCCAGATTGTTCTGGGTTATCTAAAGGCTGGTATCATCGGTTTGTACTTCCCTTCTTCAGTAATCAAAGGGATGTTGGCGGCCATTGGCCTTATCTTGATTCTTAAGCAGATTCCGCATTTTCTGGGCGCCGATGATGACTTCTTAGGGAACCTGGATTTCTTCCAGTCAGACGGTAGAAACACCTTCTCAGAGATTGGCTACGCCTTTAGCCGGATCCAGGTGGGTTCCTTAATCGTGGGCTTGGTCTCTCTGGCGGTTATTCTGCTGTGGGAGCGTCCGTTTATGCAAAGGATTAAGGCGTTTAAGCTGGTACCGGGCGCATTGATTGCCGTGGTATTGTCTATTGTCTTGAACTTCTTGTTCCAGTCTTCACTGCCCACCTTGACTATTGCAGACACGCACCTGGTGCAGTTGCCAAATATCACTAGTCCAGCCTCCTTGTTAGCTGAACTTAGGTTCCCTGATTTTTCTGTCCTGACCAGTCCAGACGTTTACATGCTGGCCTTCACGTTGGCCATTGTGGCCAGCCTTGAAAGTTTGCTAAGCGTAGAAGCGGTAGACAAGCTGGACCCGCACAAGCGCAACACGCCCACCAACCGCGAGCTGAAGGCCCAAGGGTTAGGAAACATGTTGAGCGGTTTGATTGGCGGTATTCCTTTAACGGCGGTGATTGTGCGTAGCTCGGCTAACGTGAACGCTGGTGGCCAAACCAAGCTGTCTAGTTTCTTCCATGGCATCTTCTTGTTGATGAGTATCCTGTTCCTGACGGATGTATTGAAGTACGTGCCACTGGCCGCGCTGGCCGCCATCTTGTTGGTGGTAGGTTTTAAGTTGACCAAGCCAGCCTTGTATAAGAACCAATGGAAACTGGGTTCAGACCAGTTCCTGCCCTTCATCATTACCATTGTGGCCATCTTGTTCACTGACCTGTTGAAAGGTATTTCTATTGGTTTGGTGGTAGGCATCTTCTACATTCTTAAGGCCAACTACAAGACGCCGTACTTCTTCCATAAGGTAGAAGGCCGTGAAGGCGAGCAGATTCACATTAAACTGAGTGAGAACGTTACCTTCTTAAACAAAGCCAGCGTAGCGCTCACCTTGCACCATCTCCCAGAAGACAGCGACGTGCTGATTGACGGCTCAGCGTCTACCTACATTGACTATGACGTTCTAGAGGCCATTGAAGATTTTAAAACGGTTGCGGCAGAAAAGGACATACGCTTAACCTTGCGTGACATCCCTTCTGTATCGGCCGTGAGTGTACACTAAAAAAGTAAAACGTATTATGGAAGAACTTCTTAATAATGACAACCCTATGCACCCAGACATGGAGCGCATCTTTAAGGGTAACCGTGAGTGGGTAGAAAGCAAAAAGCAGAATGACCCAGGCTTCTTTGAGCGCTCTGCCCAAGGACAGGCCCCTAAGTATTTGTTTATTGGCTGCTCAGACAGCCGCGTGCCGGCCAGCCATATTTCTGGTACCGCCCCCGGTGAGATGTTTGTGCACCGTAACATCGCCAACATGGTGGTGCACACAGACGTGAACCTGCTGTCTGTGTTGCAGTACGCCGTAGAGGTATTAAAGGTAAAACACATCATGGTGGTGGGGCACTATGGTTGCGGTGGCGTGGCCGCGGCAGCCAGTGACAAGCAGTTTGGCTTAATTGACAACTGGTTGACCAACATCAAAGACGTGATCAGGTTGCATGAAGATGAGTTTAATGAGATCACAGATGAAGCCCAGCGCCTGAGAAGGCTGGTGGAACTGAACGTGATTGAGCAGGTGATGAACTTGTCCAAGACCTCCATTATTCAGAATGCCATGAAGAACGAGGAGCCGCCTCAATTGCACGGATTAGTGTATGACCTGCATGAT
The DNA here is from genome assembly GCF_039541795.1 of Nibribacter koreensis. Taxonomy (NCBI): domain Bacteria; kingdom Pseudomonadati; phylum Bacteroidota; class Cytophagia; order Cytophagales; family Hymenobacteraceae; genus Nibribacter; species Nibribacter koreensis. The sequence goes on along the minus strand of NZ_BAABGX010000001.1, from coordinate 1,296,032 downwards.
GGTATCCTTAAAAACCTCAACGTGCAGACTAAAATGATCAAGCGCTTTGAGCACATCTACGGAATGCAATAATTATTCATAATGTTGGTCCACAAAAAAGCCCCGCTAAGATTAGCGGGGCTTTTTTTATCTACAAAAGGCTGCTTACCACCCAGGAGTGTTCGCGCCAGATCCGTAGTTATAAGGAGGTCCGCCCGCAGAAGAACGGTTATCGCTGTCATAACGACGGTTATTGTCATTGTCTCTATCATCATCGCCGGCTATGCTGTTCCAGACATCCTTAATGCCGTGGCCAATGCGCTCAAAGAAGCCTTCTTCCTGGTCATTGTCATAGCGGTTAAAATTGTCGCGGTTTTGGCTGTACCGGTCTTGCTCATACTGGCTACCCATGCTGCTTCTGTTCATGTTGTTAGGGTGGCTGTAGTCATCTGAGTAACGGTTTTCATTGGCGTTGCCATGGCTATACTGGGCGTAGTCATGGTCAGAGTCGTTCATCCAGCCAGAGGTTCTGTGGCCAGTACCGTACTGGTTGGAGTGGCTGCGGTCATAGTCTGAGTGTCCATAGCTTCCGGGTCTGCTTGACTGTCCATAAGAAGAACCTGTACCAGAACCGTAGCCGCCGTAAGAAGAAGAACCACTCTGGCCATAGGACCCGCCGTAGTTAGATGAACCGGAGGATGGGTTCTGAGATGATCTTCCGTACTGCGATGAGCCACCATGGCTTCCTAAGCCTTGGCTAGATCCGCCGTAATGGGTAGAGCCAGAACCGTAGTTAGAAGAACCAGATCCCTGGAAGTCATTGGTAGATCCAAAGTTGCCATAGGCATTGCCTCTGTCCATGGCGCCGCCGCTTGGGTTGCTGCCAGAAGAAGAGCCGGCATAGCCAGATCTGGCCCCGCCGTAGGTGCCTATGTTAGAAGAACGGGTAGAACCGGCACCCATGCCTGAGTTGCCTTGTCCGTAAGAAGAGGACCGTCCATAGCTAGAGCCGCTGCTAGGCGAAGATGAGCCGTAAGAGCCAGAGTAGCTGTTGCCAGACTGACCATACGATCCTCTTTGCTGAGAGGAGCCGCTGCCCATGGAAGAGCCGTAATTAGAAGAGCCGGAACCGTAGCCCGACCCATAGTTTGAAGATCCATAGTTTGAAGATCCATAGTTAGAAGAGCCGCCTCTGTTAGAAGAGTCAGATCCGTAAGAGCCATGGCTTCCCTGTCCGTAGCTTCTGGAGTCTCCCTGGTGTTGTGAAGAACCGTAGCCGCCTTGGCCTGAGCTATAGTTAGATGAGCCAGATCCTCCTTGGTTTTGCATGGAGTGGCCGCTCCAGCCGCTGGTGCGGCCTGCTTGGCTTCCTTGTGCCTGGTTGCCTCCGTAATTAGATGATTGACTGCTGTATGGGCTTTCACTGCTGCGGCTAGATACCCCGCTGTGTCCATGATAATCTGGTGTGCCTTGGCCTTCTTCGCGGTTGCCTAGGCTACCCCAATGTTGACGACCAGAATTCTCATGCCCAGAACGATACGTATTAAAAGTATCAAAACCAGAATGCTCGCGATTTCTCATAGTGTATGTTAGTTTAAGGTGAAAGATGGTTTCTTACTAGCCTTACAGGGCCGTAGAAACTAATACGAGGGTAGCAGGCAGGGGTTAATGGTTATGTGCAAAATATTCATTTTTGATGTAGCATGTAAAAGTTGTTTTATAGTTAGTAACAGGTTGTATCATAGTGGCTAAAATGGATGATGTAGTAAAAGTTTTCTTGCCATGACATAGTAATAGTTCTATATTTTTATGCTGGTATTTTGACTGGTTCACGCGGGTAAAAATGCGTATCTTTGAGATTCGTTTTTGACCTGTTTTCCCGTAAATACCTTGAAAGTCTGCATTGCCGAAAAACCCAGCGTAGCCCGTGAAATTGCCCATGTCATTGGCGCCAATAGCCGGAAAGACGGATATTTTGAAGGCAATGGCTATCAGGTCACCTGGACGTTCGGGCACTTCTGCCAACTCAACGAGCCAGATGACTACAACCCCCACTGGAAACGCTGGCACTTGCCAGACCTGCCGCTGTTGCCTGAGAAGTTTGACATCAAGCTCATCCAGAACAAGGGCGTAGCCCAGCAGTTTAAAGTCATTAAGCAACTCATTGACAACGCAGACGAAGTCATCAATTGCGGGGATGCCGGGCAGGAGGGAGAAGTGATTCAGCGCTGGGTCTTGTACCAGGCGCGTTGCCGCAAACCCGTCAAACGTTTATGGATTTCTTCTTTAACAGAAGAGGCGATTAGACAAGGATTCTCTAAACTGCGCGACGGCAAAGAATTTGACCAGCTCTACCAGGCCGGCAGAAGCCGCGCCATTGGGGATTGGCTCCTGGGCATTAACGCTACGCGCCTCTTTACCTTAAAGTACGCGCAGGGTAGACAACTGCTTTCTCTAGGCCGCGTGCAGACGCCTACGCTGGCCATGATCGTGCAACGCCACTTAGAGATTCTCAACTTTAGACCAGAGCCGTTCTTTGAACTGAAAACCATCTACCGCGATGTGACTTTTAGTAGCACCAACGGTCGGTTTAAAGATGAAGAAAAAGCACTTGCCATTCTAGAGCAGATCAAGCCCTCTGAGTTTGAAATCAAGGACGTAGAAACCAAGAAGGGCACAGAGAGTTCACCGCGTCTTTTTGACTTAACCTCCTTGCAGGTAGAGTGTAACAATAAGTTTGGCATGTCTGCGGATGAGACGCTTAAAACCGTGCAAAGCCTCTATGAAAAGAAGGTGGTTTCTTACCCTAGGGTAGACACCACCTATTTGCCCGACGACATCTATCCCAAAATCCCTAACATCTTGAGCGGCCTGCGCGAGTACAACCATTTAACGCAGGAATTGCAGGGGAAGAAAATTAGGAAGTCGGCTAAGGTATTCAATAACAACAAGGTCACAGACCACCACGCCATCATCCCCACGGGGGCTGCATCGGGTAATTTGTTTGGCACCGAGGCCAAGGTATTTGACTTGGTGGCCAAGCGCTTTATTGCCGCGTTTTATCCTGATTGTATTGTGAGCAACACCGTGGTAAACGGCGAGGCGGCCAACCATGCCTTTAGAGCGAAAGGCAAGCAGATTCTGGAGCCCGGATGGCGCATGGTCTATGCTCAGGAAGAAACCAAAACCATTGCCAAGCCCGCTCCTAAACCTTCCTCAGAAGGAGGCGAGGAAAAGGAAGAAGAGTTGGCCGTTCTACCGCATTTTGACGCCGGTGAGCGCGGTCCGCACGCCCCCCTGCTGGAACGCAAAATGACCAGTCCGCCCAAAGACTATACAGAGGCTACCTTGTTGCGCTCCATGGAGACCGCCGGCAAGCAAGTGGATGATGATGAGTTGAAAGAAGCGCTCAAGGAAAACGGCATCGGTAGGCCTTCTACGCGGGCGGCCATCATTGAGACGTTATTCAAGCGCAACTACATCAGAAAAGAAAAGAAGAAGATTCTGCCCACTCAGACAGGCATTGATTTGATTCAGGTGATCAGAAACCCCACGCTCAAATCAGCTGAGATGACCGGGCAATGGGAAAAGAAATTGCGCCAGATAGAAGCCGGTGAGTTTGAGGCCACAGAATTCCTGCGCGAATTGCAACAGTTGGTAGAGGATATGGTACAGGAGGTAAAGCAGGACCGTTCCTCTGTGACCTTGCAACCCATGGAGGCGTCCAAACCTGCTTCCAAAGAACCCGCCAAAAAAGAACTAAAAACCAAAAGAGAGAGCAAAACCACAACCGCTACTTCTGGTGGTATGGGTACCTGCCCTGTCTGCAAAACCGGACATATACTCAAAGGCAGTCAGGCCTACGGGTGCGCCCGTTACAAAGAAGGTTGCCAATTTAGACTGCCCATGACGTGGCTGGGCAAACCGCTCACCGAGAAGCACGTGCAGGCTTTGCTTAAGAAAGGAAAAACCGCGGTCATCAAAGGACTGGTGAACCCTGCCTCCGGCGAAAAACTGGACGCCGCCGCGGTTCTGGATGAAGCCTTTGCGTTGCAACCAGAAAAGTCAGAACCTAAAGAGAAAAAGCCAGCCGTTTGGATCTGTCCCAAGTGCCAGCAAGGCCAGATGCTCAAAGGTAAAAGCGCCTATGGCTGTAGCCGCTTCAGGGAAGGTTGCCAGTTTGTGGTACCCTTTGAACTACACGGCCGCACCCTTAATGAAAGCCATATTGGCTCGTTGATTCTCAAGGGCAAGACCGGAAAAATAAAAGGCTTCATCTCGCCCAAGACCGGCAACAGCTTTGACGCCGCCCTTAAGTTGAATGAAGAGTTCAAGGTGGTTTACTTATTTGATTGATGGACTGCTCATATACCACCAACTGACCCTCGGCTAAAGGATTAGAGGAGCTTTTGATCTGCACGATTCAACAACTTGTTTGATAGTGTAAACACTCCCCTTGGCCTCCCTCAAGGGAGGAATCATAATAAGAAGGCACGGTTTCGCTACTGCGACGCCCGGCAAGCTGTCCGCCATGGTGGCTCCAAGCCGCAGGCTGGAGCCAGTCCCGTGCCAGCAGATAGAAAAAACCGTGCGCAGCACGAGTGACGTCTGCACGACAGGGGCCTTACATTACCTACAACCTGCTAAGGCACCCAGACAACGTAACCAGAAAGGAATCCAAACCAGTCCTGGTTCTGAGCGCCTCTGGTGTTTGTGCGCTGCGGCGAGCGGCGGCAGGGACAAAGTCCCACAAACAACAGCAGCACGAAGGGTCGGGACGGGGCCCCGTAGCCGTGAGCGCTTACCATAACAAATGAAACAAGACCGGAATTGCGCACCGGAAGAAGAGGTAAAGCCAAGGGAACAGCCAAACTTGTACCCAGAGCCACTTTAATAAAGTAATGACATTTAAGGCGATGGACCATTGTAACACCAACCTAATCGTCAGGTTAATCTAATAGCAGCATCATTTTCCGCCTAATTCCCATAAAACACACCAAAAACGCCTCAACTACCAACCCGTATACATTAGGTAAACAACCTAAACTCCCTCACAATGCAACCCATTGGTAAAACATTAGTCATCCTTGGCGGCATCCTGGTAGTAGTGGGCCTGGTCATCTGGTTGATAGGGCCGCGGTTGGATTGGTTTGGCAGACTGCCCGGCGATGTACGCATTGACCGGCCGGGGTTCAAAGTCTTCGCGCCGTTTACCACCATGCTGTTGCTTAGCGTACTCCTGAGTTTGGTGCTTTGGCTGGTGCGGCGTTTCTTTGGGTAACCATTGGCCTTTTCCCTGCAGTTGCTAAAGTTGCTCCTGTGTAAGTGAGCTTTTGACCAAAGGCTGGGGCCCTTAAATAGACCGCATGTTTTTCATTCTCTCCAAGCTGTTACAGTACCTGGTGTCGCCGTTTCTCTGGATCATGGCGTTTTTCATTTTTGGCCTGTTTTCCCGGAATCAGGTGAAAAAGCGGTGGGCATTTAGGATAGGTTTGGTGCTGCTGTTCATCTTTTCCAATCCGTTTATCTCAAATGAGGTGTGGCTGGCCTGGGAGCCCGAGGCGGTATTGATGAAAGACGTGAAATCCTATGACGCTGCCATTGTACTCACGGGTGTCACTGAACCCAACCGATCGCCGCATGACCGGGTGCACTACCAGGAAGGCGCCGAGCGGATTCTGGACGCCGTGCAGTTGTACAAGATGGGAAGAGTCAAGAAAATCATCATCTCGGGAGGTTCTGGCGCCATCAAAAACGTGGCCAGGACCGAGGCAGAAAACCTGCAACAAACCGCCTTGTTTGCAGGCGTTCCCCAGCAGGACATCATACTGGAACAAAAGAGCCGAAACACCAGAGAGAACGCCCAGTTCACCAAAGAACTGCTAACTCAACATCCAGAACTGCAGAAGTTGTTATTGATCACCTCGGCGTTTCATATGCGGCGCGCGCAAGGGTGCTTTGAGAAAGTGGGCCTGACCTTCGACACGTTTCCCTGTGATTTTCAGACCCACGATAGAAGCTTCCATATTGATGATTTGCTCATACCAACGGCGGAGGCCTTACGAGATTGGACCCGCATCATCCATGAGTGGGTAGGGGTGATCACCTACAAATTATTGGGTTATTCCTGAGGCGTGCTCAGCCAGATAGTTTTCTGGTTGACAAATTCCCGGATGCCCACATAAGACAGCTCACGGCCATAGCCCGATTTCTTGATGCCGCCAAAGGGCAGGGCGGGGTCAGAGGCTACTATGGCGTTCACAAACACGGCGCCGGCTTCTACTTTTCTGGCCAGCTCCTGACCGTGCTTGATGTCTTTGGTCCAGATGGAACCGCCCAAGCCAAACGGAGAGTCGTTGGCAATTCTTACGGCATCCTCTGCGTCTTTTGCAATAAACACCAGCGCCACGGGCCCGAAGAACTCTTCTTCATACGCCGGGTTTCCTTTCTCAATGTGGGTAAGAATGGCTGGATGGAACACGGCGCTGTTCTTGTCCTCTTGACCACCTTTAAGCAGTAATTGAGCGCCGGCTTTCACGGAGCGCTCCACCTGGTCAGTGAGTTCTTGGGCCAGGTCTACTCTGGCCAGCGGGCCGTAGTCTATGTTCTCTTCCTCTAAAGGGTTGCCGGTTTTTAGTTTTTGCATCTTTTGGCTAAAAGAGGCCAAAAACGGCTCTGCTATGGAGTGCTCTATGATGAAGCGCTTGGCGGCAATGCAACTCTGGCCGGTGTTGATGAGGCGCGCCTGCACGGCTTTCTCGGCTACGGCCTCAATGTCTGCGTCAGCCAATACTATGAACGCGTCTGAGCCGCCTAATTCCAGCACGGTTTTCTTAATCTCTTGTCCGGCGGTTGCTGCTACTTTGGCACCCGCGCCCTCGCTGCCCGTCAACGTCACAGCCTTGATGCGCGGGTCTTTGATGAGCGTTTCTACTTCTTTGGACCCAATGAGCAAGGATTGGAAACAGCCCTTCGGGAAGCCTGCTTTCTCAAACACTTCCTGTATAGCCAGGGAGCATTGCGGCACGTTGGAGGCGTGCTTTAAGATGCCCACGTTGCCTGCCATCAGGGCAGGGGCGGCAAACCGAAACACCTGCCAGAACGGAAAATTCCAGGGCATGACGGCCAGCACCGCGCCCATGGGCTCATAACTAATGAAACTGCGCGTGGCGGCGGTGGCTATTTCCTCGTCCTGCAAGAATTCCTGGGCGTGCTCTGCGTAGTAATGGCAGACCTTGGCACACTTCTGCACTTCGGCGCGCGACTGTTTCAGGGGTTTGCCCATCTCTAGGGTAATAAGCCGGGCATAATGCTCTGTGTTGCCGTCCAACTCGCTTCCGGCATGGTGCATCAACTGGGCGCGGTGGGCGAAGGTAGTGGTGCGCCATTCATCAAAGGTGGTTTGTGCGGTATGCAGAACGGCCTCTATTTCTTGGGTGGTGGCGGGTGTGAAGTCTTTGACTACCTGGTTGGTGTATGGATTGATGGTTTGAATAGGCATGGTGGAGATTTTGGAGATTTCAGGAAGAAAAAATACGTGTTTGTACCTGTCCTTTCTTAGTAGGCTCCGTATAGGTACGTACTCAAACGGTCAGGTATGAAAAATCTTTAAACAAATTTACTTTTTGTAGGTTTTGTTTTGGCTGAACAGGCTTAAAATGTGCTTATCCTTTTTTCTTCCTACTTGGTTTATGTATTATTGCTACGCTTAACGCCATTTTGTTTTTGGAGACTACTGTAAAAAATGATTCTGAGGAAGTTCTTATAGAGCGATTGAGGGCGCAGGACCAAAAGGCCATTGCGTTGCTGTATAAGAACTACTCCGCTGCTTTGTACGGCGTAATCTTGCGCATAGTAAAAGTAGAAGAAGTGGCAGAAGACGTACTGCAGGAAAGCTTTGTGAAAATCTGGTATTCGTTTGAAAGCTATGACGCCCAAAAAGGCCGCCTGTTCACCTGGATGCTCAACATTTCCCGGAATCTGGCCATTGACAAAATCCGGTCCAAACAATATCGCGTAAGTTCAAAGACAGACCCCATGGAGGAGGCCGCCACCGGGGGGATGGTCAGCAGTGACGGTATTAGACCAGACCATATTGGAATCAAGGAAATCACGGAGAAGCTCATCCCAGACCAAAAAGTGATCATTGACATGATGTACTTTGGAGGATATACGCAGACCGAAGTGGCCGAAACCTTGAACATTCCCCTAGGCACAGTCAAAACCCGCGCCCGCATGGCCATTAAAATGTTGGCCAAACTAATTAAATAGCGTTGAATACACAGGAGTATATAGAGTCCGGGATTCTGGAAGTGTACGCGGCCGGAGGGCTGACTGACACGGAGCGTGCAGACGTGGACCGTATGGCTGCCTTGCACCCTCAAGTGAAGGCGGCGCTGGAAGAGGCTCATGCAGCCTTAGAGGCCTATGCCCTTCAACATGCCCAAACGCCCCCTGCGTATTTGCAAGACAGAATCCTGCAACAGATACAGCAACTTTCTGCATCACAAGCCTCTAACCACCAAGATACCACCGCGCCTACTCAAATAACTGACGCTCCAGAGGCCAAGGTTCTTTCTATGACGCAGGCACAGCAACTTGCCCGCCACAGCCGCCTGGGTAACAGCATGCGCGCGGCTGCCGTCATCCTGCTCTTGATCAGCACGGCCACCAATATTTATCTGTTCTCTGAATGGAAGGAGGCAGAACAGGAACTGACCATTGCCCAGCAGTCTGTGAAGCAGTACGCTTATGAGACCAGCCAGCTAGAGTACCGCACAGACCGCACCGAGAATTTTCTGGCCGTGGTGCGTGACCCAGAAACCAAAGCCGTTGCCTTAAAGGGAACGCCCCAGCATGCCTCTGCCGCCGCCAAAGTCTTCTGGAACCAGCAGACCAAGGAAGTTTTCCTGGACCCGGCCTCTTTGCCCAAAGCTCCCAGTGACAAACAGTACCAACTTTGGGCGCTGGTAGACGGCAAGCCTGTAGACGCCGGCGTAGTTGCCTCTTCTTCTGATGTTTTGCTGCGCATGAAGACCATAGAAAAAGCCCAGGCCTTTGCCGTAACGCTAGAACCAAAAGGTGGCAGTGTCAATCCAACGTTGGACGCCATGTACGTGATGGGGGCTATTTAAGGTCAAGGCCGTTTTTGGGCTGTTTTCTGGAAAATAGGCAGAAAATGATTTCTAGATAAGGACTTAGAAACTCTAGATTTTGGGAAGCCCAAAATCAATTTCCTTCATCAGGTTGTTGTCAATCTGGGTCCTGTTACTTTCTAGAATCCAGTTATTAAAGTCCTTGTAAAGAGGTAATAAAGTTTCTTTGTTACTTGCTACAATGTCCAAGCCACGATCATCATACATGTGGTAGATAATCCTTAGATTTATATTCAGGAAGAATACTTGTTTGTTGGAGAGAAAACCTCTGTTATCAATTCTAGGTTGTCTGGGTGGAAAATCCACTACGCTAATGGCCTTTAATATCTGGTGGTAGTTAATCCTGTCCACTCTAAGTTTAATTACGGCCACGTTCCAGAACTCTGACTTGTCTTTTGCGTCATACAACCTAGAGACCTTTAAATACATCACTTCCTCTTTTTGCAGCTCATGAATTTGATGGAAGCAGTAATTTGAAAATCTTATTTTGCCCCGCTTGTCTGCACGCTCTTGAAGGACAAGGTAAATAGTGTCGGTTGGCTTAAACTATGCTTCAAACAAAACGGTCGCGCGTGTAAGAACCTCCTCAAAATATTCATCTGTATCAGTTTCACCCATCTGCAGGTTAAGCCGTAACCCGTTGGGCCAATTGAAAAAGAGCGGGGATTTTATTCTCAAACCCTTAAAGTTGTCCTCTAAGAACTGCCTGTATTCTAGTTTGCGTGTCACACTAACTGATTTATTGGGGAAGATTTTTACTTGTAAAAACAGTGACTTAAGCAGAATAATATCCCACTTTCAGATTAGTAGATAATGCTTTTGTTAAACCTAAGGATGCTACTCCCATTTGCTTCTTCTTCTGTGCCACTCTTCCCAGAACTTTAAATAGGCCTTACGGTCATCATTATTGGTAGGTAATTCTTTAGGAAGACTAACGTTGTAAAATTGTTCTACTTGGCTCACAAAGGCTAAGACCTTTTCTTTATAGACTGTAAAAGGAATAACTAATGGTAAACCCTTGGCAGTTCTCAGGATGATTTTGTCTGTAGAATGGCGCACGTCCCAATTATATCCCGTAGCACATCCAAGAATATAAACTTCTTCAGTATTCTCATCTAGATATAAGGTGTGACCGCAACAAGGAACAAGTTGGTCTCCGATGGGACAGTCTTTAGTATGATTGAGCTCCAAGGTCCTGAGCAGAAGTAAGGCTGTGGCACTCACGGTCCAACTACTGTTTGCTTCCTCGTCTAAAACTACTTCGTTCCCAATCTGGACATACAAAGAACCATGGGCGCACAAATCAGTTTCGGGATGGTCTTCTGTGATCCAATGCAAGTTAGAAAGATGTATCTCAAAGATGGGATTTGGCATGTAGGTGACAGTGAAGGGATTTAGCTAGATAGTATAAGTAGGATGCGGTGTCTTGGTAGGGGCAATTTAGTACTTATAAACCTAGATTCTTTCTGTTTCTAGGGGGCAGAGATTATCTTTGATCAGCTGTTTCTACAGAACTTACTATCACCAAATCGTGTTTCAAGAGAGGTCAAAAAAGACCTTGTACACTACATGAAGAAATACCTAGATACTACTACCTTAGATTTTGTCAGGGACCTTAGAAAGAACAACAACCGTGAGTGGTTCGCAGTGAATAAGGCCCGCTATGAAGCCGCTAAACATGACTTCATTTCTTTTTTAGAAACCTTGCTGCCCGCCATTGCTGAGTTTGAGCCTGCAGTTGCCAACCAACAGCCCAAGGACTTAATGTTCAGGATTTACCGCGATGTGCGTTTCTCCAATGATAAGCGTCCTTACAAGGATCATATTTGCGCGTATATGGCAGACGGCGGAAGAAAATCCATCAACCCGGGATTCTATTTGCACATAAGCCCTGACAATCAGTCGTTTCTGGCGGGAGGGGTTTGGATGCCACCGGCGCCTGAGTTGAAGGCCATCCGACAGGAAATTGATTACAACTGGCAGGAGTTGCAGGACTTGGTAGCGGCACCCGACTTTCAGAAATACTTTAAAGGCCTGGGCGGCGACAAACTGAAGACCACGCCCAAGGGCTATGACAGCGAGAACCCGGCCATTGAACTGCTTCGGCACAAGAGCTGGAACGCCAGCCATACCTTCACAGATGCCGTGGTGACCAGCCCGCAGTTTTTTGAAGAGTGCCTGGCCGGCATGAAAGCGGTAAAGCCCATCAATGATTTTTTCATTCGCCCCATGCAAGAACTCAAAGCCGAAACGGTGTAAAGTCGTTTTTAGCCTGTTTCTCGCAAAACAAGCCAAAAATAGGTTGGCCTCTGGAAAGCCCCTCTTAGGAATAAGAGGGGCTTTCTGGCTTTTAAAGGTTCTGTCTAGTGAGTAAGATGTAGGGAAAAGGAAAATTATTGGGCGTAGCAGTTAGGGTTAACTTGAAATCTGGGATGACCAAGGGACAAGGCGATGCTCTAATCTCTACAACCAAACCTTATTGTTTTCATACAGAGGGTTTATCCGATGTTTGAGCTCCAGGTTGAAGGATTGGAAGTGGAAGTTGGGCAATTGCCAAGACTGTAGAGACAATGGCACCCCCTTGTCTATTGCACATCCCTGATCTGGCATGCGTGCGGACACAAGCGGACGCTTGCGCCATGGAGCACATTCTTTAAATCTGCGGTTAATAAGAAACGAGATTTTTGATCAAGCTACAGAAAAAGACATCTAAATGACATTATTGAAAATGATATGTTAAATAGACTGATATTTAATGTGGTGTTCTTCTAACCAATATTAACGGGCCACCGTTTTTGGCCTACTTTCTAGAAAGTAGGCCAAAAACGGTGGCCCGTAGAAAAGATTTGCTTACGTGTTACGGCTGACGATAAAGGACGCCGCTTTTCATGACCAGCTTCACTTTTCTTAGGGTAGTAATGTCTTGCACAGGATTTCCTTCTACCGCAATCAAGTCCGCCAAAAGTCCAGCCTGCATCTTTCCCAGTTTCTGATCCAGGTGAAAAAGTTTGGCGTTTCCGGCGGTGGCGGCTCTCAGGACCTCTAGAGGAGAGACGCCGTAGTCCACCAGCAATTCCAGCTCGCGGGCATTGTCGCCGTGCGCGAAGACGCCCACGTCGCCGCCTACGCACAGCGGTACCTTGGCGGCTAGGGCGGCATTGAAGCTGGCGCGTTTCTGCGTGATGCGAGCGGGTTCTGGGTCTACGCCTTTGCGCCAGCCATTGTATTGGAGTATGGCATCGCCGGCAGCCAAGGTGGGGCAGAGGGCCACGCCTTTCCTGGCCATCAGCTTAAAGACATCGGGCGTGCCGCTGTCGCCGTGCTCAATGGTTTCTACACCTGCCTCGGTGGCCCGGCGCATGCCTTCTGGGGTACTGGCATGGGCCACCACGGGCCTGCCACTGCTTGCCGCCACCTCTACCATCAGCTTAAGCTCCGCAATCGTATAGGTGGGCATGGCCTCGCCGTTGGGGCCCCAGCGGTAGTCTGCGTAAACTTTGATGATGTCTGCGCCTTTGCCAATCTGGTCCCGTACCACGCGTATGATGTTGTCAACGCCGTCGGCGGCCTCTGCGCCCTGCGGCACATCAAACGCGGGGTCAAAGCCTTTGGGACCATAACTGCCCGTGGCAATAAGCGCTTTGCCCGCCACCAGCATACGCGGCCCCGGGATGATGTTCTGCTCTATGGCTTGCTTTAGGCCCACGTCTGCGTATTCTGCGCCTTCAGAACCTAAATCCCTCACGGTGGTGAATCCGGCCAGCAGCGTATTGCGGGCGTGCACGGTTGCCCTGGCTACCCTGAGGGCATCAGACTCTTTCAAGACCTGGTCGTTCCAGGAAGTCTCATTGTATGGGTGGAGCAACAGATGTGAGTGACCTTCTATAAGCCCCGGCATTAGCGTTTGGCCAGGAAGCAAGATAGTGCGTGAAGCAGTAGGCAGACTGGTCCTGGAGGCCGGACCCACTGACTTGATGCGTTCACCCTCAACCACCACTACCCAGTTCTCATGCATGGAGTGCCCATCAAAGACACGGTCTGGTTGTAGGATGTAGATAGAGTCCGTTTTTGACTTGTTTTGGCCAAAACAAGCCAAAAACGGAGCAAGGGCCAGCGAGAAGATGCCGGCCAATTGTCTGGTAGAGGAGAAGGCCTTACTTAACATACCATTCTCCTTTGGCGATTAACTGGACTTGCCCTCCTACCTTAATGTCATAATGCCCACTGGACAGTTGGCTGCCCTGCAACTTGATAGTTGCGTGACGGTTGATCTCACAGCCTTGTTCTATCAGAATGTCTATTGCACCTGGGCCTAGATAGGCATGCTGAAGCAGATAGGCGAGCAGACAGCCGTTGGCGCTGCCCGTGGCGGCGTCTTCTATCACCTTGCCATTCTCATAGGCCAGCATGCGGGCGTTTAAGGTGCGGTCTTGCTGGTAGGTCTCTGGGCAGAAAAGATACAAGGCCACCGACAAGCCATCTGCCCGTTGGGTTTTATACAGATGATGTTTTTGCAGAAACGCAAACAGCGCTTCTGGGGTAATGGTCACTTTCTGAATGTTTGCCAGTTCTTGCAGTGGGATAATCAGAAAAGGAAGGCCCGTGGATACTACCTGCAACGGAAACTCCGGGTGCAAAGCATCAGCATCTAAGCCTAACAGTGCTGTGAAATCCTCTTTAGGCAGTGGCTCCTCAAACACCGGGTCCTTCTGTTGCATAAGCAGAAAATTAGGTAGCCCCGTTTCATTATAGGTAAAAGATACCGGTATAGTACCAATGGGAAGGTCTAATTTTATTTCGGGGATTAAGGATTTTTCTAAGGCCTGTTGAAGCACGTAAGCGGTGCCCAGGGTTGGGTGGCCGGCAAAGGGTACTTCATATTCTACGGTAAAGTAGCGGGCGGGAAAGCCACTGGGAGTAGGAGTGTCCTGTAACACAAAAGCAGATTCAGCGAAGCCAATTTCCTGGGCTATCTGCTGCATCTGCTCTGTGTTAAGGCCACCGGCCTGTAAGAATACTGCTAACTGGTTGCCTTTGTAAGGCTGGTCTGCAAAGACGTCAACTATGTAAAAGGGTAGGGTGCGCATGACCCCAAGTTAATCATTCTGTCTGCAAGTGGTGCGTTTAACTAAATGAGATGTCACTGTAACGCGCGCGCACAAACATGAAGATGCCGTAACCCAAAAGACCTATGGCCACGGCCGCTAACATGATATGCCCCATGGGGCTGGCCTGCAAGAAATCAAAGGCGCCCTCGGTGCTCTCTGCCTGGGAGGGGTTGCGGTTCCAGGCTGCCTTCATGAACAGGTAGCCTAAGATTGCGAAGACCACTCCTCTGGCAGCGTACCCAAACCTGCCGGCTCTTTCTAAGGTCCTGAACTGGTCCTGCGGCATGCCGTGCACGTCCTTCATGAAAGACCCGGTGACGGCACGCGTTAACTGCACCAAGCCGTTGCCTATAACAATTAATGCCACTACAATAGCTAAGTATTTACCAAACGGCTTGTCTAATAGTTCTGCCAAAAACATTTTTTGTGAGGAGCCATCACCAGATCCACCGCTATTGGTCAAGCCTATTTTAAAGGCTAAATAAGCAATGGCTGTGTAGGTAATACCACTTATGAAGTAGGCTATTCGTTTGCCTATTCCTTTAAAGTCTGTTCCCTTATTTTCAGTATCTGCGATTGCCTGCGTGAACCTCCATAAAGAATAGCCAATTAATCCTGCTGCTACCAGCCCTAATAAAAAACCACCTCCTGGTAATTCTTCTATTTCCATAAAAGCATCTGATTTGGATGCTTTTTCTCCGCCAATTCCTAAAGCGTACATGGCAGTTAATATTCCAATTAAACAATAAACTATGCCTTTGGCTACATAGCCCACTTTGGCATATTTGACAATCCAATCTTTCTTGTTCTGTTGCATGGAAGGGTTCTGGTTTTTGAAACGCGTGAATGTGTAGGTTTAAAAAGAAGGGCAGGAACTTGGAGTGCAGGTCCTGCTTTCTGCTAGGACGTAATCTGGTGGCACTAGGTTGTGATTGCGGCTTTGTTGCCAGAAGTCCTTTTGTCCTGGATGGGGTAAGCAAACTGATGGCATGGGATTTTTGAACCAGTCAAGAAAGCCAATAAGGCCACTAATTTCTTAATTGCCAGAAAAATCTCAGAAATTCAATTTCAAGCCAAAACAGGGAATTAAGGAATGATAAAATAATTAGCAAATTCAGGATGAGGCTCGTTCTAATGAGCTAACCACTCGTTCTAGTTGCATTATTTAGGAAATATATCTACTAAAGCAGAAATGTAGGTGTACCATTATAAAATATTGATGAATAATAAGGTTATGACATCTCATCTAAAGTTTGAGATTAGCCTATATGGTTGTGATGGCAATTTTTAGATTGCCTTGGGCTTATAATGGCAAAAGGAAAGGAAACGGCGGATGATTTTGCTTAGGACAGCGAGGGTACCAACCACAATGAAGCTTAATAGTTGAAAATACGGATCCTATTTGGTGAAGTTGTTGACGTCTTTGTTGAACCACTCTAAATGTTATTTTTTATGGCCGCTGGTGCACTGAAATTTTATCTTGAGAAAACTGAATCTTCAATAAATATTTATCCTTGCCGCTAGGTCAAGGATAAAGTAACTCTCAAGGTTTGTAAGCCTCTAAATCTAAGATGGCATTATTGAAATTGTAGATGACCTAAATGAGCCAGTAGCTTTTCTCTGGTGGAATGCCTATAAGAGGCGAGAGCACCCAGGTCTAAGAGAATATTAAGAACGCTTAAATATGAATGTATGAAGTTCTGCTATTTTAATTGAGTAGGTAAATACTCGTTATTGAAAGTGGTTTATAATTCATGAATTAATTTTTAAATAAGTGATTAAACAGGATTGAAGTTCAAGGGTGGTTTTATAATGCTGAAGAAGGGTTTTGTTTTTTTTGGTTGGTTAATGAATACTTATATAGGTTAGTATTTAAATTTAATTAAATTTTTAATAAGCTTGTTATATTATAGGTGTATGCTTTAGTAATAGTTTTAATGAGTGAATTTAAAGAGTGTTAATATTTGTATTTGATTAAGTGTTTGGATGCTTATTTGTATAGGATAGTTTTAATGATAGGATTGAATTAGTGAAAAGCGAGTGTTGATAGGTTCAAGAAAGATTTTGAGGGAGGGCTTGCAGGTATTCAAAGGAACAGATACATTTGTGACCGGATTGCAGCCTTGTCCTCATAAAAGGTTGCACTTGCATAAAATGCGCACGTGGTGAAATTGGTAGACACGCCATCTTGAGGGGGTGGTGCCTTAGGGTGTGGGAGTTCGAATCTCCCCGCGCGCACTTAGTAATTAAAAAGCCTGTAACATACCGTTACAGGCTTTTTTTATATACTTGCAAAAGGATACCGCTGTTACCCCCATGAGCCCGATTATTCAGTTTGAGCAATACTACAAAGATGAATTTATTCATATTCATCTAGATCCTCGCCTTTCGCTTTTACAAGTAGAATGGTGCAAGCATCCACAAAGCTCAGAGTTTAGGGCAGTGTTCCAGAAACTGGCAGGCGTGGTTCTAGACACCAAAGTCAAGTATTGGTTAAGTGATCCAAGAGCTATTCATTACCTGGAACTAGGCGACCAGAATTGGCTTATCAAAGATATGGCCCCTCTGTTAAAGCAATCCAGCTTACTCAAATTTGCCCGTCTGGTGACCAAGGAAAGTCTGGAGATGATGGACATTGTGCAGATACTTGGCAACCTGGAGAAGACCCTGGATCTTGAGATTCAGACCCAGTTTGAATTGTTCGTCAATAGAGAGGACGCCTTGGAATGGCTTTTGGCTGATCTATAAATCAGATGTTGAGACCGGTGGTGGCGCAGGCCTTTCTAGCGCCTGTGTTGGTCTGCATACAGAATTCCGTTTTTGGCCTACATTCCAGAAAATAGGGTAAAAACGGCTTTTTGCGTTTGGTGATAATTAAGGAATAATCCTAAACGGATTCTCAGGCTTCACTAACAGGACTTTCTCGCGTTCCACCAGCACAGAACCTGCGGTTGCGCCTTTGGGCTTTCTAACGTATTTCTTGGGCGTGTATAAAACGGGACAGAGCGTGTCGCTTTTGCGTTTGGAGTAGTAGGCCGCCAGTTGGGCTGCCGTTTCAATGACGCGCATGGGAATGGCCTTGCCAGACACTTGTTTAATGACCACATGGGAACCAGGCACGTCTTTGGCATGCAGCCACAAGTCGTCTTTGTGGGTGTGCTTAAGCGTTAGGGTGTCATTGGCCCTGGCGTTTTTACCTACCCAAATCTTAAAGCCGTCCAGCTCAAACGCGTGGTACGGAAGGTCTGGCGCCGTAACCGTCTGGGTGATGGTGTTCTTTTTAAGGTACTGCCGCAACAGAGGGGCCGTGGTTATTTGCTCCAGCTCTTGTAGTTGTTGGGTTAGGCGTTCTACCTCTTCTTCTTTACGCTGAGCTCTTTCTTGTAACAAACGCCACTCTATCTGTTGGTTCTTGGCTTTTTTATACAGCCTTTCAGCGGTTTTCTGGGGCGTTTCTGTTCGGGAGAGTTTAATGAGCCTGGGTTGGTTCTGGTAGAAGTCAAATAGCTCCAGTTCTGTGCTGCCTGCCGGAATGTTGCTCAGGTTGGCCATGATCACATCAGCGGTTTGGGCATAGGGTGTGCCATGGTGCCATTGTTCCAACTGTTCTTGTATCTGGTACCAGATCTTGTTGGCCACCTCTAGTTGCCGCTGTAAAGCCTTGTGCGTGCTGCTGTAGTTCCTTTGAAAGTACTCTTGGGCTCTGAACTGGGGTACAAAGGCGTTGAGCGCCTGTAAAGGATCATTGAAGGTTTCCTGGATGGCACCTACCGGAAGCAAAGACAGACGCAGCGTCCTATGAACGGCGGTCAGGTAATAAGCGGTGGGGTTTTCCAAGAGCCCCAGCATGTTCTCTACCAGGTGTAGCCGCTCTTGAATGGGTAGGCTCTCCCAATCCTTCTCTTGCAGATATAAAAAAGGCAGATCACCCAGCGTAGGCATCATTTTCTTAAGCGAAGCAGGGTCCTGCAAGAGCTGGTCGCGGTCAAAATGAAAATGTTGGTCCATTGCTTTATAGTCCAACGCAAGGTCCTTGGCTAGTTTACGATGAAACAAAGCGGTGGCATTGTCATCTTCAAACAGGACTACGTTTGAGCGGTTCCCGAACAACTTAAACAACAATACCTTCTCTTGCGTGAACTTTATGTAGAAGCTTCTTTCCTGCCTGTGCGGAATAACCTCTAGCACTTGCTTTCCTACCAAGGATCCAAACAAATCCACTGAATTCTGTCGGGCGCGGTGAAAGGAGGTGGGGACCTGTAAACTGGAAAAAGTAGGGGTTTGGATAACTTTTAAGAAGACCGTCTGTCCATCCTTCTCAAACTCCAGCATGAGTTCATCTTTCTCCTGACTAAACGCACTGGCGCATGTGTAGCCTTGCAACAAGAGGTGTAGTTGTTGGGCTAGCTGCTTTAAAAAGAAAGAATTTTGATGCACGGTTACAGGGTAAAGGATAGACCGTCATAGGCCAAGCGCACATTGGCAGGTAATTCTTGCTCCACCTCGCGGTGCAGGCCTAGCAAATGACTGATGTGGGTAAGGTAGGCTTGCTCAGGCGCCAATTCTTCAAGCAAGGCCAGGGCTTCAGAAAGGGAGAAGTGAGAGATATGGGGTTCTTTTCTAAGGGCGTTCAAGATCACTACCTTTGAGCCTTTGATTTTCTCCTTCTCCTCGTCAGAGATATAGTTAGCGTCCGTGATGTAGGTAAAGTCTCCAATCCTGAAACCAAATACCGGCAGCTTATGGTGCATCACTGCAATGGGGATGATCTGTTGACCTACTACTGTGAAGGGTTCGTTTTGAATGGGGTTCAGTTCTACCCGCGGTACGCCCGGGTAAGTGGTATTTGTGAAGATGTAGCTGAATTCTTGCTGGAGTTGCCTGAGCACCCTTGGATCTGCGTACACCGGCATGTCCATGTGCTGCATAAAGTTGAAGGCGCGTATGTCATCCATGCCGGCCGTATGGTCTTTGTGCTCATGCGTAAATAGGAGGGCGTCTACGCGCTTAATGCGTTCCCGCAGCATCTGCTGCCTAAAGTCCGGGCCCGAGTCAATGACCAAGCTCTTGCCGGCTATTTCTACATGTACAGACACCCGCAGACGCTGGTCCCGGTAGTCCAAAGAACGGCAAACCTCACATTCGCACCCAATGACGGGTACTCCCTGTGAGGTGCCAGTTCCTAGTAAGGTGATCTTCACGCTGATGCCAACGTTTGGTTTTTAATGGCCAGGTACAGTTCCTGGCTTTCGGGCCGAAGGGCCTCTGGGGTGATTTCTATGGATTTCAGTATTTCTACCAAACAGTTAATCTTACCTTCCAGCGGAAAATATTTGTTCACTACCGCCACCTTGGTGTCCTTCAACACGCAGAATCCAGACTTAAAGGTGCCTTTCTCATAGCGCAGCATGTACTCAGACTCCGCAAAAATATCCTCTAACCGGCTTAAAAAGGGCCGGGTGTATTTTAGCTGCATAAACGTAGGGTGCCCATGGGGCCTGGTGTTATTTTACGTACTCTTTCACGGTCTGCACCAACATGTCAAAGTCCAGCGGCTTGGGTAGGTAGGCGTTGATGCCTGCTTGCTTAAACTCTTCTAGTGTGTAGTTGTTGGCATTGCCGGTCACGGCAATGATGGGAATGTTGGCTATGTCTGGGTTGGTGGAGTTACGAATCTCCTTGGTACATTCCATCCCGTCTTTTACCGGAATGTTCAAGTCCATGAGAATGGCGTCAATTTTCTCCTCGTTGATTTTTTTGATGACCTCACCACCGTTCTTGGCAGACAGCACTTTATAGTTCTGCAGCTCCAGGATTTTCTTGGTAAGGTTCAGGATTACAGAGCTATCCTCTGCAATGAGTATGGTTTTTGAATCAGCCATAGTTTAGTTAGGTAAGATTATATTTCGATAGTGAGCTTTAAAATTAGCAAAACTAGATTCTAAATCAGCATAAGCAGTAACTACATTGCTCGTTTCACCCTTCCGGATGTCATGTTCCAAGGTCTTGGCGATGCTGGTAATGGCCACCAACCCCAACGTAGAGGCCGTGCCCTTAATCTGATGCAGTGTACTTAAAATGGCTTCGTAATGTTGTGCCTCTACCTGGTTTTTAGCGTCTTCTAGCAATTCTGCCGTTTCTTCTTCAAAGTCTACGTACAGCTGCAAAGCAAAATCAACGCCGCCAATGCTGCGCAACTGCTCCACCACAGACACGTCTAATAATTGTTGCTCTTCTTTTTTATCTGCCGCAGGCGTACTGACCATCACCTGCACCGCAGCGTCCGTGCCTGCAGATGTTTTCTGACGCCATTTACTGATCCGGTCTGACAAGTCTATGCTCTTCACCGGTTTTGAGATATAATCGTCCAGCCCTTCGCTCATGAACTTCTCTGCGTCATCTTTCATGGAGTATGCGGTCATGGCCACAATGGGCGGGCATTGGGCCCCTAAAAGTCTTTTCAGCTCCTTGGTAGCTGTCACGCCGTCCATCTCTGGCATTTGAATATCCATGAAAATAATCTCATAGGTATTTTGAGTGGCTTTCTCAATGGCCTCAAACCCATTGGAGGCTACGTCTGGGGTACAGCCCAAGCGCTCCAGCAGCTTGATGGCCACTTTCTGGTTGATTTGGTTGTCATCTACCAGCAAGACAATGGGGGCGGGGTCAAACTTGTCAATGGTCTCTGTTTCTTTAGACAACTGTAACTGCTCCGTGATCTGGTGGACGTTTTCTGCCAACTTACACTTGATGGTAAACCAGAACGTGCTGCCCTTGCCTGGCTCTGACTCCACGCCAATCTCACCGCCCAACAACTCACTTAATTGCTTAGAGATAGCCAACCCCAGGCCGGTACCGCCAAAGGTCTTGGTAGAAGAGTTGTCTAGCTGGGTGAAATTGGTGAACAGAATCTGAATGTCTTCCTGCGAGATGCCAATGCCTGAGTCCCGCACTCTAAACTCCAGCAAATGCTCCTCGCCATCCACCTGTAATTGGTTGACGGTCACGCTCACGTCTCCTTGGTTGGTGAACTTTATGGCGTTAGACGTCAAGTTAGACAGAATCTGGAGCAGGCGCGTCTCATCTGTGATGATGTACCGTGGCGTTTCTTTGGAAATGAAATACGTGAACTCCAGGTCCTTCTGCTTGGCGCGGTTGGCAAATAAAGAATGTATTTTGTCTAAGGTATAGTATAGGTCAATCCCAGAAAGACTCACTTCCATTTTACCGGCCTGTATTTTAGACAAGTCCAGAATGTCATTGAGAATGTCTAGCAGGGCGTCTGATGACTTGCGCAGGGTGTCTATGTAGTCAATCTGCTCCTCGGTAGAGGCGGTATGGTACAGCAAGTCAATCATGCCAATGATGCCGTTCATAGGCGTACGCAACTCATGGCTCATGTTGGCCAGGAACTGATTTTTGACCTGCAGGGAGTTCTCAGCTAGTTCCTTGGCTCGTATCAGCTCGCGCTGGGTGTTTTTAAGCTCGGTGATGTCACGGCAAACGCCTTCAATGGCAATGGCCTCGCCGTCCAGGTTGGTGATGAGGCGGGAGTTGACCAGCACTTCAATTTCGCCCTGGTCTTTAGTTTTAAGGGCGGTCTCAAAGTTTCTTACTTTGCGCTGGGTGTAAAGGGCGTTCAACAGCTGGTCACGGTCTTCGGGGTGAATGTACAAGTCACTCACGTTCATGGTCATGGCCTCTGCCTGCGTGTACCCCAGCAAGTCCTGCACCGAAGGGCTCAATAACTGAAATTCACCACCTATGGCAGTCTTGTAGTACATGTCCTGGAAGGACTCAAAGATGCGTCTGAACTTCTCCTCGTTCTCAGCCAGGGCCAGCTGCGAAATCTTCTTATCCGTAATGTCCAGGGCGATGGCTGATACATCGTCAAAGCTACCGTCTTCCAGGTAAATAGGGTTCAATAGAATCTCCAGCCATTCACTTTGGCGATGATCTGATTTTAACTCCAACTCAAACTGCCGGGCCTGACCGGCAAAGGCCAGCTCATACGCAGATTTCATCAAACTAAAGTCTTCTTCGTCAATGAATGACTGCACCATGTCGCCTAGCATCATGCCTAGCTCAGGCATGGCCACGCCATAGTTCTGGATGGTATTGGAGAAGTTCTGGTTAAAGGAAGTGAGCTTGTATTTGCGGTTGACAGACCACATGAGGTGGGTTCCGCTCTCAAAGATGGCTTTTAAGCGCGCGTTCTGGATGTTGATCTGCTCCTCATTGCGTTTTCTTTCAATGGCCAGGGCTACCTGGTTAGAGATAAAGTGCAGAATCTCAATGTCTGTCTGCACATAGGCCTCTGGGTTCTTATAGTCGCGTACGGCAATGACCCCAATGATGCGCTCTCCAATAGATAGCGGAGAGAAGAGCATCACCTCAGGTACCACTCCGTTGAGAGAAAGCTTGCCCTCCGCCTCTAATTGTAAAAAGTCTTCTTTAGTGGCATACAGTGGCTTACCTGTTTTAATGATGTACTCGGTCATGCCAGAAGAGAACGGCCGGGTGGTAGATTCACTAGGCAGGTCTGCCAACTGGTCTACGTAGTACACAAAGTCAATAAGGTGCTTGGCGTCATCATACAGCGCAATGAAGAAGTTGTGCGTCTCTATGATCTTGCTCAACTCTCTATGGATGGCACTATACAGGGACGGTAAGTCTTTAGAGCTGATGGCCAGGTTGGCAATGGAGTAATACACCTTTTGCAGACGCTCTGCCTTGATACGGTCTGTGATATCATGGAGAATGGCGCGTGTGGCAATAGGCTTGCCGTCCTGCCAACTGCAGTTGATACTACCAATCAAGTGGATAGGCTTGCCGCTCTTGGTCAAAAAGACCGTTTCTATTTTGTTGACGTTCTCGCCCTTGTACAAATTGCGGAGCTGGTAAATGAGCTTGGCCTTGTAGTAGGGGTGGACAATGTCCGTAAGGGTGAGGTTCTCAATGTCATAGTCGTTGTAGCCCAGTTTTTCTTTCCAGGCCCGGTTCACGAAGATGAATTTATTGTCTGTGGAGATGTTCTGGATCAAGTCATGGGCGTTGTCAAACAAATCCTGTAAACGGATCTTGTTGTCTTTCAAGGCCTCCATGGCAATGCGCTTGTCGGTCATGTCCTTGCCCACCGCGGTAATGCCTGTAACGTTGCCTTCGGCGTCCATCTCAAACATGATGTTCCAGCGCAGAATCTTTACGGAATGGGACTTGGTTACCAGGTCCCACTCATAGTAACTGCGCAGGGACTGGGTGTGCAGAGCCTTCTGAATTTCCTGAATGCGGCTGGCGCGTTCATGCTCAGACACAAACAGCTCATAGTAGTTCTGGCCCACCACTTCTTCGCGCTTGTAGCCGGTATACTGCAAGAAATAATCATTCACATACAGCACGCGCAAGTCCAGGTCCAGACTGATATAGGCCAGGTTTACCTGGCTTAAGAACGACCTGAACTGTAGCATAGACTCCCGCAATACCTCCTGCTTGCGTAGGAGCGCCTGCGCCTCTTTGCGCTGGGTGATGTCCCGCACTATGCACTGCACAAAAGAAACCCCTTCCAGTTGGATGGCACTGAAGCTTACCTCACTGTCAATGGTGTTGCCGTCTGTGCGCTCCAACCGCCACTCTACGGTTTGCGGCCTGCCTTCCAACAGCGTCTCATCAATCATCTGCAGGGACTTCTCCAAGGAGGAACTGCCATCTGCCTGCAGGGCCGGGGAAAAGTCTGCCAGGCGCTTGCCCAGAATGTCCTGCTTGTTGCAGTCCAGGAGCATGGTAGCCTGAAAATTACAGTCTGCTATCTGCGAATTGTTGAGTAGGAAAATGGCGTCATTAGAAGATTCAAACAGCGTCTTGTACTTGCCTTCTGAGTAGTGGAGCTCTTGCCGCAGCTCAAACCGTGACAAAAAAGAGTTTAGCTCAAACCCCACCTGGTTGATGAACTCCGTTAAGGTGCTGGTAATGTGCATGGCGTCATCCACCAACAGAATCATGGCAGCCAGATACCCTTTGTCTGTACTAATGGGCAAGGCTATTACCTCACGTTTCCGGAAAAGGTGCTGGAAATTACGTGAAATGCTAAGCAGCGAGCGATTCTTATGCTTATTCTCCAGTTGCACCAAAAGCTCTGGCTTGAGCGCCAAAATGCTTTGGTCCTGCAGAATGAAAGAAGCCTCCCCCTTGCTTTTTACCAACTGCACCATGCGCGAAGTAGGATGGTACACATACACTCCGCCTCCAATAATATGGGCTTTCTTTAAAAACGAGTCTAAGGCCACCGCCAGGATGTCGTCGGCTGATTTAAGTTCGGCAATGGCGGGGATAAGCTTAGCCATGAACTCCTGCTGGTCCAGGCGGTGCTTGCCAGCCTCTTGTAACCCCCGTTTGTCTTCAATGGGCTTGGCCGTGCCCAATACCACTTCCTGTCCAAAGTATTTGCCGCATCTAAAAGAAAGCAGCATAGGATGCAGGCTGTCTAGATGATCTTTAAACCACCAGTCAAATTTCTGGGTTTTGCCTTCGCAGGCTTCCTGGATTCTCTTTTTAAAGGCAATCTTCTCAGAGGGGTTCAGGTCAAAGGCCTCAAACACATTCTGGCCGGTCAGGTCTTCCTTTTCGGCTCTAATCAGGCTTAGGGCTTCTTTGTTGATGTCCAGGAAGACGCCTTTTTTATCTAGAATAAACAGTGGTTCATTGCTGTCTTCAAAAATGCTGCGGTAACTAGACTCAGACGCGAACATGTCCCCCGCGGGCATGACCTCGGCAGAGGCAGACCTTACGGCCACGTACAGCAGTTCATGCCCCTCTTGCTTTACCAGGCTAGACTTGAAATAGAACAAGCCCGTACCCAAAGCGGTGTTGTTGGACTGCAGGAAGCCGCTTATATTTTTGCGCGTGCGCAGCTGCCGCAGGTTCTTTTCAAACTTGTGCAGGTACTTTTCTTCCAGCAGTTCTTTTATGTTCATGCCCTCCGGAAAAGAAGCACCCTTAAAGAATACGTCTTTCGTCTGTTGATTGACCGCCAGCACCACACCATCTGGAGAGCACACAAACATCATCTTGCGGCTGCCGCTTACGTGCTCAGCCAAATCAATCAAATGCGCTGCGGCTGACACCATAGAACTCTCTTCTGCAGACATATTAGTAAAAGTCATAATCAAACAACGGTTGGCCTTTGGGGGTGAACATTTCTCTACGGCACTTGTTCAGAAAACGTGTAATTTAGCATTTTAAAGCCAGATTGCAGGCATACATACATGATCTTTAAGGGAGAGGGAGCCTACCTGTTATTAGCTCTGTTTCTTAGCCCAATATGCCCAAAACCGTCCTTTTTACAGTCACTACAGACCTGCGCCATGATCAGCGTATGCAGCGCATTGCCGCTTCTCTGGCTCAAGCGGGTTGGCAGGTTACCTTGTTGGGCAGAAAACTGCCCATCTCTCAAGACCTGGTAGCAGCGCCTTATGGGCAGCACCGGCTTTCCTGCTTCTTTCATACGGGTCCGTTGTTTTATCTGGAATTCAACTTTCGGTTATTCTTTTGGATTTTAAAGGCCTCGCCAGACGTATTGGGAATAGTAGACGCAGACACCGCTTTGGCGGGCGTACTAGCCTCAAAATTTAAAACCATGAAGGTGACGTATGATGCCCATGAGCTTTTCCCAGAAATGCCAGAAGTGGTGCACAGACCGCTCGTTAAAACCATCTGGTCTTGGGTAGAGAAAATGGCTTTTGCACAGGCAGACAAATCTTATACCGTAAGTGCTACCCTGGCTCAGTACTTTCAAAGCCGAAACGGACAACCGGTAGGTCTGGTGCGCAACATGCCGTTTAAGGTAAATACCATGCCCGTTCTTCAGCAAAGGCCTTATTTTATTTACCAGGGAGCATTGAACGTGGGCCGCGGCTTGGAGTGTCTTTTGCACGCCATGCAAGGAATAGATGCGCACCTCTACATTTGCGGGTCTGGACCACTGGAGCAAGCATTGAAACAATTAGCGCATAATCTGGAGTTGCACAATAAAGTTAGGTTCATGGGCAATGTGCCGCCAGAGAGCCTGGTAGCACTTACCCAGAATGCGTTGGCGGGCATCATGCTGTTAGAACAAAAGGGGCTGAGTTATTACTATTCGCTGGCCAATAAATTTTTTGACTACGTACAGGCCGGTATTCCGCAGGTGTGTGTTCCGTTCCCAGAGTACCAGGCCCTTAACCAGCAGCATGAGGTAGCACTGTTGGTAGAGTTGGAAGTGACTCCAGTGCAAAACGCTTTGGCTGCTTTGTTAAAGGATAAGCCCTTGTATGACAGGCTGCAAACAAACTGCCTGGCGGCCCGCCAACAGTGGAACTGGGAGATAGAGCAGCAGGCCTTACTACAAATTTATGCAGATCTATGAGCCAAGATAAATACCTGATTGTGGTGGTGGGCCCCACGGCCGTAGGCAAAACCGACTTATGCGTACAACTGGCCAAACAATTTGAAACAGATGTGCTTTCCATGGACTCGCGGCAGTTCTTTAGAGAGTTGAGCATTGGCACCGCCAAACCTTCTCCAGAAGAACAACAAGGCGTGACGCACCATTTCGTGAATTCCCATTCCATTCAAGAAGAATACAACGCCGGCGCCTTTGAGCAAGATGCCCTTGCCTTGCTGGAAGACTTGTTCCAGGAGCACCAGGTGGTGATTGCCACCGGCGGTTCTGGTCTATATGTGCGCGCCCTCTGCGAAGGCCTGGATGAGATGCCGGAAGTAGAGCCGGGCCTCAGAGAAAAGTTGATGACCAGGTTGGAAGAAGAGGGGCTGGACCCTTTACGGCAAGAGTTGCAAGAACTGGATCCAGTATACGCCCAGCAGGTAGACTTACAAAACCCCCAGCGCGTGATACGGGCCTTAGAAGTTTGCTTGAGTAGCGGTCAGCCGTATTCCTCTTTCAGGACTCAGGCCAGCCTAAGAAGCAGAAACTTCAAGACCATTAAAATAGGCCTAACCAGAGACCGCGAGGAGCTGTACCAGCGCATAAACCAGCGCATGGACCTCATGTTGGCTCAGGGACTTTTAGAGGAAGTGAAAAGCGTCTTGCCCTACCAACACCACCAGGCAATGCAGACCGTGGGCTACACAGAACTGTTTGACTATCTAGCGGGCAAATATGACTTTGAGGAAGCCGTAAGGTTACTAAAACGCAACAGCCGGCGGTATGCCAAGCGCCAGCTTACCTGGTTTAGGAGAGACGATGAAATCACCTGGTTCCATCCCGCGCAACAGCAAGAGATCCTAGCCTTCATCCAGCAAAGGATAATTGAGGGGAAAGAAAACCATGCCCTCTAAGCTCTACTGCATAGTCAATGGCCGTTTTTAGCCTGTTTTCTGGGAAATAGGTCAAAAACGAAGGTATATAAACTACAGCCGCTTAACAGTCTGGAGTTATGCCTTTTTTCTTAAGTAGGCTGCAAGAGCGTCGTCAAATTCGCTTTCTGTAACCAAAGCGTGAGCTGCTATTTCCTCCTGTTTTGGAAGAAGGGCTAACAACTGCGCAATCTCATCACCTTCTCGTTGTATGCTTAACTGACGCGGTCTGCTTTCGCGCCAGACCTTGAAATTAGCAGATGGTTTTAACCTTCCTTTCCTGACCTCTATCAACTCCCTGGCAACAGCCCATTGCATGCTTTCTTTAAATTCTTGGTAGGAGGGGAGCGAATGGTTTACATAGTCAAAAAAGCCAAGCACCTGTTGAAGGGGTATTTCTTCCTTACCTGGTGAATAATGCAAAATTCCTTGAAGTAGGAGGACGGTTGTGTAATTCATTGCCATGTGTGAATAAAAGAGGATGTTACCTACAGCGGAAATTACAATAGGAGCCATCAAAACAAATCCCCCTCGTTTTTGGCCTGTTTTCTAGAAAACAGGCCAAAAACGAGGAGGATGAAATTTCTCTAGATGCCTAGTTACACGCTCAATACCTGCACCAGTTTCAAGAAGTTTTCACTGATGGGTTTCTTTTTGGTGATGGTATCATGAAAAGGGGTGTAGGCAATTTCGCCGTTCATGACGCCCACCATTTCATTGCTACGGCCAGCTATCAAACCTTCCACGGCGGCCATCCCCATTTGGCTGCTCAAGAGCCGGTCGGCAGCGGTAGGGGAGCCCCCGCGTTGCACGTGTCCAATGATGGTCACTTTGGCGTCCATCTGCGGAAGCGCTTCTTTTACTTTGGCGGCAATCTCGGTGGCCCCGCCCTCATCGTCACCTTCGGCTACAATGATGATGAAGGAGGTTTTAGACCGACGCCAGCCTTGCTGCAGGGTTTCTATCACCTCAGACATGGACGTGGTAGTCTCCGGGATCATGACCATCTCGGCGCCGCCGCCAATGGCGCAGGGCAGGGCAATGTACCCAGAGTCACGACCCATCACCTCCACAAAAAACACGCGCTCATGGCTGTCTGCCGTATCTCTAATCTTGTCAATGGCGTCCAGGGCGGTGTTCACAGCCGTGTCATAGCCAATGGTGTAATCTGTGCCGTACAAGTCATTGTCAATGGTACCGGGGCAGCCCATGATGGGAATGCCGTATTCCTTATGAAAAATCTCGGCGCCGGTGAATGTGCCGTTTCCGCCAATGGCTACAATGCCCTCAATGCCAAACTTAGAGATTTGGTCAAAGGCTTTTTTGCGGCCCTCTGCCGTCTGAAACTCTGGGCAGCGCGCCGACTTTAAGATGGTACCGCCTTTTTGGATGATGTTGCTTACTGAGTGAGAGAACAGCCGGTAGATTTCGCCTTGAATCATGCCGTTGTATCCTCTACCAATACCGTAAACCTCTAACTTATGATGGACTGCAGTGCGCACTACGGCGCGAATGCAGGCATTCATGCCCGGGGCATCGCCGCCAGACGTAAATACTGCTATTTTTTTCATGTCAATTCAAATGCAAGAGAGCAATTTACAGGTTTGAACCAGAAATCACAATGACAAACAACGCTGGCCTTTTAGCAAAAAGCTGAAAGTAAGAAGATGTGTTATTAAGAGGATTGCCTACTCTGCACTTTTACGGCTGAATCACTATAATATTGGCAGTTTATGAAGAAAAGGGCACCGTTTTTTTTAGAATTTCGTAAGAAAAATGGCGATATTGGCTGAGTTACCGGCCTGCAACTTTCAAGCAAAAAAATACCTACCTAATCTAAATTGAACTATGTTTTCACTATTTGAGAGCGAGGAAACCAAGCGGCTCAAGAGTCACATCATCAATTTAGGGGCCTTGGCCAAAATTGATGGACATATTGACTCCGCCGAGATGGACCATATCATTTCCATTGGCGAGCGGAAAGGCATGCGTGCCCAGGAAGTGCGCACCCTGCTTTCTGACAGTTCCAAGATTAAGCTCACCATGCCCAACAATGACATGGACCGCTTTGACCAAATCTATGACCTGGTGGAGATGATGCTGGCAGATGGCATAGTAGATGACCATGAAATGGAATTCTGCATTGACATGGCTATGAAAATGGGCTTCAGGAAAGCGGTGGTAGGCGTCTTGATCAAGAAAATAACCACTGGCGTAAAAGACGGCCTGGACCGTGAAGAAATCAAAGAAGAAGCCATCACCTTTCTGGAACTTCAGTAATCCTACATCCTTCCAGCCCACGCTACTTTTGCATTAACCATGGGCTTAGCCAAGCCATGCCGGTTTCCTTTTTGTGTTTAAGCCTTCATCAATTGGCTGGCGGCATTACTTTTTGAGTCCACTTTCTGTTTTGCCAGCTGTGTAGGGTTTGATTTTTACCTTCATACAATAGAATACCAGGTGGTATTACCTTGCTGGCTTTAAAATTGCCAGAATCATTTAAGTTCTCTTCTGGCAATGACAAGACATAACCACTCTGGTTAGAGCCTACTTTCTTTCTTGCCAAGGTTGTTTCCTGCCAGCTGGCACCCTCTTGCCGCGGTCTCATAAAGGCTACCACCTTTACAGAATCTCCTTCGGCCAACTGCACCACGTAATCTACCTTTTTGTCTCCGGTAAGGTCTTTCTGGAGAAAATAAGGACCCTGCTGGTCTTGGGTGAGACGCGCTCTGTCCAAATCTGAGAGGGAGGGCCACTGCCAAAGCGGATGGGTTTGATCTAAGACTACTTCTAGTTCTGGCGGTAGGTGCTGCTTTACATCCTGGGCGGGGCTCACGGTAGCCACCGTACCGTCCTGCCGGGAGTTGTTGGCTGAGTCAATGGTCTGTTCAAGCTCCTCAGGGCCTGGGTTGGCCGTAGTAACGCCCACCTCTGCGGTTTCCTTAGACTGGCAGCCTAGGGTGGCTATACATACACAACACAGAAAAGCAGATACTCGCATAGGATAGAAGCGCCTTTTATAGAGGTACGCAGTAACCTTATGGCAGTTAAGGGTACATCTGTTTATGGCCTGTTTTAAAGAAAACAGGTCAAAAACAGATTTTATAGCGGCCAGAGGATGGGCACTAAAAACAAGATGATGGCCATGAGGATAAGCGTAAGGCCAGAACCAATCTTTAAGAAGTCTCTAAACGTGTACTTGCCCGGGCTATACACCAGTATGCAAGACGGTTCAAAGGGCGTGATTAGCGACACAGAGGCAGACAGCATGATGGCAATGGCAAAGGTTCTGGGGTTGGCGTCTAGTTGAATGGCCGTTTGCAAGGCCACTGGCAATACCACCAAGGCAGAGGCCGCATTGGACATGGGTTGGGTCAAAAAGACGGTAAGCAGGATAAAGCCCCCCAGAATCACTATCACGCCAAACGGTTCCAAGAGTCGCACAATCCAATCTGCCAGAAACTGGTCTGCGCCCGTGTTCTGCATGGCCATCCCAAACGCCGTCATGCCGCCAATGAGCACCAGCAGTCGCCAGTCAATCACCTGATAGGCCCGGTCTGTAGTGATGCACTTGGTCAAGACCGCCAACACCGCCGCACCCATAAAACTGATGGAAAGCGGCAGGAGGCCTACGCTACCCACAATAATGGCCACAATGAAGAACCCTAGCGTGAACAGTCCTTTGCGGCCTTTGAACAAAATGGGCTTAAACTCATCCAGAACGGCCAAATGCTGATTGGTTTTTAAGAAAGCCAGCCGCTCATTGGTACCCTGCACCAGAAGCATGTCCCCCAGTTGCAGTTGAATGTCGCCAATCTTGGTCCTGATGGTTTCGCCTTGCCTGGACACGGCCAGCACCACCAACCCGAAGCGGCGCAAAAAGTCCGACTCGCGCACGGTCCGTTTAATGATGTCAGATTTGCCCGTGATCAAAATCTCCGCCAGGCGCACATCGCCGCCCACCAGGTCGTCTTCAATGATCACGTCGGCTACAATCTCAATGCCCTTGGTTTCCTTGACCTTCATGAGGTCATCAATCTCGCCTTCTACCAGCAGCACGTCATTTTCCCGGATGCGGGTGCGGTAGTCTGGCAGAAAGTTTTCTTTGCCTCTGATGATGTTCAGAATCCTGAAATTCATCTTGGACAGGTCTGAGGTGAAGGCCACCTGCCCAATAAGTGGCGACTCAGGCATGATCATGATCTCAGACAGGTAGGTTTTGATGTTGTATTTGGTGGTGAGGCCTTGCGACACCGCCTGGGGCAACATGCGCTTGCCAATG
The DNA here is from genome assembly GCF_039541795.1 of Nibribacter koreensis. Taxonomy (NCBI): domain Bacteria; kingdom Pseudomonadati; phylum Bacteroidota; class Cytophagia; order Cytophagales; family Hymenobacteraceae; genus Nibribacter; species Nibribacter koreensis. Next base: position 1,264,158 of record NZ_BAABGX010000001.1, on the reverse strand, counting down.
GTCATCATGTACACAATGCCCACTGCAAAAATGACCAGTCCAATGCCCGAGAACTCAAAGAACCCAAACGGCTCATACCCGGCCTTGGACATATAGCCGCTCACCGCCACGTTGGTAGAAGTGCCAATCAAGGTGCAGGTGCCCCCCAAGATGGAGGCATACGCCAGCGGCATTAAGAACTTAGAACTGCTCAGGTGCATCTTCTTGGCCACCCCCACAATGGGCGTCACAAAGAGCGCGGTCACGGTGGTGTTGTTCATGAACGCAGACACTACGCCTGGTATCACCATGATGAAGAGCAGGAGGGAGTTGGGGTTGTGGCCCACCTTGCGCATGAGCCAGTTGACCAGAAAGTCCAGCACGCCGGTGTCTTCCAGAGCGGCACTCAAGACAAAGATGGAGGCCAGGATGATGATAAAGTCACTGCTGAAGCCGTCAAAGGCCTCTTCTGGACTGATGATTTTGGTACTGGTGAGCGCTATCAGCAACAAGAGCGTAATGATGTCCACTGACAGCTTCTCAGAGGCAAAGAGCGCAATTGCCACCAAAAGCAAAATCAAGACGAAGGCAATCTCCATAAGGGCAGCGCTGGTTAATCTGGGGTAATGTAAGAAAAATTGAGTGGGCCGCACCCTGGAACAGGTGGATTACTCTAATTCAGGTCTTGTACTCTTGCCAGACAGAAAAGGTTAGCGCCTCTTCTAAAATACCCGTTTTTGCCCTGTTCTCTGGAAAACAGCCTAAAAACGAACGTGCCCTTCTATGGCTTCTAAAATGATGTCACAGGCCAGGTCAATCTCCTCAAACGTGATGGTGAGGGGAGGAGCAAGACGCATGGAATTGTCGCAGAACAAGAACCAGTCCGTGAGGACCCCTTTTAAGATGGCGCTGTCTATCACGGCTTTGAGCACGTCAAAAGACTCCATCTCGGCGGCCATCATCAAACCTAGGTTCCGGATGCCCTTGATGGCCGGATGGGCAAGCCGTTGCTTGAACCGTTCGGCCTTGGCATTGACCTGGTCCAGTAATCCCTCTTCCAAAATAATTTTGAGGGTGGCTAAGGACGCCGCGCAAGAAACCGGGTGCCCGCCAAACGTGGTGATGTGCCCCAGCATGGGATCGTTTTTAAAGCTGTGCATGATTTCTTGGCGCGAGATGAACGCTCCAATGGGCATACCGCCGCCCATGCCTTTGGCGCAGGTCAAAATATCTGGCACAATGCCAAACTGCTCAAACGCCCAGAAGGTACCCGTACGGCCAAACCCGCACTGAATCTCATCCAGTACTAGTAAGGCGCCCACTTCTGTGCATCTGGCTCTTAGGGCTTGCATGTAGTCCTGGCTAGGCACACGCACGCCCGCTTCACCCTGCACCGTCTCTATGATCACCGCCGCCGTTCTGCGCGTGATGCGCTCCAAGTCTGCATGGTGGTTGTGCTGGAGGTGGTTGACGTCTGGCAAAAGCGGCCTGAAAGACCGTTTAAAGCTCTCAGCACCATTCAAGGATAAGGCTCCCTGTGTGGAGCCGTGATAAGCCTTGTCAAAAGCGATAATCTCCGTTCTGCCCGTAAAACGCTTGGCCAGTTTCATGGCACCCTCCACGGCCTCACTGCCCGAGGACACAAAGTACACGTTGTCTAATCCTGCCGGTAATGTCTGCGCCAAGGCATGCGCCAACTGAGCCGGCGGGGCCTGCACAATCTCGCCGTACACCATTAAATGCAAATACTTGTCCAGTTGGTCCTGAATGGCAGCAATGACCTTCGGGTGCCGGTGGCCCACGTTACTCACCCCAATCCCCGAAATCAAGTCCAAATACTTTTCGCCATTAGGTCCATACATGAACACCCCCTCGGCGCGCTCTACTTCTAAGAGCAATGGAAAGTCTGTGGTCTGGGCCTGATGTTGGAGAAAGAGTTGACGGGCAGAAAGCATAGCAAACGGTTTAAAGCTGCAAAGATAGCTTTTATAGTACTGAGTCTAGAGTCGCGAGTCTTGAGTCTGGTTATTTTATGTTTCGTTTTTAGTCTGATTTGCAGAAAATAGGCTAAAAACAAAAGGGAGGCGAAGTGCCTCCCTTTTGAAAGAATAAACCAAACGAAATGTTACTTGCTTGCCGTTTGCAGACGCTCCAGTAATAACTGTGTGAACTCACGTTCTGCGCGGTAAAATTGGGCCAGTTGGCGCGGCGTAATGACGCGTAGGTACCGCTCCATGTATTCTTTTTCAGCGTCCAATTCCCGCTGGCGGTTAGCCAGGCGACTTTCCAGACCGGCCTGTATCTGATCATCGGTCATGTTGCCAATGTTCTCTTCTCTAAACTGCTTGGCTTTGTGACGCAGTTCGCGCTTGCGGGACTCATGCTCCGTGTAGATGGGCCAGAAACGCTGCGCCTGCTCAGCAGACATTTTTACATTGTCTGTGATGAAGGCAATCTTGGCGTTGTTGATTTTCTCGTAACGGGCCTTGCGCTCTTCAGGCGTTTCCTTCTTGGTTTGGGCTTGCACCTGCGTAAATGCTGCCAAAAACAGCAAAACACACAGGGTAAGTACATGCTTAAATTTCATTTCTATTGATTAGGGGTTGTTTCCATTTGTTCTTCCAGCATCTCCTGGGTCACTATTTCACTTACGTCCTCGGTGCGCACGTCCAGGAATTCCAGGGACTGGGGTGGTTTTACGGCGGTCACTTCGGCCAGGTCAGCGGTTTGCAGGTCTTCTTGGTTGAGCAGGTATTGGTAAATTTCTTTCTGTGACACCTGGGCCATGGCCTCTTGGGTAGAAAGCGTCTGGTCTGTGTACTGCGTGATTAAGAAAGAAGCCGCAAACACCAAGGCCAAGCCCAGACCGGCAAACGCGGTCTTCAACTGCCAGAACCAGGCAGCCTGTGGTTGTGCTACCGGACCAGCATAGGCCGTCTTTTGCATGATGCGCAGGGGCAACTTGTCAAAGTAGTCCTCTGGCACCTGGTAGCCGTGGTGCTTAGGTAAGCTATTTATATCAAACTCTTCTTTCATACTCAAGGGATTAGATGCATTTAAGGGGGTAGGGTTTAATCTCCCTTCAAAAACTCCTCAATTTTTTTCACGGCAATGTGGTAGGAGGCCTTCAAAGCGCCCACAGAGGTGCCCAGTATCTCTGAGATTTCCTCGTACTTCAGCTCGTCAAAATACTTCATGTTAAAGACCAGCCGTTGCTTGTCTGGCAGACGCACCAAAGCCTTCTGTAGTTTCAATTGAATCTCGTCGCCGGAGAGCGTATCTGTATTGTCTAGCTTCTCGGCCAGCTCGGCGGCCACGTCATGGATGGGCAGGAAGAAGCGCTTCTTTTTGGCGTTTAAGAAGTTAAGACACTCATTGGTGGCAATGCGGTAAATCCAGGTGTAGAGTTGCGCGTCCTGCCGGAACGTCTCCAGTTTCGTCCAGATTTTCACGAACACCTCCTGCGTCAGGTCATCGGCGTCATCATGGTCCACCACCATCTTCCGGATATGCCAATACACCTTCTGCTGGTACTTGCGCACCAGTTGGTTGAAGGCCAGGTTCCGGGAGTCCGGGTTCTGGAATTTGGCTAGTATCTCGTGGTCTTCCAATCGTTGCTGGTTATTCGTTGTTCGTTATTCGAGGATTAAAGATGATGGCAGAACAACAAGTTTAAAGATAAGCGGAAGTTTTAGGTGTTTGGTAATTGAGTTTACTGATTCTCCGTTTTCGGCCTAATTTTCAGAGAACAAGCCAAAAACGACAAGGAGCTTACTCTTTCAGAACAGACTTACTTGTTATTACCATAAGTAGAAAAAGCTGAAGGCCAAATAATGCTTTTACAGCCCAATCCTTGAGCAAATCAACTTCTCTCCAATTCGTCACCAACACAACTGGATGCCATGGATCAGTTGGACTTACTCTGTTTTTGCCAATAATTTGACCTTCAATCATATAAAGGTCAGTGCCCATGGGGTCTAATGTTGAGGTTAGTGCCTTGGTGACATATATTTCAGAATAACTCAAATCAAATTTGGCTAAGCTATCTGGGGTAATGCTTTTAAGGTAGAGACTGCCATTGACCACTTTTTCATCTGGACAGGTACATGCCATGCCGCTTACTTTTATCTGTCCCCAATGAATAGGCAATAGATAGTCGCTGAAATAGAAAATTTGAGCAGTCAAGATAACTCCAGCAACTGTGAAGATTTTTAATCTATTGGACATTCTTATTAAGCAAAATGAGAAGGTATTTTTGGCCTAATTTCCAGAAAACAAGCCAAAAACGAAATAAGGCTGCCCAAAGTATGGGCAGCCTTATTATTTGAGTTATTCGAACAACGAATAACTAATAATGAACAACGAAACTATTGTTTTCTCGCAATGACTTTCTCAACGGCGGCTACAATGGCTTGCTCGTTTAGGCCATATTTCTCCATCAGTTGGTCTGGCGTACCGCTTTCCCCGAAGGTGTCTTGCGTGGCCACAAACTCCTGCGGAGATGGCAATTCTTGTGCTAATACGCGAGCAACAGATTCGCCCAGGCCACCCATGTAGTTGTGCTCTTCGGCGGTTACCACGCAACCTGTTTTGCGCACAGATTCCAAGATGGCTCTGGCGTCTAGGGGCTTAATGGTGTGGATGTTGATGATTTCGGCGTTGATGCCTTTCTCTGCCAGGATTTTACCAGCTAGAATGGCTTTCCAAACTAGGTGACCAGTGGCGATGATGGTTACGTCTGTGCCTTCATTCAGCATCACGGCTTTGCCGATTTCAAACTTCTGGTCGGTCGGGGTGAAGTTAGGGACTACCGGGCGCCCGAAGCGCAGGTATACCGGACCTTCAAACTCAGCGATGGCCATGGTGGCGGCTTTGGTCTGGTTGAAGTCACATGGATTGATGACTGTCATGTGCGGCAACATCTTCATCATGCCCACGTCCTCCAGAATCTGGTGCGTGGCGCCGTCTTCGCCCAAGGTCAAACCAGCATGGCTAGCACAGATTTTCACGTTCTTGCCTGAGTAGGCTACACTCTGACGGATTTGGTCATACACGCGGCCCGTAGAGAAGTTGGCGAAGGTACCCGTGAATGGAATCTTTCCGCCAATGGTCATACCGGCGGCCAGGCCAATCATGTTGGCCTCAGCAATGCCTACCTGGAAGAAGCGCTCCGGGAATTCTTTCTGGAAGGCGTCCATTTTCAAGGAGCCGGTTAAGTCGGCGCAAAGGGCCACTACGTTAGGGTTGGTACGGCCCAGTTCCAATAGGCCAGCCCCGAAACCGGAGCGAGTATCTTTTGATTCAGTGTATGGGAAATCTTTCATCCTATTAATTGAAAAGTTTAACCGTGGTGGTTTGATTAGATTTAATGGTAAAGTCCTTTACATCTGTAAACTGGCTACTGCTGGCGTTCTTAGTCCTGAATACCAGCCGGTAACGGCCCGGTTGTAAAGGTAAATTAATTTTACTGCCCGTCTCGGGTAGGTTATGAAACCAGCGCTGGCTTCCGTCTTGTTCCAGAACATACAAACTGCCGTACCCTGACAAGGCTTGCGTGACGCTCATGATGCCAGGCGCCGGAAAGTTGAGTACCGTGGTTTGGCCTTGCTTGATGACAATCTGCTCTTTGATTCTCGGCAAGGTGAGCATCTCTACTTCATATGACCCCGCCAAATACTTAACCCGACTAGGGAAGGGCTGAGGTTGTAACAAAGCGCTACTTCCTTTAGGCCTGATTAAGGCATCAACCCGACCGTATGCGGTAGGGGCAATCTGCTGTAAAAACAGAGAACCTTGCGGCGCTTTTACTTTGATGACGTTGTTCTGCCCGGGCTTAATGTCCAGGTTGCGCACCGTCACTGCTGGAATGGTGTTCACCACCAAGTCATAGCTCAATAAAGCATCTACTTCTACCGCGTCTGCCTTGCCGTTGGCGTCCAGGTAGTGTACAAAGTTGTACTCGGGCTGATCAGTGACGTTGTTCACAAAGGTCATGTTCACGTTGGTCTCCACTGGTTTGCCAGCCTCATCAGTTAACTGCACAGTCACCGTAGTTTTCTTGAGCGCGATGGAAATAACATTGTCCAAAATCTTTCTGAAGGTGCTGATGTCTGAGGCATTGTAAAACTGGCCCATGCAACTGAACGCCTTCATGTACTCAGGGTCATCGCCTAAGCCAATGATGAACGGCTTTAAGAAGATGCGCTTTTTCTGCAAGGCAATAGACGTAGCACATGGGTCACCGCCGCAACTCTCCACACCGTCGGTGATGATGATGACCACGTTGCGGGTGTCGCTCTCCTCTGGAAAGTCATTAGCCGACTGTTGCAGAGAATACGTGATGGGCGTGTTGCCTTTGGGCGTGATGGTCTGCAATTTCTGCTTGATGGCTTTCGCGTTTTTAGGCGCAAACGGTACCTCTAGCTTAGAATCTTTGCAGTTCTTTAAGGCCACCGCGCTTTGGTGCCCGTACACGCGCAAGGCAATCTCCAGGTTTCCATAAGAATCCAGCGAGTCGGCCATCTTGGCGAGCATGGTTTTGGCCACCTGCCAGCGCGTGCTTTCTTCCCATTTGGCTTGCATAGACCCAGAGGCATCCAAGAGAAACAACAAACGCGTTTTTTTGGGAGCCACCGCCTTGTTTTGCGCAGACGCCGGCGCCGCCATCCCGCAGAGCAGGAGACAGAACAGACAACTATACAAAACGCGCGACAAAGCCATGAGCAGTAGAACTACTTAATGAGAGATTAGTAGTCGTTCAGGGTTTCAGACAGCTGTACCAAGGCTTGCTCTAACTGAGCATCATTTGGTGCCACGCCGTGCCATTTGTGTGAACCCATCATAAAGTCCACCCCGAAGCCCATTTGCGTGTTCATCAAGATGATGATGGGTTGTTTTTTACCGGTCAAGGCTTTGGCTTCTTCCAACACAGGAATTAGTTGCACAAAGTCGTTGCCGTTTTCGCAATGCAATACTTTCCATCCAAACGCTTCCCACTTGGCGCGCAGGTTACCCAAGCTCATCACGGCGTCAACTGGTCCGTCAATCTGCTGGCCGTTGTAGTCTACGGTTGCTATGAGGTTGTCTACCTTGTGGTGAGCGGCATACATGGCGGCTTCCCAAATCTGACCTTCCTCTAATTCACCGTCTCCCATCAAGACGTAGACTAGTTTGTCTTCGCCGTTCATTTTCTTGGCCTGCGCTGCACCGGTGGCCACAGATAAGCCCTGACCCAAAGAACCAGACGCAATTCTGATGCCGGGCAAACCTTCCTCAGTGGCAGGGTGTCCTTGCAAGCGTGAGTTCAGCTTTCTAAACGTAGCCAGTTCTTTCACGTCAAAATAACCTGAGCGGGCCAACACGCTGTACCAAACCGGCGAGATGTGACCGTTGGACAAGAAGAAAAGATCCTCATTGGTGCCGTTCATGTTGAACTCAGCGTTGTGGTCCATTACTCTAAAGTACAAAGACACCAAGAACTCTGTACAGCCCAAAGAACCGCCCGGGTGACCGGAGTTCACGGCGTGTACCATTCTAACAATGTCTCTTCTTACCTGGTGGGCCACGTCATGCAACTGCTCAGGATTGTAATTGAAAGGGTTCATTTTATAGATTTGAAAAGGTGATGATTTTAAAATTCTTGGTTGGTATTCTATTCGTTTTCGGCCTGTTTTCTGGAAACGAGGCCAAAAACGGGAAAGGCCATCTGCTTCTGGGGCAGATGGCCTTTGGGTTATTTTAACAATTGGGCGGCGTGATTCTTGGTGTCCACCTTTTTGATGATGTCCTGGATGATCCCGTTCTCATCTATCACGAAGGTGTAGCGCATGGTGCCCATGTATTTGCGGCCGTACATGCTTTTCTCCTGCCACACGCCGTATTTCTCTACTACTTCTTTCTCAGTGTCGGCCAGTAGCGGGAAGGGGAGGCTGTGCTTCTGGATGAACTTCTGGTGTGACTTTTCATCATCCGTGCTCACGCCCAAAATCACGTAGCCTTTGTCCAGCAGGGTCTGGTAGTTGTCGCGCAGGTCACAGGCTTGGGCCGTACAGCCCGAGGTGTCATCCTTGGGGTAAAAGTACAGGGTCACTTTCTTGCCTCTGAAATCGCTCAGCTTCACCAGGTTTCCGTCCTGGTCCTTTACCTCAAAATCTGGGGCTACGTTCCCAACTTCTAGCATGTGTGTTAGTTAAGAGTTAAAAGTTATGAGTTAAGAGTTATTGTTTTGTAAAAGCATGTGTTTGAAAGTGGAACTCCAAATGCCGTTTTTGGCCTGTTTTCCAGAAACTAAGCTAAAAACGGTTTTTGTTAGACCAACTTTTAACTCATAACTTTTAACTCTTAACTCTTAACCTAGATTTTAGTGCGGTACACGGTCTCATTGCCCATGGCATCTTTGACCGTAAGGACCACGTCTCCAGACAAAGGTACAGTTTTATCTAAACGCTCTGAGGTAAGGGTGGAGTTTTTGTGTTCCCATTTTAATAGGAGCCACTGACCGTTTACCTCGCAACGCCAAGAAGCCATGCCCGACAGGTTGTCCCAGACTTTGAAGCTTATCTGGTTAGGCGATTTCTGCACCAATTTGACCGTTGGGCCCACCGTGTCACTTAAGACTTTGAACTTACCCAGGTCCCGCGCCGAGAAGGTAATGGCGTCACCTTCCCAAACGCCGCCCAAAAACCCGCTAGATTTTCCCCAGCCTAATCCATACACCGCCGCCTTAGACTTGTCTGCCGGAATGTTCTTAGGCCGCAGGGTCACTTTGGCTGGTTTGAACAGCGTGGTCAAGGGGTTGTTGATGCTGAACACGTCCTGCGCGTCATGGCTGGTCTGCAGATACAGTGTGTCATACAAGGACTCCTTGTGGAAGGTGATGTCCAGGTAGCGGTTGGAGTACAAGAACTCTGTGTCTGGTACAATGGTATGCTCAAACTTGAAACGCGCTTTGGTCCCTGCTAAGTCCACAGAATCTGGGAGCCCGCCAATGAGGTTATACAAATACACTGAGCCCGCCGCCGTGGTGTAAGAGGGAATGACCGCGTATTTGTAGTTGCCAATGTAGAGGTCCAGGTTTCTCGCCTCTTTGGCCGTGTCTGCCACCGTTACCTTTAAGATGCTTTCCAGGATCTCATAGTTGATCTTGGGCTTGGTGACGGTAGGAGTGCCGTTAGTGTAATAGGCATTACCTTCGCCGCGCATCATGAACCGTAATTGCGTGGTGTTCTTGTAAGAGTCTGACAGGTTCACCAGCACCTCGTAGAGTTTGCCTTCCTCAATGTTGAATTTGCCTTTGTTCTTATTGGTCTCATACAAAGGAAGCTTGTTCCCATCGGCTACGTACAGGCGCTGAAAGGCCTTGTTGCTCAGTTTTAACTCCTGGTAGTTGATGTGTGAGGAAATCTGGCGTTGCAGCTCAAACGGAATGCCGTCTAGTGTGTGGCTATGGATGGCTTCGCCGTTAATGAGAAGCTCCATGGCCTGCACGCCGTTCTGGTTCAAGGCGCCGTCATACTTGTCAATGGCCTGAATCTCCAATCCCAGTAATCCTGCCGCCGAGATGGTATCTGTGATGGTGTAGATATTCCCCTGCTTTACCGGGGTGAACATCTTGCGCTGGTATTGGCCCTGCACTCTGGATTTGATGCCCTGCGGTACCAACGCGAAGTTGTATACGATAGGCGGCACCTGGTCTTTAATCTCCGTGAAGGTATACCGTAGTGGGTTGAAAAGCTTGTCGTTCTTATCCCGTACCTCAAAGTGCAGGTGCGGCCCGCCAGAACCACCCGTATTACCAGAATAGGCAATGATATCACCTCTTTTTACAGGGAACTGCGTCTCTGGCAGCGTCACGTCCACGTCGAAGGCCTGCTTCTGGTACTGCACCTGCAACATGTGCTGCGCAATGGCCGGCGTAAAGTGATTTAAATGGGCGTACGTGGTCACCAACCCGTTGGGGTGCGTGATGTAGATGAGCCAACCGTACCCGTAGCTAGATACTTTTATGCGGGAGATGTAGCCACTTTCCGCGGCGTACACGGGCAGGCCAATCTTACCATCGGTTTTAATGTCTATGCCCCCGTGAAAGTGGTTGGGCCGTATTTCGCCCATGCTCCCAGATAAGAAATTCTGAGTGCCCGGCTTGATGGGGAAGAACAGCGGACTGGTAGCCACCGGTTGCGGGGCGGCTGGTGCGGGGGGTGTTACCGGTGCCTGCGCATGGGCCCAGGTACTACTACCCAACAGGCAAATTGTAATAAGGGAACGAAAATTATTTAATCTCAAAATTCAGTAAAGTTTTATCTTCTACAAACGCCTCTAACCGGTCACCAATCTGAATGGGGCCAACCCCTGCCGGCGTACCGGTAAAAATAAGATCGCCTTTCTTGAGCGTGATGAACCGCGACATGTACGCCAGGATGGCCCCAAAGTTATGAATCATCATGCCTGAGTTGCCTTGTTGTTTGAGCTCACCGTTCACCTTCAACCCGAAGTTGATGTTGTCCCAGGCCGGGTAATTTTCAATAGGGAGCATCTCAGAAACGGGGGCAGAGCCATTGAAACCTTTGGCCAGCGTCCAGGGCAGTCCTTTGGCTTTAGCTTTTGACTGCAAATCACGGGCCGTAAAGTCCACACCTATGCCCAGGCCGTCAATGTACTTGTCTGCAAACTTGGCTTGTATGTTCTTGCCTTCTTTGCCCACGCGTAGCACCAGCTCTACTTCATAATGAATGTCTGTGCTGTAGTCTGGGTAATAGAACGGCTCATTGTTGCGCAGAATTGCCGTGTCTGGTTTAAAAAAGATCACGGGTTCATCGGGTACTTCGTTTTGGAGTTCAGCAATGTGTTCTGCGTAATTGCGTCCTATGGCTAGAATTTTCATGTCTTTTTTTGTTTTCAAAGATAAGGGAAATACCTGTGAGAGGGAATCTTAGCCCAACAATCTACCCTTTCCAGAAAAATTGGCATGGAATTGTATATAGGAAAAAATAGATTTGCGACGGAAACCTGCGTAGACAACACTTTGTGGCCGTGCCTGCGTATATGGGTACGTTCTTGACCAAGGCGTTAAAACCGCAGGAACCAAAGCGTTTGTATCACTTAACCCAAAACATACTATGAATACGTTAAAAAGCGCAATACTCACTTTTGTTGTGTTGCTGACCGTTGGCTGTTCTACCGTTCCTATCACAGGGCGTAGACAATTGTCCCTTGTAAGCGACCAGGAAGTGATGACCATGTCGTTTCAGGCCTATGATGACCTCATGAAGAAAAGCAAGCTTTCTTCCAACTCTTCCCAAACTGCCATGGTAAAGCGGGTGGGGCAGCGCATACAAGGGGCTGTGGAGTCCTTCATGCGCCAACAAGGGGCCTCAGACCAATTGGCAGGCTACCAGTGGGAATTTAACCTGATCCAGGATGACACGCAGCAGAACGCTTTTGCCATGGCCGGCGGTAAGACTGCAGTATACACGGGTTTGTTACCTATTACCAAAGATGAAACCGGTTTAGCGGTAGTGATGGGCCATGAGATTGCCCACGCCATTGCCAAGCACTCTAATGAGCGGATTAGCCAGCAGGTGGCCGCGCAAGGGGTAGGAACTTCTTTAGGTGCCTTAGGAACCGGAGCCTCTGCTCAGATTATCAATACCGCTTATGGAATTGGTGCCGGAGTTGGGTTGATGAAGTTTGGACGTACCCAGGAGTCTGAGGCAGACCGTTTAGGTTTGATCTTTATGGCCATGGCCGGTTACAACCCAGAGGGAGCGGTTTCTTTCTGGCAACGGATGGCCGCCGCCAGCAACGGACAGTCGCCGCCTGAATTCCTTAGCACGCACCCTAGCAACGAAACCCGTATTTCTGACATCCAGAAGCACATGCCGGAAGCTAAGAAATATTACAACGCCCGCTAAGCATGAAAGCCCCTAACAAATGGCTGGTATTTGGTGCAGTGCTGTTAGTGCTGTTGCTCAAATCTGATAAAGCCAGATGATAGTAGGAGTCTTGTACTGAAAGGCTGAGAACGCTGTAAAGCCAGAGGGGCCGCTCATACTAAATGAGCGGCTCCTCTGGCTTTATACGTATATACACCAAACAATCAGCAGCTAGATTGTGGGTGTAGGATAAACAAACGCAGATGGAATATGTCAAGGGCAATTCTCTTTTACCAGGATGACACTATTATAGCTGAGCATGAGCCAGAAAAACGGTTCATGAAGGTCACATGGCTTAAACATCCCTCCAGCGCTCAGTTTAGAGTAGCCGCTAAACTAATAGTGCATTTTGTGATGGAACAGCGCATCCAGTACCTTCTCTCTGACAGCCGCAAGGTGCAGTATCTGGACATTTCTGACCAGAACTTTCTACTACGTGAAATTTATGCTGCCATGCCCAAAGACCGTACCCTCTTCATCTCCTATATTCTTAACCAAGCCAGTTATAACCTCATGGACATCTATCGCATTGGGGAGTTGGTTCAAGCCGATGAATCCCTGAACAAACACTTGAAAACCAATATTTTCTTAGATGAAGCCGCCGCCCATTATTGGTTGCTGGGGTCAGAAGCTTAAAGTCTAAGGCCAAGCCTTTTTTAGCACGAAAGGCACAAGACATAAGACTCATATTTTTTTGTGCATCTTGGTGTATTAAGGATATAGCAAGGTGAATGGATTCATTACATTAGTTTTAGTTAGTCAAGCCCAAATCCTCATTAGAGCCATGGCACAAGCGTCTGCTTATGCCAGAATTGGCAGACTACCAAAAACGGAGAGGCCGCTCCTAAGCAGAAGCGGCCTCTCCGTTTTTGGCCTGTTTCCCAGAAAACAGGCCAAAAACAAAAATAATCATGAGTCTTATGTCTTGTATCTTGCGTCTTAAAGAGTGTCTTTCGGTTATAGAGCTGTTTGCTGTAAAGCGCCGCGCAGCTTAATGCGGGTCAGAACTTTCTTGGTGTACAGCGGGAAATCGCCTTTCATCATCCAGTCATAGTAGCTGGGCTCTTTTTTAAGCACATCAGCCACGGACACGTTCTTGTGCTTGCCAAAGTTGAAGACTTCTATTCCTGAGTTGTTGAAAACAATGCGGCCAGACAGGTCAGCGGTTTTCTGGAACGTGAACTGGTGCAAGGCCTGCATGTCGTTCTGCACCGGGAACTTGGCCTGGTCCTCAGCCCCGGGAAGGGGAACGCCGTCGTATTTTTCCAGCTGAGACTTCAGGATCTCATAGGTGGCAATGGTATCTGCCTCCGCGCTGTGGGCGTTCTCCAGCGGCTTGTCACAGTAGAATTTATAAGCGGCAGAGAGCGTGCGTTGTTCCATCTGGTGGAAGATGCGGCACACGTCCACGATGGAGCGGTTCTCAATATCAAAGTCCATGTCTACGCGCAAGAACTCTTCGGCCAGCAACGGAATGTCAAACTTGATGAGATTGAATCCACCTAAATCGCAGCCTTTCAAAAAGTCATCCAAACCCCGGGCCAGTTGCGCAAACGTAGGGCAGTCCGCTACGTCATCGTCGTAGATCTTATGAATCATGCTAGACTCAATGGGAATTGGAATGGTAGGGTTCACGCGCTTGGTTTTGAGGATTTCCTCGCCAGACGGCAAAACCTTGAGCATACTTATTTCCACAATACGGTCTTTGCAGATGTCAACGCCGGTGGTTTCAAGGTCAAAGAAGACAATAGGCTTGCGTAGGTGTAATTTCATAGGCACTTGTTTGAACGCTGATGTTACGCAGAATTACTGGCATCTGCGTCTTCTTTGCTAGATATTTTTGAATATTACCGTCCCCCGTTGAAGGGGGCGGTAATTGAATTTTAACTTAGGAAGTCGTGATGGTGTTGGCCAGCTCCTGCAAGTCCAGGTTCCCGAAGTTCCCCGATGTCATCATGAGCAGGTTCTTGTCTTTCCAGTTGTTGCTGAGCAAGAAGTCCTTTAGTTTCTGGCTGTCAGTATAGACTTCAATGCCCTCATCACCAAACGCTTTTTTCAGGTCTTCTGGGTCCAGGGCCGGCATGCGCTTGTGCTCCAGCGTCTTCGGGTTGAAATAGACAATCTTCACGTCTGGTGACAGGAACGTGCCGTTGTATTGCGGCAGAAAGTCCTTGTTTAAGCTACTGAAGGTGTGCAGTTCCAGACAGGCAATAAGCTCACGCTCTGGGTATTGTTTTTTCAAGGCCTCAGAGGTAGCTTTTAATTTAGAGGGCGCGTGCGCGAAGTCCTTGTACACCAGCGTATGCTCATTCTCGCCAATTTTCTCCAGTCTCCTGGCCGCACCTTTAAAGGTAGCCAAAGCCTCATAGAAAGCCGTCCCCTTGATACCAATCTGCTTGCAGACCTCTTTGGCCGCCGAAATGTTGCGCAGGTTATGCTCCCCGAACAGCTGAATTTCTACGTCGTCCTTCTTGGTCTTCAGGATGGTTTTGCCGCTCTTCTTGATTTTGTGCTCATGGATGGTGTAGCCAATGTAGTTCACATCGCTATTGTTCGGTACACATACTTCCTGCACCTGCTCGTCATCCTGATTGTAAATCAAAGTTCCTGCTTTGGGCGTCATGTCCACGAAGATCTTGAACTGTTCGCGGTAGTTCTCCTCGGTAGGGAACACGTTGATGTGGTCCCAGCTGATACCTGAAATCACGCCAATGTGGTGGTGGTATTTATGGATTTTGGGCACGCGTTGAATAGGAGAGGAGAGGTACTCGTCGCCTTCAATGATGATGATGGGTGCCTCTTCGGTGAGTTTCACCATCAAGTCAAAGCCTTCCAGCTGGGCGCCCACGGCGTAGTCAAACAGGCGGTTGTGGTATTTGAGCACATGCAGAATGATGGACGTGATGGACGTCTTACCGTGGCTGCCGGCAATCACTATGCGCTGCTTGTTCTTACTCTGCTCATAGATGAACTCCGGGAACGAGAAGATGGGAATGTTGTGCTCCTGGGCATAGAGCAGCTCGGGATTGTCAGGACGGGCATGCATGCCCACAATCACCGCATCTGGCTTGGCGTGCAGTTTCTCCGGGAACCAACCCTCGGCTTCGGGAAGGAGACCGTCGGCGGCCAGGCGGCCTTTGGCGGGTTCAAAAATCTCATCATCAGAGCCGGTGACCTTTAGGCCCTTCCGGTGCAATGCCAGTGCCAGGTTGTGCATAATGCTTCCCCCAATGGCAATCATGTGAATGTGCTTGTATGCTGTTGTACTCATGCCGTCCAATTTCAAAGAGAGCAAATGTACTAATTTCTGTACATGCGCCACCCCTTGCCACCTTACGGATTTTTGAATATGCAGGCATAAATTTGGGAATAGCAGGAGACAGTTAGCAATGAACGGTGATAAGTAATATGTCATCAGGAAAAGGAACTAAGAATGCCGTTTTTGGCCTGTTTTCTCAGAAACAGGCCAAAAACGACAATCTTCTGAAATAGAATTACTTCTTCTGGCTACTATAGAAATTGTGAATAAGTGCCCGATTTTGTGGATTACCTGAGTGCGTTGTTTCCTTACATTTGCTAGTATGGAGGAGATGAAAACGAAAGCGACCAGAGGCAAGGCACCTTGGACCCCCAAGCAAACCATGTCACCGGGTTTAGGAAAGCTTCCGCCCCAGGCTCTTGAGCTGGAGGAAGCAGTGTTGGGTGCGCTCATGCTGGAAAAAGACGCCCTGACGTCGGTGATAGACCTTTTAAAGCCCCAAAGCTTTTACAAAGACGCGCACCAGCGCATTTTTAAGGCCATTCTGAGCCTCTTTGACAAATCAGAACCCATTGATATTCTAACAGTTACCCAGGAACTGCGCGAGCAGGGCGAACTGGAGTTTGTAGGTGGCGCGTTTTACGTGACGCAACTCACCACGCGCGTCAACTCGGCGGCTAACATTGAGTTTCACGCCCGTATCATCACAGAAGCGGCCATCAAGCGTGACCTCATCAGCATTTCTTCTGAAGTCCTGGGCCGCGCCTATGAAGACACCACCGACGTATTTGACCTGCTAGACTCTACCGAGGCCAAACTGTTTGAGGTGTCTGAGAGCAACATCAGAAAGAACTTCGATGACATGCAGTCTTTGATGCACAAAGCCATCAAGGAACTGGAAGCCAAGAAAAGCCAGAAAGAAGGTTTGACGGGCGTACCTAGTGGTTTCAATGCGTTAGATAGAGTAACTTCTGGCTGGCAGCAGTCGGATTTGGTGATTCTGGCCGCCCGTCCCGCCATGGGTAAGACGGCGTTCGTGGTAAGTGCCATGCGCAACGCCGCCGTGGACTTTGGCAAAGGAGTGGCTATCTTCTCCCTGGAGATGTCCTCCATCCAGCTGGTGAATCGTTTGATATCTGCCGAGGCTGAGTTGGAAGGGGAGAAGATCAAGAAAGGAAACCTGGCAGACTATGAATGGACCCAGCTGAACCACAAAATCACCAAGCTGAGCCAGGCGCCTATCTTCATTGATGACACGCCAGGCCTTTCTATTAGAGAGCTCCGCACCAAATGCCGCCGTCTAAAGGCGCAGCATGACATCCAGATGATCATCATTGACTACTTGCAGTTGATGAGTGGCAACACAGAAGGCAAAGGCGGCGGAAACCGTGAACAGGAGATTGCCTCCATCTCACGGGCCCTTAAGCAGTTGGCCAAGGAGTTGAGCGTGCCGGTGATTGCGCTTTCGCAGTTGAGCCGTGCCGTAGAGACCCGTGGTGGTGACAAAAAGCCAATGCTTTCAGATTTACGTGAATCTGGTTCTATTGAGCAGGATGCGGACATGGTATTGTTCCTGTACCGTCCTGAATATTATGGTATCACTGAGGATGAAATGGGGAACCCAACGCAAGGTGTGGGCGAGGTAATCATTGCCAAGCACCGGAACGGTGAAGTGGGCAGTGTGGCCTTGAAATTCATTGGAAAGTACACTAAGTTCGGGAACCTGGAGGACGGTTTTGGCGGCGGCGCCGGCTTTGACGGTGGCAATGGCTTCCCGGTATCTGACTTTGACGGACCAAGCCCAGCCGGCGGACCCAACACCATTAGGCTAGGCAGCAAGGTGAATGACAACGGCGGCGGTTTCCCACCGTCAGGCTTTGACGACGCTCCTCCTTTCTAAAGCTTAAAAACTAGCAGATGCCTTTATAACAAGAGCCACTTTCTAACCGGAGAGAGGCTCTTGTCGTTTTTGGCCTGTTTTTAAGAAAATAGCCCAAAAACGGAGGTTGGGGAGAATCCCATAGATTCATTTCAAGCCTCCATCTGGCAAAATAGAATTCTACCCTGTTAACTGAAAAAAATTATGGAATAATCCGTAAAAACTACCATCACGTTTGCGCTAAATACGTAAAAGATGATTAAGGAGTAAGCAAAGAGAAACCACCCTGAGCTTACTTTAGATGCAGCATTTGGCTAGTGTGTAATGATAGTAGAGTGTGTGCTGTGCGTATGATTTTTAAAGGCAGGGTAATAGTGCTTTGAGTGATTGAAGGCTAGAAGTAGTTACCCTGTGGCAGTCCCAAAGGAAATTCTCTCTTTCCTTCGTTTTCTTTTTCTACCGCTCATCCGTAGCGCGTAGGTTCTTTTAAAATCCTCAATCTTCTTGTAAAATGGCTAGCAGAAGATTGAAAAACCAATCATCATACCTTCTTCTTGTGACAGAAATGGGTTGCCTTGCTTTAGACCCGAAAGCTGTTCTTTGAAAAGCTTTGATTGTATTGGCGTCTCTGTCTGCCATGCGGCAGACTGTATGATTGCATGTGCTGGATCCTATGATTCAGCGTTGCCTGACATCCTACCTATATCCTTATGAATGTAAAATTCAATAGCCATGAAACGCTCAAAAATTGTTTTTGTCCTTGCCGCCTTGTTCGCGTGCATTCTTGGTATGCCTTCCCTTAGTTTTGGGCAAGTTGTCTTCCCTGAAGTAAAAGTAGGGGCCGTGAATTACAAGTACCTGAGTTCTGTAGAAAATAAAGAAGTAGCAGAGCCTGTTAGACGCTTACAGACTGAAGCCGCAGAATTTAATGTAAAAGACCCCAGGTACTATGTAGATGACTATAATACCTATTACGTCACCTTTGAACTGCCAGAAGGCAAGATTTTGGCCGCCTATGACAGTGACGGTAGATTGCTGCGTACCGCAGAGAAATTCAAAAACACCGTCCTTCCTAAAGCAGTGGGACAGTCTGTGGTCACCAAATACCCAGGCTGGCGGGTGGCAGAAGATGTGTACCTGGTTAACTTTCATGACCGCAAAGGCACCACTAAAACCTACAAGCTTCTGCTTGAAAACGGTGACAAGCGCATGAAGGTGAAAATGAACGAAAAAGGTGAATTGATGTAATCTCCCACCAGGGAAAAGTTTTCAGGCGTTTGTTTTAAAAATAGCCTCCCGCTCTTCTCTGGTCTTTTAAACGGCTGCCGGTTTATTAACCGGCAGCCGTTTTTATTTTTGGGCGTTAAGCAGTACCTATGGAAAACAGTTGTACCTAGATTAAAATAAGGGAGGCTTGCGTATACCCAGTAAGGACAAAAGCCCACCAACTATAAGACAGAAATGGAGAAAAAGATACACGTTCCCTCGTTTCTCATAGCCGTGCTGTTGTTCTGTGTGCTTATGTTTTTTCCGGTATTGGACCAGCCACAGGCGCAAAAAGCATTGGCCTTGCTGGTCATGGTGGCCGTACTCTGGATCACAGAGGCAATACCATTGCCTTTGACAGGCTTGTTGATACCGGTAGCAGCGGTTTTTTTGCAACTCACTACTACCAAAGACGCCTTTAAAGAATTTGCCAACCCTGTCATTTTCCTTTTCATGGGCGGTTTTGTCTTGGCTGGCGCTTTGTCCAGGCACTCTATGGACAAGCTGTTGGCCCAGAAGCTCATTAAGCTGGCTAAGGGCAATTTTTATTGGTCGGCGGTTTGGTTGATGCTGGCCACGGGGGTAATCTCTTGCTGGGTGAGCAACACGTCCTCTACGGCCATGATGATACCGCTGGGTTTGGGCATGCTGGTATTGGTAGACCGGCAGAAGGTCACGCCAGAAGCCAAGTTTTTGATGCTAGGCATTGCGTACTCGGCTAACATTGGGGGCGTGGCTACTTTGATAGGAAGCCCGCCCAACGCCATAGGGGCCGCCATGCTAGAGATATCGTTCTCAGAGTGGTTAGTATTTGGCATTCCTATCTTTCTCATCACGTTTCCGGTCATGGTGCTGGTCTTGACGCTGTATTTTAAACCTGACAAGTCTTTGCGCATTGGAGAGATGGTACACCCGTCTACCGAAGGCGGACGTCTTAAAACCCTGGGCTTCATTTTTGCCATTGTCATCGCACTTTGGATGCTGGAGGGCGTGTTGGCACCGGCCTTGGGCATCACAGATAGTTTTAGCGCACTAGTGGCGGTGATAGGGCTGATGCTGGTATTTATTACCGGGCTTTTGCAGTGGGATGAGATTATGAAAAGCATACAATGGGACGTGTTGCTGCTCTTTGGCGGCGGGCTTACCTTAGGCTTAATGATAGATAAGAGCGGGCTGGGTGCCCTTATGGTTGGGCAGGTGTCTGGGTTGGTAAATGAGCTGCCTTTGCCCGTCTTCCTCTGGATTATAGTGCTGTTCAGTATTTTCCTGACAGAATTTATGAGTAACACGGCCAGCGCCGCGCTCATATTGCCCATTCTCTTTACCATGGCCAACCAGTTACAGATTAACCCAGTGGTATTGGTGCTGCCGGCCACCATTGCGGCCACTTATGGTTTTATGCTCCCCGTGGGCACACCGCCCAATGCCATGGTTTTCTCCTCTGGGTATGTGCCGCAAAAAGATATGATCAGGGCCGGCTTAGTGCTTAACATCACCTTCTCCATCATCCTGACTGCCATGTTTTATATATTCTTCAGGTAAATACAATAGATGCTGGATTCTGCTGAATTGATGAACCTGGGCAACTGTCAGCCGTGCCATGATTCTCAATGCATAATGGGAGCCTATTGGATAGATTCTTCTAATATCTGATATTGAGCGCACAATCAAAGCAATACTCACTAACCAAAATCTATTAATGTCGCACTTCTTTTCTAAAGCAGTAGCAGGTTGGGGCCTGCTGGCAATCCTTCTCCTTACCATCTTGTTTCATGGGCTGGTGTTGGTGGGCATTATACCCTATGAGATAGTATGGGGAGGTCGGTTAAAGTCTCAGGAGCAGATGCTCACGTTTGAGACAGTTTCTATCCTGATTAATGTATGTATGGTCACCATGGTGGCTATGTATCTGGGTAGCATCAGACGCTGGGTGCCCATGGCGTTTTTGAAAGGAATGCTCTGGGCAATGGCGCTTCTTTTTCTGGTGAACACCGTAGGGAATCTCTTCTCTGTAAACTCTTTTGAGCAAATGGTTTTTACGCCTTTAACCCTGTTGCTTTGTTTGTTTAGTCTACGCTTAGCCTTGGCCAAAGAGGAAGCCAAGCCTCTTGTTTAGCAGAGGATAAGTGTTCTATAAATAGAAAACGCCTGACCGTTTTAGGAACAGTCAGGCGTTTTCTTTACAAGTTAATACCGTATTTAGTAGTCTAACTTACGGGAGTTGTTGCTGTTTTTGCCCGCCATAAAGGCAATGACGCCTCCAATCAAAAGGCCGGCAATCACGCCTTTCTTAATCAGACCAGCACGGTCATGCGCTAAGTCTGCTTTCATGCCCTTCTCCGCGAAGATATTAGGCACTTTTCCGTTTTTAAAGTCTTCAATGAATCCCTCTACCACGTTAATACGGTCTGCCAATAACAAGGGCAACCAGTGCGGGTAGACGTTCTCACTGTACTTAAAGGCAAAACGCCTGATCATGCCACTTAAGCCAGAGGGCGGCACCGTGGTGCCAAACACCGCCGTTACATTGGGCCGTTCAATAGAATGTAAAATCTCTACGGTTTCTGCCTGTTGTGTAGGGCGTTTCCAGCTGTACCCACGGTGCTCCTCATTGGTGCGCTTTTTCATGGGATACGTAGGGTCATTCTTGGGATCTGCGTCAATGCCCCAGCCGTTGATGTGAGAATAATCTCTAGTTGTATTTTCCATAATATGTTATGCTTTAGACATTAGCTCTTGGTGGAATAAGGATAGGCTTAATGCAGTTATCCAGTTTTTCAGAGAACATGCGGTAGGCCTCAGACACTTCTTCTAACGGAATGCGGTGCGTGATCAAGCCTTTAGGGTTTAACCTGCCGGCCTGTACGTGCTCTATCAACCTTGGCAACAGACGTTTTACAGAAGCCTGATTGGCTCTAATGGTCAAGCCTTTGTTGAGCACGTTGCCAAT
The DNA here is from genome assembly GCF_039541795.1 of Nibribacter koreensis. NCBI lineage: Bacteria > Pseudomonadati > Bacteroidota > Cytophagia > Cytophagales > Hymenobacteraceae > Nibribacter > Nibribacter koreensis. The sequence goes on along the minus strand of NZ_BAABGX010000001.1, from coordinate 1,242,892 downwards.
GGGCACCAAGTTGTCCGTTGGGCCGTACACCCCTACAATAGAGACTATTCCACCTTTTTTAACCGAGTTGATGGCCCAGTGCAAGGCTGTGGCAGAACCTGCCTGTAGCAGAAGCTTTCTACCTGTAATGGTCTGCAACGCGTTGCCTGTAGCCTCGGCACCTACGGCGTCAATCACTACATCAGCACCCATCCAGTCCGTGGCCTTTTTAATGAAAACCACAGGGTCACCTAAGGATTCATAGTTGTAAGCCTCGCATTGAGAGTAGTTTTTGGCAAACTCCAAACGGTATTCCAATTTGTCAATGATCATCACGCGGCCCGCACCAAAAAGCCAGGCGCACTTGGCAGCCATAATCCCAATGGGACCAGCGCCAAATACCACCACGGTGTCACCCTTTTGAATACCGGCCATCTCGGCGGCCTGGTAGCCAGTAGGGACTACGTCCGTAAGCAGCACGGCATCATCTGGGTCCATGCCTTCTGGGATGATGGTAGGTCCCACGTTAGCGTAAGGCACGCGTACATACTCAGCCTGGCCACCGTCATAGCCACCCGCGGTGTGGGAGTACCCAAAAATGGCACCAACCGCCGTAGCCATAGAGTTAGACTCATGGCAGTTGCCATACAGTTCCTGCTTACAAAAGGCACACTCACCACAAGAGATATTGAAGGGCACTAGTACGTGGTCGCCAACCTTTACTTTGGTGACTTCCGGTCCAACTTCTTCTATAATACCTGTGAACTCATGTCCAAACGTACTCCCTACGCGGGTGTCTGGCACGTTGCCGTTGTATAAGTGCAAATCTGACCCGCAGATACAAGAGCGGGTTACCCGTACAATGGCGTCCTGCGGATGCAGGATTTCAGGCATAGGCTTTTCGTCAATCCGGACCCGGAGAGGTCCCCGGTAATTCATTGCTAACATATGTGTTCTCCTCAGGTGACTTTAGTGAAACAAAATTGAACCGTGATAGAAGCGGAATAACCTATGAAGATGAGCTACAAACCGCTGGTATTTGTACTTATCTAATCTTTTAAAGTTACAAGGTAGACGCAAATGAAAATTTGCAAGATGCCTCATTGGCTTTGATGGGTAGGCCACAGACCTTTAGCCGGAAGGGGATGAATAAGTAGTAATACGGATAGGTTTTCTTGGTGTATGGTATAGAAAAGCATACCAACCCACCGGTTGTGATGGTACCAGATTACAAACATTCTATGCTTAACTTAGTATAAAATGAGTGATGGCAGAGGATGGTTAGGCCTTTTTAATGGCTTTAACTTATGCCATAAACAACAATATTAAACTATATGAAAGTAGAAATATGGTCAGATGTGGTATGCCCCTTCTGCTACATAGGCAAGCGTAAATTTGAGAAGGCCTTGGAAGGATTCGGGCCGAAGGAAAAAGTGGAAATAGTGTGGCGGAGTTTTCAGTTGGACCCTGACCTGCAGCCGGTGCCCGGCATGAGCGTGCATGAATACCTAGGCAAGCGCAAGGGCGGCACCACCGCAGATGGCAAGCGCATGAACGACCAGATGGCCGAAATGGCCAAAGAGGTAGGGCTGCACTATGACTTTGACAAGGCCGTCATCAACAATACCCTGTTGGCCCACCAACTTTTGCACCTGGCCAAAACCCACCAAAAGCAGGACCAAATGAAAGAGCGGCTGTTTGCCGCCTATTACACCCAGGGCCAGAACATTGGCGACCTGGACACGCTTGTTAAACTAGGGGAGGAGGTAGGCTTGGACGGCACAGAAATACGGGCCGCCTTGGAGCAACAAACCTATGCCCAAGAGGTGCAGGAGGACATTGTGCGGGCGCAGCAGGTAGGCGTGCGTGGGGTGCCCTTTTACGTTTTCAATAACAAATATGCGGTGTCTGGCGCGCAACCTACAGAACTGTTCAAGGAGGTGTTAGACAAAGTCTGGGAAGAAGAGAAGCCTGCCATCTTAGGTGATGTGACTGGCGGCACTTGCACGCCCGACGGCGTCTGCGATTAATCAATTAACCTAAAAATAAGAGCAAGTATGAAGATAGCCATGGTATTGACCTCGCACAGCGAGTTAGGGAACACCGGTGAGAAAACCGGTTTCTGGATAGAAGAGTTTGCCGCGCCGTATTACGTGTTCAAAGAAGCGGGCGCAGACATAACGCTGGCCTCGCCTAACGGCGGACAGCCGCCCATTGACCCTAAAAGCGACGCCCCAGAAAACCAAACCGAGGCCACCAAGCGTTTTAAAGACGACAAAGAACTACAACAATTATTAGCCAACACCACAAAGTTGTCTGAGGTAAAGGCAGAGCAGTTTGACGCCGTCTTTTACCCCGGCGGACACGGACCATTATGGGACTTGCACAGTGACCGCAACTCTTTAAACCTCATTGAAACGCTCTGGAAAAGTAAGAAGCCGGTAGCCGCTGTTTGCCACGCCCCAGCCGTATTACTCAACGCGAAAGATGAAAACGACGAGGCCCTGGTAAAAAGCAAGAACGTGACCGGATTCACTAATACTGAAGAAGAGGCCGTGGGCTTGACCAAGGTGGTACCTTACCTACTAGAAGACGAACTGAAAAGCAAAGGCGGTAGCTATTCTAAGAAAGAGGACTGGGCCGTGCACGTAGTGAAGGACGGCTTGCTCATCACTGGACAAAACCCAGCATCCTCAGAAGAAGCCGCTCATCAATTGGTAGCTCTTTTGAAAGAAAACCAAAAGGCCTAACCTGTTTATGTGTTTGTACAGGGGCTTCGTTTTTGGCTTGTTTTCCAGAAAACAGGCCAAAAACGAAGCCCTTTTCTTTATTTCCTTTTAACCCGCCCCAAAGTGTAACAACTTAAAATCAAAACTGAGTAAGTAGTGCAGACATTTCTTTAAGCGTGGCAACTTTGCGTTAAGCAAAACTTTGGTAGCTTTATATGAAACTGGTCTTGAAAGCCAACTTTCTAAAGAAAGTTTTAATGATGACTACTCCAATTTCTGAGGTACACGTGCAGAGTTTCAAGATGAAGAAAGGCCAGATCTTGGTAAGCGAGGCTACGCTACGCATTCAAGGAGATTCTGCACGTAAGAATAAATGGCTGATTGTGGCTGCTACACTGTGCTTCACGCTCCTAATAGGTTTTAGAGTGTATGCGCATTTCTTTTCAGCATAGGAGAGTTTTGTTAATAAAGGGTCAGTCTGGGTGATTGGTATTCAACTCATTACCATGTTGGTGTGGTGGTATCTTTGCTACCTGCGGGTATTCAAAATAAGCACGCAACATGCAATAGCCTTGCATGAAGTAGAAAGAGCCAAAAGAACCCAAAGACCTTCAGACAAAGCGCCTATTTTAACGCTTTATCTTAAAAACAAACAAAAAAGAGAACTGATCTTAATGCCTACGTCCATTGACCCTTTCTCAGACTGGCTTACCAGGCAAGGGATTCTGGTGCAGAACTAGTCATCTAACATAAAAAAACAGAAGAGCCGCTTTCTTTAGAGAAAGCGGCTCTTCTGTTGTAAGACTGAAAGAGTTGAATGGGGGAAAACCTAGTGCTTCTTGCCTTTACCCTTTTTACCCTTGCTATTGCCTTTTCCGTTGCCTTGGCCGTTGTGCTTTTTCTTCTGCTGGCCTGGGGCATAGGCTTTGGCTGACTTGTCACCATACACTTTTTTGGCTTGTCCCGGAGGCATGCCTTTGGTTGAGTTAGTAGAGCCCGGCAATGGGATGGGAAAGCCGTCTGGATAGCGGGTGCTGCGGTCAGAGCCGTCGCGGTTAACGCCACCCGGGAAACGCGAGGTCACGCTACCCGTTTTTCTACTGCTTGAACACGCCACAGAACCCACCATGAGGGTAAGCAGAAGCGCTAATTTGGTAATTGCTTTAAGAGTCATATGCAGGGGGTTAATGGAGTGAAGACACAAACTTGAACTCACTCCTGCAAATATAATGCTAAAGCGCCAGCCTTTGGGGCGCTAGCCGCATAATTTATCTCATCTGTAAGTCGTTTTTGGCCTATTTTCCGTAAAACAAGCCAAAAATGACCCTTGCCTCTGCCCTAAATAATTTTCAGGAAAAGAAAATAATCTGCACAAGACACCAAATCCAGGTTTTGCCGTACAAGCGCCTGACACAGAATTGGCCTCCATCCTCCATGAAAAGAGCTAGACTCTGGCAGTTTATGTAGGCTATAATCATAGATACCACGTTGTCTATATAATCATCATCTTTGGCAACTATTTCACGTTAGGTATTTTTATTTTCTTCATGATACTACACGCTTACTCTTCCATAAAAAAACTGGTCTTCTCAAGAGTGCACGGCAAAGCATTTCTTTTGGTGCTGCTGACCCTTAGCCTCCTGGGCGCGCAAAAGACGCAGGCGCAAGACTCTTTGGAGGTAGACGCAGAAAAGCACCTGAACTTTTACCGCATCTGGGGTTTTGTCAAGTACTATCATCCGGCCTCGGCGGAAGGAAAGCTGAAAGCCGACTCCCTCTTTTTTCTCTACCTGCCCAAGGTTGACTCTGCCAGAACAGAGAAGCAGGCCAATGCCGTATTCAAGGCCATGCTGCAAAGCATAGGCTTGCCTCCCGAGGGTGACAAACTCAAACCGCAGGAAGACAATCCTAAAGGGGCCTTTCTGCTGAAAAACGTAGACGACACCTGGCGCACCAAGTCCAAATACCTCAGCAACGACAACAGAAAGTTTCTGGAAAAGCTCTTTGAGCGGCGCTACACCGGGGCCAAGCACCACTATACCTATGTGCGCTACAACCCCTACGGCGGCACCGTGCCCCATGAACTGGCCTATGTGCGCAAACCCCAGGAGAACCTCACGTACCCGCTAAGGATGCTGGCCCTGGCCAAGTTTAAGACGTATGTAGACTACCTGTACCCCTATAAGCACCTCATGGACGTGCCCTGGGACGATGTCATTTTGCAAGCCATTCCATTGTTTGCCAAGTGTGAAAACCGGCAGGAATATGAGCGCCTTCTCTTAAGCGTGAACGCCCGGCTGGATGATACGCAGGCCTTCTCGTTCTTCAGGCAATTGCACCACCGCGAAAAGCTGTTCAAAAACCATTACTTTCCGCCGTTTGACTATCGTCTGGCAGAGAAGAAAATCATTGTGACCGCCATCATTGACCCGGTCCTTTGTAGAACGTCAAACATTAAACGCGGCGATGTGATTGAAGCCCTGGACAGCGTGGGCATTGAAGAATGGGTGATGGCGCTTAAATCTGTGTTGGCGGTGTCTAACAACCAGGCTTTGTGGGCACGGGTAGGAGAGTGGGGTGACAACCTGCTGTTCAGGTCAGAGGATGATAAGATGCGGGTGCGCCTTACCCGCGGCGAAGAGCAGATTACAACCACGCTCCGGCTCATGGATCCCATAGCGCCTGCCAAAGCCAAACTCATTGATGCCTTCTTCAAGAAAGAACATGCCACCCCGGCCAAGAAAAGCAAAACGCTGGCCTATGCCGCCAAGGGCATCGTGCACTTCAAGATTGATGACACCTACCGCTTTATCAATGATGACACTCCAGAGGAAGATGCCGTGCTCATGGACACCTTGGTCAACCGTGCGGTAAAGGCCAAGGGCATCATTTTTGACATGCGCGGTGAGCCAGACAACAGTGACTTTGTGTACCAGTATTTGTATAAAAAGTTTGGTAAGAAGAACCACTACTTTGCCCGCTATTACCAAATGAACTCCTACCAACTGGGCACCTACAAACTGCTCACCCAGCCCGAGGTCTATTTTCCAGCCACCATTACCCCAGAGGAGACGGCTTACAACGGCAAGGTGATCATTTTGGTAAATGGCCGTACCCACAGCATAGCCGAATGGAATGCCATGAGCCTGCAACGCCTATTTCCCAACAGTATAGTGCTGGGTGAACAAACCGCCGGCGCCGACGGAGACGTGAAGAAGTTCCCGCTGCCCGGCGGCTATGAGGCCACCTTTTCGGGCAACGCCATATATTATCCCAACAACACCGCCACCCAACGGCAGGGCATCAAGCTAGACGTACCGGTCCAACCCACCCTCAAAGGCCTGCTGGCCAGAAAAGACGAACTCCTGCAAAAAGCCATTGCCCTCATTAACGGAGAAGACCCAGTAGCTGAGGCGCAGAAGTAGAAGTTGGGAAGGTTATATGTGAGAATCCGTTTTTGGTCTGTTTTCTAGAAATCAGGCCAAAAACGGATTCTTGATTTAGAGCAGTAATATTGCACATTGATCATCATCAATATATTATAGGAAATCGTATGTTGCTTCAACCCATAGTTCAGCTAAACTGAATTGGTCGGCTTAGAAACAAGTGGTGTGAAAGGAATAAAATAATTTTAAAAATTTAAACATGAATTTTGACTTTGCTGAACAAATCAACCCCTACTTAGAAAAACAAGAGTATAAAAAAGCAATAAGCATTGCAGAGGAAGCTCTCAAAAATATCCCAAAAACGGACTTTCACTCAATTATTGGCCAATCACTCATTAGCCAAGCTGAGGGAGTGGTACAGTGGATAGATAACTTCTACAAGACGGTTTCTGAGATAATTGAGCCAAAAGCACTTTACTTTGAGATGAACGAGTTCGACATCAACACGGACACATGGTACATAGATGGGTTTGCATTCAGTGAGGACGGCGGCCTAAACCCAGAGGACATGGAATGGCTTTGTGACGTCAGCCATGAAACCATGACAACGGAGGAATACGTGATTACGGGATATGAGAACTTGCAAGAAGCTTTTGAAAACATAGAGCCTGACACTGACGACCTACAGGACGCGAGGGATTGGAGCGAACAACTTGTCATTGCCAGGTTTATGGAATTGATGAGTGCTACACATTGGGAGGCTAAAAGGCAGAATATGGAATGGGCGGAGTTACCTTTGTACTTTACTGAGCACTCCTATGACTTCATTGTAAAATCAGAATCAGTAAGAGAAATGCCTTCCCATAACGCTTAATATAAAAATTAGCTTTGGCTAAAAGCTGGGCTGTCTTGTATACTAAGCGTTAGCACCAATCATAGCCGGCCTTTCAAAAAGTACTTTACAAAAGAATAAAAACTCAGGCACCATGGAAGATTCAACAAATATTTGTTTGGCATGCGGGGCTTGTTGTGACGGTACTTTGATTGGGTTTGTGCAACTAGAGCATGAGGAAGTGCCTAGGTTAAAGGAGATAATGCCCATTGAAAATGCAGATGACATAGGATTTTTTCTGCAGCCCTGCAGTAAGTTTTGCAATGGGTGTACTATATATCCTGATAGACCAAAACAATGCGCAAAATTTGAGTGCGGGCTATTAAGCTCCTTTGAACAGAAGCACGTAGACTTTCATACAGCGGTAGAAATAGTTAAAGCAGTTAGGCAAAAGAGGGTAGCTCTTGAAAGCTTGTTGGCATTTTTGCCCGTTCAGCTAAAATCCCAATCGTTTTACTTTAAAATGGTTGAATTGAATAGGTGGTTGCAGAAAAACAAGTCTGAGTTAGCAGTAACTAAGAACCAATTGGAGTTAAGATCAGAACTTAATCTGCTAAATAGTCTGCTGATGAAAGAATTTAATGTCTCCATTTATTAAAGAAAAGGTTAAATTCTAAGAGCTTTTTTTGAAAGAATTATCGTTCTATTGAGCTATATCCTTATAAAAAATTAATTTAACCGCACCTATCCTATGAAAAGAGAAGCTTTTACCGCCCAAGGCGCCGTTTCTGTGGGCCCTTATTCCCATGCCGTGGCCTCTGCGGACCTAGTATACCTTTCTGGCCAAACACCCATGGATCCAGAACCAGGTAAACTGATAGAAGGGGACATTGCCGCGCAGACCCAGCAGTGTTTTAAGAACCTGTTTGCAGTATTGGCCTCGGCGGGCTTAACACCTGACCATGTGGTAAAAGTGAACGTGTTCTTGACAGACATGGCCAACTTTGAGGCAATGAACCAAGTGTATGCCCAGCAGTTTTCAGCGCCGTTCCCAGCCCGCACTACCATAGGCGTGGCCTCTTTGCCTTTAGGTGCCCAGGTGGAATTAGAGATGATTGCCAGAAGAAGTTAACTTGGCAATACGTACACAAATTTTTCAGTAGTTACCTTTGCATAAGACTATTAACAAAGGGGGCAATTACTTTGTGCCCTTTTCCTGATTATCCCGCAACCATGCTTCCAAAAAAGAAAATTCATCCAGAAAAGAAGTCTGAGTTGCACCCCAGAAACCAACACCGGGCTAGATATGACTTTAAGCAACTCATCAAGAGCAATCCTGCGCTGGAGCGGTTTGTGCGTTTGAATGACTACAAAGACGCCTCCATAGACTTCTTTAATCCGGCTGCGGTTAAAGCCTTAAACAAGGCCCTACTAAAACATTTCTACCGTCTTTCTTTTTGGGACATTCCAGAAGGATACTTGTGTCCGCCTATTCCGGGCAGGGCAGATTACATACACCACATAGCAGATTTATTGGCTGGGACGGGTGCAACTGGTTCTGCCGCAAAAGTTCCTAAAGGAAGTAAAATAACTTGTCTGGACGTGGGCGTGGGTGCCAACTGCGTGTACCCCATCATAGGCCACCAGGAGTACGGTTGGTCATTTATTGGGGCAGACATTGACCCGGTTTCCATCAGCTCAGCACAGAAGATTATTGACCTTAATCCTGACTTAAAAGGAAAAATTGACCTTAGACTACAGCCCAACCCGAAGGACATTTTTAAAGGTATTCTAAAACCAGATGAGCGGATTGACGTGACCTTATGCAACCCGCCGTTTCATGCATCGGCGGCCGAGGCGCAGGCAGGATCTAAGCGCAAGGTGAGCAACTTAAAGCAGCAACGGGTATCCAAAGCGGTGCTTAATTTTGGCGGCCAGAACAATGAACTTTGGTGCACGGGCGGCGAGCCTGCTTTCATTGCCAACATGGTGCGTCAAAGCAAGGACTTTGCCAATACCTGTCTGTGGTTCTCTACGCTGGTTTCTAAGCAAGCCAACGTACCTGCCGTACTCAAAGCCTTGCAGGCTGTTGAGGCCATAGAAGTCAAAACCATTCCCATGAGCCAGGGCAACAAAGCCAGCCGCGTCATTGCCTGGACTTTTCACTCCCCTGCCCAACAAAAAGCCTGGCGCGAGACCAGATGGAAGTAAACTGTTCTATTTACTAGCGCATATTTAAAATGGACTGGCCAGGTAACCTTGTCCGCAATGGAAAAACATGGGCTTACCCATCTGCCAGTTCAATCCAGACCGGGGCATGGTCACTGGTCTTCTCCCAGCTTCGGGCATCGCGGTCTACCCCGGCGGCTTTGAGTTTCGCTGATACGGTAGGGCTAAGCAGAAAATGGTCAATGCGTAAACCGGCGTTTCGGCCAAAGGCATTCCTGAAATAGTCAAAATAGGTGTAGATGGTTTCTGTAGGATGCAGATGCCTGATGGCGTCCGTCCAGCCCTGCGCTAGTAGTTCTTGAAAAGCTGCCCTGGTCTCCGGCCTGAACAAGGCGTCCTCTACCCAGCGCTCAGGTTTGTATGCGTCCAACTCAGTGGGAATGACGTTATAATCACCGGTTAAAACTACTGGTTCTTGAGAGGCTATAAGCATTGCCGCATGTTGGGCAAAATGCTCCATCCAACGCAATTTGTAGTCAAACTTGGGGCCCGGTGCCGGATTACCGTTGGGCAGGTAGAGGCAACCTATGATGATGCCGTTTACGCGTGCCTCCAGGTACCGGCTCTGGTCATCTTCGTCATTGCCTGGCAGACCTTTTTGTATCTCTTCGGGCTTGCCCACTTTAGAAAGAATGGCCACGCCGTTCCAGCTTTTCTGACCGTGCCAAATGGCGTCATATCCTGCCTCCTGGAGCGCCTGCTCCGGAAATTTTTCCTGCGGCGCTTTCAATTCCTGTAAACACACCACATCTGGCGCGGTTTCTTGTAACCAACGTAGTAAAACCGGCAACCTGGCACTTATGCCATTCACATTATAGGTGGCTATTTTCATGATGTATGAGTAGGATAGAGGTACCTAGACAAGATAGATTCCTAGCGCAGAAATCCAGTTGTACCATACGGTGCCGGCAAGTAAATGGATGGCCTATCCTAATGCAGGCCACCTTATACAAAATGCCATCCACTAATAGTCTTTGAGAAACCCTACCTTAGAGAAAAGCAGCTAAATTGATTTCATTTCGTTTAAGGCCTTACCGTTAGGCAATATTAAAGCTAACCTAATTACTAGAAACTATGAAAAGCAAATTGATGGCCCTGGCCACCTTGGGTGCACTGGCTTTTGGGTGCAGTGAGACAACTGAGAAAAAAGTGTCAACCACAAAAACCACCGTCACGGATCAAACCACCATGGTGACAGATTCTACCCAGTTAGAAACCACCACCACTGAGATTGAAGCCGCCACCCATGAGGTAGATTCTTTGTTAAACGACTTATAAGATAGCAATCCATGAAAACGAATCATAAATTTCTACTAGGCATGGCGCTAGGTGCCTGCCTTACCATTTTTAATCCAGATAACGTCACTGCCCGTCAGGGTAAAAGCCAGGCCAAGAAAGAAGCCAACCAAGGCAACAACAACGACCAAGACAAAGACCTGAAGCAGAAAGGCAAATCTGACCAGGCCAAAGACAAAAGCCGCGGCAACAACCCTAACGCCCAGCAAGACAAAGGCAACCAGAACAGAGACAACGGCAACAACGCGGTTAATTCTAAAAACCAGAACCAAAACCGCGATAACAACGGAATAGACCAGGACAACCAAGGCAACGCCTACGGCAAAAACAAAGGCGACCTTTCTGGCCGCGAGTTTGGCCAGCAACGCGCTGCGCAAGCCAGGTTAACCGGAGAGCAACGCAGAGAGCGCTTAGACAATTCTGTGGAGCAAGGCGACAAGAAAGTAAGAGAAGCCAGAACCAAGATTGCCCAAGCCAGAGAAGCCCTGGAACGTGACCGTTCGGGGAAAAAACTGACAGATGCGCAATACAACGAGAAGAAAGCCAGAATAGAACGCGCCGAACGCGCCGTGCAAGTGCTGGAAGCAAAAGTGACCGAGGGACGGGCCTTGGGTTCCATGCAAGACTAACCCTATCCTAGAGGTAGAGAAGTATCTATTCCCTCATACCGTGTAACTCCCGCAGTAGCCGCTTTGTAAGAAGGCGGCTACTGCGGGAGTTTTTTTGCTGGTAGAAAGCTTGCCGTGAAAATCTATATCAAGTAAGCAGTTGGTAACCAGCAATTGATGTAGTGCCATAATTGGCTCTTTATTAGCATTAAGCAATTCAGTCTTTAGGTACCAACCTCCAAACCGGCAGATAATTTAGAAAAGCGAAAGGAAGCATGCCTGAAACCCAGGTGATTCTGCGTAATTTGGAACGTCCTTACCTAACCCTTTATGAAACTACGCTTACTCTTTCTTTTTGCCTTTCTATTTCAAATGGCCTCTGCTCACGCGCAGACAGACACCTCTACGGTTCAGTTGGTTTCTTACTGGTCTAAAGGCGACGTGTACCGGTTTAAAGTGGCCAAAATTCAACAACAATGGCGCAAAGGAGCCTTGGTGAAAAACGACTCTTCTCAATACACGGGTAAGTTTGAGGTGTTGGATTCTACAGAAACTAGTTACCGCATCAAGTGGAGCTACACCACAAACGTGGCCAATACCTATGAGATTCCAGAGAACCTGCAGGAGCGTTTCTCTAAATACAACCTAACCGAAGTCATTTATACCACCTCAGAAACCGGCGCTTTTAATGGCATTGAAAATTGGCAGGAGATTGGCAAAATGATGACAGGCATGTTCACAGACATTATAGAAGTGACCAGTGCCCAGGGTAAAATCTCCAATGAAGAACTGCGCAAAAAGATGCAACCCATGATCAACGCTTACAGCTCCAAAGCCGGCATAGAGCAACTGGTTTTCAAAGAACTGTACATCATTCACAACGCCCTGGGCGCGGAGTTTGAGACGGAACGCGCCGTGGAATATGATGAGGAGATTGATAACATGTTTGGTGGCAAGCCCATTAAAGCCAAGGGGAAATTATACTTCACCCACGTAAGCCCAGACCAGAACCGGTGCGTCATGATACAGGAGTTGAAATTGGACCCCGCCGACACTAAAGCAATGATGAGTGCGCTATTCAAGAAGATGGGAATGAGCGGTAAAGAATACAACGCCGCCATGAAAACCGCCAAATTCAACATAGTAGACCTAAACCGCTTTGACTACAACACAGAACTAGCCTTGCCCAATTTTATTGAGACCAAGCGCGAGTCCTTAATCTTGATACAAGAGGAGAATGTAAAGCGCATAGATAGAATGGTCATTGAAAGAGTCCTGTAAGGCTTAGGTTGTGCTAGGTTAAAAGTATGAAAGAAGAAGACCTGTATAAACACTATAGATGCCCAAGCTGTCATCAATTAAGGCAATTAAGTGGGTTGACACATCTATTCAAATGGAATGAGCAATTCAAATTTTCCTTTATGATTTCAGTATTGGCTTCAGCGAGACAAGGTCATCTTAAATGGTCCTGTGATGACTGTATCAATAATGGAAAAGTCTTTGTGGGCAAGCCTGAAGATCAGGATTGGAATGGCATCACTTATCCCTTCTTCACCCATTACGATGAAACACTTGAATGCCAGACCTGTAAATGCTTTTTTGAGTTTTCAAAGAAAGAAAAGAAGTTCTGGTATGAGGACTTAAAATTTATAGTTTGGTCATACCCGAAGAACTGCCTCTCCTGTAGGAAAAAGAAAAGAGAGCCAAAAGTAAAAAATAATAGGCTCACCTACTTAATTACCAACATTGAGCAAACCACGTCCAAGCAAGTAGAAGAAATAATTGACATCTTCTTGGAGTACGGAAATTATGAAAAGGCCAGATATTACTTATCTGTATTGAGAAAAAAGAAGGATGCAAGTGAAGATACAATACAACTTGTTAAAGAGAAAATAAATAACCTAACACAACAAGGCGAATAAACTATGCTGTTGCCATTGGTCTAACACATCTCAACTAATAAGTTAAAAGAAGTAGAGAGGTTCGCCAAAAGCCTTGCTTCTAAAAGACCCAAAATCTTTCCGTTTCGTTTAAGTGAAAATGGAAAAACAGCAATGGCCAGAACTGTCGTATGATGAAGCCAAGGACACCTACCAGACGCTTCATCTTTGGTGCCAGATAGTAGGTAAGATAAAACTCGCCCAACTGCCCTGGGTGAACCACTCCTGGCACGTGACCCTGCAACTCACGCCCTCGGGCTTTACCACCGGCGACCTGCCCGCTGGTAAAAAGCACTTCCAGATCAACTTTGACTTTAAGGTGCATCAATTGCAGGTGGTCACCAGCCTAGGCGAGCAACGGTCATTTGATTTGGCCAATTTGTCGGTGGCGGGATTCTATGCCATGCTCATGAGCACGTTAGAGGAGGTGGGGCTTTCTATCCAGATCAACCCTGTTCCTAATGAGCTGGAAGACGCTATCCCGTTCCCTGAGGACAACACCCACGCAACGTATAACCCGGCACAGGCCACCCAGTTACACGCCGCCTTTTTACTGACCCAAGAAGTGCTTTCCAAATTCAGAGCGAAGTTCACTGGCAAGTGCAGTCCGGTCCATTTGTTCTGGGGAGCCTTTGATCTGGCGGTCACGCGTTTCTCGGGTAAGCCAGCACCCAAGCACCCGGGGGGCGTTCCAAACCTGCCTGACTGGGTAGCCCAAGAAGCCTACTCCCAAGAGGTGAACAGTTGCGGCTTCTGGCCGGGCAATGAGTCCCTGCCCATGCCGGCCTTTTACAGCTACCACTACCCAGAGCCCGAAGGCTACAAAACCGCCTCTGTACAACCAGAAGAAGCCTATTACCATGACACGCTGGGTGAATACATCTTACCTTATAAGGTAGTTCAGCAGTCAGATAACCCAGAGCAAACCTTGCTTAGCTTCCTGGAGAGCACCTACCGCGCAGGTGCCCAACTAGCCAACTGGGACAGGAAAAGCCTGGAACAAGATCCCGCCATCCTCGCTAAAACGCACCACGCAAACACACAGTAAAATTGCCTAAACTAGCTACTCCAATTTCAGTACCATCTTAACTCTTAACTCTTAACTCTTAACTCTTAACTATAAAACATGGGTTTATTTTCCGCCATTATGGGCAACGCCGGCGCGGTGTCCAAAGAGAATTTATTAAAAGACTACGGCAAGCTGTTAACCGAAGGGGAGGACATAGAGCTAGGCTTTAAGTTACTGAGAGACACCTTCGTGTTTACCACCAAGCGCCTCATTTTGGTGGACCACCAGGGCCTCACCGGAAGCAAGGTAGAGTATTTGTCTATCTCTTATAAAAGCATCTCCAGGTTCAGCGTAGAGACCTCGGGCACGTTTGAACTAGACGCCGAACTTAAGATCTGGATCTCCAGCGAGGCCAACCCCAGCATCAGGAAGAAGTTTAACAAGAGTGTGAACGTCTATGATGTGCAGAACGTCCTGGCGCACCATGTCTTAAAATAAGCGTTCGCCGTTACCACGGACTTAAAAACAAATGCCGTTTTTGGCCTGTTTTCATTAGAACAAGCCAAAAATGGCATTTGCCTGCGACAATAGTATCATAGAGGAAAGGGAACCATGAGCAACCGTTCTCTCATTGGCGCAGTATTATTGTAAAGGAAAACACCCACACCATGGAAAACGAAGAAAAGAAATACAATACCCTAACACCAGAGGAAGAATACGTCATCCTGCGCAAAGGCACGGAGCGCCCCTTCACAGGCAAGCTTTACACCGTCAAAGAGCCCGGTACCTACATCTGCCGCCAGTGCAACGCGCCCTTGTACCGCTCAGAAGACAAGTTTGACGCCCACTGTGGCTGGCCTAGCTTTGACGATGAGATACCAGGCGCCGTCACCCGCGTACCAGACGCCGACGGGAGCCGCACCGAGATTGTCTGCTCTAACTGCGGCGGTCACTTAGGCCACGTCTTTTTAGGCGAGCGCTTTACTGCTAAAAACACCCGACACTGCGTCAACTCCATTTCCATGGCCTTCGTGCCGGAGAAGAAGGAGGACTAGTCCGCTCAAGAAATATTTCATTTTTTCTGAAAGTCGATTTCGGCCTGTTTTCTGGAAAACAGGCCGAAATCGACTTTTCCTGTTTTAAGGAAAATCACAACTCTAAAAATAATTCAGTTAAAAATTGTGAATTTTGAATCTTTGAATACATTTGTAGTGTACTAGATAAGTAATACACCTAATGGTTCACATATGATTCAGATTGACAATCTTAGTTTTGGGTACAAGAAAGACAAACCGCTCTTTCAGAACCTCAACCTATCTCTTAGCAGAGGCCACATCTACGGCCTGTTAGGAAAGAACGGCGCTGGCAAGTCTACCCTCCTTAAGAACATGGTAGGGTTGGCGTATCCACTCACCGGAACCTGCTCCATTGACGGCATAAATGCTTCTAAACGCTTGCCGGCAGTCCTGGAGAATGTTTTTTTTCTGCCAGAAGAAATTTACGTTCCGGCTTTAACTACCAATCAATTTGTGTCACACACGGCTGGTTTCTACCTAAAGTTTGACAAGGAGGCATTTTATGAGTACCTGTCTGAGTTTGAGGTACCCCGCGAGGCAGTGCTGGACAAGCTTTCCTTCGGGCAACAGAAGAAGATGATGATTGCCTTTAGCCTTGCCACTAACACAGACCTGCTGGTAATGGATGAACCCACCAACGGCCTGGACATTCCCTCTAAGGTGCAGTTCAGAAAGATCATCGCCTCTGCCTTGTCTGATGACCGTTGTGTCATCATTTCTACTCACCAGGTGCGTGACCTTGAAAGCTTGATTGACACGTTAGTGGTGGTGCATAACCGTGAGATCATTGTCAACCAAGAACTGGACAGCATTGCGGAGCGACTTCTCTTTACCACCATCTCCTCTAAAGAAGGACAGGAGGTCTTGTATAGTGAAGATTCTGTAAGAGGCATCAGCGCCATTCTGCCCAACCCCGAAGGTGTTTATAGCAGAGTAGACATGGAGCTTCTCTTTAATGCCCTCACGCAGGAAAATACCGCCATCTTATCTCTGTTAAACGCTAAACAACTGCACCATGCAATTTAACTTTTCCCGCTTTTGGAGGTTGTTTATCAAACATACCGCCGAGCACTATAAATTCTACCTGATGGCTACGGCCGTACTGGCTGGTATCATGGCTTTGATTACCACCTTTGTAGTAACTGCAAATCCTAACCCTATTTCCTTAGAGTTACAAGTAATTTTGTTCGCCTTCATACTGTTTGCGTCTGGTTCTATCTTCACCAGTTCCATCTTTTCAGATTTAGGTGACAAGAAAAAGGCCATTGCCACGCTTAGCTTACCCGCCTCCCATCTGGAGAAATACCTGGTAGGCTGGGTGTATTCCACCTTGATTTTCTTTGTGGTTTTCCTGGCGTGCTTTTACGCGGTGTTCCACCTCATTGTCCCAATGGACAACTGGATGGGGCAGGAGCCGCAGATTTTGAACGTGCTCAGTTTTGACCATGATGAGCAGAACATCTTACTGGTCTTCTTGTTTCTGCACGCCATTGCTTTTTGGGGTTCCATCACCTTTGAGAAGTGGCATTTCATTAAGACCGCCTTTCTGTTTTTCGTGATCATGATCTCCTTGATTTTTATCAATGAAAACGTCATGGAAGGACTAATTGGCAGGGAGGTCGAAAACGCCTCGCCGTTCTCTAACGTCACCTTCTTTAATCAATTGGCTCAGGATAGGAGAGAGTATTTTAAGATAGAACTGCCAGAGGCGAGAAAAAATCTTTTAGCCATTGTACCAGTGGGCATGGCCCTGCTCTTGTGGCTGACTGCTTTTTTAAAGCTGAAAGAAAAAGAAGTTTAATCCCTGCGCTATGGAATTTAAGAACAATGAAGCCATCTACCTGCAGATTGCCGCTTACGTGAGCGACCATATTCTACTGGGCAAATGGCTGCCAGATGACAAGATACCTTCTGTGCGCGAACTGGCTGTTGACCTGCAAGTAAACCCCAACACCGTCATGCGTACCTATGAGTACTTGCAAAACCAGGAAGTAATCTATAACAAGCGCGGCATAGGATTCTTTGTGGCGGCAGACGCCGTGGCTAAGGTGAAGAAGCAGAAGCGCGAGCGGTTTTTGCAACAAGACCTGCCAGATTTCTTCAGGAATGTAATTCTGTTAGACATTTCGCTAGAAGAGCTTCAAGAACGCTATGAGCATTATAAAAACGAGCATTTCATCTCTAAGTAAAAACCATGAGAAAAAGTAATTTATTGTTGGGAGTCGCCGTGGTATTCTTTCTAGGCTGCCTCACTGCCTTTGACTTTGCCCTGAAGGCGGAGTATGAAACCGGCAAGTACAAAGACCGCTACCGCGATTATGTAACCCTAAACCTAAACGTCTTTGACCAGGTAGAGGTAAACGGGGCCACGCAGGTAGGCTACAAAATACTGCCTGGTACGCCCAAGGTGCGCCTGCATCAGAAGGACAAGGAGTTCTTCAAGGTACGGCAGGTAGGTAAAAAACTTATCATTGACCTTGCGCACAAGGATAATAATGACGGATATCAGGGTGAAATCCTTATCTATTGTCCTAAGTTAACGTCGGTCGCCTCCTCATCTACCTATACCTTACTAGGCCAGAAGCAAGAACTGGTTTGGCATCTGTACCAGTACAACAAAGTGATGGTAAAAGGTTTTAAGCTGGACAGCTTGTCCTTGTTGCCGGACCATGCCACTGCCATTGAACTGGATTCTACCTCCATCAAGTATTTGGCGGTAAAAGCAGGCGCTACCCCAGGAAGTAATGCCAAAGTTACGTTGTATCCAAACAACCAAATACATCAGGCGCAGTTTGATATGCAGCACAAAAGCCAACTAGTGCTCCAGAATGTGCAGATTCCTTTAGCGTCTTATCAATTCTCACCCCAGGCAGAGGGCACCTTTACAGGAGCCTCCCTTCAATTGTTGAGTAAGAAATAATAAGTTAAAAAAAGACAGACCATTTTACTTTGGTTTGAGGTAAAGTCGTTTTTGGCCTGTTTTTCAGAAAATAGGTCAAAAACGACTTTTTCTGTGTTATAATTTCAATATAAAACCCGCTAGCGGAAACTGACTTTAAAAACCCTTACCTTTGCACCCCCTTTTTGGTGGGAGTAAAAATCAGGAGACAGTTTAGATGTTTAGAGGCGGATTATTGGTGTTTTTGGGCGCGTGCAGTTTTGGCGTGGTGTCTACGTTTGTGAAGCTGGCCTACAAGCAAGGCTATACCCTGGGCGATGTGACCGGTTCACAGGCTTTCTTTGCCATGCTCATCCTGTGGCCGCTCTATTTCCTGCAGACCCGGTCTAAATCCTTTAGAGACCAGGTAAAGCCTCAAACCACACCCACCTGGAAACTACTTTTGGCCGGTACCACCAATGGTCTGGTGAGCATGGCCTATTACCAGTGCGTGCAAATGACGCAAGCCTCGGTGGCCATTATTTTGCTCATGCAGTTCACCTGGATAAGTATGCTCTTAGAGGCGGTCCTGTTCAAAAAGAAACCTACGTATTTGCAGATGCTGGCCGTGTTGCTGGTCTTGGGCGGAACGGTGTTGGCTAGTGGCATGCTAGAGACGCAGGTAGAGAACCTGAGTTGGGGCGGCATTGGCTTCGGGATGTTGGCGGCCCTGGGCTATAGCATCTACCTGATTGTGAACGGACGCGTAGGCAATGAACTTCCACCGGTCAAGAAAAGCGCCTGGATGCTGACGGGTTCTACCATGCTGGTGTTTGCCGTTTTTCCGCCGGTGTTTTTGATAAACGGTAGCCTTATGGAGGGCTTGGGCGTGCTGGGAATTGTGTTTGCGCTGTTTGCCGCGGTGATTCCGCCGGTGCTGTTTGCCAAAGGCATTCCCAAGGCAGGGGTTGTGTTAAGCTCCATCCTAAGCACCGTAGAATTACCGGTGGCGGTGGCCATGTCTTATTTTATCCTGCAAGAACCCGTAACGGCCATAAGGTGGGTAGGCGTCATCGTGATTTTACTGGCTTTAGTATTGCCTAACTTAAAGCGCAAGAAACAGCTTGCTACCTTATAAATAGAAAAGCCGTCTTTTACAGATGGATTTTTTTTATGTCCGTTTTTGGCCTGGTTTCCAGAAAATAGGTCAAAAACGGATAAAGGTTTTTTGTTCTTGGAGCTGTTCAGGAAGCAAGGCATAGCAAATCCTGTTTTTTCGTATACTTGGCAGACCCAACCTGCATTACCACCTGTATGAGCTCCCTGTACATTCCCTTGACCATAACCCGCATCAAAGAAGAGGTGCCTGGCGTGAAGACGTTTGAATTTGCAGGAGAAGATGCCAAGCAGATCACCTATCAGGCGGGGCAGTACTTAACACTGGTCTTACCGCCGCATCCGCACCACGCAGAGATTCGCCGGTCGTATTCCATCACCTCTTCGCCTGCCTTAGAGGAGCCGCTGGCCATTGGGGTTAAGCGACAGTCTAACGGCGCCTTCTCCAGGCACCTGGTAGACCATGCGCAGGTAGGTGACCAGCTAATGACCATAGGGGCTTCTGGGTTCTTTACCTTGCCTGAAGAGATGGATTCCATAGGGCAGATCTTCTTCCTGGCGGCGGGCAGTGGCATCACGCCTATTTTCTCTCTCCTGAAGACGGTCTTGGTGGCATTCCCTGAGCTGCCTGTGGTGCTGGTGTACAGCAACCAATCAGAGCGCATGACCATCTTTAGGCAGGAGTTGTTGTCTTTAGAAAGCGCTTTCCCTGAGAGGCTCCAGGTACTATTTCTGAACAGCGATGCGCCCAAGCTAGACCAGGCCCGTCTACACAAGACACTGCTAGAGAAACTGGTTATGGAAATGGCCGTGGTGCCACCAGAACAGTTACTAGCCTACGTCTGCGGCCCCGAGAACTACATGCGCATGTGTACCTATGGCTTGCGCAGGGCAGGGGTGCCGTTTGAGAACATCAGAAAAGAGACCTTCAGTACCCAGAAAGTGCACCTGAGAGCCCTGCCACCTGATCAGGATAGGCATGCGGTGGAGTTGACGATAGGTGAAGAGAAATTCAGGTTTGAGGCACAATACCCAGAGACCATCTTGCAGGCCGCGCAGAAAGCCGGCGTCAATCTGCCCTACAGCTGTGAAGCCGGCAAATGCGGCAACTGCGCCGCCCTCTGCACCCAAGGGCAGGTCTGGATGTCTTACAATGAGGTGCTCACCCAAAAGAAGCTAGACCAAGGCTATGTCTTAACCTGCGTAGGCCATGCCGTGGGCGGAGACCTACGGCTAGAGTTATAAGTTGAAATCCTCTTCAATCCATTCCAGCGCCTCAGAGCGCTTCTGGAAGCATTTAATCTCAACTGGTTTGCCGTTGGTATTGTGCAGGACTTGGTCTTCAAAGACGCGGTGCAAGCCGTGGGCAGGCTCTACCACGGCCATTTTCTTAAAGTTATACCCCAGAAATTTAGGAAGCCAGGTATCCGTAAGCCATTTACGGTCCAGTTCGCCTAGTTCGCGCATTTCCAGGCGGTTGGCCAACCAATACCGCGCGTTGTGTTGCACGGCCAGCTCTAAGGCAAGGTCTAAGGTAGGCTTAAAACGGTACGAGCTCACGTAGTCCAGCCATTCCATTTCAAGGGTATGGGTGTCTTCATGAAGCCAGATGTTGGCGTACTCTTCGCTGTGTAATTCTTTGGCTTTAGTTGACATAGACGAATAGGTTATGCGTGAATTTATTTTCCGGTTTGCAGGAGCCACTCCAGGGCCGGCTTTTCCTCGTCAAACATCTTAATCTCAAATTGATCGCCAATTTGTTGGTGCAACTGATGAAACGACATTTGTCCGTAGATGCCGGGTGCCAGCACCTGGCTCATGTATTTTAAGCCGAGTTGCATGACCAGGGGAGTCCATTCTTTGGTGATCCAGTCATTGGCCACGTCCCAGGGACCAATTAATTCTTTGTGGTTGTTGAGCAGGCGTGCGCAGGGTTTTTCTTTTAGCATGTTCACGTAAAAGGCTCCTCCTTCTTTTACGGTTTCTAAGGTTTGAATGCCCATCCAGCGGGCATGAATATATGCGTTGTCTTCGGCGCGCTCTGCAATCAAGAAAGTATCACCGTTAGGCTTCTTTAATTCTTTTATAATCATCTGTGCATGTCTCCTGTCCAGTGTCGCTATACCGTCAGCACAAGGCCTGGGTTTTAGTTTTTAGCGGTTTTTGTAAATGTACGCATTGTTTCTACTTCATGCCCATCAAACAGAAACGCCCCACTAACTAGTGAGGCGTTTCTTATTCTATTGCTAAAGTATTCCTTAACGCATGGTCTGCGGCTGAGGCTTGTTTTTAACGTATTTCTCCAGCCACTGGTCCATCTCCCAGAGCATGTGCATGATGGATTCTTTGGCGGCGTACCCATGGCTCTCTGATGGCAACACCACGTAGCGGGTGGTAGCGCCGTGGCCTTTCAAGGCATTGTAGAAACGCTCGCTCTGGATAGGGAAGGTGCCGGAGTTGTTGTCAGCCTCGCCGTGTAGCAACAAGATGGGCGTTTTGATTTTGTTGGCGTAGTTGAACGGCGACATCTTGCCGTACACCTCTGGCGCCTGCCAGAACGTGCGTTCTTCTGCCTGGAACCCGAACGGCGTCAAGGTACGGTTGTATGCCCCACTGCGCGCAATACCGGCGGCAAACAGATCTGAGTGTGCCAAGAGGTTAGCGGTCATGAAGGCCCCGTAGGAGTGACCACCTACGGCCACGCGGTTAGGGTCTGCAATGCCCATTTTGGCCACTTCGTCAATGGCGGCTTTGGCGCTGGCTACCAACTGCTCCACGTAGGTGTCATTTGGTTCAGCATCTCCTTCGCCCACAATCGGAATATCGGTGCGATCTAAGACAGCGTAGCCTCTGGTTACCCAGAACAGAGGAGAGCCAGAGCTGATGCGGGTGAACTCATACGGTGAACTTTTCACCTGACCAGCTGATGCCGCGTCTTTGAATTCACGTGGGTAGGCCCATAGTAGCATTGGTAGACGGCCTTGCTCTTTCTTGTAGCCCTTAGGTGTATATAAGGTGGCCGTTAATGTCACGCCGTCATTTCGTTTGTAGGTCAACAACTGCTTATCTACGCCAATCAATTCAGGCGTTGGGTGCGGGAACTTGGTTACGGCCGTCAACTTCTTAGAGCCTACCTGGCGCAGGAAGTAGTTAGGCGGATCGTTCTCAGACTCGCGGCGGGTGATGAAAGTGCCTTTGTCTGCGTTTAACACACTCACAGGTCGCTCATAATACGGTGCCGCAGACCTCCATAGAATGTCATTCTTCTTGGTGGTCAGGTTGAACTTGCTCAGGAACGGACGGTTCCCTTCCGGCGAGCCGCCTTCACTGATCATGTAAATGTTTTGGCCAGACTTGTCGGTTAGCATGACGTACCGCCCGAACTTGTTTTTCTCCATTACCGGGGAGCCTGGGTCAGAGTACAAATCTTCATAGGAGCGCTCAATCAACAAAACGGGCTCGGCGCCTGGCTGGCTAGGCTTCACTTTGGTGGTGCGTTCTTGGCGGGTTCTCCACCAGCGCTCGGTTACCAAAGCCAAATCATTGTTGCCCCAAGTGATGCCCGCATATCTCAGTTTGGTACCAGCCAAAGCGACCGGTGCAGCCGAGAAAGGAGCTGTTTGCATATACACCATGTCGCGCACGGGTACGTCTTTCTTGTCATCGCCGCCATCCTGGGCTTCTACCCAATACAAGGTGGCAGGTTGGTCTGGACGCCAGCTCACGCTCCTAGGACCCGTGGCCACAGCGTTGAAGCCCACTGGGATGTTCTCACCCGATGGAATGTCTGCTATCTGTTTCACCAGTTTGCCCTGGCGGTCCCACACCTGCACGGTGTACGGGAAAGAGTTGGCGGGTACCAGGTAGGAGTATGGACGCTTAGTAGTGGCTACCAAAATATACTGCCCATCTGGCGAGGTGCTGAAGCTCCGGATGATGCCTTGTTCGCCAACTTTGGTCTGCTGGCCGTCCAAGTTGATCTGGGTCAACTGGCTGGTAAGGTAGTAATCAAACAGGGCCTCATCGGTGCGGTTCTTCAGCAAATCCTGATAGGTGCGCGAGGCAGCGGTTTTGCCCAGGTTCTCCTGGATGACGGGGCCGGCTGGCGTATTGTTGGTTTTGGGCGCTTTGCCGCGGTTGGCATTGGTCAATTTTACCAGCAAGGATTTGCTGTCCGGTGCCCAGGTAACGGCATTGCCATAAGCATCATTCACCTGTGAGTTGGTGAGTTTGCGGGCCGAGCGGTTGGCCACGTTCATCACCCAAAGTTCAATGCCGTTGGTGGTGGTATTCAGGAAAGAAACGTGTTGTTCATCTGGCGACCAACTCACATCCGTGATTTTGGCGTTGGCGGGCAAACCTTGGATGGCATATTCCTGGCCACCGTTGATTTTCTTAAGCTTGAGGTTGTTGCTGGAAGAGCCACGGCTGGCCCCGTTCACCGCCGGGTTGATGCGCAGACCGCCAATGCGTAGTTCAGGCGCGGCAATCTCCTCAATGGACGGATAGCCGGGGCGCTCCATCACCAGCATCCACTCGCCTTTGGCGTCAAAAGACACGGTGGGGGTGGCGGGAGCTTCAATAAGTTTCGCGATGGATTCTGCGGGGCGCTGGTAGGTCACGTTCAGGTCTTTGGTGCCCTGGGCCATGGCTGGTCCGCTCAAGGAGAGCGCCAGCATCCAAACCGCCACTCTGGATCGGCGCGATAGTATGAAGTTGGACATGTTCTGTTAGTTAGGTGGAAGGATTTTGTGCATTCAATTTACATTATTTAAGGCACATTCTCCAATAGGCGTTTTTGGTCTGTTTTCTGGAAATCAGGGCGAAAACGAATGCCTGCGCAGTCTGCTTTACCAGGTGATTAATCTCAACAAGGTTATGATGCGATTTAAAATTGCACGAAATAATATGAATGGGCCTCAACCGACAGTAAGACACTGGCCAATACTACAGGGTGGGTTTCTGCATTCGTAGATTCTCCGTTTCAGCAGGAAGTCCTGGACTTGATTATCAGGGATTGCTTAGGGGTAATAAAAAAGGGCCAGCGTATGGCTGGCCCTTTTTTATTATTCTTCGTCCTTAGCTGTTTGCTCAGGCGCTAGTTTGTTTTCTACCGTCACTTTGGTAGCGCCGGCTCTGGATACAATCACTTGCTTGCCCACATCCACCAGGTTTTTGCTTTCATAGATCTTCATGGCGGTGGAAATGTCAATGGCCTGTCTGGTTTGTTCATCTAAGTCAAAGGTGAGGGTGATGAAATTCAAATGAACACCCAGCGGCTCTAGCAGTTTGTTGGCCTCAACCAATAGTTTGTTCTCTAGTTCGGCCTGGTCCAGTTCTACAATGTCCTCCTGCAGAAAGAGAGACTTGCTAACGTCCCTAATCCTTTTGTCAATCACCATGTTCTCGGCGCCTTCAAAAGCACTTGGATCAAGCGCCTCGCTATTGTCTGCGTTGGCGTTGGCCTTCCCTAAAAATTTAGCCTGCCTGATGAACGCCAGCGGGTCTGTGATGGAGTAGTCATAGTCAATGTGAATGGAGGCCCGCACGCGGTCTTTCAGGTTGGAGATGAAGCGGCTGTCCCCCTGCATAGGGAAGTTAGGAATCACCACCTTCATGAAGCAAGGATTGCCCACACCCTTCGGGACGGCATCGCCGGCATTTACCTTCTTCCAGGCCATGCCGCAGTCATCAGACACTACCACTTGTTGGTTTGACTTGGCATAGTTGCAGGATTGTAACGCCACCATGGCCAATAAACCTACTACCCAAAGTCCTTTGATGCTTTTAAAAAGCAGATAAAGCAACACCACCAATCCCAGCACTACCAAGCCTGAGGTGATGAAGGAAGCGTTGGCAAAGAAATTTCCTTGTCCGGCGTGTAGCACGCCATAGATGGCATACGCCACGATAAGCAATAACAGCAAAGGGAGAATGATTTTAGTAAATCTGTTCATGTAGCTTGGTTGAGGTGAATTTGGTGCAAGTTATGTTTTGTCAGTGGTGTTACGATGATTGATATAGGGTCAAAACCAGTGACGCAAGTATTAGTAGGCGGGAGGAGTTGTTTCTTACTGTTAAGCAAATATTTTATTAGTCATGGATTGTACAAAAGGTGACTTAACCTTGAAAAAGAACACGGCTTTAAAGCTTAACCCGTTTTTGGCTTGTTTTCTGGAAAACAGGCTAAAAACGATTATTCATAAGAATGCCCATCACTGCAGACAGTCATGGGCATTCTTATGTATTCAGGTACAATAAAATTTACACGGAGATAGGCTTCATCTTAGGCACCAGGAAGTGCATGATGAGCCAGGCCGTCAAATAGGCACCACCGCAAATCAGGAACATGATGAAGTAAGCGGTCTCTAGTTGGTTGATGCTCTCATAGTACACAAACATGCGTTTCTGAACCAAGGCCGACAACAGGATACCACCCAAGCCACCGGCCATGCCACCAATACCAGTTACAGAGGCCACAGCGCGTTTCGGGAACATGTCAGACACGGTGGTGAAGATGTTGGCGCTCCAGGCTTGGTGGGCCGAGGCCGCAATACCAATCACAATCACCGCCAGCCACATGTTAATTTCTCCCAACTGCTGGGCAAACACGATGGGTAGCACGAAGAAGGCAATCAGCAACATGGACATTTTGCGGGCTCTAAAAGCAGGCCAACCGTTTTTGATGAACTTCATAGGAATTAAGCCGCCGCTAATACTACCAACGCTGGACATGGTATACACCAATGCCACTGGCAGGGCAATGTCAGTACCGGTGAGACCATACTCCTTGTTCAGGAAATCTGGCAACCAGAACAGGTAGAACCACCAGATAGGGTCTGTGAGGAACTTGCCAATCACAAAAGCCCAGGTTTGTCTAAAACCCAACAGTTTTCCCCAGCCTATTTTCGGTTCGGTCTCAATGGCCACGGCGGCCATGTCATCTACATCGCTGTGAATATAGTCAAACTCAGCTTTGGTTAAGCGGGCTTGGCGCGCTGGGACTTCATACAACCAGAACCAGAAAATGAGCCAGATAAAACCAAGGGCACCGGTGATGATGAAAGCCCATTTCCAACCCAGCGTTTCGGCAATGAACGGTACCGAAAGTGGAGCCAGGATAGCACCTACGTTTGAGCCCGAGTTGAAAATACCAGTAGCTAGCGCGCGCTCTTTCTGCGGGAACCACTCTGCCGTCGTTTTGATGGCCGCCGGAAAGTTACCTGATTCAGTCACGCCCAAGAACGCTCTGGCCACCCCAAACCCGAAGGTAGAAGACACAAAAGCGTGGCCTACGGCGGCAATACTCCAGAGGAAGGTAGAAAGGGCATAGCCAATCTTAGTCCCTAGCTTGTCAATGACGCGGCCAACACCCACCATGCCTAAGGCATAGGCTACCTTAAAGGCTATTTCAATGTCGGCGTAGTCCCCAGAGGTCCAGTTGAATTCGGTTTCCAGGTAGGGTTTGAGCAGGGAGATAACGGCCCTGTCCAGGTAATTGATGGTGGTGGCAAAAAATACCAGGGAACAGATCGTCCACCGGTAGCGGCCCATCTTCTCCTGAGAGGTGAGAGGCCTAGTGTTTGTTTGGGTAGTTTGGGTCATGGGCGCGGTTTATTAGGATCTACATGTCTGAGCGAGGTGCAGTGCTTGTTGGGTGAGGGTATGGAGTTGGTCGTATTGGCGATTGGCCAGAATGTCTTTGCTTATGAGCTTGCTTCCCATGCCCACGGCGCAGACTCCAGCCTTGAACCAGGTCCTGAAGTTGCTTTCCTCCATTTCCACGCCGCCGGTCGGGATGAACAGCTGGCCCGGAAACAGCTCTTTGATGGAAGACACAAAGGCCGGTCCTACAATATTGGCCGGGAAGATCTTAATCAAAGCCGCCTGTGCTTGTTGAGCTACGTGAATCTCGGTGGGCGTAAAGCAACCCGGTATCCAAAGCAGTCCCGCCTCGTGCACCAAACTTCCCACGGCCGGGTCCACAATAGGTGCGACTATGTAATCGGCGCCGGCTTTCAAAAAGTCATTGGCCTGCTCTACGGTTTTGATGGTACCAATACCCAAATGCAAATCTGGGTACTGCTGCAGCTCTTGCTTTAAGTATTTGAAGTTCTCTAAAGCGGCAGGTCCGCGGTTGGTGTACTCCAGGGTTCTTACCCCAGCTTTATACAAGGTCTGGATGATGTCAAGGCTTACCTGCGGATCTTCATAGAAGAACAAAGGCAAAAGCCCCTGATCTACAATGGCCTGTAGGGCGGTTTCTTTAGTGGGCATAGGCTTGGATGGTTTCTTCAATCTCGGCCACGGTGCTGGTGGTGGCGTCGCTTAAAATAAATAGTTTCTTGAAGGCCGCTGCCGTGGCAAATTCCAGCGTTTCCTGCGGGGCATGGCCTTGGTAGAAGCCGTAAATCAACCCTGCCATGAAACAGTCACCACTACCCACCTTGTCCAGAATCTGATCTACTTTGTATTCCTGAGACACATGCAATTGGTTCTGAGAGTAGAGTGTGGTAAAGTACTGGATGCCTTTTTCTTGGTAGTCAAACCGGAAGGTATTGGCCACGGTCTTGCAATTCGGGAATTCCTTCAGAATGGTCTCTGAGGTGAGCGTAGCGTGTTGCAACAGTTTCTCCTTTTCAATATCCGCTACCAACTCTTCTTGCAGTGGCATGCCTAGCATTTTGTTGGCGGCCCAGATGTTGCCCATGATCAAGTCACAGTACTGCGCTAGCGCGGGCATAATCTCTACCGGGTCTTTGCCGTACTGCCACAGCTTGGCGCGGTAATTCAAGTCCAGAGAAATGAAGATGTTTCTAGCTTTAGCCGCTTGTAAGGCTTCTAGACAAACGTCTGCCACGTTTTGGTTGATGGCCGGACAGATGGCACTGAAATGAAACCAGCTCACGCCTTCAAAAACAGCGTCCCAGTTGATGATACCAGGCGTTAAATCTGCGTAGGCAGAGCCTTTGCGGTCATAAATCACGCCCGCATTTTTGAGGTCCTTTCCTTTGGGGAGGTAGTACAAGCCAATGCGTTCGCCCTGCATCACAATTGGCGAAGTGTCAATGTTGCGCTCTTGCAAATAATGAATGAGCTGTTCTGAAACAGAGTTCTCTGGCAAGGCCGTCAGGTACGCCGAAGGAATGTCCCACAAGGCCAAGGCCGTGGCCACGTTCAGCTCGGCGCCGCCCACAAAGAACGGCAACTGGTTTTCTGCCAGCCATTGACCTTCGCCGTCTGGACAGATTCTGAGCAACAGCTCCCCGAAGGACAGTACTTTTCCTTTGGTCTGCATGGCTTAGAAGTTGAAGTAGTTTTTGGCGTTGTTGTAACAGATGTCCTCTACCATCTGGCCAATCCATTTCATCTCAGAGGCCGGTAACTGGCCGCTTTCCACGTCGTTGCCCAGCATGTTGCATAGAATCCTTCTGAAGTACTCGTGTCTAGGGTAGGAGAGGAAGCTACGGCTGTCGGTGAGCATGCCCACGAAGCGGCTCAACAAGCCCATGTTGGACAAGGCGTTCATCTGGCGCTCCATGCCGTCTTTTTGGTCCAGGAACCACCACGCAGAACCGTACTGAACCTTGCCCGGCGTGCTTCCGTCGTTGAAGTTGCCAATCATGGTGGCGTACAGTTCGTTCTGACTTGGATTTAGGTTGTACAAGATGGTCTTAGCCAGTTGGTCTGAGTTGTCCAACTTGTCCATGAACTTTGACAGCGGGCGGGCCACATCAAAATCTCCGATGGAGTCAAACCCAGTATCGGCGCCCAACTCACGCATCATACGCGTGTTATTGTTGCGCAAAGCGCCCAGGTGGAACTGTTGGGTCCAGCCTTTGGAGTGGTCCAGCAAAGCCAATTCTACCAACATGGCAGATTTAAACTTGATCACTTCTTCCTTGGTCAAAGCTTGCTTTTGCAAGGCCTTTTCAAAGATTTGGGCAATCTCCTGATCGGTGTATTCTTCAGCGTAAATGGTTTCCAGGCCGTGGTCAGAAAGGCGTCCGCCCTGGGCATGGAAGAAATCATGGCGCTGTTTTAAAACATCTAACAAATCCTGGTACTTGCCAATGGAGATGCCAGAAGCCGCTTCTAATTTCTGCAGGTAGGTCAGGTAACCCGCATCTTCAATGGCCATGGCCTTGTCTGGTCTGAACGTTGGCAATACCTTAATGCCGAAATCATCTGCCGCAATTTTCTGATGGTGCTCCAGAGAATCAATCGGGTCATCTGTAGTACAGATCACCACCACGTTCATCTTTTTTAAGATGCCGCGTACGCTGAACTCATCAGTCTGCAACATAGCCGTGGCCGCTTCATAGATTTCGCGCGCGCTTTCCGGCTTCAAGACCTTCTCAATCCCGAAGGGTCTTTTCAACTCCATGTGCGTCCAGTGGTACAAAGGATTCCGCATGGTATAGGGCACGGTCTGCGCCCACTTCTCAAACTTGGCGTAATCGTCCTCGTTTCCGGTGCAGAAGCTCTCAGAGATGCCGTTGGTACGCATGGCGCGCCATTTGTAATGGTCGCTTTCAAGCCAGATTTGGGTAAGGTTCTTGAATTTTCTATCGTTGGCTATGTCCTCTGGATTCAAGTGGCAGTGGTAGTCAATGATGGGCATGTGCTTGGCATGCTCATGGTACAAGGTCTGGGCCGTCTTGGTCTCTAGAAGAAAATTGTCGTCTAAAAATGACATGGAGGTACTGTTGCTAGGTGAATGAAAACTACTGAGATGCAGTAGGAAATGGGAATTCGTTTTTGGCCTGTTTTCCAAGAAACAGGCCAAAAACGATAGTTTTGAATTTGGTTAATTGGCGCTGGCCTGCACGTTTTCTGCTTGTTGCAAGGCTACGGCTTCAGCGGTTACCAAGGCGGTCAATCCATCAATCTGGTTCAGGTCCTGACCCCAGAAATCTTCATTGGCCAAGGCCATTTTTACCGTCTCTTCCACAGAATCTTTTTGCCACGCCGCCTGGAAGAACTCCAACACTTCGGGTGTGTCGTTTAGAGGGATCTGCTGGCCGTTGTATTCGCCTTTGTAGAACAGAATTAACGCAGCCAAAGAACGAAGCAAGCGCTGTGGTAAAGCTCCTTTGCGTTGCTTGTATTCCAACACCGACGGTAACACGCGCACCTTGTATTTGGCCACGGAGTTGAGCGCGATGGTGATTAACTCATGGTGAATGAACGGGTTCTGGAAACGCTCCAGCACGTCCTTAGCAAACTGGTTTAGTTCTTCGGCAGTCAGGTCCAAGGTAGGGATGATCTCCTCGTAGATGGCTTCCTTGATGAAAGTACCGGAGGTTTCATCTTCCACGGCCTCGCGCACGGTGCGTAGTCCTTGCAGATACGCCACTGGTACCAAAGCGGTGTGCGCGCCGTTCAAGATGCGTACTTTGCGGGTGCGGTAGGGCGTCAAGTCATCCGCGAATTTCACCTGCAGGCCAGCTTTGTCTGTAGGGAAGGCGGCTTGTACCGATTCTGGTGCTTCAATCACCCATAGGTGGAAAGGCTCGGCTTTTACTACTAAGGTGTCTTCAAAACCAATTTCCTGCTGAATGTCCTGGATGGTGTCCTTTGGGAAGCCTGGCACGATGCGGTCTACCAGCGTGTTGCAGAAAATAGTGTCTGCTTCAATCCAGTTAGAGAAGGCTTCCGGCAGGTTCCAGTGCTGGGCAAACTGCAAAATGGTGGTGCGCAGGGCCTCGCCGTTCTTCTCAATCAGTTCACAGGGGATGATGGTCAAGGCCTTGTTAGAAGCTCCCTTGAAATGCTGGAAACGACGGTACAAGAGCGCCGTTAATTTACCCGGGAACGAGCTAGGCGTAGTCTCTGGAGAAGCGTCAGCGGCGTCAAAAGAAATACCTGCCTCCGTTGTGTTAGAAATGATGAACTGTAGGTCTGGATTCTCAGCTAATTTCAGATAGCCGGCATAGTCTGCGTACGGGCTCATGGCGTTCTGCACACAGCTGATCAAGCGGGTTTCCTGCGTGGTCTGTCCGTCCTGAATTCCCTCCAAGACCACGTGGTACAAACCGTCTTGATCATTGATTAATTTGTAGATTCCTTTGTCCAAGGGCTGGATGATTTCTACCGCTCCGTTGAAGTCGGTTTTCTCGTTGAGAATGTCTATCATCCAATCCACGAAGCCCCGCAGAAAATTACCTTCGCCAAATTGTATCACTTTCACGGGTCTCTGCACTGAGATTTGGGCGGTCTGTCTGTTTAACGGCTGCATATTCTTTGTCTTTGAATAACCGGGAGGGCTCTTCGCGTTTAAGGATTAAAGTTTATTTGAAAGCTGTCCTTCTGGTAGTTGAACAAGCTTGTTCTTTGAAATTTGTATGGTCGTTTTTGGCTTATTTTATGGAAAACAGGCCAAAAACGTGGCTATTTATTAGGAGAGTTTCTCTGTGTCTTTTTTGAGTGCTTCGGCTTTCAAAGATGATCCTCTCACCACCAATTCTGGCTTAAGAACCGTTTTCTGCGGAACCAGTTTCTTTTCCGGACCGGCCTTAAAGTGTTCAAAGAATAGTTCGGCGGTGATGCGGCCCATGGTCAGGGAGAATTGGTCTACCGTGGTCAAGGCAGGTTCTGAGAAGCTGGTGAACGGCTCATTTCCGAAGCCGGCAAGTGCCACGTCCTGCGGCACGCGCAGACCGTTTTCCTTCACTACCTGCATGGCACCCATGGCCCCGTAATCACTGGCAGAAAAGACCGCATCCGGACGCTCGGCCAGGGCCAATAATTGCTCCATGCTGGCTCTTCCGTCCTCTAACTGTAGGTTGCTCTTTACTACCAGGGCTTCGTCATAAGGAATTCCGTTGTCACGCAACGCGTCTACGTACCCACGCAGGCGTTCTTTGAAAACGCTTACTTTCTTAGGGCTGGTGAAGTGCGCAATGCGGCGGGCACCCTGCTGGATTAAATGCTCTACCACTTTGTAGGCACCCAGGTAATCGTCAATCATGACCTGGCTCACTTCCAGCTCATCTGTGGTTCTGTCAAACAAGACCAACGGAATGCCTTTCTCCTGCATGCGCTTGTAGTGGTCAAAGTTTTCGGTATTCTTGCCAATAGAAGCGATGATGCCATCCACGCGGGCGCTGAGCAAGGCGTCAATGGTCTGCACCTCTTTCTCATAATTGTCATTAGACTGAGAGATGATGACCTTGTAATTTAGTTTATTGGCGATCTCCTCAATCCCTCTAATGACAGACGCAAAAAAGGCGCGGTCTGCCGTAGGCACAATAATGCCAATGATGTTGGTCTTGCCGTTGCGCAAGGCCGCCGCTATGTTGTTGGGCTGGTAATTAAGGGACTTGGCCAGCTTCTGGACACTTTTCTTAGTGGCCTCGCTGATTCTGGGATGGTCATTCAATGCCCGTGACACCGTAGAGGCGGTGATGTTCAGCTTTTCAGCGATGTCATGAATGGTGACCTTTGGTTTGCTTGACATAGAAGCGGGTTGATTACAAAATGAATGAGGAGGCTCTTAAGCTTCGTTGCTGGGTTTGCCTATGGTAGCCAATATACCACCGTCTACATATAAAATCTGACCGTTCACAAAATCACTGGCCTTGCTGGCCAGAAAGATGGTGGCACCGCCCAAGTCCTCTGGGTCTCCCCAACGGCCGGCCGGCGTACGTTGTATAATAAAGTCATTAAAAGGATGTCCGTCTACTCTAATGGGAGCGGTCTGATCGGTGGCAAAGTACCCCGGCCCTATGCCGTTGACCTGCACATTGTAGCGCGCCCATTCGGTGGCCAGGTTCTTGGTGAGCATTTTCAAGCCCCCTTTGGCCGCGGCGTAGGCAGAAACCGTGTCTCTACCTAATTCACTCATCATGGAGCAGATGTTGATGATTTTACCTGCTCTGCGCGCCACCATGTGCTTGCCCACGGTCTTGCTCATGATGAACGGCCCGGTCAAATCCACGTCCAGCACTTTCCGAAAATCGGCGACGGCCATCTCCAAGGCAGGTGTGCGTTGAATCATGCCTGCGTTGTTCACCAGAATGGCAATGGGACCTACTTCCTGCTCAATGCGCGCAATATTTTCAATAGCCAATTCTTCATTGGTCACGTCAAACAGATAGCCTTTGGCGTCAATCCCGTCGGCGGCGTACTGTTGCAAAGCCGTTTCCATTTTGGCGGGCGTGTTGCCATTAATCACCAAAGTGGCGCCGGCTTTTGCCAAGGCTTTGGCCATGGCCATTCCCAGTCCGTGCGTGGCACCGGTCACCAAGGCCACTTTTCCGGTTAAGTCAAATAGATGGGTCATGGCTATTTCAGGTCGGTGATGGGGAATTTGTCCATGTCGTTGTAATCCAGGTTTTCGCCGGCCATGCCCCAGATAAAGGTATAGTTAGACGTACCCGCGCCTGAGTGAATGGACCAGGGCGGAGAAAGCACTGCTTCGTTGTTTTTTACCCAGATGTGACGGGTTTCCTGCGGTTCGCCTAAGAAGTGGCACACCATCTGATCTCCTGGTAGCTCAAAGTAGAAGTAGGCCTCCATGCGACGGTCATGCGTGTGGGCCGGCATGGTGTTCCAGACGCTTCCGGTTTTTAGTTCAGTCACACCCATCTGCAACTGACAGCTTTCTACTACGGAGTTAATCAACACTTTTCTAATGGTGCGGTGGTTAGAGTTTTCCAAGGCGCCCATCTCCACGGTCTCAGCCTCAGCCAGGCTTACCTTCTTGGTAGGGTAGGTGTGGTGCGCGGGGGCAGAATTGAAGTAGAATCTAGCTTCGCCGGTTTGGGCCGGGTGAAATACCACCTCTTTCACGCCCTTTCCTATATAGAGTGCCTCTTTGGGAGCAAGGGTATAGTCTGTGCCGTCAACGGTCACGTTGGCCTCTGGGCCTACATTGATAATTCCTATTTCCCTTCTGTCCAGAAAATTCTCTGACCGAAGGTTAGGGAAAGTGTCTAGCCGCACCGACTGGCTCACTGGATGCACGCCGCCCACAATTAACCGGTCATATAATGTGTAGACCAGTTCTATGGAATCCTTTACAAACAGGTTCTCCATTAAGAAGTGCTCACGCAGTTTCTGAGTGCCGTAGGCCTTGAAGTCTTCTGGGTGAATGGCGTGCCGGGTGGTATGATTCATGGGTATATAGGAAGCGCTTAATTAATGTAATCGGTTGCGCAAATTACAAATTTATTAATGAGTTGTACCTTGATCGCACTTGGGTTGGATTAAAAATTTGCAAAGCAGTTTTCTTATCCGGGTACTAACTTAATAAAAAAATGGTAAAATAAGCCCAGATAAGGCTGTTAATTTTTAAAACTAACAAAAAACAGGCTTTTCATTTGTGAAATGATTTAAAGTTTCTTAAATATGCAATCGGTTGCGCACTTTATGCGCAAGTCGCCACGCCAAGCATTCAATTCACACCTATTAACAAAATCTTAATGTTACCTATGCAACAAGCATTACTTAAGAAGATACGGTACCTGCTCGTACTTCCATTTTTCTTTGTGGCGGTTACAGTAACCTTCGCGCAGACGGTTACCGTGAAAGGCCGCGTAACAGATGACAAGGGGGAGGGTCTAATAGGAGTGACGGTACTCCTGAAGGGGACCACCACCGCCAACTCTACAGACGTGGATGGTAATTATACTTTGAATGTTCCTAATGCCAATGGCACACTGGTGTTCTCTTACATAGGGTATGTTGCCAAAGAAGTGCCTATGGGAGGCAAGTCAGTGGTGAATGTTTCTTTGGTAAGTGACAACAGGGTAATGGATGAGGTAGTTGTCATTGGCTATGGTACCGTGACCAGAAAAGAGCTTACGGGTTCTGTGGCTTCCGTGACAGCTAAAGAATTACAAGATATACCAGTTAGCACAGCCGCAGAAGCCTTGGCAGGCCGTTTAGCCGGGGTGCAGGTGACCAGCACCGAAGGAAGGCCGGGAGCTGATATACAGATTAGGGTGCGCGGCGGAGGGTCTCTTAGCCAGGACAACTCTCCATTGTATATAGTAGACGGTATCCAGATGGAAAATGCCCTCTCTATTATCTCTCCCCAAGAAATTCAATCAGTTGACGTGTTGAAAGATGCGGCTTCTACCTCTATTTATGGTGCCCGGGGGGCCAATGGAGTTGTGATCATCACCACTAAAGGAGGCGTGGAGCAGAAAACGCAAGTGACGTACAATGGCTACGCTGGGGTTAGAAGCATCGTCAATAAGTTGGATGTCTTGAATCCTTATGATTATGTGCGGTATCAGTATGAGTCATATAATTTATACAGTAACGCCAATGAGGAGTCTCGAGCCTCTTTCCGGGATAGATTTGGCCGCTGGGAAGATTTAGAGATTTATAAGTCAATGCCAGAAGTTGATTGGCAAGAAAAAGTATTTGGCAGAGACGCTTTTAGTCAAACCCATGTGCTTGGCATAACAGGCGGTACAAAGGAAACCACCTTCAACTTTACCCTAAACCATACAGATGAAGAAGGGATTATGCTCAACTCTGGGTTTGTGCGTTCACTGGCCTCTTTTAAGTTTGACCACAAGGTAAATGATAAATTTAAAGTTGGTTTAACCACCCGTTACAGCCGTCAACGCATTGATGGGGTAGGGACGTCCAGCACGCAGTCACAGCAATCTAACAGGTTAAGAAATGCGGTAAGGTTTAGACCGTTTTTGGCCCCTGGCTTAGAAAGTGAAGTAGATGAGTTTGATCCGGCTTACTTCAACTCTACCAACCTGACTAGCCCTGTGCTTTTGGCAAACAATGAAATCAAGAACGACTACAGAAATGACATCATTGTCAACGGTTGGTTTAGCTACAACATTTTAAAGGATTTAACTTTTAAAACTGTAGTAGGCATTAATGCAGTTGATAGAAAATCAGATACTTACAGTGGCCCGGTAACTGGTTTGGCCAGAGATAACAACGCTCAGCCAGTGGTAGATCTATTTGGATCTGAGGGGCTCACGTTCACAAATTCTAATACCTTAACCTATAAGTACAAATTAAACGACGACCATAACTTTGACTTTTTGGCGGGCCATGAAGTAGTACATTCTACAGGTAACCAGAGATTCACAAGAGTGAAATGGTTGCCAGTGGATATTACGCCAGAGCAGGCGTTTTCAAGCATTGGTCAGGCAAGCCCTCCAATTGGGTTAATGCAAGATGCACCCAGTACTTCTGAATCTGGTAACAGGCTTCTCTCTTTCTTCGGGAGGGTAGGGTACAACTATAAAGGAAGGTATTTTGCCAATGTGAACATTAGACGTGATGGTTCTTCTTTGTTTGCCAGAGGTTTGCAGCATGGCATATTCCCTTCAGCTTCTTTGATGTGGAGAGTGGTTGAAGAGCCTTTCATGCAAGGTACAGAAGGCTGGTTGAGTGATATGAAACTTCGCTTAAGCTATGGTACCGTTGGAAACAATAGAATAGGTCAAGATCTGTTTAAAACCATTTTTGCCGCTAGAAGCCAGGATGGTTATGCTTATGGAGATGCGGTTACTCCGGGTTATGCATCAAATGACCTGGCTAATGCCAACCTAAAGTGGGAAACCACCATTTCTACCAATCTAGGAGCCGACTTGTCCTTCTTTAAAAACAGGTTAAACGCCTCAGTAGATGTCTACAAGAATAAAACAAAAGACCTTTTACTAAGAGCTATTGTTCCACCTACAAGTGGATACACTACGCAGATGCAGAACATTGGTGAGACCGAGAACAAAGGTCTTGAGCTTCAGTTGAATGGCGTGGTGTTTGAGAAGAATGATTTTACCTGGAATGCCAGCTTTAATATTGCCTTCAATAGAAACAAGGTGGTGAGCCTGGGCCTTGATCCTTCAGGTAACCCTAAGCAGAACGAACTTTACCAATCTGGCTGGGTGAATGCCTTAGAAGACTTTAAAGTAGAGGTAGGCAAACCAGTGGGTAACTTCTATGGCTACCAGACTGACGGTTTCTACTCTGTAGATGACTTTGTGATTGACGCTGCTACCAATACCTTCGTTTTTGATGCTCAAGGAAACTATATCCTAAAGGATGGCGTGGCTAACTCAAGCACGGTGGCGTTGGGTAACAGACAGCCAAGACCGGGTGACTTAAAATTGAAGGACCTCACAGATGACGGTAACTCTTTGATTACCTCTGCAGACAAAACAGTTCTTGGAAACGCGCAGGCTAAATTTATTGGTGGTTTTAACCAGCAGATTGCCTACAAAGGCTTTGATTTAAGCGTGTTCATGAATTTCTCTGTTGGTAACAAAGTATACAACGCCAATAAAATGGAGTTCACCACCCAATGGACCCAGCGTGACAACAACCTGTTAGGCTTTATGAAGGATCGCTTCAAGTTGTCAGACGAAAACGGCAATGCAGTGACTACTCCTAATGAGTTGAGAGCATTGAATGCGGATGCTAAATACTGGACGCCATCATTGGGCGGTTATTTCCTGCATTCCTTTGCTATTGAGGACGGCTCTTTCTTACGCATTAGCAACATTACCTTGGGTTACACTTTACCAGAAAGCCTAGTGCAGAGATTGAAGGTGTTTTCCAAGTTCAGAGTGTACGCCACTACCAACAACTTGATCACCTTGACAGGTTATGATGGGTATGATCCAGAGGCAAACACCAGAAGAGGCACCCCGCTTACCCCAAGTGTTGACTATGCTGCCTACCCACGCTCACGGTACATTTTGGGAGGTGTAAACCTTACCTTTTAATTCTAGAAGATAAAAAAATGACAAAGAGAATATATAAAACATGGGCCATGTCATTGCTCCTTGGAGGGCTTGTGGCTACGTCTTCTTGTGAAGATTATCTAGAGGTTGAAAACCCTTCTACCTTGGCGCAGGACACCATGTTTAGCAGCTTGTCTTACGCCGAAGGTGCCTTGACCGGCGTGTATAACCAATTAAGCGGAGATGATGGATATGGAAGCAGGCTATCTACACTTTATCCAAATGCCGCAGATGATTTTGTGATTTCTGGGGACTGGAACCCTGAGCAAAGAATGGGGATTGCCCACTTTGGGGTAAGCCCAGCCTACTCAGACTTGCAGAACCCTTTCATCCAATTGTATAGAGGCATTGAGCGCGCCAACATTTGCATTAAATACATTCCGCTTTCTCCTTTATACACCAGTGGGACAGTAGCAGAACAGGCTGCCATGAAAAAATTCTACGGAGAGGCGCTAACCCTGAGAGCACAATTCTACCATGAATTGATTAGAAACTGGGGCGACGTTCCTGCGCATTTTGAGCCGTCTGCAGAGGTAAAGGATTTGTACCTGGCTAAAACGGACCAGGATGAAATCTACGACAAACTGCTAGAGGATTTGAAATTAGCCGCTGAACTTGTTCCATGGATGGGAGAGTCTGGAGACCCTACTACCCGGGTGACCAAAGCTGCCGTGAAAGGCTTAAGGGCAAGGATTGCCTTAGCCCGTGGCGGATACGCCCTAAGAAGACAGACCAAGGCCGTTGAGCGCCGCGCCAACTACCTGGATTACTACAAGATTGCCCGAGATGAAACCAATGACATCATCCAGAGAAAGGAGAACAACCTGAACCCAAGCTATGAGAATGTTTTTAGAAGCTTGCATGGCAACGGAGTAGCAGATGTGACCAAGGAGCATATCTGGCAAGTGGGTGCTTTTGGCGGTAACTCTAGAACAGACACCAAGCTAGGATTTGGTAACGGACCTCGTATTGATGGTGCTAGCAAGTATGGACGCGCCAATGGTTTGACCACTGCCATCCCAACTTATTTCTATGCCTTTGACTCAATTGGAGACTCAAGGAGAGACGTTACCATTGCCTATTTTCAGGTAGATGGGACAGACAACAAAGTCCTTACAACTCCTATGTTAATGAGAGAGGGCAAGTTTAGAAAGTACTGGACTGCCATTTCTGGTGCCAACCAAACACTGGGCATTAACTGGCCGCTTATTAGGTATGCAGACGTGTTGTTAATGTTTGCTGAATCTGAAAATGAATTGAGCGGTCCTACTGGACCAGCAATAGCAGCCTTAGAGTCTATAAGAAAGAGAGCCTTCTTTGACGCTTATGAAACAGAGGCTAGAATGGGTACTATCCCAACAGACAAGTCTGGCTTCTTTAGCGCTATTGTCAAGGAGCGCTACCTGGAGTTTGGAGGGGAAGGTATCCGGAAGTATGACCTTATCCGGTGGAACCTCTTGCAGGCCAAGATTAATGAAGTAAAAGCTGAGTTGACCAGGATGAAAAACGGAACGGGTCGTTATGCTAACGTTCCAACCCACATCTTCTACAACCCTAACAAGCTTCTGGGACCAGGAGTATCTGCGCAGCAGGAAATGGCCAATTTTGATCTATTTGGAGGTGCCGCCTCTACTGACCCTCTGGGCGGCAGCGTTAACAAGGTGATGTATACGCCCGGTCCTACTACTGACCCTGCAGGTTACAGAAAAATTAATTGGAGAGCCGCAATTACAGACGCTCAGATCAACGGGGCTAATTCTGGGTTCTTTAGTCATTTTACGCCAAATCACTCTGAGCTTTTCCCAATCTATTTCGGGATCATTAACTCAAACTATAGATTAACCCAGGATTACGGTTATTAAAAAGAGGCTTCCAATAAGTCAAATACAGAAGATATGATAAACTTCAATTTCAAACTTTCCAAGTGGTTAATGCCTGCCTTGATGGTGGGCCTGCTAGGAGTAGTGGCTTGTGACCCAGAAGAGGATGAGGAACAACTGGAACTGTCCCGTATGTTTATGCCCGCTGGTGACATTCAGGCTAAAAGCGGGGAAACCAATGTTGAACTAAGCTGGAAAGCATCTATAAACACTGATCCTTCCACCACCACCTACACGGTAGAGGTGGCCAAGGATACTTTGTTTAAGACGCCAGTTGTTCTTAGTGCTCAAATTGACACGACGGCCATCACCTTCACAGACAAGCAGCTTGAGATAAAAGAGAATTATTTTGCACGGGTGAAAACCAATGCCAAAGGCAATACGCCTGAGTCTAAATGGTTGGTAAGTTCCCGTTTTAGAATTAGAGGAGAGCAGATTTTTGCTACTGTACTTACAACTGAGGTCAAAGACAAGACAGCCATTTTAAGATGGAGACCTACGGTGGGTCTTACTAAAATTATCTTAACCCCAGCTGGCGGAACCGGTACTGAGATTGTCTTAACCCCAGAGCAACTCTCTGCCAATGCCATCACCCTGACCAACCTCACGGCCACTACTGCTTATACTGCAGAGATTTTTGCCGGCACGGTTAGTAAAGGAATCACCACATTTACAACCAAAGAACCCAGCATCTATACCTATACGGTCTCTCCAGGAAGTGACTTGGTAGCAGTGGTGGCAAGTGCCGCAAACGGCGACGTAATTGGTTTAGAGGCAGGGGTGTATGACGCTTCTATCGCCAATATTCTAATCGCAGAAAAGTACATAACCCTCAGATCTGTGTCTGGCAACCCCAATGACACCAAAATCTACTTTAAGGAAATTACCTTAAAAGGAACTGGTGCAGGGGTGCGTATCAATGGGATTGAGTTTGACGGGAAGAACCCAGCCGGTGAAGTGACGGGAGATTACTTCCTCAACATTGACGCCACAGCTGGTACCTTGTCCTCTATCACCGTGGAGAACAGTAACATCCATGACCTGAAGAGTACTTTCTTAAGAGCCAACAGAGGCGCAAGCGGCGGAAGCCAGAAGATTGACTTTATCAAGGTGATTAATTCTGTGGTTTCCAAAAATGCCATCTCTAACTACCAGACCTTTATGCTTGATAAGCTAGAGTTAAACAGACTAGAGGTAACCAACTCAACTTTCAATGAAGCAGGAAGAGGATTCATTAGTTATGCAACTGCCTTTACTCCAGCTACAAAGCCTACCTTCTTTATAGACAAGGTGACGTTGAACAACTTTGGTTCTGGCGGAAGAGATAACATCCTATTTGATGGTACTTCAATAGTTGTGGACTTCACTATGCAGAATAGCATTATTGCCAACTCGCCTAAGCCAGGTCAAACAGTTGGGGCAAGTGCCATCAGAGCAGGGGCAGGCTCAACGGTTGAGTTCAAATACAACAATTATTTCAAGTTAGAAGGTGGTGCCATTTTAGCCCCATTGACTTTCTCGTCAATAGTGACGCAATCCAACAACAAAACCATTGACTTGGGTTGGACGGCCGCTACTACGGACTTCACGCTTCCGGCTGGTTCTGAGTTGAGAACTTCAGGCATTGGCGGAACGGCCCTTGGCGACCCGCGCTGGGTGAAGTAGTAGCCAAATAGTGTAAATGAATGAATAAAGAAGAAGGCTGGGGTATGGGTATTCGTTGCCTTTCCCATACCCCTCCTGATTCTGATAAAAAATGGTCGAGCTGACTTTTTTTGAGTGGCTTATCCTAACCAAAGATTTTTCGTTTTTAGCCAGATTTCCAGAAAACAAGCCAAAAACAAACCCGAAATTCTGCTCTTCAAAAGGAGCGATTCCCCCTTACCAAACCATTTGAAATGACGAGTAGCGTAAAGAAATGGATAAACGGAGTGCTAGCGGTTTTGCTTCTCCTGAACTTGAGTTGTGCCTCTACCCAAGGCGTACCTTTTCTATCCAATGAGTTCCCCCAATCCTTTACCGTAACTGTTTCCAACCCCCTCAACCGTGACCGCGAAAGCGTGCTGGTGCTCTTGCCAGAAACCGACCTTTTGCGCATGCATTCTTCCTTCAACAAACAGGCATTTGTAGTCCTAAACGGCACTACAGAGATAGCCAGCCAATACAACGCCAAAGACACCTTCAACAAAGGCCTAGCCTTGGTTCTGGACAACATGAAAGCCGGTGAAAAACGCCAGCTCACCATCCGGTACAATGCCACCGGCACCAACAAGCGCACCTACACCAAACGCACCCAGGCCGAGCTTTCCAAAAAAGTAGGCGGACACTTTGAGAACCGAAAATACATTGGCGGCACCTTCCAAAACATAGACTCTTTGCGCGTCCCCGATGAGGTAACCGACCACTCCTATTTCCTGCGCTATGAAGGCCCGGGCTGGGAGTCTGACAAAGTAGGCTACCGCTTTTACCTGGACTGGCGCAATGGGGTGGACGTGTTCGGGAAGAAAACGGCTGACATGGTCTTGCAAGATGTAGGTCTGGATGGATATGATTCTTACCACACGGCCCAACCGTGGGGCATGGATATCTTGAAAGTAGGCAAGACTTTGGGGGTAGGCTCTTTGGCCATCTTTGACAACGAACAAGCGGTACGCGTAGAGAAAACCGACAGTACCTACAGTAAAATCACGCAGAACGGAGACGTTTATTCTTCCATCTTAACAGACTACTACGGTTGGCGGGTGGCAGGGCAGAATCTCAATGTACACTCTCAACTCAGCATACACGCCGGCACCAGGCTCACTCACCACCAGATGCGCATTGAAAACGGCCAGCCCCAGAACATTGCCACCGGCTTAATAAAGGACAAAAACGCAAAGCTTATCACTACTAACAAGGGGGAGGCCGGCAAGCATTATGGGTACATTGCCACCTACGGCAAGCAAAGCCTGAACACGCCCCCAGACAACGTAGGCATTGCCGTGTTCTTTAAACCGCAGGATTTGATCTCCATTACAGAAGATCCATTGAACCACTTAGTGCTATTAAAACCAAGCAACGGGCAGGCTGAATACTACTTTCTGGCGGCCTGGGAGCTGGAGCAGAACGGCATAAAAACCGAAGCAGAGTTCCTGAAATATATAGAACGTGTGGCTGAAGAATTGGCGAACCCGGCACAGGTGAAAATTTCAAAATAACAGTACCCTTGCTGATGTCGTTTTTGGCCTGTTTTCCAGAAAATAACCCCAAAGCGAGGGTCAACTAAAGCAGGAGATTTACTTTAAACTCACGTAGGACGCGGGATTTCATTACCGGCTATTCCCGCCTCTTCACTATCAAATAACAAATGAAAGTACCACATACCCTTACCAAACTTTCCCTGCTGGGACTTGCCTTCCAAATGGTCTCCTTTTCAGGGTGCGCTCAGAAATCAGCTTCAGGGGGAGTCACCTCTGCCAGTGCGTTGCCGGTAGAAACCGGACAGGCGCTGGCCTTCCCGGGAGCCGAAGGATTTGGCAAGCACACCACCGGCGGACGGGGCGGTCAAGTGGTAGTGGTAACTAATTTAAATGACAACGGCCCCGGCAGTTTACGGGAAGCCATCAGAAAGAAGGGACCCCGCATCATCGTCTTCGCCGTGTCTGGTAACATTGAGCTAGAGGCTCCGCTGGACATCAACAACGGGGACCTGACCATTGCCGGCCAGTCGGCGCCTGGAGATGGTATCTGTCTTAAAAATTACCAGGTCAGCATCAAGGCAGACAACGTGATAGTGCGGTACCTTCGGTTTAGGCTAGGCGACAAGGCAGGCCAGCAGGCAGACGCATTTGGCGCCAACAAAGGCAACAGCAACATCATCATTGACCACTGCTCCATGAGCTGGGCCACTGATGAAAGCGCCTCTTTTTACCGCAACAAGAACTTTACCCTGCAGTGGAGCATCATCTCAGAAAGCCTGAACCAGTCTGTGCACGCCAAGGGAGACCACGGCTACGGCGGGATCTGGGGCGGCATGGGCGCTAGCTTCCATCACAATTTATTGGCTAGTCACAACAGCAGAATGCCACGCTTCAGCGGGTCCAGCACTACGCCCAACTCACCAGAAGAACTGGTAGACTTTAGCAACAACGTGGTCTACAACTGGGGCCAGAACAATACCTATGGCGGCGAGAAAGGCCGTTACAACATGGTCAACAATTACTACAAGGCCGGACCAGCCACGGTTTCTTCCAAGAAGGATAGAATCGTGAACCCGTCTCAGCCCTACGGCCAGTTTTACGTGGCCGGTAATTACGTTGACGGTTTTCCGGCCATCTCAAAAGACAACTGGGCCGGGGGCGTCCAGGCAGATCATCCTGACTCGGCTAAAGTAAGCAAAGCCTTCGTGGTAAATTCTATAAAGGTGCAAGCTCCGCAGGCGGCCTTTGAGGCAGTCTTGGCTAGCGCGGGTGCCAGTCACAAGCGTGACGCCGTAGATGCGCGGTTGGTGCAGGAAGTGAAAACCGGAACCTCTGCCAACGGCAAGAAAAAGAACGGCATCATTGACACGCCGCAAGAGGCAGGCGGCTACCCAGTTTTAAAATCGGCGCCTACCCCCGAGGATAATGACCTGGATGGCATGCCGGACGCCTGGGAAACACAGCACAAACTGAACCCGGCCAGCGCGGCAGATGCAACGGCATTCACCCTGCACAAGCAATATTCCAACATTGAGGTGTATTTGAACAGTTTGGTAAAGTAGGAGGGAGATAAGGATGAAGTGGATAGCGGTTTTGGTTGTATTTTTTTCGGGGTTTCTGGCGCAGGCGCAGCACAAAAAGCTGGTGGTGGCGCAGGACGGCTCTGGTGATTACACGACTATTCAGACCGCGGTAGACGCCATTCCCGCCTTCCCGCAAGACCGCATAGAAATCCATATCAAGAACGGTACCTATAAAGAGAAAATAGTTGTGCCTTCCTGGAAGACCAAGGTGTCGTTTATTGGCGAAGACCGGGAGAAGACCATAATCGACTGGAATGATTACTCAGGGAAAGGCGACATCAATACCTTCACCTCTTACACGGTGCTAGTGCAGGGCAACGAGTTCAGAGCCGAGAACATCACCTTCCTAAACAGTGCGGGCCCGGTAGGGCAGGCGGTGGCCCTGCATGTGGAGGCCGACCGGTGCGTGTTCACCAACTGCCGCATCATAGGTGACCAGGACACGCTGTACGCGGGGGTAGACAACAGCCGTCAAT
This sequence comes from Nibribacter koreensis, assembly GCF_039541795.1. Classification (NCBI taxonomy): domain Bacteria; kingdom Pseudomonadati; phylum Bacteroidota; class Cytophagia; order Cytophagales; family Hymenobacteraceae; genus Nibribacter; species Nibribacter koreensis. The sequence goes on along the minus strand of NZ_BAABGX010000001.1, from coordinate 1,197,965 downwards.
ACTACAAAGACTGCTACATAGAAGGCACCACAGATTTTATCTTCGGGCCGGCCACGGCGTTTTTTGAGAACTGCATCATTCATTGCAAGAAGAACTCCTACATCACGGCCGCTTCTACGCCGCAGGGGCAACCCTTTGGCTATGTGTTCAAGAACTGCACCGTCACCGCCTCAGAAGTGGCAACCAAAGTATACCTTGGCAGACCCTGGCGGCCTTTTGCGCAGACGGTGTTTTTGAATTCCACCCTAGGCGCTTTCATTCGGCCCGAAGGCTGGCACAATTGGAGCAAACCAGACGCCGAGAAGACCACCTTTTACGCGGAATACAAATCCAAGGGACCAGGCGCCGCCCCTGAAAAAAGAGTGGCTTGGTCTAGACAACTAAAAAGAAAAGAAGCCAAAAAACTGTCCAAGCCCGAAGTAGTGTTGGCTGGCAAAGACAACTGGAATCCAACCAAGCCTTAACCCGTTTTTGGCCTAATTTTCAGAAAACAGGCCAAAAACGATAGACCAACCGAGCATCCATTAAGAGGTGCATTTGACTAGAAGACGATGACAAGATATATGAAAAAGCGTACCCTGTTTTCCCTCCCTTTGTTACTAGCACTGTTGTTCACGGCCTGTAAATCAGGACAACCTTCAGTGCAAGGCACAGCGGTGACCGCTCCGAACGGCAAAACATATTCCATCTGGATGGCAAATTCTGAAATGAAGCGGAGCCCTGAAGGCTGGATGATTGACTTTAGAAAAGAGCCGAAATGGGACTACACGCAAGGCCTTTTTGCCAGCGCCCTGGAGCGGGTCTGGAAGCGTACCGGAGACCAGAAGTACCTGACCTACATCAAGGCCTTCGCCGATACTATGATTACCGCAGACGGTAAAATCAAAACCTATAAAAAGATCGACTACAACATTGACCGCGTGAACCCCGGCAAGTTCTTAATGGCGCTGTACCAGGAAACCGGTCAGCAGAAATACAAGATTGCCCTGGATGAACTACGTGACCAAATGCGCACGCATCCCAGAACCTCTGAAGGCGGTTTCTGGCACAAGAAAATCTACCCGCACCAAATGTGGCTGGACGGCTTGTACATGGCCTCGCCGTTCCTGACGCAATACGCCGCCGCTTATATGGAGCCGGCTATCTATGACGATGTGGCCTTGCAAATCATCCTCATGGACAAACATGCTTATGTGCAAGAGAAAAACCTGTTCTACCACGGTTGGGATGAAAAGCGCGAGCAACCGTGGGCCGATAAACAAACGGGCCTTTCACCGAACGTCTGGGGACGCGCCATGGGCTGGTACGCCATGGCCTTGGTAGACGTGCTTGACAACTTCCCGCAGGACCATCCTAAGCGCCCAGAAATCCTGAAAATCACGCAGAAAATGGCCAGCTCCATTGCGCAATACCAAGACCCGGCCACTGGACTTTGGTGGCAGGTAGTGGACCAGGCCGGCAGAGAAGGTAACTACTTAGAGGGCTCGGCCTCCAGCATGTTCACGTATTTTCTGGTTAAAGCGGTAAAGAAGGGTCACATAGACAAAAAGTACCTGCAGAACGCCAAGAACGGCTACAAAGGCTTACTCAACAACCTTATCAAGGAAAACCCAGACGGTACCATCAGTATTACACAGGTATGCGCGGTGGCAGGTCTAGGCGGCACGCCGTACCGCTCGGGTTCTTATGAATATTACATTCATGAGGAGAAGCGCGACAATGACCCGAAGGCGGTGTCGCCGTTCATTATGGCCTCTCTGGAGTTTGAGGAATTGAACCAACAGGCCGCCAAATGATACTGAGAATGGAGTTCAAGAAGATTCTGGTACTGCTCATTCTGCTAGGTATACTCATTGCCCAGGCCCGCGCGCAGTCCTATGATTTTGTGGTGGCCCATGACGGGTCTGGTCAGTTTAAGACCGTGCAGGAAGCCATCAACGCCGTGCCAGACTTCCGGAAGAACCCCACCACCATTTACATCAAAAACGGCGTTTACAAAGAGAAGATTACGGTGGCTCCCTCTAAGACCGGCGTGCGATTGGTAGGACAGGACGTGCAAAAAACCATTCTCACCCATGATGACTTTGCCAGCAAGAAAAACCGCTTTGGCGAGGAGATGGGTACCACGGGTTCTACCAGTTTCTATGTCTTCGGGGACGAGTTCAAGGCGGAAAACATCACCTTTGAGAACAGCGCCGGGCCAGTAGGGCAGGCCGTAGCCGTTCGCGTGGACGGCGACAAGGTCATGTTTCAGAACTGCCGCTTCTTAGGCTTTCAAGACACGCTCTACCCGCATGGCGAGAAGAGCCGCCAGTACTACAAAGACTGCTACATTGAAGGCACCACAGATTTCATCTTCGGGTGGTCTACGGCCGTGTTTGAAAATTGCGAAATCTACAGCAAGAAAGGGGGCAACTACGTAACAGCCGCCTCTACCAGTGAAGGCCAGCCCTACGGCTTTGTCTTCTTGAACTGTCGGCTCACGGGAGATGCTCCTGAGAAATCATATTATTTGGGCCGTCCCTGGAGACCCTTCGCGAAAACGGTTTTTTTGAACACCTACCTTGGCAAGCACATCAACCCCGCTGGTTGGCACAACTGGAATAAACCCGAGGCTGAACAGCAGGTGCTGTACGCGGAGTACAACTCTAAAGGACCGGGCGCCAACCCAAAAGCCAGGGTGAAATGGTCTAAGCAATTGACCGCGATAGAAGCACAGGAATATACCTTGAAAAAAATCTTCGGAGATTGGGACCCACTCGCTGAAAAGCCTGCCCCACCCGCCGGAAAGTAAAACAGCATGACGGCGTACTCCGTTTTTGGCCTCTTTTCAAGAAACTAGGCTAAAAACGAATAAAACTCCCCTAAACAACAAACCCATGAAAAAGTCTATTCTATACATCCTTCCACTAGCCGCCATGTTAATGACAGGGATAGACACGCAGGCACAACAACTGGCGTTCCCGGGGGCAGAAGGCTTTGGCCGATTCACTACCGGCGGCAGGGGAGGCGTGGTCTATGAGGTGACCAACCTGAACGACTCAGGCGTTGGGAGTTTTAGGGCGGCGGTATTGGCGTCTGGGGCAAGAACCATTGTCTTTAGAGTAAGCGGCACCATCAAACTTTTAACACCGCTTACCATTAAAAACGGCAACCTGACCATTGCCGGCCAAACCGCGCCCGGCGATGGCATCTGCATCAGCAACCAAACGGTGCAGGTAGACGCAGACAACATCATCATTCGGTATATGCGCTTCAGGCTGGGAGATGAGGCCAAGGTAGACAATGACGCCATCTGGGGACGCAACCGCCAGAACATCATCCTAGACCATTGCACCATGAGCTGGTCTGTAGATGAAATCGCCAGTTTCTACCTGAACAAGAATTTCACCATGCAATGGTGCTTGTTGAGCGAAAGCCTTTTCCGGTCAGTACATGACAAAGGCGATCATGGCTACGGCGGCATCTGGGGCGGAGACCATGCCACCTTTCATCATAACTTATTGGCCCACCATACCAGCCGAAACCCGCGGTTCAACGGCGGGGGGCGCTCAGGCATCAGCGGAGGAACCTACCCCAATGAGCACATGGACTTCCGAAACAACGTCATCTATAATTGGGGCGGCAACAGTGCATACGGAGGAGAGAACGGCAAGTACAACATGGTCAATAACTACTACAAGCCAGGGCCAGCCACGTCTAGTAGTAGAACCAAGCGCATTGTAGAAGTATCCTATGAGTCTGACCCACAATACGGAGCCGGTCACGGTACCTTTTACATTGCCGGTAATTACGTGCACAACAATCCCACCGTCACGGCAGACAACTGGGCGGGCGGCGTAGACTATAACAGCGCCGTTCCAGTAGCAAAGCGGCCCAACGTACGGTTGCAGGCTCCCATTGACTACCACATTGCCACAGACCATACCGCGGTGCAAGCCTATGAGGCCGTTTTGGCACAGGTGGGCGCCAGCCTGAAGCGCGATGCCGTGGACGCCAGAATCATCAATGAAGTGCGCACCGGCACTGCCACCTACGGGGGAGCGTACGGCGCCGCCAAGGGCATCATTGACACCCAAGCCTCGGTAGGCGGGTGGCCCTCTTTAGAGTCTCTGCCTGCCCCCACCGATACCGACAAAGACGGCATGCCTGACACCTGGGAGACGCAACAAGGCCTGAACCCGAACAACGCCGAGGACCGCAACGCAGACGCAGACAACGACGGTTACACTAACCTGGAGGAATACCTCAACAGCATGACCACAGCCGTAGTGACTGGCTCAAGAGAAGAAGTAGACGCCTTTGAGAACCGTGTCTATCCTAATCCTTTTTCAGAAAGCACGGCCTTCACCTTTACCTCTCCTCAAAAAGCACCGGTAGTATTGACTATCTCAGATTTGGCTGGGAAGAAAATCACCACGGTATTGAATGAAACCCTGTCAGCCGGCGCGCATCAGGTGGAATGGGACGGAACGGATGCCCAAGGCAGAAAACTGAGTGCCGGTATGTATTTGTATTCGCTCCAGATTGGCAAGGAGCGCGTAGTCAAGCGATTGGCCATTGTAAGAAAATGAAAAACTTAAACCATTTTTTGGCCTGATTTCCAGAAAACAGGCTAAAAATGGAAGCTGGGCAGACTGGGAAGTTTCTTTAGATACATCAGTAGAAAATGCTGGCATCTGAAAGAAAGGATTTTACCAAAAAACAATATGCGCACCTATTACCATCCCCTAATAGCATTGCTTTTATTGGTTTCCTGTCAAGCAGAGAAAACCTCGGCTCCAACGGCTTCTGCTCCTACAGTTCTGCCAACAGAAACTTCCAAAGTATGGGTTTCAGATATGGGCAACGGCCGGTACCAGAACCCGGTGCTAGACGCTGATTATTCTGATCCGGACGTGTGCCGCGTGGGCGATGATTATTACATGACTTCGTCCAGTTTCAATGCCATTCCGGGTTTGCAGATTTTGCATTCCAAGGATCTCGTGAACTGGCAAATTATTGGGTACGCCCTAGACCGTCTTCCACCGTTTGAGCATTTTGCCAAACCCCAGCACGGCAACGGTGTTTGGGCACCATCCATCCGGTACCACAAAGGCGAGTTCTACATCTATTGGGGCGACCCTGACTTCGGGGTGTACATGGTCAAGACCAAGAACCCGGCGGGCAGATGGGAAGAGCCTGTACTGGTGATGCCGGGCAAAGGCCTGATAGATGCGTGTCCGTTGTGGGATGAAGATGGTCAAGCGTATTTGGTGCATGGCTGGGCAGGAAGTAGGGCCGGCATCAAGAGTGTGCTCACCGTCAACCGCATGAACCCAGAAGGCACTAAGGTCCTAGACGAGGGCGTAATGGTCTTTGACGGCCATGACAATCACCCAACCGTGGAAGGTCCTAAGTTCTATAAGCGGAACGGCTATTACTATATCTTCGCGCCGGCGGGCGGCGTGGCCACGGGCTGGCAACTGGTCTTGCGTTCTAAGAACATCTATGGCCCTTTTGAGGAGAAGATTGTTATGGACCAAGGCAAATCACCTATCAATGGTCCGCACCAGGGCGCGTGGGTAGACACCAAATCTGGTGAGGACTGGTTTCTGCATTTCCAGGACAAAGAAGCTTATGGGCGTGTGATGCACCTGCAGCCTATGAAATGGGTAAACGACTGGCCGGTGATTGGCGAAGACCCTGACGGCGACGGAAAAGGCCAGCCGGTCCTTACCTACCAAAAACCGAACGTGGGGAAAAACCAACCCGTCATGACGCCAGCCGAGTCGGATGAGTTTAACGGCCACCAACTGGGCCTGCAATGGCAATGGCACGCCAACCCCAAAACTACCTGGGCATTCCCTACTAACCGGGGTTTTCTGCGCCTGTTCACAGACCAAATGCCCGAGGGCGGCAAGAACCTTTGGGACGTACCCAACCTGCTGTTGCAGAAGTTTCCGGGAGAGGCATTCACGGTGACCACCAAAGTTAAATTCACGCCAAATGCCAAGTTGCAGAACGAGCGGACCGGCTTGGTGACCATGGGTGCCGATTATGCGCACCTATCCTTGGTGAGCCAGAAAGACGGACTGTATTTGACGTACAACACCGCGCAAAAAGCCGACAAAGGCACCCGTGAGAAAGAGCAGAACTTAGGCAAAATCAACGGGCAGGAAGTATACCTGCAAGTGAAGGTGAGCAAAGGCGCGCAATGCCGTTTCAGCTACAGCCAGGACGGGCAAAACTTTAAAGAAGTAGGAGAGACTTTTACGGCCGTGCCCGGTCGTTGGATAGGGGCTAAGGTGGGCATTTTTGCGCTTAGACAAGACAAAACCAATGATTCTGGCTACGCCGATTTTGATTGGTTCAGGATTACTAAATAGCATCCGTTTTTGACCTCTTTTCCAGAAAAAAGGCAAAAAACGGATGCCAAACCAAAACTTACAGGAATTAATGAAAAGCTTTTATATGAAGAGTTCGCTTAAATCTAACTTACTGTTGGCCTTGACTGTGGCAGGAGTATTCCAGTTCTCGTGTCAGCGTCAAACCGCTTCTAGGGCCACTTCTGGTGGTGCTTCGGCAAATGCTTCGGCTACTTCTGGGTACGGTCAGGGCATTACGTCTGTGGACCAAATGTATGAGAACATTGAGTTTAACATGCCGCGCGTGAAAGAGACCAAGTTTCCTGACTACCGCGTAAGCATCACCAAATACGGCGCGGTGGCCGACGGAATTACCAAAAACACCAAGGCGTTTGAGCAGGCCATCAATGACGTGGCGGCCAAAGGCGGGGGAACGGTGGTGATTCCGCGCGGCTTGTGGTTGACGGGCCCTATCGTGATGAAGAGCAACATCAACCTGCACGCCGAGGCCGGATCCATGATCATCTTCAGCAAAGATTTTGACGACTACCCGGTGGTGGAAACCAGCTTTGAAGGGCTGAACACCTACCGTACTCAATCGCCTATCTCCGGTAGAGACTTAACCAACATTGCCATTACCGGCTCGGGGACGTTTGACGGAAACGGAGATGCCTGGCGCCCGGTTAAGAAAAGCAAGATGACCACTGCCCAGTGGCAGAAACTCACCAAAACTGGCGTTCTCAATGCCAAAGGTGATATGTGGTATCCTTCGGCAAATGCCTTGAAAGGCGATACCCAGGGCAGTAACTTCAACGTGCCGGACCTGAAAACCCGCGCCGAGTTTGAGGCCATCAAGGATTATCTTCGTCCGGTTTTACTGAGCTTTATCAATTGCAAAACAGTATTACTAGACGGGCCTACTTTCCAGAACTCACCGGCCTGGAACCTGCACCCGCTCATGTGCCAGGACGTCATCATCCGGAACCTGAACGTGCGCAACCCATGGTACTCCCAGAACGGCGACGGCCTGGATTTAGAATCCTGCAAAAATGCCTTGGTGTACAACAACACCTTTGACGTAGGCGATGACGCTATCTGCTTTAAATCTGGAAAGGATAAAGACGGCCGGGATAGAGGCGTGCCTACCGAGAACGTGGTAGTGAAAAACAACGTGGTGTACCATGGTCATGGTGGCTTTGTAGTAGGCAGTGAGATGAGCAGTGGCGTGCGCAATATCCACGTGTCTAACTGTACGTTCATGGGCACCGACATTGGCTTGCGTTTTAAAAGCACGCGCGGCAGAGGCGGCGTGGTGGAGAACATCTGGATCTCCAACATAGACATGATTAACATTCCAACCCAGGCCATTAGCTTTAATTTGTTCTATGGCGGCAACAGCCCTGTGCTGGAAGAAGACCAGCGCGCCAGTGACGAGGCCCGCGTAGAGAAGCTGGTGCCCGTGACGGAAGAAACCCCTTCGTTCAAGAACATCTGGATGCGCAACATTACCGTGTCGGGTGCGGCAGAGGCGGTGGCTTTGCAAGGTTTACCAGAAATGAACCTGCAGAACGTGAACATTGAGAATGCTTACCTGAAGGCCACGCGCGGCATTTCGGCGGTAGATGCTACGGGAATAACTTTGAAGAACGTGAAGGTCATCACTGAAAAAGGACCAGCCTTGACCATCTACAACAGCAAAAACGTGACTGTAGAAGGCCTTACCTACAATGACACCAAAGAGCCGGTGGTACGCGTGCTAGGTCCTTTGACTCAGAACGTGAAGCTAAACAACAAGGACTTTACTAACACGGCTTCTCAAATTTCTAAAGGAAAAGACCTCGGGAAAACCGCTGTTTCCATAAAATAAGCCAGGTAAGAGAGGGAAAGGTATAGGGCACTTTCTCCTCTCTTGGTTCAATTGTCTATTACTAAACCTTCCCCTTTTATGCTTAAGAAATCTGTACTGCTGTTGCTGTTGTTCTTCACCTTAGGAGCCACTGCGTTTGCCCCTGTCAAAAAGAAAATTGTTAGAATTTACCTGATTGGTGACTCTACCATGGCCGATTATTCTGATTATGACGGCGAGGACTACATAAACAAGCGCTATCCCATTATGGGCTGGGGACAGGTATTTCAGCCGTTCATGCGCAAAGACAGTCTGGCCCAATTAAAGCACCTGTTCAAAGCAGACAGCGTGCAGGTGTTGGACAAGGCCCGCGGCGGCAGAAGCACTCGTACCTTCTTTGAAGAAGGTCGCTGGACCAAAGTGACCAAAGAACTGAAGAAAGGGGATGTGGTGATGATTCAGTTTGGGCATAATGACGCCGCCGAAAATAAACCGGAGCGGTACGTGAACATACAGGGCTACAAAGAATACCTGCGCCTGTACGTGAATCAGGCGAGAGAAAAAGGAACGGTGCCTATCCTGCTCACGCCGGTAACCCGCAACTACCCTTGGAAGGACGGGAAGATTGGTAACGTGCACGGCGAGTACCCACAGGCAGTCAAAGACGTGGCCAAGGAGTTGAACGTGCTCTTGATTGACCTGCAGCAACTGTCCATTGACTCTTTCTCGGCTAAGGGCGAACCCTATGTGACCACCACCTACTTCATGAACTTTGAGTCGGGCAAATACAAGAACTACCCCGAAGGCCAGAAGGACAATACCCACTTTTTACCGGCCGGCGCCCAGGAGGTAGCCAGACTGGTGTTTCAAGGGATGAAGGCATTGCCTAAACAATAAAGGCAAATTGTACAGGATTGACGCCTCTCGTTTTTGGCCTGTTTAGATGAAAACAGGCCAAAAACGAGAGGCGTTATAAATGGAAATGAAATGATGGTACGCCCATTTTAAATCGTTGAAATGTGTCTTTTTTTGGCGGCTGCAGAAATAGGCATTTTAAAATCAGAGATGCTAAATCTAGCTTCTATAAGTGGAATGATGAGAGGTATAGATTTCACTGAAAAGGAGGATGCCAGTTTAGGGTTATACGATTTTGCCCGACTACATTAATTACAATTCTTGTGAAACCAGTGGAGATGCTTTTCTTCTAATCTAAAATTTTAAGATTTGCTAAATGTGCTACTAAAAAATTAGTATTTCGATAAAAACTATCAAGGTAATCTATTGCATTTTTAAGAATTAACAAATAGATTTAAAATAAGGAATTGAATCTTAGAACGCATTAATAAGATATATAAGAAAGGCAGGTAAAACTGCCTTAATTTCGGAAGTAATGTGCAATCGATTGCTCTTGTTATAATGATAAATTACAGGAGTAATTTCAGCTTAAGAAGGTAAATAGTTTTCTTGGGTTGGAAAGCGGTTCCCTTTGAAAGAGGCACCTCAACTAATAATCCGCCTTAGCAATACTTAGTGGTAAACTGGTGTATCCACTAGGCCCAAGGAAAGGGTCAAGTTTTAGGTTCGATCAAATTCAAAATAAGTCCTTCTGTTATACCTTAATCTGTTTTCTATGAAGAAAATCTACTTTCTGTTAGGAGCTATGCTGGTGTTGGCGTGCTCATTCAATTTTGCCCTTGCGCAGACGGCGGCTTCGGCCACTTGGGCCTTGACTAACCCGGGGGCCGGGGGGACAGGCTTAGAGGTGGCTACCGCAGGCCAGGTGTCTGGTTCTAAGGAGCGTCTTAAAAACCTGGAAATAAACCAATACACCGGCTTGGGCAATAGCCAGCGTTTGCGCATTGTGGGCAACACGTGGCCTGCTACTCAGACAGATACCATTGCGGGCACGTACGTTCAGTTTGCCATAGCTCCCAATGCCAGCAATATCCTTACCGTAAAATCCATTGCGTACAAACTGGCCTCTGCGGGCGGAAACGCCATGCGAGTGAAAGTGTTCTATTCTACAGACCGCTCCTTTAAAACTGCTACCATGATTGACAACGGAAGCGGCGGGGTAGACAATGCGGTTCCTTCCACGGCTTTGACACCGGTCACTGCGGCTGGGCTTTCACTGGCAGTACCTGAAGGCGACAGTCTGTTCCTGAGATTCTATCCCTGGTACCATAACCAAGGTGCGGTCGCCACCGGCAAGTACCTGACCCTGCAAGACGTAGTGATTTCTGGTGAGACCGAGGCCACCGCTGTGCCATCCTCCATTGTGTGGGCCAGTGATGAGACCTATTCCATTACCGGCGGTTTGTTAGGCCAGGGGCCAACCTACAGCACCGCCATGAAGTATTATGGCAAAACGGACCTGCCTACCACAGACACCAACCAGAACCTGAGCGCGGCCGCCATTCAGACCGTCTCTCAGGACTGGCAAGCCGAGCCCAACCCAGTAGAGGCGCTTTACTTCCAATATGCGGTGTCACCCAAGACGGGAGCCACGTTTAACGTGAGCAACGTGTCCTTGTACATTGGCGGTTGGTATTCCTCTAATCTTAGAGCGGCCATCTATTATTCAAAGGACCCTACATTTGCTAACCGTACCGTTTTGGTGGCAGACCGTGATTTGGTGGGCAACAAACTGGAGCCCATTAGTGTGGATTTGGCAGAGACCGTTAATTCAGGTGAGACGTTCTACCTGAGAATCTATCCGCATAACAAGAACGCCGAGGGCTGGGCTAAACTGGTGGCCGTATCCAACGTGACCATTTCTGGATCTGCGTTAGGGGTAACCATTGATCCTCCTACGGTGACGACGGCTACGGCCATTACCAGAATCTCTACCACTTCGGCTACGCTAAGCGGGACCATCTCTAGTGACGGAGGAGCACCGGTTACCGCCCGTGGCATGGTATATGGCACCGGAGAAAACCCATCCATAACAGACGCCAAGAAAGAAAGCGGTGCAGGTTCTGGTTCCTTTACCGCTGAACTGACGGGTTTGTCGGTTAATACAAAATACTTTGCCAGAGCCTTCGCGACCAATTCTGCCGGGACGGCCTATGGAGACCTGGTAGAGTTTACCACCCTACAGGAATTGGTGGTGCCCACGGTGACCACAGCCGCAGTAGCCAATGTTTTGGTGAAGTCCGCTGAGATAGGCGGTAATGTCACCGCCTGGGGCGGGGCAGATGTGACGGCCAGAGGCGTTGTCTGGAACACCACCGGCACTCCTACCTTGACTGACAATAAAACCACAGATGGAACCGGCTTGGGAAGCTTTAAAAGCTTTATGTACGGCTTAGCTGAGAAGACCAGCTATCATGTGCGCGCTTATGCCACCAACAGCGTAGGGACTGCCTATGGTCCAGAAGTTACCTTCACCACGCAAGAGCAGGCCCCAGATGTAACCAAGGTAGTAGCCAAAGACGGTACTGGTGACTATACCACCGTGCAGGCCGCCTTTGATGCCGTTCCTGCCAACTATACCGGCAAGTACACCATTTTGGTAAAGCCGGGCACCTATTATGAGAAACTATTGCTGGCCAGCAACAAGGTGAATGTCATCTTGAAGGGGGAGAATCCGTTGACCACCATCCTGACCTATGATGACTACGCCGGCAAAAACAACCTGGGTACCTCAGGCTCGTACAGCGTGGCCATTGACGCAGATGATTTCACGGCCATCAACATCACCTTTCAGAACACCGTGGTAAACGATGGGTCTGTAGGTAACCAGCAGGCTGTGGCCTTGCGCACCAACGGTGACCGCCAGGCGTATTATAACTGTCGCATTACAGGCTATCAAGACACTTATTACGCCTGGGGCGGGAGAGTAGTAGGCCGCGTGTACATGAAGGACTGCTACCTGGAGGGGTCTGTGGACTTTATCTTCGGGCGCCAGGTGGTAGTGTTTGACAACTGTACCTTAAAGGTGAATAGAAACGGGGGAGTGGTCACGGCCGCCTCTACAGAAGCTAATACCAAGTTCGGGTTTGTCTTCTTGAATTCTGCTGTCTCTTCCAAAGAGTTAGGCTTTGACAACAATCCTATCACCAACTTCTACCTGGGCAGGCCATGGCAGGCGGCACCTAGAACCGTCTTCATTGGCAGTTCTTTGCCAGCTACCTTGAATCCAGCCGGCTGGGATGCCTGGAACGTACCGCCTGCTTTGTACGGGGAGTATAACAACTCTGGTCCTGGCGCCGTGACTACCAACAGAAGCAGTATCTCCAGAATGTTGACCGCGCAAGAAGCCGCTGAGCACACCGTGGTCAACATCTTCAAGAAAGAGACACACCCTAGCTATGCCTTTGACTGGATGCCCGAAGTACCTGCCTATGTGGTCACCGGTGTAAATAAGGAAACCTTGCGCAACGCCACGTTCAGTCTAGGTCAGAATTATCCTAACCCGCTTTATGGCAAAACCAGCATTCCTTTTGAAGTAAAAAAGGCCGGCCTGGTAATCATTGAAGTTTACAACGCAATGGGTGTTAAAGTGGCCACCGTCCTTAACCAGCAAAAACAGGCAGGCAAGTACCAGGTAGAATTCAATACAACTTTGCCTGGTGGACTATACTACTACAAATTGACCTCCAATGGCTTGAGCGACACCCGCAGAATGATGATTGCCAAGTAAGAAATCTAAAAAGGAAGGCTCTCCGTTGGGAGGGCCTTCCTTGTATGTCATTTACAGGGAGCCAAATGCGCTTGCCTAACCAATAAAAGAAACCATGACCAACCGCGAGTTAAAAAACAGGGCCAGGAAAGTAATTCTGGCCGGAGGGGGCGCTTTCATGCTGCTCTTAACCACAACCTTTCATCCTGTAAAGGCCGTGCCTCTTTTAATATCAAACAGCCTGGAAGTAACTAATACGGCAGAGGGAACATCCGCCACATCCATCAGCAGATTCTTTAGGGCTTCCACGGTCAGGATAACGGCTACGGCCACGGCAGGTACAGGTTTGTGTAGTTTTGACGGAAGCATACGCGTTACCAACACGAGCATTTCAGTCATCAACATCTCCAACACCGCGGGTAAGGGCGTGACCTGGAAAGTAGAAGTAACCACCCCTGGAACCTATCAACTGCAATGGAATTACGCTGGCGGCGGATCTGCGGCGTTAGAAGTGGCTAGATTATTAGTCAATCAAGCCATAGTAAGTGAGACCGTTTCCTTCTTAAAGCCAAAGGACAGCAACACCTTCCTGACGACTGAGCTAGTCCCGGTGACGCTGGCAAAGGGCGTGAACGAAATCAAGATTGAATCTACGGCCAACGCTCCGCTGGGAGACATTGCCTGGATGGAAATAACCGGTGAAGACCCCATAGCTGCAGACTGCAGTCAGGCCATAGGCTCCGGCGGAAACGATGATCCCAATGCAACGTTTGCCCTATCTGCCAGTGCCAACCCGGCGCAAGGTGGTACGGTAACGGTTAACCCCAATGCCAGCACCTATGCTAAAAACACGGTAGTGACGGTAACGGCCACCCCGGCGCCTGGCTATGTGTTTACTGGCTGGGGCGGAAACGCCACCGGCACCTCGCCAACCACCGCCGTGACCATGAACAGCGAAAAGTCAGTCATTGCCAATTTTGCCTTAGACAATAGCCCTACTGCTTTTCAAATAACTGCTACTACCAGAGGCGAGGGCACGGTGAGTCCGGCTAGTCAATTGGTAGACAAGAACGGGACGGTGACCTTGACGGCTACGGCCGCCGCCGGCTGGCAGTTTATTGGTTGGAGCGGTGACACCACTGGTGCTGTAAACCCGCTTACAGTGCGTATGAACAGTGCCAAGACCATCACCGCCAACTTTTTCCAGGGCACGCCGCCTGCCATCAACAACGCCATGACGGGGTATGCATCTACCAGCGGCGAAGGATACACCACCACGACCGGTGGGCAAGGCGGCAGGATTATTCAAATTTCTACCCTGGCAGAGCTGGAAGCCTGGGCTGCCTCCAGAGAGCGCAACTCTACGCCAGAGATCGTCCACATTTCTGGTAAGATCTCTTCTCCGGCTACCATGGTGGTGACCATTAAGGACGGGGCCAACATTTCCATTCTGGGGGTAGGAGCCACCGCAGAGTTGCAGAACGTGGGCTTGAACATAAGAGAGTACAAAAACGTGATTGTACGCAACCTTAAACTGCATGAAGTCTTCTACCCAAATGACGCCCTCACCATTGATGAAAGCCAGCACGTGTGGGTGGACCACTGCGAATTTTACAGTAAGATAGGCGCGGGCATTGGCGTAGACACCTATGACGGCTTGCTGGACATCAAGAAAGGGTCTCGGTATGTTACTGTGTCCTGGAGCTACTTCCATGACCACATGAAGAACGTATTGATTGGCCACACAGACAATGCCGCCGCAGAGGCCGAGGACCGGGCCATTAGAGTGACGTTCCATCATAACTACTTCAGCAACACAGACGGCCGCAACCCAAGTTTGCGCTGGGGTGCCGCCCATTTGTACAACAACTACTTTAAGAACATCACGGATTATGGATTGGCCTTGCGCCAGGGAGCCCACGGCTTGATAGAGAACAATGTCTATGAGAACGTGAAACTGCCCATCTCTACCAATAAGTTTGACGGCGAAGGCTTCGCCTGTGAACGGGGCAACCTGTTCATTGGTACCTCGGGTGCCAACAGCATCACCCAGACGGATTGTGCCTGGTGGAATACCTCCAACCTCACCTACAGCTATGACTTAGATCCGGTAGAGACGGTTTTTGCCTTGGTGCCGGCCAATGTGGGCGTAGGAAAAGTAGACGTGACGGGCACGGTAATGGGCGGTAAGAAAGACCAAGGCCAGCTGAATAGACAGTTGAGAGTCTACCCTAATCCGGCCACAGATGAGGCAGTGCTTGAATTAACCCTGTCCAAAACAGAGATGGTAAAAATTACCCTCCAGACACTGGGCGGCGTAAAGGTAGGAGCCACTCTTACCAAAACGATTCCGGCCGGGGTGAATAGGGTAGCCTACAAGACAAATAGTTTAAAAGCAGGGGTGTATCTTGTACAGGTAGAAACCTCTGAAGGAGCCATCCGGCAACGGTTGGTTATTCAATAACTAATAGAATTTACCGGTAGGGTTTAATCCGTTTTTGGCCTGTTTTCTTTAAAACAGGCCAAAAACGGATTTTTTATGTCATTTACTTTTCGGAGAAGACCTTTTTTAAGAAGTCGTCAATGTGACGGAGGGTAGGCTCAAACCAAGGATTAAACAACGGAAACGTATGGGGTGCATCTTGAAAGGTGTGCACCTCTGAATAGGTGTTGAATTGGTCCAGTACCTTCCTGAAGTCGTCCCGACCGGCGTGCATTCTGTCTACGGAGCTGTTAATGAATAGAAAAGGCGGCGTGGCTTTTCCTGCGTGCGTGAGGGGAGAGGCCTCTGCCCACAAAGCAGGATTGTCTTTCTTAGGGAAGCCAAACCAATACGTGGCCGCCGAAATGGATTTACTGTCGTTCCCTTCCCCCGACTCAGGATGAACGAAGGAAAGAGTTCCATCCAAGTCTATGACTGCCTGCACGGTGCTGCTTGACTTGTCTTTACTTTTTTCACCTTCAAAGGCTGGGTTCTTGTTGGTCACTCCCAGCAAGGCCGCCAACTCGCCGCCCGCCGAAAAGCCCAAAACCGTCACTTTGGAGGTGTCCAGATTGAATTTATTGGCATTCGCCTTGATGAACCGTATAGCCGCCTTCAAGTCATGTACTGCCGCCGGGTAGAGGGCCTCGGTGGACAACCGGTATTCTACCGTGAAGCTGGCATATCCCAAATCGGCTAGGCGCTGGGCCAAGGGAATGTGCTGCTGTCGGTGGCCGCTTCGCCAGCCGCCGCCGTGAATGATGAGGATGGCAGGAGTCTTTTCTTTATTACTCTTCTTCGGGTAGAAAGCGTCCAGAGCCAGTTTTCGGGATCCTATTTTTCGGTAAGTAATGTTGCGTTTTTCCTTGACCGAGGGCAATTCAAACTCAGTGATTAATTGAATACCGGGATGCTTCTTTACCGCTTGCCGATAGGCGCTGGCATTGGAAAAGGAAGTATCTGTTTTTCCAGTGAGGCCAGAGGTCATTTGAGCCTGTAAGGCCGTACTGGTGAACAAGAAGAAGCATATGAACAGAAATCTCATTCGGATAAAATTATGCTGAATGGAATAGATGTTTTTGATACAGAAATATGCAATCGATTGCGCTTCTTTCCTAGTATTTTTGTAGCTTTCTCTTCTTATCGGTTAAAAGGGAGTAGACCCTAAGTTCACCGGCCGTTTTAAATTGTAGACTATGAAATTGGAACATTTTGCCCTGAACGTAGAAAATCCGGCGGCCATGGCAGACTGGTACGCAACTCATCTGGGCATGCGGATTGTCAGGCAGTTGCCCAATGCGCCCTTCACGACTTTTCTGGCAGATGACAGTGGCCGCATCATGGTAGAAATCTACTTGAACCCGGCAGACCAAGTGCCGCCCTATAGAACCATGGATCCGCTGTTGGTGCATCTGGCCTTCGTGTCTGAGAACCCTGACGCGGACCATGCAAGGTTATGTGCGGCAGGGGCTACGCTAGTGAGCAACCAGCATCTGGAGGACGGCTCGCATTTGGTCATGCTCCGCGATCCTTGGGGGCTGGCACTCCAGTTGTGCAAACGGGGCAGGCCCATGTTAGCATCCGAAGAACTTACCTGATTATCATCGTTTTTGGCCTGATTCCTGAGAAACAGGCCAAAAACGAAAATTAAGAATTGGCCTCTGGCTAGGTCAACCATATTCCTATTAGAAACCTCTAGTATATGCTTAAAATACCTGTTGCCTTAGTGTTGCTTCTTGTAAGTGGCCTGGGCTTGATGTCCTTTCTATCTATAGAGAAAAAGCCTGTCACAGTATTTTTGATTGGCGATTCCACCATTTCCATCAAAGAAACCAGGGCCTATCCAGAGACCGGCTGGGGCATGCCGTTCGTGCATTTCTTTGACTCCACCGTCACGGTGCATAACTACGCCAAGAACGGCCGCAGCACCCGCACGTTTCTGGAAGAAAACCGCTGGCAACCCGTCCTTACCAATTTGAAAGCCGGTGATTACGTATTCATCCAGTTTGGCCATAACGACGAGGTGCCCACCAAGAAAAGCTATACCACTGAAGCAGACTACAAAGCCAATCTGGTGCGGTTCATCTCAGACACCAGAAAAAAGAAGGGGAACCCGGTGCTCATCACGCCTGCCGCCCGTCGTAAGTTTGACGCTAGTGGCAAGGTGGAAGAAACCCATGCGGTGTACTCAGCCTTGGTGCGCACGGTGGCCCAGCAGCAGAAGGTGCCCTTGATTGACTTGGACAAGAAAAGCCAGGCCTTGTTGCAACAGTACGGGCCAGAATTCTCTAAAAAGTTATTCGTACACTTACAGCCAGAAGAACATCCAAACTACCCACAGGGCAAACAGGATGACACGCACTTCAATGAACTAGGTGCCCGTGAAATGGCCCAGCTGGTATTAGCCGAGATTAAATACTTAAAGCTGGAACTGGCTCAAAGAATAGTGCAGCCGGCTCTCAAGAAGGACTAAAAAGGCAGTGGCAGACATGTTTATGCAGTAGATGACCGCCTTTGGGTAAAGCTGCAAAGAAAGATTCGGTTAAATTGAAGCCCGCAATTGTTCACTATTTTAAGATTGCCGTAAAATATAAGAAGAATTGCTGGTGCCTCGGGGAAAGGTAGGTTACAACTGCCTTTTTCAACTGGTTCTGTTACTGCCTAAGACGCTTTCACCTACCTGCCATACTATGAAAACACTGTATTCTCGGTCGTTTACCTTTTTGTTATTGTTTGCCCTGGCGGCCTGTACGCCTCAAAAACCAATTCTCTGGAAAGTCACGCCTACCGGCCTCATGGACCATTCTACTACGGTGCTGGGCAACCCAACGCAGACGGCGGGCAGGGGAGGAGCCAACGCGGTGGCCTTTGACGGGGTGGATGACGGCCTGATCATCAACCACAATCCCATTGCTGACGTGGATGAGTTTACCGTAGAGGTGATCTTTAAACCTAAGGTCGCCTATCCCAATAACGTAGAACAGCGTTTCTTACACATTGAAGACCCGGCCAATCCTAATCGTCGTATTTTACTAGAGTTGCGGCTAAAGGAGAACAACCAATGGTACGCTGATTTTTTTCTGAAGTCTGACACCGGCCAGCTTACCTTGATGGATGCCTCTAAAACGCACCCGGTAGACCAGTGGGCCACCATGACCCTGGTGTACAAAGACAAAAAGGCGACCGGCTACGTGAACGGCATGCCAGAGGTAAGCGGAGAGCTGGAGATGCAGCCACTGCCTGCCTCAGCTAAGACTTCTATTGGGGTCCGCATGGATCAACGCTCCTGGTTTAACGGCGAGATTGAGACCGTTCGTTTCTTCAAAACCGCTTTGCTCCCAAAAAAATATTCAGAAGGTATTCCTACTACCACCCGTTAATTGGACTATAAAAGATAAAGCCGTTTTCGGCCTGATTTCTGGAAATCAGGCCGAAAACGGCTTTTGTATTCGGTGTAATTCTTTGCTTTACAGCGTCATGTATTTCTTTACCTTTTCTACCATGTCAGCAGAGCCAATGACCAATGGGCAGCGCTCATGCAGCGCTGTAGGCTGTTTGTCCAGGATGCGCTCTACGCCGTCGGTGGCTTGTCCGCCGGCCTGTTCGGCCAGAAAAGCCAAGGGGTTGCACTCGTAGAGCAGTCTCAGTTTTCCGCCGGGGTTCTTGGTAGAGCCCGGGTAGAAGTAGATGCCGCCCTTTACCAGGTTTCGGTGAAAATCTGCCACCAAAGAGCCAATGTACCGTGAGCTGTATTTCTCTGATTTGCAGAAGGCCAGGTAGTTCTGCACGCCCAGCGGGAAGGAGCTCACGTTGGCCTCATTGCAGGAGTATTGTTTCCCCATCTTTGGGGTCTTGATGTCTGGATGAGACAAGAAGAATTCGCCCAGAGAAGTTTCATAGGTGAAGCCGTTGACGCCGTTGCCGGTAGAGTAGACGAGCATGGTAGAAGCCCCATACAAAATGTAGCCCGCCGCCACCTGCCGGGTGCCTTGTTGCAGACAGTCTTCCAGCGTGCCGTCTCCGTTGGCCTCAGAAAGCCTTCTGTAAATGGCGAAAATGGTGCCCACCGGAATGTTCACGTCAATATTAGAAGAGCCGTCTACGGGGTCCATGGCCACAATGTATTTGGCGTGCTGGTTGCCCGTGTGGATGAGTTCTTCCTCTTCCTCAGAGACGATGGTGCAGACTTCGCCGCCGTTGCGCAGGGCCCTGATGAACCGGATGTTGGCTATCACGTCCAGCTTCTGCTGTTGCTCGCCCTGCACGTTCTCTGTATTCATGTGACCCACCGTGTCCTGGTCAAACCGACTGATGTCCCGGGCTACGATCTTAGCGGCCAGTACAATGTCGCGGAGCAGTTGAGACAGCTCGCCGGTGGCAAAGGGAAAGTCTTCTTGTTTTCTCTGGATGAATCTGTCTAAAGTGGTGCCTACCGGCAGGGCTAATGCATCGTTCATGAAGAAAGGAAATAGGAAAGCCCACCAACTACTGGAAAGGCGTTAATGATGAAGAATTTACTGAAAAGAGAAGCCCTGCCTCTCTAACTCTACCCCAATAACGGAAATAGAATCCAAAAGGCAGGGCTTTCACACAAAGGCACAGTCAAATACAAACCCAAACCTGTTCTGTGCCTTCTTTTCTTATAGAGACACGCCTCTCTTCCAAGGAATGAAATCGTCTTGTTGCAAGACCTTCTCTTTGGCTTCAATGCGGCCGCTGGCAACCTCAATGATGAACTCCAGCACGTCTTCGCCCATTTCTTCAATGGTCTTCTCGCCAGAGATCACCGGACCCGTGTCAATGTCAATGATGTCGGGCATGCGCTCGGCTAACTTGGTGTTAGAAGCGATTTTAATCACTGGTGAAATAGGGTTACCCGTAGGTGTTCCTAAACCGGTGGTGAACAACACGATGTTAGTGCCTGAGCCTACCAGAGCCGTAGTACATTCTACGTCGTTGCCTGGCGTGCAAAGCAAGTTCAAGCCCGGCTTGGTTACGTATTCTGGGTAATCCAACACGTCCACGATAGGGGAATTGCCGCCTTTTTTGGCCGCACCTGCGCTCTTAATGGCGTCTGTAATCAATCCGTCTCTGATGTTGCCCGGGCTTGGGTTCATGTCAAAGCCAGAGCCTACCGCCTCAGCGGCCGCGGCATACGCACGCATCAAGGACACAAAACGCTCCGCTGACTCATTGGTCTCACAACGGTTAATCAGTTCCTGCTCCACGCCGCACAACTCCGGGAACTCAGACAAAACCGTCTTGCCACCCAAAGCCACCAGAATATCAGAAGTATGGCCAATGGCCGGGTTAGCCGAGATACCCGAAAAGCCGTCAGAACCGCCACACTCCAAACCAATGGACAGCTTGCTCAACGGCGCTGGCTGGCGCTTGATTTTATCGGCTTCAATCAGTCCCAAGAAGGTTTGGCGGATGGCCTTAGACATTAATTCCTCCTCGGTGCCTTCCTTCTGTTGCTCCAAGACAATGAGGGGCTTGTTGAAGTTAGGGTTGAGGGCTTTGATTTTGCTTTCCAGGATGTTCACCTGCGCGTTCTGGCAACCCAGGCTTAGGATGGTAGCTCCGGCCACGTTGGGGTGATGGATGTAACCAGCCAACAGGGCGCACAGCATGTCAGAGTCTTGTCTTATGCCGCCGCAACCGCCTTCATGCGTCAAGAACTTGATGCCGTCCACATTTTCAAACACGCGCTTTTGCACCGGGGCAGACGTTTTTTGAAGCGTTAAAGTATCAATAGCTTCTGTGTTGCCCGCTTGGTACAAATCTACCAGTTGAGAAACGTAGGACTTGTACACGTCCCGCTGACCGAAGCCCAGTTCATCTAAAAAGGCCTGCTTCAAGATGTCTACGTTGCGGTTTTCGCAGAAGACCATGGGAATGACCAGCCAAAAGTTGGCGGTGCCTACCTGGCCGTCTTCGCGGTGATAGCCCATGAAGGTGCGGTTGGCCCATTTAGACACGTCCGGGGCCGTCCAGCCAATGGTTTTGGTCTTGCCCGTGAAGCCATGCACCTGGTGTTTCACATTCTCAGTGGTGAGCACGCCGCCTCTGGGAATGTCATAGACTGCCTTGCCTACCAGCGAACCGTACATGAGGATTTCCTCGCCGGTCGGAATCACGTACTGCGCGAATTTGTGCTTGGCCTGTACGTCGTCTACCAGCGTAATGGGCGCGCCATCAAACTCAATGGTCTCGCCTTTCTTTAAATCCGTCAGTGCCACCAGCACGTTGTCATTGGGGTGGATCTTCAAAAATCTGTGTAACATCTTTATCTATCAAAAGGGAAGAATGTGCAATCGATTGCGCAATATATGGATAAAACTAAAACTTTGAAAAAATCTGAATCATTTCTGTGAAAAATTAAGAGAAAAATAAAGAAGGGGAGGAAATGGTGCTGTGAAGTGACAAAATCAGAATGAAGATGAGGCAACTAGTTGGGTAGTAGCCATTAAATGATTGCAATGGATACGGTTGTTTTTGGCTTGTTTTCTGGAAAACAGGCGGAAAATGGAAAGGCAAGTTCCTTCTTTCTGAGGTAGAAGGTGATGAGGGGGATAGTGTTAGAGATAGTGCTTCGTTGCAGACTTGTAGGGACAGGGCTTGACCTGGCTGCCCACGTATTCCTTCCTTTGGTTGATTTATCAGCTATTGCAGTCATCCCCCACCCCCCCCTTCAAAGGGGGACGGAATGCGTTTTGAATTGTAGAGACCAGGCACTGCCTTGTCTCTGACGCATTGCTGAGGTTACCACCCCCGCCCCCTCCTAAAATAGGAGGGGGGCATTATTTTTCTACTGGTGTAAACACCCCCCTTCGCCCCCCTGAAGGGGGGAATCTGCGACATGACCCATCTTTGGCGATTGGTGCAGACACATACGGGAGAATGACAAACTGCATGGTCTTGAGAGAGAGTTTGAAGCAAATTCTTACCTCTCCATAATCTGGTCCATGACCCAGGCGGTGCGCATGGCGGTTTGGCCGGTGCTGGGGCAAGTACCTTCGCCGCGCAGTTCGTTTACAATGGTTTGGATGAAGGGTTGTTGCACATGTTCTGGCGGCGGAAGGATGAATTCCTGAGTACCATAAGCGGTCTCCAACACCACTGGGCTCTGCGCGAAAGAGGGAAAGGTGATGCGGCCTTTGCTACCTATGATTTCGGTTTCGTCTTTAAACTGCTTAGGGTCTACCGTAAAGCACCAAATGCCGGTCCCTAAAATCCCGCTTTCAAACTTAAACTGTGCCGTGACCAAATCTTCTGCCGGATAAAGACCTGCCTGATTGGCCGTCTGGCCAGAAGCTGAGATGATGGGGGCGAAGACATAATCCAGAAAGTCCAGCTGATGCGAAGCTAAATCATAGAACAACCCGCCGCCGGCAATCTCAGGCTGTACGCGCCAGGGCAGTTTATCTGGGTTTAAATTGGGTTGCGGCGGGTGGTAAAGGCGCACGTTCACCAACCGGATGTCGCCAATGATGCCAGAGTCTACCAGTTCTTTCACTTTTAAAAAGGAGGGAAGCCTGCGTCTGTAATAGGCTACAAACAAGGGCACTTCGGCTCTTTCACAGGCGTCTACCATTTGCTGGCATTGGGCATAGTTGTGGGCCATGGGCTTTTCTACGTAAACCGGTTTTCCGGCTTTGGCCACTTGCAAGGTGTACTCTGCATGGGAGCCTGGCGGAGTAGCAATGTAGACGGCATCTACTTCTGGGTCATTTAGTAAGGCTTGGGCGTTGTCGTACCATTTGGGTACGCCGTGACGGTGGGCGTAACCCTGGGCTTTCTGACCGTCGCGGCGCATGACGGCCACCAACTGGGAGTGCGGTATCTTCTGGAAGGCGGGACCGCTTTTGACTTCGGTAACGTCACCGCAACCAATGATGCCCCACCGTATTGTCTTATCCTTGAAATTCAATGCCATGTTGCTTGTGTTGATAAGAGAGTCCTAAAATAATAGGTTCTGTTTAAACGAGTGTTGCAAAAGCGGTCGTTACCACCTTTTGGGCTAGGCCTTGTTTTTCGTTTTTGGCCTGGTTTACCAAAAACAGGCTAAAAACGGAAAGGGACCCCACTCTCTAAGTAGCTATTTGCAGATACCCCTGGGTTTTTCAAATCAACCCTGCCCCATGCTGTGCGTAAACAATACCTCAACCTATAAAACTAACACCATGGCAATACAAGAAGAAGATACTAATGCTGCAGGCAACGTGAAGAATGTGAATGACAACCGTCACCAAGGCAGCGAGCCAGGATATAGGCCAGATCCATCGGCTAAACGTAACGTGGGTTTGGGCGGCGACTTGGAGCGCAACGACCAGAAAGACAAGCTTGAAAACCTACACATTGGCGGAAATGAAGTGACTGGCATGGGACACTTAGACCGCGAGAGCACGGAGTCGCATAACCAAGGACCCGGTTTTGGCGTGGAAGGCAGCGACACCTCTATGGGCGGCGAGAACAACGGCATCAGGATGAAAGACCAGCCGCTGGGCAAAGACCCGGAACAAGGCAATGAAAAGCCTGAGTTTGATAAACTATAAGCGCGTTTTTGGGCTATTTTCTGGAAAATAAGCCAAAAACGAGTTTGCAATTTCTACCTCAGATATGAAACAGAACAGCCCGCCTCTTTATGTAGAAGCGGGCTGTTCTGTTTTATATCTGAAGGTGTTTTTAATCTATTCAGTTGGGTACCACTTGCGCAGGCGTACGTCTATCTTCTGCTTGCCGGCGTCTACTTTTTTCTTGAATGCCTGCACATCGCTCAGGCCGCTTTGGCCGCGGTAATGATACGGGTATACTACTCTGGGCTTGAACTTGAGAACGGCGGCGGCGGCTTGGTCAATGTCCATGGTGAAGGGCAGGTTCATACACACAAAGGCTACGTCAATGCCCTTCAGGTTCTCCATTTCTGGGATGTCTTCTGTGTCACCAGAAATGTAAACGGTCCTACCCGTAAAGTCCAGGATGTACCCGTTGCCACGGCCTTTGGGATGGCGCGAATCTGGCGTCTCGGGTAGGTTGTACATGGGCACTGCAATCACCCGAATGTTCATGGTGGTGGTATCCTCACCGTTGGCCAGGTCAATGGCTTTGCTCTTAAGGTTCTCTGGGAGCATTTCTAGCACGGCCTGGGGCGCAATGATGGTGGCTTTGTGGGTGTTGATGCCCTCCAGGGTTTTCAGGTCAAGGTGATCGCCGTGAATGTCTGTAATGAGGATCATGTCTGGGGCAGGCACGTCTTTGTACAATTCGGGGCCGCCGTACGGATCTACCAAGATGGTCTTCTTGTTCCAATTCATGGCAAAGGACCCATGCAGAATAGGCTGAATGATGATTTCGCCGGCCCGGGTGGGAATGCCGTCTCCGGTGACCTGTTGGGTTTTACAGGCCGTAAAGCCCAGCAAGGACGTCATGCAAAGGAGTAACAGGTTTTTTTTCATAGTGTGGATCAGTTTTTCTGTGGCTGTAGATAGTGCCATTACGCGATTAACCAGCAAAAAGTCTGGATGTTTTCTCCCGGTCTTACCAGAACGGGCTTATTTGGCCAGTAATTCTTTAAACGTCTCCCTGCCAGGCGCCAGGCGCTTTAAGTTTGCCAGGAGGAGCAGGGCGCGGTCAATGCGTAACTGGCTGCTTTTTACGCCTGCCACATACTGTAGCACGTACCGTTTGAGGCCGTCTGGCAATTGATGGAAACGCGCTTCGGCATCGGGGTCTTGGCGTAAGGCTTCTGCCAGTTCTTCAGGCATGGGCGTGCCATAGGGGCTGCTATCTAGTGCCAGGCTTACCTGTACCTGGTCTAGGTACGTAAGGCCGAGGTCCTGCATGCGTTTTTTAGTAAGGGTAATGTAGGCAGACCCATTGCCCAAGGCTACCAGCCCGCATTGAAAGGTAAGCCGGTCATTGACGGTGCAAAGCAACCGGACTTTTAACTTACCGCCTAATTGGTCTATGATAGCGGGTGGCACCTCCAGGTAATGGGTATTGACGAGGTGGTCTAAACGTTGGAGGGAGGTAGAATAGGAGATGGCATTGGTCATAGGCTGTCACATGATTATTTGGCTAAGAGAAAATAGTACCCTACTGTTATGGACCAGCCAAGCCTCGTTTTTGGCCTGTTTTCCAGGAAACAGGCCAAAAACGAGGCTTGGTTCTTTCTCTTGTAAGCGCTGGATTTTAGGAGCGTGTTGGAGGTTGAATAATTTTCTGGTTAAACAACCGAGATGGTGGTTCTAAGAAGGTTCATTTGGTTACTAGTATGGCTGTCTCTGGGGCAATGCCAATAGTGGCAATAGAACCGCTGTTAAATTTTAGAAAGTCTGTTTCTATTCCATCGCTAAATATGATTCCGCTGGTGGGCATGAGTGATTCAAGGACCAGATGGTGTTGACTTTTGATGACGCCGGCTGTTATGCTTGTCTGCGTCCTGATGCTCTTGAAAGGTTCTCTAACGGCAAAGAACAATTCGTTGTCTTTTAACCTAGGTTGTTTAGGCTGTATGTCTTCCTCAAACACGCTGGTGATGCCGTACGCCATATTAAATATGGAACTCATCCAACCGGTGGCACCCGCGGGGGTAGAAATGATGAGGCCGCTAGAAGAATGTTCTTCTGTGGTTTGGTTATAGGTTATTTTATACCGTGCCGATGTATGTGAAGAAGGCCCTATGAAAAGATCATTAAACGCTAAAAGCCTTTGGCCGTCATTGAGTCTAGCTTCGGCAAACCGCATTGTTTTGGATGGGTACTGGTCCCTTATCACATTCTCTACACCGCCTATAAAATCAATAGTGTCAAACGGTAATAAGACCCCGTCATATCTGTTTTTGTCAGGGTTTACGGCCACCATGGGGCATCCTCTAGAATATTTTGCCGTGTTGGCAACCAGGCCATCCTGGCCAATGACAACTATCAGATTCTTTTCAGAAAAAATGAACGACGGAAGGTACATTCTCTCTACCGTTTTGTTTTTGACTACCCTTGAAAGCTGCGTCTGTAAAGAATTTAAAGACGCATGAAAAGTTTCATGCTCTACCTCATAGTCGTCAAAATCTCCTCCCAGGCTTTCAATGTAAAACTTGGCCTGCGCCTTGGTGTTGAAGCGCTCAATCAGAGATTCTAGCCGGGTTTTATTCTTAACAATGATAGCGTACTCAATACTCATTACCTGCCTTCTTTCTTCTCACTCAACAACGTGTCTAAAAGTTCTGGACTTATGTTAAGGTTGCCAATCTTGTTGGCGTTTTCTGCCAGTTCTCTAAAGGCAAGCGAGATATTGAATTTAGGGTCTGTGTTGTTGTTGATGGCGGTAAGTATTTTCCAGTCAACGGACTTGTACGGCGTAAGCGTGGTTTCTAAAATATACCCTTGGGTGTCTGCTTCTTTTTTGTCATTAGCTGTTTTCTGCTCTATGAGTTCTTTGCGTTGGTTTTCAACGGCAATATCTGCGGAGAGCCTCATTTCACGAAGTCTACGGTCATTGTCTGCCTTTTGCACCTCAGACTCCATTTTCTTTTCAGCAATCTGCTTTTGTTTTTCCTCTACCGCAATCTCTGTGTTGAGTTCGGTCTCCTTGATTTTTCTTTCTTGTTCTACCGCAAAGTTTCTGCGTTCATAGATGGCTTGATCTGCCTCTTGCTGGAGCTTTTCTCTAGTCTCTGTCTCTAGCGCTCTGGCCATTTCTGGGGTGGCTTGAATGCCCAGTATGTTGGCGCCCAAAATTTCTATTCCTAGCATGCCAATGGCTGGGGAGGTGGTAAGCCCCGCTAAAATTCTATCTTCAATTGCTTTGGCCGAGCGTATGGCGTCTTTCAATTTTATCTCATGGATAAAGGAAGAGGTGGCCGTCTGGGCTTCATTGATGATGCGCTGGTTAAGTTTCTCTATGTCGTTCTTCTTATAAACGCCACTGTCTGTCACCGTGAAGTCTAAGACATCTGCCAACGTTTTTGGGTCACTAATCTTGTAACTAATCTGTCCTTGTATGTTTACCGTCTGGTAATCATTGGTGGATTCATTAAAGATAAAGGGTAGGTCATTGCTCCCCATTGGGATGGCGACAATGGAACTGTTTGGTGAAAAATAGAAAAAGGAAAGCCCTCTGCCTTCTCTTTTAATTCTCCCGTTCTTAAAATGAAGAACGTAGGTCATGGAGTCAAATTTTATGTGCTTTATGCCGAACATATAAAAGATATTTTTTTCTGCTTAGGTTACTATTAGGCAAAATACCCCGTGATGGAGGCACTAAAGGTTATCTGCCGGGGGCATGACTGATGCGTAAGGTTAGCCACTTATTTTGTTTAGTTCATCTTTGCCCAGAGGTTGGGTAATAGCTTAGGTAGTTCATCTTCACTCCAATCTGTACCTTTTGTGGCAGCAGCCCCAAAATCATAATCCAGTCCCAAACCAATGGCCGTATCTCTTGGAAAGGTTTCATCTTCGTCTTTGCCAGTTTTACGGGAGTAGGCCGCTGTTGCCACATACAGTAAACTTTCAAAATCGGTTGATTCTCCTTTTTGGACAACATGAGCCAGGTAGTCTGAATTCTTGAGCGTTTCTTGGTAAACTTGTTTGCCCTGACCTATCAACCAGCACCTGAAATAAAGATACGAGTCATCTGAAACGTACCCTTCTATAATCTTTTGGGCCGCCATTACCTTGAAGTCATCTGCCTCTAGGATTGACTTTCTAAAGGCCATCTCAAAATCCATGATTTCTTCCAGTGATAGTTTTGTCAATTCATTAACCAAGAACTTTTCTTTCAATTCCTTGTCGCCGCTTGATGACTTTACGGCTTTGTCTATGAGCGACCAGAACTGCTCTGTGTTGATGGTGTCCATTTGTGAATTTTGGATTTTCTTATCTTGGTTGAATGTGGGCAGATGTAAATTTTTGGGAATTTCCTTTTCATTAGAACATGAAATCAAGATGAATCCTATGATACAAATTGAAAGGTGCTTTGTCATTATTTCTATTGCATGTAACGGTTAGTATAAATGGCGTGCGAGGCCATCGGCCGAAGTATGGTGTTTACATGTGGTTAGCGGAAGTTTTTATTTGCAAAATTGTTTTAAATAAGGCTGTAATTGCGTTACCCCAAGTTCTAAGCATTTATGCCAGTCTTTACAGGCACCGTCCATGTCCTGTAACTCAATTTTAGCCGCGCCTCTGTTTTGGTAAGCAAGGGCATAATCTGGCTTTATTTCTATGGCCTTATCGAAGGCTAATATTGCCTCATTGAAGTTTCCTTTGCCAAGGTTAGCCCGTCCTATTCCATAGTATGCTTTTTCAGACTTGCCTTTGATTCTTCTCATGCTCTCGAATTCGACCAGTGCAGAGTCCAGTTTGTTCTCCTGAAGATAGCCGTACCCAATGTTCTCATGAAGTCTTATGTCATTTGGCCTAATACCTTTTGCTCTTTTAAAATATTGTCTTGCTTTTTCAAATTCTTTCATGCTGTTGTAAGTAACCCCTATATTCCATACAGCATCATAATCATCTTGTGAAGTTGAATCAAAGGAAATTGAAATCATTTTCAGGCAGTCGACGATTGTTCCTTGATAATCCTTGAGCTTATATTTTACTTGGCTTCTTAGAAGCAGAGCTCTCTTATTATCAGGTTCAACCCTTAAGGCTGAATTAAAAGCCTTAAGTTCTGCTTCAAGCCTTTGCTTATCTGACGCTTGATTCTCAACTCGTAACACTTTTCCACTATTCTGACGCGAACATGATAGAAGGGTGAAGAAAGAGAGGAACAGAAGTAGAATATGTTTCATTTAATTTTTTATGAAATTACCGCTAACTATCTGCTAAACTGAACTATTAGGCTTATCTGCAATATGTATGGAATGTAACATTCATTTAGCCGCCTACCGTTGTGCGGCTAAACGGAACTGGACTAACGAATCTACTTTATAGTAGCCGTTTAATAAATGTAAGCCATTTTTGGCTTAATTCTCAGGAAACAGGCCAAAAACGAAAGAGCCGCTCCTGTTGCAGGAGCGGCTCTTTTATAGAACCTTATTTTTAAATTAGCCTTCTCTGGAGTTGAGCAGGTTTTCTGGAACAAACAACTCCCCGGTGTGCATGTCTAGCAAGCCGTTGCGCTCATCTTCAATGTTTGTGGCCTGGGTGTACACGTCACCGGCTACGTTGCGTTTGCGCATCTCTTGTTTGAATATTTTTATTCTGTTGGCGCGTTCCTCCAAGTCATTGGGTCCGCCATAATCTGAGAACCCGAAGCCGCCCCACTCACTAATGATCAAAGGGGATTGGCCGCGGTAAAAGTAGGGGTCACCTACCACCAGAGGGAAGGCAGCCACGCCTTCCATCTGGCCGGCTGTGATTTGGTCCAGCACTTCGCACCAGCGGTCCACGTCTGGGGTGTACACGTGGGCCGTGAGTAAGTCAGACTTTAGCTTTCCTTCATAGGAGATGTGCTGCCAGCCGTCATTGTCTACCACCAGGAACTGCGGGTACCTGATTTTCATGTAATGGTACACGTCCATGATGTACTGGCGCGTTTCTGGGTTAGTGGCAATGTCTTGGGCGCCCCAGTCCTCATTGTACAGACTCCAGATGACCACAGACGGATTGGTTTCTATAAGGGCCAGCATGCGCATCAATTCTGCGCGGTGGTTCTCACGGCTGCGCTGCGTAGAACTGTGCGGACTTGGCACTTCTACCCATAAGAGAAGGCCAATCTCATCTGCCAGATTGTAAATTCTGGGGTCAACGCCGGCTATGTGTACGCGTACCAGGTTGCAGCCCAGTTTTTTCATGGCGTACATATGCCTACGCATTTCTTCATAGGTGGCGGTGCCCGGTTGGTACAAAATGCCGTCTATGTAGATCTCCTGGTTGTTGAGATAGAGATGCCTGCCGCGCGCGCCAAATTTTCTCAGGCCAAAATGCGCCTGGATCTCGGCTACATAGCCGTGGTTGTCTATGAGCTGGGCTACCAATTGGTAAAGCCTGGGACTCTCTGGTGACCATTGTTCTGCGTTGGGCAGATGGGTGGTCACATATTGGTGCTTCTGGCCAATTTCTAACCGCAAAGGATAATCAGACACGGACAAAGGCTCTCCTTCCAGGTCGTCTCTGTCATAGATTTTAAGCCTAAGCGTATAATGGCCGGGGTCATGCACGCGGGTGGTGATACCAAACCTAACCAGTGAGTCTTCAATAATACTGATGACGCCTACCCGTGACCTAAGCCGGTTGCGTTCTACGGTTTCTAGCCAGACACTGCGCACGGCACCGGTATAGGTTTGGTACCAGATGCCGCCTCGTTTATACACGTGTGACTCTTGTTTCCCCCTGGGAATCTCGGCGTCCATGGTATCTGCAATGCGCACCGTTAAATGGTTGACGGGGAGTAGGTGCTCTTCATTCAGCTCATAGGAGAAGGAGGTGTACTCGCCGTAATGGACTTCTTCGCCATCAATGGTACTCAAGAGCCTTCCATTTAGCCAAACCCGGGTTTCATAGCCACAGGCGCCAAACGTGATCTGGAACATGGTAGGGGTAGTGTTGTGGCTTTTCTCTGGACGCTCAAATTCGCGCTCATACCAAACCACCACTTTGTCTTGCCAGGCGGGGGTTTGTACGTGTCCTTTGGCATTGGCCATATGGTCTTCTACAGAGCCGGGCCAGTGAGCGGTATGCTCATATTTATACCCTAAGTACCAGGCTTCCCGAAGGCCGCGGTCATCTGGGTCTATGGCAAAATCCCATTCGCCATCCAGAATGTAGTGCGAGTTGGGCCGTAAGACCGCTCTGGGCAGAGGGTTTTTATCTAGGTGGCTGGCAGTAATTTCTTCTTCTTGGGCGCTTTCTGTGACGCTAAGGTTGGGCTGGTTGGGTTCCATATACTAGGCACTGGTTTGAGTCTTGTTTACTAGAATTTCATCCTATAAACGAGAAAACTTTAATCACAGCTACCAATCCCGTCCTTAATGTAAAAGGAAATTACCCCGTTGCAGAAGATGTAACCGCCTATGTTCTGTTTAGAAATGGCAGGATGTTTTATTTAGGTTCAGGTAAACCATCAATAGATGAATGTGCAGTGAGGCCTCTCTCAAAAAAAGCAAACCATAAAAAAAGCGATTCCTCCTAAATAGAAACCGCTTTTTAAAATAGAATGGGTAAAGACTTATTTTAGAAATTCTTCCAGTTTCTTAAAAGTACCGGCAAAGCCTTGTTGCATGGAGGCGTGGCCGTCTGCGTAGGTTTGTTCTTCTGCGTGCGTGGCATTGTGCGGGCGTCCAGCCAAGGTCATAAGGGTGTTACCGTCTTTCTCCTCAAACGTAACCTCATTGAGCATTTCTATGGGCCAGGTGGCACTGAATGGGGCTCTTAGCAGATTGCCTTCTTCATCAGAAAACGAGTTGACAAACACTAACCTACTTGTGGGCTGAATCTCTTTAAAGACAAATTTTCCCCACATTTTAGGACCACCATTCGCACTCATGCTATAATGGAAGAAGCCTTCTGGTTGCAGGTTGAATTCTTTTACGCCAAGGTCATATCCGCTGGGTCCCCACCATTGTCCTAAGTTCTCTTCGTTGGTCCATGCGTCCCATACTTTTGACAGGGGGGCGGGTAGTTCATGGGTATAGATAAAATCTGTATGCTGTGCCATGGCAGGTAAGGGTTTAGTTTTCTGTTTCTGTAAAATCATAGTTCACCATCCAGTTGATGCCAAACTGATCCTGGAACATGCCAAAGTAGGCGCCCCAAAAAGTCTTTTGCAAGGGCATGGTAATCTTGCCGCCCTGGGATAATCCCGTAAAAAGCTTGTCTGCCTCTTCCTGGCTTTCAGCGTTAATAGATAAGTGAATGTTATCGCCTTGGGTCACGGTATTCTGCATAGACTCCAGCGTGTCTGATCCCATCAAAACCGAAGTGCCGTCTATAGGCAGGGACACGTGCATGATTTTGTCCTGGTCCTGCGGGGCCACGTGGTCCTGGCCAGGTATGTCTTTAAACCGTTGAAACGTGATGAACTCACCGCCAAACACTGATTTGTAAAAATTGAAAGCTTCTTCTGTGTTTCCGTTGAAGTTGAGGTATGCGTGAATAGAGGCCATGAAGGAAAATGGTTTAATGAAGGAAGATTTAAGCAAGTAAGGTACTCCCTTTTACAAGAATTATCCAGCAGGCCGTGCTAGATTTTCTGCGCATAGTTCATCTTGTACAGGTCAAACCCAGGCGCCCAGTAATCCTTGACCACTTCTGTTAGCTCAAACCCATTTTTCTCATAAAAGGCATACACCCACTGCGAGGTGCGGACTATGATGTGCTCAACTGCCCAATGGTCCAATAAGCGGTTTATTCTGTGTTGAAGGAGCAAAGTGCCCAATCCTTTGCCTTGGTAGGCAGGGTGGAAGATGTCCCAGCTAATGTAACCGGTGCGCTTATCTTTAGATATATTAAGGCCGCCGCAACCTACCACCTGGTTTTGGTATTCTACCACGTAATATTCTTCTAATTCATTCTGCAGATACTGAACAAAGTCCGCTTCTTCTTCGGGGGCAAAGTATTGGGGGGTGTTGAGCCGCAGAAGGTGTAATAAGGGCTCTTGGTCTACGGGAGTATAGGGTCTTATAAGTGTGGGTAAAGACACCATAAATGAGGAGTTAGTTTAGGTGGCAGTATACGCAAATTGTACCTGATACACAGGTTTGGCTCTTGTGTTTACGCGTTTTGCTTATACTGCCCCTACCTAAGGGTATGCTTGACCCTATTTTACCATTAAAAGTTTTAATTTGGATATGGCCGGTCCGCTGGAAGCATGAATGGTATACATTCCGCTGGGAAGGTTTCTGGTGTCTATTTGGCCATTGCCTTTTATCCTGGTGGTATATACAACGCGCCCCGTAGCATCTGTGACCTTTACTTCTCTCCAGTCAGAGTCTGCCAACTCAAGCGTAACCATACTTCCTTCTTTGGCTGGGTTAGGATAAAGCTTGTCTCTTAAATTGAGAGGTACATCCATAGGTATTGAAGAAGCTGAGCTGGTTTGTAATACGGGCACTGACAGGTTAGTGGTAGGCCTCATGCTCTCATAGGTATTGGCGGCGTTGCCAATCTTGACCTCATCAACAAACCAGACACGTTTTTTAGAATCTGTAACGCCTTTTTTGGTCCAATCGCTTTTATAGATGCCCATTTTCCATTTGCCAATTCTACCGTTGTACATGGTGGGCAGGTCTTTGATGTCTAATCGTAGCTCTCCGTTTATCCAGACTTTCATAAAGCCATCAGTGAGGTGCTGTTTAACGTGTATGACCATCCCAATCCATTGGTCATAAATGATGGGACCCAGTACATTTATGTTAAGAATGGTGCCATCTGCCGATCGTCTGCGTACCTCAAACCGGCCATTTTGGGTTCTTAAGGTGAGTAGCGGTGACCCTAAGTCTCCACCTTGGTGCCATTGATTGAAAGCTTCGTCATCTGAGTCAAGAAGGTAATTGGCAGAAGGAAAATAGGCCGCATAAGAATGCCAGGTCTCTTCATGCGCATAGGACTCTGAGAAAAGCACTTCTGCCCTGGCTCCGTCTGCCACAATAGGGTCACCTGCGCGCAGTTCCCAGCGGCCTGCTTTAGTGCCACTGTATACGGTATCTGTTTCTACCACAAATCCGTAGGTGGTGCTGGTCTGCATGTGCATGCCGGCAAAGCCGGTTCCGTTTTCAAACCCTTCATAGTAAAGCATCACCGGGGTCTTATGCGAAGAAGAGAAATCTAGGTCAAAGGCCATATCACTACTACTGGCCTTTTGTTGATGAATTTCTACGGCTATGACATTATCACCAGCTACAAAGATGGCATTATTAACGTAGAAGGTCTGGATTTTGGTGCCGTCACCACTAGAGCTTAAAGAGGCCAGGGTAGTACTGGCAATGGGTCCAGTAGGCATGTTGTACCTGTACACTTCAGTGCCATTCACATACACCACCGCGCCATCATCCATTTTAATGTTGAAGTTAAAGGTACCGTACTCTAACGGTTGAGAAAGCGTGACGGTCTTCCTGAAGTAAGTAGTAATATACTTGGAGGTGGCAGAGGAGCCATACTGAATGGTAGTGGCGGCATCTGTAATGCCATAGCCAAATTTACCGTGCCCGGTTTTCCAGGTGTCGTCATCAAAATTAGGCGTTTTCCAGGCCGCTCCCTGGTCTGAACCATTATCCAGGTACTTCCAGCTGGCTCCAAAAGAAAATAACTCATCATGTGTAGGGTTTGACGTATCCTTAGGTTGGACATAATAAGCCTGCCCCAGATCATACCCAGACGCCAGGGCATTACCGGCGGCGTCCAGAATGCCGGTGCCAGAGCTATTCAAGTCAAGCCGTAAAGAGCCTTCACCAGATGCGTTGGTAACGGTTATGTCAAAAATTGAAGAAGAAACATGGATGAGGGTCCCCAGCACTCCAGTGGCAGTGCTGGTGGTAGACAGACTGAAGTCCTGCTTATCTACTCCAACCACTGCCTCTGAAAATGTTATCCTGAAGGTGAGCGTGGTAGCATATGTGACCTCTGAAAGCGGATTCTGTCTGAGTATGCTTACCACGGTGGGCGCCGTTGCGTCAGAAGGCGGCGGAGGTTGTAGCGTATAGTTCTGTCCGTTGGTAAAGCCTGTGGTGATGGAGTTGCCTGCCAGGTCTGCTATACCTGTTTCATTGCTTTTTAAATCTAGGCGTAGGTCGCCTTCGCCAGAAGCAAGCACGGTCACATCATAAACTGAGGCAGACACTGGGGCTAATGATGTTATCTCCCCGTTGGCCGAACCGGTAGAATAGATTGTAAAATCATCTGGACTCACACTGGTGACAGCTTCAGTAAACGTAGTCCTGTAGGTGACGTTTCCAGCCTCTACCAGCGTGGTAGAAGGACTTTGCCTATTGATGCTTGTCACGGCGGGAGGGGTTAAGTCCATAGCAGGAAGGTTGCCGCTTAGCGCCAGGTCAAAGGCCATGTCTGTGGTATTGAGTTTTTCCTGGTGGATCTCTACTGCAATCACGTTGGTTCCTTTTACAAACGCAGAAGGGGCAATGGAGAACGCCTGCTCTGTTTTTCCCTGATCTGTGGCAGAAGTAGCCAAAGTATTATAAGAAATAGTGCCTACCGGAAGGTTGGATCTGTACACTTCTACTCCATTTACATAAATGACTGCCCCATCATCACGTTTTATATGCCCGGTAAATGCTGTGAAAGATGCAGGATCCAGATTGGTGAGAGTCTTTCTAAAATACGTAGTGACAAACTTCTTTTTGGCATTGCTACCAAAACTTATGATTGTCTTGGCATCATTGATGCCGTACCCAAATTTACCATCGCCCGTTTTCCAGGTTTGGTCTGAGAAAGCAGATGCTGCCCAAGCAGTGCCTTGGTTGGTGCCATTGTCTAAATACTTCCAAGTTGAATTGAAAGGAATAAGGCTAGTCTGGGCAACAGCCGTAGTGGTGAGCACTAAAAAATTCAGGAAAAAGAGAAACTTAGTCATAACCACCTTGTGTAAGATTGGTTGCAGTAATGCTAAAGAGAAGAACCCATAGAAAGGGCTTAGCAACTATGAATAAATTACTGGCATGGGGGAGTGTAATTAAACCGAAGGTCAGGTCTCTTTAAAAACCTAACTAATTGAAATAGAGTTCTTTAACTTGTTATTTTGTTATAAATAATTGTATTTTATATATAGAAGATTCTAATGCATTCTAAATAATTTTTTAAAACATCTGGGGTTCCTGTGCATGTCTAGAAGATTCTTCCTTAGGGATTTATATTTCCAGAATTCAGAAATAATTTAACAATAAATGTTTTTGGCCTATTTTCCAGAAAACAGGCCAAAAACGGCGGGGCCTTCTGGAATTCTCCAGAAGGCCCCGCCGTTTTTCCTGCATAAGTTTAGTTTATAACTTCACTTCCTTCTGGCCCGCGTCTACTCCTTTCACAAACTTTATCAAGCCGGCAAAATAGGTTTCCTGGTCATCATATAAGCTCATATGGCTACCGTTGGGACAGTACAAGTAGGTGCCGTTCTGCACTTTGCCCGCCATCATTTTCATGTGCTCGGGGTCCATGGTGTCAAACTGGGCGCCCACGGTAAGGGTAGGGACGGTTACTTTTGGGAGGTCTGCCGTACGGTCCCAGGTCTCTAGCTTACCCGAGATGCCAAACTCACTGGGGCCCTGCATGGTCACGTACAAGGACTGGTTCATCTTAGAGAAAGAACGGTTCACCGGCTCTGGCCACTGGTCAAGGGGCATACGCAAGATGTGCTTGGTATAGAAGTTGGGATACAGCAAGTCCATGTACCGCGGGTTGGTGAAGTCTTTACGGGCTTCAATGGCCCGTACCTCGGCTAAGACCTTTGGGTCCATCTGCTTAGCCAACACCTCATCTGCGTACTTGCCATAGTCTGGAGCGCTGGCCATCATGTTAGAGATGATCATGCCCTTGAGGTTGTCCTGGTATTTAAGCGCGTATTCTAAGGCCAGGATGCCGCCCCAGGAGTGCCCTAAAAGATAGAAGTTGTCTTTGGTCAGGTATAAGGCAGCGCGAACCTGCTCCACTTCTTCTACAAATCGGGGCAGGTCCCACATGGCGGGGTCTTTAGGGTCTTCTGAGTTGCCACAGCCTAACTGGTCATAGTAGATGAACTCAATGCCTTCGGCGGGGAAGAAGTTTTCAAAAGCCTCAAAATACTCATGGGTAGCCCCTGGACCACCGTTCAGCAACAGAACCTTCATCTTAGGGTTATTGCCAAAGCGCTTAGTCCATACCTTAAACTCGCCTTTAGGCGTCTTAATGGGAATCATCTGCACGCCGCCGTCCTGCACCCCAGACTCAGTCTTCTGGAAATAGGCGGCGGTCAGGCCCGGGCTGGCTTTGGGCAGCGTGCCCTGGGTGGTGCGGTCTTGCTGGCAGGAGGAGAAGAGTAAGCCCGCCGTTGCCAGACTCATGGTGAGTATTTGTTTGTAGTTCATAGTGGTTGGTTGGGTAGGATAGAGGTCTAAACAGAGAAGTAAGATATTGATAAAAAGCAGAATAGAAAGAGTTTCCCCTTTCTATTCTGCTTTTCTGATCCGTAAAGATGGTTAGTTCAGCAATATTGGTTTGCCGTAGCCTAGCTCCTCTAACTTTTTTAACTGCGTAGCGGCATCACCCACAATGAGGTAGTACATTCTGTCTGGGTTCACGTATTGGCTGGCCAGGGTTTTAATCTTGTCTACGGTCATGCCTTTCACCAGGGCTTCGCGTTGTTTGGCGTAGTCATACGGCCAGTTGTAGGCGCTTATGTTCTGAAGCATGTTCAATTTGGCACCCATGGTCTCAAAGGCGCGGGCGGTACTTTTTACCAGGAAGCCTTTGGTCACGTCCAGGTCTTGTGCGGAGAAGGTGGGACCATAGTTCTTTAAAATATCCTTTACCAGGCTGGTAGACTCATAGGTAACGTTAGAACGCACGCCGCTCTGGATCATAAAAGGCCCGGCCTGTTCACTACCTGAAAATGATGAACTGATGCCGTAGGTGTAGCCTTTGCCCTCCCGGAGCTGTTGCGTTAGCTGAGAGGCGAAGCTTCCGCCACCCAGAATGTAGTTCATGACCTGCGCCGGATAAAAGTCTGGGTGCGTGGCCGGCAAGGCCAAATAGCCAAAGCGCAGCACAGACTGCTTGGCCCCCGGTACGTCATAGAAGTAGATTTTGGAAGCGGTTGGCGCACTTGGTGTAGCCATTGATGGGATGACCACGTTCTTGGCTTTCCAGTTCTGCTCTAAGCCTTTTACCGCGGCCACGGCCTGGTCTTTCTCTAAGGCACCTACCACATGGAAAGTGCCAAGGGAAGGAGACAGGTTGGCGTTGTAGTAGTTCTGGAGGTCTTGCAGAGTGATGGCTTTTAGAGAAGCCTCGGTACCCAGAATGTTGTTGGCCAGAATATGGTCTTTGCCATACAAAATCTGCTTGAACTGGTTGTTGGCAATAGAGTTAGGATTGGCTTTCTGACCTTTGATCTGGCTCTCTACTTTCTGTTTGCTTAGTTCAAACTCCTTGGCGTCCCAGCGCGGTTCTAAGAGCATCTCCTGCACCAGGGCCATGGTGGCGGCATAGTTGCGGGCCAGGGTTCTGCCGTTCACGGCAATCTCCTCATCGTCTGCAGAGATGGTGATGGTAGCACCTAGCGCGTCAATGGCTTCTTCCAGTTCTGCCGTTGTTTTGTTTTTAGTGCCTTTGGTCAGGCTTTCGGCTAAGAGATTGGCTACGCCCACCTTATTAGGGTTCTCTAGTAACAGACCACCTTTCATGCGCATGTTAAACTGCACCAAAGGCACCTCGCGGTTTTCTATGCCCAGCACGCGCATGCCGTTGTCTAATTTGGTTTCCCAGACGGCTGGCACGCTTATCTCAGGGCTTTTACCGTAGGCGGGTTCTACGGTTCTGTCAAACTTGGACGGCGTGCGCTCATAGGTGGTCTTGGCGTTCAAATCAAACTTCTCCTCTGCGCCCTCCACAATCTTCTCTTCTACCACGCTGGCTTTTTTGGAACCGGTCAAGATGAGGTTGGTCTGGCCCTTCGGCACGAAGCTGGTAGCAACGTAGTGTTTGCCTTTGATGTATTGGTTGTACACGCGTTTCACATCCTCCACACGCACGGCCATCATGTTGGCAATGTCTTTGGTCACAAAACCCGGGTCGCCGGCAAATATCTGGTACTGCGCCAACTGGAAGCCTTTGCCTTGCACGCTGGCCAAACCGTTGTAAAAAGCCACCTCCTGTCCAGCCTTGATGCGGCTTAGATCGGCTTCGGTGATGCCTTCTTTTTCAAATTTGCCGAAAGCCTCTTCAATGGCGCTGTGGATTTTGTTGAGGTCTACCTTGTCATAGCCGCGCACGCTTAGCATCAACTGGCCGGCAATCTCTGAGTTGTAATTGTAAATGCTCACCCTTGGCGCCAGTTGCTTCTCATCTACAATCACTTGGTTGAAGGGCGCTTTCTTGCCTTCAGACAAATAAGTTGACAGCACGCGCAAGGCATAGGAGTCTGGGTGGTAGGTGTACACGGTTGGCCAGGCCATGGTGAGTTCTGGCAGACGGGCAAAATTGTCCTCATGGTACAGCTTCTTGGTCTCAGAAAGGACGGCGGGACGCTTGTCCATCTTAGGGATGCTTTCGCCTTTCTGAATCTCCCCGAAGTATTTTTCTACCCACTCCTTGGCTTGGCCCGGCTCAAAGTCACCGGTCACCACCAGGGTCACGTTGTTGGGCGCGTACCATTTGCGGTAGAACTCCTTTACGTCTGCCAAGGTGGCGTTCTGTAAATCCTCTAAAGAGCCAATCACCTGCCAGTGGTAGGGGTGGTCCTTGGGGTATAGGTTCTGGTCAATCACGTAGGAGGTGTGGCCGTACGGGGCATTGTCATAGCTCTGGCGCTTCTCGTTCTTCACCACCTGCTTTTCCTTGTTCACCACTTCCTCGGTGACGGTGTTGATGAACCAGCCTAGTTTGTCGGCTTCGGCCCAGAGCATTTTCTCCAGGGCATCATTGGGCACGGTCTGGTAGTAGTTGGTGCGGTCGCGGCTGGTAGAACCGTTGGCCCCTGAGCCGCCAATGCGGGCGCTCATCTTGTCCAGACCGCCTTTGCCCAGGTTCTCAGACTCCAAGAAAAGCAAGTGCTCAAACAAGTGAGCAAAACCGGTGCGGCCTTCCTTCTCGCGGGCAGAGCCCACGTGGCTGGTCAAGGCTACGGCTACTACGGGATCAGACTTGTCTACATGAAAGATGACCTGCAGGCCATTGTCCAGCGTGAATTTCTCATAGTCTACCTTAAACTCGGTTTTGTCTGTACTGGATTTGCTAAGTTTCTGGCAAGCCAGCAGCAGCACCGTGAACAGCAGCAAGTAGCCAATTTTTTGTATGTGTTTCATGGGTAAGGTTTGGTGGTACGTGGGTTTGGGTAGGGCCAATTTAAACTTGTAACGAAGCCTATGACTGTGAAGATAAGCCCCCAACTGAAATCTTCATGAACAACGATGTAAATCAGGAGCCGTTTTTGGCCTATTTCCTGGAAAATAGGCCAAAAACGAAAATTTTAAGACTTAAAGTATTCCCTATTTTAGATACTTATTGACGGGTATGATTTGGAAAGCAGGATCATTGGCGATGATTTTAGAAAGCGCGGCGGCATGGCGCTGGCCCATGATCACCAACAATCGTCTCCCTTTATGAGCCATTTGGGTAGTGACAATGTTGGAGTAAATCTTGAGTTCACGCTCATAAAACAGAGAGATGAACTCTGCCCCAATATACGCTTTGCTCACGTGCACAGAGTCCTGGTACATGGCAGGCGCATTGGTGAAACCACTGTTCCTGACCCTGGCGGGCGTAACGTAAAACAATTCATAGGTACTATTTAAGACCTGGGGCGAATTGAGGAAGGATAGATACTCCTGCAAGGTGACCGTGCCTGCCTTAAAGCCTGCATCTGCCTCTCTACCAATGGTTGAGAAAGCGGTTAATGCCTTGGTGTATTGCTCAATGTTGTCGCCAGAGGCCAGAATCCGGTTAGAAACGCTTTCATAATGGTCCACGCCATAGAGTCGCTCATGCTGCAACTGCTTGGCCAGGTTGTAGCCAAATTGATAGCGCTCAGCGCGGCCGTGACCAATGTCCTTCAATTCTATCTTATCCTGCCTGAACAACGAATAGAGACTGTCTACCACCGACTGCTCCTCTGGCGTGTTCTCAATCATGATCATGTCTGGCTTGAACTTGAGCAACAGTTTGTTTATGGCCGCCACTTCCTGTTGTCTTTCCTGTGAGAAAAGGTCTGCCTTTGGTGAGTTTTTGTAAAAGTTTTCCTGCCCGAAATGGGTACTACCCAACATCATGACCTGTACTTTGTCCTTCTCGGGAACCGCAGGTATTTTCTTAACTAAAGCCTTTAAGTCTTGCGCCTGAAGCTGGATAGAAAGTAATAGCGCTGCACTGGCAAAGAAGAGTCTTTTCATTGATGTAATTTAACCGGGCGACTTGATGATTAAAGGAATGGGGTACCGATTTGCTAGAAGATATACCATTACCTGTCAGCGAAGATATGGCTTAAATTTGTTTTACTTGGTTTTAAGAAAGGGAAGGGAAATAAATTAATTAGCGTTTTTAGCTTCTTTTCCAGAAAGCAGGCCAAAAACAAAACCTCCCTATCTGCGCTGAGGCAAATAGGGAGGTTTGGATAAATTTGCTACCTGAATCCGTAAAAATAACTTTGCCTTTCTCTAGTGCTTAATGAATTTTAAGGACTGCAAGGTAGCGCCATTGCTTAACTGGATGATGTATTGACCAATGGCCAAGCGCTGTACGTCTATGGTATGGAGTGCGCCGCCTTGTAAGGTGAGTTGGTGCACGCGCTGTCCTTGCATGTTAAAGAAAGTAACCTGATACGCTTCAGTAGATAGTTGGCTTAGGTTAAGTGTTGGGTTGCCCACAGAAGGGTTAGGATAGACGCTTACTTTGCCAGTCACCTGCTGTGTCTTTTGTTGCACAGCAATGACCTTGCTGTCTTCAAACGCGCCGTCAAAATCTACTTGATGCAGCCTGTAGTATACCACGCCTGCCGGAGCGTTTTGGTCCAAGTATTGGTACTTCACCAATTGACTGCTGTTACCCGCTGAGCTTACTTTGCCAATGGTAGTAAAGTCTTTGCCATTGCTGCTTCTCTGCACCGCGAAATAAGCGCTGTTCTGCTCAGAGGCGGTAGCCCAGCGTAATTCAATTCCTTGAACCAGCGCCTTGCCCGTAAACGTAGTGAGCGTAACCGGAAGCACGGATGGCTTTTCTTCGGCTTGTCCAGAGGCTACGCTGCTGTTGTTACCACTGGCCGTGTTACCCCCGTTGCTGTCAAACTCAATGCCCCCCGTCTTATACGCCGAGTTGGAGAAGAAGCCAATCTCCAGGGCAGAGACGGTTAAGGTCAACGTGGCTTTATTCACACCCCCCGAAACGAGTTCGGTAATAGTCCACGTTTTACCTACTGCATCATAGGTGCTGCCAGGTGACGGCACCGCAGACAATAGTTTCAGACCGGACATGTCATGGTCTATCTTCACTTGCGTGGCTTTGTCAGGACCCAGGTTAGTGGCATCTATCACGATGGTGAAAGGTTCTGAAGGATAGTATGGCCCGCCAGACAGGGAACTGGTCACCAATACGTCGGCGGCAGTGATGGCAGTGCCACCGGCAGTGGCGCTATTGTTGGCTGTAGTAGGGTCATACACCGCGGCCGGCTCTACAATGGAAGCGGTAGTGGCAAAGGCGCCTGCTTTATTGATTCTAGCTACCAAAGTCATAGTCTGTGCATGGCTTCCGCCAGACAGTAAGTCAGTGCCCAACGTCCAGATTCCGGTGGCGGGGTCATATGATCCAGAAGAGGTTTCGGCGTGGTCAAAGGTGAGGCCAGCTGGTAATACATCTTGTATCTGTAGGGCTGTGGCCGCGTCTGGACCGTTGTTTACGGCGGTCACCTTGAACGTGGCCAGCCCACCGTTGTAAGGAGAAGTGGTCACTAACGTGTTGGTCACAGCCACTTCTGCCACGGGCAATACGTTTAGTAAGGTGACGGTGCTGTTATTCTCTGTTATTGGATCAAACTGGTCAGCGCTGATAACACTACCTCCCAGGTTCATGCGGCCGGTGGTGTTTGGAATACCCGTCAAGGTTAACGTAGCCGAGTCTCCCGGAAGGATTTTGCCTACAAACCAGTATCCTGCATTTACGCCTGAGTAAGAATAAGATCCCTGCGAGAGCTTTAAACCGGTTGGGTTTATGTTGCCTGTACGCGTGTCTTTCCCTACCAGGTTGGTGACAACGTCTGGCCCATTGTTTACCACTACCATATAGAAGGTGGCAACGGTCTGGTTATGGTAGTATTTGCCATCAGGTCTTTGGCTGGTTACTGTCATCTTCGTCACAATGTCTGCCTGCTTCTTCACCTGGACATTCACTGTGGAGAAGTTGTTAGCAGATACATTATCTGCCTGCGCAAAAGTGCCGGTACGGGCAGCGGTAAATGAATAGGATATCTCAGCAGTTGAGTCTGTTGCACGGTTGGCGCCAGGTTTGCCCACCAAGGTCAATTCTGCAAAGCTGCCAGAAGCTAGAGAGGCTACCGTCCAAACTCCGTTGCTGTAGTTGCCAGAGGCACTCACAAAGGTGAACCCCGCCGGAAGCGGTGCGCTAAACAGTAGGTTGCTGCCTGCATCTGGACCATTGTTGGTAGCGAGTACCGTAAAAGTGATGGGGTTTTGGGTATAGTAAGTGCCTGCCGCAACGGTAGCCGACACAGCAATATCTGCAGTGATGGTTCCTGTGCCGGCTTGTATGGTGTTAGAGGCACTGTTGTTGGCAGACTCATTGTCAAACTGG
Organism: Nibribacter koreensis; assembly: GCF_039541795.1. Taxonomy (NCBI): domain Bacteria; kingdom Pseudomonadati; phylum Bacteroidota; class Cytophagia; order Cytophagales; family Hymenobacteraceae; genus Nibribacter; species Nibribacter koreensis. The sequence continues at coordinate 1,154,224 of NZ_BAABGX010000001.1, read as the reverse complement.
TCTAAGGACACCAAAGAGGCCGTAGTGTTGATGACCGCACTTTCCTTCACTTTGGCGTTCAGAAGCAGCACAAGTGAATTGCCGCTGGTCAAAGATGGAATGGACCAGTCACCGGTAGTGGTAGAATAGGTGGTGCCCGCCGGAGCCGTAAATGTGATGTCCTTCAAGGTGCTTGGGAGCAGGTCTCTCACTTTAAGATTGGTAGCGGTGCTTGGACCATTGTTGGTCACTTTTACCTGGTAGGTTACCACTTCATCATTGCTGTACTTATCTTGTTGCAGTGGGGTAGAGGTAACTATGTTCTCTACTTTGATGTCTGCTGTGGGCAAGACGTTTACCGTTTGTGACGCACTGTTGTTGGCCGCGGTGCCGTCAAACTCAGTGTGCGTTTGTGCCATGGTGTAGGTGATGGACCCTACCGTAGAGGCGGAAGCCGTTAATACCATGGTCTGCGTTGTGCCCCTCTGGATAAGGCCGGCATTCCAGGTGATGGAGCCAGCACCAATGGTAGCGGTACCAGTAGTAGGCGTAGCACCTGAGAAGGCCAGCCCCGCTGGAACGGAACCTGATACTACTACATTAGAGGCGTTGTTAGGGCCATTGTTGGTTACTCTAACTGTATAGGTAAAATTGGAGCCCTGCGCTGGTGCAGTAGTAGATACCAGCATGCTCACGGCAACATCGGCTGAAGGGGTAATGGTAATGGTTGTAGAAGACGTATTGTTGTTGGTGTTCAAGTCTGCCTCATTAGAGCCTCTGTCCAATAAAGTGGCCGTAGAGGTAAAAGAACCAAGATTAGAAGGTAACTTCTGCGTCGCTCTAATAATTAATGTCTTGGTTTCATTGAGCGCCAATGCACCTACTGTCCAATTGCCTGACAACGTATCATACCCAGCGGGTATGCCCCCAGAAAAGACAAGGTTAGTGGGTACTTTGCTTTGAACTACCACGTTGCTGGCCGTGCTAGGCCCTAGGTTTCTAGCTGAAATGGTGAATTCTACTACTTCGCCGCTATTATAGGTGGTTTTAGAAGGCGTGTTTTTAACCTCAATGTCTGCGGAGGGCACCACATTAAGGGTAAGGGTCTGGCTGTCATTGGCCGTGATCAAATCCACTTCGGGGTGGGTCTGTTTGGCTAAGATGGAATACGTGCCGGTGGCCATTGGTTGGGCCGTAATAGTAAGTGTTTTACTGGCGTTGGCAACCAGGGAGCCTACGTTCCAAGTACGGTTTGCCGCATCATACGTAGCATCTCCAGAGGTAATGTTCTGAAACTTGGTTGGGTCCAAAAGGTCTTTCACTGTAATGCCAGAGGCGGCGCTTGGGCCCTCATTTTTCACCAACACCGTAAAAGTGATAGTTCTGCCTACAATATAAGGGCCACTAGAAGCTGTAATAGTGACGCCCACATCAGCTTTTGGCGACGCTTGTTGCGTGTAAAGGCGCATAGGAATCTTCCAGCCACCTACCACAATCTCCAGCAAACCATCTCCGTTAAGATCTGCAAAGGCAGGAGCAGCGTGGTCACCTATGTCACCTAATAGAATAGAATTGCCTTCAAAGGTTAAGCTGTTGACAGCAGTCTGCTCAAAATAATAGGTAATCCCGTCATATCCGCCAACGATTAGGTCAAGCAAATTGTCGCCGTCCAGGTCTACTACCTTAGGTTGCGCCCAGCCGTGGGTTCTGCTTACGTCAATATTACTGAAAGTACCAGTAGAAGCGGTTCTTCTGGTAAAGGATAAAGTATTAGGCGCATTCTGTTCAAAATGCTGCAGGCTACCGTCAGCGGCACCCACTAACAGGTCTAAAAGTCCGTCGCCGTCCAGGTCAGATATTGTAGGAGATGCGTTTTTAGCCAATGCCACTCCCAAGAAGCTGTTGGTGACGAGCGTAAAGTTTAATGAATTCTTTGATGCTTGCTTAAAATGACTGATAAGGCCGTTTCCGTCCCCTATGAGAATGTCTAATAAGCCGTCGCCATCCAAGTCAGAGATGGTAGGCGAGGCATATTTAAGCGTGTTGTTGCTCTGGACAGGGTTCAGGTTGATAAAGTACTGGCTGCCTTGCACAAAGCTCAATGAATTAGCCGACGACTGTTTGTAGTGCTCCACATTACCGTCTATGGTACCCACCAGCAGATCTAACAAGCCATCATTGTCCAGGTCTGTAAAAACTGGAATAGGGTTTTCAGCAGATTTACTGCCGTTGTATAAAAATGGCGTGTAAGATAAAGCCCCAGTGGTGGTGAAGGTATAAGAGTTGGTGGTACGCAATACTGTAAAGGGAGAACTCAAAGCCGTTCCCGCTGGCGTGGTAACCCTTATAGGGCCAGTAAATGCTGTGCCGGGTACTGTGACGGTTAATTGAGTGTTAGACACTACAGTAAATTTGGCAGAGGTCCCGGCAAAAAGAACTGATGTAGTGTTGGTTAAGTTAGTGCCCGTAATCACTACAGTAGAATTAGGTTGGCCTGTGGTAGGTGCCACTTCAGAAATAGTAGGAACCGTTTGCCCCTTCGCTGAAAAATTTACTGTAAAGCTAAAAAATAAGACTAAACTAAGTAATGTAAAAATTCTCTCCATGCCATTATCACTTATCAAAGAATTGTATTGTTCAATTCCTGTGCCTTCAAGAAGCAATAAATTGCGTGGTTTGGAAACCCTTATTCGATGAACGGAGACATTTGCACGATGAATCAGACAACCTGAATTATATCTAATTAAGCTATATATTGTTTTGTAAATCTTTCAAAATCAGCACCTTGTATTAAGCATATTTTGATATTTATTTTGTTGATTAAATTGTAAAATAATTATATATATAATGATATAATATGATAATAGTATTACCCAAAAATATGAAATGTGCAAAGTTGGAAAGAGTGACATAATTGGATAAAATGAAAATGGGTTAGACAGGCTTTATTTAATAGAACGTGCAAGTTGGTAGGAAGCAGGCAGCATAGGCAATGGTTTATCATGTGTAGAATTGAATGGGTAGGAGTTTGCAAGGCTTAGAATTGCCTGTACCATTACAGGATCGTTAAGTAAACAAGCAGCTATAATAAACTGGAGCATTGTTAAGGACGATTTTGCCCTGTTTTCTAGAATTCAGGCCATAAACGAAAATCCCTCTGTTGTATCTACAACAGAGGGATTTTAAATGTAAATGCCTAGGCAATCTACCTCAACTTAAGGTCATTGATCACCGCGTCAATCTTTTGATCCAGCACCTGTGTTACTCTGTCAAAGTCATCGGCAGAGACAAGAGGTTCTTTTACACTAAAGTAGAATTTAATCTTAGGCTCAGTGCCAGATGGGCGGGCTGACACCTTGGTGCCATCTTCGGTCAAGAACTGGAGTACGTTAGAACTTTCAAGTCCCGTAGGTCTTTCCTGGCGGTTTTGCTGGTTGCGTATAAAGCCAGTTTTAAAATCACTTATTTCTACCACCGGAGAACCCGCAATGGATTTAGGTGGATTCTCGCGCAGCTCCTGCATCATCTCCTGAATCTCAGAAGCGCCGCGATGGCCTTTCTTGGTGATAGAAATCAAGTCCTCCTTATAATAACCAAACTCCATGAACATCTGGATCATGAGTTCAAACAGCGTCTTGCCTTGGTCTTTGGCAGAAGCGGCCATCTCTGCGATCATGGCGCAGGCAGATACCGCGTCTTTGTCCCGCACAAAATCACCTACCAAGAAGCCGTAGCTTTCCTCGCCTCCGCAGATGTACTGAGCTTCGCCTTCCTTCTCGCGCATGATGGTGGCAATGTACTTGAAGCCGGTCAGGGTTTCATAGCAGTCCACGCCAAAGCCCTCGGCAATGCGGTTGATGAGGTCTGTGGTCACAATGGTGCTTACAATATATTCTTTGCCCGTCAGCTTGCCTGCTTTCTTCCAGGCACTCAACACATAGTACGTCAATAAAGCGGCCGTCTGATTTCCGTTAATGAGCACAAACTCGCCTTTCTGGTTTTTAACGGCAATGCCCACGCGGTCGGCGTCAGGATCAGTGGCCAAGACCAGGTCAGCATCCAGTTCACGGGCTTTGTTCATGGCCAGGGTCATGGCCTCTTTTTCTTCAGGGTTAGGGTAGACCACCGTCGGGAAGTTACCGTCTGGCGTGGCTTGGTCTTCTACCACGGTCACATTAGTAAACCCAAAACGCTCCAGGGCGCGCGGTACCAAGGTGATGCCCGTACCATGAATAGGGGTGTAGACAATCTTCAAATCTTTCTGGCGCTCAATCACGGCTGGGTCTACCGATAAGCCTGCTACTTTCTCCAGATAGGCCTCGTCAATTTCCTCCAGCACGTACTCAATCTTTGAAGCGTCACGCGTGAATTTCACCTGGCTCAGGTCTTGGATCTTGTTGACCTCGGCAATGATGTTTTTGTCATGCGGGGCTGTCACCTGGGCGCCATCGTTCCAATAGGCCTTGTAGCCGTTGTATTCCTTCGGGTTGTGTGAGGCCGTTAAAACCACCCCGCTTTGGCAACCCAAGTGACGGATGGCGAAGGACAACTCTGGCGTAGGACGCAATTCCTTAAAGAAGTACACTTTAATGCCGTTACCCGAGAAGACGTCTGCCACCACGTTGGCAAATACATCTGAATTGTTGCGGCTGTCATGCGCAATAGCCACAGAGATTTCTTGGTTAGGGAAGGATTTGATCAAGTAATTGCTTAAGCCTTGCGTAGCCATGCCCACCGTGTAGCGGTTCATGCGATTACTGCCCACGCCCATGATGCCGCGCAGACCGCCGGTGCCAAACTCAAGGTCTTTGTAAAAGCAGTCTGTAAGCGTGTCTGTGTCTTGGTTGGCCAATAGTTGCTGTAGGTGGGCTTTGGTCTCTTGGTCATAGCCGCCTTGCAGCCACGTATTTAGCTTTGCCTGAACGGCCGTGTCTAATGACAAATTATTTTCCATAGTAAAAGTGTAAAGAATAGGGCAGGCGTTTTTGGCCTGTTTTTACGAAAACAAGCTAAAAATAGCCGTGTTAAATATGCTAATTAGTTAAAGTGCTAATGTGCTAATTGGGAAATGATTAATATGCATTATAAACATAGCACATTAGCACATTACGCAATTAGCACATTAATTAAAGGTTTCCGCGCAACGCTTGCTCGCGCTCAATAGACTCAAATAGGGCCTTGAAGTTTCCTTTCCCGAAGGATTTGGCGCCTTTGCGCTGTATGATCTCAAAGAAGACGGTGGGTCTGTCCTGGGCGGGCTTGGTAAAGATCTGCAAGAGGTATCCTTCATTGTCGCGGTCCACCAGAATATTGAGGTCTTGCAAAGGCTTCATGTCCTCGTCAATCTTGCCCACGCGGTCAGCTAAATCAGTATAATAAGAAGCCGGTACAGAGAGGAATTCTATGCCGCGTCTGCGCAACTCGCCCACGGTGCTTACAATGTCATCCGTGGCAATAGCGATGTGCTGTACGCCCGGGCTGTGATAAAAGTCCAGGTACTCTTCTATCTGTGACTTCTTCTTGCCTTCGGCAGGCTCGTTGATCGGGAATTTAACGTAGCCGTTGCCGTTGCTCATCACCTTAGACATCAAGGCAGAATACTCGGTAGAGATGTCTTCGTCATCAAAGGTCAACAGCAACTGGAAGCCCATCACTTCCTCGTAGAACTTCACCCAGGTGTTCATCTCGCCCCAGCCCACGTTGCCTACGCAGTGGTCCACGTGCTTTAAGCCAATTGGCGAAACGGGCACGGTGCTTTTCTTGGCCACGAAACCCGGCATGAAGGCACCGGTGTAGTTCTTGCGCTCCACAAATGTGTGGATGGTCTCACCGTAGGTATAGATGGAAGCCATTTTCACTTCACCATACTCATCTGTCAAAGTCTGAGGCTCACCCGCCGACTTGGCGCCGCGCTTGGTGGTCTCTTCATAAGATTTATAAGCGTCATCCACCCACAGAGCCATCACCTTAACACCATCACCATGCAGGCGCACGTGCTCAGAAATAGGAGACTCAGGTACCAAAGAGGTGGTCAGTACAAAACGTATCTTGCCTTGTTGCAAGACATAGCTCACGCGGTCACGTAAACCTGTTTCTGGACCCGCGTAGGCAACCTGCTCAAACCCGAAGGCGCTTTGATAAAAATAGGCGGCCTGCTTGGCATTGCCCACATAGAACTCAATATAATCTGTGCCATTGAGAGGAAGGAAATCTGTGGCCATGGTCATTTTATGTTCTTTAATTAGATGAAATTGTCAGAAAACCGTGTTTTCTAGGTAAAAATAGGAGAAATTGGCAGGAAAGAAAACAAGTAATGGTACGGGAGATTTAGAGCAACGCTTGGAATTAGCCGTAGATGTTATAAAATTTGTAAAAAAACCGACAGACGGCATGAATAACGAAGAACTGAACAACTCGCTGGTAACGCTTATCCAAAAGAAGCAAGAACTCAGCAAGCTTTCCTATAATGATGAGCGCTACGATGACGTAGAAGAAGAACTACACGATCTGGAGGATACCTTCAATGATAACTTCGGGGAGTTCCTGGAAGACGTGCTAGGCGATGTACACGCCCAGGTTTGCCCAGACACGGATGTGTTGTTACCAACAGCCTATCTTCCAGATGCTATGAACGCAGAAGGCCAGGTAGAAATCACCGGCAAAGAAGGCGTTTGGGTTGAGGCAGACGCCTATCCTAACAAAGAGGCCCGCTTGCTTTTGGTACCTAATCCTATGCGCATCTTCTTAAGCGTAGGCAAAAACGTACGTCAGGAAGTCTGGAAGTCTGAGTAGTCTTTGGAAGACCGCTAGATACTAGATTTTAGACTTTAGATTTTTATGGAGCGGCTCCTGTGTAGTTTTAACTGCATAGGAGCCGCTTTCGTTTTTGGCCTGTTTTGGTGGAAACAGGCCAAAAACGGCTGGTTTGTTGAGTTGCTTTTGAAAGGGATTGTTGCTAATCTAGGTAATGAAAACGTCTTGGCTTTTAATAGTTGCAGTGATTTTAGTTTGGTCTTGCCAGAAGAATAAGAATACAACACAAGAAAAACTAAAAGTAGCTCCTGTATCAACCGCTTCTAAGTTAATAATAGATACTACCTATAGTATACATGAGATAATACAAGACCGTGACGAGCAGATAAGTAAAGTAAGAATTGGAAATACCGTGTATCAGTCTACAGCTAGGACTTATAGCCTGAATGATTCGGCTTTATTGCATACAAGTATTGATACAATAGAAGACGTTATCAATGTAAGAAGGGAGCGCGCGCACTCGTATGTATATAGTGTTAAACTTTCTCAAGACGGTAAAGTGGTGTATGACAAGAAATACACAAGACCAGAATTCTATTCCTTACTGAAGGAAGATTTAGTCATGAGGAGTGCTCCATTAGCTCCACAGCTTAGGGGCGTTACAAATGATGGAAGAGTAGTGTTTGAGCTTGCTTTCGTGTATCCAGAAAGTGATGTTGGCATGATGACATTCTTTACCACTGACTTGAAAGGGAATCTGCTTCAAATGGAGTCATTGAGTACATCAGAAGGTTGCTATAGCTCAGTTGCTGTAAGCAAAAGTGGCAAGTACTTCATAACATGCACAACTTTGTATGGACCCAATGGCTATGAGTTTTCCTTTCAAAAGCCTAACATAGTACATGCTGAGTTTCTTACAGATACATCTTTTGTCGCCATTTATGATATCATATCAAAAAGTGGCAAAAGAATTGAAAACGGCGTGCAAGAGTATTATGAGGAGAGAGATTCTATTTCTGATAACTTAATAATATACCATGTAAATGGAAAGAAGCTAGCGTCTTATAAATACCATGGATACTTTCAAGAGTTAGGATATACAGTTCCAATTGCCATTATTCCTGAAAAGAATAAACTCATATTAATTGATGATGGGAAACAGAATATGCTTTCTATTTCGCTTGCATCCCCTTCAAAATTTGAAGAAATAAAGCTTTCATCCCTTAAAAGACTGAATAAAAGATTAGAGAAGGGCCAAAATTTTGAGCATGAATTATATGTGCTCGGGAAAAAATACTTCATTTACTTTTTCCCAGAAGGCATCAAATATTATGTGACTGAACAATACAGTGAATATGAAGGATAAACGAAGAAGCCGAGGCAAACCGCCTCGGCCTCTCTGTTTTAATAAAAGTCTAAAATCTAATATCCAGCTACTAACCTCTTACCTAAAATCCCAACTTCTCCCGTACCCGCTTCAATACCGGGCCGCCAATGGCGCGGGCTTTGGCGGCGCCTTCGGCTAGTTTGGCGTCTATCTCTGGCAGGTTGTTCATGTAATACTGGAAGCGCTCGCGTGGCTCAGCGTATTTGGTGATAATCAAATCATACAGCGCCTGCTTGGCGTGGCCATAGCCAAAGCCACCGTTCAGGTAGTTCTGGCGCATGGTCTCCAATTCTTCCTCAGAGGCCAACAAGGCGTACAACTTGAAGGTCGTGTCTGTGGATGGGTCTTTGGGTTCTTCCAGGCTCTTGCTGTCAGAGACAATGCTCTTCACGCGTTTCAACAATTCTTTGTCTGGCAAAAAGATGTCAATGGTGTTACCGTAGGATTTGCTCATCTTCTCGCCGTTAATGCCGGGAACGGTCATTACGCTCTCATCCACCTTCACCTCTGGGATGACAAACGTGTCGCCATAGATGTGGTTGAAAGAAGAGGCCACATCGCGGGTGATTTCCAAGTGCTGGATTTGGTCTTTACCTACGGGCACAAAATTGGCGTCGTACAAAAGGATGTCAGCGGCCATGAGGATAGGGTAGGTGAACAAACCAGCGTTTACGTCTGCCAATCCGCGGCGTGCGGATTTGTCCTTGAACGAGTGCGCGTTGGCCAGCATGGGAAACGGCGCGAAACAGCTCAAATACCATGTCAGCTCCGTTACCTCAGGTACATCGCTTTGTCTATAGAAGATGTTGTTGTCTGTGTCAAACCCGAAGGCCAGCCATGCCGCCGCTACTGCGTACGTATTCATGCGGCGCTCCTCAGCGTCTCTAATGGACGTGAGAGAGTGCAAGTCTGCGATGAAGTACAAAGAGTCGTTGCCGGCTTTCTTGGAAAGCTCAATTGCGGGAAGGATGGCGCCTAGCAGGTTGCCCAAATGCGGACGGCCACTGCTCTGGATACCGGTAAGAATACGTGCCATGGTGTATAGGTAATTAGCCTGCAAAGTAAGCGATTGATGGGCAAACGAGAAAGGGAATCCGTTTTTAACCTGGTTTCAAGAAAACAAGCCAAAAACGGACTAGTCCAGGTATTGGTTAATCAAGGCGCTTACCTCTTCGGCGCGGTTTAAGACCACCAGATGCTCACCACCTTTGAGCACGTGCACGTTGGCGTGTTGAGGCACGGGCAGGACTTTGTCAGCGTCGCCGTGAATGACCACCATCTCATAGCCCTGGGCCTGATGTTTCCACTTAAGAATCTGGGTGAGGGACCAGCGCAAAAAGTGGATGTCTGTGTCTTGGACAATGGAGTTGAACAGCTTTCTTTCCTCTGGGTCTTGAATCCCGAACAGCCAGTATCCCGGCACTGGCCATTTTTTAGCCAAGGTAAACGGAAGCCATTGCTGCAATTTCAAGAATCCGCCCAGCCGGTAATGCCAAGGTAGGGCCCTGGTGTCTGCCAAGCTGGAAAGGAGGATGACGCGCTTGACCGGAATGAGTTTGGCTATCTCCTGGGCCACCATGCCACCAAAGCTCAATCCAACCAAAATAGGCGGCTGGTCAGATGGAGCTATTTGCGGAAGCAGCCGTTGGGCGTAGTGGTTCAATGACTCGGCAGGTTCGGGCTTAATCCATTTGATCACCTTCGGCGACGGATGCTTCAATTTTAAGTTATGAAACAACCGCTCGTCTGCCCCTAATCCACTCAATAAATACACCGGTGCCTGCTGACTCATGGTCTGTAAACTGAATTAAATGGATTAGGTTCTGAAGTACGGAGTAAACGGTGGGCATCGTTTTTGGCCTATTTCTAGAAAAACAAGCCAAAAACGGTTTCAGTCATTAGAGATGAACGTTTCCATGGGCACGTCGTGGTGGTCGCCGGCCAGGTAGCGGTCAATGATAGGGTGCACCAGGTACAGCACTGGCGTCAAAATAATTGCCACCGTGAATTTGTACAGGTAATTGATCACAGAAACAGAAAGCACCGTTTTTAAATCCCAGTTGCCAAACACGTAGAAGGCAATAAACAACACTACTACGGTATCTACCAGTTGAGAAATAAGGGTAGAGCCCGTTGCCCGTAACCACAGCTTCTTGCTTCCGGTTAAGTGTTTAAGCCAATGAAAGACATACGCATCTAGCAACTGGCCCACCAAGAAGGCCACCAATGATCCAATGATAATGCCCAGGCCCTGTCTGAACACACGGTTAAATGCAAAATCCATGTCAAAGGCGGAGCCATTGGGACCCTGATTGTTTATGTCCAGCCAGAATTGTGCCGGCGGTAAGCTAGTGGCCGCCACAATTACTATAAACCCGTAGGCAATGAGCATGGCTGTAAGAATACTTATCTTCTTCACCCCGTCCCGCCCGAAGTACTCATTGATAATATCTGTGGTCACAAACACAATAGGCCAGATGATGACGCCCGCCGTCAAATTGAAATCCAAGTTGGCCCCCAGTACCGGAATCTGCGCACCGGGTAGACCAAAAAGCGCCTCGCCTGAGAAAATCTTGACGCCAATCAACTCTGCGAGCAAAGCATTGGTCAAAAAGATTCCGCTCAACACCATGAAGAGCTGTCGTTTTCTATAACCCATGGTATGGGCAGAGGTGGCTAAGGACATTGGCTTTTGTAGAAATGTACAGTGCTGTAAAGATAGCGCTTATGCGATATTGTTAGACCATAAACTGCTAGACTTGTAATTTGTTGGGGATGTCTTGTTTTTGGCCTGTTTTCAGGAAATCAGCCCAAAAACGAAAGGATTGCTGATTGATTTATTTGCAAGTGTAAACACCCCCCTTCGCCCCCCTCAAGGGGGGAGTCCCCATTTAGTAACAGCCTCTACAACTAGCGCCTGATCCAGTCTTTCCGGCGAGTCACCTAAGCAGGTTGCCGCCTCTGACAGGTAAGCGGTTAAAACAGGCGGGATTGGTTACCCAGCCAAAGGCGGTGCCACGCAGAAGAGGCAAGCTGGTACAGCGCGAGGCGGGAAGACGGGGCCCCGCGGCCGCGAGCGCTTAGCGGTGAGGATGCAACAAGGCGGCATAAGGGCACCGGAAGGAAGAACTTTCTCCAGGAACAGCCAACGGAAGTGCATAGAAAAGCTGCATTGTGAGGCAGTTTAGGTCGTTGGTGATAATACCAATAATGGCGGGGCTAAAAGTTAGGCAGTTTCTGTTTTTGATTATAACAACCAAAGATATAGGCGACTACTCCAACACGTTAATGGTCTTTCCTTCCACCGCCAGATTCGTGTTGGGGAACACGGCCTGCGCCTCTGCCAAAAGCGGAGTTAAGTCCTTGTAGCGGGCTGAGAAATGGCCGATGAGCAGACGCTTTACCTGGGCCTTCAACGCCAGTGTGGCAGCCTGCTGGGCCGTGCTATGAAAGGTGTAGTCCGCGCGCTGGGTCATGTCGCTCAGGAACGTAGACTCATGGTAGAGCAGGTCCACGCCTTTGATTAGGGGCAGAATGTCTTCCTTGTACTTGGTGTCTGAGCAGTAGGCGTAACTGCGGCTATGCTTGGGATTGGTGGTTACATCTGCGTTCCGCACCAGTACTTCACCGGCTTCATCCAAAACATCCTCACCCCATTTCAAGCGGACCAGTTGAGGCGGCGTCAAGAAGGCGGGAAGTTTGCTTTTAAGCAGGTGGCGGGGCTTTTGCTTTTCCTTGAACAGGTAGCCACAGCAGTTGATGCGGTGCTGCATGGGCAAGGTGTGCACCGTGATGGTTTTGTCCTCAAAAATCTTCCGGGAGACGGTAGTGTCTACCTCATGGAAGTTGATTTTGTAAGGAAGCTGGGTGCCGGCGTATTTAAACTGGAGAGATAGAATCTCAGCTAAGCCTTTAGGGCCGAAAAGGTTGAGGGAGGCGGTGCGCTGCTGCAAATGCATGGTGGACAGCAAACCGGGTAAGCCAAAGTAATGATCACCGTGGAGATGACTAATGAAGATGTTACAAATGCGCTGATGCTTTACTTTGTAACGCATCAGCTGCATTTGTGTACCTTCTCCGCAATCAATCAGGTTTAATTGATTGCCAATTGCCAAAAGTTGGGCGGTATGATGTCGGTCAAAAGAGGGCGTAGCAGAAGAACTGCCAAGAATTTTTAACTCAAAGTCCAAACCGACGCCCTTTTAGACTATTCTTCTTTCTTGGTAAGATCGCTCTCAATCTCGTGTAAGAATACACGGTCAATACCTTCTTCTACCGTAGGCAAGATGTTCAACACAGACTCTAACTTAGAGATAGTGATCAACTTCATCACGTGCTCCTGCAAGCCAGTCAAGATCAATACCCCTCCAGAAGAGTTGCAAAGACGGTTGGCAATCAAGATAGAGGAAAGCCCTGAGGAATCTGTATATTTTACGTTGGTAAGATCTAGGATCAAATTAGTTATACCTTCTGCGTTCAACTTCACAAACTCTGACTTCAGATCTGGCGCGATCGTGGTATCAAGCTTCTTTTCATCTATAGTGATGACGGTATAATTCTCTTTTTTATCAATTGTGTACTTCATAAGTAACAGCAAAAAGGTTTAGAGTGCGAATCTACCAAAAATTGGTGGAATATCTGTAACAAAGTGGTTTAAAAAATGTTGGAGGCAATGCTGTTTTTCAGTGCTTCCAGGTCTTGGGCGTAGGGCTGGGGGGAGAACGTTTCGCCTAGGACTTGCTCGTATAATTCTATGTAACGCTGAGAGATTTCGGCCACTTTCTCGTCGGTCATCTCGGGCACCTGCTGGCCGTCTTTTCCTTGGAAACCTTGCTCAATCAACCATTGACGTACAAATTCCTTAGAAAGTTGCCGTTGCGGCTGACCCGCATCCTGCCGTTCCTGGTAACCTTCTGAGTAAAAGAACCTTGACGAATCTGGTGTGTGAATTTCATCTATCACATAGATAACACCGTCGGCCTTCCCAAACTCATACTTAGTGTCCACCAGAATTAAGCCCCGCTCAGCGGCCAACTCCGTGCCTTTCTGGAAAAGCGCCTTGGTGTACGCCTCTAGTTGTTGGTACTCTTCTTCTGATACTATGCCTTGATTGATGATTTCCTCCCGGGAGATGTCCTCGTCGTGGCCTTCGTCGGCTTTAGTGGTAGGAGTGATGATGGGCTCAGGCAGTCTGTCGTTTTCATTTAAACCTTCGGGCAGAGGCACCCCGCACACCGTGCGCTTACCGGCGCTGTACTCGCGCCAGGCGTGGCCGGCCAGGTAGCCGCGTATCACCATTTCTACCTTGTAGGTCTCACATTGTTTGCCAATGGTAACGTTGGGCGCCGGATGATTGATGACCCAGTTAGGAACTACGTCTTTGGTGGCTTCCAGGAACTTGGCGGCAATCTGGTTTAAGACCTGTCCTTTATAAGGAATGGCTCTGGGCAGGACCACGTCAAAGGCAGAAATGCGGTCGGTGGCCACCAGGGCCAGCTTGTCTTGAAAGTAATAGACGTCCCGCACCTTGCCCCGGTAGAAGCCGGTCTGCTGAGGGAAATGGAAATTGGTTTCTTTGAGCGCTTGCATGGCGTGTGCTTAAGGAGGCAAAGTTAGAAAAGGATGCGAAGGGGGCAAGCAGAAAAGGCAGTTTCCGTTTTTGGCCTGTTTTCCAGAAAAGAAGCCGAAAACGAAAGTGCCAGAACTTGCGTAGAGAAAAAAGAAAAAAATAGACGAATTTTTGTTTTTGTCCAATTCGTCTATACATTTGCGTCATCAAGTCAATTATTCCGGTAGTTGATTTATAAAGAAGAGTGGAGAGACAGGCTCTGTGAAGCTCTAGCAACCTACCTTGGTGTAAGGTGCTAATTCCTGAACCCATCCGCATAGTGCGCTGGGGAATATAAATTGATACAATGATGGAAAAACAATTCCAAACCATTCGTCAAATCACAGCAGAGCACTTTCAAGTGTTCACCCAGACCCTTGTGTCTGCAATCCTCACTTTCTTGCCTAATCAGCAGCGAATGCCCGTGCTGGGTTATTGTTGCTGTTGTTGCCGCTAATCCAGCTTATTCTCCTTCTTTTTTTCAGGGCTAACCGCGCGTAGCCAACTGGTTCTGCGCGTCTATATTTAGCCTCCTGTCTTGTTTTTGTTCAATTTTAAATTGTAACCTGGAATTCCCATGTCCTTATCCTATCATTTTGATACCCTTCAGCTACACGCTGGCCAAGAAATAGACGCTACCACCCGCTCCAGAGCGGTGCCTATCTACCAGACTACCTCTTACGTGTTTGAGAACGCTGCCCATGGGGCCAATCTGTTCGCCTTAAAGGAGTTTGGCAATATCTACACCCGCATCATGAACCCCACCACCGATGTGTTTGAGAAACGCATGACTGCGCTGGAAGGGGGCGTGGCTGCTGTAGCAGTCGGGTCTGGTCAGGCGGCCCAGTTCATCGCCCTCACCAATATTCTGCAGGCCGGCGACAATTTTATTGCGTCCAGCAACCTGTACGGGGGTTCTTATAACCAATTCAAGGTGGCTTTCAAACGGCTGGGGATAGAAGTACGCTTTACCAAAGACGATGAGCCAGCCTCGTTTGCCAAATTGGTGGATGAAAACACCAAGGCCTTCTACCTGGAGACCATTGGCAACCCGCGCTTTAACATTCCAGACTTTGAGGCCGTTGCGGCCGTGGCTCTAGGTCACAAGCTTCCTTTAATAGTTGACAACACCTTCGGCGCGGGCGGTTATTTGTTCCGGCCGCTGGAGCACGGCGCCAACGTGGTCGTGGCTTCGGCTACCAAATGGATTGGCGGGCACGGCACCAGCGTGGGCGGCGTGATTGTGGACGGAGGTAACTTCAACTGGGGCAACGGCAAGTTCCCGCAGTTCAGTGAGCCCTCAGAAGGTTACCACGGACTCAACTTCTGGGAGGTGTTCGGTGCCGACGGGCCTTTCGGGAATATTGCCTTCGCCATCAGGGCCAGGGTAGAAGGCTTGCGCGATTTCGGAGCGGCCATCAGTCCTTTCAATTCCTTCCAGTTACTGCAAGGCCTGGAGACGCTCTCCCTGCGCGTGGACCGGACCGTGCAAAACGCCCTAGCCTTAGCCCAATGGCTGGAAGAACACCCGGCCGTGGAGAGCGTGAACTATCCCGGTCTTTCTTCCAGCCCTTATCATGGCTTGGCCAAGCGCTACTTAAAACGGGGCTTTGGAGGAGTATTAAGCTTCAACCTAAAAGGCGGCAAGGAAGAGGCTGAAATATTTGTCGACAACCTGGAACTGATCAGCCACCTAGCCAACGTAGGAGATGCCAAGACCCTCATCATTCATCCAGCTTCTACCACCCACCAACAGCTCTCAGAAGAGGAGCAATTCTCTGCGGGCGTGAACCCGACGTTGTTGCGCGTGTCAGTGGGCATTGAGCACATTGATGACATTCAAGCAGATTTTGAACAGGCGTTTGCCAAGGTGAAAGTGGCCCGTCCGGTCGCCGAGGCGCTTAATTAAGAGAACCATGTTGAAAGGAAGAGTTTTTGAATACAAGGAACCCTTTGAGTTGGAGTCTGGGCGGCATCTGCCCGGCTTCCAGCTTTTCTATACGACCTGGGGCACCCTTAACGAATCCCGTGACAACGTCATCTGGGTGTGCCATGCCTTCAGTGGAAACACGTTTGTGAAAGATTGGTGGGGTGGCCTCTTTGGCGAAGGCAAGACCTTTGACCCCGCCAAGCATTTCATTGTCTGCGCCAACTCCCTGGGGGGTTGCTACGGTTCTACCGGACCCTTGTCCGTGAACCCAGAAACCGGTCGGCCTTATTATCACCAGTTCCCAGCGGTCACCAACCGGGATGTGGTGAAAGCTTTCCATCTACTGCGCGAGCACCTGGAACTGGACACCATCCAAGTGTTGGTTGGCGGTTCTTTGGGCGGACAGCAGGCCTTGGAGTGGGCGATTGAGTATCCGGAGGTAATCCAGCGCTTGGTGTTGGTGGCCTCCAACGCGGTACAGTCACCGTACGCCATTGCCCTGAACGAGACCCAGCGCATGGCCATTGAGCAGGACGTGACCTGGCAGTTGAACACTGACGGCGCCGGCGCGCAGGGTTTGCAGACGGCCCGGGCCGTGGCCATGCTGTCCTATAGGAGCCACCAAGCCTACCATTTGGGCCAGCGGGAGCAAAATCCCAAGTCCTTAGACAGATACAGAGCCGCGGCCTACCAGCGCTACCAAGGCGAGAAACTGGCTCAGCGGTTCAATGCCTTCACGTATTGGCACCTCACCAAAATGCTGGACTCGCATAACGTAGGCCGGGGAAGAGGCAGCGTGGAAGAAGCCTTAAGCCAAGTGCAGGCGCAAACCTTGGTTCTGGGGGTGGACTCAGATGGCTTGTTCCCGCTAAAGGAGCAGAAGTTTTTAGCCCGGTATATACCCAATGCCACCTTGCAAATTATTCAATCTGACCAAGGGCACGACGGGTTTTTACTGGAGACCGACC
The DNA here is from genome assembly GCF_039541795.1 of Nibribacter koreensis. Classification (NCBI taxonomy): domain Bacteria; kingdom Pseudomonadati; phylum Bacteroidota; class Cytophagia; order Cytophagales; family Hymenobacteraceae; genus Nibribacter; species Nibribacter koreensis. Next base: position 1,137,599 of record NZ_BAABGX010000001.1, on the reverse strand, counting down.
AATTAGAAAAAAGTATTACCTCCTTCCTGGAGCAAAAACCACAAAGAAAGACATGGATTCCAACCGTATTTTAAAGATAGGCTTGTTTGGGTTTGGGTGCGTAGGGCAGGGGCTCTATGATATTCTGCAACGCCAGCCCAATTTCCCAGCGCAAATAGTAAAAATATGCGTGAAGGACCCTTTGAAAGAGCGCTCATTGCCCGCCGACCGTTTCACCTTTGATGCGCAGGAATTGCTCAATGATGACAGCCTGGACATTCTGGTGGAAGCCATCAGTGACGCCCATGACGCCTATGACATTGTCACCTTGGCGCTTCGCCAGGGCAAGCGGGTAGTGACGGCCAACAAGAAAATGGTGGCCCACCACTTGGAGAAGCTGTTGCAGCTGCAGGCAGAGTATGGCGGCGTGTTATTATATGAAGCGGCGGTGGCCGGAGGCATTCCCATAGTGAGAACCGTGGAAGAATATTTTGGACAGGAGCCGGTGAGCAGAATCTCCGGAATCTTGAACGGGTCTTCTAATTACATCCTCAGTCAGATTTTCAAGGAGCAGAAACCCTATTCAGAGGCCTTGCAGGAGGCCCAGGACAAAGGCTTCGCTGAATTGGACCCGTGGCTAGACGTGAGCGGCGCCGACTCCCGGCACAAGCTCTGCATCTTGGCGGCCCATGCCTTCGGTAGAGTCCTCGCGCCGGAAGAAGTGCCGTTTATTGGCATCAATGCCCTTGCCAAAGCAGACTGGGAGTTTGCCAAGCGCCGAGGAGCGGTCATTAAACTGGTGGCCTCCCTTCACACCACCGAGGAAGGCAAGCTGGTGCCCTTGGTGTTGCCCACACTAGTCAACTCCATAGACGACTTGTACACGGTGGAGCAGGAATTTAACGGCATTGTGGTGGAAGGGGCCTACGCGGGTGCACAGCTTTTCAAAGGAAGAGGAGCCGGCGGCCACCCAACAGGCGCGGCGGTATTGTCAGACATTACCGGGTTGTTGAAGGGCTACCAATATCATTACCAGAAACTGCACGAGCAAGCCGGTGTTGCAGAACTAGACACAGATTTTGAACTAGAAGTGTACGTCCGTACAGAGAACGCCGCTTTGCTTGGGGCATTGAGCCTAACTCATATTAAGTTACTGCAACGCCAAGGGGAGACGATCAACCTGGTAGGTACCATCAAGCTGGGTGCATTGTTGAAATATCAGGAAAGATTGAGGGAAACCGGCTCTTTGGTGATGGCCACATCTGTACACTTTGCCACCCAGGAAAAGAAAATAGCCTCACCAGAACTGGCAGAGGCTATCTAAGAAAGTGCTTGTTAATAGTTCGTTTTTTACGTAAAGCGCCCGACATCTAAGTTGGGCGTCTTCGTTTAAAAACAATTCTAGTAAAATCGTTTTCGGGCTGTTTTCTGGAAAACAGCCCGAAAACGAAAATTTAATTTACATAAACCGCCTGTACGCGGTTTCGTAGGTTGTACTGGTTAGCCATTACCTCGCCGTAAGCACCGGCGGTTCTAATGGCCATTAAGTCACCGCGTTTGGTTTCTGGCAGTTGGATGGCTTTAGAGAAACTGTCTGTAGACTCGCAGATGGGTCCTACCACGTCATAGGTCTGGGCGGGCAACGTGCTGCTCAGGTTGTCTATGTGATGATAGGCCTGGTACAAGGCAGGGCGCATCAATTCTGTCATGCCGGCGTCCAGAATCACGAAGTTGGTTTTCTGACCGTGCTTCATATAGAGCACCTTAGAAATCAAGGTTCCGCTGGCGGCTACCAGCGCACGACCTAGTTCAAAATGCACCTGCTGGCCTTCGCGCTTTTCCAGCAACCTGTGGAAGATGGCAAAGTAGTTGGCAAAGTCTGCGATGGTGTTGGTGTCTGGGTTCTTATAATCCACGCCCAGTCCACCGCCCACATTCAAATGCGGAAACGTGTAGCCCTTGTCCTCAAACCACTGCTGTATCTCATTCACGCGTGTGCACAGGTTCTCAAAGGCCCGCAAATCTGTAATCTGCGACCCGATGTGGAAGTGCAGGCCAATCAGTTTCAAGTTGGTCCATTGGGCCAGTTGCGGCAACAAGGCGTCCAGTTCCCAGGCGTTTATCCCGAACTTGTTTTCCTCCAGACCGGTGGTGATGTTCTTATGCGTATAGGCGTCCACGTTGGGATTAATGCGCAGGGCCACCTGAGCTACTTTGCCTTTAGCGGCCGCCAGTTCATTAATGACTTCCAGTTCCTGGCTAGACTCGCAGTTAAAGCAAAAGATGTCATTGTCCAGGGCCAGGTTAATTTCAAAGTCAGACTTGCCCACTCCGGCAAACACCACATGCTCCGGTGTGAAGCCAGCGTCCAAGGCGCGTTGCACCTCATTGCCGCTCACGCAGTCGGCCCCGAAACCGTGGGCCAGCACTTCTGCCAGAATAGGCGCGTTGGCATTGGCTTTGAGGGCGTAGTGTACATGGTACCCGTATTTTTGTGCTTCAAACTGCGCCGAGGCCAAGGTTTGACGCAACAGGCCAAGGTCATACAAGTAAAAAGGCGTAGGGTGCTGACTTATCTCAGAAAGATGGTTCTGCAACATTAGTTTAAACTCCTTTCCAAAAACACGCCCTCGTTGATGGCCAGCAAGGCATCATTCTTCTGGCTGGTGTTTACCAACAAGCTGATGTTGTTCTTGCTTCCGCCGTAGGATATCATGCGCAACGGAATCTCTTTCAAGGACTGAATCACGCGCAGGGCATCACCCGGCTTGTCTTCCATGAAGTCACCCACCACGCAAATGATGCTCAGGTCCGTGTCAATTTCTACATTCCCGAAGCCTTGCAACGCATCTATTATGCTGGATAAGTTGGTGTCATTGTCAATGGTCAGTGACACGGCCACCTCAGAGGTGGTAATCATGTCAATAGGCGTCTTGAAACGTTCAAACACTTCAAACACGCTGCGCAAAAAACCGTAGGCCAAAAGCATTCGGCTGGACTTGATTTTAATGGCCGTAATGCCGTCTTTGGCCGCCACCGCCTTAATGGTGTTGCCGGTGCGCTTAGACGAGATGGTCGTACCCTGTGCCTCTGGTTGCATGGTGTTCAACAGCCTTACCGGAATGTTGAATTGCTGGGCTGGCAGAATGCTGGACGGGTGCAGAATCTTCGCGCCGAAATAGGCTAACTCGGCCGCCTCGTCAAACGACAGCTCGGCAATAGGATAGGTGTTCTTAACAATGCGCGGGTCGTTGTTGTGCATGCCGTCAATGTCGGTCCAAATCTGGATTTCCTGGGCACGCACGGCGGCTCCAATGATGGATGCAGAATAGTCGCTTCCGCCGCGCTTTAAATTGTCAACCTGGCCTTGGGCATTTCTACAAATGTAGCCCTGGGTGATGAACAGTTGGTTGTCTGGGTATTGGGCCAACTGCTGTTGCAGGTGCTCCCGGATGTAGGCCTGGTCGGGCTCTTCATCCTGGGTGATGCGCATAAACTCCAAGGCTGGCAACAAAACAGACTGCTTGCCCTGCTCTTCCATGTAAATCTGGAAAAGTTGGGTAGACAGCAATTCGCCCTGCGCCAGAATGATTTTCTCAGAGGCAGGAGAGAAAGAAGAAGTGAACGTACTTCTGATGTCCTGGAACGTAGTGTCTATGACCTGTTTGGCCTTGTGTTTGGAAGCGTCCTGTTTATATAACTCAGTGATCACCTGTTTATAGCGATCTTCTAGTTGGCTTGTAAATACTTCAGCCTGCGCCAAATCTTGTTGCGCCAGCTGCTGCCCAATCTGAACCAGGCTGTTGGTAGTGCCAGACATCGCTGACAAGACGACCATCACCGGCTCCTGTGTGGGGAGGAGTTGTGAGACGGCACCCATGCGTTCTGCTGAACCCACAGACGTGCCCCCAAATTTCATGATTTTCATAAAACGTAAATAAAACCTGCGAATTTACTAAACAAAGTCTAGATACCGGTAAGCCAGAGTGGATTAGACAAGATTTATTCCTCTTTTTATATAAGGCGTTTTTGGGCTGTTTTCTGGAAATCAGGCCAAAAACGACACTGCATTTGCTATTAGGCATTGTTTACTTCTATCAGTATTCTTTTTCTCTATTGTCATCCTGAAAGGACCTTGTGGGCAAGCTGTAGATACGTTTACTAAAGAGGAAACAACGTTAGATTGAAAAGGAGCGAGTACTTTGTTTCAATGCCATTGCCTATCTAGTTCGAACACAAGGTCCTTTCAGGATGACAAATGGGTTATAAGCTTTATGAAGTACTATTTCCTGCTGACCTAAAATCCTACAAAACCTAGGAAGGATTTTACAGGGTTCGCAAAATCACGCTGGCCGAGTTACCGCCAAACCCAGCGGCATTGACCATCACCGCAGTAGGAGCTAAAGAAGCACTATAAGCATTAGAAAGTTGAAGCTGTTTTGAGATGGATTGCTTCTGCAAGAGCGCCATTGCCAGTGAAAGACTCAAGGCCCCAGAGGCTCCCAAGGTATGGCCTATCTGATTCTTATTGGTGAATAGGGATGGTTGATGTTCATCAAAAACACTGGAAACCGCTGCAACTTCGGCGGCGTCACCTGCCTTGGTGCCGGGGGCATGCAAGACCAAGGCGTCAATTTGCTCAGGAGAAAGTTGCGCCTGAAGAAGAGCTTCTCGCATAGACCTTTGAAAATGCTGGCCATCCTTGGAAACCCCGGTTTTTGAGGGAGTCTGCTCCAAGCCCATACCCACGCCCGCAATCACTATCCGCTGGTGGGTGGGCAGTTGGGAAATCTCTGCTTCAGTCATGCGCTCCAAGGCAAATATTGCGCAGCCTTCGCCTAAGACAAAGGTATTCTGCTGTCCGTTCAAGGGACGGCAAGGCTGGTCATTGGCCGAAAATGGAGAATAGATGCCAATGGCGCGCATTTGGGCCAAGGTGAAATCGGTGAGCGGCGCTTCGGTGCCGCCTACCAAAAAGCGCTTCGCCATGCCGGCCTTTAACCAGGCCACGCCGTTGGCCACCGCCTGCAACGCCGTACTGCAGGTTACTGAATGACTTATCAACGGGCCTTGCGCTGCTAAGTCCTGTGCTACCCAACTGGCCAGATTACCCATGGTGGTGCTAGGGGAGGCCATCGGAGAAAGCCGCTGCTCTGGGTTGGTTAGAAAATCAGCATGGAACTGCTCAAACAAGCCCGTCGCTCCTCTGGAGGAGCCAAGGTTAATGCCCATGGAATGCTCCTTCATTTCCCAACCCGCTTGGCGCACTGCCTGGCGCGCGGCTGCAATGGCCAGTAAGACAGAACGGTCTAAGGAGGCGTATTTGGGTTTCTCTACCAACAGTGCCGCTAGCAACTCTTCAGAGGATGTAGAAACCGGTGAAACGGCAAGGCTCTGGTTGCCTTTGAAAGAAGTAAAGCAAGATTTGCCGATAGCATAGGACTCAGCTATTTCGGCCTCTGTACAGCCCAAGCCCGATAGCGAACCCATTCCTCTTACCACAATCCATTCCTGTTGCATCTCTCTTCCGTTTTTGGCTTGTTTTTTGGAAATCAGGCGGAAAACGATTCTACCACCAGTTCCCGCATGCCGGTAATGACCGCATACACTTTCTCTAACTCTTCCTGCGTGATGCAAAAAGGCGGCAGTACATATACAATGTTGCCCAAAGGCCTCAGCAAGACGCCACTGTCAATTGCAAAGTTATAGAGCGTATCCCGAAGGTTGTTAAAGTACGAAGTAGTATCCGTGGCAAACTCAATAGCCAGAATGGTACCTGTCTGCCGGATGTCTTTGATGCCGGGTTTACCCTGCAAACTTTGTGCGAAGATTTGATGCGAGGCAGAGATTCTAGCTAAATCCTTTAGGAAAGTATCTTGCTCCACCAAGTCCAGACTAGCCAATGCCGCCGAGCAGGCGATGGGATTGGCGGTGTAGGAGTGCCCGTGGAAGAAAGTTTTGGTTTTGTCTTCGCTTAGGAAAGAACTGTACAGCGTGTCGGTGCAGGTAGTCACACCCATGGCCATAGTGCCGCCGGTCAAACCTTTGGAGAAGCACATCAGGTCGGGTTGCTGGTGCAGGTAATCACAGGCAAAGCGTCTGCCCGTCCGGCCAAAGCCCGTCATTACCTCATCTGCGATGGTAAACACTTGCTGCTCCTGGCAAAGCTTAATCAATCGGTCCAGAACTGCAGGCTCGTACATGACCATACCGGCGGTGCCCAGCACTAATGGCTCAAAAATAAAGGCTGCAATGTCTCCCGTCGCCAAGGCGGCTTGCAACTGCGCCACCGTTTGTTCCTCCTGGCCCACCACCGGCACGTCAATGAACACCACGTCAAACAGGTATTGTTGAAAAGGCCGCGTAAAGGCAGAACGCTCGCTCACCGACATTGCCCCGAAGGTGTCACCATGGTAGCTGTCTTTGAATGCGATGATTTTGGTTCTGGCTTCACCGCGGTCGAACCAGTATTGCAGGCACATTTTCATAGCCACCTCCACCGCGGTAGAGCCGTTGTCTGAGAAAAAGACGCGGGATTGGTTTTCTGGCAACAGTTTTAACAAACGTTCAGATAATTCCACCGCGGGGGCATGGGTGAACCCCGCAAAAATCACATGCTCCAGCGTGCGCAACTGTTCACTCACTTTTGTAGCGATGTGCGGGTGCGCGTGCCCATGGATGTTCACCCACCAGGAAGACACCGCGTCAATAAAGGTTCGGCCGTCCTCAGAAAACAGCAAAGTGCCTTCGCCGCGCGTGATGCCAATGGGAGGGGCGGCAGTGTGCATCTGCGTGTACGGATGCCAGTTTACCAGGACATCTCTCTCAGATAAATTCAGCATGACTATAGGGCTTTTCTGAAAAGTTGGGCGTATTTCTCCACCACTTCTGGCGTAAATTCTTCTTCTTCTAAGACCGCCGGAAGCATTTTCAATTGGGTGTAACCCTTGATGAATTCCTGGGTGCCTGGATTAGGCGTTCCATTGAAGATGATGCCCGCAATGGGAATGTTCTTGGACTTGAGCACTTCCACGGAGGTTAGGGTATGGTTGATGCTTCCCAGGTAATTCCGAGAAACCAAAATCACCTCAAGGTTTAGCTTTACAATTAAATCCAGCACCAGCTCATTATTGTTGAGCGGGACCATCACGCCGCCGGCGCCTTCTACTATTAAATGGTTTTGCGTCTGGGGCAGTTGAATGGATTCCATAGATATCTCAAGGCCTTCCTGGGCGGCGGCCAGATGCGGCGAGGCAGGCAATTGTAGGCGGTAAGCCTCTGGGTGAAAAACCGAGGTTGGATTACTCACCAAGCTCTGCACCCGCATGGTATCCGTAGCCTCTAGGCTACCAGCTTGAACGGGTTTCCAATAATCTGCCTGTAAAGCTTGCGTCAATATAGCTGAGACAATGGTTTTACCCACGTCGGTGCCTATGCCAGTTACAAAATAACGCTTGGGCTGTGCTGAAGGAGAAGACTGCATAGTTGTTGTAACTGCTCTTGGGTGTTAAAGGCATGAAGCACAATCCGGAGGCGCTCGGTGCCTGGCGGCACAGTAGGAGAGAAGATGGGCCGAACGTCAAACCCTGCTTCCTGTACTGTGCCCGCTAATTGTTTCAAGGCATGTGGGTCTGCCAGATGCCAGGATTGGATGGGTCCGTTTTTAGTCCCTTTTCCAGAATTTAGGCCAAAAACGCCTGATTCTGTAAGTTGATTTTGGTATTGCTTAGCCAGTTTCTTTAAGGTTTCTCGGTCTTGGTCCAAGCTTGGTAGTAACTGATAGGCAGTTTTGATGGTGGCTAGGGAGGCGAACGGCAAAGCAGTGGTGTAAATAAAAGCCCTACTGAAATTCAGCAAAAACTCTTGCAAGGCTTTCGGACCAATGACCGCGGCGCCATGGCTCCCTAGGGCTTTCCCGAAGGTCATGATACGCGCAAATACCTGCTCCTGCAAGCCGAGTTCTACCACCAGACCTTCACCATTGGGACCATAAATGCCGTTGGAATGAGCCTCGTCCACTACCAAATACAAACCTTGTTCCTGACACAAAGCCGCTAAATCTGCCAAAGGAGCCTGGTCGCCGTCCATGGAATAGAGTGATTCCACTGCCACGTAAACATCGCCTCGGGCCCGCTTCAGTTTGGCGTGCAGGTCTTCTAGGTCATTGTGCCGGAAGGCAAAGCTCTGCGCGAAACTCAAGCGGATGCCGTCTTTCATGGAGGCGTGGCTGGCCTCGTCATACAGGATGGTGTCGCCGCGCTGTGGCACAGAAGAGAAAAAGCCTACATTGGCCGCGTAGCCAGAGTTGAACAGCAAAGCGGCTTCGGCGCGGTGAAATAATGCCAAAGCCGCCTCTAGTTCCTGGGCATATACGCTGTTGCCGCTCAGTAGGCGTGAACCGGTGGCCCCATGTAGGTGGGTTCCTGCCAGTTCTGCTTCTACCAATTGAGTCAACTCTTGTGAAGAAGCCAGACCCAGATAGTCATTGGAGCAGAAGTCCACCAAACCCGTTGTCGGTGTCTGGAGTTGACGCAAAATTCCCTTCTGTGCCCGGTTCTCTAACTGACGCAACAGGCGTTCTGGCACCATGTAGGAAGAGTTATTCTGCCGCTAGCGCGCCTTCTGGAGCTACTACTTTTACGCCACAGCCAGAGTTTTCCTTGAATGATTTTCTTGGGGTCAAGCCCAGTAACTGGAACATGGCCTGGTCATCGTTGAAGCCTGGGTTAGGCGTGGTCAACAGCTTGTCGCCGGAGAAGATGGAGTTGGCGCCGGCTAGGAAGCACATGGCCTGCTCAACGGTACTCATCTCCTGACGGCCCGCCGACAGACGCACCATGGTTTTTGGCATAAGGATACGGGCGGTGGCAATCATGCGGACCATTTCCCAAACGCTCACGCGCGGCTGTTCGGCCAAAGGCGTTCCTTCTACGGGTACCAAGGCATTCACCGGCACCGACTCAGGATGCTGTGGCAAATTGCTCAACACATGCAGCATGGCAATGCGGTCGCCGTCGGTTTCGCCTAGGCCAATTATACCACCGCTGCACACAGAAATACCGGCTTGGCGCACGTTTTCAATGGTTTGCAGACGGTCATCATAGGTACGGGTAGTGATGATGTTGCTATAGTTTTCTTCTGAGGTGTCTAGGTTGTGGTTGTAGGCGTAGAGACCAGCTTGCTTTAAACGCTCGGCCTGGTACTCGTTCACCATACCCAGGGTACAGCAAACTTCTAAGCCCATGTCGTTCACGCCTTCTACCATCTCCAACACACGGTCAAAATCGCGGTTGTCACGCACTTCGCGCCAGGCGGCACCCATGCAGAAACGGGTAGAACCGGCGTCTTTTGCTTTTTTAGCGGCGTCAAATACCACCTCGTTGCTCAGTAGTTTGTGCACCGGCACGTCTGTATGGTAGCGAGCGGCCTGCGGACAATAGGCGCAGTCTTCTGGGCAACCCCCGGTCTTCACCGATAGCAAAGTACATACTTGTACCTCGCCGGTGGCCTGATATTGTTTATGTACCTGAGCAGCTTCTACAATCAGTTCCAGCACAGGTTTATGGTAAATCGCGCGGATTTCGTCCATGCTCCAGTCGTTGCGAAGCGGAGTAGTGGTAAGGGCGTCCTGCATAGTTTTATCTTTCTAGTTTAGGGGACTAAAGTACGGCACAAAAACCAATCCCCGAAATTTACAGAACGTTTGTTAGCCTTAGACTTTCCGTTTTTAGCCTGTTTTCTGAAAAGTAGGCCAAAAACGGTTTTTAGTTGATTGCTGATGGTCAGTTGTTGAAGGAGTGCTTTCAAGTAGATTAAGGTTTAAGGTTTATCTTGTAGAGTAGATAAACCTTAACAACTGAAATTTGAAAGCTTATTCGTTTAGATTACTTGCCAGCCTATTCCTTTTGTTCTTTCTGTTCATTTCCTGTAAGAAGGATGAGTTAAGCCAAGTAGAACAGCAACTACAGTTGCTGCAAGGCAAATGGAAACTATCAAAGGTCATCAAACAATCTACCGTAGATGGAAGCCCAAAAACAGAACAAGTGTTAACCAATCTTGTGATACTTAAAACGTACAACGGACGCGGAATTCAAGTAGATGAGTATTATGTGAATCCAGACAATACCACCAATGGAAGGTCTTATCATGAAAATTATTTGACTTAAAATAACGGAACACTTTATAGCAGTTTCGGGAAGGAATATTATACTAAGATCACTACGGTAACAGCTACTCAGTACCAAGAAGAGAACATTAAGTTAGAGGCTGGGAGTGGCCAAGTCACCCATACCTACTTTTATGAAAAGGTGAAATAGAATGAACGGCTGATTTTTAGAAGGAAACCTACTATCAAATGAAAATCCGTTTTTGGCCTGTTTTACAGAAAACAGGCCAAAAACGGATTTATTAATATTAACAATAATCAATTAGTGCTTCTTGTCTGACTCTATCTTCCCGAACTTGTATTCCACGGTTCTGGTTTTCTTGCCGTTCTCATCGAAGTAAATCCAGGTGCCGTTTTCGCGGTTGTTGCGGTAGGTGCCGGCCAGTTGGGTTTTGCCATTCTCATAGAGGTGCTTAAACGTGCCGTACTTGAGCCCGTCTTTGTAGAGCGTCTCGGTTTTTAGCTTGCCGGAAGGGTAATAAGTCACTTCGGCAGAAATGATTTTGCTGTTGAGGTAGGTAGCTTTAGAAGCCAGTTGACCATTTTCATGGTAGGTGAGGCGTTCGCCGGTGATTCTACCATTTTTATAAGGCTCAGCTAGTTTGGGTTGCTTGTTGTCATAGAATTCCTGCCAGGTGCCGTATTTCTTGTTCTCTTTCCATTCCTCTTCGGCGGCTACAGCGCCATTGGGATGAAACTTGGTGATTTTGCGGTCCTTCTCATTGTTCGCATATTTAATCTCCTGCACTTTCTGACCTTGCTCGTTCCAGGTGATGGCACTGCCGTTCCTAATCCCTTTGACATAGGTTTGACTGCTCCGTTTCTGTCCGTTCTCATGGTAAGAGATAGAGAGGCCTTCTGGCTTGCCTTCTTTCAAAGAACCTTCGGTCATTAGTTTGCCAGAGGGGTAGTAGCTTTTAAATTTGGCGGTTTTGCTTTTAGGCTCGCTGATGGTTTCTGTCTCTAACTGTCCGTTGTCATGATAAGTTTTGTAACTGCCTTCCAACATGCCGCTGCGGTACATAGCCTCAGATTCTACCACGCCGTTGGCATGGTACGTCTTGGCGGGGCCACTTTGTACCTTGCGCTGGTAGGTGATTTCAGATTTGGGCTTGCCATTGGGGTAGTATTCTCTAACGGTGCCGTCCGGAAAACCGTCCTTAAAAGTGGTTTCCTGCTTAAGAGTGCCGTTCTCGTAAAAGGTTTTGAAAGTGCCACTCTGCAAGTCATTCTCATACTGGCCCTCCTGTGATTTATTTCCGTTAGGGTACACGGCTACCAAGGTGCCGTTCTTCTTTCCGTTCTTATAGGGGATGGTAAGTTTGGGTTTTCCATTGGGAAAGAACTCTGTGTAAAGACTGTCGCGTTGCCCGTCTACCACTTTCACCAAAGCCTCTAACTCACCAGTCTTGTAGAACTTGCGGTAGTAGCCATGCAGAACCGTGTCAGGCTTGGTTTTGATGAAGTAGATTTCCTTGATGGCCGTACCCAGCGAGTCATGATACGTCACGATGCGTGAGGTCTGCGCCTGGCTTGTTGAAACACCTACCAGCAGTAAAATGAGGGAAAATATGGAAATGGCAAAGATGCGGTTCATAAATACAAAGCAATAAAAAAAGCCTTACATAGAACGTAAGGCTTTTTAAGGTTAGTATAGTTCAGAAAAAAACTAGACGCGCTCAATCACAATGGCAGAGGCACCGCCGCCGCCGTTGCAGATACCGGCTACGCCAATCTTTCCGTCTTTCTTATTCAAAACGTTGATCAAAGTTGTCACAATGCGCGCGCCAGAGGCTCCTAGTGGGTGACCCAAAGAAACAGCACCGCCGTACACGTTTACGTTACCGCCTTCTAAGCCCAGTTTCTGGTTGTTGGCAATGGAAACTACAGAGAAGGCCTCGTTGATCTCGTAGAAATCTACTTCAGAGGCCTCAACGCCAGATACTTTCAAAGCCTTAGGAATGGCCAGAGCAGGAGAGGTGGTGAACCACTTCGGCTCTTGCTCAGCATCCGCAAAACCTCTGATCTTGGCGATAGGCTTCACGCCCAACTCTTCGGCCATTTCTTTGCTCATCAACAAAACGGCGGCAGCACCGTCGTTCAAGGTGGAGGCGTTGGCGGCCGTCACAGTTCCTTCTTTGTCAAACACGGGACGCAAGCCCGGGATTTTATCAAAGTTCACTTTAGAGTATTCCTCGTCCTCGGTTACAAAGATGGAGTCTTTGCCGCGTTGCGGAATCTCAACCGGAATGATCTCATCTTTCAAGAAACCACCTTTGGCGGCTTCGGCAGATTTGCGGTAAGAGCTGATGGCATATTCATCCTGCATTTCGCGGGTGATGCCCATTTCTTTGGCCGTATTCTCAGCGGCAGAGCCCATGTGGTAGTCATTGTACACATCCCAAAGACCGTCACGCACCAAGCCGTCAATCATCTGGCTGTGGCCCATCTTAGCACCCCAACGGGCTTTGTCCAAGTAATACGGCACATTGGACATGCTCTCCATGCCACCGGCCACTATCACGTCTTTGTGACCCAGCATGATGGCCTGCGCGGCAAACATGATGGCTTTGGTACCTGAGGCACACACTTTATTGATGGTAGTACACTCTACTTCATACCCCAAACCGGCAAAAATAGCGGCCTGACGGGCAGGAGCCTGACCAACGTTGGCAGACAAGACGTTGCCCATGATTACTTCCTGTACCTTGCTTTTATCTATGCCGGCTTTCTCAACCGCGCCTTTAATGGCAATAGCACCCAGTTGCGGGGCAGTAAGGCTAGCCAAGGCACCACCAAAACTCCCGATGGGAGTACGAACGGCAGAAATTACATATACTTCTTTGGTCTGCATATCAGTTTTTTCAAAGTTTTATGGGATGAAATTACTTTTTCCTGAGCAATTAAACAAACACTTGTTAGGTAACTAAAACATGAAGGCAGGTTAACTGTGTTACTTTTAGCAGGATTCTATGTATCAGGTAAATCGTTTTTGGCTTGTTTTGCTGAAAATAGGCCAAAAACAAACCCTCACTCTTTACCAGTCTGGGTCATTGCTGCGCTTGGCTCTATGTCTTTTGCTGGGCAGCTGTTGGAGATACTGCGTTTCTTCTGACCTCATGGCGTCTAGCAACTGCCTGGCTTTTTCTGGGCTCAGGTTCATTTTCTTGAGGCGCTCATAACGTGTTTGCATGAGCGCGTCATTGGCACCTGCGGCCTGGTTGCTTCCTTTGGCAGCAGATCCGCTGGTATTGTCCCCATTGCCTTGGCTGTCCAGACCACGGGTTTTTCCCGGTTCAGAACCTATTGCCTGCTCCTGTTGCCTACCAGTCTGACCTGACTGAGAAGAAGCTGAAGTTCCAGCGCCTGTGCCATCCTGGTTGGTGGCAGTAGAACCGTTAGCACCTTGCGGGGTAGGAGCTGTGGTGGTGTTGCCTGCCTGTGGACTGCCGCCTGCCTGTGGACTGCCGCCTGCGCTTTGCTGTCTCTGTTGTTGTTGGGGCGGCGGCAGGTTCTTTTGTTTTTCAGGGTGGAGGAGAAGGTATTTTTGGAGCAGTTCAAAGTTGTACCGTGCGGCCAGGTTGGTCTCGTCCAGCTTAAGCGCCTGTTTAGATAAGGCCAAAGCCTTGGTGTAATTGCCTTCCTCTGCCTCTATGACGGACAGCTGGGAATGAATAACAGCCTGTTGCAATGGGTTAGACTTGGCAAGGATTTGTCGGTACAAGGGCGCCGCGCGGCTGTAATCCCTTAAATTAAAATAGGCGTGAGCCAGGTTCATCTGCACCGCGAAAGAGACCGCATCTCCTTCAGACTTTTTAACTTTCTCAAACAGGAAAGCCGCCTTTTGGTATTGTTTTTTGCTAAACGCTTCCTGGGCTTGTACTGCATAGGTATTGCGCAAGTTAATGCGTTGTAATCCGTCTAGGGGGGCGAAAGAAAGTAATAAGAGTAAGAGCCAGCCTTTCATATACGTAGTACTTGAAGGGTCCACAAAACATCCAGGACAATAAGCAGCAGGGCCGCTAACAGGGGATAAAAGTATTTATTGGCGGCTACCTCTACCACCTTTGTCTGGCGTACCTCACTCTGCACGGCATTCACGGCACTCACTAGCCGGGGCAGCTCATTAGTGTTTTGGTTCATCTCAAAATAATCCCCGCCCGTTTTGGCCGCTAGTTTTTGCAAATTTTCAGATTCCAGCTTAGACAGGATGACCTGCCCGTTCTTATCTTTCTTGAAAGACCGCCCCTCAGGCATTTTACCTCCGGTGGTGGTGCCTATGCCAACGCAAAAAACACGAATCCCATCCTTTACAAGTTGTTGGGAGATGTTTTGCAGGTTTTCACCAAACGTCTCGCCATCAGAGAAGACTACCAAGACTTTGGTGCGCTCAGATCCTCTGGTGGTCTGCATGTTCTCAAACTTCTCAAGGGCCATGGCCAGCACCGGTTCTAACTTTGCCGCCTCTGGGGCAACCTGGTTGGTCTTTAAGGATTGAATGAACAACACCAGCGCACTCTTGTCAAAGGTGAAAGGGCTGATCATATTGGCGCTGGAAGAAAAACCAAGCAAGCCCATCCTGTCTGAGTTAGCCTGCTCCAAGAATGAAGGGAGCTGCATCTTCACCTTCTCTAGCCTGGAGGGGGTAACGTCTGTGGCAGTCATGGACTGGGATAAATCTACCGCCAAAAGAACATCCTTGCCATTGGTCCTTATTTCCTTGGTCATGGCCCCAAAAGATGGTCCCAGCAGAGCTACCATCAATAGAGCGCCGTAGACCGTTCTTAGGGCAGCTTTTATGTACAGGGTATTGGCTTTTTGGGAGAATTGCCGAGCCAGACTTTTAATTCTGTAGAGATATCCGCCATACAGCACCGCAAACAGCAGGCATAGCATAAGCTCCAAGAGAGTAAAAGGTAGGTACCAGGTCATAGATAGGTTTAAGGCAAGAGCGTAGGTGACTCTCAGAACAAAGATACAAAACCACGGCAATAGTCGCCTATGGAGCCAGCTTGGCCCTGATGGGGCTGCGTTAATTACCCGCTTTGAATATTTTTTACGCCTCCAGAGAAATTTTAATCCCCTGTGTGTGAAGTTACTTGATGGGATTTAGGGATAGCTTGGAGATTTTTTTTCTCTGTGCCTTTGGTAAAGTGCGGCCTATTCGCCTATATTTGCACACTCTTTAACCGAAAGAGCAACCCGGAGAGATGGGTGAGTGGCTGAAACCAGCAGTTTGCTAAACTGCCGTACCTCTAAAGGGTACCGGGGGTTCGAATCCCCCTCTCTCCGCGAAATATTCTTGAAAATTAATTTTGATAAGAAGATTTCAGTTTATATCTTTGCACCGCAATTACCCAGAAGGATGGGTTTGGTTAGTTGGTTTTACTAGGTAATTGCAGGACTCGGGGTGTAGCGTAGCCCGGTATCGCGCCACATTTGGGATGTGGAGGTCGTAGGTTCGAATCCTGCCACCCCGACGAAAGAAGATGAGTAATGTTGGATGTACAAACATTCTCCATTACTCATTTTTGTTTCGATGGTCTCATAGCTCAGCTGGATAGAGCAACTGCCTTCTAAGCAGTAGGTCTTTGGTTCGAATCCAAATGGGATCACAACACGGGTAAAAAACCCTCTTTAGATTAGTCTAGAGAGGGTTTTTTTATGCCCCAAACTTTGATCATTTAAAGCCTCTTCAACCATATATAATATAGTTGCTATTGTTTTAAAGAAAAATAAATATATAATCTTTGAATATTTAAGTTTGTAAAAAATAATTTATAAAATTCATAGAAAATAGTATAACCTTTCTGGTATATAATAGTAAAAGGAATTATCAAAGCTAGTTCTAGTCTTTGAGCATCATTAAAATCGGAATGGGTTGAAGGCTTTGCATAAGCCTATCGTGGGGAAACTACCAACACAACTATTCTTGGGCCTCTTTGTGCACTTTTTAGTGTCCACACCTGTGTTTAACAAGTCCTAATGTAAAGCAGTAGTGCTATAGCACTGCTCACTGCTCTCGTGTCGCGCTCCTACTGGCGTGGGTTTCCCCCATCTCTTTCAGAACAACTGCCATTCTTTTCCTTAAAGTTCATGAGAAACTTTACTCAATCTTTTCCAAAAAGCTTGCAGGACTCCTTTGTCCAAGAAAAACAAAAACCGCTGAAAAGGGCTTCTACGCTTCAGCGGTTTTTAGCCGTAAGCCTTACCCTATGGGCCGTTTTCTCGTTTTGCACCCTTGGGTTTGGGGCTGGACGGACTTTTGTTGGGGATAAGATAAGCATGGCAAAGGCTACAGATGCCTACGCGAGTGCAGGATTACCAGCGCCTACTGTAACCTCAGACAAGGACGACTACGCGCCTGGAGAAATAGCGCATATCACAGGAACCGGCTGGACTTTAGATCAACAGGTTCATGTTGAGTTTAAAGAGGAGCCAGATTACCCTGACTATCACGAGTATGATGTCACGGTAAACTCAGATGGTACTTGGAGAATAGATTATCAGGTGGAATTGAGACATATAGGAGTAAAGTTCACAGTTTTGGCTGTTGGGAAAGCAAGTGCTTATAAAGCAAGTCATGTTTTCACGGATGCAAACACATCTTTAAGTGATCCTACCCCTACATCTGGAGCCTTTGGCTCTGCCATTATCCTCTCAAGTAAACTTACACAACAAGGTGCAGGATCTCCTCCTACTTATGTGGGACAAAATAATCCTATCCCTAACAGGCGGTTAAGCTTTAAATTAGGTGGCATTATTCTGGGCACAGGTCAAACTAAGAGTGATGGTGAAGCTAGCTTAGCGGTGGTATTAACACAAAATGTAGGATCCTACAGTGGAGGAGCAGGGTTAGAAGTAAGTTTTTCAGGAGATCCTGGGAATATCCCATATGCAGGACAAACAAAAAGGGTGAATTTTACAATTACTAAAGCCAATCCTGTATTTTCTAATATACAGGGATCAGGAAGTTATGGAGGTCTTGTTACCCTCACAGCAAAAGTGAGTTTAAATATAGAGGGCTTACCTATATCATTTAGTGTAGGTGAAATTACCATGGGAACTAGTAATACAAACTCTAATGGTGTAGCAGTTTTAACAATTCCATTTGCTAATCTTCCATCGTTTATCAAAAATGCTAATTCCTATAATGAAGTATTAACAGTAAGTATATCCAACTCATCTAATTATTTTGCCAGTAGTGGAAAAGGTGATTTGATTATTTCTCCAGCACCTGCAACCATCTCCATCTCTGATTTAACTAAGAAGTACAATGGCGGCCCTCAAGGGGCAACGGTAGAAACTATGCCAGCTGGCCTACCAGTAAGTGTTACCTATGAGGAGTCTACTGCAATCCCAACAAATGCAGGCATTTATAAAATAGACGCCACCATCACGGATCCAAATTATACAGCTGAAGTTCAGAAAGGCACTCTCACGATTGGGACCGCAGATCTAAAGGTGGAGGTTGATCCCCAGTCAAAGGTGTATGGAACTGAAAATCCAGTTTTGACAGGAAAGATGACAGGTTTGATGGGGTCGGATGTTATTCCAGTTTCTTATTCTACCACTGCAGTGAAAATGAGTGATGTCACTGAATCTGGTTATCCTATTACCGCAACCTTAAATGCGGCTCAAGAACTATTAAATAATTATTCTATTACCAATACGCCGTCTGTTCTTACCATTACTAAAGCAGTAGCTACCATAAGTGTGCAAGGCTATGAAGGAGAGTATGATGGGCTAGCACATGGGGCCACTGGGACAGCATTAGGCATTGATAATAAGCCAATTTCTGGATTACAAGCAGGGGTAAGCTTTATCAACGTGCCTGGGGGTACCGCTCAATGGACATTCAGCAATCCTAACTTCACAAACCAGAATGGAGAAGTAGCGATTAAAATAAATAAAGCAACAGTTACGCCTGTTTGGGTAGCTGGAACGCTAGCGCAAACCTATGACGGTTTGGTTAAAACGGTGGCTGCCACCACAACGCCAAGTGGCTTAACGCTTATTTATGACTTTGGCGATTTAGTACCAAAGGATGCGAATAGCTACCCTGTATCAGTGACAGTTCAGGATGACAACTATGAGGGTTTTACAACTGGTACCTTAGTAGTTGCAAAGGCAAATCAAGCTATCTCCTTTGCTCTAATTGAAAGCAAGACCTTTGGTGATGAAGCATTTGCCATTTCTCCAAGTACCTCATCTGGTCTTCCGGTAGCCATCACCACCTCAGGTAATATCAGCTATGATGCCGGTACCGGAAAAATTACCATTAACGGGGCTGGCCCGGCCAGTGTAACGGCTGCGCAAGCAGGTAATGGAAATTATAATGCGGCAACATCCGTTACCCATGACTTTATGGTTAATAAGGCCAACCAGACCATCACGGTCACAACCCACGCACCTAGCAGTGCTGTTTACCAGACCAACTTCATGGTAGCGGCTACCGCCTCCTCAGGGTTAGAGGTTAGTTACCAAAGTGACGGCAAACTTAGCAACATAGGGTCTACCTTTACCATGACGTCTGGTACTGGATCTGGCAGTGTTCGTTACAGCCAACCCGGAAACGCTAATTACAATCCTGCCACTGTTATTACAGAAATTGTAAATGCAGAAAAAGCAGAACAAACCATTACGGTAGTGACGGCCTTGCCGGCTAGTGCGGTGTATAATACTGGGTTTACGGTAGCTGCTACTGCTACTTCTGGGTTGAATGTAGTGTATGGTAGCACTGGGGCCTTGAGTAATGCAGGCGCCAACTATACCATGAACTCAGGGACTGGAACAGGCGTGGTAACATACAACCAACCAGGCGATGATAACTACCTAGCCGCGCCTGAGGTAACGGCTGCTGTAACTGCCCAAAAAGCCATTGCCACTATTGCATTAGCAGCAGGAGATTTATCGCAAACTTACAATGGTGTGGGTAAGGCCGTTGGCTATTCTACCAGCCCGACTGGTTTAAATGGGGTGAACATAATCTATAGCCAAGAAGGCCATAGTGTCACTTCGCCTACTAATGCTGGATCCTACTTGGTGCAGGCATCGTTAAGCAATGACAATTACAGTGGTTCGGCGGCTGGCACCTTGGTAATTGCTAAAGCAGCTACAGTTTTAGAACTAACCGCCAGCAATGCTACCTATAATGGTTCTGAGAAAGGAGCCTTGGCAAATGTTACAGGTGCAGGCGGGTTAAATCAACCGGTCACAGTGTACTATGAAGGGGTGGCACCTACTTCCTATGCTTATTCTTCTACTGCGCCAGTGAATGCTGGAAGGTACTCCGCCACCGCAACTTATCCAGAATCTGAGAACCATCTTCCATCATCTGCCAGCAAAACCTTTACAATTGATAAGGCAATTGCCGCAGTGGTAGTTTCTGGATATGAAGGTACTTATAATGGAAAGGCGCACGGTGCCACCGGTTCTGCCACTGGGGTCAACAACGAAGCACTGGAAGGTTTAGAACTTGGCGACAGCTTTACCAATGTGCCCGGCGGTACTGCCAGATGGACATTCTCCAACCCTAACTATACCAGTCAGACAGGAGAGGTGGCCGTTAAGATTAACAAAGCACCTGTGACCCTAGTCCTTGGCAATTTGATCCACACCTATGACGGTACTCTCAAGTCTGCAACCGTGACGGCTACCCCAAATGTAAGCGGCGTAACCGTATCTGGTGCAGGTACTGATGCAGGAGACTATGCCGCAGCCGCCTCTCTGAGCAATGACAACTATGAGGCTGACCCCGTTAGTGGAACCCTTAAAATTGCCAAAGCCGCCACTACCACCTTGGTGACAATTCCAGCAGGTCCTTACACGTATACCGGCTCAGGTATCACTCCCGCTACCGTGAGCGTGACTGGACCAGGAGGGTTGAATCAGAACCCTGAGGCAGCTTATGCCAATAACATCAATGCGGGTACGGCCACTGCCAGTTATACCTTCCCTGAATCTGCCAACTACCTTAGCTCTAGTGATACTAAGACGTTTACTATTGGAAAGGCAACCTCCACTACGGTAGTGACCATTACAGGTAGTCAGTTTACGTATTCAGGATTGGCCCAGACACCAGCAACGGTTAGCGTGACGGGAGCTGGCAATTTAAATCTCAGTCCCACCGCGTCGTACCAGAATAACATGAATGCTGGTACTGCCACCGCGTCCTTCACCTACGCTGGAGATGACAATCATTTTGGCTCTAGTGATAGCAAGACCTTTGATATAGCGCAGGCAGCCCTTTCCATAACCCCACACAACCAAGCCAAGTACTGTGGTCAGGTGAATCCTCCGTTAACCGTTACCTACACTGGTTTCGTCAACAATGAAACCGCCAGCGTATTGGGTGGATCTTTGTCTATTGCAACCTTAGCGCATGTAAACAGTGGCAAAGGATTCTATGACATTACTGCTAGCGGCGTCACTTCTGGTAATTATGCCATTACGTTCAATAAAGGGACGTTAACTGTAGGGGAGGTAGCTATTGACGCCTCTGCAAGCGGGAATCCGGTACCGGTAGGATCTAGCGCAACGCTTTCGGCTGTGGTGTCCTCCAGCACAGATGGAAGCAAGCTGGCAGGTGTCTTGGTAGTATTCAAGTTGGATAATGTAGAGAAGGGTACTGCTGTCACAAATGCAGACGGGGTAGCCACCTTGCAAGTATCCGGCTTGAGCGTTAACGTGTACAAGGTAGAAGCCTCAACCGGAAGCGGATGTGGGTTAGCAACTGCCTACCTGCCTGTATATGATCCAACGGGCGGTTTTGTCACCGGAGGTGGCTGGATAAATTCTCCTGTTGGGGCATTGGCCGGTTCAGAGGCGGTGGGCAAAGCAAACTTCGGGTTTGTTTCTAAATACAAAAAAGGCACTAACACGGTAGAGGGCAATACTGAGTTCCAGTTTGCAGCGGGCAGTGTCAATTTTAAAAGCTCTAGCCATGCGGCAGGTACTCTGGTAATTGCCGGATCAAAAGCCACCTATAAAGGAACGGGTTTTGTGAATGGTGGCACAGACTTACATGAGTTCATGGTGGTTGCCACAGACGGGCAGGTAACCGGCGGCGGCGGTTCTGACAAGTTTAGAATCAAAATCTGGAAAAAGGGTGGACCCGTGGTGTATGACAATGAAAAAGGCACCGCTGAGAACGCAGAACTTTCTTCTAACACCATCTTAGGCGGTGGCTCTATTGTCATCCATGAGGCCGTGAAAGGCAACGTGAAACCAAGCAGCGTAGTGGCTTTGGAGAACCAGCCAACTGCCAAAGGCAAGTTTATCAGCTACCCTAACCCGTTCTCTGATAAGGTGACCTTTGAGTTTGCCTTTGACCAGGATGATGAATATAGCCTCCTGGTGTACAGCATGAACGGGGCTCTGGTGAAAAGCATTGCCAACAGCAAAGCCCAGGCCAATACACCGGTGCAAGTGCAGTGGGGTGACAACTCTGTAAACGTGGGCGTGTATATTGTAAGATTGGTGACCTCTAAGGGCACTCAAACGCTCAGAGTGGTCCGCAAATAAGAACCATTGATTTTTGCCTGTTGACCTTTTGGTTGCAAAGCACAAGCCCCCTAGCTAGAGAAATCTGGTTAGGGGGTTTTTGCATTTAAGTAAATCCTTTCATATGGTGGATTTATCAAATACTTTAGCGGCAAAGGTATTTAACAAACAAAGTTAAAAGTATGCTCATAACAGGTTGGTGGACCAAGGACGAGGAGGGATTCATGGAATTTGAGACAAGCCAGTTACAGCGGTTGTATGAAGCCATCACAGAGCAATACCATGCCATGTATGACACTTGTCTGGAAGAAACGCAGGACGAAGAAGTTGCCTATGAAGAAGCGTTGCAAAAAGGGTATGAGATGGTCACCAATACCAAGTTGATTAACGGCGAAGAAGAGTTTGCTACCACCTACATCACCCCGTCTTTTGTCTTGGACATCTGGTATGAGAAAGATGCCTACACCCAAAAGCGGGTGTATGATAAAGGCTATTTACAGGTTTTAAAGAAGTAAACCTAGACTGACCAACCCGGCGTCAATAAGGTGGTAAGAGCAAGTAAATTAAAACCCTAGCCATGAATTCGTTTTTGGTCTGATTTCCTGAAAACAAGCCAAAAATGAGCAGCGAGGCATTGCTAATCCTTGGGCAGTTCAATGTAGAAGGTAGTGCCTTTGTTCTCCTGGCTATCAAACCAGATGCGACCGTTATGCCACTCCACAATGGTTTTGGCCAGGGACATGCCTAAGCCCACAGACGGCTCTCCCTTAAGACCGTTGCGGCGGGCCTTGGTGAACTTGTCAAACAGCTCTTCATGAAACTGCGCCGGAATGCCAATGCCGTCATCCTTTACCTCAATAAGTACTTTGTCATCCATATCTGTCAAGGAGACATCAATATGCGCGTTATCCTTGCTGAACTTGATGGAGTTGGAGATAAGGTTGTTGACCACTTGCATCAACTTGTTCTGGTCAATTGAGGCATAGACTTGATTTGAAGTGGCGGTAAAGGTGAAATGCTTTTTGATGTGGGTTTCTGCCTGCTTGTACTGCTCCACAATTTCTGTAAGCTTCTCAGCCAGGTTCAGGCGCACCTTCATCATGTCGGCGTTGGCAGATTCCAGAAACTCCTGCTTTACAAACTCGCGTATCATTTGAATGCTGCGGGCGCTGGTTTTGTAAATAATGTTTACCAGTTGCTTGTCATCCTCAGTCAATTGGCCGTTGTCAAAGGACTCAGATAGAGACCCCGAAATGGACTGAATGCTGGCCAGCGGACCAGCCAGATCATGCGACAGAATCTCAAGGATGGAATTTTTCTTGGCCGCAAACTTCTGCAGGTTGGTGATGTTGTCCTTCTTGCTGGTAATGTCCTCGGCAATGCCCGTGACCAGCACATGCCCGCGTTCATCCTTCAGGACCACGGGCGAAAGTAGCAGTGTCTTTTCTGCGTTGCCCGCAATACGCACCCTGAACTCTAACTCCTCCTTTTGTTCGCCATTTAATAACTCTTGAATCTCAGCCAACAAGAAATCTTTGTCCTCTGGATGAATGGAATCTAAGAAGAGGCTGGGGTTGGTATACAGCTGTTCGCGGGTATGATTCCAGACCTGCTCAAACGCGCTGTTGAGATAGGTAAAAATACCAGCGTCCACGTCAAAGGAGAAGACCAATCTGCGGGTCTTCTCTAAAATTTGTTCCAGAATGTGATGCTGATGATTACCTGACATTAGCGTAATTATTTAGCCACCTTTGGATAGGTATAAATACTCATGCCAGCCGGTAATGTTGTCAATGGAGCGTTTATAACTAGTTCTTAAAAGGAGGACGAGCTCTATAATGATATTAAGTGCGTTTTTGGCCTGTTTTCAGAAAACAGGCCAAAAACGCACTTAACTACCTATTTGCTCAAAGTCCTCAGATTTGGCTACTTCCATAAATTTGGCGGCTACTTCTGGGGGCAGGCCGGTAAGCTTTCTGTGCCTTAGGTCTAACCAGGCGCCGTCCACGTTAATCACCGCTGCTTTCACGCCATCGCCGCGGTACAGGTCATGCCTGATAGACCATCTGGAGCCGTCTGGCTTGGCTTTGGTGAGAAAGGAAAGAATTCTGATGTTGTCGTTGATGCCTACTTCACGCTGATAGGTGAGCTCTTCTCTAAACAGGATGGGTCCCATTTGCAATTTCTGGAAAACCGAGAAGTCAAGACCCAGTTCATTCGGCAAAACTATGCGGGCCTGCGCCCCGAAGTCTGCATACGCCGAGTGGCGCAAGTGCATATTGGCATCTACTTGTGACCAAATCACGTGGCCGAGGTATTCATTGTTCATAGGTTATTTAAGATAGGTTTTCAAGACAATCCAAAGGTGCCCTCAATCATAAATGTAAGGTCTTACGCACACTTCTAACACCATGGATAATTTTCTTGCCAGTTCTAACCCATAATTGAGGTGAATTGATTGCCTTTGTGCTAGCTGTAAGCACTTGCTTGCCAGAGAATTGAGGCCTGTAGTTTAAGCTTTTTCAGAAATACTCCTGCGCAGGCAATCATTTTTGGCCTATATTCGGTAAAATAGGCCAAAATCCATTTGCTATGCCATACTCTACCGCCTCACCACACCTATTAGAAATTGCCTGGGAAGCCTGTAACCAGGTAGGGGGAATTTATACGGTCATCCGGTCCAAAGTACCCGCCATGATGGAATACTGGGGTGACCAGTACTGCTTGGTGGGACCTTATTTTCCGCAGCAGGCCGCCGCTGAATTTGAGCCGACGGAGGACTACTCAGACGTGTTTGGCAAGGCGGTGTTGCAATTGCGCGAGGAAGGGGTAGAGGTCTATTACGGTACTTGGCTTATCACGGGCCGGCCGCGCATAGTACTCATCAACCCTAACAGCGGTCTTCATAAACTAGACGAAATCAAACACCAGCTCTGGGAAAACCACCACATCCCTACCAATGACGAGCACCTGCTCCACCAGGTGCTGGCGTTCGGGGAGATGACCAAGAAGTTCATAAAGCTGGTGGCCAACATGTCTAAGGTGGTGGCCCACTTTCATGAGTGGATGGTGGGCTCGGCCATTCCAGACTTGCGCCGCGAGCAGGTACCCGTAAAGATTGTGTTCACTACACACGCTACCTTGCTGGGACGTTACCTAGCCATGAACGACCCTAACTTCTATGACCAGCTCACCGCCGTAGACTGGCAGAAGGAAGCGCGCCATTTTAACATTGAGCCAGCCGTTTCCATTGAACGCGCCGCTGCGCATGGGGCGCACGTGTTTACTACGGTTAGTGAAGTAACCGTGCGGGAGTGTATCTACCTGCTGGACAGAATCCCAGATACGGTCTTGCCCAACGGCTTGAACATACGCCGGTTCACAGCTATGCACGAGTTCCAGAATCTGCACCTGACCTACAAGGAAAAGATTCACCGGTTTGTAATGTCGCACTTCTTCCAGAGCTATCCCTTTGCGCTGGACAAGACGCTATACTTTTTTACCTCCGGTAGGTTTGAGTACCGCAACAAAGGCTTTGATTTGACGCTAGAGGCTTTAGCGCGCTTGAATTATAGAATGAAGAAGGCGCGCATGGATACCACGGTGGTTATGTTCTTCATAACTAAGCAGCCGTTCCATTCCATCAACCCCGAGGTGTTGCATTCCAAAGCCTTGATGGAGGAGATACGCGAAACCGTGGACGCCATCAGCAATCAAGTAAAAGAAAAGCTGTTCTATGAGGCCGCCGCCAGCACCGAGTATAAGCTGCCCAACCTGGAGAATTTTGTAGACGATTACTGGAAGCTACGCTACCGCCGTACGCTGCAATCCTGGAAGACTCATCATCTGCCATCTGTGGTGACGCATAATCTGGTCAATGACAAGAGCGATGAGATCCTGGAATTCCTGCGCACGTCAAACCTGGTGAACAATGCCGATGATCGCGTGAAGATTGTCTACCACCCAGACTTTATCTCACCTACCAACCCGCTGTTTGGGATGGAATACGGCCAGTTTGTGCGCGGTTGTCACCTGGGCGTCTTCCCAAGCTACTATGAGCCATGGGGTTACACGCCGCTAGAGTGCGTGGCCAGCGGAATTCCGGCGGTGACCAGTGACTTATCCGGTTTTGGGGATTACGTGAAGAAGCACGTCAAAAAGTACACTGAGAAGGGCATTTACGTGATTAACCGTCATGAGAAAGGCTTTGAGGAATCTGCCGAGCAACTGGCCAAGCATTTGTTTGACTTCGTGGAGTTCAGCCGCAGAGAGCGTATTGCCCAGCGCAACAAGGTGGAAAGCTCCTCAGAAATGTTTGACTGGAAGAAACTACTGGTGCATTATGAGCGCGCCTACCATTTGGCCCTCAACGCCGACGAGTAAAGTCACGACAAAATCATCTTAAGACAAGAGTCCCGTTTTTGGGCTGTTTTCTGGAAAACAGCCCAAAAACGGGACTCTTGTTATTTTATAGAAGCTTACTCAGCGGCAATAGCCGAATTCAAGTTGAGTGCCTTAAAACCACTTGGCACTACCACGGTCAAGGTGGCAAAGTCAGGAGAGGCTTCAAATTCAATCACCGCTTCATCCACCATCACAGAGGCAGTTTTTGCCGGCATGCCATGGAAGACCACCCGATACGTTTGGTGTAGCGTGACGCCTTCGCCCTTGATTTGCTGCGTTAAGGAATAGGTAGTCAAAGAAGTAGCCGTTTGGAAAGTCTTCTCCAAATACTGGCCTTCTTCATATCCATAGCCGTCGCCGCCGTCTTCATACACTATGCTCTCAAAGGTGGCTGGGCTATAGTAGACATGCAAGGTGATTTCCTGTATGTCTTTTTCACCCACATACTGTTGCACGGGATAAAACGGAATCACGGCACCGGCCCGTACAAACATCGGGATTTTGTCCAAGGGCGCATTAGCCCAGAATTCTTGCTTGCCCATAAAAACTTTATCGGTCCAGAAATCATACCACTGGCCTTGGGGCAGGTACATCACGCGGCCGTCTACCCCGGCCTGGGTAATAGGGCAGATGAGCAAATGGTCTCCCACGCAGAACTCGGCCATGCGCTCATAGCACTCCGGGTCATTCTGGTCTAGCAAGGCCAATGGTCTTAGCATGGGCGTACCTTGGTTAGTGTACTGCCAGAACGTGGTATAGAGGTAAGGGAGTAACTGGTACCGCAGCTCAATGAATTTTCTAGCCAGGCTGGTGAACGGCTCGCCAAAGGACCAAGGCTCTTGCTCGCCGTGGTCCCCAGAGGAGTGCGTGCGGCAGAAAGGATGGAAGACACCCAATTGCAACCACCGGATGTACAACTCTCCGTCTGGCGTCTCAATAAAACCGCCAATGTCTGAGCCCACAAAGGAAATCCCCGAAATACTAAGGCGCTGGCACTGGATGTTGGCCAGCCACAGATGCTCCCAGGAGGCAATGTTGTCACCGGTCCAAACCGAGGCGTAGCGCTGCACGCCGGCATAACCCGAGCGGGTGATGGTGAACGGCCGGTCTGGGTAAGAAAAGCGCTTAACGCCGTCATACGTGGCGCGGGCCATCTGCATGCCGTAGATGTTGTGGGCCTTGCGGTGACTCCCCGGCTCGCCGTCAAAATGGTGGCGCACATCGTTCGGGAAAGTGCCAATCTCAAACACGGCTGGCTCGTTCATGTCATTCCAAACGCCTTTCACGCCCACCTCAGAAATCAGGCCTTTAAAGAGGCCAGACCACCATTCGCGCACGTCCTCGCGGGTGTAGTCCGGGAAGTGGCATAAGCCCGGCCAAACGGTTCCTTTGTACACTGGGCCATCGGCGCGGCGGCAGAAGTAGTCGTTGGCCACGCCTTCCTGGTACACCCAATAGTCTGGGTCAATCTTGATGCCCGGGTCAATGATCACCACCGTTTTAAAGCCGTCGTCTTTTAATTCCTTCACCAGACGGGCCGGGTCCGGGAAATGGTCTTTGCTCCAGGTAAAGCACCTAAAGCCCTCCATGTAGTCAATGTCCAGATACAAGGCGTCACAGGGGATCTGGTGCTTCCTAAAGCCTTTGGCCAGGTCTTTTACTACCTTTTCTGGGTAATAGCTCCATTTGCATTGATGGTAGCCTAGAGACCAAAGCGGAGGCAGTTCGGGTGTGCCCGTCATGAGGGTGTACTTTTGGACTACTTCCAGCAGGGTAGGACCGTAAATGAAGTAGTAGTCCATGGTGCCGCCCTGTGCCCAGAAGCTGGTGACGTCCTTGCGCTCCCGCCCAAAATCATAAAACGACCGGAAGGTGTTGTCAAAGAAGATGCCGTAGGCGTTGCGGTTGTGCAGCCCCATGAAGAAGTTGATGTTTTTGTACAGCGGGTCAGAACCCTTGCCATAACCATAGGTGTCGGCGCCCCAGTTCTCAAAGCGTTCGCCGCGCAGGTTCATGTTGTTGGCCTTGTCGCCCAGTCCGTAATAGAACTCATGCGGTTTGGCCACCTTGCTCATTTTGACAATGTCGCCGCCGTAGTCTTTGTGTTCTTCCCAGTGGAAACCTTTTTCATCCTCGTTGAGCAGAATACCCGAGCGGTCCAACATCCGTACGCGCAGCCCTAATTTAGAAATGGTGCAAATAAGGTCTTGGGTGGTGATGCGGTAATGGTCTGTCAGCTCCTTGAACTCAAAAGAAGGGGCAGCAGGCTTGCGCTGGGGCTCTACGGCATAAGAGAAATCTCGGGCAAACGCGCCTTCAGTGGCAAACCTATACCTGAGTATACTGTCTGTGACTACTTCCAGCCTGAGGGCGACGCGGTTGTCACAGGTGAAAATGATATGATGGTCTGCCTGCTCAACCTGTTGCACCGTGCCCGGAAAAAATTCTTCCCGCTTGGCGCCCAGGTCATTGAGCATGTAATTATGGTCTTGAAAAGAATGGTCCATTCTAAAAATCTGAGAAAACTATTCGCAAGTAAAAGATTCCCCATTGCACTCTGAAATATTTTGCGTGAAATACTGTAAGTTTCTTTTAACCTTCCTATTCTTATCTAAGTAGAGGATAATTAAATAAATTTACTGATTCTAACTTGGCGTAAGAAAGACTACCTTACATAGAAGAGGCCCTGGGCCTGCCAAGTTTGAATTAGAGCTTACCATGGAAAAACTGCGCGTATTGATGTTGGGCTGGGAAGACCAGCCTGTCTTGAATGGAGGAGTGGGCAAAGCCTGCTTTCACCTAGCCGAATCACTTTCTAAAGAAGTTGAGTTAACCCTCATCGTCCCCCAAGCCGAAGGGCAGGCCCTGTCCCAGCGTACCAACGTAGTGGGCCTGAATGATTTAGATTTAGCCACCATTACCCAGGCACCCGCCACCAAGACCTACGAGCGTTTTGCCAAAACCTATAGAGTCCCAGCCAACCTTTTTCCATATGAGAACGATGAGGAATACTACCTCAAAGAAGCCTTAGCCAAAGAACTGGCAGAGAAGGAGGGAAGCCAATCAGAAGAAGTCCAGGACCTGCCACCTGTAACGCCACGTCCTCAGCCCGAAATCACAATTGCCACCGGTCCCAGAGGAACGCTTAACTTTGAAGTGATTCAGTTTGCCCGATTTGCGGCTAGGCTGGCCTCTCATAAAGAGATAGACGTGGTCTACGCCCATGATTGGATGACGTTTTTGGCGGGAGCCGAAATAAAAGCCCAACGCAAAGTGCCTTTGGTACTGCACGTGCACAGCCTCACTTTTGATAGACAGGTAGCCCAGCCTTGGGGGTGGGTGTATGAACTAGAGGCTAAAGCCATGCAACAGGCAGACCTGATTCTGGCCGTAAGTGAGCGCACTGCCAACATGATCGCTACTCGTTACGGCGTCAGCAAAAACAAAATAAAGGTCATCTACAATGGTTGCTCTGAGAACAGCTTTGAACCCACTACGCCGGCCAATGCCAGACAGGTGATTTTTCTGGGACGGTTGGTGCCGCAGAAGGGACCTTTGCAGTTTTTACGCGTAGCCAAGTGCATTCATAGAAAAGACCCAAGCGTTACGTTTGTCATAGCCGGCCATGGCCCTTTATGGGACGAAGCCCAACAACTCACCAAGAAACTGGAGTTGGAAGAAGCAGTGACCTTTACCGGTTTCCTTCCGCAGGAAGAAG
The DNA here is from genome assembly GCF_039541795.1 of Nibribacter koreensis. Taxonomy (NCBI): domain Bacteria; kingdom Pseudomonadati; phylum Bacteroidota; class Cytophagia; order Cytophagales; family Hymenobacteraceae; genus Nibribacter; species Nibribacter koreensis. Next base: position 1,107,828 of record NZ_BAABGX010000001.1, on the reverse strand, counting down.
CCAAGGCCTTGCTGCATGATTCAAGTGTCTTCTGCCTGCCCGCCGTGTCTGAGCCATTTGGACTGGCGGCCGTTGAAGCCACCCAAGCTGGAATACCGGTGGTGATTACCCGCCAGACCGGTGCCGGGGAGGTATTGCCTAATGCCTATTTAGCCGATGCCCATGACACCGAAGGCTTAGCAGACCACATCCTGCAACTCTTAAATGACCCGCAACTGCGCAACAAAGCGGTCTTGGCCAACCAAGAAGCTTTAAAGCCTTACACCTGGCAGGCCACCTCTAGTAAAGTCTTCCAGGCGCTGTTTGACGTGGCGCATTCCCCCTCCTAATGATACGCTACAAGCGTAGAGCGGCCCCGTTGAGAAATCTACTCCTCAGCGGGGCCGCTCTGTTTGTAGCGCACACTTTATTGGCTAGTGCCAGTATCACACAGGCTTTCCACCTCATTAAAGCCTTATTCGTTTTTACGCTGTTTCCTGAAAAATAGCCCAAAAACGACCGTGACTCTGTATTTGCTTCCTTAATTAAGTTTCTGACCAGCAAGCATTAAATTCAAGTGAAAAGCTCATCTTTAATCTACCCGTTTCAAAACCAAGGCTGTGCGGTTGGGCAGATAAATGCTGAGCCTTGGACCGTACTTGGTGGGTTGTGTAAAGTAGGAGATGGTAGTGTCTACTCTGTCATGGCCGCCAGTCTCAGGAGCGTCTGAAGAAAGAAGAATCTGGTAGCTTCCGGCATGGTTTACTGGCAGAATGTAATCTGGGATGGAGTTTTTTGTGTGGAAGTTGAAGAGGAACAGTAAATCCGCTCGCTCAAACACCAGCACATTATTGGTAGTGTCCAGATGGAGCATGTGTGCCGGCCCATGAGTTAAGAGGTTGTACTCCTTGGGTAAGGCCAGCATCTCCTTCTCAAACTGCCATAATTGGCGGTATTTCAGTTCTTTGTTGTCCACTAAGGACCATTGACGCCGCGCATACTGGTAACTCCAGTTGTTGCCCTCCCTCGGGAAGTCCACCCACTCAGGATGCCCGAACTCATTGCCAATGAAAGTGAGGAAGGCTTCGCCGCCTAACGCCAGAGTGATGAGGCGTATCATTTTGTGTAGGGCCATGCCGCGGTCAATGACGGCGTTCTTATCCTGTACGTGCATATGAAAGTACATCTCCTTGTCCATGAGCCAGAAGGCCAGGGTCTTGTCGCCTACCAAAGATTGGTCATGGGACTCGGCGTAGGCCACGGTTTTCTCCTGTAAGCGGCGGTTGGTGAGCTCATGCCAGATTTCGTGTAGGTTCCAGTCTTCGTCCCGTTTGTGTTTGAGGGTTTTAATCCAGTAATCGGGAATGCCCATGGCCAGGCGGTAATCAAACCCAATGCCGCCTTCCTCATGCGTACGGCAAAGGCCTGGCATGCCACTCATGTCCTCGGCGATGAGGATAGACGCCGGCTTGAGAGAATGTGACAGTTGCGTAGCCAGTTGCAGGTAGAGAATGGCGTCTTGGTCTACGCCCGCATCAAAATATTTGTCATAGTGGTCAAAGGAGACACCCTCGCCGTGGTGGTGGTAGAGCATGGAGGTAACACCGTCAAACCGGAAGCCGTCTATATGAAACTCTTCTAGCCAGTAACGCAGGTTTGATAAAAGAAACCGCCGCACCTCTTCTGTGCCGTAGTTGAACAGTTTAGAGTCCCAGCCCGGATGATGGCCTCTTTTGCCTTCATGAAAATACTGTCCGCCGGATCCGTCAAAGTTGGCCAGTCCCTCGGCTTCGTTTTTGACGGCGTGCGCATGAATCAGATCCATCACAACCGCTATACCCAGTTTGTGCGCGGCATTGATGAGGTATTTTAAATCCTCTGGCGTGCCAAACCTGGAACTTGGCGCGAAGAAGTTGGAGACATGGTACCCGAAGGAGCCGTAATACGGGTGCTCCGCCAAAGCCATCAGTTGCAGGCAGTTGTAGCCGGTTTCGGAAAGGCGTGGCAGAACCAAATCCGCAAATTCGCGGTAGGAGCCTACTTTGTACTCTTCGGTGGCCATGCCCACGTGGCATTCATAAATAAGTGGTGCTGACTGGGCGTTTATTTGAAAAGAACCATCGGTCCAGGAGAACTCTTCCTGGGGGCGCCAGATCTGGCCGGCAAAGTCATACGTCTCGGGGTCCTGTACCACGCGCCTGATGTACGCAGGAATCCGGTCTTGTCCTTTGCCTTGCTGGTCTACCACGTGCACTTTGCACCGCTGGCCATGTTGAATAGGGTAGGCGTCTGCCGGAACAAACACTTCCCAGATGCCATTTTCCTTTTTAGTTAGCACATGCGCAGAGCGGTCCCAATTGTTAAAATCGCCAATGAAAGCCAACGATTGCGCCGCCGGCGCCCACTCGCGGTACCACCAACCAGACGTATCATCTGCCTGGTGTACGCCTAGGTACTCATGCCAGGTGGCGTATGTCTCTAAATTACCGTTTGACTGCTCTATTTTATGGACTTCTTCCTTGAACCGTTGCTGTCTTTTGAGTAGTTGGGGGAGATAAGGCTCCAGGTACATATCAGACTGCACTAGCGGTAGGGGCGTGGTGGTGGGCATAGGATGTTGGTTGAGCAGAAAATATGGTCTTTAAAATTTGAATCTAAATCGTTTTTAGCCTGTTTTTCTCAAAAGATGCCAAAAACGGCCTCGGTCTTGGCGCCATCGTTAGTAAATTATCAAGGAAAACGATTGCGTAAAACCAGTAATTCTCCGTAAATTTCTCTTTTAAAACTATTTAACGCCTTTGCATGAAATATACTTTACGATTGCTTAGCCTCTTATGGTTGGCTCTTCTGGCAAATACTGGCCAGGCGCAGGTAGTCACCTGGACGCCAGACTTCCCTACTCAAACCGATAAGGTAACCATTATTTTTGACGCTACTAAAGGAAACCGCGGCCTGGAGAATGTGACTACGCCTATTTACGCGCATACCGGCGTGCTGGTGAACAACGGCACTACCTGGACGCACGTGAAGAGCGGTTGGGAGGTAGGCATTGAAGCCACCAGAATGACGCCGCTGGGCAACAACAAATACCAGTTGGTGATTGACAACCCCCGCACGTATTACGGTGTGGCTGCCAATGAAGAAATCACCGCCTTGATGTTTGTGTTCTGGAGCAAGACCAGCACCGGCACCAAGGAAGGCAAGGACACCGAGAACAAGGATATTAAGGTGCCCATCTATAGGTCGGGGGCCATCAACGTGACCATTACGCAACCGGCGGTGGGCATGAATCCCTATTTTGTAGACCAAAACCAAACCATTCAGGTAAAAGGCACCGCCTCCAGCAGCACGTCGCTTAAGCTATATGTGAACGGGCAAAAGGTTTCTGAAGCCTCTGGCACGGCCTTAGAAGCCAATCTGGTGGCCACTAGCGCTGGTTATAATAAAGTTAAATTAACCGCTGACAACGGTGGTACGGTGATGGCGGCTGACTCATTTGGGTTTGTGGTGAGAACCGCCACGCAGGTTCAAGCCTTGCCTGCCGGTGCCAAAGATGGCGTCACGTATCTGAGCCCCACCAGCGTTTTGCTGAACCTGTACGCACCTAATAAGACAAGCGTATATGCCATCGGGGATTTCAATGATTGGGCGCCTAGTACCCCCATGTACAAAACGCCGGATGGCACTCGGTTCTGGACCCGCATTGATAACCTGACGCCTAAGAAGGAATACGCCTACCAATATCTGGTGAATGAGACGCTCAAGATAGCCGATCCATACACCGAGAAGGTGCTGGACCCTAACAACGATCAATACCTGGACGCGGCTACCTACCCTAATCTAAAAGCCTACCCAACCGGTAAAACCACCGGCCTCACCAGCGTTTTGCAAACGGATCAAACGCCTTATTCCTGGCAGGTGACCAATTTCACGGGTCCTAAAAAGACCGACATGGTCATCTATGAGCTGTTGGTCCGTGATTTCCTGGCCAACCATGACTATAAGACACTGACAGACACGCTTGATTATTTGAGCCGCCTGGGAGTGAATACCATTGAGTTAATGCCTATTAATGAGTTTGAGGGAAACCTGAGCTGGGGCTATAACTCTAGCTTCTACTTCGCGCCAGACAAGTACTACGGCTCAAAAGACATGCTTAAGCGGTTCATTGACGAGGCGCACAGAAGAGGCATGGCCGTGATTATTGACATGGTCTTGAACCACTCCTTCAGTCAGTCGCCTATGGTGCAGTTGTACTACAACAGCGCTACCGGCCAGACTACGCCAGACAATCCTTGGTTTAACCCAACGCCCACCCATGACTACAACGTGGGCCATGACTTTAACCATGAAAGCCTGGCTACCAAGTATTTCATAGACCGCGTCAATGAGTTCTGGCTACAAGAATACAACATTGATGGGTACCGCTTTGACTTGTCCAAAGGCTTCACGCAGAAACAGACGTTGGGCAACGTGGGTCTTTGGGGACAATATGATCAGTCACGCGTAAATATCTTAAAGCGCATGGCAGACCATATCTGGAGCGTGGATCCCAATGCCTATGTCATTCTGGAGCATTTAGCTGACAACAGTGAGGAAAAGGTATTGGCAGACATGGGAATGATGTTATGGGGCAATCTCAACCACAACTACCGCCAGGCCGCCAAAGGCGATATGAACAACTCTAACTTTGACTGGATTTCTCATAAGCGCCGCGGCTGGAACAGCCCGCACGTGGTAGGGTATATGGAAAGCCACGATGAGGAGCGCTTGATGTATGACGTATTGAGAAACGGGTTGAGCGCTGGCGCCTACAGCACCCGTAATTTAACCACGGCCCTCAAGCGCATGCGTCTGGCTGCCGGTTTCTTCTTTACCATTCCTGGACCTAAGATGATTTGGCAGTTTGGTGAGCTAGGCTATGACATCTCCATTGATCAAAACGGTAGAACGGGCAACAAGCCTATTCTCTGGAACTACTACCAGGAAGCCGAGCGCAAAAAACTATATGATGTCTATGCGGCCTTGATTAAACTGAAGGTAGAGCAGCCAGCCTTTGAATCTAATGACTTTACGTTAGATTTGGGTGGCACCATCAAGCGCATCCATATCCAGGACCCAAGCATGAACGTGGCCATTGTGGGGAATTTCGGGTTGACGGCAACTACGGCAGACGCCAAGTTCCAATACACAGGCACCTGGTATGACTACATGTCTGGCGAAGCGTTAGTAGTGAACAACGTCAACCAGGGCATTACCTTACAACCCGGCGAAATGCGTTTGTACACCTCCGTGAGACTTACTCAAACGGGCATCATCACAGGTGTTTTAGAAGACAAGGACGCACTGGTGAAAGAATTGGTAGTATATCCTAATCCAAGCAACAGTGGCCAAGTAACGCTTAAATACCAGTTGGTTTCTGCTACAGAGGTACAGATAAAGCTGTATGACCAACTAGGTAGATTGGTCAATGACCAAAACCTGGGCCGTCAGACGGCAGGCGCGAAAATCGTGAAGCAAGCCTTAACCACTACAAAAGGAGGAAGGCTTGCCCCGGGTATGTACATCTGCAAAGTCATCACCGGTAACACTGCACAATCTGTCCAAATCATAGTGCAGTAGGTTCTCATCACTTTTACAAAAGGCCAGTTCTTATACAGGAGCTGGCCTTTTTTATTTACCCGATCCATTCATTTTCAGCTTGTTTTCCAGGAATTAAGCCAAAAACGAGATCTCTCCACGTAGCGTCTTTCCGCGGAAAGATATGCCAGCATGATACGGGAGCGCCTCCATTAGATTTGAACTCCCTTACTTAGCAAGAGCATGTCTTCTTATGAAGACAATGACGCTATCCGGGTTAAGATGGCCTTTTCTGTGAGTGGCCGCTTCTTGTAGAGACCACGCAATGCCTTGTCTCTTTCATATAGCTGGTTTAACCACTTCCAGTCCCTTTTAAAACAGGAGGGGAGGTTTTTGATTTGACAGAGTAGACATCCCCTTATGCCTCCATCAAGGGGGAATCTGCGGATGGAACGGTCAATGGCACAGACGCGGGCAGGTGCTCCGCACGCTACGAGGTCTTTTGAGCACCGGATCTGCGTTTTTACCCTGTTTTCTAGAAATGGGGCTAAAAATGGCCCAAGTGGCCGTAGCCTCCTGGCACCGACACGACGGACACCCATGAAACGGTGCCGCCTCTGGTTATCTATGACCTTTCACCACTGCAATTTAAGGGTATTGTGTTGCAGAGAACGGTGCCTTACTAGATTGGGTGGTTGGGTGCTGTGGAGAACTACATCTTTCCGCGGAACGACGCTACAATTGGCAGACGGCCGCAAGGCCCGGCCGGTCTCCTAAACCATGATATAGCAGACCGTGCGCAGCACGTATGACTCTGCAGCGACAGGGACCGCCATCACCTACAACTAAACCACGCAACCATCAAGCCCTTACAGAATTGGGACCAGAACCAGTCTTGGCTCTGAGCGCCTCTGTTGTTTCGTCGCCCGCCAGGGCGGGGCCAAAGGCCCAGAGTACAACAGCAGTGCGAAGGGGCAAGACGAGGCCCCGCGGCCGTGAGCGCTTAGCAGACAAAATGAAACAAGAAAGGTGGTGCGCACCGGAGCAAACGGTACTACCGAAGGAACAGCCCACAGCGTGCACTGCAACGGCCGTGGTGGTTCAAACAGCGACTTGAGAAGCAGGTGAGGCGGTTGGTGAGGGCACCAATAACGGCTGATTAGAATTATTGAAAACTAAACGGATGACTCATATCATCAACACCCAGTTTTAGCCTATTTCCCAGAAAACAAGCCAAAATCGGTGACAATAGCCTGTCATGAACCTGGAGAATTCTTGCTGAATAGGACATTAAAAAAGGGCGAGTAATTACACTCGCCCTTTTCAGAAGTTGAACGGTTGGAAAACGTTTAGTGACCGCCTTCAGCCTCTAGGTTCTCAATGTCATGGCCTTGTTTCTTCAAGATGTCAGACACCTTCCAAGCGAAGAACGTCAAATACCCGAAGCACACTACCGCCACCCAGTAAGAGGAGTGAATGTCTGTAAAGTCAGCGATGCCGCCTTGCAACGGCGGGATGATGGCACCACCTAAGATCATCATAATCAACAGCGAAGAGCCTTGGCTGGTGTACTTGCCCAAGCCGGTGATACTCAAGGCAAAAATGCTTGGCCACATGATAGAGCAAACCAAACCACCACTAATGAACGCGAACAATCCGACCGACCCGGTGGTAAACAAACCTACCAGCATGGCTACCACGCCTAATAAACCCAAGCCCATCAACAATTTGGCTGGCTTGCCCTTGGCCCAGAAGTTGGCGGCAATCATGATGGCAATACAGATAGCATAGATGTATAAATCGCTCACGTCATTGCCAGAGATGTAGTTCACAAACAATACCACGCCAAAAGCTACATACGGCACCAAGATGCTCAATACCAGTTTGGCGTTTCTGCTCACGTTAAACACCGTAACGGCGCTCATCCAACGGCCTATCATCAAGCTTCCCCAGTACAATGAAATATAATGCGAGATCTGGGATTCATTGTAGCCGCCAAACTCTGGTGTGGCCAATAAAGCGCCTAGGTTGCTTTGAATGGTTACTTCTACGCCCACGTACACAAAAATGGCAATCATGCCCAGCGTCAACTGCGGATATTTCATGGCACCCCAGCCTTCGCTGTTCTTTTGGGCGGCTAAATTAGAGAGCACTAAAATAAGGATGACGCTTACCAAGGCCAGGACCAAGAGAATCATGGTAGATGTACCCGTTTCGCTTTCGGGCAGGAAGTTGCCAATCACGGAAAGAGCAATGATGGAACCGGTAATGGCTAGCAAAGAGACGGTCGCCTTGCCACTGCGCTCTGGTTCTTCGTCAGAGGTGACCCTTGGCATGTTGCGGGCAGCAAAAATACCCGCCACCAGCAAGAACACGCCTGCCAAAATCAGGTAAAGGGTATTTATAGAGCTAATGGGAGCCGACTCTGTCTGTTCCTGAGTGGCAGCTACCGTTCCAAACAATACCAAGGTAATAATGATAGGGCCAATGGTTGTACCTAGGGAGTTAATACCACCCACCAAGCTCAATCTGTGCGAACCCGTGGCGGGATCACCCAAGGCCACCGCAAACGGGTTGGCTGCGGTCTGTTGTAAAGAGAAACCTAGGGCAATCACAAAGAAGGCGAGCAAAATAAAGAGATACTCACCGGTATTAACCGCCGGAATCATCACAAGGGCACCTACCACCGATACCAACAGGCCATAAATAATGCCTCTTTTATAGCCAATCTTGTTTAAGAAATCAAAACCAACGCTGGTAGAATAAAGGTAAAGCAGGAGGGAGCCAATAAAGTACGCGCCGTAAAAGGCAGAGTCAATCAACTGTGACTGAAACTGGCTTAGGTTGAAATGTGATTTGCAAAAGGGAATGAAAACTCCGTTGGAGGCGGCCAGAAAGCCCCAGAAAAAAAACACCATCGCCAGCGTATATAGCGCCGAGCTGTAACTTTTACTTGAATGTTGCTGCATAAAGCGGGAATTGTTTGGGTTAGTCAGGTTTTGGATGGGTAATATAGGAAGAAGAAAATACAGCTGGAAACCTTCTTTTAATTGACGCCGCACCAAATGATAATTTATGGGAGGATAGTTATTTTACTTTGAGAAAGTTACCTTCTATAAGTGCAATAGTAGAGGTCTAAAAAAAAGTGTTTGATCAGTAAGAATATTTTACCTTCTCAAACTGCCAATGTCCAGTAGCTATCAATAAAAATCCCTTTTCGTTTTTGGCCTAAATTCCAAGAAACAGGCTAAAAACGAAAAGGGATGTCAAAATCATCAAGCTATAAACCCTATTTCAGCTTTTCTGCTTTTTTAGGCTTTCTGGTGGAAGACTCCCTGATGATTAGAACTGGGTCAAGTACAATCTTGGCAATGGATTCTGTGCTAATGTCTGGGTTGTTGATCTGGTGAAGAAACATATTAAAGGCTACTTCGCCCATTTGCGCTGCCTGTTGGTCTACCGTAGACAAGCCAGGCGTAATATACGGGCTGAAGGACTCGTTTCCGAAACCAATCAATCCAATCTGCTGCGGAATCTTATACCCATTTTGCTTGATGATTTGCTGGGCTCCCAAGGCAGTAAAATCTTCCACGGCAAATACAGCGTCTGGTTTTTTGGCGCCGTCTAGCAGGGCTTGCATACAGGCTCTCCCAGATTCAATGGAGTTCTTTCCATACTGGATGAGGTCATCATCAACTGTCAGGTGGTGCGCACGCAGGGCGTCCACGTAGCCCCGCAGTCGGTCATTGAAAATCTTTACGTGCTGTGCTCCAGAAATGTGGGCAATGCGGGTATAGCCCTGCATGATCAAATGCTCAGTGGCCATGTAGGCGCCTTTGTAGTCATCAATAACCACAGAAGGCACGCCAATCTCGTCTTTGGTACGGTCAAACAAAACCAAGGGCACTTTGCGCTTCTTTACCTCCAGGTAATGATCCAGGGTAGTGGTGTCTTTAGCGATGGAGGCAATGATGCCGTCTACGCTAGAATGCAACAGCGTCTCAATTCCTTCTACCTCGTATTCACCTAAGATATTAGATTGGAACAGGAGCACATTGTAGCCGTGATTGCGGGCTACTTTTTCAATGCCGTGCACCACTGTGGCAAAGAAACCAATCTCTGAACTGGGAATGACAATGCCAATAATGTTGGTTCTGCCAGACCTGAGCGACGAAGCCAGCCGGTTCTGCCGGTAGTTTAGTTTCTGGGCCGCATCTTTGATAAGTTCTTTGGTGGCGGTACTAATAGAGGGATGGTCGTTTAAGGCCTTGGAAACGGTTGAGGCAGTGGTGTTTACCTTTTTGGCAATATCATGTATTGTAACTCTAGCCATGCAGAACCATCGATTTCGTAAAATGGGGAAAAGGGCCTTGTCACGGGATGATTTCAAGGCCTTAATCAAACAAAGCTAATTAAACAAATTTTAATAAAGCCCTGCTTCTGGGATGTATTTTTGAAAATGATCCTTGATTAAGCGCTAATTTTAGAAAATCCTTAAAATATATTCCTTTTTTGTAGGCAAAACGCTTTGGAATTAGCCAATAAGTTGGTAAATCGCTAAGGAAATCGATTGCCAAAAGTTGGTGGTAAACGTAATTAATTGAACAACAATTATTTACCTAACAAGGTCTGAGATTTGAATTCACCTTTTTTAAACTATCATTCCTAAACCTTTATCTATGTTTAAATTACTACTCAAAAATTTGCCTCCCAGTCATGGACCGCAGGGCAAACGGCTGTTTCAGAAATCCTCGTTTCTGGTAGTAGCCACTGTCTTCTTGTTTCTGTGCAGCGGGTTGGTGCAGGCCCAGCAGAGAAATGTTTCTGGAACTGTGACCGGTGAAGGTAACAGCCCGTTACCTGGAGTCACTGTAGTATTAAAAGGTACCACCAATGGCACCTCTACAGATGCTGAAGGCCGTTACTCCCTTACTGTGACTGATGCTCAAGCTAACGGCACACTTGTATTCTCTTATATTGGTTACCTTTCTAAAGAAGTAGCCCTTGCAGGTCAGTCCACAGTGAATGTTAATTTAGCTTCTGACGCCAAGGCGCTAGATGAAATCATTGTGGTGGGATATGGTACTCAGAACAAAAGAGACGTAACAGGTTCTGTTGCTTCCTTAGACGAGAAGGACTTTAACGCAGGTCCTATCACCAACCCATTGCAACAAATTAATGGTAGAGCTGCCGGGGTAAACATTAACCAAGTTGGTAGTGAGCCAGGCCAGGCTCCAAGCATCCGGATTAGAGGAATAACTTCCTTAATTGGAGGGAACGATCCACTTGTAGTAGTAGATGGTATTCAAGGTGATCTTAACCTGTTAAAACAAATTCCACCAAGCGAGATTGCCTCTATGGAAATCTTGAAAGATGCGTCTGCTACAGCCATATATGGTTCTAGAGGTGCTGCCGGTGTGGTTTTGGTGACTACTAAAAAAGGTAAGATTGGTGAAACATCAATTGAATACAGCGGCGTAGCTTCAATAGAAACTATTGCTAAAAACTACGACCTTCTTAATGCCTCAGAATACAGAGCAGCTGCTACAGCTAGAGGTATTGAAAACTCTTATGATTTTGGTGGTGATACTGACTGGGTAGATGCCATTACTAGAAGAGGATATACCACCACCCATAACTTGGCAGTTTCTGGCGGAACAGAAAACTTTAGCTACAGAACGTCTTTGACTGGTATCCTACAACAAGGTATTATCAAGAAGTCTAACTCAGAGAACTACATTGCCCGCTTTCAAGGGACGCAATCTGCCTTTAAGGACAAATTAGCCTTAACCTTCAACCTAAACACTTCACTTCTTACCAACGATTTTAATAACGGTGGAAGAATTGGGGAAGCCATTAATCGCAGACCTACAGACCCTATTTACGTTGAAAATCCTTTGAATAAAGACACTGGTCCTTATTTTATTGATCCAAATGGTTTCAACTACCTTAACCCGGTAGCCCGCACAAATGAAATTGTAGACGGTGACAGAACCAATAACTTGTTTGGTAGCTTACGTGCAGAGTACACCATTTTCAATGGATTAACTGCTACAGGTTTTGGATCATGGCGCAAAACTGACCGTGAGTACCAAAATTACATCTCTGCTAGAACAACTCAAGAAAACGCTAGAAACCTTGGGGTAGTACCAGCCAATCTTACTGGCGCCGAAAGAGATTTGTATATCCAGAACTTGCCAGATGGCATTGCTACCAGAGAACTTAATTCTTCCGATGAGAAGCTGTTCAACTTCATTTTAAATTATAAGAAGGATTTTGGCAATCACAGCATTGACGTGATTGGCGTTAATGAGTGGCAGCAGCAGGTTTATAACGGTTTTAGAGCATCTGCCAGAGGTTTTACAGTTGATTCTGAAAACAACCTAAGCACCTTGCAGTCATCTGATCCTACTTTGTTCCAAGCTGGCAACATTACCTCTTACAAGTCTGACAGAACATTGGCTTCTTTCTTAGGAAGGGTTAATTATTCTTTCATGGACAAATACATGTTAAGCGCCAGCTTTAGACGTGATGGTTCCTCTGTTTTTGGTGCCAACAACAAATGGGCTAATTTCTACTCTTTCTCAGGGGCCTGGAGAGTTTCTGAAGAAGCCTTCATGTCTGGATTAGACGTGATGAATGACCTTAAATTTAGAGTTGGATATGGCGAGACTGGAAACCAGCAAGGACTAGGCCCATTAAACTCTGTACGTCTGGTAAATAATGACGGAACAGTGTTCTTTGGTGGCTCTGTAATTCCTAACTTCTCTATCACTCAAAATGAAAACAGAGACCTGCGCTGGGAAGTGAAAAAGATGTATAACGCAGGCATTGATTTTGGCTTCTTTGAAGGAAAGCTATCTGGTACACTTGATGGTTACTATGGGTTAACCAGTGATCTTCTTTTTGACTACGCAGTACCGCAACCTCCTTATCCTTTTGGAACCATCAAAGCCAATATTGGCGAGATCATGAACAAAGGACTTGAGGCTAGCCTTAGCTATGCTTTAATTGATAAAGAGAACGTAGGCGTGACCTTGGCTGGAAACGTAGCCACCACTAAAACCGAAGTAAAAGAATTAAGTGGTTCTTTGAACGGCCTTCCGTTAGAAACTGACTATGTAGTTTGGGCTTCAGGAGGTACCACTGGTGTAGCTTCAACCAATAACGCCATCTCTCACTTAATCATTGGTCAGAGCCTTGGAACTTTCTATTTATTCAAGCACGCAGGTGTAGATGCTAATGGCAATCAGATTATTGATGATTTGAACGGTGACGGTATCATTTCTGATGGTAACAGAGAAAACCCAGACCGTTACGTAGCGGGTCAGGCCTTGCCTAAATTTACTTGGGCTTTTACGCCATCTGCACGCTATAAGAGCTTTGACTTGAATATGGTTTTGAGAGGAGCTCATGGCCACAAGATTTTCAATGCCAGAAGAGCCACCATGAGCGCTTTGGGTAGCTTTGGTCAGACTAACATGTTGAAGAGTGCTTTAGAAGACGGCATCAATAACTTGACTTATGCCACTGATTACTGGTTGGAGGATGGAGATTTTGCACGTTTAGAAAACCTTACCCTTGGTTATAATGTGAATACCACCAAGTTTGGGGCTATTAAAAACTTAAGATTATCCTTTACTGCTAACAACCTATTTGTGATCACAGATTACTCTGGTATTGACCCAGAGTTGAGCACTAGTGGTGGATCAGGATTTGGTGTTGATTATGGCATTTATCCTCGTACTCGCAGCTTTGCTTTAGGGATTAACGCAACCTTCTAAAAATTGAACCAAGTGGCTCTGTTTTAGCTTCTAAAACAGAGGCCACCTGGCAAATCATTAAAATCATTTTATGAAAAAGATATTTTATTCAGCCTTGATTTTTGCATCTGCCTTTTTTGTTGGATGTACAGATTTGGATGAGGGTATTTATGGCCAACAGGTAGCAGATGATTTCTATGCTACTGAAGCTGGTGTAAACGCGGCCTTAGCCAATATTTACAATGAGGTAAGAGGCGACTGGAATGGCAAAGGGATTGCCGGTGCAGATAGAGGATGGTTTGACTTGAACGAGTCTTCTACAGATGAAATGTTGATTCCAAGACGTGCTGACGGCGCTTGGGATGATAACGGTATTTGGCGCGCCATGTACCAACACACCTGGACTGGTTCTCAAGAATTTATTGGCAATACCTGGAACTGGTTATACAGAAGTATTTTCAAAGCCAACTTAGCTGTAGAGCTTTTAACTAAAGCAAACGCAGATCCTGCAAGAATTGCCGAAGCAAAAGTTTTGAGAGCCTACTTTTATTACATGTTAATGGATGGATGGGGAGATGTTCCTTTCTATACAGAAAACAATGTGACAGTAGATCAGATTCCACAAACACCGCGTGCAGAAGTGTTTAAGTTCATTGAAAGTGAGCTTAAAAGCAATGTGGATCTATTGACAACCGCCAAAGGTGGTCAGTTCTATGGTAGATTTAATAAGTGGGCAGGATATGCCTTGCTAGGCAAACTGTACTTGAATGCACAAGTGTACACTGGTACACAGCGTTGGGCTGATGCTATTGCCGCGTCTGACAAAGTAATAAACGAAGGTGGATTCTCCTTAGTGCCTACTCTGTATGACAATGCAGGAGCACAAGCCATTTTTGGTGATAGACTTCCTGATCAAGAAGTGATTTTGGCAGTTTACGTAGATGCGCTAACGGCACCTCGTAACATTATTGGAATCCGTACACTACATGGTCCACACGCAAATGCCTTGTTTGGCTTTAGTGGATGGAACGGTGCTACTGTTCATCAAGACTTCATCAATAAATATGATGACGCTGACAAGCGCAAGGACCAGTGGTTCATTGGACCGCAACCTGGGGGAGTATCCTACAACCTGAACATTTCTTCTATTGACAATGCAGGAATTACAGATGGTGCAAGAAATGCCAAGTACTTGCCAGTAGCTCCTTTTGTAGGCAATGAAAGTACGTCTAATGACTTCCCAGTTTACCGGTATGCTGACATTTTGTTGACTAAGGCTGAGGCATTACTTAGAAGTAACGGCGACCAGGCAACGGCAAGAGCATTAGTAAACCAAGTTAGAAACCGTGCAGGTCTTGCTAATCTTACAGGTACATTGACTTTGAATGAAATCTATGACGAGAGAGGCCGTGAACTAGTTTGGGAAGGGCACCGTCGTCAGGATATGATAAGATTTGGAACATTTACTGCTGCCCGTGCTTTCAAGGCCGCCAGTGCTGATAAATACAAATTATTCCCTATTCCTGCAGAAGCGATTTCTAATAATCCAACTTTAAAGCAGAACCCAGGTTATTAAGCCTTTAACTTACATTCATATGAAAAATTTTAAGAACTATTTCCTATTCTTCAGTCTCCTGATGAGTGTGTTCATCTGGGGTTGTAATGAAGATGAAGTGGACACCATGTTCCAGGAAGTTAAAAACCAAGAGTATGACTTGGTAGTCCTGTCAGATGCAAGTCCTGCCATTCCAGTTTCATTTACCGCTTCTGCTACTGATCTTGAAAAGGTTATTGTGGAAGTAATGAAACAAGGAACTACCAATGTTATTGCTACAAACACGCTCAGTAATATCAAGTCTAACAGCTTGAACCGCGTGAACATGAATGTGAAATTCCCTGGCAATGATAAAGCTCCTTCAGGCTTGTACACTGTTGATTATAAAATGATTAGCAAAGACGGTGAGCAAACAGTAGGTACGTACAACATTAACGTCATCAACAACATGGAGCCCGTGCTGTGTAACTATACAGATAGATTACCAGCTGGCAAAACTGTTTGGATTCGTTTGTATGTGCCTAATGGCGCAACCCTTCCAGCAAGTGACAGAACAGTTTACCTGACAGGTAGCTTTGGCTCCCGTGAAGGTGGATCTGACTGGGATGGTGGTGGTGGACCTCATAAGTTTACTCAACTTAGCCCAACTTGCTATGAGATTGCCATGAACTTGGTTTCTGGTGATAAATTCAAAATCACTCGCGGAACTTGGGATAAGCAGATGACCACTGCAGCAGGTGCTGAATATTCTGACTTTACATATAATGGTGAGGCAACTTTCAATGCCACTGCCTTTAACTGGAAAGATCTGCCTACAGTAACTCCTACAAACCCAACCAGTGAGATTTTAAACATTCCTGGTGATGCTGTTAAATCTGGTATGATGACTCTTGTTGCCACGCTGGATAATAGCATTGACGCAAAAAGTGGTGATTATTATGTAGTTGAAAAAGGAGCTTCTAACTTGACCAACGCGGTTAAAATGGTAGCTTTTGAAGGCACTAATAAAATTGCTGCGGCAGTTCCTAAAAAGACAGGTGTAGAATATGTGGTAGTCAAAGGATCTGCCTCTGCAACAGGTAAAAACAGATATGGGTTTGTGCAATCTGCTGTATGGGATGGTAAAACAAATCCGGTACGCGTTACCATTGGTACCTTTGGAGATGCAGGATTTACACTTGGCAATAAAATAGTTATTGTGGGTGGTGCTACTCCGGGCGACTGGGGAGTTTCTTCTGGACAGGACTTTACTAGAACTGCTCCCGGTAAATATTCTATCACTATTGATTTGAAAGCAGACAGTGAGTATTTGTTGTTACCAGATTATAACCAATGGGGTGATAAATGGGCATTTGGCACAGGAACATCTGCCCAAGGAACATTTGACCTTCAAGGTAACGGCCCAAATTTATCTACTAAAGGCCTTGCTGCAGGCAAATATAAAATTGAGGTAGATTTTACTACTGGTACCGGAACTTACAAACTAACCAAAGTATAACGTTTAAGGTTATTCTATTGAGTTTAGAAACTTAGAATTTTAAAGAAAAATGGGATAGCATAAACCTAAACAGGTGATAAGCTGTCCCTTTTTTTTTTTAGGATTCTTATAAAGTGTCATAATCTTTACCCAAAAACTTAAAGGGTTTTGTGTAAAAGCTATCTCTAAGTGTATTGTTATTTGAATACCTGTTTTTATGAAAATCCTTTTAACATTTAGTTTTTTTTGGATTGTCTCTATACTGGCAGTACAAGCCCAACAACCTCGTGTCACTTTTAGAGTAGACATGAGGCAACAGACGGTGTCTCCAAATGGCGTACACCTGGCGGGGTCTTTACAATCTGAAGCTGGTTTTGGAGCAGACTGGAATCCAGCCTCTACCTTATTGACAGATCCTGATGGGGATAAAGTATATGAAATTACCCTAGCGCTACCGGCAGGTGTTTACCAATACAAATTTATAAACGGTAGTACCTGGCAAGTCCCTCAGCCAGAGCTGGTGCCTGAGTCTTGCGGCCTAAAAGATGGAACTGGTAACATTAACAGGCAAGTGTCTGTAGGGGCCACAGACCTACGTCTGCCAATCGTCACTTTTGCCAGTTGCAATACTCAGATTACCTTCTCTGTAGACATGCGTCAACAGACGGTTGCTTCTGCAGGCGTTCATGTAATGAGTAATTTTCAAGCCATGGCAGGATACGGTACAGACTGGAATCCTGTTGCCATCCCTATGACAGACCAAGACGCAGATGGCATATATTCAGTAAGCGTCTCTTTGCCTACGGGTGGTTTGTTTCAATATAAATATGTGAACGGAAACACAAGTACTGGTGCAGAAAGTGTACCCAGTGCATGCGGTGTCTCGGGAGGGAATAATATTTTCAATAGGTCCATTGATGCCACCACTTCGGTTATAACTCCCTCCTTTATATTCAGTTCTTGCTCCACTTCTGGCACCATCCCAGTGTCCACAGACTATTCTACGTTTTGGTGGAATGATGCTGTCTTCTATGAGGTATTTGTGCGAAGCTTTTACGATAGCAACGGAGATGGAAAAGGTGATTTTAAGGGTCTTATCCAAAAGTTGGATTACTTAAATGACGGTAATCCCACCACCACTACAGATTTGGGCATTACAGGTATCTGGCTCATGCCCATGATGGAGTCGCCTAGTTACCACGGCTATGATGTCACTAATTACTATGCAACAGAATCTGACTATGGCACCATGGCAGAGTTTGAGGAATTTTTAGCAGCGGCACATGCCCGGGGTATAAAGGTGATCATAGACTTTGTCATGAACCACTCCTCAGATCAACACCCTTGGTTTCAGCAGTCGGCGAGCAATAATACCAATGCTTACAGAGACTGGTATGTTTGGTCAAACTCCAATCCCGGTACGGTAGGACCGTGGGGCCAAAACGTATGGCATCAAAAAAACGGAAGTTACTACTACGGCATCTTTTACAGCGGAATGCCAGATTTAAATTGGAGCAGTCCACAACTTAAGAATACCATGTGGGACATTACGCGCTTCTGGTTAGATAAAGGAGTGGATGGGTATCGCATTGATGCGGTCAAGTATTTAGATGAGGACGGCTCTCAATTAGAAAACACTCCTGAGACCTTTAATATCCTCCATGAATTTAACCAAGTAGCTAAACAAGCAAAGGCTAGTGCATTCACGGTTGGAGAGGCTTGGTCCAATACCTCATCAGTTGTGCCTTATGTGCAAAATGACAGATTGGATGTGTGCTTTGAATTTGACTTGGCCTTGTCCATCATTAATTCAGTGAAGAGCAATAATCCTGCCTCGCTTAAAAACCAACTAAACTTGGTGAACAGACTTTATCCGCGTTTGCAGTATGCTACCTTTTTAACCAATCATGACCAAAACAGAATCATGGATGAATTGGGAGGAAATTTGGCGCAGATGAAACAAGCCGCTTCTCTTTACCTTACCATGCCTGGAGTGCCTTTCTTGTATTACGGTGAAGAAGTGGGCATGCAAGGGTCAGGGGTGGATGAAGACAAGCGCAAACCCATGCAGTGGACCCCAGGGGCTAAAGCAGGTTTTACCACAGGCACGCCTTGGCGGGCGCTTAACCCTAACTTTGCACAGTTTAACGTACAGACCCTTGCCGCAGACCCAGGTTCTCTTTTAAACCACTACAAGAAGCTTATCCATATCAGAAACGCCCAGCCGGCGCTTAGAAAAGGGTATCACACAGAGCTTACCACCGGTAATACGTCCATTTTCAGTTACGGAAGAGTGTATGAGCAAGAAGCCGTTATCATGGTGTCTAACTTTGGGAGTGATGCCATATCGGGTCCTAGCGTTTCTTTACCTGTGTCAACTTTGTCTGCAGGCACCTACAAGGTAACAGAGCTTTACACCGGTACTGTCATGGGCACGGTGACGTTAAACGCGCAAGGAGCATTCTCTAATTGGTCTCCTTCTGCATCATCTTTAGGCGCAAATCAAACCTGGATAGTATTAGTATCTAAAGAAACCACTACGGGGCTGGCTGATGAAAAACCAGCGCTGGCTGTACAACTATACCCTAACCCTACCGCTGATAAAGTAACTGTAACTCTTGGCGACAAGGCTTCGCATACTACTACCATTCAACTGTTTGATATGACTGGAAGGATGTTATCTAAAGTACAATTTAAAGGCACCAGTTATTCATTTGATACCCAGCCGTTAGCCAATGGCACCTACTTTGTAAAAGTGTCGTCTGGTGATGTAACCACCGTCAAGCGTTTGGTAGTAGCCCATTAATCAAGTAATTACAACCTGTATAAATTTTTAAAAGGAACGATAACCGCTATTTGGTTATTATCAAAACCTGCGGTAAGAAGTCACCTCCTTGTATTAAAACTCACACCCATTCTGTCTATGAAAAAAATATCTATCACTCAATCATTGGCCGTGTTGTCCATGCTTTTCTGTGCATTGGTCTTGAATGGCACAGCCCAGGCGCAATCAGGAAAGGCAAGCAAATGGCCCAGAGGCGTCACCTATGAGATTTTTGTGCAGTCCTTCGCCGATTCTAACGGTGATGGCATTGGTGACATAAAGGGCATGACTTCCAAATTGGACTACCTGAAAGACCTGGGAGTGGAAGGCGTTTGGCTGATGCCCATCAACCCTTCGCCTTCTTATCACAAATATGATGTCACAGATTATTACGGCATCCACCCAGACTACGGCACCATGGCAGACTTTAAGGAGTTTGTAAAAGAAGCCCATAAACGCGGGATCAACGTGGTCATGGACATGGTGATCAACCATTCGTCCAGTGAGCACCCCTGGTTTAAAGATGCTGCCAAAAACGAGAACAGCCTGTACCGCGATTATTACGTCTGGACCCATAAAACTGATCCCCAGGCCCAGAAAGAGGGCAAAGTAACCGGCGGAGACTCTGGCAATACCCAGCACTGGCACACTGTGCCAGGTAGTGACTACCTGTATTATGGTTATTTCTACGGTGGCATGCCAGACCTGAATTTTGACAGCCCTAAGTTGCGCAATGAAATATTTAAAATTGGCCGCTATTGGTTACAAGACGTGGGCGTGGATGGTTTTAGATTAGACGCTGCACGCCATATCTTCCCAGATGAACGGCCTTACGACAACCACCGCTGGTGGGAGTATTTCAGAAATGAAATGGTAAAGGCCAAGCCAGACGTGTACCTGGTAGGGGAGGTATGGGCTACATCAGACATTGTGGCTCCTTACATGAAAGGCTTGCCAGCCCTATTCAACTTTGAAATGAGCTGGGACATCTTAAAGGCCCTTAACCAAGGAAGGGGAGATTCATTGTCCATCAAACACGCCAAGATTACCAATTTCTACAATTCAGTGAACCCAGAGTTTATAGACGCCACCATTTTGAGTAACCATGACCAGAACCGGATCATGAGTGAACTGAAAGGTGATCAAAACAAGGCCAAGGTGGCTGCTTCTATTCTCTTAACCTTGCCAGGCTCTCCTTACTTATATTACGGCGAAGAGCTGGGCATGCTAGGCACCAAACCAGATCCAAACATCAGAGAGCCTTTCTTGTGGGATGTGGCCAGCAAAGACAAGAGCCGCACCAAATGGATGAAGCCAGAATTTACCACTGAGAAAACCGTGGCCCCAGTCTCAATTCAGGTAAAAGACAAGAACTCTTTGTACAATCATTATAAACAACTCATCAAGCTAAGGAACAATAGCCATGCGCTAACTTATGGAGATTTGGTGCCTGTTCAATTAGGTTCGGCTTCCTTAAGTGGCTTTACCAGAACTACTAAACAAGAATCCTTATTTGTGGTGCATAATCTATCTGGGGCAGAAGTAAGGGTAACATTGCCTGAAGGTGTAAAGGCTTATAACAAAGTACAGCACGTAACTGGTAAAGCAAATCTTGATAAATCAATCCTGACAATTCCTGCTTACACCAGCGTCATTTTGAAGAAGTAATAAGGAAAGTTAAAGTAGAAAAGAATTCTGAATGGTAAAGAATATTTTATCCATAGGTGCCTTACTAGTACTCTTGTTAAGTGCAGTACCGGCGTTAGCACAAAAAGACTTCACTCCTGACTGGAGCAAAGGGGTGGTTTGGTATCAAATCTTTCCAGATAGGTTTCATAATGGCGATAAGAGCAACGACCCTAAAGTAGAAGACCAAAGCGGTGCTTATCCATTTGATGATTCGTCGGCCTTTCAGATTCATCCTTGGACAAGTGATTGGTATAAATTACAACCGTATGAGGTGAAGAATGGCAAGGATATTTACTTCAATCTGCAGCGCCGCCGCTACGGGGGTGATTTGCAGGGTGTAATAGATAAACTTGATTACCTGCAATCACTGGGCGTCAATGCTATTTACATGAACCCTGTGTTTTGGGCACCATCCTCCCATAAGTATGATGCCTTGTCCTACCATCACATTGATCCAACTTTTGGCCCAGATCCCGAGGGAGATAAACTGCTTATAGCTAGGGAGAATCCATTAGACCCTTCTACCTGGGCTTGGACCAGCGCAGATAAGTTGGCGCTTAAACTAATTGAGGAAGTGCATAAGCGCAAGATGTACATCATCTTTGACGGCGTGTTCAACCATATTGGCTTGAACAGTTTCGCTTTCCAGGACTTAATGAAAAAGCAACAGGCCTCTGCCTATAAAGACTGGTTCATAGTGCAAAGTTGGCGGGATGAGGCCAAAGGCATTCCCTTTAAATACAAAGGTTGGTTTGGCGTGAGTACCCTACCAGAGTTTAAAGAAGACAGCACTGGTATTGTGACTGGTCCTAAGGAATACATCTTCAACGCCACCAAGCGCTGGATGAACCCGATGGATAAAGGCATAGCCCACGGCATTGACGGCTGGCGACTGGATGTGGCGTATGACGTAGGGCATGCCTTCTGGAAGGACTGGCGCAAGCACGTACGCAGCATTAATCCTAACGCCTACATGACCGCAGAACTGGTATTCTCCATTGACGAGACCAAGCCCTATTTAAGCGGTGATGAATTTGATGCCACCATGAATTACAATTTTGCCTTTATCGTGCATGACTTTATGGTGCAGGATAAGAAGGCAACAACGGTCACGCAGTTTGATGCAAAATTGAGAGAGCTACGTGAAGTGTTTGGGCCGGGCGTGGCTTACAATATGCAGAACCTGATGGACAGTCATGACGCTACCCGCCTAGGCAGTGCCGTGGCCAACCCTGACGGAGAGCGGTTTGGCAACTGGGGTAAATACTTTAACTGGAGCCAAAAGAGCAACAATAAAACTTACAATGCCCGCAAACCTACGCCTGCGCAACTGCAAAAGCAGAAGCTGATTGCCGCTTTCCAAATGTTGTATGTGGGCGCACCTATGATTTACTACGGCGATGAGGCCGGCATGTGGGGAAGCAATGACCCAGACTGCCGCAAGCCCATGGTGTGGCAAAATCTAAAATATGAGCCAGAGACCCACAACCCCGACCAAAGCAAGCATGACCCGGACGCGGTGGTTTTCAATCAGGACCTGTTAAATTGGTACAAGAAGTTTATCTCTTTGCGCCACAAATACAAGTCTATTAGACTAGGCGATTATACCACTCTTCAGATGGATGACGCTAAAAAACTTTATGCCTTCAGCCGTAAGCTAGGGCAAGAAGAAGTAATTGTAGTCCTTAATAGGGGAGAACAAACGGCTGATTTTACGCATAGTCTTTTGAATAATGGCAAGTTCAAAGATGCCTTTACAAAAAAGAAGAGGAAGCAAGTACAGGTGAAACCAATGGATCTAGTTGTCTTGGTAAAAAAGTAATTGACTACCTAACTAAGGATATATCACTTAAATAAAAACAGACCCGGCCAGAACTGGGTCTGTTTTGTTTACATGTTAGATTACAGCTCAAGTTCTTCTTCTGTTAATTTTTAGACTAGTACTAACCTCTTTATAGCGCATGAAAAAAGTTTTCTTCCTCATCTTATTCTTAGCTCTTAACCTAGAATCTGTAAAGGCGCAAACCGCGCCGGCGTTTTGGCCAGATATAGTATCCTTTAAAAAGCAGGATGAGAGCCAGCGCCCCCCGGCCAATCCTATTCTGTTTGTAGGGAGTTCCTCCTTCACCAGATGGAATAACCTCCAGAAAAGTTTCCCGGGCTATCCCATCCTAAACAGAGGTTTTGGCGGCTCAACATTGGTGGATGTGATAAAGTACGCCTATGACATCATCCTGCCGTACCAACCCAAGCAGGTGGTCATTTACTGCGGCGAAAACGATTTGGCCTCGGCAGACAGCATTTCCTCAGATGAAGCGGTACGCAGGTTCAAGACCTTGTTTGGCATCATCAGGAGCAATCTGCCAACTGCAAGAATCAGCTATGTCAGTATCAAGCCCAGCCCCAGCCGCGCCCTTATACAAGGAAAGGTAAAACAGGTCAACAAGGACATCAAGCGCTTCCTCAGAAAGCAGAAGAACAGTGACTTTATTGACATCTATGGCGCCATGCTGGACAAGGAAGGAAATATGCGCGAGGAACTCTACGTCCAGGACCGCCTGCACATGCAACCCGAAGGATACACCATCTGGCAATCTATCATTGCCCCCTATCTCCTTAAATAAGAAATGCTTAGTCTTCAAGGGAAAGCAGGTTTAAGGTAGAGGCAGGGATAATGTTCGTTTTTAGCCTGTTTTCCAGAAAATAGGCCAAAAACGAAGAAGCCCCAGCTCAATGCTGGGGCTTCTTCGTTTTTATTAATAAAAGATGAAAATGCTACTCCACCACCTCATCTACGTCTTTCACCAGCAGCGTCAACAGGCCTGCCAGTACCATGGAGCAACCTCCTAATACCAACACATAGATAGACTCCCCGCCAAACACGTTTTTGTTGAAGAAATCCAGAATGGAACCGGCTACAATCTGCGGAATCACGATAAAGAAGTTGAACACGCCCATGTAGTAACCCATGCGGTTGCTAGGCAGAGAGCCTGCCAGGATGGCGTACGGCATAGACAAAATACTCGCCCAGGCAATACCAACCCCTATCATAGAGAAAATCAACATCTTAGGGTCACTCACAAAGTAGAACGAGATAAGTCCTAATCCGCCTATTAACAAGCAGATAAGGTGGGTCATTTTGCGGTTGGTTTTTCTGGCCAAGGTTGGCAAAAGGAGCGCCGCAATAGCAGAAACTCCGTTGTAGACGGCAAACAGGATGCCTACCCAGTCAGCGCCTTCGTTGTAGAGCTTGGAGGCTTTGTCTGTGGTGTGGTATAGGTGACTGGTGATGGCAGGGGTGGTGAAAATCCACATAGAAAACAGCGCGAACCACGTAAAGAACTGCACAATGGCCAACTGCAACATAGTCTTCGGCATTTTGAAAATGCCCGATACAGTTTCCTGCATGCCGTTCCAAAAAGAAGTCTCGCTTCTTTCGCGCTCAAAGGCGTCCATGTCCTCAGGCGGGTATTCCTTGGTTTTGATGACCGTCCAAAGCACCGTCAAAAAGAACACCACACCGCCAAGATAGAAGGCCCACTTCACCGAAGGCGGAATCTCACCGGCCGGCGCGGTATTGGGCACATCAAACCAATTGGTCAGTACCCAAGGCAGGGCAGAAGCCACCACGGCGCCCACCCCAATAAAGAACGTCTGGAACGCGAAGCCCGAGGTACGCTGGCTGGAAGGCAATAAGTCACCCACCAAGGCTCTAAACGGCTCCATGGAGATGTTGATGGAAGAGTCCATGATCCAAAGCATACCCACCGCCATCCAAAGGACAGACGAGTTGGGCATAACCAGCAAGGACAAGGAGGCCAGCAGAGCCCCAATCATGAAGAAGGGCTTGCGTCTGCCAAACACCGGGTGCCAGGTCCTATCGCTCAAATAGCCTACAACGGGTTGTACCAGCAAACCTGTTACCGGGGCGGCCAACCAGTACAGGGCAATCTCGGTGCCGCCCAGGGTTTCAAAGATGCGGCTCACGTTGGCGTTCTGCAGGGCAAAGCCAAATTGGATGCCCAGGAACCCGAAGTTCATGTTCCAGATTTGCCAGAAACCCAGCCTAGGCTTGGTAGAGGCGGTCTGTAAGGTTTGTGCCATTAGCGGAGGTTCGTTTGTTAGGTAAAGGGTTAGGTCAGTTTTGTCTTAATTTGGGAAAAATAGCCGAGAATCGGGGCCTCTTTCTATTTTTTCTGCAATAGAAACAGGTGCGCACTCAAAGGCGCCAGGGTAATATTGGTTTTCACCGAAGGCTCCAGAAACAACGGCGGCATGCTGGAGAGCAAGTCCTGCAGGATAAGCGTGCCTTTGTTGTCCATTCCCACCGCAGACAATGCTTGCGCCGGCAAGGCCAAGCTGAAATCTGAAGCAGTGCGGTTGAAGTTGACTACTACCAAGATACGTTCATTGGCAGTATGCCGGATGTAGGCGTAGGTGCCCGCCGGAGCAACTCCTTCCTGCACGGTCAAGGCATAAAGCTTGCCCTTCCGGATGGCTTCGCGGCTAGTGCTGACGTTGAGCAGTTTGGTGTAGAACTCGCGCAGGCGTTGTTGGTCTTCGGTGAGCTTGCCGCCGTCAAATTTGCCGCCGTTCATCCAGGCCTGGTGCGCCGGGACGCCCCAGTAGTCAAAGATGGTGGTGCGGCCGTCCTCGCCCTGAAAGCCCTCGTGGCCTTTGCCCAGCTCCCCAACTTCCTGCCCAAAATAAATTAGCACCGGACCGCTGCCCAGGGTAGCACTCACCGTCATGGCAGGTACCCCCGCCCAAGGCGTGCCGGCAAACTCAGCAGAGGCCAGGCGCTGCTCGTCATGGTTTTCCAAGAAGCGTA
This sequence comes from Nibribacter koreensis, assembly GCF_039541795.1. Lineage (NCBI taxonomy): Bacteria > Pseudomonadati > Bacteroidota > Cytophagia > Cytophagales > Hymenobacteraceae > Nibribacter > Nibribacter koreensis. The sequence continues at coordinate 1,082,130 of NZ_BAABGX010000001.1, read as the reverse complement.
GCATCTGGCTGGAAATGCCTTTGCTTTCCTCTTGCCAGACTCTAGTAATTTCAGCGGTATTGCCTTTGCCTTTGTTTTCCATCAATCTACGCACGCCGTCATACAAGCCCACCTTGTCATAGAGATAGTCAAAGCCTCCGGTCTTTATGTAGTTGTGGTATTCCTTGGGGTTGTAAATCTCAGCGATAAATTTGATGTCTGGGTACTTGGCCTTCACCTGCGGAATAACCCAGGCCCAGAACTCCACGGGTACCATCTCGGCCATGTCGCATCTAAACCCATCCACGTTTTTACCTGCCCAGTACATCAGAATGTCGCGCATCTTAAGCCAGGTGTCTGGGGTGGGAGAGAAGTGCTTGGTGCGGTTGTTCTGGTAGTCTACTCCGTAGTTCAGCTTTACGGTCTCAAACCAGTCATCTACACTGGGCGTAGCGCTAAACACGTCATTCCCAGAAGCCTTGGCCGGGTTCTCATTGAACTTGCCGTCCTCCTGCGGGCCTTTGAACGAGGCGCTCAAGGCATTGTACCCAGAAGGCACTTGCAAGGGCTGACCAGGCAAATAATAAAAATTGTTGCTCGACTTAAAGCCAACGGTCACATCATCCTTCGCCCCGAAATCCTCCACGCCTGCTGGCTTGGCGTCTGACTGGTACTTGCGGGCCACGTGGTTGGGCACAAAGTCAATAATCACCTTCAGGCCGTTGCCGTGGGTACGTTTTACCAGCGCCTCAAATTCCGTCATCCGCTTGCGCACGTCCACGGCCAAGTCTGGGTTCACGTCATAGTAATCCTTGATGGCATACGGTGAGCCCGCGCGGCCTTTGATGACATCGGCGTCATCCAAGGGAATCCCGAACTTGGTATAATCCGTCATGAGCGCGTGTTCCAGAACGCCGGTGTACCACACGTGCGTGGCGCCCAGTTTCTTGATTTCCTGCAGGGCCTTGTCCGTGATGTCATTGAACTTGCCCACGCCGTTTTCCTGCAGAGTGCCATAGGTTTTGTTCACCGTTTTTTTGTTCCCGAATAGGCGGGTCATCATCTGGTAAATCACCAGTTTCTGGTCCGTTACCTCCTCATCCGTGGTGTAGGGGTTTGGCGTTTCTGTGGCACCTTCAGAAGTAGTCATACTAGTTTCTGTAATTTCTTTTTCAGGGAGGGTAGTAGAGCCGGGCACTGACGATTTACAGCCAACCGCCAGCGACGCCAGCAAAGCTAAAGACAAGAATGAACGCTGATTATGTTTCATAGTTTTGATATCAAGTAACAAGTGTCAAGTAGCAGGATGATGTGCAACTGATAAAATGACATTAAATCAACTTTCTGGCGCGAGTCTTCAGACTAGTGCCTATAGATGGTTGGAGTCTCCAGACTCCATTTTTTACTGGTATTTCCCAGTGAGTCTGGAGGCTCACTTCATCCTTGTCACGAGACTAAAGTCTCTCGCCAGTTCTTATTAGGAAAAAAGCTTCCGTTTTTGGCCTAAATTCAAGAAAACAGGCCAAAAACGGAAGCGGCATCTTTACGCTACTTGATGCGCCAGTTGCACCTTGCCATTGGCCTCAATGGTCTGGGGCTGGTCAAAGATAGTTAGCGACAACGGCTGGATGTGCTGGTTCTCAATCACCACGCCTTCCTTGTTCACTTTCACATTCAATAGATGGCCTCTGAACCTAATCTTGAAAGAGTAGCTGGACCAACCCGCTGGAATGAAAGGATTAAAGTGCAGCTGGTTGTCCCGCACGCGCATGCCGCCAAAACCCTGTACCACGCTCATCCAGGTGCCCGCCATGCTGGTGGTATGGCATCCGTCCTCTGTGTCGTTGTTGTAGTCGTCCAAATCCAGACGCGCGGTGCGCAGGTAAAACTCATAGGCACGCTCTTCGTCGCCCAGCTTGGCCGCCAGGATGGAGTGCACACACGGGCTCAACGAGGATTCATGTACCGTGCGCGGCTCATAGAAGTCATAGTTTCTCCGGATGGTCTCCAGGTCATAGCGGTCCTCGAAGAGGTAGATGCCCTGCAACACGTCGGCCTGCTTGATGAACACCGAGCGCAGGATTCTGTCCCAGGACCATTTCTGGTTCAGCGGGCGGTCTTCGGCGGGAAGGTCTTTTACTAGGGTCTGCTCTTTGTCCAGGAATCCGTCCTGCTGCAAGAAGATGCCTAGGTCCTTGTCCTCGGCGTAGAACATGTGGTCAATCACGTGTTGCCACTGCTCGGTTTCCTTGGCTACGTCCAGGTTCATGACGCCCACCAATTCCTGGTAGCGCGATGGGTTAGTTTCCTGCACGTGCTTCAGGGCTTTGAGCGTATACTCCAGCGTCCAGGTGGCAATGGTGGACGTGTACCAGTTGTTGTTGACGTTGTTCTCGTACTCGTTCGGGCCGGTCACGCCCAGCATCACGTACTGGTTTTTGGCCGCCGACCAGTTCACGCGCTGTGCCCAGAACCGGGAGATGCCCACCAATACCTCCACACCGTATTCGGCTAGGTAGGCGTCATCTCCAGTGTACCTAATGTAGTCATAAATGGCATGCGCAATGGCGCCGTTACGGTGAATCTCCTCAAAGGTGATTTCCCACTCATTGTGGCACTCCTCGCCGTTGATGGTCACCATGGGGTACAAAGCGGCACCATTCGTAAAGCCCAGTTTCTCCGCATTCTCAATGGCTTTCTGCAAATGCTTATAGCGGTACACCAAGAGGTTGCGTGCCACTTGTTGGTCGGCGGTGGCCAAGTAGAACGGAAGGCAGTACGCCTCGGTGTCCCAGTAGGTAGACCCACCGTATTTCTCGCCGGTAAAGCCTTTCGGACCGATGTTTAGGCGTTCATCCTCGCCGGTGTAGGTTTGGTTGAGTTGGAAGATGTTGAAGCGGATGCCTTGCTGGGCGGCGGCGTCGCCTTCAATGACAATGTCGCTTTCTTCCCACTTGGCGGCCCAGGCGTCGATCTGCTCTAACAGCAACTGCTGGAACCCCTTGGCATAAGCCTCAGCGATAACTTGTTTGGTGTTGGCAAGCAATTGCTCCTTCGGATGGTTTTCTGACGAAAGGTTGGCGGCAATTTTATAGACAATCAGGTCTTGGTCTTGGTTGGCAGCCACGGTAAAGGTAGAGGCCACATACTTGGAGGTCTCCGTAGTGGTGGCGTCCACAGCAACTTCTTCGCCGTCCAGCGTCACCTTGATTTTCTGACCGGTGCAGACATGGAAAGCGGTCTTCTTGGTCTCAGCGGTCACATAGCCTTCCAAGCCCTGGGCTTCTTTCTGTACCTCGTTCCAGAACTTCTCGTCATAGTTAGAATCGGCGTTCATCACGTCCACGTCCACGAAGGGAGTGAAGGTGATGTTGCCCGAGAAGTTCAAAGGGGTGAGGCAGTATTTGATGGCACCTACCTCATCGTCCACGATGCTGGTAAAGCGCTTGGCCACCACGCGCACTTGCTTGCCGCTGGGCAGCTGCGCCGTGAAGGTACGCTCCAACCAGCCTTCGCGCATGTTCAGCTCCCGTCTGAATTCCAGCACCTGGCAGTGGTGCAGGTCCAGGGTTTCGCCGTCAATGGTCACGTCAATGCCAATCCAGTTGGCGGCGTTTAATACCTTGGCGAAGTATTCTGGATAGCCGTTCTTCCACCAGCCCACGCGGGTTTTGTCTGGGTAGTACACACCGGCCACGTAGTTTCCCTGCAGGGTCTCGCCGGTGTAGGTTTCCTCAAAGTTGGCGCGCTGGCCCATGCGCCCGTTGCCCAAACTGAATACGCTCTCCGATATTCTATTATACTCCGGACGGAAGCCTTCTTCTATGATGGACCATTCGTCTATGGTAAGGTATTGCTTCATGCTTTTAAGATGTTAGTAGCTAGATGCTAATAGCTAGTCTTTTTAATTTCTTATCTGATGTTCGTTTTTGGCCTGTTTTCTGGAAACTAGGCTAAAAACGGTTATTTATTTAGGTACTTCTGCGTCCCCCTTTGAAGGGGGTAGGGGGATGATTAGCTTCTGATGATGACTAAAAAATAATCAAGATTAAGTATTAACTCCTTTTAGGGAAGCTATTCAAACTTGTAACTTCTTTGTCATCCCCCAACCCCCTTCAAAGGGGGACGAAATGCGTGTCTATTAACGGATTACTTCTCCAACTCTCTCAATTTGGCGACTGACATTTCGGTCATGTCTTTCACCACGATGTCTGCCAGCGCCAAGGTCTCTGGTTCACCTACGCCTACGCACAGCATGCCTGCGTTCTTGGCGGCCTCTACGCCGGCTACGGCGTCTTCAAAGACTACGCAGTTTTCAGGCTGTACGCTCAAGGCTTCGGCGCCTTTTAAGAACACCTCTGGGTCTGGTTTGCCGTTGATGACATGACGGCCGTCAATGATGGCGTCAAAATAGCCTAGCAAACCGGTACGCTCCAGAATCAACTGGGCGTTCTTACTCGCCGAACCTAAGGCAATCAGAATTCCTTCTTGCTTAAGGGCCTTCAGGAAATCCACTACGCCGGGCAGAATCTCGGCGGGCGTCATTTGGGCCACGTCTTTCAAGTACTCGGTGTTTTTCTGCTCGCAAAGGGCCAGCATCTTCTCCTGCTCCAGGGTCTGGTTGCCAATCTCCAGGATAATCTCCAGGGACCGCACGCGGCTCACGCCCTTCAAGCGCTCATTGTCCTCTTCGGTGAATTCTATACCCAGGCTGTTGGCAAGGTCCCGCCAGGCTTTGTAATGGTACACGGCGGTGTCTACTAAAACGCCGTCTAAGTCAAAAAGGCACGCTGTTATCTGGCTCATTTACTTCTTTTCTTGTAAGGTTATACCTCTCAATGGAGGGTTGAAGGTAAGGTCGTTTTCGGCCTGTTTTCCAGAAAATAGGCCAAAAACGGTTTATTTCTGTAGCTCTAGCACCAAGGCGGTCTTGGCCGGAATCTTAATACTGGCCAGGCCGCTTACCGGCTGGTTGGTGATTACGTTCTGGGCTTTGGTGAAGCCGGCTGTACGCTCTGCGAAACGCTCGGTTTTTAAATCAACCTCTTTGTTTGTGGTATTGGTGGCCACCATCACGGTTTTGTCCTGGTTGTACCTGAAGTACACGTAGATACCGTCCTGCGGTACAAACTGCATCAGTTTACCAGAGTGCAGGGTAGGGGTGTTCTTGCGGTAGTTGGCCAGGGTCTTTACAAAATTGAAGGCGTCATTCTCACGCTCACTTCTCCCTGAGGCCAAGAACTTGTTCTCCTTGTCACCGGCAAAACCACCCGGGAAATCCTTGCGCACCTCGGCGTCCGAAGGGTCCTTGAAGTTCTTCATCAGAATCTCGGTGCCGTAGTACAGGGACGGAATGCCACGTGTGGTCAAGAGCCAGGTCATGCCCATTTTGTACTTGTTCAGGTCTTCGCCTATTACGGAGAAGTAGCGGTTCATGTCATGGTTGTCCAGGAAGGTCACCAGTTTCATGGGGTCTTCATAGACGGCGTCCTGCGCCAAGACTTGGTGCACTTTGCTCACGCCTTCGTCCCAGCCGAAGTTTTGGTTTAGGGCGTCATTGATGGCGTTGAATAAGACGAAATCCAGCGTGCCGGGTTGGTTGCTCTTGAACGGGAAGTTGATGTTGTTGCGCGTAAAACGGGCCTGCGCGATGACATTGTTCACCCAGCTCTCCCCGAAGATGTGGATGTTGGGGTACTCGTCCAGCAGGGCCTGGTTACAGCGGTTCATGAACTGGTCCTCGTTGTACATGTAGGTGTCAATGCGCCAGGCATCCACGCCAAAGTGCTCGACCGTCCAGATGGCATGCTGAATGAGGTAGTTCTCCACCAACTTGTTGTCATGGTTCAGATCAGGCATGAAAGGCGTGAACCAACCGTTGAGCATGATGTCCCAGTCCGCTTTGGAGCCGTTGGGGTCAATGATGGGCTGGAACTTGTGCGAGGTGTTGGTGTAGCTGGGGAACTGGTGCACCCAGTCTTTGCTGGGCAGGTCTTTGATAAACCAGTGGTTGATGCCCACGTGGTTGTACACGGCGTCCTGCACAATTTTCATGCCTCTCGCGTGCGCCGCCTGGGCTAGTTTTTTGTACGCTTCGTTGCCACCCAAGCGGCGGTCTACGTTGTAATGGTCCGTGAAGGCGTAGCCATGGTAGGCACTGCGCTTGGTACCGCCTTCATCCGTTAGTGGTTGGTTGTTTTCAATGACCGGGTTCAGCCAAAGCGCCGTCACTCCAAATTCCTGAAAATAATCTAAGTGGTTCTGAATCCCCTGTATGTCACCGCCGTGACGTAGGAATGGGTTGTTCCGGTCGGCGTTGGGGTCGGCCATTTCCTTGAACTTGTCGTTCTTGGGGTCGCCGTTAGAGAAGCGGTCAGGCAGGACCAGGTATATGAAGTCAGAGCCGTTTAGGCCTTGGGCCTTCGGTTCTGCGGTACGGGCTTTCAGTTCATACGTACGCTTGATGGTCTTGCCGCCTTTTTTACCAGTCAAAGTGAAGCTACCCGCTTTGGCGGTAGGCGCAATGGTCACATCAATAAAGGCGTAGTTAGGGTTTTCTACTTTATTGGTCTTCACCAAGGTCACACCCGGATGGCTCAAGGAGTAGTCATAGGTACCAGCATTAGGGCCGTACACCAAGAGTTGCAGGTTGGGGTTTTTCATGCCCACCCACCAGAACGTAGGATCTATACGGGTGATGCCGTCTTTTTTCTGGGCCTGCGTGGTGAAAGTGACCAGCAACAAAAGCAAGAAGCTCAATCTGCCGGCCAAGCCGAAGGGGAATTTCCGCATACGTTTATCTTTATTAATTTATCTAAATTTATTGTTAAGTCATTTTAGGCCTAATTTCCAGAAAACAGGCTAAAAACGAAGCTTATTTTTTGGCTCTTAGCCAGGTCAATCGCAGGTGGTCTAACAGGGCTTCATTGACATCGCCGTTCATATTCTCGTCTGACGCTTCCAGGGAAAGTGTAAACGTATGGATGCCTTTAGGCAAGTACAGTTGCTGCGCGTTCGAATAGCCCCAGTTAGACCATTCGTCGAAACCGCGCTGCGGAAACACCATGGCGCCTATACGTTTTCCATTGACAGCCAGGCTCCGGATGGACGCTTTGTTGTCGGTGTTGATAGGGCCGCTTCCGTTGGCATATCTAAAGTCCAGTGCGTAATATCCGTTTTCATTCACCTGCACTTTAAACATAAATGGCGCTTGCCCTTTCTTGATTTCTGTATAGCCTTTGCCAGTGAATCCTGCAGCGTTGTGGGCTTTTGAAGAAATTGTAGTTTCTAGTTCTACCACAATGGAGCGATCAATTCTAAGTGGTTCACTTAAAAAGGACTCGGTACCATTTTTATCAACCGCCTTAACTTGGAGTTCTGTAGGTATAATTTGATTGCCGGTAACAATTGCGAAAGTTGTGTTTTTAGTCTCACTTTCTTTCCCGTTGTATAAAACTTTATAAGAAGCTGCCTGCGACACCGAAGGCCAACTCACCACTCCATTTTTGTATGTAATTTGCGGTGTAGTAGGGGAGAATAAGTGCTCCACCATTTTAGAGGGAGAGGTAGTTCCTAGATCGCCGGCCAAAATCATTCTAAGCGTATGCTGGCCTGTCAAAGAGGCTGGCACTTCGGCGTTCTCTAGGCGTTTACCGTCCAGATATACTTCTTTTAGTTGCGTGCCGTGGCCTTCTAATTTTATGTTTAAGACGGCTTTTCTGAAAGGGAAGTTGGTTAAGGTTTTCTTACCTGCAAAGTTGGCTGGCACTACGGGTTTAAAGACCAGTTTGTCTTGCTCAAACTTCATCCCGAAGAACACTCTGTACACCATGGCCAGATTGCCAGCCACGCTCCATAATTGCCGGTCAGAGTTAATCTCAGTGCCTTTGTAATCACCGGTGGTAGCCACCAAGTTTTCTTTGTTGGTCAAGAACAAGGCAGCCGCGCGGTAGAGCGCACTCATGCTCTCAGATACTTTGGCGGTATGTCCGGCCTCAGCGGCGGCCCAGGTCCAATAGGCCTGCACAAAGGGCCACATGCTGTTGTTGTGGTAGGGCGGAATCTCTGGGATGTACGGGTAGATGCTAGGAATGCCGTAGTTAGTCTGCGGCGTGTTGTTTAATACCTGTGTTTGGCGCTCACCGTCTGCAATGCCATATAAAATGGTTAGGGCTTCACCCAATGCTTCGGCCTTGGGTGACAAGCTCACGTGTAGGCGTCCGTACAGGTACTGGCCATAGTACTTATGCTCCTCAGACCAAAGCTTTTCATTGATTCCCTGCTTAATTAGATTCGCTAATTGGCTGTACTGCTGGCTAGGCTGTCCCAGGCGCTGGGCCATCTGTTCCAGAATACGGTAGGTCTGGTAATGCACGGCGTTGGTACCCAAATTAAGCGACTCGTAAATGTCCACGGGTTGCATCCAGAGCGGGTAGGTCTGCTTGCGCCAATCCAGGAAAGAGGACTCGCCGCGCATCAGGCCAGTCTTTGGGTCTTGCACGGTCAATAAATCTTCCTCCGCTGATTTTTTAATGATAGCAAAAGCCTGCTGTAACCAATTCTGGTCTCCCGTTACTACATACACTTCCCAGGCGGCTAGGGCCCAGGTCATGCGGTCAGAGGAGATAGGCCAGGAACCACCCGTGCCGGTGTCCTGAATAATGCGTCCGTCTTTGACTTTGCGCAGCAGGCTGTTCTTAGAAATCTCGGGGTGAATGGCCGCCAAGGCTAACACAATGCTATAGCTGATGTCCCGCGTCCAGACGCCGTCCCATTTGGCTCCGGCCATAAAGGTCTGGTCAGGGCGTATGTCCAGCATTGACTCTTCTAAAGACATGTTGTATAAAGCATCTAGCAAGACGTGGCTAGAGCTAAACTGCGGTAGGCGGCTAATGTCCTTATTTAGCTTCCACTCAGAGGCGGTGAAGTTTTCTGGGTTGTAGGCGTTGAATGTGAGCGTAACAGTATAAATGCCGTCTTTGTCGGGATCTGTTAGTTGCAGGTGCTGGCGGCTGGGCAGGTTCTCAAAATCCCAGCTCAAGGGCTCAGAACCTCCAGCCACAAAGACGCCTTTAAAATCCTGGGTATAGAGCTTGTCCCCGTTAGAAGACGTGTAATAGCCTTGCTTCTGAAAAGCCTCCAATACTTGCCGCATGTCCAACTTAATAGTAACCTCGGTGTTGGGCTCAAGGAAATCGTTGGCCTTGGCAGTAGGCGTTATGGCATCTTGTTGCCCAAACACTATAATTGGCGTTACCACTTTGCCATTAACGGGTTGTAAAACCAAGTGGTGGTTTACGCCCACCGGCAGCTCATTGTCTTTGCCGTTTAAGCTGAATTTGAATTCAATGAGCCGGTTAAACGTCTGGTTGGCAGGACTTTGGTAGGTAGACCGCAAATGCGTAGGGGATATGGCTACCGCCTCGTTTTTTCCCTGCACCACCCTGTTAGAAAAGAGGGAGTACGCGGCAGACGTATATAGAACCGAATCAGAAGGCATGGGCGCTGAAGCATTTCTGGTGCATGATAAAAAAGCACAACTGGCTATTAGTAATACGGGAATTGCTTTTTTATACATGCCTTTGGGATGTTTGGGGTCCAGGGCCTAGCGTTTCTTTGCTAGTTTTATAATATTTACACCAAAAATAATAAGATTTGTGAGAGGGAAATCGATTTCCTTGATTTTAAAATGCCAAATTATGAAAAACAGCTTCAGAACTAAGCTGATGACCCTGTTGCTTCTAGGCGTGGGCGTGCAAACCGCCTTGGCGCAGGTCACTTTTGAGGTGACCAAGGTTCCAGCCAAAACCCCTGCCCAAGACACGCTTTTCCTGGCCGGCAACCACAACAACTGGAACCCCCGAAACAAAGCCCATAGCTTTAAAAAGGCAGCCAACGGACGTTATTACCTAACCATGCCTTCTGGCAAGGAAGAATTGGAATACAAAATAACGCGCGGTAGCTGGGCCACCGGTGAAGCTTTTACCAATGGCGTGGCTAAAAACAATAGAATCTATCTGGCCAAGAAACCTATAGATACAGTACGTTTGGAAATAGAAAGCTGGTCAGATTTTCATGACAGCCCTGACAAGGTGCACACAGCCAGCGCCAACGTGAAAATCCTGAGCAATGAGTTCTGGATGCCCCAGTTAAACCGAAGCCGCCGCGTTTGGATTTACCTGCCACCCGACTACGCCACCTCCGGCAAAAAATACCCGGTGCTGTATATGCACGACGGGCAGAATTTGTTTGACGCTTTTTATGGCTTCAGCGGGGAGTGGGGCATTGACGAATCCATGGACAAGCTGTTCCAAGAGAAAGGCCTGAGCGCAATAATTGTTGCCCCAGACAACGGCGGTGACCAGCGCATGAATGAATACACCCCCTGGAAGAACGAGAAATACGGCGGCGGCCAAGGCGAGGCCTACGTTGATTTTCTGGCCTACACCTTAAAGCCTTACATAGACGCGCACTATAGAACCATGCCTGAGAAAAAGTACACAGGCGTGGCCGGAAGCTCCATGGGCGGTTTGATTTCTTTGTACGCTGCCATTAAGCACCCAAGCGTATTTGGCAAGGCGGGCGTCTTTTCCCCGGCCTTCTGGGTTTCTCCTGAAGTATACGACTACGTTTCTAAAAACAAAGTGCCCAAAGACCTGAAAGTGGTGATGTTGGCCGGCGAAAAAGAAGGAAAAGACATGGTGCCCGACATGGCCAGAATGCGCGATTTGCTTCTGCAGAAAGGCCTAAAAAAGAAGAACCTCCAATATGAAGTCCACGCCGACGGAGAGCACAAAGAATCCTTCTGGCAACGCGAATTCCCAGACGGCTTCACCTGGTTGTTTGGCAAGAAATAACTTCCAGTATAACTAGAGGATTTACAATCTGACGGACCGTTTTTAGCCTGTTTTACAGAAAACAGGCTAAAAACGGTCCGTCTGTTTTTTTTGACAGGAAGGGTTGATCCCAGCTATTCCCAACCTATTTGCCAATAATTTAAGATGTTAAGCCTCCCATGTTTTTAGCGGCGCAATCATTTTTTTAGCGACGGTTTACCTTTTGATCGCCTAGACATACTCGCATTTCTGGTGTGACCAGAAACAATCAATAGAAAGTAGCCACTTGCGTTTGGATTTCCTACCAATCAGGCCTAAAGACATTCGGCTGAGTGTCTTTCCCTTAGTTAAAAACAAAAAGTGCCGCCGTCGTTTTTGGCCTCCTTTTCAGGAAATAGGGTAAAAACGACGGCGGCACTTTTTAAGTGAATTGGATTAATTCATCCAGCGTGGGCACAGCACTTTTCCTCTGTTAAAGAGACGCACCCCCACGGTTACTTCATGCGATCCAGAGTTGGCGATGTTGAGGTTAGAGGTGTTATAGTCATATGCGTAACTGGCTTCCAGGAAATGGGTGAAGTTTATTCCCAGCATGGCGGCATAGGCGTCTTTGGCGCGGTAGGTGGCCCCTACCCAGAAACGGTCAGCATACACGGCGCGCAGATTGGCGTCTACCGTAGTAGGGCTAGGCGAGGCTATCTTCACCAACACTGATGGAATCAACGTCACCGCAGGTCCCACCCTAAACTTATAACCAGCCATCCCAAAGAAATGCCTCTGAACTATGCCCTCCGTAATAGATCCCTCAGAAGCCCTTAACTCGGTGTGTAACAACTGTGCCCCAGAAAAGCCAAGGTAGAAATTAGGGGCGTAAATCCAGGTGCCCAAGCCTACGTCAATGAAATTTCGGTTCAGGAAGTCACTGCCTAACGCGGGCTCTGCCGGGTTGGAGAAAGTAGCCTCGCTTGCATTGAAACTGTTTCTTAGAATTCCGCCGTGGGCCCCTACAGACACTGTAATGCTTCTGGTTACCGGTAGGTGGTAGGCATAGGAAAGGTTGACATTGGTTCGGCGTAAAGGACCGGCCTTGTCTACCACCGCCATAATGCCCACGCCGTGGTGCGGGTACGCCGGCACAAATTTGTTCTTGTTCACAGACCTAACGCCGCTGGGGCTAGAGGCGCTTCTCACGCTCCCCACGGCCTTGTTAAGCGGCGTATGGGCACTGAAATAATAGGTTTTTGGTGCTCCTTCCAAACCCACCCACTGCTGGCGCGAGCCAAGTTTGACATCTGTATAATCTTCAATACCCGTAATGGCGGGGTTAAGCAGATAGCTGTTGATCATGTACTGGGTGTATTGCGGGCGTTGCTGGGCCCAGGCCGTGGTAGAGAGCACCAGCATCAATCCCCAAAGTGACAGTGAGTTTTTCATCATGGTTTATTTGATAATGGTGACACTTCCTTTCAAAGGATTCTCTTCCTGGTTCAGCCTGATGATGTAGTAGTAAGTGTCTACCGGCAGAGCCTTTCCGTTGTATGTGCCGTCCCATGGCGTGGCGTAGCCTTTGGACGTGTAAATGCGCTGGCCCCATCTGTTGAAAATCTCAATGGAGATCTCTGGGAAGTTGCTCACGTTGCCTATGTCCCAGGTCTCATTGATGCCATCACCGTTAGGAGAGAAGGTGTTCACTATTTTGAGCCCGCCAATCACAGTCACCGTCACCTCGTCCGTGTCGGTGCACCCGTTGGCGTCTGTCACTTGCAAGGTATAGGTGGTGGTCACAATAGGGCTGGCCGCCGGATTGGCTGCCGTGGTACTGCTCAAGCCCGTAGCCGGCGACCAGAGGTAGGTGGCACCGCCGCTTCCGCGCAAGGTGGCCGCCTGTCCTTCAATGATAGTAGCGTCTGGCCCGGCATCTGCCACGGCATTGCTGACCGTCACGGTTACCTGGGTGCGCGTAACGCTTACGCATTGGTTGGTGTTCTTGGCCTGCACATAATAGTTGGTAGTCGCCGTCAAAGGTCCCGTCTGGAACTCAGGCCCAATGAATACCGGAGTGCCGCCTTCTGGCGTATTGAACCACTCAAACACGCCACCCGTCCCGTTTGCCCGCAGCGTCACAGACTCTCCCGCACATGATGTGACGTTAGCGGATTGTACCATGGGCGCCACCGGTGATGGTTCCACTGAGATTAAAATCACATTGGAGATGCTAGGCGGACAGGTATTGCCAGCCGAGGTGACCAGCCTGCGGTACCAGGTGTTTAAGTTGGTGGGAGGAGGCGTGTAATTCTGAGAGGTGGCCCCGGCAATGTTCTGGAAACCGTCGGTGCCGTTGGTGGTGCTTTTTTGCCACTGAATGCTCAGCGTGCCTGAACCACCAGAAGGAACGGAGCCCGAGAAGGAGGTACTGGTATTTTGACAAACCGAGGTTTGAGAAGCCGTAATGGTGTTGTCATTGATGGTAGCGCTCACCGTGATTTTAACGATGTTGCTGGCCAGGGAATCACAGCCCCCAGAAGAAACCAGCCTTCTGAAGAACGTAGTTTGCGAAAGCACCCCAGGCGTGTAGTTTTGGCCGGTGTTGTTGCCAGCCGCCGTCTGGAAATCTTCGGCGTTCCCCGTTAGGCTACTTTCCCAGCGATAATTTTTAGTAAGCACGCCACCAGTTGGGACATTACCTGTCAACGGTGCCGGGGCTGTCCCGCTGGCGCAAATTTCCTGATTGCCTTCAATGGTGTTATTGGTCAGTTTAGGTGTAACCCTTATCTCTACCACAGCCGCAGACGCCTGGTCACAGGCAGAGCTAATGACGCGCCTTCTAAAGAAGGTAGTTTGGGTTAAAATGCCCGGGCTGTAGTTCTGCTGGGTGTTGACGCCCGGCGCCTCTGTAAATCCGTTGGTGGCGTTATTGCTGCTTTCCCACAGGAAAGTAACCCCGGCAATAGCGGTCCCGGTAATCTCAGGAGCCGTATCTCCTTCACAGATGGTGCTTAATCCGCCGCCGCCCACGTTGATGGTGTTGCCTTCTATGGCCGGACTCACGTTTACCACCACTACATTGCTGGTGTCTGGATTACAGGAGAAATTGGAGCGGGCAATGCGTCTAAACCAAGTGGTGGCTGCCAACGCACCCGGGGCATAATCCTGCGTAGTCACCCCCGAAAGGGTAGTAAATCCTGCCGTTTCACTGGTGGTGCTTTTCTGCCAGACATAGGTAGGAACCGCATTGCCTTCTTTGGCCGCACTGCCTGTAATGGTGCCTGGTCCTGAGCCTGCGCAAATCTGGGAGTTGGTGCCTTCAACGGCTATGGTATTGTCGGTGATGCCCGGTGTCACGTTGACGGTGAACGGCGTGCGGGTGGCGCTTTCACACCCCTTGTCCGTGACGGCAGAAACGTAATAGGTAACCGAGGCGCTCAGGGTGTCTGTGGTATAGTCCCTTCCGGTTTTCAAGGGTGTTCCTCCGGCCGGGTCACTGTAAAAGTTAAAGGACACACCGGGGCCCGTGGGTCTGATTAAAGCCGCTGTCTCGTTGCAAATCTGCGTGGAGGTTCCAGAAAACGTAGGGGCCGTGGGTATGTCATTGATGGTAATGGTGGCCGTGGCCATCTGCTGTTCCACCTCATCAGAGGCGCCGCACTCATTCCTGACTACGACCGTGACCGTGTACACGCCCACATTCGGGAATCTGATTTCAGGCGCTTGGTCTTGCAACGTGGTTCCATTGATAGCCGTGGCTCCGCCTGCCCCAGATACCGTCCAGGCATAAGAACTTATAGTGCCTAGGTTGGCATCAAACTGTACCAAATCACCATTAAACTTGACCGTGGCCGGCGCGCCGCAGTAGGTAGAATCTGCCTGCATCCGTACCTCTGGCAAGGCAATCAAGACGCTTTGCTCGGTAGAATCCTTACCGCAGGAGTTGGACACGAACAACTTGATGGTAAACCTGCCCTTCGTCTTAAAACTGAAGATGGGACTCTGTGACGTATTGTTAGTATCCTCAATGTATTCTACGTCACTGTTGCCCGCCTCTTGGCCATTGTTGTTGAGCACCTGCCATTCATAGGCCAGATTCCCACCCCGGCTGCTGTCGGTGTCCACGGTTACTTTCACAGGCACGCAGTCTGCCGGGTTTATGCGCTCTTTGTTGGGGGTGAAGTGGGCTTTGGGTTTTCGGCTTACCTGGTAGTCAATGGTGTAGACAGAATCACATCCATTGGCGCCTATGGCTCTTATGGTGATTGGAAAGGCTCCCGTGGTGTCATAAGGAACCGTGTTTCTAATAGGCTTAGAGGCTGTGAAGTCTGCGGGTGAAAATACTTTAGGACCAGCCCCGTCACCAAAGTCTACCACGTAAGAGGCTATGTTATTGGGGACAGGCGTTTGGTTAAGCAGAGAGGCCGTCTGTTTAATCACCTTTTGGCTGTCTGGCACGCAGACAATGAAATTGCTGCTGTCTTTGGGGGGGCTAAACGCCGGAATCTGCGCCACTGAAATAGTGGTAGACCGTGTAGGGGATGTGCAACCGTCTGTCGTCACTGCATATACCAGAGCAGTGTAGTTTACCGTGCCGGTGCCCACCGAATAGTAGGTGTGATTTACGGTTGTCCCCGAGGCTGTTCTACCATCGCCAAAATCCCATACATAGGAGGCGTTGGGCAAGGGACTGACAATGGAAAAAGAAACCGGCCGGCCGGCGCACTGGGTATTGTTGGGGTTGACTAAAAAAGTGGGTTGGGCCGGTTGCGGCGTAATAGTGACCGTAACGGGCGTAGAAGTTTTAGTAGTACAGGTGGCGCTACTTACCCTTACCGTGTAGCTGCCCGAAGAAGACGCGGTAAAGGAAACCCCGGTTGCGTTAGGAATGTCTGTGCCGTCCTTCTGCCATTGGTAGTTGAGGCCGGGACCGCTGTTGGCGGCCAAAGTCACCGCCTGGGGCTGGCAAACCGCCGCTGGGTTAGATGGTGTAATGACAGCAACGCAATCCTGCGCCCAACTTTGTGCGAGGTTCACAAAGAAGACGCAAAAAACAAGGAGGCATATTTTAAAATAGTACATCTTATTTCATAGAATAAGTAAAATTTTGGAAGGGCTGGCGCAGCCGCTGGCCTATAGGTTCTCTGTAAGGAACAAGTTGATTTTGAGGTATGTGCTTAAATGACCTATCGAAATTTCTGACGGATTGGATTTCTGGAGACTGTCCGGTAACCCATTCTCTGTGACGCTGCAAGAAACGCGATGATGGCTTGGATAAGGTTTGAGTTGCAATTGCTTTTACAGCATGTAAACACCAGTCAATATCTCTTCTCTTAAAAGAAGCGCAGGAGGCAAAACAATAATTATATGATGGAGGATGGAAAGCTGAATTGGTATTTAACCCTATTGCGCACTAACATGATGGCGCGTGGGATATTTGTAAATACTAATATTCTAAAGAAATGTTGCTATAAAGTTTGCCTGCCTGATTTTTGCCGCCATCATGGTTTTGGTTAAAACCCATTTTTGGCTTGTTTTCCAGAAATTAGGCCAAAAACGAAGAAGGCGCTACAAATGCAGCGCCTTCTTCGTTTAAAAAATATGTGGTTTTGGTTACGCCGTAGCGGCGCGTTCAATTTCATTCCAGGCCAAAGCGGCCGCGCCCATAACGGC
Organism: Nibribacter koreensis; assembly: GCF_039541795.1. Lineage (NCBI taxonomy): Bacteria > Pseudomonadati > Bacteroidota > Cytophagia > Cytophagales > Hymenobacteraceae > Nibribacter > Nibribacter koreensis. Next base: position 1,065,658 of record NZ_BAABGX010000001.1, on the reverse strand, counting down.
GGTGTTGTTTAGGCCTAGGCCAGAAGGAAGAATCTTTACTTTGTTTTTGAAGACGTGCAAGAGGTTCTTTTCCATATGGTAACGTACCGGGTCAAACAAGAACTCCTCGGCGCGCACCAGTCCGCCGAAGAGGAAGATGGCCTCAGGGCTTAAGTGAGCCACGGTGTCGGCTAATTTCATGCCCAGCACTTTACCTGTGTACTCAAAGGCATCAATGGCAATCTTGTCCCCGCGCTTGGCGGCTTGCGTGATCATTTCGGCGGTAAGGTCGTTAAAGCTCACGCCGCGCAGTTCACTGTAGTCAATGGAGTCTGCCAACAATTTGTAGACGGTGCGCTTGATGCCCGTAGCAGAAACGTAGGTTTCAAGGCAGCCTTTTCTACCACAGCCGCACATGCGGCCGCGGCCGTTCACGTTCACCAGGGTATGGCCAATCTCGCCGGCGTTGCCGTCATGTCCATACACCAGCTGGCCGTTCACTACCAATCCGCTGCCCAGCCCGGTGCCTAAGGTGATGACCACAAAGTTGCGCATGTTCTTAGCGCCACCGTACACCATCTCGCCAATGGCGGCGGCGTTGGCGTCATTGGTCAAAAAGACCGGCATTTTAAAGTACTGCTTTAACAGGTCCACCAAAGGAACAATGCCGTGCCATTTGAGGTTAGGAGCGTTCTCAATGTTGCCGGTGTAGTAGTTGGCATTTGGAGCGCCTACGCCTACGCCGATGAGCGTGGCCTCGTCTTCAATTTTCTTGAACTTGGTTTGAACCTCTTGGTACAGGATGCGCAGGAAATCATGCACGGTTTCGCCTTCATTGGTAGAAAGCTCGCCTTGGGCCAAACTGATGCCATCACGGTCTAAGAAACCGAACTTGGTGTTGGTACCCCCAATGTCAATACCTAAAATTACGTCCTTCATGTGCTTTTGTAAAGAAAATAAGCGGAAGACAGTTTGCTAAAAAGGAAGACTGCCTAGGGTGATTCTGCAATAAAGCACGAAACTTAAGAAGAATAGTGCATTTACCCAAATGACACCTCTTGCTATTACCTGTCCTTGTTGGTGTAACGGTTTAAAAGTGAGTTAGTTGAAATTGCAATTAATCCTTGCGCCAAAGACAGTTTACAGCCAATTCTTAGTTTACACAGATAATTTTTAAGCGTTTTAAAGGGGAAGTCGTTTTTGGCTTGGTTTGGGTAAAACAGGCCAAAAACGCCCTTTGGTGGAGATAGGTCATGCCCCGTTGAGGATGGCCTTGTTTGCGGTTGGGAGAAGGTCATATTTTATTAAATTTCTCCTATATTTAGCGCGGTTTTACTGGGAAAAACGGATAAAATTCGGTATTTTTGTATGTTAATAACCCACCGATTACACCATGAGTGACATCGAACAAAACGCGATCAATAACAATCTTTCTTCTTATTCTGCAGACAGCATCCAGGTCCTTGAGGGGCTGGAGGCGGTACGTAAGCGTCCGGCCATGTACATTGGCGACATTGGCGTAAAGGGTCTGCACCACTTGGTATGGGAAGTAGTTGACAACTCCATTGACGAGGCCCTGGCCGGCCACTGCGATGAGATCAACGTGACCATCAATGAAAACAACTCCATCACCGTGTCAGACAACGGCCGTGGTATACCGGTAGATTTTCACCAGAAAGAGGGCCGTTCTGCCCTGGAGGTGGTCATGACCGTGTTGCACGCCGGCGGTAAGTTTGACAAAGACTCTTATAAAGTTTCTGGCGGTCTACACGGCGTGGGGGTTTCCTGCGTGAACGCCCTCTCTACCGACCTGCACGTGACCGTACACAAAAACGGAAAAATCTACGAGCAGCATTACAACATTGGTGCGCCTGCCTACCCGGTACGGGAGATTGGCACTACTGACAGAACAGGTACTACCGTTACGTTCCAGCCAGACGCCAGCATCTTTACGGTGACTGAGTACAAGTATGAGACCGTAGCTAGCCGTCTGCGCGAGCTTTCTTTCTTGAACAAAGGCATCAGAATCAACTTGACAGACCGCCGCGAGGTGATCTCTGAAGGTGAGTTCCTGAACGACTCCTTCTATTCCCAAGGTGGTCTGCGTGAGTTTGTGGCCTACCTGGAAGAAACCCGCGTCAACCTGATTCCTGATCCCATTTACGTGGAAAGCGAGAAAGGCGGTATTCCGGTAGAGATTGCCTTGAACTACAACACGTCTTACACAGAGAACATCTTCTCTTACGTTAACAACATCAACACCCATGAAGGCGGTACCCACGTGGCCGGTTTCAGACGCGCCTTGACCCGTACCTTGAAAAGCTACGCCGAGAAATCTGGCATGCTGGAAAAAGCCAAGGTAGAGATTCAGGGTGACGACTTCAGGGAAGGCCTAACCGCGGTGATATCTGTGAAAGTGCAGGAGCCGCAGTTTGAAGGCCAGACCAAAACCAAGCTGGGTAACTCAGATGTGATGGGCGCCGTGGACACGGTGGTAGGAGAGATCCTGAACCAGTTCCTGGAAGAAAACCCGAAAGAGGCACGCATTATCATCCAAAAAGTGATCTTGGCGGCGCAAGCCCGTCTGGCGGCCCGCAAGGCTCGTGAGATGGTACAGCGCAAGAACGTGATGGGCGGCTCTGGTTTGCCTGGTAAACTGGCTGACTGCTCTGACTCTGATCCTGAAGTGTGCGAACTGTACTTGGTAGAGGGTGACTCTGCGGGTGGTTCGGCTAAACAAGGCCGTGACCGTAAGTTCCAGGCCATTTTGCCTTTGCGTGGTAAAATCTTAAACGTAGAGAAGGCGCAGGAGCACCGCATCTATGAGAACGAAGAGATCAAGAACATGATCACCGCCTTGGGCGTGAGCTTCGGGACACCAGAGGATGACAAGGCGCTGAACATGAACAAACTGCGCTACCACAAAGTGATCATCATGACGGATGCGGACGTGGACGGTTCTCACATCAGAACCTTGATCCTGACGTTCTTCTTCCGGTACATGCGTGACTTGATTGACTCTGGCTACGTGTACATTGCATTGCCACCACTTTACCTGGTGAAGAAAGGCAAGGAGGAGCGTTACTGCTGGACCGAGCAAGATCGCATTGAGGCCGTGGCCGAACTAGGCAAAGGCAAGGAAGACAGCGTAGGCGTACAGCGTTACAAAGGTTTGGGTGAGATGAACCCTGAGCAGTTGTGGGAAACCACCATGCGCCCAGATACTCGCTCCCTTAAACGCGTTTCTGTTGAGTCTGCCGCCGAAGCCGATCACCTGTTCTCCATGCTGATGGGGGATGAGGTGGCTCCGCGCCGTGACTTCATTGAACGCAACGCCAAGTACGCCAAAGTAGACGTGTAAGGAATAAAAAGCTTCTTTTTCAGACAACCTTCGGGTAGAAATTGAAGTTGAATTATAGATGAAACACAAAAGCCTGCGGACTTGCAGGCTTTTGTGTTTCTATTCATGCTGACAAGCAAAAAGCTAGTATCTTAGCACAAGGCAGAAACGGGATGTTCCGCGTTTCAGAAATGATGATTCATCTGCTATGAACCCAATAAAAGTCTCTGACCAAATCCGGAAGAGTAATTACATCTCTCGCGACCTGAGCTGGATGCGGTTTAACTTTAGAGTGCTGGACCAGGCGCGCAACCCAAACACCTCCATCTTTGACCGGCTTAAATTCCTGGCCATCTGCTCGTCTAACCTGGATGAGTTCTTCATGATCAGGATCGGCTCTCTGTACAACTACATAGACTACGGCAAGGAGCGCATTGACTACTCAGGCATGCGCGAGATCCCGTTCCGGAAGAAGCTGTTGGATTTCTCGCATCGCTTTGTCACAGACCAGTACAAGGTGTACCAGGATTTAGTGAAGGAATTCCCGCAGAATGGATTAGACATCTGCCAGGTAAAAGACCTCACAGAGTCTGAACAGCGCAAGGTAGACGCCTATTTCAAGGACACCATCTTTCCTTTGCTCACGCCCATGGTCTATGACAGTTACCACGGGTTTCCCCTAATGATGAACATGCTCCTAATTTTTGGAGTAGTGACGCAAGTGGCAGAAGAGGTGAAGCCTAGTAACCGCCTAACCTTCATACAAATACCAGCCAATCTTAACCGTTTCATAGAAATACAGCGCAAGGACAAAATCATCTTTGTACCCATTGAGGATGTGATACGGGAGAACATGCCCAAGCTGTTCCGTAACGTAGAGATTCTGTCGGTGAGCTTGTTCAGGATTACCCGTAACGGTGACTTTACCCTGGAAGAAAGCGATGACATGGACCAGGACTTCGTGCAGGAGGTCAAGCTCAAACTCAAAACCCGTAAGAAAGGAAGAGTAGTGCGTCTGGAGATGGACAAAGAACCATCGCCGCACATGCTCAAAATCTTGAAGGAGCGCTGGACCATTGACAAGGCTAACCTGTTTCAGATAAACGGGTTGGTAGATTTGCGCGGTTTGTGGCAGATCATAAAACACCCGCAGTTCAAGAATAAGCTCATGAAAGCCCCGGCCCCCGTACAGGCACCCAGCCTACCACGCGGCGCCGAGGAGAATATGTTTGAGTACCTGAAGGAGCATGACGTGCTCTTGCATCATCCTTACAACAGCATTGAGCCCGTGGTGAGCCTTCTAGAGAAAGCCGCCGAGGACCCCTATGTGCTGGGAATCAAGCAGACCATTTACCGTCTGGCAGACAACTCCAGGGTTACGGCAGCGCTATTAAAAGCCGCCGAGAACGGAAAGCACGTTTCTGCTTTGTTTGAGGTAAAGGCGCGTTTTGACGAAGAGAAGAACATCAAGGAAGGGGAGCGGCTGGAAAAGGCCGGCTGTTTTGTGATTTACGGCATCAGTAAGTACAAGACCCACACCAAGATGATGATGATCATTAGAAAGGAAGGGGAAAAGGTAACCCGGTACGTACACATTGGCTCTGGTAACTACAATGAGTCTACCAGCCGGCAGTACACAGACATAAGCATGCTCACCACAGATGACGTGTATGCGCATGATGTGTCAGACTTCTTTAATGTAATCACGGGTCATTCCTATCCAGAAGACTACCAGTACTTGATCACCGCGCCCAAAGACATGCGCCAGCAGTTGATAGAATTGATCAGGCATGAGGCAGAGAACGCCAAGCAGGGCTTTGAGGCAGGTATTGTCATCAAAATCAACTCTTTGGAAGACAAGGAAGTTATTGACGAGTTCTATGCGGCTTCACAAGCCGGCGTAAAGATCAAGCTGATTGTGCGCGGCATCTGCTGCCTACGCCCAGGGCGGGAAGGTCTCAGCGAGAACATCCAGGTGAGCTCCATTGTGGGTGAATACCTAGAGCACGCGCGTTTGTTCTACTTCCACAACAACGGCATCCCTACGGTGTTGGGCGGCAGTGCTGATATTATGGTGCGCAGTTTTGAGCGCCGCATTGAAGCCTTGTTCTACATTGTGAATGACGAGCTCAAGCGCCAGGCCATCAACATCCTGCGCTTTAACCTCATGGACAACCAGAACTCTTACATGATGCGCGAAGACGGGACCTATGTACGTCGCCATCCGGAAGAAGGCGAAGCTCCTTTCAACGCCCACCGCGAGTTCTACCACCTAACCAATGAAATGACTAAGGAAGCTTGTTTGTTTTAATGTGCTAATTATTCAATGTGCTTATGTGCTATTGAATTTCTAAATGAAAGCGCCCGCTAACAATACTAGCGGGCGCTTTCATTTTTGGCCTGTTTTCTAGAATATAGGCCAAAAACGGCCTCAGTTATTTTATTAAAAATCAATTTTGAAATGATGGTGGATGCCTTCCTGGTGACGTTCTAGCAAGGCTTGCAGCATACCGTCTTTCAATCCTACCTGCGGGACCAACATGCTTTCAATGTGCGCCCACTTCATGGCAGAAAGGTAAATTTCGGCGGCGGGCACGATGACGTCCGCCCGGTCTGCGTTGAGGAGCAACACCTTCACGCGCTCTTCCATGGTCAGGCTGGAAATGTGGTCCACCACTTCCTCAATCTGTTTCCTGAAGATAGGCTTGCCGCCGGTCTTGCGGGCCATGTCATAAATCTTGTTGATGTTACCGCCCGTGCCAATGGCCCGGGTGACATGGTGCAGCTTGGCTTTCTCGGTGACCCAATCCTGCATGGCCAGCCACATTTCTTGTGACTCGTCCCCCTGCATGTGCCGGATGGAGCCTTGTTCAAAAGAGCGGGAAGCCACCTTCATGCGGTTCACGTAGATGTTGAACTCGGTGCTGCCGCCGCCCACGTCAATGTGCAGGTAGTTCTTGTCGTCCAGTTGCTGCCGTATGACCATGTTGATGAGGTCGGCCTCGGTGGTGCCGTCAATCACCTGTATGTCCATGCCCAACTTTTTGTGTACCTCCTGGATGATCTCTGGCGCATTGGTGGCAGAGCGCATGGCAGAGGTGGCGCAGACCATGTAATCCTGTACCTCATGTACCTCTAACAACAGCTTAAGAGCGTGCAACAGCTTGACAAACTTATCCGTCTTCTTCTTAGAAATAATGCCAGAGGCAAAGACGTCCTCGCCCAGGCGCATGGGGTACCGGATGTATTCTACCCGTTTAAAGAGCGTGTGCTGCTCATACCTGAACACGTTTGAAATCTGGCAGCGGACCGCATTAGAACCAATGTCAATGGCGGCTAATTTTAAGAGGGGTTCGGTGGATTCTGTCATAGAGGTAGAAACAAATATAGCCAAAAATGTAAAGGAGGAGTATGCCTTGTAAGTCGTTTTTGGCCTGTTTACTGGAAATCAGGCCAAAAACGGAAACTGAAAGCCAGTGAAAAATGGTTCTTATTCTTAAGAATGATTACGCCGGGGCGGGAGCGTCAAAATATTGGCCGGATTCCATGCTTTTTAGAAAAATAATACTACCTTAGCATAAGAACGGTCTCCAAACGGAAGGCCGTTCTTCTTTTTTACCACAGTGCTCAACTATTACATATGTCAGTATCATACTATACCCCAGAAGGATTGCAACGACTCAAAGAAGAGTTAGCAGAACTTAAGACCAAAGGACGTGCCGAGGCGGCCCGTCAATTGGCAGAGGCGCGTGACAAAGGTGACTTAAGTGAGAACGCAGAATACGATGCCGCCAAAGATGCACAGGGCCACCTGGAACTTAAAATCTCAAAACTAGAAGAAGTGGTAGGCAACGCCCGCCTCATTGACGACTCCAACCTGGATCCGTCCAAGGCCTTGATTCTCTCTAAGGTGAAACTGAAGAACCTCTCCAACAACATGGAGGTGAACTATACCCTGGTGGCCGAAGAAGAAGCCAACCTGGCCGCTGGTAGAATCTCTGTGAAGTCACCCATTGGCAAAGGTTTGCTGGGCAAGAGCGTGGGAGATATTGCTGAAATTACGGTGCCTGCTGGTACCATCAAGCTTGAAATCATAGAAATCTCTAGATAACCAACCGCTGCGCGATGGAAGAAACTATTTTTTCAAGGATTGTAAAAGGAGAGATTCCGGCGTACAAAGTGCTGGAAGATGACCGGTTTTTAGCGTTTCTGGACGTGAATCCCTTGGTGAAAGGTCATGTGTTGGTCATCCCCAAAGAGCCCGTAGACTACATCTTTGACTTGGATCCAGACACTTTGGGCGACTTGCATAAGTTTTCCCGCAAGGTAGCCGTGGCTATTAAAAAAGCAGTTCCTTGTCAGCGCGTAGGCGTGGCCGTGATTGGTCTAGAAGTACCCCATGCGCATATTCACCTGATCCCTATTAACAAGATGTCTGACATGAACTTCAGCAATCCCAAGCAGAAGTTCTCTCCAGAAGAAATGGAAGACGTGGCCCACTTGATAGGGAGAGAAGCAATTAGCTAGATGTAAGACATAAGATTTAAGACACAAGACTTAATGCAGAACTGCCGTTTTTGGCCTGTTTTCTATAAAACAAGCCAAAAACGGCAGTTCTGGCTTTATACTTCTAATAGAAAAAGTCTTGAATCTTGCGTCTATTTAATTCTATCCGGATTTTCAGTAAGAAAGGCTTTCCAGGATTTTCCGCCGGCTTTCTGGTTACTGCCCTGTGAGTAATGGTGACAGAGCGCCACGGCCAGGGCATCTGTGGAGTCTAGAAACTTGGGTGCTTCCTTGATCTTAAGGATTTGCAGGAGCATGGCGGCCACCTGTTCTTTTGAGGCGTTGCCATTGCCGGTCACAGACTGCTTGATCTTTTTAGGCGCGTATTCCACGTACGGGATGTCTCTGGAGAGGGCGGCAGCGATGGCCACGCCCTGGGCGCGTCCCAACTTTAGCATGGACTGTACGTTAGTCCCGAAGAACGGTGCCTCAATGGCCATCTCGTCGGGGAGGTACTCGGTGATGAGGCGAAGGGTGGCGTCAAATATTTTCTTTAATTTCACAGCATGGTTGGGGTAGCTCTTTAACTGCAACACACCGTACTGGAGCACCGTAACTTTGGAGCCGTTTACTTCAATGAGGCCATACCCCATCACGTTCGTGCCGGGGTCAACGCCAAGAATCAACTTATTATTAGGAAGCGGTAGGTTAGAATGAATCATAAAGCACAAAATTACAAACAAACTAGCAGTCTTACCCTACCCGTGCGCCTAATGGTGTGGGGCGGTAAACTGGCGGTGCTTTGTTTGACACTTTATTATTTACGGGAGGCCTTGCTGGACGCCGAGAACCAAACCGCCTTCTCTTGGGCCAGATGGCAACAAGTGTGGGCAAACAGTGGTTGGGTAGCGGCTTTGGCGGTGATTTTACTACCAATAAATTGGGGATTTGAAGCGCTCAAGTGGCAGTTTCTTTCTAAGAAAATTGAAAAAATATCTTTCTTAAAAGCATACCGCGCCGTATTGGCTGGCCTCACCTTAGGTTTTGTCACGCCCAATAGGGTGGGAGACTACGCCGGTCGTATCTTGACCATGCATCAAAAGAACCGGGTAGACGCCATTGGGGCAATCCTGTTGGGACGCTTATGCCAGCTGTTTGCCACGGTGTTGGTGGGTTCTGCCGCCCTGGCGTATTTTTTTTACAGTTATTATATGCCCTTGGCTACACCCGTGGGGATTTCCATTGCTTTTGGATTGCTGTTGTTAAACGGTTGGATGCTGGCCTTGTTGTTCAGTTTCCATTGGGCCATTGCAGTATTGGAGAAAGTGCCGGTGCTTAAACGCTGGGTACATTACTTTGCCGTCATTGGCGAGTACACCCCTGAGGAACTGAACAAGATGATCTTGCTATCTGGTATGCGGTATGCGGTTTTCATGGGTCAGTTCATTGCCTTATTGTGGGCGTTTGGGGTTAACTTGTCTATAGATCAATACATCTGGGGCGTGGCTGGTACCTTTCTTTTAAAGTCATTGGTGCCTTCTATCAATGCGCTGGCAGACATTGGTATGCGGGAGTTGAGCGCCATGCACTTCTTCGGGTTAATGGGGCAGGACCCTTTATTAGTCTTAGGAGCCAGTTTGTCACTGTGGGCTTTGAACATTGCCTTGCCTAGCGTGGTAGGCTTGTTGTTTGTTCTTCCGCTTAAACTTACCCGCACGCGTTGATTCTTTTTGCCCTCTTGCTTCTGGTCATAGGCACGTATGCCGTAACTCTTCTGGCATGTGCCGTGGCCTGGTATAAACTACCTCGCCTACAGGCCAAACCACCTCATGATGTTGCTTTCTTTTCGGTTATTGTCCCGGTCAAGGATGAGGCAGCTACAATCCTGCAACTACTGCAAGATTTAGAGGGGCAAGACTACCCACCATCTAATTTTGAAGTGCTGGTCATAGATGATCATTCCACGGACAGTACGCCCTCCTTAGTACAGAATTTTCTAGCGACGAGCTCATTAAATCTAAGGGTTTTGTTTTTGGCGTCTTTTCCGGAAAACAGGCTAAAAAAGGGAGCCATTGCAGTAGGAGTTTCACAAGCGAAGGGAGATTGGATTGCCTGCACGGACGGCGACTGTCGGGTACCCGCTGCCTGGCTTTCTTCGATAAACCAATGTCGGGTAGAGCAGCAGGCCAAATTCATCAGTGGTCCGGTGGCGTTTGCCTCAGACGGAAGTTGGTTTCAGCAGCTGCAGGCATTGGAGTTTTCGGCCTTGATTGGGGTAGGGGCTGCTAGTATTGGTCTTACTCTGCCTACCATGTGCAACGGGGCTAATCTGGCCTATGAAAAATCAGCCTTTCTAGAGGTAAACGGGTTTTCTGGCAATGCACACCTGCCCTCTGGTGATGACGAGTTTTTGATGCATAAAATCCATCAGCGGGAGGCAGGCTGTGTCGCTTTTCTTAAAGACCGCAATGCCACTGTGTACACCAAGGCAACCAACTCTTTTACCTCTTTTATTGAACAGCGCAAGCGCTGGGCCAGCAAATGGAAACATTACACTTTAGCGGCTCCTAAAGCACTTGCACTTTTGGTGTTAGTAGGGAATATAAGCTTGTGGCTGGCCTTGGTGGCTACTATAGCACTGGGGGTTTCATGGAGTTGGTTTTTATTACTAGTGGTGTTGAAACTGGTAGCAGATGCCTTTTTGCTCTATCAGGTATTGGGCTTCTTTCAAAATAGAAAATTATTACTTCACTTAGGTCTTTTGCAGTTAGTATATGTACCATATATTTTAGCAACGGCTATCCTTGGCTGGCGCGGTACGTATGCTTGGAAAGACCGTCAACATGTGGCTGCATGACAGATCAGGAATTTGATATCATTGATGAACTTTATTTTGTCACTTCTTTCACAGACTTGCAAAAGCAAACCGGGTTGCCGACCGAGGAACTGATACGCGTCTTGACAGGCTTAATTGGTAAAAGCTATGTAAAGTGCTTATTCCCAGACCAAGACACCGAGGTGCCTTTTGACGGAGAGCATTTTGAATTGCACCACGCGGCCTATTTCTTTTTAGCCAGCAAGGCTGGGCTTTTGGCGCATAATACCACCTTGTAAAGATTTTATTAAAACAAAAGAAGGACGATTAAGTTGTTTACCACAGTGCGCCTAGGGTTTCTGGTGAGGGACTGTGCAAGGCACCGTTATTTTAGTTATTTTGCCACCTGAATTTTCTAGCTAGAAGCTGTTGGTTTACCTGCGTAGCTCCTCTGGTTTGTTCAATACCCCCCAAATAAAAAGACAATGTCTGAGTTGAAGTTCCCTACGGTAGAACAGGAGTTGAACTTGAAGAAGTTGGAGCTGGCGGCATTGCTAGAGATTACCAAAGCCATCAATAACAACCTGCCCGAAGAAGCGCTCTACAAGATTTACCACTTTACCCTGCTGGCCCAGTTGCACATTAGAAGACTGGCTCTTTTCATCCATGATGAGGAATGGGAGTGCAAGGTGAATTTTGGGACGGAGCATAATTTCAGGGAGATCGCATTGCCCGAGGAGGTGACTGACCTGCGTGAAATCACGGCCATGTCCAGGCTGCACATTGACAAGCGCTGGCAGGATTTTGAGACCATCATTCCCATCATCCACAACAACCGCATTCTGGCCTTTGTGATGATTGGCAACGTGCACTCTTACTACACCACCCTTGGTGCGCTCAGCTTTGTGCAGACCTTAAGCAACATCATCCTGGTGGCCATGGAAAATCGGCGCTTGGAGCGGCACCGCTTAGCCCAGGAAGCCATTAGAAAAGAGATTGAGATTGCCCGTGAGGTGCAGAACATGCTCTTCCCTAAGAGTCTGCCTAACAACGCCAAGGTCTCTATTCATGCCACCTATATTCCGCACTCTTCCATTGGCGGCGACTACTATGATTTCATTCAGATAGACTCCAACCAGTTTTTGTTCTGCGTGGCAGATGTATCTGGTAAGGGAGTGCCGGCCTCTTTGCTTATGTCTAACTTTCAGGCAGGATTGCGTACCATTCTGCGGCAAACTACAGACTTAGGGACCATTGTGAAGGAGCTTAATTACCTCATCTACCAGAACGCCATCGCTGAGAAGTTCATCACAACTTTTATAGGCTTGTACAACGCAGAAACCCGGGAGCTTTCTTACGTAAATGCGGGACACAATGCCTCTATCTTGCTGCTGGAGAATAATTCGTACGAGCTGCTGGAAGAAGGCTGTACCATGCTGGGCATCTTTGAAGACCTGCCGTTCTTGACAGTCACCAAAGTTGAGATTCCGCCCAGGTCTTTTGTGTTCTGCTACACAGACGGGCTCACAGAAGTCTTCAACCAGGATGAGGATGAGTTTGGGATAGAGAATACCATACGTGTGTTGCAGTGCTGCCGGTACGTGAGTTCGCGTAATATCCATACCCAACTATTGCAGGAAATAAACACCTTTAACAGCAGCGCCACCTACTCAGATGACATCACGTTGCTCTCTTGTAGGTTTAAATAATAGACTGTTTAACTTTTCTTGTTTGGCCTATACGCGTGCGGTTCTATAAGACTCCAAGTGTTCTGTTCTGGTTGTTTCCAAATATTTGGTGGCACAGAAAGTCTTTGGAGAAAACCATCTACCTCACGTTTGACGACGGCCCCATACCAGAAGTTACTGAATTCGTGTTGGCTGAATTGGAGAAGTACCAGGCAAAGGCTACTTTCTTCTGCGTGGGTGAAAACTTACAGCGCAATCCAGACATTGCAAAAAAAGTGGCTCAGGGGGGGCACACCCTGGGGAATCATACACACAAACATGTGCAGGCTTTTAAAACGCCGTTTGCTCATTATCTGCAAGAAGTAGAACAATGCCAAAAGACTCTGCAACAAGTGGTGCCCCATGTCACTACCAAACTGTTCAGGCCTCCGCATGGCCAACTAACCTACTCTCTTTTAACCCAACTCAGAGAGAAGTACCAAGTAGTGATGTGGAGTCACTTGACCTATGACTTTGACCAAAGCCTTTCTCCTGAAGTTTGCTGGCTTAAACTAAAAGGGCTTTTAACGCCGGGCTCTATTGTAGTCCTGCATGACAGCCTCAAAGCTGAACGAAACCTACGCTACGTCCTGCCCAGGCTTTTAGAGCACTACACAGCTTCTGGCTTTACTTTTAAAGCGCTATAGGCCATGGTCATCTCATTGGTCTATTTCACGTTGTTTTTTCTACTCTTTCTGGTATTGCTTTATTTCTGGGTCTTCCGGTTTAAAGGAGGTAACCTTAGTGCCTTTGATTTACAGAATTGGCCCAAGGTCTCTATTTTGGTGGCAGCCAGAGATGAAGAATCATATATTCTTACTTGTCTTGAGGCGCTGAGCCAATTGGATTATCCTAAAGACAAGCTAGAGATTTTGGTAGGTGATGACCGTTCACAGGACCAGACCAAGCATCTGGTAAAGAATTTCATCCTTGATAAACCTTTCATTAAGCTTGTCTCTATCACTCATGATGTGGCAGGCACAAAAGGGAAGGCCAACGTTTTAGCCCAGCTGGCGCATTTGGCGACCTCTAACTATTATTTCTTTACAGACGCAGACATTCAAGTGCCTAAGACTTGGGTGAAAAGTTTGTTGCAGCAACTTACCGGCCGCTATGCGTTGGCTACTGGTATTACCACCGTGACGGGTAGCCGGTGGTTTGACCGGATGCAGGCCTTGGACTGGCTTTATTCATTGGGCCTCATGCAAGTAGTGGCAGACAGAGGGCTTCCGGTGTCTACCATGGGGAACAACATGGCCATTACCCGGCAAGCATATGAGGCGGTTGGCGGGTTTGAAGGCATCCCTTTTTCCATAACGGAGGATGTTCAGTTATTTTCTAAGGTGCTTAAGAAGGGCTTTTCTTCTTGCCATGTATTTAGTGATTCAGTGTTAGCCCTGAGCGCGCCGGCGCCCTCTTTGCGTTTTCTGCTGCACCAGCGCAAGCGTTGGATGCGGGGTGCCTGGCTTTTGCCTTGGTACATACGGGCCTTATTGGTATTTAATTCCATTTACTATCCGGTTTGGGTGCCCTTTTTTTCCTACACCTCCTTGAGTACCGCTTTACTGATTGGCTTGGGAAAGGTGCTATTACAGAGCATTTTTGTGATGAAGGCCGTGCAAAGAGCGGGCCGGTCTATGAGATGGTATGATGTCCTATTCTTTGAATTCTACCTTTTAGGAATTTCTATTCTGCTCATAGTGTACTACTTTTTGCCTTTCAAGATTAACTGGAAGGGCCGGCTTTATTGAAAGCGGTTCAAGGGCATTCTGTTATATTTGCCATTTCTGGTCTGTTTTCTGGAAAAGAAGCCAAAAACGGCCATCGCTTAAATAGAAACCTAGCATGCAATTTATTGATACCCATGCCCATATATTCGCACCTGAGTTCGAGGATGACCAGGAAGGCATGATCCTAAGGGCTGAGGAAGCGGGGGTAGCGCAGATTTACATGCCCAACATTGACCATACGTCTATAGACGCAATGCTTGCTTTAGAGCAAAAGCACCCTGCTATGTGCCATGCGCTGATGGGTTTGCATCCTTGTTACGTTAAAGAAGACTACCAGAAGGTGCTGTATGAGGTAGAAGGCTGGTTCCAGAAAAGAAAGTTTAAAGGAATAGGGGAGGCTGGCCTTGATTTGTATTGGGACAAGACTTTCTTTGCCCAACAGCAAGAAGTGTTGCGCATCCAGTGCCAATGGGCTAAACAATACCAAATTCCTATTGTGTTACATACCCGTGACGCCTTCAAAGAAACGCTAGAGATTGTTCAGGAGCTGCAGGACGGTACCCTTACAGGTATTTTTCATTGTTTCTCAGGCACTGTAGAGGAAGCTGACCAAGCAATAGAAACGGGTTTTCTATTAGGGATTGGCGGCGTGGCCACCTTCAAGAATGGTGGTCTGGAGCCTGTCATCCAACAGACAGATTTGCGTCACTTGGTGCTGGAGACAGATAGTCCTTACTTAGCACCGGTTCCTTATAGAGGAAAGCGTAATGAACCCAGCTACCTGCCCCGTATTGCCCAGCGCATTGCTGATATTAAATCCTTGACCTTAGAGCAAGTGGCTACTGCCACTACTGCCAACGCCATCCAATTATTCGCTTAGCCATCATAGCCTATGAAATTCTTTAAGGTAAATATCAATACAGCCGCTCCCCGCAACCCAGAGGCGTCTATTTTGCTTATTTACACGGGTGGTACCATTGGCATGGTGTCAGATAAACAGGATGAACACCTAGTGCCGTTTGATTTTAGCGAGGTGATTCACAGAGTACCTGAGATGCGGCAGTTTAAGGTGATGCTCACAGTGTTGAGCCTGGACCCACCTATTGATTCCTCTAACATTGGGGTGGAGCATTGGATCAAGCTTGCCCAAATCATTCAGGTCAATTATGAGGAGTATGATGGCTTTGTAGTGTTACATGGTACTGACACCATGGCGTACAGTGCCTCAGTACTTAGCTTCCTTTTAGAGAATCTATCCAAGCCAGTCATTTTCACAGGGGCTCAGGTTCCTATTGGGCGCATGCGCACAGATGCCCGTCGTAACCTAATCACCGCCTTAGAGATAGCCTCTGCTCACTTAAAAGGCAAGCCATTGGTGCCAGAGGTTTGCATCTTCTTCAATACACAATTATTGCGCGGAAACAGAGCTACCAAGGTAGAGAGCAGGATGTTCAATGCCTTCAATTCTGGCAAGTTTCCACCCTTAGCGCATGTGGGCATAGACATTGAATACAATCAGACGCTTATAAAGCCTATTCCTGAAACACCATTGAAAGTATACCAGGAGCTAGAGGAGCAAGTGGCAGTTCTTAAGCTCTTTCCAGGCATTACGCCAGCGGTGGTAAGGGCCGTCCTGCAAAGCGAAGGGTTGAAGGGTCTTGTACTGGAAACTTTCGGATCTGGGAACGCGCCCACGTATCCGTGGTTTTTAGAATTACTGCAAGAGGCAGTAGGTCGTGGCATTGTCATCCTTAACGTTTCTCAATGCGAGGAAGGAGAGGTGCGCCAGGGTCAGTATGAAACCAGTCTGTACCTAAGGGAAATGGGCGTGGTTGGGGGCACTGACATGACCACCGAAGCGGCAGTTACCAAACTGATGTTTGTCTTAGGAAAACGCCTTCCTTTAGAAGAAACCAAAAAACTGCTTCAGTCCAACCTGAGGGGCGAGCTTACTTTTAGAGGATAAGGCAGGGAAAATAAGCAAACCGCTTGCAAAAGCGTTTGCTTCTGCCTTTCTTTGCAACCTGTTAACCGGAGAGGTGTCAGAGTGGTCGAACGAGCACGCCTGGAAAGTGTGTATACTGGTAACGGTATCGAGGGTTCGAATCCCTCCCTCTCCGCAGAATTTTAAGAAGAGCCTTGTAACCTTATGGTGCAAGGCTCTTTTTTTTACCCTCCATTTAAGGTTTACAACGTCTTAGTTCCTTGGCAGAAATAGGCACAAAAAAAGCCTGCCGTTGACAAGACGGCAGGCAGACAGACAAACAACAAAAAACTAAATTTCACTAAACCGCCTCTGCCGGGGGAACAAACACGGTCTCACTAGCATAAGACACAATACATATTAGTAAACACCATGTGTAAGTATGCCTTGACTTGTTACGAAAGTAGGGAAGCGGTGTAAATTGAAAAAGGAAACTATTGAAATTTAGTAACTAGGATTATAGTTAAATATTATATTGAAATACCTTTAAATGTTATGTAATCCATTAGGTGGCATATTGATAAAAATAAGAATAGGTCTGCTAGGTAACATTTGAATGCTATATGTTCCTCTTAGAAAGATAATTTCCTACCGCCTGTAGGCTAATTATGGAGAGTAGCAGTAAAGTAGCCGGGAAAAGTAACAGCCACCAACTCTCTAAAGAGAATCTGGCCAAGGATAGCATCTTACCCCAGGTGGGTACATCGGCAGGCAAACCTATTCCTAAGAATGCCAGTGTTGATCCTATGCCCAGCAAACCTGAAGCATTAAAACAGAAATTTGTAATTAATTGGCCTTTCATGGAGGGCCATAGATGCCGGATCAATAAAGCAGGATGAGGGAGGCCAAGGGCAATTGCGGCTTCAAAGAATAGCTCATTCCTCACCAGCAAGGATCTATTTCTGGCAAGCCTAGCTGGCAAAACCCAATACGTGACCATGATCCAAACCCCCATGCTCATGACGGAAGGAGAGGATAAGGTGGAGAGCAGTAAAAGCAGAAGAAGCTTAGGGAAAGTAGTCCAAAAGTCCATTAGCCGTTGCGCTGCCTCATCTACCGGCAAGGTCACCAGGCTTCTCTTAGTAATAGAGGTAATTCTAGTGATTCCATATGAGGCAATCACCAGTAATAGTAAGCTACCAAAGGTCAAGGCCCAGAAGGATGCCATAGCCCTGGGTGCAGCAATGACCCAACCCAGATACAGATAAATAAGGTAGATAGCCCAGAGCAATGCCAAGACGATTAATGCTAAAGTAAGCAAGGGTAGCTTCAAAGGCTTTTTAGCGAAGTGCGCAGAAGTCGTCCCAATAATAATACCTATCAGGGTAGCCCCTAATAAGGGTGGAAAGGTAAGCCACCACGCCGTCTGAGTGGCAGCTACAAGGTACCAGTTTATCTCTCTCCCTAATTGGTCCGTGCCAAGCCAGTGAAAGGGGTCTTGAAAAGGAGGTAACAGAGCGTTCTCAGGAATTGCATTAAGTGCATTCTCAGGCAAAGGCAAGAAGGCTAGTAAAGTAAATGTGGCAAGCCAAACGGCAGCCAACATAACTTTCCATTGGTAAGTCATCAAACGCGCAGGTAGTGCAGATGCGGTTAAGCTCATACCCTTTGTGTTCTAGGGTCAAGAAAAGAGTTGGCTGCCTCTGTCAACCACATAAGTGTTGTTCTAAATAACAATAGACTAAGTGTAAGCCCAATGACGGTTGCAAAGTCCTGGGATACCAAGGAGTGGGCTAATAAACTACCAGTCCCTGGCAAGGAAAACGTCACCTCTACAATGAGCACCCCGGCAATGAGACTCGCCAGCATATCTGCTACCACTACGGTAACTGAAGCTAAGGCATTAGGCACGCCATGGGTAGCTAATGCATTTCTAAAGGACATGCCTTTGGCCTGAGCCGTCCGTATGTAGGGTTGGTTTAATTCTGAAAGGAGGCTCCTCTGGAAGAACAACGTGAGAAATGGTAACAGAAACAAAACCACGCTCAAACTCCCCAGCAGAATGGTGCCAGAGAAAGGATTAAACGACAGTGCATCATAACTGGCCAAGGTACCTCCCAAAATGAGATAGAGAGCAAAAATTCCCAGTGTTATCATGAACCCAGGAAGGCTGTCTAATGCATACAGTATGTGCGTTATCCCGGTTTTTAATTCAGATTTTTCAGGGAGGCTCATCCAGAATGCCAACATGCAGGAGAGTACCAGGGCCACGAAGGTTGCTGGCAAGGCTATAGACGCAGACACTTTTAAAGACGATAAAAGCTTGTCCTTGACAGGCTCATAATCTTTAGTTGAGGTGCCCAGATTGCCGGTGATTATGCCAGCTAGCCAGATATGATATTGGTTCTTATTGCCTACCCAAGCTATAGTTGGGAGAAGGTCTGTTACCTGTGGGCTGCTATTCATTAACTGGTGCCAAGCTTGCATAACTTTTGAAGCCCGATTTTGGCCTGTTTTTGTCAAATCAAGCAAAAAACGACTTTCTAATGAGGCTCTTCCTTTACTGGATTCTTGCAATGCCCAATCATTAAAGAAGGCGTGGAGCGCAATGTTTTTTGAGAGACTTTGCGTTTGGCTTTCTATGTCTAGCAGAAACAAGTTCCATTCTCTAAGAAAGGCACGGGTGGCGTTTAGTCCGTGCGTTTTGCTTGCCTTTTCTATAAAAGCTTCTAGGTAATATGGGGTTGGTACCGTGCCATTCTTTTGCAACCCATTGGGAGAAATTTTAAAATAAAATAAAGGCTGGTCTAAGCCTCTTCTTTTAAGATAATCTGCTTTTACTTGCTGCTGAACCGAAGAAGCGGCATTCCCGTAGGCAGTGACATCTGCCTGATCCATGCCTCGCGGTAGATTATAGGAGGGCAAAAGATGAATCAGGAAAAATAAGACACTGGCTGTTCCCCAAAGCGCCAAACCAAGCCCCAAGAGCTTATGGATAAGGCTTTTGATTGGCATACTTATTTCTTTAGAACAAATTTAGGCAGGTCATACCCCGGCTTGAGGCTGGAAATGATCACTGAGTCAACTTTTTTTGAAACCGCCAGTTTGTTCTGCTGGAAAAACAAAAACACCAGGTTTCGCTCCTCCTGCATTTTCTCTTGTAACTGTTTCAGGAGCGTGGCCTTGGTATTTTGGTTGCTCTCAATGGATATTCTCTCCAGCAATTGGTCTGTTTCTGCATTCCCGAAGCGCGTCACATTACCCCCGCCCTCACCTATACTGGATGTGTGTAAAAGCGGGAGCAGGTTATAAGAAAAGGGATTGCCCACAAACGTTCTTAGGTACAAATCAAAGGTGCCGTCCTGGAGCCTTTGTGAAATCTGGCTGCTTTCAATGGCTTGTAGGCTAACAGGGATGCCCATTGCTTTGGCGTTCTGTTGAAAGAGCAAGGCAATACTTTCAAACTCAGAGTTGCCTGCCCTGTACATGAGTGTAAGCGCAAGCACGGTCTTGCTTTTTCCTTTTGATTTTACCCAGCCTTCAGAAGATTTCTTCCAACCAGCTTTTTGAAGCAAGTCCTGAGTCTTTGCTGGATTATGATCAATGGGGGGTAGGGTAGAATTGTAAAACTGTTTTTCCTCTGGATGGACTAATCCTACCGTAGCCGTAGCGTACCCACCTTGGATGGTTTTGATTAACTGAGGAATGTTAACTAAGTGAGAAAGAGCCTGGCGGGTCAATTTGTCATTCAGAAGAGGGCTAGAGCCATTAATCCCTAAAAATACCAAATCGAAGGTAGGGGCAGTATGCAAGCTAAAGTCCTGTTTAAACGACTTGTTCCTCTGCATCTCTAAAAAACTGGGCAGTGGGATATTGTCCATCACATCCAGTTGCCTGGCCTTAAGAGCTATAACAGCCGCAGCGTTGTCTTCAATTATTTGAAATTGTAGAGTAGAGGGGTTGTTTCTAAAACTGGGGGAAGATTTTTCTAAGGTAGTGCCCCACCAATTTTTCTTTTTGGACAATGTCACTTGCTGTCCGCCACTCCAAGCCATAAGCTTGTAGGGCCCACTTCCACGTACCCAGGCAGTGTCTTTCGCCATGGAAGGCGACTGAACGGTAGACGACAGTTCTTTAATGGCAGGGCTATTTGCCAGGGAGTCATATCTGATTTTGAACAAACCAAAGGGAATCTGGGTGATTTTAGCTTGAGGATCATATCTATGAGCAGGTAAGACAAAGAAATCACCTGTGAGCAGATTCATTTCGGGGGTATAGCCGCTACAAATAATGGTAAACGCAAGAGGGTTTTTATTAGAAAGTACAATATCCTTTATAAAATGATACTGCGCGCGCCAACGCTCATTGTCTAGCAAGGGGCTGTTTAGTAGCTTAAGTGAAAAGGCAACATCTTGTGCTGTGACAGGCTTGCCATCGTCCCATCTGGCTTCTGGTCTAATCTGGTAGGCAAAATAAGAAAGGCTGTCTTTTATGGTTACAAGCGGCAAGTTGGCAGCCAATAAAGGCTGTACTTCCTTTGAGCCTAGTTCTACCGTGAGTAGGCTTTGGTATATAAGGTTGATGAGTTGGAGCGCGTGTGCATTCCCGTAACTTAAAGGATGTAAAGACTCTGGGTCTTGCGGAAGCCTTACCCTAAGAGGAGTTTCCTTTTGAGCAGTTGGAGAACAAGAGATCTGACAAACAAGAGTGCAGATCAAAGTAAGTGAAAGAAGTTTTTTCATTGATTGCAGACGCCAAAATGCTCTGCCCAATATTACAAAACTTGGGTTAAAGTTGTGGTATGCAAAAGAGATAATAAAATAGATCGGGCAATAGGAGGGGTAGCCCGATCTATTTTAGTTAGTCTTTAGTGTCCCAAGTACCAGTACCACCATAGCTGTCATTTCCGTCGGTCGTTTTGTCCTCCTCAGTGGTGTTGGTAGTTTGACCATTAGTATTAGTGGTCTGGGTGGTAGTAGTATTAGATGCTGAAGTATTGGTGTTTTGTTTTTGACCAATACCACCAGTCAATATACCTAATTGTAAAAGCAGAGCAATTAATAAATCTACCATAGTTTGTCTTATTTATTTGTCTATATCAAATATGATTGATTTTAATAGGTAGAAAAAGGAAAGGGTGTGAGGTATAGTAACTTGTTATTTATTAATAAAAAACATAAAATTTATCATTAATAATGTATTAGGCTGGTTTATATTAGATTTTTTTGATTTATTAAGTATCAAAATGGTCTTATTATAACAAAATCATTTAAAGTTAGGTAAGCGACTAAAAGCAAGATACCAATTTTACTTTTTGATGTATAGCCATAATTACATTTCTACTAATGGAAGAATTAAAAAAGCTTGTTCAAATTATTCAAAAGAGAGGAGCTTCAGATTCGCAGCTTTTGAATTTTAAGTTGAAACGCCCAAATAAAGAGTATTCTCTTTTTGAAGGGCTTGCAAGCGGGCTTATTACAAATGAAGAGGATGCAATTTCTTTATTGTACCCAAATGAAACTTCAACATCGGCCTTTAAGATGGTTAAATCCAGGTTAAGGAAGAAATTGATGAATCAGCTATTCTTTCTTGAATTCCAGGGGAATAGTATTAAGAGTTCTCATACCCTTGAACAAGAGTGTTTGGCCAAATTGTACCAGGCTAGAGTTCTTGTAAATTCTGGTGCTTATGATTTAGCACTTCCTCTTTTAAGGCAAGTGCTTTCTACAGCCTACGATTTTGATTTTAATGACATAGCATCCTTAACTCTTAGGTCATTGATGCATGCGTATGCCAATTTAGGAGAGAGGTCTCTTTTCTACAAAGTAAATAATCAGCTGCAAGAGCTAGTCCCAAAACTTTCGGCTGATCAAGAATCAGAACGTCTTTTTTTAGAATCTAAGGTGGAACTTAATCACTCCATTTCTTCCAGAAAGAATCATCTTGTAAATGTTGAAGTTGTCCTTAAGAGACTTGAGGGACTTTGGATGGAAGCACAATCATATAACACCTTTGATTTTTATTATTTATTGTCTATTTGGGCAAAAGAGCTTTCTGGTGATTTCAATAAAATAGTTGAGCTTACTAATGCCTCTGAAGAATTGCTTCAATCAAAGAAAGTAAACCCAGAGCGCTTTGACCACAGGTATAATAAATTTATCCAAGTGTATGCCCACTTAAGGGCCAAAAAACTGGAAGAGGGTATTCGGCTGGCCAGCCTTTATGAGTCTTCTTTTAACCCATCCAGCAACAACTGGTTTGCCTTCATGGAGAATTACACTCTGTTGGCCTTACACGCCAAGCAGTATAAAATCGCGCATACGTTGCTCCATAAAGTACTTACCAATCCTTTTATTAAAAAGATTACCAAGATGGCGCAGGAGCGCTGGAGCCTCTTTGAAGCATATTTAAATTTGGTGGCTCCCCAAGAGGATAAACCTTTTAAGTGGAAAAGTCTTACGCAGAACGTGCCCAGTTACAGCAAGGACAAAGAAGGCTTTAACGTTGCCATATTAATACTACAAGTGCTCTATTATGTAGACATGATGGACACTGAAGCCTTGGAGTACAGAATGGAGGCATTAAAGAAATATGCCCATAAACACTTTAAGGACAGCTTTAGTGAGCGCAGCAGAATATTCTTCAAATTGCTGAATCTGGTAGTGAAAGCTGATTTTGATTACATAGTGGCTCAGAAAAAAGGGGAGAGCCTTTATCACAAACTGCAGAACACTAATCCGCCGGGTGACGCCTATGCAGAAATAGAGATTGTCCCGTATGAGCATTTATGGGAACTTATAATCAAGCGACTTCAGCTACGTGAGGTTTAAGACATAGGATTGCATTAAAACTGAATGCGGTAGCCTAAGTAAGGATATATGCCCAACTGGTAATAGATTTTAGCTTTGTTCTCCTCTAGGTCCCAGCTGTAGTAGAGTTCGTTCTTGGTATTTAAGAAGTTATCTGCCGCGGCAAAAATCCAGTGAGTTGTTTTCTGGGTGTTTAACTGGTAGGATAATCTCACATCTGACCTAAAGTAGTCCTTTAGTTGAGGAATAAAGGCATTGGCTACATCATAGTGTAGTTTATCTGTCGGCTCATTAATGGTTCTCTCTACGTCAATGGGAATAAACCGTCTGCCGCCAGATAGGTTGAATCTTACATCTAAGGATAACAGATGCCGCTTTTCTGCATCTAACTGAAATTCTTTCCCAATCAAGATATTTGAAATATAGCCTACACTAAAGGTGGTGGGGCGCTCCAAGCCATCTCCGCCTGTAAATAGGGATTGCAGAAAAGTTACGTTGCCCAAGGCATAGAAGCCTTTCTTAAGAAATCGTTCCAAGGTTAGCTCTACCCCATAGTTCTTGCCTGATCCTTCGCTCACCACACTATCTACGGTGACAAAATTATATTCAGTTCCTTGGTTCAGCATGGAAAAAGCTTCTTCACCGGCGCGCCTGCTAATGGGCACATGGTAGTGTTTCTGGTAATAGGCTTCCGTTTTAAAACGCCAAGCATTATTTATGCTATAATTGTAACCAACTACGGCTTGAGTGCTTCTGGTAAAGTCCAGTTTATTGTAAGGTTGGCTGAACCTCTCTCCTGAAGGATCAAAGAACTTGTATTCATAATACACCAAGGGTTGTGTTTGACTATGTAGCCCAGCCGCAGCATATATTCTATGCGCATCAGTTAAATAGTAACTTGCTGAAATGCGCGGCTCCAAGGACCACTTGCCCCCAATGGAGAATAGCTGGCTGTGCAAACCCACTTGTACATCAAACACCGGTGAGAAAGAGTAGCGTCCTTGCACAAAACCCTGCAGGATAGAGGCAGAACCTTGCGCATCTAAAGGGATCTCATAGGCGTCACGCAAATCATAATACACTATCTCCTGGTTGTTGTAATACATCTTCTGCCAAGAAGCACCTGTTTTAAGGAGCAGCTTCTGCGAGGATTTATGCGTAATGTTAAAACGAGTGATGAATTGTTGTTCATAATTCCGCAGGTAATAAGAGAGCCTGGTAGTCCTGTTTCTAAAAGTAGCCGTGGTGGTGGCTTCTACCTGGCTGCCCGAACTGGAGATTATAAAATCAGAGACAGTCCTGGGAGAAAGTCTATGAGTGTGTTTTAACCCAGAGGCATACATTCTATTGGTTAGCGTGGGCTCTGTTCTAAAGCGTACCTTCCCCCAGGTGGTGGTGTCGGGGTCAATGTCCATGATGGTGATATTACTGGTGCCACCAATGCCCCACAAAGTGAAAGTGCCGGCCTTTGGCGTGGGTAATTCAATCTTGAAGGAACCGTCCTGGTACTTGGGTAAGCCGTTAAAGCCTATGTCAATACCCAACTTCTCCAGTGGCTGGAATGTAAACAGGCGCATGCTGCCTAAAAAAGACCCGCCCCATTGCCTAGCCAAAGGCCCTTCAGTCACCATCTCTAGTCCGTTTAATCCCAGCTGCAAGGTGTTTTCAAACTTTTGATTGTTGCCAGTGCGCATTTTTACGTCCATCACTGCCCCAATGCGGTTACCATACTCTGCCGGAAAAGCCCCCGTCAAGAAATCTGAGCTGGCTAGAAGGTTGTTGTTTAGTAAACTGAAGGCTCCGCCCGAATTAGGGGTAAAGGTGAAGTGATTAGGATTTGGAATCTCTACCCCTTCCAACCGCCAAAGCACTCCCAGGGGAGAATTACCTCTGACAATCAAATCATTGCGTTGGTCAGATGCATTGAGCACGCCTGCATAATTGGCGGCCATACGGCTTGGGTCTTGTCTGGAGCCCGCAAACCGGTTAATCTCATCGGTCCTAAGTGTATGGACGCTAGAGACGATCAACTGATTCTGGGGTAAGGATTTGTCGCTTTCTGCTTCAATGACAATCTCCATGCCAGGGGTTAGGCTCTCGGCCAAGGTGGCATTCACTAGCGCTTCTTTACCAGCCACCACCAAAAGATTAGATATCTCTGCCTCTTGGTAACCAATATAAGAGATGCGGAGGATGTGCCGTCCAATGCCAACTTTTGGTATCAAAAAAGATCCATCCTCACGGGTACTTACTGCTCTTACTGGAGTTTCAGAAGCCAAAATCACGGTGGCGCCCACTAAGGGCGTTTGGATGGCGGCATCTACCACCGTGCCGCGTATGTTTTGAGTATAAGGTTTGGGGGCTCCATTGGCTCCTGGTTCTTCCAAGCGGCGTAAAACCACTTGTCCGCCCACTATTTGGTAAGTGAGCTGTAAGCAAGAGGTTAGCTGTCTAAGCGCCCTCTCTAAAGATGCAGGGTTAGATGCGCACGTGACCTGGGTAGCTAAGTCTACCTGCTCATTGCTATAAGAAAAATGCAGGGAATACCGCTGTTCTAAATCTTGTAAAACAACAGATAGAGGCGTATTAGTATAATTGAACGAGATTCTTTGCCCTTTTCCGGTTTCGGATTTTTGTCCCACCGCCTTTTGCATGCCAAGCAAGAGAAGGAAGCAACAAAAAGAAAGCCTTATGAAGTGCGGCAAATCCATAGATGATGGAGCAATGCTAGGCGCCCGGGGTGGCGAAAGGATTTACCGCAAATTGAGATTTTTAAGGAAAAAATGCAATAGGAAGGCGTCCTCAATTATAAAAAGCACTATAATTGATTAGCTAGTAGTTGCTGTTGATGACCTTTCCTGAGCTGGTAGTGTAAACAGTTAGTAATTGAGGCTGTCCGCGGTAATATATGTTTCCGCTGCCAGTTATGATGGCATCAAGCCGGTCTTTGACCCATACCTGTTGGTAGCCAGATCCTGTAAGCGTTGTTTTAGCGGATTCAGCGGCTAATGGGAAGCCTCTAAGCCTACCAGAGCCACTCAACGTAGTTTCTAAATAGGCGGCGCTTCCAAATAAATCTACGTCTCCAGAACCTGAATGTAACACAAAAAGCTCTTCAGGATTACCCGAGTAATCCAAATAGCCAGATCCAGAAAGGCTGAGCCTCAATTTGCCCAAAGAGGGAACAGATTGTACATAAATTTGGCCTGAACTTTTAAGCTCCACGTTTTCAACGTTAGGCAGGTAGACATAGATTTTTGCTTCCTCGTCCATGTACTCCAAACAGTTAGCGGCGTTGATAACTAAAGTGCTACCCACCACCTCCATTTTTATCTCTTGGGATATATTCTGGAACGTTTCTAATGTAACACGTTGAGGGCCTGCTTGAATAAACACTTTACCTGGTATGCGCAGGTCAACACCCGAAAAAGGAGGCAAGTCCCTTACTTCTTTCTTAACCGCTCCGCTACCTACTAGGCACGGACCTTCCCCCATGATGTTACAAGAGGAAAAAGCAAGTAAAAGAACTAGGCTAAGGACAAAAAGAGTGCTGTTAGAAAAGTTCATGGCAGGGTAGGGGGCAATGGCTTATAGACAGCCAGTACCAGCTATTACGTATTTATTGGTAGCTGGCTGTGTAATGGAAAGCCCATTAGAAGCCGCTAAAACAGCTAAGATTTCTTTTAAGTCAGGCTGTGTGAAAGTACCTGTAAAGGTACAGTTTTGTAAAGAGCTGTCTGACAGTGAAATATCAATACCAAAATACTTTTCTAAGGAACTCTCTATCTCTATTAAACGGGCTCCCTCATATTTAAGCGTTTGCCAAGAAATAGAAGAATCATCAATAGTCTTAGATTTGGCTACCGTTCCATTGCCTAGCATCCTGCCTGTAAAGCCAGGCGTCAAAATAACCTGGTTGTTGGTTTCTAGAGAAGAAAAAGAAACCTTTCCGGTAGAGACCGTGACCGTCACTTCTTCTGCCTTGTCAATAGCTTTCACGTTGAAAGACGTGCCCAATACTTTTGTTTGGGCGTTGCCGCTGTTGATGACAAAGGGTTTTGAAGGGTTCTTCTGTACCTCAAAGAATCCCTCGCCGGTTAACTCCACTAACCGCTCCTTGCCCGTGAATGCTTCTTGGTAGCGTAAAGTAGAGTTCTCGTTCAGAACAACTCTGCTGCTGTCTGGCAGGTAGAATACCTTACGTTCTCCGGTAAGTGTAGCCATTTGAACCCACTCCCCTGAATCTTTGAATTGAGTGTACCCAAGCCAGGCTAGACCGGCGACTAATACAAAAAGGGCTGCGTATTTGGTGAACGAGGTAAAAGAGAACATTGGCCTCACCACGGCCTCTCGTGTTTGCTCAGGGGCAGGAGAGAGGGTGTTCAGTTCAGCTTTCGCGCAGAACTTCTCCCAGGCCCGGGCCACGTTGGGCTCAAAGCCTTTGTTCTCTACGGCCTCAGACTTCTGCCACGCTTCCGTAGCCTCAGCCCAGAGGACAGCATGTGCTTCTTCCTGAGCAAGCCAGGCCGTGAAGGCTTTTTGCTCCTCATCAGACAGCTCTCCTTGAAGGGCTTTCGCCATTAAGACCCATTCTGGGCTTTCATGGGTGACAGGTGTGGTGTGTGTCATGTTGCTTGTAAGACAGATGAAGAAGGGGGCACCCCTATCTTCAAATGGAAAAAATATTATTTTTCTGTTAACCTAAGTAGGTACAGTATTTTATGATCCTAAGAAAAAGCTCAGAAGAAGCAGACTCAATAACCGCTCCCGCAAGATTCTGAGCGCCTTGCCCATCTGGTTCTCCACGGTTTTTGGGGAAAGCTGCAACGACTCTGCTATCTCTTTATAAGTCAACTCCTCAAATCTACTCATCTCAAAAATGAGGCGGCATTGCGGTGGAAGAACTGCCAGCGCCTTTTGGACGCGTATCTCCATCTCGGTGCCCTCCAGCAAGTCCATGGTGGTGTTGGCAGAAAAAGCCTCCTCAAAAGGGGAGGTGTCTTCTGTTAATACCATTCGTTTCTGCTTCTCCAGGTAGTTAAGGGATTGGTTGGTGACAGATCTTACCAGATAGGCCTTATAGGAAGTGGTTACCTCCAAAGCCTCGCGGTTCTGCCATATTTTGCAGAAAACCTCCTGTACCAGGTCCTCGGCGGCCTCAGTGTCTTTGGTAAAACGCAGCGCAGTGCGGCAAAGCAAGCTGTAATACTGCTTAAACAGCGTTTCCATGAACAAAGCCTCGTTGGTTTTGAGCAGGTGGTGTAGGTCTTGGTCTGGGTTGATGGACGTTGAACCCATAATTACAGGATGAAAGTACCTTGCAAAGATAAAAGAAGCGTAGAGCCTACCTATTTTTACAAGCATTAAATCATAGGTTAAGATGTAAAAAGAAAGAATTTACGTAACTAGCCTTACAATGCGCCTGGTGTCTGCCGGCTTCTATTCTATGGAAAAACTAGTAAAGAATGATCCTAAAATTACGCGTGCCTGGTGCTTTTATGATTGGGCTAACTCTGTCTACTCTCTGGTCATCACCACGGCCATTTTTCCTATATACTACGTAGCCTTAACCAAAAAGGAAACCGGCGATCAGGTCAGCTTTTTTGGCTGGGACATCTCTGCCTCTGTCTTGTACAGTTATGCCTTGACGGGAGCCTTCCTGATTATTGCTTTTCTAAGTCCGCTGCTCACGGCACTGGCTGACTCTGGCGGAAACAAGAAGTCTTTTATGCGCTTTTTCTGCTACATGGGCTCTTTGGCGTGTATGGGCTTGTTCTTTTTCACAGAGCAGACATTTTCCCTTTCCGTGTTGCTCTTTATGATTGCGGCCATTGGTTACAGCGGCAGTATTGTTTTTTACAACGCCTACCTGCCAGAGATTGCCACCGAAGACCAATTTGACAGGCTTAGCGCCAAAGGTTTTTCCTTAGGGTACATTGGTAGTATGATATTACTGATTATCTCTTTGGTGTTGGTTATGTATAAAGAGATGTTTGGTTTTACTGATGGGAATTTGCCAGCCAGGATTTCTTTTTTATTGACAGGCCTATGGTGGTTTGGCTTTGCCCAATACTCGTTTGCTTATTTACCTCATAATCCTTACCAAAAAGAGACGAAAGGAAACTTCTTGTTAAATGGCTTCAGGGAACTAGGCATAGTTGTACGACAGCTCAAGCATTTGCCTATGCTCAAGCGTTTCTTACTGGCTTTTTTCTTTTACAACATGGGTGTACAAACCGTCATGTATGTAGCTTCTTTGTTTGGGTCTAAAGAGCTTGGCTTGCCTAGCGAAGACTTGATAACCGTCTTATTAATCATCCAGGCCGTGGCCATTGGTGGTGCTTATTTCTTTGCGTGGCTTTCTGGCCGAATAGGAAACATAAAGGCCATTGCCATAACGGTGATAGTGTGGGTAGGTATTACCATTGGGGCTTATTTCATCACTACGGGTACGCAGTATTACGTTTTGGCCTTTGTGGTTGGCGCGGTGATGGGCGGCATTCAGGCCTTGTCCCGGTCTACGTATAGCAAGCTGTTACCGGAAACCACTGACCATGCCTCTTACTTCAGCTTCTATGACATCTGTGATAAGGTAGGCTTAGCCTTAGGAAGCTTAGCGTTTGGGGTTACCCAACAAATCTTCGGGTCTATGCGCAACAGTATCCTCACGCTTTTAATCTTCTTTGTAATTGGCCTCATCATTCTGCTCACCATCAAAAGCAAGAAACTGTCTGGGGCAGAGGATAAGCCAGTACCGATTTTGGCTTAACCGATCATCTACCTTTAGCGCCGTCGTTTTTGGGCTACTTTCTGGGAAGTAGCCCAAAAACGACGGCGCTTACTTTTGTAGTATTCGTAATTATTTAGTGTCTGTATAAAGGACTGGTACTTAAATTAATGGATGGTTTGATGTGAAGTGATGAATTTATGCAATGAGTTAAGAGTAATTGGTAATACATCAGATACAAAACAAAAATGCCAACCTGTGCAGGTTGGCATTTTTAGCTTATTTTCTAGAAAGGAGGCAAAAAACGGAATTACTTTTTACCGTAAACCTTTTCGCCGTTCACATAAGTAGAAAGCACTTTTACATCGCGTAAGGCTTCTGGCTTGGCGGTCATGATGTCCTGCTCTAGAATCACGAAGTCAGCTACTTTGCCTACCTCTAAACTACCTTTCTGCTTTTCTTCAAAATTGGCGTAAGCCGCCCAGATGGTAGTGCCACGCAAAGCTTCTTCTCTGGTCAAGGCGTTATCCATCTGAAAGCCGCCTTTTGGATAGTTCTTTGCGTCCTGTCTGGCCACCGCCGCATGGAAACCATACAACGGGTTGATATGCTCTACCGGGAAATCTGAGCCCAGCGGAATCATATTATTCTGTTGCATCAAGGCTTTAAAGGCATAGGCATGTTTCAAGCGGTCCATTCCCAAGCGGTCACCAGCCCAGTACATGTCTGAAGTGGCGTGCGTAGGCTGCACCGAGGGCAGGATGCTATACTTGCCAAACAACGGCATGTCTGCCGGATTTACCACCTGCGCGTGTTCAATGCGCCAGCGGCGGTCATTTTTGCCTTTTAACAGGTTACCGTAAATCTGCAAAATGGTCCGGTTGGCAGAATCCCCAATGGCGTGCGTGTTCATCTGAAAATCTGACTTGAAAATCTCGGCGGCTAAATCCTTGTATTCCTGGACGGTTAACAGTAAAAAGCCTGTCTCGTCCTTTTTGTCTGCATATGGGTGTAACAGACAAGCGCCTCTTGAACCCAAAGCACCGTCACCGTAAACCTTAAAAGACCTTACATTAAGTCTCTCTGTGGTGTAAGGCCCGTTCTTTAAATAATGGGCTTTGTTCTCTGGTGTAGGGCTGAGCATGGCGTACACCCGTATCTTCAATTCATTCTTTTTCTGAAGCGAGTCAATCAGGTCTACCGAGGACTTAGGCAAGCCAGCATCAACCACAGACGTCAAGCCCACGGCAAACAGGTTCTGCTCGGCTTCTTTCAATACTTGAGTGTATTCACCTGAGGTCAAAGCTGGAATCTTAGAAATCACTAGGTCAGCCGCGCGGTCTACTAAAATGCCAGTAAGCTTTCCATCTTTGATTTCAATCTTGCCGCCTGTTACCTGCGGCGTTTGTGCAGTGACACCGGCTAGATCCAAGGCTTTCTGGTTTGCCAAAGAAGCGTGGCCGTCTACGCGCTCAATGATAACCGGCGTACCTGGAAAAAGCTTGTCCAGAGTGTCCTTGGTAGGAAACTGTTTTATGTCCCAATCGTTCTGGTCCCAGCCGCGGCCGGTCAGCCAAACCGCCGAAGGATACTCTTGGCGGTGTTTCTGCAGGCGTTGCACTACCTCTGAGAAGGAGGTGGTGCCTACCAAGTCTGCTTCGCGCTGATTGGCGGCATAACCTACAAAGTGCGCATGGGCGTCTATAAAGCCTGGGTACAAAGGCTTGCCTTGGGCATCTACTTCTTCTTTGGCTTTGTATTTGGCTTTCAGTTCATCATTGGTGCCTACGGCTACAATCTTACCGTCCTTCACGGCAATGGCCTGCGCTTTGGCAAAATCCTGATTGACTGTGTAGACAGTGGCATTGTAAACCAGCAAGTCAGCTTGGTCACCACTGGCCGTGCCTTTGCAAGAGGAGAGGAGCGAAGCGCACAAAAGGGCCCCAAGGCCCCACTGCGTTAATTTCTTAGTCATAGCGCAAGTGTTTCACAGACTCACCAGAGTCTCTAAGCTCTAACAAGGATTCAATGCCGATCTGCAAGTGTTTGGTGACATAGTCTGCCGTTACTTTCAAATCGCTTTCAGAGGTTTTCACGCCGTCTGGGGTCATGGGATTATCAGAAACCAGCAACAACGCGCCATGCGGAATCTCATTGATGAAGCCAACCACAAAGATGGTAGCCGTCTCCATGTCCACGCCCAAGGCTCTAATAGAGCGCAGGTATTCTTTAAACTTCTCGTCATGCTCCCATACGCGGCGGTTGGTGGTGTACACGGTGCCGGTCCAATAGTCCATCTCATGCTTTTTGATCATGGAAGAAACGGCGCGTTGCAAACGGAAGGACGGCAAGGCAGGAATCTCTGGTGGTAGGTAATCATTAGACGTACCCTCTCCTCTGATGGCGGCAATTGGCAAGATCAAATCACCAAGCTTAGATTTTTTCAAACCTCCGCACTTGCCCAAGAACAAAGCGGCTTTAGGCTTAACGGCAGACAGTAAGTCCATCACTGTGGCAGCCATGGCGCTTCCCATCCCGAAGTTGATGATGGTGATGTTCTCAGCCGTGGCGGTCTGCATGGGCTTGTCCAGGCCTTTCATCTCTACGCCAAACTGCTCAGAGAACATAACCACGTAATTCAGGAAGTTGGTCAATAAAATATATTCGCCAAACTCATCTAACGGCCTGCCCGTATAGCGGGGCAACCAGTTCTCTACAATCTCTTTTTTAGTCTTCATAGTTTATTTTTTGCTCTATTTCAGGAAAACAGCCAGTAATCAGAATCTCAACAAATGCTACCTTTGAGGCATGGAGCAGTTGACTTTACCGGCGTTTGACTACAAACTTAAGGATTCTGGAGGTAAAACTTGTATTTACGATATAGTCCGTAAGAAATGGTTGGTTCTTACCCCCGAGGAATGGGTACGTCAGCACGTGGTTCATTTCCTGCATCTGCACCTGCAATATCCCCTTGGTTTAATGGGATTGGAAAGAGGCACTACCTATAACACGCTCCAAAAACGTACCGACTTGTGTGTCTTTGACCAGCAAGGCGCTCCTTTGTTGTTGGTGGAATGCAAAGCGCCATATATACCTTTAACAACCACAACAGTTCAGCAGGTGGCCGTGTATAACCAAACCGTCAAAGCACCTTACTTATTCATCAGCAATGGTCTTCAGCATTATTGTTGGCAGGTAGGCCAGGACGGCACCAGCCTCACCGCGCTGGAAATGCTCCCCACTTTTCCCCAACTCCAAATTGAGTTTGACGCCTTACGGAAATAAGTCAACTGGAGTTGGTCCAGCCACCGTTTTTGGCCTATTATCCAGAAAACAAGCTAAAAACGCCCATCAAATTTGGTTCTTCCTTTAACGCCTGCCTCCTTATAAATACAAAAGCGCCTCCTAATTCTCATCAGGAGGCACTTCTTATATAGGTGAGTCTCGCTTATGCTAATACTTCTTCTACGTTTACCAATGGTAAGTTGAAGGCCTCGGCTACGCCTGGGTACACCACTTTGCCGTCTACTACGTTCAGGCCAAGTTTCAGCTCGTCGCGTTCCTGGCAGGCTTGCTTCCAGCCTTTGTTGGCTAGTAACAAAGCATAAGGAAGAGTAGCGTTGGTCAAGGCTAGGGTAGACGTGTAAGGAACCGCTCCTGGCATGTTGGCTACGCAGTAATGCACCACGTCGTCAATGATAAAGGTTGGGTTCTCATGGGTGGTAGGCTTACAAGTTTCAATGCAACCGCCCTGGTCAACGGCCACGTCTACAAGAACGGTACCTGGCTTCATGTCTTTCAACATGTCACGGGTGATCAAGTGAGGAGCCTTCGCGCCAGGGATCAATACCGCGCCAATGATCAAATCAGCAGTTTTGATGGCCTCTTTGATGTTGTAATGGTTAGACATCACGGTGGTTACGTTGGCTGGCATGAAATCATCCAGTTCGCGCAGACGCTTCAAGCTGATGTCCATGATGGTAACGCGGGCACCAAAGCCAGCGGCAATCTTAGCCGCCTGGGTACCAACAATACCACCGCCTAATACCAATACATTGGCCGGAGGAACGCCTGGTACGCCACCAAGCAAAATGCCACGGCCTTTCAATGGTTTCTCCAGATACTTAGCGCCTTCTTGCGGAGCCATGCGGCCAGCCACTTCACTCATAGGAATCAACAACGGCAAAGAGCGGTCCTTCAACTCAACAGTCTCATAGGCCAAGCAGGTTGCCTTACGCTCAATCATGGCGTGGGTCAACGGCTCATAAGAGGCAAAGTGGAAGTAGGTGAACAGCAATTGGCCTTCTTTGATCAGGCTATATTCCTGCTCAATCGGCTCTTTTACTTTCACAATCATCTCAGCGATGGCGTACACTTCTTCAATGGTAGGAAGAATGGTGGCGCCGGCGCCTACATACTCTTCATCTGGGAAGCCGCTTCCGTTACCGGCCGTAGCCTGCACATACACGGTATGGCCGTTTTTAACAAACTCAGCCACGCCGCCCGGGGTAAGGGCTACGCGGTTTTCGTTGTTTTTAATCTCCTTTGGAAGACCTATTATCATTATATGAAAAATTTAAAAGATGTAGAATTTGCGGCAAATATACGCCAACCCTCTAGCAATTTTGCAAGTAACCGGCCATTTAATAGCAGTTTAAAATTTAAACCGTCGTTTTTAGGCTAATTCTTAAAAAAGAGGCCAAAAATGAAAATGGGCCGACATAAAAAAAGGCAGAAGCTGCGCTTCTTCGTATCTGACGAACCCTGACCATCAAACCGTGTCAGAAGTCGCTCCCAAAGCGTTGGGAGCAGGTGAGTGACAGCCAGCAACCGCCCCTAATCGTGAAAATGTTTTACTATTGTTTTACCCGTAGATGGAGTCCGTAGCCTCGTCCTCGTCCTGCCGGTCGAAAGAGCTCAGGTAGCGCTCCGTGGTGGCGATGCTCGAGTGGTTGAGCAGGTTCTTGATGGTGTGGGCGTCGCGTATCTTCTTACGTGCGATGTCAGCGAAAGTGTGGCGCGCCGCGTGCGTGGACAGGTTTACCTCCAGTTTGGCCAGGGCGGCTATGTCCTTCAGTCTCTTGTTGATGCGGTCCGTGCAGCCCTCTATGATCTGCAGGTACTCCTTGGTGCCCCTTTCCAGATGCTTCTCCTTCAGGAAGGGGAACACGAAGGTTGGCAGCGGGCCTTCCTTGGGTCGGTAGAACTCCAGTATCTCCCTCAGCTGCGGTGTGATCTTGATATCCTTCTCCTTGTCGGTCTTGTCCATGGTGTAGCGGATGCGCTCGTCGCCCACCTGCGTCCAGCGCAGCTCCAGCACGTCGTTGATGCGCGCGCCGTGCATATAGAAAGAGGCCATGAAGGTGTGGCGGGCGTGGATGAGCAGGGGGTCCTCTAGTTCCACGGTGCGGAACCGCTCCAGCGTCTCCAGGTCCAGGCGCTGCTTCTTGCGGGCGGTCTTCTTGACGCGCACAGTGTGGAAGGGGTTTTGCTCGTAGGAGAGGAGGCCCTCGGCCATGGCGTGGGCGGCGTACTTGCGCAGCATGCCGATGCTGTTGTGCACGGTGGTGGGGCGGTTGTTCTTGACCGTCTCCAGGTGGGTCACGTAGTCCCGGACGAGGGCCACGGTGAGCGCTGAAAAGGGGAGGGTCTCCCCGGCGAAGGCCTTGAACTTGGCGAGGGTGGCGGTCTCCTTCTCCAGGCTGCGCGGGTTACGCGCCTCTTTCCCCCGCTGTATCTCCCGTGTGAGGAAGGCGATGAAGCAGGAGGGCGCGGTTATGGGTGCCGGCTGCTCACTTGCCTCCTTGTAGGACTGCACCAGCTCGGAGGCCGTGAGGGCGGGGTTTGCCAGCCCGTGCGCCTCCAGCCCGTCTATGTGGTTGCGGATGGCGTTGTTGAGCACCTCGCAGGTGCGCAGCGTCCCCTTGACCCAGTTGCGCTTCTCGTAGGTGGCCTTGGGGTTCCAGTGGGACTTCCCCACGTACACCCCCGGGTTGTAGTAGGAGCTCCGGCGGTCCTTGGTCACGCGCAGGCGCACCGCGTGCGTCTTGTCGGCTCTAGGCTCGGGCTTTAGGGTGGCTTTGAGGGTGAAGGCCATGGGGGTGCTACTCTATGTATTTATGTACTTATGTAATTCTAAATTCTCAGCTAATCAATGGTGGACAAAAATGTCCACAATTGATTAAAGCCATTCTAGCGCTTGCCATAGGTGACGGTGCCGCCGTTGGGCTTATAAAACATTAGCGTCTTTCTTTTTTAATGCCTCACTCTTGGCTGTATTCTCTTGAATAATCCTGTCAGATGCACTACTTTGAATTGCTGTGAAATTTAAAGTATAATATCCTCCTCCGGTATTAAACAGGCCTATACTAATGTATTTATCACCTATTAACCAGCTCTGTATAGTCTTACCATAACCATCCTTTATCGTGTGCCATTCAGGTAGGGGATTTTCTATAAAAGGTTTCCCGTACTTTTCAGTTAAAAGAGAGGACAATGCATTAAACTCAGTAGGCATTGAGTGGTCGTAATCATTATAATGCACCAGTTCACCCCTAAGGTCTATCCTGTATAGTTTATTTTTATGAAAAGTGCCAGATAAGTTATCAAACCTGTAAGTCCCAAGCCTATATTCAGGAATGGATTCGTATTGGGCCTCTCTTTTGTTTAATCTTAAGGGCTTTAAGAACGCGGATTTCTTTTTATTGAACTCTGCCTCTGATATTCCAAATTCAATACCCTTAATAGCAAGGTGTTCTTCGGTCTTACTGATACTGTCCAGTCTTGCCTGGTTTCTCTGCTCAGCTTCTCTTTCAACCCTAATAGAGTCAACACTAGCCTTTAATTCCTCATCTATTTCTGTTCGGTTGGAAGAGGAGCCGCATGAAAGGCATATAAAGCCAAATGTAATGGGGAGCAATAGCTTTCTCATATATAATATTAGTTAGTTTTTGGAATCTCCTTTTTAATCTGGCGCATCTCCTCCATAATCTGCTCAATGACCGTGCGCTGGTCATCCAGGTTCTCCTCTAAGGTATCTACCTTTTTATAAAGTTCCTCGGCACGGTTTACTGCGAAAGGCGACAGCTTCCATTTGAACATCCAAAGCTCTAGTATTTCCTCGCCGCGAAGGGTGAAGTCACTGTGCTGCTTGTTGTCAGACTTGCACCGGATGAATCCCTTTGTCTTAAGCCTGCTCTTTATCCTCTTAAGTTGCACGCCCAGTCGCTCACTCACCACCACGCACACATTGAAGTCTGGGATGGTGGCCCACTCAGAAGTCTCCAGCTTGGTGCATATCACATACTCGCCATCGAAGAAGGTAGGCTCCATAGACTCTCCTGTTACTTGGAAGACGGCGTGCTGGCCTCCGTTAATCATAAATCTAGGCATGGTCATAGGGGCTAGGTTCTCGAAGTACTCTTGGCTCTGGTAACCGGAAAGGTAGTTGGCCGCGGCTTTGTGGTTTATGATGGGGATGGTGATATTCCCTTGAGTGTCCTGTGTGGCTATTAGTAAAGGGCCGCTAGATGGCTTCGGTCTTCTTTCGATACCTGTAGCCGCGTTCAGCTCATATCCAAAGATGGGATGGTCTGGCTGGTCGGTAATGCGACCATAAACAAGCGGGCGTTCGTTGGCCTCGGATTTAGTGGGCAACTCCTTCTGAGTATAGAGCTCCTTACGCATACTTCCCTCTCCGGTAATCAACCAAGTCAGATCAACTTGAAAGTGCTGGGCTATTTTCAATAAGGCTTGAGCCTTCGGGTCCTTGCTTACCCCTTCCTCTATATCAGTTATTCCCTGACCTGTTAGCCCAGCTATAACGCCAAGGGCGCTTTTGGCCATTTTTTGACCCTCTCTTAACTGTTTGATTCTCAAGCCTAAAGACTCCATTGATAAAATTTATTCAGATAAACTTGAAAAATAATTCAGATTAACTTGACTATCTCAGATAGACTTGCGTATATTTGTCAAAGTAGTTCAAACATAACCAAAAGAAAACTAAAATGCTCAAACTAGAAAAGCAAGAACTGGAAGCATTGCGCAAGGCTGCAGGCTACGGTTATGCCGCTGGTGTAGACAAAATCTTAAAAGCTGAACACAACTACTCAGTCAACAAGATTCAGGAGATCTACGACGTCGCCCACGGCAAGAACAAAGACGAGACCATCCTAGAAGCTTTCCTGACCTATGTGATAAGGAAGTCAAAGGCTAGCACCACCGTGCAAAGCTTGGCAAGCGAGGCGCTCAAGTTGATTTCCCCCTCTCACGCCGCCTAAGTAAAGTCAAGTTAATCAATCGCTAACAAATCAACTTTTAGCCATGCTTACACAAGTTTTTCAATATCAAGAGCAGCCTATTACATTCTCTAAAAGTGGCGAGGTGTTTATTAATGCGACCGATATGGCTAAGCCGTTCGGTAAAAAGACCACTCACTTTATAGACAACGCCCAGACTCAAGAATTCAAAAGGGTCCTTGAGGCCAAAGTCGGAATTCCGACTTTGACAATAGTTAGAGGGGGTACCAACCCTGGTACATGGATGCACCAGAAGCTAGCCCTAAAGTTTGCCGCTTGGCTGTCCCCAGACTTTGAACTGTGGGTTTACGACCGGATCGAAGAACTTCTGACCACAGGAAAGGTGGCATTAGCTCCGATGTCGCCAGAGGAAATGAAGCTGCAGGTTTTCCGCATGTTGGAACAGGAGGCCGAAAGTCTTAGACAGCAGAACTTCCTATTATCCTCTGCTAAGGAGCTTCTGGAGGTTGAAAACACCAGCCTTTCTAAAACGGTCAATTTATTGGCCCCAAAAGCAGAGTTGTATGACCTGATGCACAATGGCGAAGGACTATACTCGACAGACAGCATCGCTAATGAGCTAGGGATTTCCTCTGCCACCAAGCTTAACAAGATTCTTGAGAGAGACGGCATTGTAAAGAGGGATAGAAACGAGGATAAATGGATGCTTCGTGCTGAATACAGAGGAAAGGGGTTCTCACGGGATGTTCCTCATAAATACTTCCGCAAAGACAATACTGAAGGTGTCCGCAAGTGGATGTATTGGACAGGCCCAGGCCGCCTATTCATTATTGAGAGATACACATCAACCACCTCTAAAGCCGCCTAATCCATGAGAACATTAATTGATAACATCATTTACCTCAGACGCAAGAACGGTCTTACACAAGAGCAATTAGGTAAGAAACTAGGGCTTAAAAGGTCTTTGATAGGTGCTTACGAAGAAGGTAGAGCCACGCCGAAAATTCCGACCCTAGTGGCAGTAGCCAAGCTATTCGGGATTATGGTAGACGAACTCCTTATACCTGATTTAGCCGCGAAAAAATACCGGTTGGCGAAAGGTGTTTACCGGTCTGTCTTTTGGAGAGGGAACCCTTATCACTGCATTAAAACGAATTACGGACCATGGGCTAAGTCAATAGAACTGGAGATTACGAGAGACGGGGTTTCTGGTGAAACCATCTTTCTGAATGCAGACACGGCAAGGGCTTTGGCAAATGACCTTTTACAGTATGCGAATGGCAATACTGACCTACTGAAGGCTCATAGGGACTTTTGGCAAAGTATTGACCCGAATCTACCTCTAAACACAAAAGGAGGCCTAACAAGCTAATGTTCATCCCTTTCAATTTTCACACCTATGGAAGTAGTCACACAGCGCGAGTTCCGGGAGTTTCTGCTGGAGCACCGCACGCAGATGAGACAGGTCACGCGAGACCTAGAGTTCATGAAGTCGGTGACCGTCCAGGACGTGGGCACCGAGATGGCGCTGCGCATCACAGGCATAAGCCTCAGCAGCCTGACCCGCGAGAGGGACCGCCCCGGCACCCTGATTAAATGGAAGAAGGACGGCAAGACCTGCCTGTACGACATCTGGAGCCTAAAGGCCTACAACGAGAGTAGGAACATGGAGCCCCTGCCGCAGACCATGAGAGCCGCCTGACATAACAAGACAACCCTTAACCACCCCCAACCCACCTTCACGCTTACGAACATGAGAGTATCCCATTCACACAACCCGCTGCTCTACAAGACGAGCTTCGTCTACGGGGACAGCGTCCGCGCCACGAGCCCCGCCATCGGCCTTTCGGAGGGGCAGGAGTACCCGATCCTCGGCTACTACCAGCCAACGCCCGACCAGATGTACGTCTACCTGCCCGCGCCGGGCAAGCTCAAGCACTTCCGCCTGGCCGTGGAGGACGGGCGCAGAGACGATGAAGTCTTATTGGTGCAGCTGCCCGACCGCATACAGGAGGTCTGCTTAAGGGACTGCCCCAACTGCCTGGAGTTCATCCCGGCCTTTGACACCGAGACCATCATGTGCGTGGAGCGCAACTACGAGATGGGAGAGCAACTGACCTTAGACTTTGACCACTATCAAAATGTAGCCTAGAAAGAAATGAAGAGAACCGTCTACACCGCCGCCTCACTGACAAAGCGCCTCCATGAGAGACTGCGCGACGTGAAGGGATACGAGGGCAGGTGCCGCGCCACCCCTAGCACAGAATACGACAAGGGTCAATGGTCGCACTCCTGTACTCTGCACTATTGGCAACAGCGTCTTTACAGACATACGCCAGGGCACACCTACGACACCATGGAGGAGGCGGTGGAAGCGGAATTCTCCAGACTAGAGACCATGGTCAAGGTGGAGATACGCCCCGCCCTGCCCCGACTAGAGACCCTCAAGCAAGCAACCAGCCACCGATACAAGAAAACAGGATAAGCCATGCCAGAATACTCCAACAAGACCGTGTACCACACCCGCGAGGGCGTGCTGGTCTACACCGCCCAGAGCCGCTGGACCTACCACAGCTACCTGCGCGCCATCAAGAAGGCCAAGGAGCTGGGCTACGACAGCCTCATCGCCACGGAGGCGGACGGGCGCACGAAGGACTTCCGCAACTTCTTCACCGGACAGGGGGGTGCTACGTGAGAGCCGCCCAGACCGTGCCCGCCATCTCCTTCCGCTGCAAGCTCTCCACGCTGGTGGCGACGCTGAAGGCCCAGGAACTCAAGAAACTACCAAGACACAATTTCAAAACACTTTAAACCACATACCACTATGGCCATCATCGCCACATCCAACGGATCAAAGTCTTACACCCCGGTAGAAGCCGGGAACTACGTAGCGCGCTGCTACTCCATGGTGCACATCGGCACCCGCTTGGAGAACATCCTAGGCACGGAAAAAGAACTGAACAAGGTGCGCCTGTCCTTTGAGCTGCCCACTGAACTGAAAGTATTCAAAGAGGAGGACGGCGAACAGCCCTACCTGGTGAGCAAGGAATACACGCTCTCCATGCACGAGAAGTCCACTCTTAGAAAAGATCTGGAGAGCTGGAGAGGAAAGGCCTTCACCGAGGAAGAGGCCAAGTCCTTTGACATCACCAAGCTCTTAGGCGTGCCGTGTATGCTCAACATCATCCACAAGCAGAGCAAGTCGGGCAACCCCTACGCGGTGATCAGCGCCATCTCCACCATGCCTAAGGGCCTGACCTGCGACCCGCAGATCAACCCGACCTTTGAGTTCTCAGTGGCAGAGTTTGATATTCAGAAGTTCGCCATGCTGCCAGAGTTCCTGCAAGAGGCGGTAAAAGAA
The DNA here is from genome assembly GCF_039541795.1 of Nibribacter koreensis. Classification (NCBI taxonomy): domain Bacteria; kingdom Pseudomonadati; phylum Bacteroidota; class Cytophagia; order Cytophagales; family Hymenobacteraceae; genus Nibribacter; species Nibribacter koreensis. The sequence goes on along the minus strand of NZ_BAABGX010000001.1, from coordinate 1,024,482 downwards.
TCAAAGGAATACAAGGCCCTGCAACAGCCTAACCACATGGAGGTGGCAGGGTCGCACGGAAACGAGGAAGACGATGACACAGGACTTCCTTTCTAACGAGGCACAAGTTCGCTCGCTGGCCTATGACGGCCAGCGGGTGGACCTTTTCCGGCGGCTGAAGGACAACAAGACGCTCTTCACCCGCATGGAGTACGCCAAGACGGTGCTGGTCATCTCCAGCCTGAGCCGCGACAAGTACAAGGCCGTGGAGGCCAGCATAGAGAAGCAGATAGAGGAAAGAACCAGGGCCGGGGTGGACCACTCCAGCACTTACAAATAAGACAGACCATGCCAGCAAAAGCAAGCACCAACCTAATCTTCGGCACCACCGACATCGTGACAAGCGGATACGTGTCCGCCGAATGGAACAGACGCTTCTACCGCGAGGGCTACCGCTGGATGCGGGGTGCCTACATCAAGCGGGGCACCACCCCCCAGGACTACCTGGACGCGCGGGAGCTGGCAGAGGAGTACAACAACAGGTTCAAGGAGCGGGCCGCTTAAGACTGCTTGGCAGCCGCCTCCCTGATTATCATTTCAAGGATTGCGGCCTGCGAGACGCCCTTCTTCTCTGCCATCTCCTTTAACAACTGGACGGCTAATTCGGTGAGTCGGTAATTGACTGGCTTTTTGCTCATAATTCTTTACAAGTTATTAGGAATTGTAGCAACTTGTCTTTACATTTACGTATAACCTAAGACTAAATATACCACAATTATATGAATACGTCTTCACCTATCAAAATAGCCGACCGTGTGAGAGCCACCATTGAGAGGGGGTTCAAGAAGAAGGCCATCGCTGAGCACATCGGACTGTCACGCCCCACGTTTGACGCGAGGCTCAAGGACAACTCTTGGCAACACGCTGAGATTGAGAAGCTCATCCGCCTGGGGATCATCTAATTTTTTTTAGGCTATCAATTACACATAGGTAAAATGGCAAAAGAAGCATACTATTTTTCACACGATGCCAACGCCCGGCACGATGACAGGATTCTGGAGCTGCGCTCGGAGTTCGGCTGGGAGGGGTACGGCCTTTACTGGGCCATCGTGGAAACACTCAGGGACTGCTCCAACTACTCCTATCCTAGCAATGCTAGAGCAGGGCTAGCGCTTAGCTTAAGCATTGACAAATCAAAGCTAGAGCACTTCTTAAACACCGCTATTTCTTTAGGCCTTTTCATTGAAAAAGAAGGTGCCATTTACTCTGAATCCCTCATGCGAAGAATGGAGGATGTGGACGCAAAAAGACGCCTACGGGCCGAAGCAGGCCGCAAAGGTGGCATTGCTAAAGCAAAGCTAAAGCATAGCTCTGGCAAAAGTCTGGCAAAACCTAGCAAAGAAAAGAAAGAAAAAGAAAGTAAAACAGAATACACCACCTCTGTCTTTCTGACTGATTCAGAATACGGCACCCTTGTAGAAAAGCACGGCAAAGAGAAGACCGATTGGATGCTGGCAAAGCTCTCCAACCACAAGTTGGCATCCGGCAAATCCTACAAGTCCGACTACGGAGCCATCAACAGCTGGGTGGTGGACGCCGCCGACAAGGGCTACCGCTCCAAGCTTCTGCCCGCCTATAGCAGCGGCGCTATCCAGAACGGTCCACTTCAAGGCATGATAATGTGATGGAGGTATTCAGAGAATGGCACGAGACGGGCATCAACCTCAAGGGGCGGGTGTCGGGCCAGCTAAAGACCACGTGCCCCAAATGCCAGGACGCCCGCAGCAACAAGCGCGACACCTCCCTGAGCGTGAACATCGACGCGCAGGTGTGGAACTGCCACTACTGCCCGTGGAAGGGGAGCCTCGCCAAGAAGGGCACCGAGAACGCCAAGGTGTACAAGAGGCCCGACTTCGAGCCGCAGGCACCCACCGAGCGCATGGTGGCCTGGTTCGAGAAGACGCGGGGGATCAAAAGGGCCACGCTGGAGAAGTTCCTGATAAGCCCGTCCCTCAAGTACATCCACAAGGCCGGGAGGAAGGTGGACTGTATCGCATTCCCCTACGTGAAGGGGACCGACATCGTGAACGTCAAGAGCCGCTACGACTACGCCGAGGACGGCAAGCCTAAGAAGACCTTCACCATGGAGGCCGAGGCCGAGCTGGTGTTCTACAACCTGAACGCCATAGAGGAGCCCACCCACTGCGTCATCGTGGAGGGGGAGATAGACGCCATGAGCGTGTGGCAGGCCACGGAGCAGCCCTGCGTGTCGGTGCCCAACGGCGCGAGCAAGGGGGACATGAAGATGGAGTACCTGGACAACTGCGCCAAGTACTTCCAGAACAAGACCATGATCGTGCTGGCCACCGACAACGACGCCCCCGGCCTCGCGCTAAGGGACGAGCTGGCCAGAAGGCTGGGCAAGGACCGCTGCTACTACGTGGAGTACCCCGACGGCTGCAAGGACATGAACGAGGTGCTGCTGGCCCACGGCGAAGAGTACATAGACGAGATGTTCCAGCGCCTGCACACCTTTCCGATAGAGGGGGTCATCACCCTGGACAGCGTGGAGACGGTCTTCGACGATTACTACGAGAACGGGTTCCCCTCCGGCGACCGCGTGGGCTACCAGAACTTCGACAAGCTCATGTCCTTCCGGGGGGGCGAGGTGACCACCATCACGGGCATCCCCTCCCACGGCAAGACGGAGGTGCTGGACGAGATACTGGAAAGGCTGGCCAGGGTGCACGGCTGGAGCCACGGCATCTTCGCCGCCGAGAACGGGGGCGAGGCCCTGCACTACTCCCGCATCGCGCACCGCTTCATCGGCAAGCCGTTCCAGGGTTCGCTGGACCGGATGAGCCGGGACGAGAAGGACGCGGCCAAGGAGTTCATGCGGGACCGCTTCTTCTTCATCAACCGCCGCGAGATCAAGCCCACCATCCAGGGCATCCTGGAGAAGGGGCGGGAGATGGTGCTCAGGAAGGGCATCAAGTCCCTGACCATAGACCCCTACAACTGCGTGGAGAGTGCCAGGCCGGGGGCCATGAGCGAGACGGAGTACGTGAGCCACATCTACGACCACCTGGTGGACTTCGCAGAGCTCTACAACGTGCACGTGTTCCTGGTGGCGCACCCGACCAAGATGGTGAAGAGCGAGCAGACGGGCAAGTTCGCCGTGCCCACGATGTACAGCATAAGCGGGAGCGCCAACTTCTACAACAAGACTTACAACGGCATCTCAGTCTACCGCGACTTCGAGGCCATGACCACCCGCGTCTACGTGCAGAAGGTGAAGTTCGACTTCATCGGGCGCGTGGGATTCTCAGAGTTCAAGTTCAACCAATACACCAGAAGATATGAAGAGCTACAGCACCAACCCCTCGTTTAGGGAGCGCAAGACCCCAGCCGCCGCGCTGGCCGTCTGGTACGAGTCCCTGCTGACCGCCGACGTGCGCAACCTGCGCACCATCCTCGCCTACTGCGTGAAGCGTGGGCTTCCCTTCAGGAGGTTCCTGGTGGAGAAGGCCCTGCGCAAGGTGGAGGAACGGGAGATGGCCATTAGACACCTAACCGCCGCATAAGCCATGAACAGGACACAGCAACTGCTAGCCGCTCAAAGAGAGCGCGCCGCCTTCATCAAGGCCAATCCCAGACTCACCATCCAGCAGCTAGCCAATGCGCTAGGGGTGAACCGGGGCACGATTCGCGAAGACCTCATCCGCATGGAAGACCCTGACTACGGGAAGGAGCAGAAGCCAAAGTGGGGCGGGTGGAAGAAGGACAGGAAGCCGCAGATCATAGACGATTTCCGGGGGATGTTCTGATGAGCGCCGCCACCGACTACTACGCGGGCCTGGGGTTCCACCCCGCGCAGGACGTGCCCGACCAGTACGGCCCCGTGCCGCTGGGCTACCGCTACGGAGACCCCGAAGAGAGACACCTTAAACCGAAAGAAGATGGACGTAGAGACGGGTTTCCGGATACTGCTGGAGCGCTACCAGACGGATGAGGGGTTCAGGGATGCCGCCTACCGCGAGACGGTGGGTGCGCTGACGGGGGACGAGGCCCTGCTACACGGTGCCTCCGCCCTGATTGGGGAGCTGCCCCACGAAGTGATGCAGGTGGCCCGGCAGATGCTGCCCCTGCTCAAGAACTTAACAAGTTATCAACACAAAGCCGCTTAAGATGATACCGCAAACCCTGCTGAACAAGATACACCACCAAGACAACCGCGAGGGCATGGCTCAACTGCCTGACAAGTGCGCCAACCTCATTATAGCCGACCCGCCCTACTTCGAGGTGAAGGGAGACTTCGACTTCGTCTTCCCCTCCTTTGACGCCTATCTGGAGTTTATGGAGGAGCAGGCCCGCCACTACAAGCGGATACTGGCCGACAACGGGACGCTGTTCGTGTATGGAGATGCTAAGAACATCGCCTACGTGCAGACCATTTTTGACCATTATTTCAATTTAGCAAACAGCCTCGTCTGGGAAAACACCAACCCTCACAAGCAACAGACTAAATGGGCTACTGGTCTTCGGAGTTTTGCCCCCCTTACTGAGCGCATCCTCATGTACACGCAGGACGTGTTTAACCTGACTGAGTGCGTCTTCTATATCAGAGATTACATCCGTGCTGAAATAATGAAGGCGAAAGGCAGGGTAGTGTTCAAAGAGGTTAATGCCGCTTTAGGTACTGCGACAAATGGTGGCGGGGTTGCGAGTGCCTGCCTGTCACTAGACAAAGCAGAGCCGGGAATGATTACTAAAGAGATGTATTTAAAGCTCCAAGAGTGGTGCTCTCCTTACCTAAGAAAGGAATATGAGGACCTAAGAAAGGAATATGAGGACCTAAGAAAGGAATATGAGGACAAGCGCCGCCCCTTCTATAACTTCCAAAACTGGGGGGACGTGATTCGCCTGCCTAATTTCGAGACTGGAGACTACGAACACGAGACCATCAAGCCCGAGAAGCTGACCCGCACCCTCATCCTGACCTGTAGCCGCCCCAACGACCTCGTAGTGGTTCCATTCGCAGGTTCAGGCACCGAGTGCGCCATGAGTCTGAAGGAGGGGCGCAGGTTCATAGGCTACGAGACGGATGCAAAGCATGTGCAGACGGCCACCGACCGTTGCCACCAGATCATGCGCACCCCTACGCTATTCGACACCATACACCAACCACTTAACCAAGCAAGCTAATGGAACTGACAGAGACCCTAGCCCCCGCGCAGCTGCCGCTGTTCCCCGATGCCGGGGGAGCGGTGGCCCGCCGCCCCCGAACGACCCCGGCCACGCACCGCCGCAAGGCATGGGTGAAGCGGGACGCCCTGCGCCACGCCTACCGGATGCCGGCCAAGACCCACTACGGACGCCTGTGGGTCGCCAAGCACGCCGCCAAGACCCACACCATGCCCGTCAACCGCAAACCCAACGCCACCGCCCAAATCCATTAAGACATGAACAGAGAAATTAAATTCAGAGCGTACCACCTGGCCACCGAACAGATGTTCCAAGTCCACTCCATCACGCCTACCCATGTATTCCCAGAGACGATGGACGGCATTCACACCTCGGAGATTAACCCCGCCATGAGAGAGGGTTGTGCCTTGATGCAATACACAGGCCTTAAGGACAAGAAGGGGGCCGAAATTTACGAGGGGGACATTCTGGAATATAAATACCCAGACAGGATGGAGGCGACGGGGTGGGGTGCGGACTACGCGCCCGTAGTGTTCAAAGAAGGCACGTTTGGAACTATCGGGAGCGTCACGGCCTCTTTCCTGCCTATCGAGGGGGCGAGGGATGCGGCCACGTGGGAGGTGATTGGGAACGTGCATGAACACCCAGAGCTGCTGAGAACTAAACTAGCCACCCAGCCATGACCCAGCCGCGCTACTTCGAGGCCTCCCTGCTCAGAGCGGGGTGGCTGAAGGAGCGGGAGCGCCGCGTGCGGTGGGGCATCCCCTACCACGTCACCCGCTACCGCAGCCCCTACACCCACCACTGCCACGGCCTCGTCAAGGCCCTGCGCAAGGAGTACTTCCACGACAACGGCTACCAATTGTTCCTCTAACTGCAAAACAAATGAAAGTTAAATATGACGCCCAAAAGGGCAAGCGAATCAAAAATTACTCATTCGATTCAGTTACCGAAGTGAACGCAATAGACTGGTATGCTTTAGATAAAAATGATAATTGCTTTCAATCTGAAAGGTGGGTGACGCATGAGAGAGATGGACAAGTGATGAGTGAACGGGGTTATTCTACCCACTTCCATTACGTGCGAAGTGTGAGAGCTTTTAGAAGGCGCCTTAAGCAGTGGGCCAAGTATATGCCGAAAGGGACGGAGTTTGTCTTGGTAAGCAGATTTAAATGTTACTCAGTCACTGGCACCATATGACCAACTACACCGCCGCCGAATGGAACGCCCTGCCCCAGAACCAGAAGGGGAAGCTGGCCACCAAGCCTAGCAAGCCGCCCATCAAGATAAAGGCAGACACCCCTGAGAAGGCCCATAAGAGCCCCGCCACGGCACCATCCCTTGCTCAGACGGACTTGGACACGGTTTTGATGCAGATTGTCATACGCACGCCCCTAGAGGCCGCATACGTGACCTACGGCCCGTCAAGGATAGAGATTGACTACATGGGCCATGAGCTGGCCATCGTGCCACGGGAGCAGGTGAGGCCCGACTACCTCAGAAGAGACAACCAACCAGTAACGAAAGAAGCATCATGAACAGAAAATTTGAAATACTAAGCAGATACCTCCCTTATGAGTTGAAAGTGAGTGCGGGGTCTGTACGTCCTTTTGAAACAATACTAGCAAACCTAAGCTCATCGAGTGCAGGCGTAGACGTGGGTCCATTTGTTGACGATTACAACATTGGAGATGTGAAGCCCATCCTGAATGACCATAAAACACTGCTTAAGCCGACAGATGGCAACAACAGCCCCTTCTACGCCACTGAGATTGCAGAACTAGCAACCAACTCACAAGGGATAGAATGGCATGACCCAATGGACGCGGGTTCATCCATAGACGTGGAGAGCCTAGACGGGGAGTGGATTGTCTCCATCTTCAGGGACTTTGATGTGAGAATCTACAAAGAGGATGAGTTTCCCCCAGTCTACAACCAAGCCCTCATCCACCGGAAGCTACTAGAGTGGCACTTCGCAGTAGGCCTAGAGGAAGGGGAATACATCAGAAAGGAGGCCACCGCATGAGACTATTCTACCTATGCCTCCTGCTAGGCGCGCTGACCGCCTGCAAGACCGCCCGCCCCGTGGACCCGCTGCAAGGCACGGACGCCGCCCTGACCGCGCCCAAGGCCTCATGGGCCGACATCTTCACGGCTAAGAAGCTGAAAGGGAATACAATCATCTTCGCAGGGGGTGATGTCTCCAACGCTGGCCCGACAAAATTGAAAGGCTCCACCCTTGCCACCAACACGCAGAAGGCGGGGGACGGCTCCACCCTGGGCGCGGTCTCGCAGGCCGGGGCGGACGAAAGCAAGACGAAGCAAAGCGCGGTCTCCGAGGCCACCGCCGCCAACACGGGCGGGCAGGGGGCGCAGGTGAGCGGCAATGCGGAAAGCAGCGCCACCAACACCACCAGGAAGGGGATGCCGTGGTACGTGCTCGTGGGCATCGGGATTGCCGTCGGCTGGATCGGGCCGGGGCTGGTGAAACGAATCATTAAACCTGTTTAAGCCAAAGATTATGCCGTTAACCACATCACTTGAGATTGCAACCAAGGCAATGCAAGAACGGATTGCCAAAGAGTCATACACACCTAAAGAATTGAAGATGGAGCAAATACATTACCTTAAAACATGGTCGGAGTTCTTTCGCGGGATTAAGTCAGGAGCTAAAACCTTTGAGCTCAGAAAGAATGACAGGGGCTTCAAAGTCGGAGATAGGCTAATGCTCCAAGAATGGTTGCCGAACCTTGAGAAGTACACAGGAGAAGCCGAGTTAAGAAAGGTGACTTATGTTTTAGAAGGCGGGAAATTCGGACTTGAGGAAGGGTATTGCATCCTAGGTATAGCAGAGGTTACAGAAGGCCGCTTCTAGCTAGCCCCATGCAGCACCACTACCAAGACCCGGAGGGCTGGCGGGCCTTCGCCACGATGCTGGGCGTGGAGGACGACTACCACGCCCTGCTGGAGGCCCGAGACCGGGACGCGGGTAAGAAAGCCGAAATAGTACCCACGACCCCGGCCACGCGGGTAGAAAACGCCGAAACGTACCCGTGAGAAAGATTGCCGTACCTACCAAAATTGTAGCTAAAACATTTGGTTATTTAACTTATTTTCACGTAATTAGTACAGCTAGGGTGAAGCATAGGTTTAGGTGTTTTGGCTTCATGTAACGGCCTCACCCCAGCACGCACCACCCGGTGGCAGACGGTTCGCGCCTTCTCCCACCGCACACGGACAGGCGAACGGCTTGACCGACCACCCATTAAGACGATACCCCACCAAGCGCATAATGTAAGGTAACTCAAGGGGGTCGCACGGGTGGAACCCATCAAACAGATAAGAAAATGGCTATGGACTATGCAATTCAAGTGCTCGAGCGCGAACTAAAGGAAATGAAAGCTGAATACCACGCCGCCTCTCCAGACTACAAAGGGGACTTTGGTGACAAGATACACGACCTGCAGGCCGCGCTGTCTGCCTTAGAAGAGGCACTAGCCGCCTAACCCCACGGAGAGGGTAGCTCAACCGGGAGAGCGCGCTGTTTCCAGCCATTCAGCGGATGCGGGTTCGAAGCCCGCCCTGGTCTCCACCACCTAACGAAGAAAGAAGCATACCAAAGGGCAATGATTATGAGGATATACAAGTATTCACTACCCTGCCCGGTGAGAAGATTTGAGCACTACTGCTTCAAGGATTCTCAGGGGTTGAATAACATTTGGTTCTTCCATCTAAACTAAGGGCATGAAGATAGTAAAATGCAAACACTGTGAGCAGACCTTTTGGGCCGTCCTTACCAGGGGAGGCTATTGTCGGTACTGCAGATACCTAGTAGGCAAGTAACACCCCGCCCAGAAGCCGTGCCGGGTGCCCCCTGTCCCAGAGCAGAAAGGGTCAATGACAACAGGGGACAACACCCGGTACGCCGGGCACACTAACAACGGATTAACAGTGAACCATGGCTAAGAAAGGAGGCAACCCCCAGAACCTTAAACCCTTCCCAAAGGGAGTGAGCGGCAACCCGAAAGGGAGGCCCGTTCTGCCAGACCTGAAAGACCTGCTCGAAGAGGAACTGGGAGACGAAGGAACGCGAGAAATCATTAAAGGCTTAAAGTCCGCCGCGAAGAAAGGAAACGTACGGGCGGCGGAGCTGCTTCTTGATAGAGTATATGGGAAACAAACGATACCGCTTGAGGTCAATGGAGAATTAACCTTAACAGATGCCAGAGCCGCACTACTTGCGAAACTTGGTGCAAACAAGGAGTAGCAGAGAGGTACAAGATGCGATCATGCAGCTTTCAGAAACGGAAGCTGCTTTGTTGCTTTATGACTGGGAAGGGCTCTGGGCAAGGGACAAGCAGCTCCTGCCCGAAGGTATCTGGGACACTTGGCTTATCTTAGCCGGGCGTGGTTTCGGCAAGACCAGGACGGGGGCCGAGACCGTTCGCGTCTGGAAAGAGGATAACCCCATCATCCACCTGGTAGGCCCTACCGCCTCCGATGCAAGGGACGTGATGGTAGAGGGGGAGTCCGGCATCCTCAACATAAGTCCCCCTAACGACAGGCCCGTTTACGAGCCCTCCAAGCGCCGCCTCACGTGGAGCAACGGGGCGAAGGCCATCATCTTCTCAGCCGATGAGCCCGACCGCCTGAGGGGTCCACAGTGCCACAAGGCGTGGGCGGATGAGTTGGCCGCATGGCGCTACGATGACGCCTGGGACCAATTGCAGTTTGGTCTACGCCTAGGAGATAATCCGCAGTGTATCGTCACCACCACCCCTAGGCCCACGCTTCTAGTGAGAGAGCTGGCCAAGAATCCCAACACCCACATCACCAAAGGGACAACTTATGAGAACAAAGCCAACCTCGCGGCAAAGTTCTTCACCACGGTAATATCTAAGTATGAAGGGACGCGCCTAGGCCGTCAGGAGCTCAACGCCGAGATACTGGAGGACATTGAGGGTGCGCTGTGGAAGATGTCCCTGTTGGACCGCAACCGCGTTACCTCACTGCCTCCCTTTAAGAGGGTGGTGGTGGCAATTGACCCTGCTGTTACCTCAAATAAAGACTCAGATGAGACCGGGATAATAGTTGCCGGCCTGGGCTATGACAACCTAGCCTACGTGCTTGATGACTTGTCAGGCACATATTCCCCGAACGTGATGGCCGGCACAGCTATTAAAGCCTATAACGAGCACCAAGCAGACCGCGTGGTGGCAGAGGTCAACAATGGCGGGGATATGGTAGAGGCTATCCTTAGAAACATAGATAAAAGCATATCATACAAGAGCGTCCACGCCTCAAGGGGCAAGGTGACTAGGGCCGAACCCGTTGTCGCCTTGTATGAGCAGGGCCGTGTCAAGCACTACGGCAACCTTGCCAAGCTAGAGACCCAGATGACCACCTGGAACGCAGGCGAAGGAGAGAAGTCCCCCGACAGAGTAGACGCCCTGGTCTGGGCCTTGACAGACCTCATGTTAACCAACCAGCAACAAAAAGTATTCACGATATGAACCTGAAACAGACACTGCAATTGTTCAACCCCTTTCACAAGGGCTACGACCTGCCCCTTCTCCAGAAGGCGGCATCCTCCATGGGGGTGAACCTCTTCGACCGCTCCTTCTACCAGATGCTGGGCGTGGACATGCCCGTCTGGATGGAGGACAAGGCCAACGAGTACCTGGAGCGCGGCTACCTCAACGCGGACGTCTTCGCCATCACCAACTACCGGGCGAACCTCCAGCGCAACGTCAAGTGGAAGCTCTACAAGAAGAACGGCACCGAATCATGGGACATCTTAGAGGACCATGAGCTATTAAGTCTTGTAAACGGGCTAGACCTGCACGCCATGAGCGTGTATGAGGACGTGACGGGCAACAGCTACGTCTACGCCCCTTGGCTGGAGAGCGGCGTCAACCGGGGCAAGGCCACCGAGCTGAGCGTGCTCAAGTCAGACCTGGTGCAGATCGTGTCCGGCGGCGCCATGGAGCCTGTGCGTGGGTACAAGTACATCATTGACCAGAACAACAGCAAGGGCATAGACAAGGCAGAGGTGCTGCACTTCAAAAACTTCAACCCGTCCTCGCAGGCAGGCTCAGACCTGTACGGCATGAGTCCCCTGAAAGCGGCCATCCGGCAGGTATCCCTTTCCAACGCCGGCACCGACTCCATGGCGGCGTCCTACAAGAACCAGGGCGTGAAGGCCATCGTGTACTCCAAGGACAATGAAAACGTGCAGTGGACGGAAGAGCAGGCCGTGGGGCTCAAGCGCTCATGGGAGCAGAAGAACGGCATAGGCCGCAACGGGTCCGTAGTGTTCCACTCCAAGGAGCTGGGTAAGATTGACCTGGGGCTTTCTCCGGTGGAACTGAATACCTTAGCCGGGATGCTACACTCCTTCAGACAGCTCTGCAACATCTACGACGGCTTCCCTAGTCAGTTGTTAAACGACAACGAGAGCAGCACCTACAACAACCTGGACAGCGCAGACAAGCGCGTCTACATGAACTGCGTGCTGCCAAGACGCTCCAAGTGGAGAGACGGTCTGAACGAGTGGCTGACGCCGCGCTACGGGGCTGACTTGTACCTGGACTTTGACACCTCTGACATATCCGTCCTTCAGGAGAACAAGAAGGAGACGGCGGAGTGGGTAGACAAGGCGTGGTACATCAAGGTCAAGGACAAGCAGAAGATACTGGGCACGCCTGAGGACCCCAACATGGACCTGTACATGGTGCCCAACAACCTGATACCCGTCAAGGACATTGGCGACCTGACCCGATCCACCGACATAGAAGAAGAGATGAAGGCGCTCAAGGAGAAGGGCGTGAGCGAGTACGGCCAGAAATAGCTATCTTGAGGTATGAGATACATGCCCTTTGAGATGATCCCCTACACCACGCAGGACCCGCGTCCCTTCGCCTTCAGCGTGGAGTTCGGCGTCATGCTGGCCTTTAAGGACGTGCTGGGCTTTAATAAGGGATGCACCCACATAGAGGCCTTCTACAAGGGCAGGCCCGTGATACTAGGCAAGCCCAAACGCTACAAGCACCAAAGAAACTAGCATGAGAACCGAAGAGCACAAGACCCTTCTGTGGAAGGCCGCAGACCGCAAGCGCCTGAGCTTTGACGCACGCGCCCAGCGCCTCTTCCTGCAAGCCCTGACTAAGCAGATAGCCCCCGTCATCCTCGCCTATGAGCAGGGTAATGACTGGGAGAAGGCCTTAAGTGAGAAGCCCATTAAGGAGGCCATGGTGGAGGTGTACACGCTGGTGGGGGTTGCCTTCGCCCGCGAGCAGTACCGCGCCCTCAAGAGCCACGAAACGGACTTCCTGACCAAGGCGGAGGCCGAAGAGTCGGTATGGATGCGGTTCATGCGCCGGTTCGCCCTGGAGAAGGCCGGGGAGCGCATCGCGGGCATCACCGAGACCACGCTGAAGAAGGTGCGGAGCGTGCTGGAGACCGCCGTGGGAGAGGGTCTGAGCATCCCCAACACGGTGAAGCTGCTTAAGGATGAGTTCGCGGGCATCAACAAGACTCGCGCCACCGTCATTGCGAGGACGGAAATCATAGGTAGCGCAAACGCTGGATCTACCTTAGGCGCACGTTCAACAGGGTTAGCTTTGAATAAAGTTTGGCTCGCTACGCGGGATTCTAGGGTGCGGAGTAGCCATATAGGCGTAGATGGGCAGACCGTGGACCTTAACGGGAAGTTCAAGGTAGGGGGAGCGGAGCTAGACCACCCAGGCGACCCGACCGGCCCCGCCTCAGAAGTCATCCAATGCCGGTGCGTGCCACTTTATGAGCCTAAATAGCTTGATTTTAGTACGTTAATTTCGTATCTTCTACCATCTTCTCACTACAGAAAGGAGGCAAGCATCTGTGCTATCCTGCCACGGGTTGGCGGCAAGCACCTAGCACGCCGGGAGGGCGTCAGGCCATCGTGTGGCGCGGGAAGCCTCGGGAGACCGGGGCTTTTCTTATATCAACTCATGCGCAATAGCCAGCGCCTTAGACAGCCATTCGATGGCCTGTTCCTTTCTAAGGTCAAAAGACGTAGATACGCCGTTCTTCCCCTGCACGGCAATGGTCAGAACGTTGGGCTTCTCAGCGCTGTGCGTGGCCTGTATGGAACCCTCTATATCCTTGTTATAGGTGTTGATAAAGGTTTCGTTAGGGTTGATACCGGAGATGTCTAGGGTGATTTTGTTGTTATGTTCCATAGTCCAATATACTAAAATATTACCACCCCAGCCACTCCCACAGCTTCATGGCGGCAATCACCACGGCCATGATCGCGGCGAAGAAGAGCAGCCCCTGCCAGTTGCGGCGCGGGTCGCGGTCGTATCGTCTGTCTCCGTAGGCCATGGCTAGGGCAGGTATTCGGGTTTGGGTGTGCCGTCTTCGTTGAACCACTCGGGAAGACCGTAAAGGGGGTTGTTCTGGTTGTAGCGCGTTCCGCCCCCGGTTTCAAAGGCTATCAGGTGTCCGACGCTGACTTGGCGGTGCAGGGATGCGCCAATGCCACCTTTCCCGCCCCGTCTCCTAAACTCTTCAACAAACGTGTCCCTGTCTGTCAGTTTGTTGCGTTCTTGAAGAAGCAAGAATATTACCTTCTTAGGGAGGATTTTGCCGCCATTAAAAGGCACTGGCACAGGTTCGGGTGGTAAGTTGTACAGGACGGTCTCCATCATCTGCGCCGGGGTGATGGACTCCATGTAGGCTATCTTATCATTCAACTCATCCCGTTTCTTCCTATAGTCCTCAAGCAAGGTGCTATGAGCCTCGTCCCATATCTTTAGGATTATATTACTTGTCTCCATCGGCCTTCTTTCCTAAGATTACCCACACCCCGCCCACCTTCTTGGCGTTGAGCTTGCCCATGTTGATTTGCTTCTGCACCGCCTGACGGCTCTTGCCAATCTCAGCGGCGTACTCGGTGACGCTTTTCATAGCGAAAGGTAGTCATGTAGCAACCAAAAAGCAAGGGATATTCCGTACTTTTGCCGCATGGCATGGAACGAACGAATCAAGAAAGACGGCGAGAGTGAAAACCCAGAATCAGAAGCCCGTGCGCAGTACTTCGCGCTTAGGGAGGACATGAGCGCGCTGCAACTCGCGTCCCAGGACATGGGGGAGGCCCTGGCCCTCATCAAGAAGGGGGCCGCGCATTTGGAGCGGATAGAGGCGTTGTTGACGCAGGGCGGCTTCGATAAGGAGATGCTGAGCCCCGTGGCCACGGCCTTCAGCACCGCGGCGGTCAACCTCAGGCTGGTGGAGAGCGCCGTCAACCGGGGGCTGGACGAGCTGAAGGGAAAGGGAGAGGGTTAAGCGGCTATACTTGTTGGACAAGATTTATAAGGTCTTTGCTCACCTCGTAATTCGGGTTGTTAAAAACCTCACTACCCTTTATGCTCTCCTCTTCTATGTCTATGTTCTTGGGGTTGTGAACTGGTAGGCACGTGAGCCACCCGTCTTCTGTTTGCTCTGTTACTCCCGTAATGAGCTTTTCTGCTTTGGATAGGATATAGAATAGCATTAGGCTTTAATTGCTTTTTTGGCGGCTCCTATTGTTGAGTACCTTCTATGATCTGGCGGAGCGTTGAATATCATACCTTTATAGGCTTTACCCTCATGAATGGAGTTGTCAGCCCTAAGCCACCAATACTTATCTCCATCATAAATTTTAACTCCGTCCTCTGTTGTGAAAATCGCTTTATTCTGTTCCATATCAGTGACTATTTATCAAGCTTTTCATTTATCCTTTTAAGCGTAGTGTGCATTATGCACAATTGAATCAGTATAGCTACAAGTATTGCTGTTCCCATAAATCAATAGTTGTTTATTAACTTTTCTCTCCCATTTTCTATCAGTTGCTTATTCTCGCATTCTGGCAGTTGCTGGCAGCATGTATTGCAGGAGTCAGGACATTTGCCAAAACTTTCATTCGCCGCAACTATCCTCCGGTGGTTCAGCTCCTCTAGCGTGGCTGGTCTTACTATGCCAGCCAGCATAAGGCCTTTCTCAAAGTCTTGCATTGTGAATTCGTTCTTCATTTCTTCTTCTTTATCGGTTCAAACAGTTCCCCCTGCCTCGGCTCCCGTTGGCGCAGCTCCATGAGCGGGGTAGGGTTTCCCCGCAGCCACTCGAACGAGGCCCACGCCCCGTACACCTCCCGCTCCCGCGCCGTCTGGGGTGGGTTAGGTTTGCTTGAGGAAGGCATATTCCTTCATAGCGGTCAGTATTACCTCCTCTTGGTTATAGGTACTGGCATTCATTAGCCAGTCTTGAATGTCTTCATAGCCCTCTTCTCTGACTATGGCGGTTAAGAGTGTTTCTGCTTCTGTCATATCTCAGTTGTTAACGGTTCTCTGTTTGGGTCTCAGTCGGGCGATGGGTCTTCGCGGGCCGAAGCTCACCAGCTCCCAGCCCGTGGGCGTGGCCTGCCAGAAGCGGGACTTGTCGGGGTCAACCTGCCAGTGGTAGCGGTCAGGCGGGGTCATGTTTGCTAAAGGGTAGAAGTACAATACATATCAAGGCCACAACATTCCCAGCCGTGCAGATGGACTTGCCAATCATATCGCATAGTTTCTCGGCGGCGGTCTCAGCATAGTAATGGTAGCCATCCCGCCACAGGAAGAACAATGTTTCACCAAACAGGAACACAACACCTATCACTATCAACCAAAGCGCGGCCTTGAACCACGGGCGTATCGCTTCTCTTCTCATATCCTCAGGGTTAAGTGGTTAATGCCATCCTACACAGGCTCACCAGCCCGCCTATCAGCCCCGCCCACGCCAAAAGGGCCAGCACCGCCTTGGTGCGATCACTCTGTAACAGTCTTCTCATATCATTGGTCTTTATGGGATTTGCCAATAACCATAACCAGGCACTGAGTGCAGAAAATCACAACACAGCACAGTACGATTATCGGGCTCTTGACCCATTGTTGTAAAACACTCAGGCCTATTGCCATAAAGGCAAGTATCCAATTGATTGTTAGTGGTTTCATGCGGCTTTAGTTTCGTTTCCATTCTCTCTGAGCGCGTCCTGCCTTAACACGTGACGGATGTAGTCCGCCTCGTTCATAAAGCCCCGCTCTGTCACTATTCTACCAATCTTGTCCTTAAAAACCGGGTCTACTTCTGCTTTTACAAAGGCCTTTTTTCGAGGTTTGCTTTTCATATAAAGTATTGAGTACCTATCACGTACCTCAATATAGTTAAAGTAATGCTTTAAAGCAACTAAATAGGTAAATTTATACTACCATAATTGGATAAATCCCCTACCTGCCGATGAGCATACAATACAAATCGCTGGACTACGCGGTGAAGGACATTGACGAGACGGGCGTGGTGTCCATCTATGTCAACGCCTTCGGCAACGAGGACTCAGACGGCGACATCTCTCAGCGCGGGGCGTTCGCCAAGACGCTGCAAGAGAACTTCAAGCGCGTCAAGCACTTCCTCAACCATGACAGCAAGCTCTTGCTGGGCGTGCCCTTGGAGGGCGTGGAGGACGAGGTGGGGCTGCTCATGCGCTCCAAGCTGAACCTCAAGAAGGAGATAGGGCGCGACGCCTACGAGGACTACAAGCTCTACGCCGAGCACGGCAAGACCCTGGAGCACTCCATCGGGTTCAACGTCATCAAGAGAGACCCTTCAGACGCGAAGGTCATCACCGAATACAAGCTGTGGGAGTACTCTACCCTCACCGCATGGGGCGCCAACCCCCTCACCCCGCTGGCAGACCTCAAGAACCAGAAAGACGCGAAGGCGCTCGTCACCCATTTGACCCAGATGTACAACCTGGACTACTCGGACGCGCGCCTCAAATCCATAGAAACACTGTTGATTTCACTCGAGACGGGGGAGCCGGCACCGACCACTCCACCGCCTGCCGAGCCGAGCGACCTTGACTTAATAGACAACTTCATTAAAAGGCTTAAATCCGCCTAAAACCACTCAGATGGAACTACAAGAAAAATTAAATCAATTGGACGCCGCTATTGACCAAAAGGTAAAGCAGGCAAACGAGCAGGTGTTGTTATCCGTGAAGGAAAACGGCAAAATGATTGAGGACTCGCTGAAGAGCGAGTTGGCCAACATGCTGACAGAGCACAAGGAATTGTCTCAGAAGCAGTATGACGAACTTCAGACTTCTATCAAGAAGGCCGGAGGCTTTAGCAATCAAGGTCCTGAATCCTTTGAGCAGATGCTGGCAAAGGGCTTGGATGAGAACAAAGGCAAACTGCACGCAAAGAAGAACGGTGCTGACCGTCTGGACTTCACCCTAGCCTTTGACCAAAAGGCAGTGGGCGACATGCTGGTAGGTACTAGCCTAGGCACTGGTGTGATGCAGCCAAACCTGCGCGCTGGAGTGGTAGAGCGTCAAGCCTATTTCAACCACGTGCGCGACTTCATGACCGTGCGTCCAACCTCTAGCCCGATCATCCACTACATCCAGGAAAACGGCGGCGAAGGTTCGCCTACTACCGTGGCAGAGGGTGCGTTGAAGCCGCAGATTGACTATGACTTGGTGCTTAAAACCGCCGAGATCAAGAAAATAGCCGCTCACCTGCGCCTATCTGAGGAGATGATTGAGGATGTTCCTTACATCACCAACTACGTGACCACTCGTGGTGCCGAGGATTTGAGATTGGTAGAAGATGCGCAGATCCTTTACGGCTCTGGCACGGGTTCTGACCTTCGCGGGTTGAACCTTGACGCCGTTGCCTTTGCCCGCCCTGCCGGTATCGGTACGATTGCCAACGCCACCATAGCGGACATCGTGCGCGTAGCCATGGCCCAGATTAGAATAGGCCGCTACCGTGCCACTGCCATCATGTTAAACCCGATTGACGTGGCAGTATTGGAACTTACAAAAGACGCTCAGGGAGGCTATCTGTTCGTGAACACTGCCAACCAAGGCGCGGTGTCTACCATCTGGAGACTGCCGATCATTGAGACGGACGCGGTAACCGCAGGTTCTTTCTTCATCGGAGACTTCACCAATGGTGCTGAGCTTTATGATAGAAAAGCCCTTAACGTACGCTTCTACGATCAGGACAGAGACAACGCTATCCGCAACATGGTGACCATTGTGATCGAAGAGCGTCTTGGTTTGGCTACTATCCGCCCAGCCTCTTTCGTGAAAGGCACCTTCGCCGCCGCGAGAACTGCCTTGGCAGCCGCTTAATCTGACTTACTAACCAAATAAGGGCTGGGTTCCGCTCCACTTGTGGAATCGGGTAATTCCCAGCCTCTTTAAGACCTAAAGCCATGAAAATAAAAGCACTGATAACCTTTAACAGCTACTTCGGCACATTGCTGGAAGGGCAGACCGCCGATGTTAGGGAGGGTGAAGGTAGGGAATATGAGAAGGCCGGTTTGGTTGAGGTTATTGACGCTAAATCTGCCGCTGAAGAACCAAAGAGTGGCAAGGATATGACCGCTGTGAACACCAAGCCAAAAGGCAAATAGCCATGAGAGCCAAGGTTCTGAAGAGCTTCATTGACCGCCTGCACAACGGCAAAAGGAGAGCGACCGACGAGGTGTTCTCCCTGACCGCCGAAAGGCTGGAGGAACTGGAGGGCGGGGGATTCGTGGCAAGAGTCACAGACCCCAAAAAGAGAAAGCAGAAGCCCGGCGCCGACCGGCTGACCAAAGAGGACAAGACACCCCTAGACACCAAGTAAGTGGAAGTAACGACAGTAGCAGACCTAACCCCAGAGCAGGAGCCCGTGACGGTAAAGACCGCCGCCAACTGGTGCAAGGTGGCCGTGCCGGTGGAGACGCCGGAGGGTGCCCTTACAGAAGAGGGGGAGCTAGTGCTGTTGCTCATCCAGACCGCCCGCGAGTGGTGCGAAAAGTACACGGGGCTGAGCTTCGGGCCTAAGACTTTGAGCGTTAGGCTAAGCCAGCAAGGATACGCAGGCCCTCAGAGCCTACCCTACGGACCTTACGCCACAGTGACGGAGGCTTTGGACCAGGACGGGAACATGATACCCCTGGAGCAGTTCGGCTCTACTTGGTACGCCGAGTACCTGAAGGGCATGAGCGTCAACAACACCTACAAGGAGGACTACGGCTGGGGATACGGCTTTCAGTCTGCGGGCTTTTTCGGGCCCGATAACACCTACACCCTGACTTACACGGCGGGCTTCCCAACCGGGACGCTCCCGAGGATGTTCAGGCAGGCGGTCTTGGTCTTGGTCTCGGAGATGTACAACAACCGCGACCACAGCGTGGTGGGAACGATAGTGGCAGAACTCCCCATCAACGTCAAGACGCTTCTTGATATGGGCCGCAAGAACGTTGGTATCATATGAGGACGGGCGACCACAGGCATAGAATCACCCTCTGGCAGGACGTGCCGGAGAAGCAGCCCAACGGCGACCTGACCGGAGAGCGCGTGCACATCCTGGACATGTGGGCCAAGGTGACGCCCATGACGGGCACAAGGGCCCTGAACGCCGCGCAGATCCTGAACGGGAGGCCCTACGAGATAGAGGTGCGCAACCCCTCGCCGGTGCAGGTCACAGAGGACATGCTGGTGCAGTGGGACGATACATTCATCACCGTGAAGAGCGCGGTGGACCTGGACGCCAGGGGCGAGGTCGTGCTGATAACCGGCACGGCTACCAAGTAAACTAAAGATATTCTAATGGCAATGTTTAGGGTTCCACGCAAGGCTAAGAAGCAATACAAGAGAAGGTTCTTTAGAGACAACCTGACTACTTGGTTAAGGGACTATTTTAACCAGGAAAACTATTCCTACTTCAAGCAATTTGGTGTAACCCTGCCTTTTTAACCATGGCAAAGTCAGCTATCAGGCTTAATACAGAAGGATTTGACAAAGCTATTAAACAGATTGGTAAGTTCCGGCTGGACAAGATTAAGGAGATCAAGCAGGAACTAGACCGTGTGACCATTGCTGTGGAGAGTGGCGCTAAAATAAACCTTACCACAGGCGGACAGGTGGACACGGGTAGGCTTAGAAGTTCCATTGTAAGGCATGCCACTGGGGAGTTTTCACGCACCGTCGGGTCAAACGTGGAGTATGCCGCCGCCGTGGAGTTTGGGTTTGACGGAGAGGTCTCTGTTTCGTCCCACACCCGCAAAAACTACGATAAGGAAGAGATTTCAGGGCCTAGGGCTAGCAAAGAGAAGTGGGTGAAGGTACAGCGAAGCACCTCGCAGGTTAGCACGCATACCCGTCACATGAAACTAAAGGCCAGGCCTTATCTATATCCTGCCCTTGAGGCACAGAGAGGCAAATTCTTAGCCAATATAAAAGAGATACTGAACACCAAATGAGAGACCCGCAGCAAGCCCTACGCAACGCCTATCTGAGCCTTTTGGAGAACCAAGTGTTCATAGCAGGCCCAGCATACGCGCAGGTCTATGCGGACTTCGTGCCCAGTACCGCCGCCCGCCCCTACGTGCTGTTGAGTCAGCAGACGGTTGCGGACGGTAGGACCGGGAACTGCCCCAGCGCCGAATGCACCATCCTAGTGGAGATCGTCTGGGAGGTCCAGGGGAATCTGGCAAGGACTAGCGAAGTCAACGCCATGGCCGAGCAGGCAATGCAAGCACTAAAACCCCTGACTGAAAGGCCCACCAACGTGATAGAGGGCTTCGAGGTGAACCAGCACTACCTGGAGGGGAGCAACACTATCACGGAGGCAGACCCCACCAGCACCCGCATACGCAGGCTGCTGCGCTTCAGGGACGTGGTGTTTGAGACGATTGAATCAAATGAGAACATAGAAACAACAATCTAAAAGGATAAGAAAATGGCAGTAACCCAACTGAGCGCCACCGACCTAGTGGTCAAGATCAACGACATCGAGGTACTGTGCGCCAACAGCGCAGAGCTGACCATAGACCGCGAGATGCTGGAGGCCGTTTGCGGCGCGTCTGGCAACTTCACCGACTACACGCCGGGCCGCATCGACTGGTCCATGAGCGCAGACGCCCTGTTCCGGGTGTTCACCACCCCGGACGCCACCACCAACGTGAGCGCCCAGAACGTGGCCACCATGCTTTTGGCCGGCACCAAGGTGTCTGTCTCTTTCGGCACCACGGTTACCGGGGGATTCACCTTCGAGGGGGAGTCCTATGTGAACAGTTTCAGCGCCTCCAAAGAGGTGGACGGCGTGCCTTCGTGGTCCGCTGGCTTCCAAGGCACGGGCGCTCTGACCATCACGCCGGTAGCGTAATGGGCTTCCTTAGAAACCTAGGCACCGTGGTACTCCTGGGAAAGGAGTACCCGGTCAAATTCGGCACCAACCAGGCCGCGATCTACTGCGATCTGCAGAAGTGCAACCTGGCCGGCTACCATAAGATGCTGGCCAGCATCGGCGCGCAGGAGGTGCAGGGCTCGGAGTTCCGGGACTTCATCTACTCTGCCCTGAAGGACGGCGCCAGAGCCTCTAAGAAGGACTTTGACCTGACCCCGGAGGACGTGGCCGACTTGATGGACGCCGTGGGCCAGGACGAGCCCCAGAAGTTTACGGAGATACTGCAGGTGCTCATCCCCAAGACCCCGGAGCAGGCCGTCCCAAACGAAACCCCCGCCGCAAAGGAGGGGGAAGCGATGAAAGCGGCCTAGAATGGACGTGGCAGGAGGTCATGCGGTGGGCGTTCGGCCCGTTGGGGTTGAAGCCGAAGGAGTTCTGGCGTTTGAGCTGGCCCGAGTTCTGGCACCTCTATGAGGGCAACGAGCTCAAAAGGCAGCTGGAGTGGGACAAGACCCGCTTCCTCGCCGCCGCCGTCATCAACGGCTCCTACCACCGGGGCAAGAGGGCGGTTTCCCCGCAGGAGGTGCTCCACCTCCCGCTGGTTGACCGCAAAGCCGCCAAAGGCGAGCCCAAAGAGACCCCGCAGGAGTTCATAGCGCGCATGTCCCGCAAGCTGGGCAAGCCGCTCACATTGGTCACCGATTAACGAAGGACAGCGAATGCCAACGATAGCAGACTTAGGCGTAGAGATACACGTAGACGGCCTCAACAAGTTCCAGGCGGGGCTCAAGAGCGCCTCTGCCTCGGTGGAGAAGCTGGAGAATGAGGTAGAGAAGTCCTCAGGGGGACTTAATAAGTTCAATAGAGGCCTTGATGGGATGGGGGCGGCTGTTGCCGGGGCTTTCACCATTGGGGCCGTAGTTGCTTTCGGGCAGGCTGTCATCAACACCACCGCCAACTTTCAGAAGATGGAGGCGGTGCTTACTAATACCCTAGGCTCACAGAGTGCGGCGCAGGACGCCATGCTCATGATTCAGGATATCGCGGCCAAAACCCCCTTTGCTGTAGACCAATTAACTGCCAGCTATGTGAAACTGGCTAACAGGGGGATAGCCCCAACAGCCGACCAGATAGTGAAACTGGGGGACCTTGCTTCTTCCACTGGGAAGGATTTTGACCTGCTCACCGAGGCGCTTCTAGATGCCATGACGGGGGAGTTTGAGCGGTTAAAGGAATTTGGGGTGCGTGCCTCTTCGCAAGGGGATAAAGTAGCCTTTACTTTTAAGGGCGTCACCACCACCGTACAAAAGACAGACAAGGCCATAAAGGATTATATTCTATCCTTAGGCGACTTGGAGGGCGTACAAGGCGCAAACGCTAAAATTTCGGCCACGTTAGGTGGGCAGATAAGCAACCTAGGCGACACCTTTACTAGCTTATTTAAGGTAATAGGGGACGGGTCTTCTGGGCCTTTGAGCTATGCAGTCACCAAGCTGAATGAGATAGGGCAAGCCTTGGTTTACATCGCTAAATCAGAGGACCAGCTAAAGACCGAGAAGATTTCAGGCGCCATGAAGGACTACGTGGCGGGTGTAGAAAATATATCCAGTTCCAAGGGGTTTGAGGAACATTTAGCGCTTATCAACGAGCGCTATGATAAGATGGCCGCCGGTCAGGACGCGGTGCTTAGGCGCATCACGGAGATGGAGGCTGGGGCCGGGGTGCTGGATGGCATTTTCCCGACCGACAAGGCAAAGGAGATTGACCGCCTTAGGGGTTCCTTCAACGCTTTCGCTATCGAGCTTCAGGGTATTTCCAAGTCTATCACCTTCACCAAGGAGGCATACGACAAGTTTCTAGCCTCAGGTGGTGGGAATGTACAAGCCGTAGGGATTCTCAAAACCTTACAAGCTGAGCTCAAAGCCCTTCAGGACGCGCAGGTAAACGCCACCTCAGGAGGGCAGATTGAAGGTATTAACGCTCAAATCTACGCCAAAGAGCAAGAGATTAAGAAATACCTGGAGTTGGGGGATGCCCAGCGTAACCAGATAAAGGCACTGGCAGACCTAAACAAGGAACTGCAACTCAACAACACCCTCTCCCGTGGGCTGGGGGACTCCTATGACTACATAGAGAGCCGTCGGGGAACGCTGGAGAACGGTCTAAAATCTCTTCTTACGGCAGGCTTTGCCCCCGGTTCGGAGAGCATACGCCGCTTCAAGGCAGAGCTTAGCAGCCTACCGCAGGCGTTTGAGCTTTTGAAGCCGTCTTTTGAGAACACCCTCCCCAGTTGGTCCGTCTACCTGGAGAACTTCGCCACGCATGGCAAGTTCGTTCTTACAGACATCAAGGCTGGTTTTGCCGCCCTTATGGGAGAGGTGCAAAAGGTTCCAATCGTCACCGCTCCGGCCCTGGAGGCTACCAAGACCGCCCTGGACACCTTCAACGAGCAGGCCACCGCTGCCGTACAGTCCTTCACCTTGAACACCACCTCTGGCATCCTGGAGATGGTTGGAGCAATGGCCGCCGGGGTAGGGTCAATGGGAGACATAGGGAAGTTTCTACTCGGGTCTTTGGCAGACCTTGCCATCCAACTAGGCACTTATGCTCTAACCATAGGGCTTGGTATAGAGGGTATAAGGACTTCTTTAAGTTCATTGAATCCTGTAGCCGCGTTGGCTGCAGGAGCTGCACTAATCGCATTGGGGGGCTTTGCTAAAGCGGCCATATCAGGTATGGGCAAATCAATGGGTTCTAGTGGGGGCGGTTCAGCCCCGGCCCCCTACAAGAGCCCCACCACGTCAGCCACCTACCGGCAGGCGGGAGCCAGTGACACCACCGTGCGCTTCGAGATAGACGGGCGCTCCCTGGTGGGCGTGCTCAAGAACGAGAACTACAACTCCTTCAGGGCGGGCTGATGGCGCTGATCCTCCTCAAGACCGACTGCTTCCCCCAGGGGGAGGCGTTCGTCCCCACGCACATCTACTGGGACACGGAGACGCTCCAGACCATCTCCTTCCAGGACCCGGAGAGCCCGACCTGCTCGCCCTACGACCGCCCCATCGGCGAGGTCATAGACGCGGTCTGCATCGCCAACACCACCACCCGCCGGGTGTATACCTACGCGGGCGAGGGGCTGGTGTCCTACACCGACACGCCCGACTCGCCCTTCTGCGGGTACGTGCCCCCCTGCAACCTGCGCATCACCGGCGTGGACATTGCCAGCCCCGACCCGATAGGCTCTGCCACGGGAACAGGGCAGGTGCTCACCACCGGCGCGGACGGACTGA
Source organism: Nibribacter koreensis (assembly GCF_039541795.1). Taxonomy (NCBI): domain Bacteria; kingdom Pseudomonadati; phylum Bacteroidota; class Cytophagia; order Cytophagales; family Hymenobacteraceae; genus Nibribacter; species Nibribacter koreensis. The sequence continues at coordinate 999,764 of NZ_BAABGX010000001.1, read as the reverse complement.
TAGAATACTCCCTGGACGGCCTCACCTGGCAGGACAGCGACACCTTCACCGGCTTAGCCAAGGGGGAGTACACCGCCTACGCGCGCGAGAAGGACAACACCGCCTGCCAAGCCTCCTTCCTGTTTGAAATCATAGAGGGGCTGGCCCTGCGCCACTTCAAGGACTTCGACGACCTGGACTCGGTGCCGGTGTCCCTGAAGCTCTACCAGCGGGGCTACACGGGCGCGCCGGAGGAGTTCAACTGCCTCGTGCCCTCCATCACCCTGAGTTATGCGGATGCGGACAAGGACAAGTTCGCGGGCGTCCTAGGCTCGCAGCTGAGCCTGAGCATCTACTCGACCCTGTTCCAATACCGCCACCTCTACGAAGGAGACGAGCGCACCTACCGGCTGGAACTGCATAGAGACGGGCAGTTGATGAACGTCTTCTGGCTGCTCATGGACGGCTACCGCGAATCCTTGGCAGGCGGCACCAATCAAATATCCATCGTGGCCACCGACGGACTGGGGGCGCTCAAGGGCGTGCCTTATCCCTTGCCTTTGGAGACGCAGTACGGCACCTTCCTAGAGGTCGTGCAAACGTGTCTGAACGAGTTGGAATACCAACTGCCCCTTTACATCGGGTTGAGCCTCTACACCGATGGAATGGTAGCGGAGGAGGCTATCCTCAACGGCGAAGCCACCCCGGCCTACAACGTCCTGGGGCAGGCGCAGATACTATTAGAGGCCCTCAGAACCGACAAGGGAGAGGCGCTGGACTGCCACGCGGTCCTGGAGGCAATCTGCGCGGTGTTCGGGGCGCGGCTCTCGCAGAGCATGGGCGCGTGGCACTTCCAACGCATAGCCGAGCAGGTGAAGGACCTGCCCCTCGTGCGCGTGGAAGGGGGGACGCACACCTTCGTTTCCAGAGAAACCCCGGTTACGATACTGCCCACGGGTAATACCCTGCCTTTCTTCCTGTCGGGCGCTAGTCTGGAGACCGGCCCCGTGTACAAGGAGCAGAAGGTGGAATTCGACTTCGGCGGCGTGGCGAACCTCATCAAGTACCCGCCCGTGCCGGATTCCTCCTGGAACGAGAACGACACGCTGAAGGGATGGACGTTCACCGCCCCCTACAAAAGAATCTTAGAAGGCAAGGACAAGAACCTCTTGCAGGTAGACAACTACGTGCCCTCTCCTACGGGCGCGGGGTACGCGCGCGCGCCTAGGTTCGAGGTCTTCGGCACCCCCGAAAGCCACCGCCTGCGGTTCTGGTACCGGCCCGTCTTCAACGAAGGCACCGTGCTAGACCCTGACGGGGCTGTCAACAGCTACCCTAGAATCTACCTGACCGTCAAGCTCAACGAGTCCTACTGGCTCGACAACTACACGGGTTCGCTCAACACCGTCTGGCAGCCTGCCGAGACCCTGAGTTTCGTGGTCTGCCAGCCGCAGGGAGCGGACGACAAGGGCTGGCTCATGGGAGAGCTGGACTTTGGCACGGTGCCGGAGTCGGGCATGGTAGAGGTGACGTTCTTTCAGATCGTGGGCAATGCCTACGCGCCTCTAGGGTTCCAACTCAGAGGCGTGGAGGTCATCAGCGGCTTCGGTTCGGGCTTCATAGGGGAGAGCCCCGTGGTGACCAATGAATTAGTGCTGACCGGGGAGAACGCAGGCAAGCTGACCTACAAGCCCGAGGTAAAAAACGTCCTCTTCGGGGACACCCTGAACCTGCTGCGCAACACCTACGCCCACTACCACGGCACGATCCTGGTGAACGGGGAACAGCCCTACGACGGGTGGACCGAGTTGAACGGCACCGAGGATAAGCCTTTACTAGCCTTTCTTTTGCGGGACATATTGGACCAGTACAAGCCGAACGACTTGAAGGCGCCACCGAGGATACTGACGGGCACGCTCCGGGGGCTGATACCGATGCACCGCACCGCGCTCCATGTTCATCTAGAGGGGTACGCCTTTCAGATGCAGTCGCTGGAGTACAACCTGCGGGACGCACAGGCGAGCGTGAAACTGATTGAGATAGGCTACACCGACCCGGAGAGCCTTGTCACGAGAGAATACGAGCACAACGAATACAACGCAGCGGAATACAACTAAGCTATGGCACTAGAAGACTTGAAAGTAACCGACGCCGACATAGAGACCACCATCAAGGTGGCACCCCCCGGCACGCCCCTGGACCCTGCGAAGACGCAGGGGGCGAACCACCGCACCCTCTTCAAGAAGTTGAGGGACTATGCGGAGGCACTGGTTGGGGTGTTCCTCTCCAAGGACGAGCCCTTGGACGTGACGCTCACGGCGCAGTCCACGCAGTACCTGCGCACGGAGGACGGCACCCTCTTCCTCGGGAACGCAGGCACCGACCCCGCCACCAGAGAACAGGAGGACCGCGCCTACATAGAGGTAGGCGGCGAATACACCTTCCACGGCTCCACCCGGACGGCGGGCAACAACACCGCCACCCTTCTGGAGTCGTTCCTGAACACGGTGGTATTGGCCTCCGGGGCAACCTCGCGCTCGCACGTCAAAACCGAATACGTAAACGGAGACAATACCTCTGCCTCCTTAAAAGCAGAGACAGACGCCACGGGCAAAACGGCGGGGGTGCTGATTTCAGCCACCAGGAGCATCGGCGGCATCGTCACCACCACGCTCTTCGAGGTGAGGCCGGAGGGGCTGTTTTTGGACAACGCACCCCTAGACATGGGTGGGGAGACCGTCACTTTAGACGACACCGTTTCACAGACGGGGCAGAACGCGGTGAAGGGGAGCGGCATCTGGAGCTTCGTGACGGGTATCACGGGACAGCTCTCGAGTCTGGCCACCAGCGTCAAGACCAGTCTGGTAGCCGCCCTCAACAGCCTGGTGCCCAGCGCCCCGCAGTCCCTCTCGGGCACGGACATGACCTTCGCCGTCGGTTCGCTCGGCTACGAGCCGAGCGCGGACGTCACCCCCGCCCCTGGGGCCAACTTCACCGTCACCCTCACCGGGGCCTACCACGGGCAGGAGGTGCACCTCTACATCGCCGGGAACGGCTTCAGCTTCCTCATCCCGGCGGCGGCCAACCACATCCCCATCAACGTGGAGCAGAAGACGGTGGGCACCGTGAGCGGCAAGACCAAGTTCGTCATCATCAAGGTTAGGAACGGCAACTACTACTACTTCACCAACTAGGCATATGGGAGTCATCGCAGGGCTATTAGTGGCCTCCAAGAACCGGAGGCAGCAGGTCTACCACACCTTCGGGGCGGCGACCAACTTCCTGGTGCGGATGCGGGCCAATCCGGGCACCTCCAGCCCGGCCACCATCTACTGGGGGGACGCCAACAACTCGAAGACGGACGTCCTACCCATGAACACCGGGGCTGGGACCGACTACGTGTTCACCTACCCGGCGGGGGACCAGAGCACCGCAATTGAGAAGGTGGTGGTCATCGACTTCCAGAGCCCGGAGAACCTGGACCTCTTCGAGCTGGGCAGGAGCCAGCGCGTCTCGCGCTTCGACGGCACGCCCTTCCTGGTGGCGGGGCTCACCACCTTCGACATCGGCAGGATGGGCGGCACCTGCTTCTCCCTGCCGGTGTTCAAGGCGGGGCTCCAGGCGCTGATCGTGGACCAGAACGCGCTGACCGCAGTGGAGGTTTTCAACAGCACCATCAACTGCAAGACCAGCCTTTTGATTTTAAAGGTGGGTTCGGGCGACCCGAGCAGCACGCTCCGCAACAACGGGCAGGCGGTGAGCGGGCGGCAGAATTATAACCTGTCGGAGTACCCCAACCTGGAGATTCTGTACATCAACAGCTCCATGGCGGACCTGAGCGGGCTGGCTTCTACCAAGCTGAAGGACCTGCGCTTCTGGTCGAACGCGCTCACGGCGGTCCCTACCCTGCCGACCACCATCGAGCAGGTCTGGTGCGGGGCGGCCTCCGGGGACCTGGGCAACCAACTGACCACCGCCTTCGACCCCACGCCCTATTTGGCGAACCTCTACTACTCCAACTTCAACGCCTGCTTCTACACCTCCGCGGCCTCGCGGGCGGCGGGCTACCAGACGCTGCGCAACTACGCCCTGGTGGCAGGCCAGTTCCTGACCGCCGCGCAGAAGGTGCTCAACATCGCGGGGCGGGGCTCGGCGGGCTTGCAGATCTCCGCCAGTTCCACGGACCCCGTGCAGGTGCAGGCGCGGGCCGACATCGCCACGCTCCAGGCGGCGGGCTTCAACGTTATTTACCAGGCAATAGCATAAATAGACGAACATGGCATTACATGAAGTGACACAGAAGAGGGGGGGCGTCAGCTACGACAACGTATGCGGCACCACCCCCGACCACAGAACCAGAAACTACATAGAGGATTCCTTCGAGGATGCGAGCGGGAGGCGCTGGCGTAGGTTCTTCTCCGAGATGAACGTCAAGGCAGACGACTCGCAGGGGATGGGAGAGGTGGTGAAAATCACCCAGATATGGAAGATTGCCCGCGTGGACTCACTAGGCAACATCATACCCGGCACCGAGCGCGTGGAGTCCCAGACCACCAGCGAGGTGGACCTGACCACTTTCACGCAGTTCTTCGGGATGCCCGTGACCATGTTCCAGAACAACGGCTTTGTGCGCGGATGGATGGGTTTTGACAGTGCGCCTTTCTTTGACGGCAACACCGGGCAGGTGAAGGCCTACACCGAGGAGGAGCAGAACGCGCCGCCCACGTTTACCTATGGGAAGCCCCCGGTGGTAGAGACGCCTGAAACACCGACCGAGCCAGATGCGGATACTCCTAATCCATAACCCATGATACTTGTCATCACAAACTCCTTAGACTTGTCAGGTATAAAGCCCTTTTTACTAAGTCTTTTCAGTCTGCTGCTACGGTTGGTGCTGAACGGCCCCAACCACACGGCCAACCTATACGACGGTCGGGTGTACGAGATGACCGGCGCAGGGTGCAAGGATACGGAGTTGCAGGAGTGGCTAAGGAAGACCAACCGCAAAAGCGTCAAGGTGCTCAGACCGGAAGAGTTCGAACTGGTGGAAAGGCCCAAGCGGTACGACCATTTCGGGCTGGTTCAGATGCTGTTCCAGCTGGTGAAGTGGTGGCTCAAGAAGAAGCTGGGGCTTGACATAGGGGGCACTTGGAACGGGCGGGACGGCGTCCCCATGCCAGAGTCCGTGGCGGTCTGCACCAAGTATTCCGCCTTGTGCGCCAAGCGTCCCAACCCGCACCTATACACGCCTGAGGCCTTCTTGAACGACCCGTCCATGGAACTGGTAGGGGAGTTCAGCACCCGGCAGGGAGTGGGCATCGTGTCCGGCTCCCTGCCCATTGAAACGAAACGACAACCGGCCTGAGCGCCATAGAGACCCACTGACTTGGATAGAATGATACTACTGCAGACGCAGGTGAGCGGCACGCTCGACACGGTGTCCATCGGCACGTGGATGATCGGGGGGCTGCTAGCCCTCATCCTCATCCTGATAGGGGTGATATGGCAGGACAATAAGGCCCAGTCCCTGAGCAAGCACCAGGACCTGGTGACGCTCATCGACAAGCTGGACGGGCGGCAGGACGAGCTGGACCACAAGCAGCGCATCCAGGAGCTGCAGCTGCACACCCTGGACGTGGCCATCAAGATGATGCAGGGCCACCCCATCGACTTAACCTACATTAAACCACAGGAGAAGCCCCATGAGAGAAGAGACTAAGTTCAAGTACCTGTTCTGGTTCTGCGCCTTTGTGTTCGTGGTGAGCTTTGCGGCCATGATGTTCCTCTTGGTGTATGACATCCCCGACAAGAACCGGGAGATGGCCAGCAACACGCAGGGCTTCCTGCAGGGGTCATTGATCATGTCTGCCATCGGCTTCCTGCTGACCGGCAACATCTTCAACGGCGCGCCCAAGAAGAAGGCGGCGGAGGGGATGCCCGGCACGCTGGACCTTAGCCTTACCGCTACGCAAGCCGCACCCATTGACACCGAAACCGAAACCAACAAAGAAGAATACAATGGCTAATTTCAGAGACGCCCACAAGATTACGGCCGCACATGAAGGCGGCTACGCCAACCATATAGCAGACACCGGCGGCGAGACTTACAAGGGGATTGCCCGCAAGCACTGGCCTCACTGGCCTGGATGGGGTTCCATAGACGCCATCAAGTTAAAGGTAGGAGGCGCGGCCGCCAATATCAACGCTTCGGCCGCCGTGGACCTGACCCTTCAAAAGCACGTTGAGTCCTTCTATAAGAAAGAGTTCTGGGACAAGAACAAGCTGGACGCCTTCACCTCGCAGGCCGTGGCCACAGAGGTCTATGACACGGGGGTGAATATGGGTACGGCCGTCGCCGCGAAGTTCTTGCAGGAAGCTATGGTGCTCTTAGGGGAGAACATCGCCATAGACGGGGCCATCGGGCCGGTGACGATTGCCAAGGTGAATGCCTACCCTAGCCCTACAAGGCTGGTCAAGCTGCTGAATTTGTTGCAAGGGCAGAAATACCTTGCCATCGTGCGAAACAACCCAACCCAGAAGGTATTCCTTAACGGTTGGCTTAACAGAGTATAACCTTTAACCAATACCACTATGAGAAAACTACCAGACGGAATAGCCGTGGCAGTCATCTGCTTTATTATTGCAATCGCATTTCTGAGCCTGAACCCCAGCATCAACAACAACGGCGGCTTTGAGGGATGGGACAACCCTGTATGGGTGGTTCTTGCCGGGCTGTTCTTCATCTACGGCTCCTACGCGCTCATCAAATGGTTTGTGCGCAAGTAGCCACCGTTCTATTCATCATAGGAGCGGGGCTGTGCAAGGCCTTGGCGGACGCGTGCGCCCACGGCAAGGTGCGTTTCACCTCGCAGTGGTTCAGCGTTGACAGTTGGCGCAACAAGTGGAGGGACGGAGACGCCGCCAAGGGTGAGCGGTTCCCGCTTAGCAGCACCCTGTTAGTCTGGACAACGGACGCGTGGCATTTCGCCAACATGCTCCAGCTCTGGTGCTGGCTGCTGGCCCTGGCCTGCTATGAGCCGGTGCTGTTCTGGTTGTGGGACGTGCTCATCCTGCACGTGGTCTTTACGGCCTCCTTTCACGCGGGCTACTACTGGATATTCGCCAAGAAAAAGATAGCACATCCCCTTTATTAGACGTACATTCATGTGGCAATGAGGGCGACCTCATTCGTAAGCTGAAGGCCCCGGTTACTGACCGGGGTTTTCGCGTTTTAGGGGGCAATGTTTTACTATAGTTGTACTAATAACGAGTAGGTGTGGCTAACTGGTTGACTATTAGCTTAAAGGCATAAAAAAAGGCAGAAGCTGCGCTCCTGCCATTAGTACAAAATAAAACTATGAAAAAACTATTTAAAAGGGACACTGCCCTTGTTAACCTTTACTGCGCTTTGCTTAGCTAAGCTTTCCACTACATTGGCCTTAAGGGTAAGGCTAGTGGCAGAGCCGGTGATGTCATTAGATGTTAAGGTTACCGTCTCTATTCTATTTTGCAACACCTGCGGATTGTAAGTTAGTTCCAACTTGGCAGATTGTCCTGGTTTTACCACGGCCGGAGCCATTTTATAAGTCACACAGTTGCATGCGGTTTGTAGGCCTGTTACGTTCAAATCCTGTTTGCCCGTGTTTTTCAACGTAAACTTGGCGGTTACTTTTTGTCCTTTCTCTACCTTACCAAAGTCATAAGTAGAGCTGGTCAGTTCAATTTTTGGAGACGCTGCCAATTGCGCAGCCGTATGAGCCGGGGCTGCAGGGGCGCTGGTCACTGTTCCTTTAATGAACAGCATTTGCGTTTCTTGAGTAGCGTTTGAGGTGATAGTTAAAGCCTTGTTGAACGCACCAGGACGGCCAACGGTGTTATATCCAGCCTTAATGGTGCTCGTGGCACCCGGTAAAATAGGGTCTTTTGACCATTCTGGCGTAGTACAACCGCAAGACGCCTGCACATGGCTGATGATGACCGGGGCATTGCCCGTATTCTTTACTTTAAATTCATATGTGGCCACGCCACCTTCCTTGATGGTGCCAAAGTCATGCGTCTCTTTCTCAAAAGACAAGACTCCTTGCGCAGAGGCAAAACCCTGTGTCAGCACTACCAGTGCCAGCGCCAGAAAAAGATAGATTTTCTTCATAGTAAATAGGTGTTAAGTTCCTTTAGGAGGCCTTGTTATGGGCAAAACAAAATTACGAAAAATTAGTTCGATGTACTAACAATGAAACGAAGGAGTGTTCGTGAAAAGGCTATTATTCTTGAATATGGCACAAAACTTACGTAAGTTTGGTTGTAAAAATCCATAGTGGGACTATAGAATCTTATCATACAGAGCATGCAAACCGTTGAACGGACTAATCAGCTTTCCTTGTCAGTAGATGAAATGTTGCAGGACTACCGCATTGCCTGCGAGAGTCGCCAGGCCAGTCTGGCCGGCCGTAAGGAAGTTTTCATGGGCAAGGCTAAATTCGGGATCTTTGGCGATGGCAAAGAAGTAGCCCAATTGGCCATGGCCAAATCTTTCAGGCTCGGTGATTTTAGGTCTGGTTATTACCGTGACCAAACGTTCATGTTTGCCATTGGCGCCCTTACCCTCCAACAATATTTTGCCCAGTTATACGCCCACACAGACGTAGAACAAGAGCCTTCTACCGCAGGTAGAGCCATGAACGGCCACTTCGGGACGCGGTTACTAGATGAGGAAGGCAACTGGAAGCGCCAAACCGACACCAAGAACTCAAGCTCAGACATTTCTCCTACGGGTGGTCAGATGCCCCGGTTGCTTGGCTTGGCTTACGCCTCCAAATTATACCGTCAAAATGCAGAATTGCATCAATTTGATGATTTCTCCATCAACGGAAACGAAATAGCCTACGGCACCATTGGCAACGCCTCTACGTCTGAGGGCATGTTCTTTGAGGCCATCAATGCGGCCGGTGTTTTGCAGGTGCCCATGCTCATGTCAGTGTGGGATGACGGTTACGGTATCTCGGTGCCGGCTCATTACCAGACTACCAAAGGAAGCATTTCTGAGATTCTGGCCGGTTTCCAGCGCAACGCGCCGGGTGAGCAAGGCTATGAAATCTATAAAGTGAAAGGCTGGGATTACGCCGGACTGTGTGAAGTCTACCAACAAGCCTCTGCCGTTTGCCGCGAGGAGCACGTGCCGGTATTGATACATGTTGAAGAAGTAACGCAACCCCAAGGACACTCCACCTCAGGCTCACATGAGCGCTACAAGTCGCAGGACCGTTTGGCCTGGGAAGCTGAGTTTGACTGCTTAAAGCAGATGCGTCTTTGGTTGTTGCAGAATGGTTTTGCGTCTGAGAATGACTTGGACCAGATTGAAACCGAAGCCAAGGAAGCCGTAAAGGTAGCCCGCGTGGCTGCCTGGAATGCGTTCAATGAAGGCATTGTGGCGGATCATAAGGACTGCGTGCACTTGCTGGAGAACCTTTCTGGGAGCATTGAGGCCCATGCTTCTGAGGTGGCGGCCATTAAAGAAGAACTAGAAAAAACCACCGTTCCCATCCGGTCAGACGCGGTCAAAGCAGCCCGTAAAGCATTACGCTACGTGCGCAATGAGAAAAGCGCGGCCAAGCGCGAGTTAGTGAAATGGTTGGAAACTGCCCAAGGCGAAAACGCGGATCGTTTCAACTCTTATCTATACAGCCAGTCTGAAGAATCTGCCCTTTTGGTAGAGGAAATCAAGCCAGAGTATACCGAAGACAGCCCCACTGTTGACGCCCGTGAGGTGTTGCAAGCCTGCTTTGATGCCATGTTGGCCCGTGACCCGCGCGTATTCGCCATTGGCGAGGATGTAGGAAAGATTGGCGACGTAAACCAGGCCTTCGCGGGTCTGCAGGATAAATACGGTGATTTGCGCGTAACCGACACGGGTATCAGGGAATGTACCATTGTAGGGCAGGGCATAGGCGCCGCCTTGCGCGGACTGCGTCCTATCACCGAGATTCAGTACCTGGACTACTTATTATATGCCATCCAGATTCTGTCTGATGACGTGGCCTGCTTGCAGTACCGTACCAAGGGCGGGCAGAAAGCACCTTTAATTGTTCGCACCCGTGGCCATAGACTGGAAGGCATCTGGCATTCTGGTTCGCCCATGGGTATGATCTTACACAGCTTAAGAGGTATGCACGTCTTGGTACCGCGTAACATGACCCAGGCCGCCGGTTTCTATAACACCTTGTTAAAATCAGATGAGCCGGCCTTGGTGATTGAGTGCTTGAACGGCTATCGCTTAAAAGAGCGCATTCCGGCTAACATTGGCGAGTTCACAGTTCCTTTAGGCCAGCCCGAGATACTGCGTGCTGGTACAGACATCACCATAGTGACCTATGGCTCTATGTGCCGCATTGTGATGGACGCCGCTGAGCAGTTACAGGAGTTCGGGATTTCAGCTGAGGTGATAGACGTGCAGACCTTGTTGCCGTTTGACATCCATCATTCCATTACAGACTCCATCCGGAAAACCAACCGCGTGTTGTTTGCAGATGAAGACGTGTCTGGAGGAGCCACCGGCTTTATGATGCAGAAAGTGGTGGATGAGCAGGAAGCTTGGCGCTGGTTGGATTCTAAGCCACAAGCTTTATCGGCGCACGACCACCGTCCGCCATATTCTTCAGATGGAGATTATTTCTCTAAGCCAAACGCTGAAGATGTGTTTGAAACGGTCTACGCTATCATGCATGAGGCAGATCCAGAAGCTTTTCCGGCTATCATGTAATTTATTTAAATCTACAAATAGAAAGGCCCGTTAGAATTTTCTAACGGGCCTTTCTATTTATTCAGCATTTTACAAGTGTCACTTGTCTAGCTTTAAGATAATCTCAGGTGATTCTACCTTGTTGCTTGAATTGCCGGTTCGGTCCTTAATATAGAAATCAAACCTGACGGTATCTCCCGTTTTGAGGGCATCACGCACATAATCATTGTTTACAAAGTAGTCAAAGGGCGTGCCTTTGCGTAACCGTATGCCGTATTTAATGTCGCCTTCTAGGGGCTCAATGCGGTCACTGGTGTTTAGCACTGGAATACGGCCGTAATACCGGATTGGGTTAGTGGGCCGGGGCGTGATGCCGGCATAAATCTGATAATAAACCCCGTTGCGTTTCAGATACAGTTCACTGAAGTAATCATTCAACGCTGGGTCGTCCTTGTCAGAGAGGCCAATGTTGCCGTCTCCGTCGGTGAACCGAAGGACGTGTTGAATAGTGTCCCAGACCAGACCGTTCTGGTCTTTGAACGAGTAGTGCATATAGTCACGGTACTCAATGTTGGGCGTGTTTGAGAAGTCTGGCGTATCCTGACAGGCAGAGAATCCCAGAAGCCCCAACACCACTACAAACGGATAGAAGATTTTATGACGGATCATGGCGCAAGAAATAACACCTTAGTTAGATTTCCTAACGCTTAGTTACGTACTTTGTTATAGTAATATTTAGCGCCTGCCATGGCTTTCCTTCCCGAATATAAATCCAACCTTTCTTCCATTACCCCAGACACCTTTGAAGCCGCGGCATTGGAGTTGTTTAGGTTCCAGGCCAAAGAGAACCAAGTGTATGGGGAGTACCTGAGTTTTCTGAACCGCGACCCCAAAAACGTAGAAAGCCTGGACCAGATTCCGTTCCTGCCCATTGAGTTCTTCAAGACCCACCAGGTAACATCACATGCTTTTACACCCAAGACTGTCTTTCTGAGCAGCGGTACCACTCTGCAACAAAGAAGCCAGCACTTGGTAGAAGACCCAATATTTTACTGCCAGCATGCCCAATCCTTATTTGAAGAAACCTACGGTCCTTTAAAGGAGGCGGTGGTTTTTGCCTTGCTGCCTTCTTATTTGGAGCAGGGAGACTCATCCCTAGTCATGATGATAGACCATTTTATTAAAGCCACCGGGCAGCAGCAGGAAGGATTTTATTTAAAGAACCACCAGGAGTTGCGTCAAGCCATTGCCCAGGCCCAGGTGGAACACAAAACCATCTATTTGTTTGGGGTCACCTACGCCTTGTTAGACCTAGCCGAAGAGGTGAACAAGGGCGAATTTGCGGGGCTCACCATCTTTGAAACCGGAGGCATGAAAGGCCGACGAAGGGAAATGGTGCGGGAAGAGCTACACCAGGAGTTAACAGAGGCCTTCGGTGTAGAAGCCATCCACTCAGAATACGGCATGACCGAGTTGTTGTCACAGGCCTATTCTAAGGGACAGGGTATTTTTCAGCCGTCCAGAACGTTGCATGTGCTAATTAGAGATGTGAACGATCCGTTTGCCATCTCTACTGGCCCGGCCTCTGGGGGACTCAACGTCATTGATCTGGCCAACGCAGACTCCTGCGCCTTCCTTGAAACCAAGGACTTGGGCAAACTCTACACCGATGGCTCTTTTGAAGTCTTGGGACGCTTTGACAATTCTGATATAAGAGGCTGTAACCTGCTGGTAGGTTAGGCCCTTTACTCTCCATTACTTCCTAAGAAAGCCTGAATATTCTATTCACCCTTTTTACCAATTTATACTCAATCCGTTTTTGGCCTGTTTTCTGGATTTCAGGCCAAAAACGGATTGTTTGTATTAGGGCCTTAAAGTATGGCCTATCATCTTGCAAAATATCCATCCAAAAGAGTGCATGAACAAAAAACGCCAGAGGCTGTTCAAGAAGCGTAAAGAAGATTGGTCTATTTTGATTCAAGGGCTACTTATAAACGCATGAAGATTCTCTTAACCGGTGCCACCGGCTATATAGCTAGAAGATTGTTGCCTGTACTGCTGGAGGCCGGGCATGCCGTGGTTTGCTGTGTACGAGACAAGCAGCGGTTTATAGCAGAAAACTACCCAGACGCAAAACTGACGGTTATTGAAGTGGACTTCCTGAAAAAAGAGACGCTTGCTGCCATTCCCTTAGACATTGACGCGGCATATTATCTCATCCATTCCATGTCTACCAGCTCTGGTGACTTTTCATCTATGGAAGCCGCTGCTGCCCAAAACTTTGTGGAGGCTCTTGCACTCACCCAGGTACAACATATAGTCTACCTGAGTGGCATTGTCAATGAGCGGCATTTGTCCAAGCATTTACAATCCAGGCAACGGGTTGAAGAGATTTTAGGAACCAGTGCCATTCCGTTGACTACGCTCAGGGCTGGCATAATAGTGGGTTCTGGCAGCGCCTCCTTTGAAATCATCAGGGATCTTGTGGAGAAACTACCCGTCATGATTGCCCCCAAGTGGCTGAACACGCACTGCCAGCCCATTGCCATAAGAAACGTGATTGAGTTTTTAGCGGGCGTTTTATGCAGGCCAAGCACCTTTCACCAAAGCTTTGACATTGGCGGCCCAGACATTCTCACGTACAAGCAGATGCTGTTGCAGTTTGCAGAGGTACGCGGCCTTAAACGTAGCATTTTCATTGTGCCCGTCATGACGCCCCGGCTTTCTTCTTACTGGTTGTATTTTGTGACTGCCACATCGTATCCTTTGGCCAGAAACCTGGTGGACAGCATGAAGGTAGAGATGGTCTGTGCGCCCAATCAGCTAGCGCAAGAACTGGGCATCCACTTACTTCCTTACAAAGAAGCCATCGCCATGGCCTTTGATAAGATAGAGCAGAATGAGGTCATCTCCAGCTGGAAGGACGCACTAAGTAGTAACATCTTAAGCAAGGGCATTGCCCAGCACATAGAAATGCCGGTGAACGGTTGTTTTAAAGACGTGCAAAGGGTACCCGTGCAAGACCCCGAGTTAGCGCTTCAGAAGATATGGGCCATTGGCGGAACCAACGGCTGGTACTATGGCAACTGGCTTTGGGTGATAAGAGGCATCCTGGACAAACTGGTGGGCGGGGTAGGCTTGCGCCGTGGCCGCAAAAGCCCTACAAAGATTCAGGCCGGCGACTCCCTTGATTTCTGGCGCGTCCTTCTGGCCAGCAAAGAACAAAAGCGGCTCTTGCTCTACGCCGAAATGAAACTGCCCGGAGAGGCCTGGCTGGAATTCAAGATCACGGGCAACACCCTGGAACAGACTGCCACCTTCAGGCCGCTAGGTATCTGGGGTAGGTTGTATTGGTATGCCGTTCTGCCTTTCCATGGCTTCATCTTTAAAGGCATGATCAACCAGATTGCTGCAGGTGCTTCCGTAGCCAAGCAATAGGCTTGGCTTTAATTTTATTGCTAAGGCGTACCATCTAGCCGTAATACAACACCATCATCAGGCCAATATATAGCAGTAGAATGATGGTGGTGTCTAAGCTTAGCTTCCAAAGTTTGCGGGTGGGTTTGGCCATGATGCCCAGGCCCAATACGGCGGTCATGATAATGACCACCATGATGGTTTGCAAATGGTCTGTGCTAATGTCTGCAAACAAAGAACCTTTGGTATAGAAAAGGTCATCTAAGCCCAGAATAAAGATGTTAAAGATGTTGCTGCCCAAAAGATTGCCCACCAGCAAATCAAAACTGCCCATTCTAATGGCTACAAAAGAAACCACCAACTCTGGCAGAGAGGTAGACGTCGCCAAAAACAAGGTCCCGAAGAAGGTCTTGCCTAACCCGAAATGAGAGGCAATGCCCTCGCCAAAATAAGGCAGAAACGCTGCGGCCGCAATGACAAGGAACGCATTGAGAATGTAGTATTTAATGACAGTGCGCAGCTGTTCCTTTTGTTGCTTTGCCACTTCCTCGGGTTTAAAGGGCAACTCTGTGAGGCGTTCATGCTGGAAAATGCCATAAACCACCAGAAAGTAAACCAGAAAAATAAAGATGGTAAAGGGGCTGACCCAATACAGGACTGGCGTAATATCTCTCAGGACAATGGCCAGCCCGCTAACCGAAATCAGGACAATGCCTGCCAAACCCGTAAACACGTGGTTAGACTTAAGAAGAGAGGTGAGGGGTTTCTTAATTCTGGCGTCTACCAATGAAAGGATGAGCAAATTAAAAATACAGCTTCCAAAAATGTCTCCGGCCGCCAAATCTGGTTGGCTTAGAAAGGCAACAGAGCTAATCCCGTTAATCAATTCTGGCAGAGAGGTGACAGAGGCCATCAAAACAAGGCCAATCCAGGCTTTTCCCAAGCCAGTCAGTTCAGCGATGGCATCACCATATTTGGTGAGTTTTACGCCGCTAAGAATGATGGCCAGCGTACAGATAGAAAAACCTGCTATGGATATGTAAACGCTCTCCATTTTTTATGAGGTTGATTATACCATGGGCTAGTTAAATGCTTACCATTTGCTACTTCTTAGGGCATCTAGGGCTTTAAACCTTACAAGATGGTGAGGCGGAGTCTAATACAGGGAAAAGTAGGCCAGTTATACTACCTCTAAGAACAGGAAGGACAAGTACATGAGCCTGCATGGTGGCTAGGGGGTTGCCTTTTATCATACGAAAGAAGCCAGGAAAAATTTAAAAATTACTCCTCAGCCTTGGACTAACCAGTTGAAAAAACAAGTTTTAAATTGCCTTAATAGTATCTGCCCACCTGGCGTAATTTAAAGAGAACTAAATTTCTTGACGAATAAGTAGTCCCATCCATTATCATTAGCTGACAATTTATGGCCTCTTAGGTATTCTTCTATGAAGGTAGGTGGGGCGGGAAATTAAGTGATTGCTCCAGGGCCATGCCTTGCAGCATATGCGCTAAGATAGGCGCGCATTTCTCTTGACAAGCAGGGTAGTAGTGCCCGTGTTTCCAGTTGGTTGACTTAGGCGAAAGTCCCCACCAAAACTCTGCCAGGGCTAGCGGTTTTAACCCATGTCTAAAAGCATATTGCAAGAGTTTGGGTGCCGCGCATTCACCCGCGCCCGCCGGTGGATTCTTGCCAGAAGCTTTTTTGAACAGGTGCCTTAAGCTTTTCTCTTGACCGGCCTGGTTTAAGAAATGGTATTGGTCAAAAAGCTTTTCTTGCAAACCTAGAGAATGATTTTTTCTATGCTCCAGCAGTTGCACTCTTCTGGTATGGCTTTCTGCGGTGCTTAGGCCGTGCAAGGCTTTTATTTCTTGATTGATTTGGGTGAGTTCTGTCATGCCCTGGTTCAAGAAGCTGCCCTGGGTGAGGCTGTCAAAGATGGGCGGCACGAAATACGCATGCTGGTTGCTGTTGGCCAGCTTGCCAGAAAACGCTGCCAGAAATCCTAGCTCGTCCTGCGCGCTCTTCACTACCAATACCCCAAACATTTTGCCAATGACTGCGCCTTGCTGCGTATCAGGCTCTAAACCGAAGTTATGATGCCAGTCCCTTTGCGTTTGTAAATAGTCTTGGAGCTTTTGAGATGCCAGTTGAGCCAGCGGATGAGGGTGCTTTTGAAAAGGAGAGGGGAAGGCCTCTGGAACCGCTATTTCTTGTAAGCCTTTGCTAAACGGTAAAAAGTGTTTTGGTATTGGGGCAAGAAAAGACAAAAGCGGGCGTACGTAAGAATTCTGAAATAGCGGGGTTGACATACAAAGGTACGCAAACCTTGAGCAATCCTGCTAGGGGCTTAAAGACAGTGCTTTTGGAAATGTCGTTTTTAACCTCTTTTCCAGAAAACAGTCCAAAAACGGCTTTCTATGTCTTTGGCTTGCATTAAACCCTAAGACAACCTCTAAACCCTCTGGCAGCATAATAGGACTGGGCCCCATTATGGTACACAAACACCTGGCCGTAGCGATAATCCCCGAAGATGGCGCCCCCCAGCTCTCTCACCGATTCAGGCGTTTTCAGCCAGCTGGATGTTTTTAGGTCAAACGTTCCTAGCTGCTGAAGTTCCCGGTATTGGGCCTCGGTTAATAGGTCTATGCCCATGGCCGCGGCTAAGTCTACTGCGTTGTGCGCAGGCCTATGCTCTTTTCTGGACTCAAGGCCGGCCTGGTCGTAGCAAACGCTTCTTCGGCCGGCGGGACTTTCTGGGGAGCAGTCAAAGAACAAGAACTCTCCGGTGTTTGGATCCATGCTGACCACGTCAGGTTCCCCGCCGGTTCTTTCCATTTCTTGCAATGACAGGAGTTTATCTGGCTGCGCTTCTAGTTTTACCAGCACACTCTCCCAATTAATACCTAAATGCCGCTGCATATTATTCTCAAATCTAAATTTGAGGAGAGAGAGCAAGGACTGGTGTTGTTCTTGTAAGAGCGCCATATAGTATTAACCTTAGGTGAAGGAGGGCTTTAAATTAATAAATCCCGGATAAGGTGCCGCGTTTTTTTAGCCGGATGCCAGGGCAGATTTGCGGTAATAGTGAACAAGAGTACCCAGGGACGTTAGAGGATGTTTTGTGTGAAGCGTTTCATGGCCTTAAGATGCCAAGTATTAATATATGCCCAAAAGTCTTTTATATATTGTCAAGAAAGTAGTGAGGTTTGACCGGCGGTTTTAATTTTTCTATTTCAACCTTAATAGAACTGGCCTCTGGTAAGTTCTGCATCGTATTAATGATGTTCAATTGTGTTGGGTTTAATAGGCTCCTTCCTACCAGTACATGTGACCAGCCCTTACGCTCTAAATGAGTCCTGGAGTCCTGCACCCAGTCTTCTAATTTAAGCACCAAGGCGCCATCCTCAGAGGTTTGCCATGTTAAGTCTTCTTTTATCTCTTTTAGCTCCTCAAGGCAAGCCTCATACACCGCTTCATCTAAGGGCTTTATCTCATTCTTTAGAAAATCTTTTATGCGTTTGATGTCCTGATTTGAATTCAATTCTGCATCTAATAATGGAATGTCTTCAAAATCTTGATTCAATGCTATGATGTCCTCTACCACCCAGTCTGATAAGGATTTCTTAGTTAACTCTATGGTGAATAGAACAGTATTGGATTTCAGTAATTCTAATTTGTCACTCATGTTATGTAAATGGCAACGTACTGGGCTATAGGGTGGCGTAGCTGACCTATAGGTATGGTTGACAGTATTGGTTTTTAAGGTTCGGTTTTGTTTATTTATTTAAGTTACTACTTATAGTCATAATTCTTGAAGTCAATTCCCCTAGCTTCTAAGTGCTTTATCAGTTCTTGCTTCTTTTCATCTCCTGCCGTACTTGGTATGTAATTCATGAACTTTTTTATAAAATCCTGCACATATAAATTACCATTTTCTCTTATTGCCAGTGGCTGATGTACATCAATTTTGAGCTCGTCAATGAAATAATAGATGATTTCAAACCTATTTGATGACACAGCTTGAGAGAATGGAGTTCTAGAAGTCTTGCCCAGAGGTTTGTATGGATTTGCTCCATATTTAATTAACAGTTTCACCAATTCTAAATCGAGTCTAGCGGCTCTCATTAGAGGTGAGGTAGCCATACTAGTTATTCCTTTATCGTTAGTAAAGTCTTCTTCTAAAGCATATTCAGGGTCTGCGCCATATTCAAGCAATAGCGCTGCATACCTATTGTCAAACAATGGTTTCGGGCCTTTATCAAATATTTTGCAGGCATGGATGAGAACGCTGTATTTACTATCAGGTGTGATGAAGTTTGGTTCAGCCCCAAGTTCTAGTAGTTTCTTGAACGATTTGTATTTGTCAATGTAAATACTCAAAACCAAGACATTTGACCCAGATGAAGATGTTACACTTAATAGTCTTGGATTTTCCTTTACAAGCTTTTCTATTCGCTTTAAGTTTTCACTATTAACTGCTTTGGCTAATTCAAAAGCTTCTGTGTCTTTAAAGAACTCGACATTTCTACCGCTTTGAGCATAGCTATCTATTGCGAATAAGAAGCAAAACACAAATAGCAGTGAAATCAAATATTTCATGTAGTGCGTGTAAATGATTCAGCTAGGTATATTTTTATAATGACATTACTGTCAACGTCTAGTATAAACAATGTGCAAGGCCGTCGGCCGAAGCATGATGTTTATGCCTTGTTAGCACTTGTATTTATTCTTGTTTGTAGATCCGAATGTCAGCTAGTTTCTTGTTGTAGAAAGTGAAAGTAATTCCTTTTGAATAATAGTTTAAGTTGTAATCCTCTTGTCCTGCGAAATCAGAATATGATGACATTATAGATTTTCCAGTTCTTTCAGGTTCTCCATATCTTTCTAAGACTTCTTCAATAGTGCTTTCTTTCTTTATTCCTTTGTCGGTTGGTCCATTAAAAGGTTGATATTTTTTTGAGAGGTAATAAAAAAATATAGTCTTTACTTTATTGTCTGATACAGTAAATTCAAATCCTTTGTCATAGAAGTAATAGTATTCATCATCATTTTTTGATGGTTTGCCAGTAATTTTCAGAACATCGTCAATCTTATCTCCAACCCTTATTCCTTGAATTCCGATTCCTTCTATTATTGTTGCGCCAATCTGGCTAGTTGTTGGTTTTGACACTTTGCAACCAACTATCAAAGCAACTAAGGCAATTAAGTACAAGTAACTTTTTTTCATATTTAATATTGGTGCTAACTATCTGCTAAACCGAACTATTCGGCTTATCTGCACTATGTGCGGAGTGTTTTGTTATGATAAAGTCTAAAGTACTTTAATAAATATTGTTGGCAAAAAACTTTATCCAGGTGCCACGGGGAGGGGATTTTAGGAATGTTCAGGTCTAGAGTATATTGGCTTTACTCATTGGCATGAGTGGAAAAAGGCTTAAACGTATATAAACGCTTAAAGCGTTTATATACGTTTAAGCCTAGATAAAAAACAATCTTGGTCAGAACCCTTCTGTTTTTGGTCTGATTTTCGGAAAACAGCCAAAAAACGAAAACGCCACAATTATTCACATCTGTGGCGTTTCCGGTTCTCAGCATAAATTGGTGCTACTTGGCAAACTGCTTGGCGTCTTCTTCAGTGATAGTTTCTTCGCTCATGATGACCAGTCGCTCTACCACGTTCCTAAGCTCGCGTACGTTCCCGCGCCAGTCTAGCCCTTGCAGATAGGTCATGGCCTCTGGGGTGATGGCTTTGGGTTTGTTGCCGTAGTCACGGGCTACGTCCTGCAAGAACTTCTCTACCAGGTCTGGAATGTCTTCGCGACGGTCGTTTAGGGGTGGTACGTGAATCAAGATCACGCTCAGGCGGTGGTATAAATCTTCCCTAAAGTTCTTGGCCTCAATCTCCTCCAAAAGGTTTTTGTTGGTGGCCGCCACTACGCGCACGTCTACGGTAATGTCTTTGTCGCCGCCCACGCGGGTGATCTTGTGTTCTTGTAAGGCGCGCAAGACCTTGGCCTGGGCAGAAAGGCTCATGTCGCCTATCTCATCCAGAAACAAGGTGCCGCCGTTGGCCTGCTCAAACTTGCCAATGCGCTGCTTTACCGCCGACGTAAAAGAGCCCTTTTCATGCCCAAACAACTCGCTTTCTATCAACTCACTGGGAATGGCGGCGCAGTTTACTTCTACCATAGGGCCTTGGGCGCGGCTGCTCTGCTCGTGCAAAGAACGTGCTACCAGTTCCTTACCAGCCCCGTTTGGTCCTGTAATAAGAACACGGGCGTCTGTGGGCGCTACTTTGGCAATGGCAGATTTTACCTTGCCCAAGGCAGGTGAGGCCCCCACCATCTCATAGGCCTTGGAGATTTTCTTTTTGAGGGTCTTGGTTTCGGTGACCAGATGGGCCTTGTCTAAGGCGTTTCGCACAGATACCAATAGGCGGTTGAGGTCTGGGGGCTTTACCAGAAAATCATAGGCGCCTTTCTTGGTGGCTTCTACGGCAGTGTCAATGGTGCCGTGCGCAGATATCATGATAAAAGGCGTGTCTGGTACCAGAATAGTAGCGCGTTCCAAAACCTCCATGCCATCCATCTTAGGCATTTTGATGTCACAAAGTACCACGTCGTACCTACTTTTCTGGAGCATGTCCAGGCCGCGCTCGCCGTCCTCGGCCTCGTCTACAATGTAACTTTCGTATTCCAGAATCTCTTTGAGCGTGTACCGGATGCTACGCTCATCGTCAATGATCAGAATCTTAGGCATGATTTTCTTATTCTTTGCTTATGCGAACGATGCAAGTACGCGATTATTTTTATTTGCGGCACAGGTGCATGACCACCTGCCGTTTTTGGCTTGTTTTCTGTATAACAGGCCAAAAATGAAGCGTTCCTGAGCCATTATATCTTACAAACGTTTGGACCGTCCTGTCTTCTTGTTCAGGTTATAGAGAATGCCGGCGCTTACCGTGTGCAGGCGCAGGTTGGCGGGTATCATCACAGACCCTTGCTCAATCTGCTCCTTTATCAAATTAGAAAACAGGTAATTGTAATCTACAGCCAAAGACACGTTGCTGGTCAGCTTAAAAGACGTGCCCACCTGCATCTGCAAGCCTACCAGGTTGTATTTGGTGTCCTGAAAAGAATCCATAGCCGCCTGGGCGTTGCCGTCTGCCGGGGTTAAATCTTCTTTGTGGTAAAGCAGGGCGTAAGGCGTTAGACCATAGCTTATCCTAAACCGCTCGCCAAACCTGTTCTCCAGTAAAAGCGGAACGGTGAGCATGAGCAGCGTCTGGTCTCCCTGCCATTTGGCTTCCATGGCTTTGTTTTCAATGGTATACCCAAACTGACTCATGCGCAAACCCACACCTCCCTTGCCGTAAAAGCTACCCGCCACATACCTGCTAAAATAGACTTCTGCCGAGCCCCCGGTCTTTGGACTGAACGTGTATTGATGAATGGTGGGATCATTAGCCTCCAGTTCATCTTTGGTAAACGTCTGGTTGAGGCTAAGTTTAAGGTCTCTGTCAAATAAAGGTTGTTGCGCCTGGACCAGGTTTGACACTAAAAGAAGGCAGGCAAAGAGTAATCTTTTCATAGAAGCAATGAAGGCCAGTATTTTACTGGGTGGTAAAAAGGCCTGAGTGGGTATAGAACGGGAGGGTATACGAAATTTTACAAAAACAGGACGCCTTCCAGCACAATTTGCGCATGGCTTCTTACCTCTACCTGGTTTTTGGCCGGCATCAAAGACAAGTCCATGCTGCCGCCGCGCGTAGAGGCCTGGTAGGCCCGCAATTCTGTCTTGCCCAGGATAAACGCCCAGAAAGGGGCCAGTGCGCTGTGGGCAGAACCCGTCACGGGATCTTCATTGATGCCCACCCAAGGCCAGAAGCAACGTGAACTAAAGTCATAAGCCTCATCTTCTGAGGGCGAGGTCACCGCCAGCCCTTTCAAAAAGGGGGCATCATGGATGAGGCTTTGGTAGTCTGGTTTTAAGCCAAGCAGGGTTTTCTGGCTCTTCACCTGGACAATGAGCATGGCTAAGGGATCGGCGTAAAAAGTGCCAACGCAGTCTTCCTCCGTTATGCCCAGGGCGGCATACACTTCAGGGATGGGTTCCTTGGCCACCGGCGCATACATAGGAAAGTGCATGAGTATGCGGCCGTCATGTTCCTGACTCACTTCTAGCCGAAGGTTGTGGCCCGTTACAAAAGTAGCGTTGTTGTAATTAAGTTTCTCCAGGACCAGTTTAGCCGAGGCGAGGGTGGCATGCCCGCAAAAGGCAATCTCTGTGGTAGGCGTAAAAAACCTGATCTTAAACTCACCCTCCATCTCAGTAGAAGGCAACAGAAAGGCCGTCTCAGAGTGGTTCATCTCAGTGGCAATGGATTGCATGACAGTAGGAGTCAATTCAGTTTCCAGTAAACAGACACCTGCCGGGTTTCCCTTAAAAGCCTCCTGCGTGAACGCGTCTATGATGTAGGTCTTTATGTTCATGCAGGAAAAATAGAGGATTTCTTTTAGAATATAGGAGAAATGCCATGGGTTAGGCGTTTTTCCTTATTCTTTCTTGGGCAGGGGATTGTAGGGGTTGCGCCTGAGGGGAGAAGTTAAACCAAGCCTTTTCAAAAGGTAACAGGTTATCTTAAAGTAACTTAACTCGTACAAAAAGAAAGTATTCTATCCATTGCGGTATTCCGTTTGGCCGCAAAACCTGGCAATCCTATTTAAAAGCGCACAGGAAGGTTACATCTCTTCATCTTCCGGCTCAGCTATTTCTTGCCACTCGGTACAGTCTGTTTTCAAGGCTGTGTCTTTTCTACATAAACCAAGCTATTTTTTACCATTTATCCATGTACCATGGTTAAAATTCTATTTACAAATTCTGCCAAGAATTCGCTTGGCCCTCAAAAATGTACTGCGCTCCACAAAGTGGCTCTCTTATTTACTTTCTTCCTGCTCTCCTCCACGGCGTTTAGCCAAGTGATAGAGTGGGATAGAGTGTACGGGGGCAGTGAAGGGGATTATTTAGAGATTGTGAGGCAAACCAGTGACGGGGGCTATATTGTTGGTGGCTATACTATTGACCCAGAGGATAGTGACATCATCTATGAAGGTCATAACCGGGAAGAATTCCTAATTTTTAAAGTAGATGCCACGGGAGAAATTGAATGGAAAAAGTTTTATGGCGGCTTGGGGCCAGACTTGCTCATGGCATTAGAACAGACAAGTGATGGCGGCTATATTCTAGGTGGTACCTCCAGTTCAGACATTAGCGGTGACAAATCTGAACCTCTTATGGGAAGCAGCGACTATTGGGTCCTTAAATTAGATGCCAACGGTGATATTCAATGGCAACAGACCGTTGGTGGTAATGCGGCTGAATTTTTAAACGACGTCATTCAAACCAGCGACGGGGGGTATTTATTAGGTGGCCATTCTTACTCTGGCATAAGCGGGGATAAGACGCAAGCTTCCAGAGGGGGGTATGACTATTGGGTAGTTAAGCTAAACGCTATAGGTGCAACAGAATGGGACAAAACCTATGGAGGCAATGGTGCTGATTTGTTGAACTCTGTGTTAGAAACCAGCGACGGAGGCTTTTTGCTGGGTGGTGGATCCACCTCTCATGTAGGGGGTGATGTGACCTCGCCGCAGAAAGTGTACTGTGAAGATGAGTGTTACTTTAATTTTTGGGTAGTGAAAATAGATGCTGACGGCATGAAAGAGTGGGACCGGATGTATGGGGCCACCGGCGGAGAAACCGGGCAAAGCATTGTTGACATGGTGCACACCCAAGACGGCGGCTACCTGCTGGGAGGCTCCTCAGACTCAGATGCCAACTTTGACAAATCAGAGCCTAATAAAAGCACCTATTCAGACTACATGGATTATTGGGTGGTGAAGATTAACGCCACCGGTGACATTCAATGGGATCGGACATTGGGTGGTGATGGCATTGATAGGCTTGGCGCATTGCTGGCTACCTCAGATGGCGGCTATCTGGTAGGAGGCAGTTCCAGATCTGGCGTAAGTGATGATAAGACGGAGCCAAGTAGAGATACTGATGTAAACAATAGTGACTACTGGGTGGTGAAGTTAGATGCAATGGGTGCTAAACTCTGGGATAAGACAATTGGCGGCTCTGGAGATGATGAGCTTTCCTCTATAGACCTAGCTAGTGATGGCGGGTATTACGTTGGAGGCTCTTCTGATACTGAAATAAACGGCGACAAAACGCATGCTATAGAAGCGTATGATTTTTGGATTGTGAAACTGCGGGAAGGAGAATGCGTTCCTCCAAGCCCTGCCATATCACTCACGCCAAGTGACAATACCTACACTGGCGGCGTGGCGTCCAATCTGTATCTGGGATATGGGCCGCAGTCCATCACCTTGACGGCCGGTGGTGGCTTAAACTACTACTGGAGCCCAGTCAATGATCTAACCTACATCTCCGATTCAGAGTACGTTTTCACGCCCACTGCGCCCGGCGTCTATACCTTCAGCGTCACGGCCAGAGTAGGAGAGTGCACCGCTACCACTTCTGTGACCATCAACGTAGTGGACGTACGGTGCGGTGCTAAAAACAGCAAAGTCATGCTGTGCCATAACGGTAAGATGCTATGTGTGGAAGATGGAGCCGTGAAGGCGCATTTGAAGAACCACCCCGAGGATAGGCTAGGTGAATGTAACACAGAAACCACGATAGCCTCCCATAAAAAGAGTACTATGGTGCAGGTGTATCCAAATCCTTTTACCTCTACCACAGGCATCGCCCTTGATTTCACAGAGCCCCAGCAATACACAGTAGAAGTATATGACGGGAAAGGTACCTTGATGCAAAGGTGGCCAAGCGGCAAGGCCAAAGCCGGTGAGCAGGTAAGATTATACTGGACCCCTAAGCATGGGGAAAAGGGCTTGTATATTGTTAGGGTTATTACGCAAGACGGCGTTCAAACCAAACAAGTTGTACGGGAATAAATAGATTGCCTTTATATGTTTGCACTTTAAAAGAGGCAAGGCCACTAAGCAATACTTAGTGGCCTTGCCTCTTTATCCTACCAATAGCATACTAGAAGTTGAGTCAATGGTATTTAAAGTTTTATACTAAAAACCTTAAATGCTTATCTTAAAGTGACTTGACTCGTAAACAGAACATCCAATCTAAGGTAGCCTTCCTTTGCTTCCTCTATACCAATCCTACAAGATCTTCTCAGGAAGAAGTACGTCAATTCTCTTCCAACCTGACTACTTCTTGCCACCTTGTACAGCCTGCTTTCTAAGGCTGTGTCTTACCTAACAACCAAATACTATTTCACAATTTATCCATGTACCATGGTAAAAAAGCTATTGTTAAACCCAGCCAGCAAAAAATCTGGCTTACTTACTTTTATTCCTATTAAAGCGATGATGCTGACACTGGTCTTTTGCTTTCTCTCTTCTATAGCGTCAGGCCAGATGAAGGAATGGGACAAAACCTACGGTAGCACAGACTATGAAGTACTAAGTATTGTCCGGCAAACCAGTGACGGCGGTTACATCATGGGCGGGTCCGCGCCCTCTGGCATAAGCGGTTCCCGTGGTTTCTGGTTGGTGAAGGTAGGCGCAGCTGGAGCCGTTGAATGGGTCCAAGTCTATGGTGGCAAAGGGCTGGTAACAATGGAGCAAACCACAGACGGCGGCTATATTCTGGGGGGGAGTTATTATAGTTCCGGCAAATCTGGCGATAACTCTGACCCGGAAACCGGCTACTGGGTAGTTAAAATCAATGCCAAAGGCAAAGTGCAGTGGGACCAATCTGGGAGTCTTGGTGTTGGTGGTGAGATTCGGGACCTCATCCTAACCAGTGACGGGGGCTATTTATTGGCGGGGTGGGGGTCGTTAATTTCTGACGCTCTCACATATCACGACTATTGGATTGTGAAGCTATCTTCTAAAGGCAAGCAGCAATTTTTCAGAACCTATGGTGGAAATAGGATGGAAATATTAAGCTCTGTCCTTCAGACCAGTGACGGTGGCTATCTGCTGGGCGGCGGCTCTGACTCTGGCATAAGCGGTAATAAGACCACTCCTCAAAAGGTATACTGTAACAGGGAAAACTGCACCTTTAATTTCTGGGTGGTGAAAGTGGATGCCTCCGGCGATATGGAGTGGGACAGAACCTATGGCGCAGAGGACGGTGACGTGGGACAAAGAATTTATGACATGGTGTCTACCCAGGATGGAGGCTATCTACTGGGTGGAGTCTCTGACTCTGAGGCTAATTTTGACAAGTCAGAGCCTAGAAAGAGCGGATGGAATGATTACTATGACTACTGGGTGGTGAAGATAAACGCCACCGGTGACATCCAATGGGACAGGACCATAGGCGGAGATAGGAATGACGACCTTCGCGCTTTACTAGCCACTCCTGACGGGGGCTTCCTTTTGGGGGGATGGTCTGACTCTAACGTCAGCGGTGATAAAACGGAGCCCCGGCTGGATGCAGAGGCATTTCCCGATGGAAGAGTTGGTGGAGCCGATTATTGGGTGGTGAAAATTGACGCCATGGGTGCCAAACTCTGGGACCGAACCTTTGGCGGCGCAGGAAGAGATTTGTTCGCTTCTATGGACCTAACCACAGACGGAGGATATATTTTAGGCGGTACTTCCAATTCACCTATCAGCGGAGATAAAACAGAGGGCAACATAGGCGGTGGAGGTTCCAGGTTTGGCCCTGGAGACTACTGGATTGTGAAGATGACAGGAGAGACCTGCGTCACCCCAACCCCAGCCATCGCACTTACGCCAAGCTCCAACACGTACACTGGCGGCGTCATGAACAACATGTACCTGGGCTTCGGGCCGAAGTCCATGACCATGACGGCCAACGGCGGCACCACCTACATGTGGAGCCCATCCACAGGCCTGAGCAGTACCAACACCGCCGAGACCGTGTTCACGCCCACGGAGCCAGGCGTCTACACCTTCACGGTGACAGCCATGAATGGCGAGTGCTCCGCCAATGCCTCTGTCACCATAACCGTCATGGACGTACGTTGCGGTTCTAAAAACAACAAAGTCATGCTTTGCCATAATGGGAAGGTGCTGTGCGTAGAAGAAGGAGCCATCAAAGCCCACTTAAAGAACCATCCGGAAGACCGTCTGGGTGAGTGCCTTGGAGATGAAGTACTCGCCTTTAAAGCAGAGAACGCCAGAGTGCAGGTATATCCTAACCCATTCACCAGTTCTACTACCATTGCTTTTAGTCTGACAAAACCCCAGGGATATACCGTGGAGGTGTATGATGGCAAAGGCATTTTGATGGAGAGTTGGAATGGGGCTACCCGCAATATGGGAGAACAAGTGATGTTGAGCTGGGCTCCTAAGCACGGTGAGCGTGGGCTCTACGTAGTTAAAATCATTACCAAGGAGGGCGTGTTGAACCGCCAAATTGTAAGAGAATAACCAGAAGGATTCTTTGTCTAAGAAAAGCCGCTAAGAATGTCTTGGCGGCTTTTTAAATATATTGGTTAGCAGTAGGTTATCATAAAGCCTGCGGAATGAGATAAATCTAATAGATTTTACATTTATATCTTATCTAATTAAAATCCATCTCGTATGAATACATATCCCACCTAATAAACCTTAAGGTTAAACCTATCCATCCTACCGAGCATTCAAGGAAGAAGTGTGCCTAATTCTTTCTGTCAGGATTTTCTCGCCCTCGGTACAGTGACCCTTTCTAAACTGTGTTTTTCTGCTAACCCCCAGAGTAGTTTCTCACAATTTATCCATTTACCATGGTTAAAAATCTATTTTCTAATCCAGCCAGATTAACTTTTGGCAATCATTCTTTTATTGATATTAAAGTAGTACTGCTGTTGGTTTGTTGGCTCTTATTGTCCGTGATGGCTTTTGCCCAAACTAAAGAATGGGACAAGACCTACGGCGGCACAGAAGATGACATGCTGGAGATTGTGCGGCACACCAGTGACGGCGGCTACATCATGGCCGGAAATTCCTATTCAGGCATAAGCGGCGACAAAACCAAGGACAGCGGTGATGGGCTTGAGATGTGGGTAGTGAAAGTAGACGCCGCTGGTAAAATAGAGTGGCAAAAGGTATACGATGGCCAAGCCTGGCTCTCTGCGCTGGAGCAAACCAGTGATGGTGGCTATATTCTGGGGGGTACTTCTAGCGCAGGCAAGACCATCAACAAGTCTGACCCAAGCAGGGGAGGCAGTGACATGTGGGTGATTAAAATCAATGCCAAGGGAAAGGTTCAGTGGGACCAGACCCTGGGGGGAAGTGGTGGGGATAACTTAAGCGACATTATCCAAACCAGTGACGGCGGCTATTTGCTGGGTGGTAGTTCCAATTCAAATAAGAGTGCAAATAAGTCTGAGGATTCCAGGGGACAGTCTGACTTCTGGATAGTAAAGCTCAGCTCTAAAGGAAAACAACAATGGGACAGAACCTACGGAGGCAGTTCCTATGACCGTTTACACTCCCTTCTGCAAACCAATGACGGCGGGTACCTATTGGGCGGAAGCTCCGTCTCTATGGTTAGCGGTGACAAGACAGAGCCCCAGAGAGGATACTGTGAGGAGGAATGCGCATCAGACTTTTGGCTGGTGAAAGTAGATGCCAGCGGTAGGAAAGAATGGGACAGGACCATGGGAGCCAGCGGCGGTGAAAGCGGAGAAAGCATTCTGGACATGGTGGCTACCCAAGATGGAGGATACTTATTGGGAGGTGCTTCAGATGCGGCCCGGGCAAGCTATGATAAAACTTCGCCAAATTATAGCAGTAGTGGCGACAGAGACTTTTGGTTGGTAAAAATCAACGCCATGGGGCAAATTCTATGGGATAGAACCGTAGGTGGCACAGGCGACGAACGGTTCGGCGACCTGTTGGCTACCGCAGACGGTGGCTTCCTGATTGGCGGCAGGTCTACCTCAGGCATTAGCGGTGACAAAACAGAACCACAACGTGATGAGGATGAATACAACTCCGGTGACTATTGGGTTGTGAAATTAAGTGGCACCGGAACCACCTTATGGGATAAATCCTTCGGGGGCGCCGGAGATGACGTGCACGCTTCCATGGACCATACCATGGACGGCGGGTATATAATAGGCGGTTCCTCCAAATCGCCTATCAGCGGGGATAAATCAGAAGCTAACGTGGGCGGGTTTGACTACTGGATAGTGAAGATGTCAGGGGAGACCTGCATGACGCCAACCCCGGCCATCGCTTTGACCCGAGTGGCTAACACCTATACCGGCGACGTTCCTTCTACCCTGTACCTGGGCTACGGGCCTGAGTCCATCATGCTGACCGCCAGCGGTGGCACAACTTATGCATGGAGTCCGGCCGCGGGGTTGAGTAGTACAAACACGGCAGAAACGGTATTTTCTCCCACTGAGGCGGGCATCTACACCTTTACGGTGACGGCCATGAACGGCGAGTGCTCTGCCACGGCCTCTGTCACCATCACCGTTATGGACGTGCGTTGCGGCTCTAAGCTGACCAAGGTCATGCTGTGCCACAAAGGCCGAATGATTTGCATAGCAGATGATGCCGTCAAAGCCCACTTAAAAAACCACCCAGAGGATAAACTGGGCGAGTGCGCTAATGAAGAGATGATGGCTACCAAGGCAGAAGATGCCAACGTTCAAGTTTACCCCAATCCTTTTACCAGTTCCACTGCCATCGCAGTTAAGTTTGCTGCGGCCCAGGAGTACACTATTGAGGTATATGACGGGAAGGGCCGACTCATGGAAAAATGGTCAGGAGCAACTACACAAGCTAGGGAACAAGTCAAACTGGATTGGACTCCCAAGCGCGGCGAGCGCGGCCTGTATGTTGTCAAAATCATTACTAAAGACGGCGTGCAGAACCGGCAGATAATAAGACAATAATATAAAGTAAACACAAGGCCTCTGGACATTGGCAGAGGCCTTGTGTTTTTTTTCTGCATACTCCAAAGGCCACTCATCATGGAGTTGCCATTTCTTGGGTACTAATAAAATTTAAGCTACGTCTTCTCTTTCTAGGCATCAAGTATTTTACCTAGTTCTTTAACCCTGCTTTTTCTATCCTACCACTTTTTTATGTAAGGCATCATGATGGCGTATGTATACCAACTAAAAGCAAAAGTATCTTTTGGTTACCGCACCACTATTTTCTGCAAGAGGTTCTTATCCCTCACGGTTTTTTGTTTGGTTTCTCAGTTTGCGCTTGGCCAGACCATGGAATGGGACAAAACCTACGGCGGTACAGACCGTGATGAACTCAAGATTGTGCGGCACACCAGTGACGGCGGCTACATTATGGGCGGAACTTCCCTTTCCGGAATCAGCGGTGACAAAACCAAGGCTAGCAGAGGCGATAGAGACTTTTGGGTAATAAAAGTAGACGCCGCCGGAGCCATAGAATGGAACAAAGTCTACGGTGGTAATGGGGCTGACCGCTTGGCGGCTCTTGAACAAACCTCAGACGGAGGCTACATTCTAGGGGGTTCTTCCAATTCTGGGAACAATGGGAATAAATCTGACCCCACCCGGGGAGGTTTTGATTATTGGGTGGTCAAAATCAATGCTAAAGGTAAAGTCCAGTGGGACCAAACCGTGGGTGGGAGTGCAGATGATAATTTAGGAGACATTATACAAACAAGTGACGGAGCCTATTTACTGGGCGGAAGTTCTTCCTCTAACAAAAGTGGGAACAAATCAGAAAATGCTAGAGGTGAAAACGATTATTGGATTGTAAAACTCTCGTCAAAAGGTAGGCAACAGTGGGATAAAACCTACGGCGGAAACGCCTCTGATGCATTAAACGCGTTGTTGCAGACCAATGACGGAGGATATTTGTTGGGCGGTGGCTCTACTTCTCCGGTGAGTGGAGACAAAACCTCTCCGCAAAAGTTTTTTTGTATCACTGACTGCCACTTCTATTTCTGGGTAGTCAAAGTAGATGCTACAGGAAACCAGGAGTGGGATAAAACCTATGGCGCCGTTGACGGATATTTTGGCCAGACTATTGGAGAAATGGTCCATGCACCAGACGGAGGCTACCTACTGGGGGGCGACTCTGACGCAGGCGCCAATTTTGACAAATCTGAGCCTAACCGTAGAAAATTCTCAGACTACCGAGACTATTGGGTAGTCAAAATTGACCCACTTGGTACTATTCAATGGGATAAAACCTTAGGCGGTGACGGAGATGAGCGTTTTGGGGCCTTGTTAGCTACGCAAGACGGTGGCTTCTTGGTGGGAGGCAGGTCTGAAACTTATTTAAGCCATGATAAAACAGAGCCAAAACGAGATAACAGTGTGAATTATGGCGACTACTGGGTTGTGAAATTGAATGCCACCGGTACTAAGCTTTGGGACAAAACCTTTGGCGGAAGTGAAGGTGATTTACTGACCTCCATGGACAATACCAGTAACGGCGGCTATATCCTGGGCGGCTACTCTGACTCACCCATCAGCGGAGACAAAACCGAGGCAAACGTAGGCAATTTTGACTACTGGATTGTGAAAACGCAGGGGGAGACCTGTACGACGCCAACTCCATCTATCACCTTAACCCGAATGGCCAACACCTACACCGGTGATGTACCCTCAACCCTGTATTTAGGCTACGGGCCTGAATCTATCCTATTGACTGCCAGCGGTGGTACTACTTATTCCTGGAGCCCGGCCAGTGGTCTTAGTAATACAAATACGGCAGAGACGCTATTTTCTCCTACTGAGGCAGGCATTTACACCTTCACGGTTACTATTGGCAACGGAACCTGTACTGCCACAAAATCGGTGACTATTACAGTGAAAGATGTGCGGTGCGGCTCTAAGCTCACTAAGGTTATGCTTTGCCACAAGGGTCAGATGATATGTCTTGCGGACGAAGCCGTAAAAGCACATTTGAAAAATCATCCTGAGGATAGGTTAGGGGAATGCCTGGCAGAAGTACCTGCTTTAACTTTGACAGAAACCAATAAACTCAAAGTCTACCCGAACCCTTTCACCAGTTCTACTATTATATCTTTCACTCTAAAAGACTCTGAAGAATATACCGTAGAAGTATATGAATTCACCGGCATGCTGATGCAGAGATGGCCAAACGCCAAAGGGAAGCCAGGGCAACATATTAGGTTGCAATGGGCTCCTCAAAAAGCTCAGCGGGGCATGTACGTAGTCAAACTCATCACCAAAGATGGGGTGCAAAACGTACAGGTGATCAGGGAATAATGTTCTAATTGTTATAAATGAAAAAGCCGCCAAGTTAAACCTTGGCGGCTTTTTTTTGATGATGGCTTCAATAGTGAATTGCCAAATTTTAGTTGCTCGTTTTTGGCTTGTTTTCCAGAAAATAAGCCAAAAACGAGGGTATTACTTTTTTACTTTGGTGATTTCTTTCAGGACCTTAGCCAGCGTCTCCATGACCTGCTCATTGAAGCCGTGCGCTGTGTTGCCTAGCAGGTAATACAGTTTGTTTGGCGCCTTGATTTTATTGAAGTACTCTTTAGTAGACTGTTTAGATGTGATGATGTCTTCTTCGCCTTGAATAAAGTAAACGGGCATTTTGAAGGTAAGTGCATCTTTTAAATAATTGACAGAGGCCGCCATGGGGGTTATGCCCATGGATTGGTCGCCGGCGAAATGCAGGAAGGAGTAATCGTCTCCTTCTTCGCGGTGCTGGGCATCTGCCTCAGACGCATATTCTGGAGAGACATGAAACCAGGTTTCTGGCGCTGGTTTGGATCTCTCGCGCTCATACTTCTTGATCACCCGCATAAACTGACCAGTCTTTCTGGCCGCGGCATATGGTGGTTCGCCTAAAGCCGTTAACGTTTCTACAGAAGCTTTGTCTTTTGCTTGTTGCGCTAATTCCAGAACGCGTTGATACGCTTTCTTGTCATTGCCGGCAAAATCTACTATCTGCGAATGGCCAATGTAAGCTTTGTACAAGTCTGGGCGGGTGGTGGCTATTTTTACGCCTAACATAGATCCCCATGACGTCCCGAAGAGGATGGCTTTTTTCTGATTGACCCTTTTTAAGGCATACTCGGTTACGGCAATTCCGTCTGAGGCAAGTTGGTCCAAGGTCAACGGGTTGGCTTTGTAGTACTCTAGGCCAGCCCCGGCAGGCGCGTTCTTGCCATAAGTTTTACCGGCGCCGCGCTGGTCCCAATGCACCAACACATAGTCCTTCTCCCAGCCTTTAAACAGGGCCTCGCTGTACGGACTAAACGTACTACCTGGGCCGCCGTGCAAAAACAAAATGACAGGCTTGGACATGTCTCCCTTAATGGTCACCCACTGGTCAATGCCGTTTATTTTGACGAAGCCTTTCTCGTCTAGCATATTACCAATTACTATCTCAGTACTCAGAATACTTTCCTTAGAAGTTGAATCTGCCAGTGAGAAGGATGACACGCAGAAAAAGGACAGGGCACAGACGGATGCTCTGAGAGAAAAGGAGATTTTGATTTTCATAGGATGAGTGTAGGGAATAGGTTGGGATAGACAAGGATGATAGAGTTGTTATAAGTCTGATCAAACCTACACTAATCTTTTGGATTAAGGTATTAATCCTAGTTTATTTTTCACCACAGACCCTGCACTAGTCTAAAAGCTTCTGCATAGTCTATTTAATGAACAGGCGCTCGTCAAATGGGAAAGGCTCAAAATCTAGGACCTTAACTTGAGAAAATTCTGGGTGCCGTGGGTTCAGCAGGTAATTGTGATCCCCATGTACCACCGCCGAAGGAACTTTCATGGTCACAAACTTCCCTTCGCGCGCAAAGGAGTCGCCTAGGAGTTGCGTGGCATTAGGGTGCGGAAACGCTTTCCAGTCTGCTGGCAACTGGTCTTGGGGTAAGTCATAACAGGGTAGGGCGTCTGGCACTTCAATGGTGATGAGCCAGTAGTCAAAGGGTACAATGCCTAGCGGCGTGTGCACGGCAATCTCTGTGGTACACAGAGCCCTGGACTCACAGGTATAGACCATGGCCGTACCTTTGCTGTTCCAGCGCCCGCCTACCAGTTCGGCACCACGGCCTGACAAATCTTGCTTGTACAGGCCCTTGCTTAACCTGTAGACGATCATGCCAGCACTCCGTGTTCAATGCGCGTCAACTCGTCCTTCAAAAGACTTATCCCGAAGGTGGTGTCCAGCAGGCTCTTAGGCGTAATGCCACCCAAGGCCACGTTCTTGGCCTCCAGCCAGGCATTGAAATTCTCGGGACTTCCAAACACCTCAATGCCTCTTTTGTACAATAAGGTCACCTCCAGAATCTTCTCAGAATGAATGGGGTCAAAGGTTTTCTTCTCTTTTTTGTACCGCTGGATGGTGCGCTCAGACAAATGCAGAAACACGGACCACTCGCTCAAATTGAATGGACTCTGGCTGGCAATCTTCACAAACAAGGGGTATTTAATACCCGCCCGCACGGTCTGCACTAGCAACAGAATGTCTCTGTCGTCTACAGAACTATTGGAGAGGGTAGTGTCTAATGTAAGTGCTTTGGCCATGGTTTCTACAATTGAAAGGAAAGATACGAAACTTGTCTTAATTAAAACGACAAATGTCATGATTTAGTTTTTGAGGGTGCCATTTTAATGCTAGCACTTAAAAAGGAAGAAGCCAGAATACGAGTGAGTAGAGAGTAAGCAGTCTTATTTTCCATGAAAGTAAAACAATCATGGACAATGCTTAATTATAGTATTTAACATAAAAAATAAGCTAAGAGAATTTTAAAGTGAGCTTCCGATTTCAGCCTATTTTCTCGGAATAAGGCCAAAAGCAAAAAGTTGAGCGAAAATATAGAACTCTCTTTCACTCATAGAATAACCTTCACTTCAAACAGTCAAAAATATGGGGTGGTACAAAGCCAATCACAGGAGATTATAAAATAGAACATCCGTTTTCGGGCTGTTTTCTAGAAAACAGCCCGAAAACGGATGTAAGTTTGCACGCAGAAAGAAAGTTCTTAGGCTTCTTCTGGGTGGTAGATGATCTTATCCCGGTGTTTGAGGCCCCAGTCGCGCAGCTCCCGGATGACCGGTGCCAGGCTGTGGCCATAGTCCGTAATGGAGTATTCTACCGTGACGGGGGAGGTCTCATGCACGGTGCGCTTGACCAGCTTGTTCACCTCCAGCTCCTTCAGTTCCTTAGAAAGCATCTTGGCGGTAATGCCCGTCACGTCGCGATGCAGTTCTTTGAACCGGCGCTTGTGCACGCAGAGAGCTACAATGATGGGTATCTTCCACTTGCCGCTCAAGATGTCAAGGGCGTCTCTGATAGGAAGAATGTGGGTAATGCACATACCCGTGTCTGGTACTGTGATGGTTTCCATGGCAAATGACTTTCATGTAGGATACCGGTATACTTGAGTATATAGGTATCTATTTGAAACCAAAGTTACGTAAATTTGTTTATACAACAGTCGTAGATACACACAAAAATTTCAAAATGAAACTGATTGAAGATTTAAACTGGCGCTATGCCACTAAACGCATGACCGGAGAAGCCATTCCGGAAGAGAAGCTGAACAACATCCTGGAAGCCATTCGTTTATCGGCTTCGTCTATGGGGTTTCAGCCATACAGCGTGTTGGTGATAAAGGATACAGACCTTAGAAAGAAGATACAGGCCGTGGCATTTAACCAGCCGCAGATACTAGAAGCCTCGCATCTTTTGATATTTGCCGCCTGGGCCGATTTAACCGATGCACAGGTAGACGCCTACATGAGCCAGATTGCGCAGGAGCGAGGCATTGACGTTTCTACCCTAGCCGGTTTTTCTGACAGTTTGAAGGGTGTCATCCATAGAAACACTCCAGACCAGAACTTCCAGTGGGCGGCCAAGCAGAGCTACATTGCCTTGGGTACCGGGTTGGTGGCTGCCGCTGCCGAGCGCGTGGACGCCACGCCTATGGAAGGCTTTGACCCAGCCGCTCTGGACGAGGTGCTTGGTTTAGCTGACAAAGGTTTGCGCAGTGTCACCATCATGGCCTTGGGCTACCGCGATGAGGAGAAGGACTTCCTGGCCACCTCTAAGAAAGTGCGCCGCAGTAAAAAAGACCTTTTCCTGGAGTTAGCGTAAACTCTAGAGAACGGATAAAAAGAAAGCACCCGCTACCTCACCCGTGGCGGGTGTTTTGCTTTTAACACGTCAAATCACTGTACAGGATAAGACTATGAAAAAGAAATCCTTAGGAAAAACTGGGCTGGAGGTAGGTCCCCTGGCCTTCGGGGGCAACGTCTTTGGGTGGACCGTAGACGAGCAAACCTCCTTTCAACTACTGGATAGGTTTACAGACGCCGGCCTCAACCTCATAGACACGGCAGACGCGTATTCCAGCTGGGCGCCCGGCAACCAGGGCGGCGAGTCTGAGACCATCATTGGCAAGTGGCTAAAGGCAAGCGGCAAGAGAGACAACGTAGTCATCGCCACCAAAGTGGGCTGGGAGATTACCCCTGAGCGCAAAGGGCTCAAAAAAGACTACATCATACAATCCGTAGAAGGTTCATTAAAGAGGTTGCAAACCGATTACATTGACCTGTACCAATCCCATGTAGACGACGCCAGCACGCCTTTTCAGGAAACTTTAGAGGCGTACAGGACATTATTGGAGCAGGGAAAAATTAGGGCTATTGGCGCCTCTAACATCAAAGCCAACCGGTTAAGAGAAGCCTTGGCAGTGAGCAAGGAACATGGTTTACCTACGTATCAAACGCTTCAGCCAGAATACAACCTGTACTCCCGTGAGGGCTTTGAACATGAGCTGGAGCAGGTAGTAAAAGAACATCACTTGGGCGTGATTTCGTACTACGCACTGGCAAGTGGCTTTTTGACGGGCAAGTACCGGTCCCCAGAAGATTTCAAGAAGAGTCCAAGAGGGGGGAATATGCAGAAGTTCTTCACAGAACGAGGCGTCCGGATTTTGGCGGCTTTGGACTTGATTTCAGCGCATCATCAGGCCACGCAGGCACAGGTGGCCCTGGCCTGGCTTATGGCCCGGCCCAGCATCACCGCGCCCATTGCCAGCGCCACCAGCTTGGAGCAATTAGAAGACCTGATCAAAGCCACGCAACTCACCCTCACCGAGCATGACATCATGCGGCTAGACACCGCTAGCTCTTACTCTTATGATATTGTTTCTTCGCTTCAATAAAATAAGGTCCTAATTAGACACCGAGTCCTTGCATGTTACCGTTTTTTGCCTGTTTTCCAGAAAACAGGCAAAAAACGGATTTTTTCTTTTTAGAAATCCACGGAGTAGACTTTTTCCAGTTGCCGGTCATTAATGGCTTTGGGCATGTGCTTGAGTGCAAAGTTGCGGGCTTTTATAAAAAGAGGATTGGTAGCCTGTGCTACGTTGCCCAACAAGCGAGATTGGTTAGTGATCCAATGGGTACGTGCCAGACGGCGCTTCTCAAACCGTTTGGCCGCCGCATTCAAGTCACGGTCTAGGGATAGCTCATCAGCTAACACGGCGGCGTCTTCAATGGCCTGGCAGGCACCCTGTCCCATATTGGGCGTAGTGGCATGGGCGGCGTCACCTATAAGCAATAGGTTCTGGAAGGCGTATTTGTTGATGGGTGCCAAATCATATAAATCATGCCACAAGAGTTGCTCAGGCTGGGTAGCGTTGAAGAGTGCTGGAAGGGGAGCATGGTAATGGCTGAAATGCTGGCGTAAATCCTCAATGGTCATGGCCTTCATAGCAGGGTCATTCTGCGGTGCGTTGATACAGGCAAACCAGTAAATCTTATTGTCCTGCAAAGGTGTCCAGCCCACGCGACCGGCGGGTCCCCAGGTCTCTGATGCGTAGTGGGCAGTCAATCCCGGATTCTCTATCACAGCCCGCCAACAGGTATAGCCCGCATACCGGGGCGTGGAGGCGGGTAACAACTGTTGCCGAACGGCAGAATGTATTCCATCCGCTACTAGCACATAGTCCATTTGCCGCGTAGACCCATCTTGAAACGTAAGAGTTACACCTTGTGACGAGGTATCTGCACTGACCACTCGCTTATTGACGTGCAAGGGAACCTCAGAAAGGTGCGCAAGCAAAGCCTCATGCAGACTGGCCCTATGAATGACAAAATTATCCAGCCCGTATTTAGCGCTCATGGCCCGGCTGTCGGTGCAGTTTATGAGGCGGCCTTGCTCGTCAAAGATATGGAAACCGTCCAGGCACTGTCCCCGGGCAATGATGTCATCGGCAATGCCTAGTTTTTTAAAGGCCTTGATGGCGTTGGCGGCCAAGGCCAGTCCGGCCCCTACGGGCGCAAAGGCCGCCGCCGACTCAAATACTTCTACTTTAAATTTAAGCTGGTGCAAGGCTATGGCCGTGGTAAGGCCGCCAATGCCGCCGCCAATGATTCCTATAGTCATGTGGTAAATGCCGTAAGGTTCCTGCAAATCTCAACAGAAAACAGGCAATAACATTATGATACTAAAGAATTTCTTTCCAGCCAGAGATGGATTTTGAAGGGCGTACAAGCTAAACTGCAAAACGTCTAGGGCATTTGGTAGACTACCGCATTGGCGTTCATGCCTGCGCCCACAGAGGCAAATACCACTGGCTTTCCAGGTTCAAAATGATGTCCTTCTAACTGATTTCTGTTCACCAAATCAAACAGGGTAGGGAGCGTCGCTACGGAGGTGTTGCCCAGGGTGTTCACGGTCATGGGCATAATGCCCGGCGGCACCTGAGAATGTCCATACAGTTTAAATAGCCTTTCTAGCATGGCCTCATCCATCTTTTCATTGGCCTGGTGAATCAAGACCTTCTGGATATCTAGTAAGTCAAGGCCGGCTTTCTGCAAGCATTTCTGAATCACCTGGGGCACGGTGGTGAGGGCATATTCATAGATTTTACGGCCGTCCATTTTTATGTAAAGGCGGTCTTTCGGCAGGCTAGGGTTGTAGGAGTGCGTATTGCGGAGCCAGTGCGCCTGGGAGTAGGTATCTGAAACGGTCACGTGACTTAGGATGCCGGTCTTGGTTTCAGATTCTCTGGCCTCCAGTACCACAGCGCCGGCGCCGTCTGCATAAATCATGCTGTCACGGTCATGCGGGTCAGAGACTCTGGAAAGGGTTTCAGCGCCAATGACCAGAATGCGCTTGGCGTCACCTGACTGCAGATAATAATGCGCCTGAATCACGCCTTGCAACCAACCCGGGCACCCGAAGGGCAGATCATACGCCACCGTATACGGGTTCTTGATCTGTAGCAAATGTTTGACGCGGGCCGCCAGCGTGGGCACCATGTCCACACATCCGCTTCCGGCTTTCACGTCTCCGTAATTATGCGCCACAATGAGGTAGTCCAAGGTCTCAGGGTCAATCTGGGCGTGGTCTAAGGCTCGTTGCGCGGCTCTGAAACCAAGGTCAGAGGTGACCATGTTATTATCTGCGTAGCGCCGCTCCCGTATGCCCGTTATCTGCTGAAACTTCCGGATGATGGTTTCATTAGACCCTTCCAGAGAATGGCCTTGCGCATCAAAGAAAGAGCTGGAATGGAAGTGCGCGTTGTCTATGGCTTTCTCTGGTAAAAAGCTGCCAGAACCAATGATGACGGAAGATAGGATGCGGGAAGCCATAAAGTGCACAAACGGTAAAGGGTGACAGGATAACTAGTCTTAGGGGAGAGCCCGTGGCTTGTAAAGAGCAATAGCCGTCTTGAATATACCAAAGCAGGCAAATGCCAAAAATTGGGTTTGGAACAACTTAAGACTCTGCCGGAAAAGGTAGGAAGTTAATCCCAAAATTCTATCTGAATCTCTGGATTTGTAAAAAGACAGGTAATAAGCCGCCGTGCGGAGAGAGGAAAAAACGCGGAGATGACGGCACTATACTAATAAAGCCTACTACTACGCTAGACAGTGCACAGCCAAATAATCGAAAGACTTAATCAAAGATGAGCTTGGCGCCGCCCAAGAAGATAAAGATCCAGACAAGGCCTTTGATAAAGAAAAACAGGAAACCTGCCACGCCCATTCGCTTGAGGGCTTTTTTCCAGTCTGCCATAATAGGGGTTGTTAAGGTCTTATAAATTTACGGCACTAATTGCTAAATGCAAAAGCGTTTTTCTGCAAATTCCTGAAAAACAGCCCAAAAACGATTCTATTGCAGATTTAGCATGCCGGGAACTACGTGTATTACCTACAACAAACCGGCTTCTTTCAAGGCCTTTTTGGGGAGTTTGCTCTTGATCATCTCATAAGAATCCCGCACTCGCGTCTCTACTTCTGCCTTTGATAGCGGATGCCCTTCAGAGGCCAAGATCCAATGATAACGGGCTAGATAGGGAGCAGGGGTAAGGCCGGGCTTAACAGACAGCTCCTGAAAATCCTCTGGGTTTACCTTAAAGGAAAAGGAGAGTGGCGCCTCCAGGCTGGCTACGCAGAACATCTTGCCTCCAATAGAAAAGCAAAGGTCATGCTCCCACTTCACGTCTTCAGTGACGGCTGGCAGAGAAAGGCAGAAGGC
Organism: Nibribacter koreensis; assembly: GCF_039541795.1. Lineage (NCBI taxonomy): Bacteria > Pseudomonadati > Bacteroidota > Cytophagia > Cytophagales > Hymenobacteraceae > Nibribacter > Nibribacter koreensis. The sequence continues at coordinate 959,140 of NZ_BAABGX010000001.1, read as the reverse complement.
GCGTAATGATTCTAAATCCATAAGAGAAGTTTTCCTGAAAAAGCGATTTTGACCTGTTTTCTCAAAAGTAAGCCAAAAACAGGCACCGTAAAAAAAGCTACTCCCGTTTTTGACCTGATTCCTGAGAAACAAGCCAAAAACGGGAGTAGCACAATTGTAAGTCAATAGGTTCTTAGTGCATGCCGCCGCCGTCTCTTCTCTGGAAGTTGCCTGGCATACCAGGCTGTTGGGCTGGCCTAGCACTGGCCGCTCCAAACATGCGTAAGTTGTAGACAAAACTCACCATGAAGTAGCGCTGCAAAACGTTGGTTTGCACGTCTTCAAAATAGGTGTTGTTGATGTTGCGTTGAATGCTGGTGTTTTCACCTAGAATATCAAACGCTGACAATCTCAATTCTGCCTGGCGGTCTTTCATGAATTTATAGCCCACGCTACCGTTCCATAGCAAGAAAGTAGGGTCAATACCCTCGGCTAAGCCACCGTTGTACTGGTGATTCAACTCAGTGGTGAGGTTTATTCCCTTCCAAACCAACCAGTTCAGTCTAAACTGGCTGCTCTGGTTGTAGTAGTTGTTGTTCTGGTTGCTCTTTAAAGAATACGTGGCCTCATTGTACGTAGCGTTGGTTGAGATCAAGAAGTCAAAGTTCTCGCTAATGTTGGAGCTCAGCGTTAGTCCACCACCCACGTTGGCCGTGGCCGTGTTGTTCTCTTTGCCGTCTTCTAAACCAGGGTTGTTGGTGTAAGAAGCGTTCGCGTTCACGTTGATGTTAGACTTGATGAAAGATACCGGCAAACCGTACACCAAGAAAGAACGAAGGCTGTACTGACCTTCCAGGTTCACGGGTCTGGTTAAACGGGTATTCCCTGTTAACGCATCCTCGCCGGTTAAGCCTGAGTTGCCTCTGGCGGTGATGGTCTCACGGCCAATGTAATCCTGGGCGGCTGATCCTCCCAACACTACAAAGAACGAAGAAGACTTGCCCGGATTGGCCGCCGAGTAACGCACGTTAAAGTTGTGATTGAAGCTCTGCTGCAAAGAAGGATTTCCCTGCGTCCAAAGCAAAGAATTAGACTTGTCAATGGCGCTCTGCAACTGGTCAACTGATGGCGTCTGTGAGCGGCCGTTGTAGAAGATGCGCACGTTGCGGTCTGCATTGAAATTGTAACGCAACATACCAAACGGCAACACATTGTGGTAGTCATAAGACGGGCTCATGACCGTAGGCAGTTCCTGGTCTGTCTGCATGCTCAGGTACTGATACCGTGCGTTCAGCATTACTTGAAAGTCTTTGGTGTTGTACCGCCAGCCGGTACCAAACTCCTGCGTGGTGATCTTGTTTTCTACCAAGCTTGACTGATTCACCAGAAGATTCGTGTACTCGTCGCTGTTTTCTGCGCGCTCAAACGTCTTATAATCTCCGTCAGATTTGTTGTAGTTGGTGGCGTACGTAAGTTGCAACTGCGTCTTGTCTGTTAAGGGCTCTGTGTAGTTTACGTTGGCGCCTAATACCAACCCGTTGTTGTCCAGAATAGAAATCTGGTCTTGCGTGGTCACGCGCTCTGGGTCTGTGGTGATGGCAAACTGATACTTGTCTGCGTCATTCTGGTTATAACCGGTGGTAACGTCCAAACTAATGGTACGACCTCTTTTGGCAAAACTGTGACGGTACAAGATGTTGTTGTTGAAGTTTAGCCCCGTCAGGTTGGAGTTGAACAAACGGTCCAAGGTAATCACTGGATCTCCGGATAGGGTCTCGCCAGCTTCGTTGCTGTCTCCTTCGTTTTTCTGGAAGCTAAGTCTTGGCCTGATGATGATGGAATTGGCCGAGTCAATGGCATACGTCAGGCGCAGGTTCAAGCGGTGGTTCTGGTTTAATGCACCGGCCTGTCCGCTTTCACCATAAATGCTGGTGGTTTCACCGTCTTCCAGATAGTTTCTGAAAAGCGAGTAGTTGGAGTTGGTGTTGGAGTGGTTGAAGAAGTAGCTACCCTGTATGTCTACTTTCTTGCCCCATTTGTCCAGGTAGTTGATGCCAATGGCATTGGTGCGGGCAATACCGTTGTTGGTGTTCACTAAGAAGTCGCCGGTGTTGTTGCCACCTCCAAAACCGCCCATGCCGCCACCGCCGCGTGGACCACCGCCGCCGCCGCCGCGGTTTCCGCCGCCACCTCTGGCACTGGCACTGGCTACGCCCACCAGGTCTTCAGAAGAGAAGTTCTGCTCGTTTACGTTGTTGCTCAGGCCCACAATGGAAATGCGTCTGTTGCCTTCAAACTGGTTAATGTTGCCACTCACGCGGTAACGATCATCCGTGCCAGCGCCTACGCTCAGGCGGCCAAACCGACCGGTCCTAAACTCTGGCTTGGTGATGATGTTGATGGTTTTCTGCTCGTTACCGTCACTGAAACCAGTAAACTGGGCTTGGTCGCTCTGGCGGTCAAATACTTGTATTTTTGAGATGACCTCGGCGGGCAGGTTCTTCAACACCGCGCTAGGATCCTCCCCGAAGAATTCTTTCCCATCCACCAATACGCGCTGCACGCGCTCGCCCTGGGCTTGTACCTGTCCGTTCTGGATGGTCACGCCTGGCATTTTCTGAATGAGGTTTTCGGCGTTGGCGTCTTTGTTTACTTTGTAGGCGGCCGCATTCATCTCGGCGGTGTCTGCCTTGGTGATGACCGTGGCGGCACGTCCCACCACTTCTACCTCGCGCAGGCGCTGGCTAGCCGATGACAATGTGAGGGTGCCCAAGGCTACTGGAGTAGACCCCACGGTTACGCCTCTGTAAAAATCTGTGAAGCCCAGATAAGAAGCTTTGACAATGTAACGCCCGGCCGGCACGCTCGCAATCTGGAAGCCGCCGTCTACGTCTGTAGCAGCTCCTCTAAAGACAGATGAATCTGCCTTTAGCAAGGCCACCGTGGCGCCAATCAAGGGAGAGCCGCCGCCTACCACCGTTCCGCTCACGGACGTGGACTGGCTAAAGACATTAAAGGAGAGCGTGAAAAGGAGAAAGAGGAGTAGACTTTGTTTTTTCATTACAAAATGGTTTGGGCTTTGACCCGCCCCAAAGGCAAAGGTTTAATGTACTCACAAAAAAAATCCGTTTTTGGCCTGTTTTCTATAGAACAGGCCAAAAACGGAGAAGAGCGCTTGTAAGTGAAATGGCTTACTTTGTTTTTAAAAACTGGAGCAGAGGCGTGATGAAGCGGCTGTAGGCCTCTATGTGTGGCAGGTGCCCTACGTTTTGCAATTCTATCAACTGAGCCTTCGGGATTTTCTTAGCGGTCTCTTTGCCCAAAGCCGGATAGTTGCCCAGTTTGGCGCGCGCCTCTGGGCTGGCTTTGGCTTTGCCCAAGGCGGTCTTGTCCCGCTGGCCAATGATAAGCAGAGTAGGCATTTTGAGCTGGTTGAATTCATACACCACTGGCTGGGTGAAGATCATGTCATAGGTAAGGGCGGCGTTCCAGGCAATCTTGGGGTAGTCTGGGTGCATGGTCCAGCCGGCCAGCACGTTCACCCACTCGTCATAGGCAGGGTCCCATTTGCCGCCGTAGTAATTGTCCAGTTGGTACTGCTTGATGCCTTCATAATTCTGCTTCAGCTCACTGGCATACCATTGGTCTATGGATTGATAGGGCACCCACCGTTTCCAGTCTTCCAGCCCGATGGGGTTTTCCAGGATGAGCTTTTGGGTGAGGTCTGGGTACATCAAGGCAAAGCGGGTGGCCAGCATGCCGCCCATGGAGTGGCCCAGCACTGCCGCCTTTTTTACACCCAGACTGTCCAGCAGCGCCTTGGTGTTCTGCGCCAGCATCTGAAACGTGTATTGAATGTTCTGCGGCTTGCTGGACTTGCCAAACCCAATCTGATCAGGCATGATGACTCTATACCCGTTCTTGCTCAGGTCTTTGGCCGTTTGTTCCCAGTAGGCTCCATTGAAGTTTTTGCCGTGCAGAAGCAATACCGTTTGCCCGTTGGGCTGAGAGGGTTTTACGTCCATGTAGGCCATGCGCATGGGTTGTTTCTGCACGGTTACCGCGTAGTAGTTTACTGGAAAAGGATAGTCATAATAGGTTAGTTCTGGGTCTAAGGGTTTGGGTTGGGCTAGCGTACAACCAGCCGAAAGCAATAGAAAGATGAAGAGGGGAAGAATGCGTGTTAGAAACATGGTACAAGAGCGTATGTTTCATCTGTAAACGCGGGTATGCAAAGGCTGTTGTAAAATTTACCTTTAAGCTAGTACGGCAAACGTATTCTACCTTCGTTTTTGGCCTGTTTTCTGGATTTCAGGCTAAAAACGGTATTGTTGCATCCTAAATGAGTGGAGAATTTAATCAGGGTAATACTATTTGATAGGTAAGGTCTGGTTCCAATCGGCTCTGCTTATTTCAAATTTGACTTCGCCGCCAGGAGTGAGGCCAGTGGAGTGCCAACCCGTTCTTTGGTAAAAGACTTCGGCGCGGGAGCCAGGCTCTGTAGAAAGCCAGAGGTGATCACAGTATTGAAAAGCATATGTCAGCATCTGCTGTTGCAAAGCCTTGCCAATGCCCTGCTTGTCATGGCCCGGAGTCACAAAGAGCGCCCAGATGTTCTGTGAAAGCACATCCACCACCGCAAAGCCCACTACTTTGTCCGCCACTTCTACTACCCAGCCTTTGTTGGGCGCGTGCAGCATGGGTACGTAATCCTGGTCCTTGATTCTGTCTGGGTGGCTCAGTTTGTTTTCTTGCACCGCCCGTCTCACCACCTGCATGGCCGGAATATCCTGTAATTGCGCTTCTCTAAGGATCATGGGTAAAAGTTCTGGATTGCCCTTGCTGGCATTCATGTTCTCCAACATAGGTAGTTGAGGTTCTCTTGAAAGATAAAGGACACAAGCGTATTGCGCAAGTTGCTAGAGGCCGTTTTTAGGCTATTTTTCAGGAAACAGGTTAAAAACGGTTGAATAGAAGTCCTCTTGAAAGTAGCCTATTTGCCTGGCGCAACCATTGCCAACATAACACTCATGGCGCTAACGGTTACAATTCCTATTCCTGCGCCAATGGCCACCTTGCCAAGCTTACGATTATGCGCTTGTTTTTTATAGGCTTTGGCATAATGAGGGTTGGATAGGTGTTTGATGTCTGAAACTTCTCTTGCGTTAATTTTGGGTGGCACTGCCCCAATGACCACCACTGCCGGAAAGAAGAGAAGCGTGGCCACCGTGCTGCCCCACATGGAGGAAGTGCCTTTGTAAAACAGCTTGGCGTCTTTTCTGCCTAAAAGTGCCATCTGGGTAGGCGTGAGCGGCACATGGGCTTGTTCTGGCGATTCTTGATTTAGCACTTCTTTGGTGCCATTGGCAAACGTCACCATGAACACCTCCTTACGGTCCAAGGCATGGATGCTGTCTTGCTTAGTTTCCGGCAGTGTATAGAGCACTTGAGATAAGGTTATTTCAATCACCTTGGCCTTAAACTCATCGCCGTTGGTTTTTAAGATGATGTCTTGGCCGAAACCAGAAAAGGAGACGAGCACCGCCAATAAAAGAGAGAGGAGTAACTGTTTTTTCATGACCGTAAGTGGATTAGTTTTTACGAGAGTTAAATCCAAACAAGAGGCTGGCTCTTAGCCCGTCACTGCTAGGTACCACCGCCAGATTCACCGGGAAGTTGATCCCCTCTGACTGGAAATTGGTGCCCACGGCAATCACTAACCCAGCTCCGGCCAATGAAACGTTGGGGCCAACGCCTATCTCAAATCCTTTTGGCCCCCGCAAACCTACCAATGCATTTAAACTAGGAAGAAACTTGCCTTGTTCCAGTCCGCCTACCAGAGGTACAAACTCGGCCAGACCCGTCAAGCCTTTGGCAGTGGTAAAGATGCGGGTTTCAAACTGCCAGCCAAACTGGGTAAGGAAGGGGTTTATGTTTTCCTCGTCCTTAAGCCTGTCTGCCAACCTGCCGCCAATCACCGTGAAGCCCAGTCTTGGGCCGCCCAGTTTAATGCTTTCTTGCATAGCAGGGTCCTCTAAGGTAGCCACCGCGGCCGAAGGAGTGGATACAGCGGCGGTAATTACTTCTTTGGTACCATTGGCATACTTAATCATGAATACGTCTCTTTTTAAAATAGAGATGGTAGGACCGTCCTGGTATTCAAAGCGCTTGTATTTGATGAGGTCAGGCGCAATTTCTAAGATCTTGGCGCTTATTTCCTCGCCGTTTCTTTTTACCAGAATGTCTTGGGCGGCTGCTCCCAACGTGCTAAGCACGCAAAGCCAAATAAGTACTAGTGTTTTCATACAACAGGGTTTTTAAGGTAGTGATAGTTTGGTGAGTGAAAGGTAGTTTTTAGGAAATGACTGATACGATTCGTTTTAAAAAATTAGACTTTTATAAAAGCTTGTAAAATATGTAAACAGTTTAATAACCAAGCCTTTAGGGATGATATAAAGGACCTTAGGAAATCTTCTTGTGCGCCTTTTTCTTGGTAATGGACTTATCTGCCAGATGCGTAGCCAGGGCCGCTACGTTTAAGCCCGCCAGGTTACGCCAAAAAACCTGGCTACCCGAATTGGGTTTTATAAAGTAATGGTGCAGGGCTACGGCATTCAACAAGCTAAAAGCAATGACTTTAGTATTGTCGTTCCTTGCCCAATCACCTCCGTTAAATGCGCCCAAAGACATGACATGGGTGGCACCGGCCGTCCAGTAGGCGCCTTTATTGGCAAAGGCTGGGGTGCTCACCAGGGCCATCATCACCTCGCCCATGAACAGGTTCCCCAGTTTGTTTTTAAAAGGCGGTTGGGGTTCTTGAGACAATTCTTTTTGAAACGCAAATGACCTGTTATACTGGGGCAATTGCGCCCGCCCTGGAGCGCTCTGCTTGAGTTTTAGGAGGGTTATGGGTTGACTTGTCAAAGACCCTGAGTCTATTGAGAACTCTACCTCCTCCTCAATAGAAAATGAAGTTACAGTTTGACTCTTGCCTTCCTTTAAGGAAAGTAGTGACAGAACAAAAACAAACAAGAAGACAGCCCGAATCATATTTTATTGGTGTAGGATTATTTGACTCAAAACTATGCTATTGAGATAGGGCTTCGCTGGTGATTTACAAAGGAATTAGAGTTTTAAAAAATTTATAATATGTTTTAATGGCTTGGTAATCAATACCATAATATATAAAATACTTACTTTTAAAATGGCTATACTTGTATAGATTTTAACCTATATACAAAGGCTGTAGGCTATGGATGACTTATTGACCACCATTAATACCTTTTCACAAGAAGACGTGCGGGAGTTTGGGTACTTTATGCAGCGGCAGAAAAAGAAGAAGGGCAGAAAGGACCTGGAGTTGTTTAAGCTGTTGCTACTCAAAAAACCACTTAAAAGTCAGGAGCTGATTAGCAGGCTGTACCCAGATGACCACAACACCACGGCCTATTATGCCTTGCGCAAGCGACTCATGCAGCAGCTCACAGATTTTATAGTCTTAAAGCAAATGGAGGATGATCCCTCGGCTGAGTCATCGGTGATGGGGTATTTGTCTTTGGCCCGCTACCTATTTGACGCCCAAGCCGAGCGACTGGCCTGGAATATGTTGCGCAAAGCAGAAAAAACCGCCCTCCATAATGAGCGGTTTGGGTTGGTAAACGCAATATATAACCTGCAAATTGAAAAAGCAGATAGCCTTTACGCAGATGAGTTGGAAGTGATCATCCAAAAACGCAGTGCCAACAAGCGTATTGCTGATGAGGATGAGCGCGCCAACATTGCCAGCAGTATCATTGTCAAGCGCCTGAGCCAGGCCCGCCATCAAGGCAAATACCTCAAGTTTGAAGATACCATCCAGGAGGTGCTGGAAACCTACGGCCTTACCCAGGCCGTGAGCCAGCGCCCGTCTCTCCTGTATAAGCTTATGAAGATTGCCCGAAGCGCTGTCTTGATCAGGAAGGATTTCTATACGTTTGAGCCCTACATCATTGACCAATACCAGACGGCCATGCGCACACACGGCTTTTCTAAGGCGCACCAGTTTTACAGGCTAAGTCTGCTCTACATGATTGCGCATGTACTGTACCGCAACCGTAAATTTGGGCAGTCTAATCAATACTTATCTGAACTGAACCAAGCCGTACAAAAAGAGGCGAGTAGCCATTATGCCGCCTTTTTTCCTAGATACGTGTTGCTAAAAGCCGCCAATGATGCTTTTCTACGGCAACTACCAGAGGCCATTCAAGCCATGGAAGAGTTGGTAATCAGCAAAAAACTCACGCTACACCCCAAAGACTACCTGGCTGCCAAACTGGGCTTGAGTTTCTTGTATTTTGCGCAGGGTTCCTTCCAGAAAGCCAACCACGTGTTACTGTATCTTGACAAAACCGACAAGTGGTGCGAGAAGATTATGGGACTGGAATGGGTGCTTAAAAAGAAGATGGGCGAGGTGATTATTCAATACGAGTTTGGGAATCTGGACTTAGCCCTGGACCAGATACTGGCGTTTGAACGCAAGTACAAAGAAGTGTTAAGCCAGCCCTTGTACCAAAACGCAACGGCCTTTCTTCAACTGCTCAAGCATTTCTTCCTGCAACCAGACATTGCTTCCAGAAAAGCTTTTCTGCAGCAAGTAGAATCCAGTTTGCAGTTTGTGCCCGCAGAGCAAGAAGACCTGCCTTCCATGAGCTATTACGCTTGGCTCAAATCTAAAATGCAAAACCGAAAGTATTATGATGTCTTAGTTGAACTGGCGGCGGGGTAGGAGAAGTTAAGTTGGCTTCCAATTCAAAAGAAATAGCAAAGGCCATCATAAGTGTTATACTGTCTTTGATAAACGTTTTTCTCTGCTATTGCTTACTCTTATGGCTTTTTGAATCCTTGGACGGTTGTACCGCTGTAAAAGAATAGGGTAAAGGTTAAGTATAATATTTAAAGCTATTAGCCAAATTGCCTCTTTAGCACCATATTCTATAGCTACAAAAAGAGAAAACCCAAATACTACAAATAGGATGATAAGATGTCCTAGTTCAGATTGTTTTGTACGGTATTCTAGTAGGTTCAAGTCCTGAGGATCATTTTTAACCGGGTTTGATTTTTTATTGAGTTTCTCCCAACCTATCCAGACTAAAACTTTCCTGAAAAAATTTATGCCTAAGTTTTCATACAATTTTCCATTACGCTCCCATTTTTTCTCCCGGTAATACCCAGAGCTTAAATCAGATTTTAATGTTTCAGTGAATATAAAGACGCACGTCATTAATAGAAGATTTAGCACCCAGGCAAAAAGGAAGCCTAGTACTCCCACATATCTGATCAATCCATAAGTCAATAAGGTTGTCGCAATCACAATTAACCCTATAGTTACCTTTCTTTTCATAGTTCAGGTGGGTTAGGCTTTTAAAGTTTCAGGAACAAAAAGTCCAAAGGTAGCCTCACCTTCCTAAGACCTTTTTGTTAAGTCTAAAGAAGAAGCCAAGCTTCAATCTAAGAAAAGCTGGAAACTTAAGAAAGCTAGAAACATCGGAAAGGAAAATATAAAAAATCAACAGGCCTATAAGCCGGGTTTTGTCCTTCGCCCAAGGGGGAAATGGCTTATCATTTATCTAGGCCAGTCCTCACGGAAAGGCTCCATCAACCTACCCACTGACATCGGACGAGCAGTCCTTAGCCCTGCCCAAAGACATGGCGCTGTCAGCCTATTTGGTCTTTCAACTCCTGAGGTTTACCCAGCCGGACTAGTCGCCTAGCCGCTGGTGCGCTCTTACCGCACCTTTTCACCCTTACCACCAATCAATTAATTAGTGGCGGTTATTTTCTGTGGCACTGGCTGTCACCTGGCCGTCTCCCGCCAAGTGCCTTCCCGTTAGGAAGCAGGATGCTCTGCGTTGCCCGGACTTTCCTCTCCGTCTAATAAAAGACGCAGCGATAAGCCGGCCTGCCGATTTTTCAATACAAAGGTACGCCTTTCTGCCCAGAAAAGAAGGTGGCTGCTCAGCTGATTTTGGCTTGTTTTACATAAATCAGGCTAAAAATGAAGTCAGGCAGTAGAAAGAAAATGCACCCTGTAGAATATCCGTAAAACCATTCTCACTGAATACTTTAAGCGATTTTTGGTCTTAGCACGTATCTAGTCAAGAAAGCACACCACACTAGAATGCGTAACAAAATGGACACTCCAATGACCAAAGAGAATGGACAAAAAAGCTCTGTAAAAAAGAAAGAAGAAGTGAAGGAGGTGGTTTGGAATGGTGTTTCAGCAGAATCTGTGCAAGAAGTATTGGTCCAGGTAGACCAGCTAATCAAAGAGGCAGACGCTTTAGAGAAAGCCCATGAAGAACACCTGCAAAAAATACATCCTGCGTTCCAGTCCAGCAGTAGAAACTTGCTGCATTACCTTGCCTTCCGGAAGCAAGACAACCGGGCTTTGCAAAGTCAGTTAGCTTCTTTGGGCCTATCTTCTTTAGGCAGGGCAGAAGGCCACGTACTAGCTTCCTTAAAAGCGGTCAAAAACCAATTGAATCTGTTGTTGGGACATTTAACGCAGTCTACTCCGGCCGTAACAGAATATCTTCCTGTGGTATCTGCGCTGCAGCCTAACATATCAGCGCTGTTAGGAGAGCCCGCTCCGGGCAGGACGGGCCGCATCATGATCACGTTTTCTACAGACTTAGCTGAAGATTACAAAACCGTCAAGGCCCTCATGAAAAGCGGCATGAATTGCGCCCGCATCAACTGTGCTCATGATGACATCACGGTCTGGCAGAAGATGGTAGAAAACATCAAGCGCGCCGAACAAGAACTAGGACAGTCCTGCAAAATCCTGTTTGACCTGATGGGACCTAAGCTTAGGACTGGTCCTATGAAAGAAGGTCCTAAAGTGGTGGCCATTCACCCCAAGATTAATGAAGTGGGCGAAATCCTGTCTGTGGCAAAAATTTGGCTGGGCCCCAAAGGAGTACCTGCGCCAGAGCCCGTTGATGTGACCTTGCGCGTGTCTAAGAAATGGGCCAAAATGGCGCAGGAAGGAGACATCATCACATTTAAAGACACCCGTAAGCGTAAAAGAATTTTCACGGTGGCCCAGAAAGTGGACGGAGGACTTTTGGTGGTTACCTCTAAATCTGCGTACGTAACCGTGGGCACCGAGCTGCACTTGAAAGCCAAAAACGGCGACATCTCCACGTACGCTTTAGGCAATTTGCCGGCCATGGTCATTCCGTTGCAGTTAAAGGCTGGCCAGGATATTCTCTTGCATCGCAAGTCAATTCCCGGCCAGCCCGCCCAGTTTGACCAGTCAGGTAACCAAGTAGAGCCGGCCCACATTTCCTGCACCCTGCCAGAAGTATTTACTCGTGTAAAGGTAGGAGAGTCCATCTGGTTTGATGACGGCGAGATAGAAGGCGTGATAGAAGAAGTGGACAAGGATTTCCTGAGAGTAAAAATCACCTCTGCAGATGACATAGGCAGCAAACTGCGCCCTGACAAAGGCATCAACCTGCCCAACAGTGACCTGAACCTGCACAAACTCACTTCCAAAGACCGCGAAGACCTGGCCAGCGTGGTACCCTTTGCAGACATCATTAACCTTTCTTTTGTGAGCCACCCTGAAATGGTGGAAGAGCTGCAACAGGAATTAATAAATCACAACGCCCAGCACGTGGCCATCATGCTCAAGATTGAAACCAAGGCTGCCTTTGACAGCCTGCCGCACCTTTTGCTCACACTCATGCGCCAGCACCCAGCCGGCATCATGATTGCCCGCGGCGATTTGGCCGTCGAACTGGGCTGGCAACGCTTAGCCGAGGTACAGGAAGAAATTCTCTGGATAGCCGAAGCCGCTCATTTACCCGTTGTCTGGGCTACGCAAGTATTAGAAAAACTCACCAAGAAGGGCCGCCCGTCTAGAGCTGAAATCACAGACGCCGCCATGGCCCAACGCGCCGATTGCGTCATGCTCAACAAAGGTCCTTACATTTTAAAATCCATTGCCATGCTGGATGACATCATGAAACGCATGCAAGAGCATCAGTATAAGAAAACTTCGCTGCTGCGCATGCTCCACGTCTCTGCCATGAATGGTGTTAAATGAGTCACGAGATAAGGGGCAAGGATCTGATATATAAATTGAAACAGTTTAGTAAAGAAGAATGACACCAATACTGGCCGCCGTTGTTGGTGTTATCACTAACAAACTCAAGGATGGATACTTTTTTGCTTGATGGTGATAATACCAATAAGGGCAAACGGCTTTAAGCACCATATACTAATCAGGCTAAATTAAAAGGTGGGTTAATATAACGGGACGTGAAAAGAAATTCTTGAGCAATTAAACTTCCCACTTTTGTCATCCTGAAAGGACCTTGTTGGCAAGTTAGAAAGCACTTGACTATTCGCTATTTTAGCTTAAAACAAAAAAGCCGTTTTTGGTCTGTTTTCTTGAAAACAGACCAAAAACGGTTTTTTTGTAATTATTTAAAAATTACTTCAAAGAGACCTTGGTAGCGCCGTAGCCAAACTTTTCTTTGCGGGCTTCCTCGTAGAATTTGATGTGCGGGTTGCGACTCAAGAGCTTTTGGATTTCCTTCTTTAGGACACCGTTGCCCGTTCCATGGATGAAGATGATCTCGTGCATATTGGTGGCCACGGCCCGTTCTAAGGCATCTTCAAACGCCGCCAATTGCTGGCGCAGAATCTCTGAATTGCTCATGGTTTTTGGATCAGCGTCTGGCAGCAGCTTTTCTATGTGCAGGTCTACCTCATGGCTGGGCGCAGACACCTTGGCGTTTTCTACCAAGCTGGTATGTTCAATCATCTGCAACAGAATCTCGTCTGGGTTTACGGCTACAGGCTTAGAGTCTAGTTGGAACAAGTAGCCTTCTTTCTGCAAGACTGGCACCATCTTCTTTGCTTTGTAGAAGGATGAGGCTTTAAACTTCAGGCGTCTGGTTACCGGTTCAATTAAGTTGGTCGCGTTGATTTTATGCTGAAGGTACTGCACTACCAGGTCAGGCCATTTGTCAAAGTCATTCATGTGCAAGTGTGCCACTGGCTTCGTCTTTTTGGATAGAAGCTTGTCGTTGCTCAAGGCGCGGTAGCCTTTGGCAGATTCTTCGCCGTAGGTAAAAAGCAAATCATACTCAGAGTTGTTGACTATGTGTACCGCCAACAGTTCTGCCGTGGTGTGCACCAAGCCAATGTACACGCCCGCCGCCGAGGCTATCTGCGCCGGAGCCAGATTGGCCATGCTAGGCCGCTGAGATACTACTGGCTCAGGCGTAGGGTTGTTCCCGAAGTGTTTTTCTTCATCGGCGGCAATCACTACCACCTCGCGGCGCATAACTGGTATGGTGAAGTCATTGTCAATGGCCACTTCTACCAGGTTGTTATCTAAAAAGCGGGTGATGACACCTTGCTCTTTGCCGTGCATCAAGCGCACGCGGTCTCCTATGTTCATGTCGTTTTTGGGCTAATTCTGAGAAAAGAGGCAAAAAATGGTTTGTCTCCTTTCCTCAAAGATACGCAAAAGGAAAGGGAGGGTCGAAGGAAGATAATACACTTGGCTTACTTTTTAACCAGAGTAAAGGCAACAGGTATTCTAGAGGTTAAAATGCCTAAAAGTAAAGGCCGTGCATCTTCCAGCCACGGCGGCGGTTGTACTCCAGAGCCGGGGCCGGAAACTTAAGGACAGACAATACTGCAAAAGTGCCTTTCAAAAACCGACTTCTGGTAGGGATGGCTTGCCAGTTTAAGTCCAGACTCAAATAATATTGCCGGTAAGGGGAGAGATTGGCCAGCCGGTTAGCATCCACGTCATGGTAGACAATCTCTTCGGCACCATAACCCAAGGCAACGTTTAACCATTTTGGATAGCCAGAAGCCCTAGGAAGGAATTTAGCCACGTCCACGCTCAACCAATAGGTCTGTCCATTGTAGTCCTTTAGAATTTGCTCTTGCCAGTTTTTGCCCAGCACGTTAGGCCTGATGGCTGCATACTGGGTGGAGTGGAAAGAGAACTTGGGTAAGATCCTGGTTCCGCCCCAGGCCAGCTGTTGCCCAATCACGGCAAAGGAGCCCGCGGCGTTAGCGGCCAGGTCTGAGGCCGAGGCACCGTAGTCAGGAGACCTTCCGTCCAGGTATTCGATGGGGCTTTGCAGGACAATGCCCAACAGACCGCCGTACCAAATGGCTTTCTTTTCGGGCATTCCGGTTCTTTTGAGCGCTTCAATACCCAGTCGGCTTTCATGGAAGGCTCCCCAGAAGTGCCCGGCCTTGTCTACCTGCTTCCATTCCTGGGCATCATTGAACCAATGGAAAGAGGAGCGGGGCTGGTCTTGGTACCAGGTTTCGCCTAAGGCAATCAGACTTCCTGTATACACGGCTGCGCCTCCAGCCAGCCACCACGGCGAGAGGGTTTTGGTCTGGGCAACGGTGTCTATGGTAGAAAGATTGGAAGCGGTTTGTGCGAATGAAGCGGTATGTATCAGGCACGACAGAAGCAGGAACCAGAAAGGAACCCAGGTTTTACTGTATATTGAGAGCCGGCGTGCCACAAACCAAATGTACACAAAGCGGGGCAAACCCCAGAATAAGATAATCACGCAAAAAGAAATGAAATAAAACTTGCACGGTAAATTTCAACCCATACATTTGCAACATGAATACACAATTAGTACACGGCGCTTGGTGGCACATCCTTCATATTTGATGGGTGAACCGACTGCTTTATACAATTGATGTATACCAAAGGCCCGGGTTCACCCCGGGCCTTTGGCGTTTTTAAAAGGTTACAATAGCATTTTACAGATAATTACATGGTATCAGGAAATTCATTTGCACAGCACCATTGGTGGCATCTTTCTCACGATTGATGAACAGCCCTATAATGCCTTTGCATTAAATCTCCTTTTATCAGAAAGGCCTGCTGTTCTAAACAAACAGCAGGCTTTTTTATTTAAACTCCATGAGCACCTTCAAACTAAAAACACAATACCGCCAACTGCTGGCAGACACGGTCACCCCGGTGGGCATCTACCTACAACTGCGCGATAAGTACCGTAACTGTCTGCTGCTGGAAAGCTCTGACTACCACGGCCAGGAAAACTCCTTCAGCTACATCTGCTGTGAGCCCATTGGCGAGTTTGTGCTAAAGAATAACGTGCTGCGCCAGAGTTATCCAGACGGTACGTTTGAGGAGCAAGTGCTGGAAGACAAGCGGGACGCGGTTCAATTGCTGCAGGCCTACACTCAGAAATTCAAGGTGCCTGACAATGAGTTCGGGTTTATCCAGAACGGGTTGTTTGGCTACATTTCGTTTGAGGCGGTGCAGTATTTTGAGAATGTGCGCTTCCAGGAAAAGGACACGGCGCATGCGGGCTTGCCAGAGATTCTTTACCACGCTTTCCGGTTTGTCATTGCCATCAACCACTTCAAAAACGAACTCTACATTTTTGAGCACTTTCTGGGAAAAGAGCCCAAAAATGATGGCTTAGATGAACTGGAAGCCCGCATCAGAAACACTAACATCCCTATGTTCAATTTCCAGGCCGAAGGGCAGGAAATCTCTAACATGACGGATGATGAATTCTTGAAGGTGTTGGAGCAGGGGCAGAAGCACTGCCATTTGGGAAACGTGTTTCAGATTGTATTGTCCAGGCAGTTCAAGCAGGCGTTTAGGGGCGATGAGTTCAATGTGTACCGGGCTTTAAGGTCCATCAATCCGTCGCCGTATCTGTTCTACTTTGACTACGGCACATTCAAGATTTTCGGGTCATCGCCAGAGGCGCAGTTGCAGATTAAAGGCGACCAAGCCAGCATCTTTCCCATTGCCGGTACCTTCCAGCGCACGGGTAACGACCAGTCTGACGCCGAGCTTACCCAGAAGTTGTACGATGACCCCAAAGAGAATGCCGAGCACGTGATGCTGGTGGATTTGGCCCGCAACGATTTAAGCCGCCATGGGAACAATGTGAAGGTAGAGGTCTTTAAGGAAGTGCAATACTATTCCCATGTCATCCACCTGGTGTCAAAAGTGACAGCCACCTTGCCAGAGGCACATAGCTCGGTGCAGATAGTGGCAGACACGTTTCCGGCGGGCACCTTGTCAGGGGCACCTAAACACCGCGCTTTGACCATCATAGATGAACTAGAGCCCACCACCCGGGGTTATTACGGGGGCTGTCTAGGCTACCTAGGCTTCAATGGTGACTTTAACCATGCCATCATGATTAGGTCCTTTTTGAGCGTGAAAAACCAGTTGTACTACCAGGCGGGCGCTGGGGTTGTGGCCAAGTCAGACATCAAAAGTGAACTGCAGGAGGTGCACCACAAATTAGCCGCCCTTCGCAAAGCACTGGAGAAAGCCACCAGCATTTAAAAATTTTGACAACCTACGTTTTTGGCCTGATTTCTGGAAAACAAGCTAAAAACGAAACCAAACCCAATCCATCTAACAGAACCCTTTAGTACGCTTACCATGAAAATTTTAGTGTTAGATAACTATGACTCCTTTACCTATAACCTGGTGCAGATGCTTCGGGAGCTGGGGTATGGAGAAGAGTTGCAAGTGCACCGCAACGACCAGATAGATTTAGACGCCGTAGAGGCCTTTGACGTGATTGTGCTTTCGCCGGGTCCGGGCATTCCAGAAGGTGCGGGAATCATGCCAGCCCTTATTCAGCGGTATGCGCCCACCAAGCGCATCTTGGGCGTTTGTTTGGGGCACCAAGCTATTGCTGAGGCTTTTGGCGGCACACTTTCTAACATGGAGGAAGTCTACCACGGCGTATCGTCTACCGTGCGCGTTGTCAACCAATACGAAGTCCTTTTCAGAAACCTGCCACAAACGTTCCAGGTGGGGCGTTACCATTCCTGGACGGTGGTGCCAGATACCTTACCCTCCGTTTTTCAAGTGACGGCGGTAGACAACAACGGCGAGATACTGGCCCTGCGTCATAAGCAGTATGACGTGTGCGGCTTGCAGTTTCATCCAGAGTCCATCCTCACAGATTACGGCAAAGACATGCTGGAGAATTGGTTGCGTAACCCCTCTCAGCGCGTAACCAAATGGACATCTTTTGCCGCTTCCATTTCTCTATGAAAAACATACTCCAACAGCTCACCGAGCATAAGACGCTTACCAAAGAAACCGCTCGCGAAGTCTTGATAGGCATAGGCAAAGGCGAAGCCAACGCCAGTCAGCTGGCCGCTTTCATGACCGTGTTCCTCATGCGCAACATCACCGTGCAAGAATTAGACGGCTTTAGAGAAGCCATGCTGGAGCTCTGCCTTTTGCCTGACCTGGGCACCGATAAGGTGATTGACCTGTGCGGCACCGGCGGCGATGGCAAGGACACCTTCAACATTTCTACGCTGGCCTCTTTTGTGGTGGCAGGAGCGGGGTATAAGGTGGCCAAGCACGGTAACTTCGGGGTGTCTTCTGTCTGCGGGTCGTCTAACGTGATGGCGCACCTAGGCTACACGTTCACAAACGACAGCACTGAATTAAAAGCCAAACTGGAGCGCGCCAACATCTGCTTTATGCACGCGCCCTCGTTCCATCCGGCCATGCGCGAGGTGGCGCCTATTCGGAAAGATCTGGGCGTGAAGACCTTCTTCAACATGCTGGGTCCCATGATAAATCCGGCCAAGCCGCAATACCAGTTGGTGGGCGTCTTCAGCCTGGAGTTGTTGCGCCTGTACACGTATCTCTACCAGCAGACCGGAAAACGTTTTGCCTTGGTGCATTCGCTGGACGGATATGACGAAGTTTCTTTAACAGGAGCCTTCAAACTTGTTACGCCCAAAGGCGAGGAGATTTTACAACCTTCGGACCTAGGCTTGCCTACTTACACGCCTGAACAACTGGATGGCGGAACTACCGTGGCAGATTCGGCGGCCATTTTTCTAGATGTTTTGAACGGGAATGCTACCCAGGCCCAGCAAGATGCAGTCATTGCCAACGCTGGATTAGGCATCTATTGCGCCGATGAAAACTTGACTCTGCAGGAATCCATTGCCAAAGCCCGGCAGTCCCTAGCCAACAAACAGGCGCTTCATTCCTTTAACCAGCTTTTAGCCAACTAACCATATGTCTAACATCTTAGATCAAATTGTCTTACATAAACGCCAGGAAGTAGCCGACCGCAAAAGCCTGGTACCCGTTAAGTTGTTGGAGAACAGCATATACTTTCCGTCGCAGCCTATCTCTCTGCGCAAGTACCTGCAACGTCCAGACCTGAGCGGCATCATTGCCGAATACAAACGCAAGTCGCCTTCTTTGGGCACCATCAACGCCTATGCGCCGGTAGAAAGAACGTCAATTGGGTACATGCAGGCAGGGGCAAGTGCCTTATCTGTCTTAACGGATACTCAATTCTTTGGAGGCAAAAATGAGGACTTGACCACCGCTCGCAAATTCAACTTGTGTCCTATCCTGCGCAAAGACTTTGTGATTGACGAATACCAGATTCTGGAGGCCAAATCCATTGGGGCAGACGCAATACTATTGATTGCCGCCATACTGACGAAAGAAGAAGTGGAGCGCCTGGGACAGTTTGCGCACTCCTTGGGTTTGGAGGTTTTATTAGAAGTGCATGACCGCCAGGAACTGGAAAACAACCTGACGCCGCACGTGGATTTGATTGGCGTCAACAACCGCAATTTGAAAGACTTTTCGGTGTCCATTGAGACCTCTAAAGAACTGGCATCGCTTATCCCGAATGACTTTGTTAAGGTGACAGAAAGCGGTTTGTCCAAAGCCGAGAATCTAGTGGAGTTGCGGCAGTACGGCTACGAAGGCTTCTTGATAGGGGAGGCGTTCATGCGCACCAGTCGGCCAGAGAAAGCCTGCCTGACGTTAGTGGAAGAAGTGAAAAAACTAAGTGCCCAACAACTGGTTTCAGCCTAAGACAAAGGCTTTGAGATTTAGACAGACTTGACAGACAGACAACAAAACAATGCCTTACAGAAAACTTAAAATCAAAGTCTGCGGCATGAAGTACACCGAAAACATTGATGAGTTGTTGGTGCTTCAGCCAGATTACGTGGGCTTTATCTTCTATGATAAATCGCCGCGCTTTTTGACTACCCCTTGGGCCGTTTTCTCTTCTACTTTTCTAATAGGCACGCGCAAAGTGGGTGTCTTTGTAGATGAGCAGGTGGTGAACATCCTCCAAAAATCCACCGACTTGGGCTTGGAAGTGGTGCAGTTGCACGGTCATGAAAGCCCTCAAATGTGCAGCGAGTTGCGGGACACGGGACTGGAGGTGATGAAGGCGTTCAGGGTAGGAGACAACTTTGATTTTGAGCAGTTGCGGGACTATACCGTAGGCTGTGACTACTTTCTGTTTGACGCCAGCGGCCCAAATCCCGGCGGAAACGGCATTCGGTTTGACTGGAACAACCTGCAAAACTATCGCTTTGATGTGCCTTTTTTTCTGAGCGGCGGCATTGACGTGGAGCATGTAGAAGAAATCAAAGCCATACGGCACCCACAGCTGTATGGGATAGACCTTAACAGCAAATTTGAAACCCAACCCGGCTTAAAAGACGTGGCCCGCGTGAGGCAGTTTGTAGAAGCTTTGCGCGCAGAGCCCATCCACCCATCTTATAAATAAAACTATGTACGGAGTAAATGAGCGTGGCTATTACGGACAGTTTGGGGGAGCTTTCATCCCCGAGATGCTGTACCCAAATGTAGAAGAGCTTAGAGAGAAATACCTGCAGATTATTCAGGAGCCTGCTTTTAAAGCCGAGATGGATGATTTGTTACGCGACTACGTGGGCCGACCTACGCCCTTGTATCATGCCAAGCGTCTTTCTGAGCGCTACAATACCAAAATTTACCTCAAGCGCGAAGATCTCAACCACACCGGCGCCCATAAAATCAACAACACCGTCGGGCAGATTCTATTGGCCAAGCGCTTGGGCAAAACCCGTATCATTGCAGAGACGGGCGCGGGTCAGCACGGCGTAGCTACGGCTACCGTGTGTGCCTTGGCCGGTCTGGAATGCATAGTTTACATGGGCAAAATTGACACCGAACGTCAACGACCCAACGTGGAGAAAATGCGCCTGATGGGGGCCACCGTGGTATCGGTGACCTCTGGAAGCCAGACCTTGAAGGACGCAACCAATGAAGCTATTCGGGACTGGATAAACAACCCCGTAGACACACACTACATCATTGGCTCAGTAGTAGGCCCGCACCCGTATCCAGACATGGTGGCCCGATTTCAGTCGGTTATCAGTGAAGAGATAAGAAAGCAGTTGCTGGAGAAAGAAGGCCGCGAATTGCCGGATTATGTGGTAGCCTGCGTAGGCGGTGGAAGTAATGCCGCGGGTGCCTTTTACCATTTCCTGGATGAACCCAGCGTGCAATTGGTGGCGGTTGAAGCCGCAGGCTTGGGGGTAGACTCAGGGCATTCGGCGGCCACGTCTGTGCTGGGTAAAACCGGCATCATCCATGGCAGTAAAACCCTGCTCATGCAAACCGAGGACGGCCAAATCACGGAGCCTTATTCCATTTCCGCTGGCTTGGATTACCCAGGCGTAGGCCCACAGCACGCGCATTTGGCAGACACGGGCCGAGCCCGGTTCATTGCCATCACCGATGACGAGGCCATGGAGGCCCTGCGCGAACTGAGCCGTCTGGAAGGCATCATCCCAGCCATAGAAACGTCCCACGCCCTGGCGGCTTTGGGACAGTTAGGCGCCGGTCCAGAAGACGTGGTTGTGCTGAACCTTTCTGGCCGCGGCGATAAAGACTTGAATACCATTCTCACCTATTTTGAAGCCCACGATGTCCAAAAATAGACTCACCCGCCTGTTCCAAAAAAACCAAGGCAACCTGCTCAATGTGTACTTCACGGCTGGTTTTCCTAACCTGAATGACACCGTCACCATCTTAGAAGAACTGCAATCTGCCGGCGCAGACTTGGTGGAAATTGGTATGCCCTTCTCTGACCCGCTCGCCGATGGCCCTACCATCCAAGCCAGCAACCAGGTAGCCCTGGAAAACGGTATGAGCGTCAAGACTCTGTTCCAGCAGTTAGAGGGCATTCGGGAGAAAGTAACGCTGCCTATCATCTTAATGGGCTATTTGAACCCAGTGTTGCAATTTGGCTTTGAGGCCTTTTGTGAAGCCGCTGCCAGGGTTGGAGTAGACGGCTTTATTCTTCCAGACATGCCATTGGTGGAATATGAAGAAGAGTACAAGCCCATTCTGGATAAATACGGCTTGAGCCTCATCTTCCTGATTACCCCACAGACCACCGAGGACCGCATCCGGAAAATTGACACCCTCACGGATTCTTTCATTTACATGGTGTCCAGCGCCAGTACCACCGGCAGCCAGGTGCAGACCAACGAGGCCCAGCAAGCCTATTTCTCCAGAGTGAAAGCTTTAGAGTTGCGCAGTCCCTTGTTGATTGGCTTCGGAATTTCGGATAAGGTGTCTTTTGAGATGGCCTGCCAGACTGCGCACGGTGCCATTATTGGCAGCGCCTTTATCAAAGCCTTGCAACAGCCGTCAGAGGTGAAAGAGAATGTGCGCACTTTCTTAAAAAGCATAAAATCTAATCAACCAACCTCCTCACTTTTGTCATCCTGAAAGGATTTTGTTGGCAAGCTATAAAAGCGTTTAATTAAGCGCCTTTCTAGTTTGTAGACAAGATCTTTCCAAGATGACAGGAGAGAGGTGAAATTTCCAAATCAGACCGATGTTAGTACAACTCCAAGCAGATATAAACCCAGCGCAGAAAGAGGCCATCATCCAAAAGGCCAATGAGCTGAAATACAAAATCACCGAGGTCATCACCCAGCAGGGGCATTACCTGGTGGGTACCGGCAAAGCCGATTTTGACGTGCGCGCCGTGGGAAACCTGCCCGGCATCAAAGACCTGCACATCGTGTCAGATGACTACAAGCTGGTCTCCCGGAAATGGAAAGTGAATCCAACGGTCATTGACTTCGGGGACGGGTTGCGCGTGAAGGAAGGGGAGTTCACCATCATGGCCGGTCCTTGCTCTATTGAGAACGAGGAGCAGGTGGAGAAAACCATCAACCACCTGGTGGAACAAGGCGTGCGCTTCATGCGCGGCGGCGTGTTCAAGCCGCGTAGCTCTCCGTATTCTTTCAGAGGACTAGGGCTGGAAGGCCTGAAAATGTTCTACGACATGTGCCGCGCCAAAGGAATTAAAGTAGTCACTGAGGTGATGCAGGTTTCGCAGATTGCGCCCATGGAACCGTACACCGATGTGTTTCAGGTAGGCGCCCGCAACACGCAAAACTTCAACCTGCTGGACGAGCTGGGCAAGGTAGACAAACCTGTCTTGTTAAAGCGAGGTATCTCGGGTACCATTGACGAACTGCTGTACTCTGCGGAATACATCTTCTCCGGCGGAAACGAGAAACTGATGCTCTGCGAGCGCGGTATCCGGACCTATGAGACTGCCAGCCGTAACACCTTGGACTTAAATGCCATTCCCATCCTGAAGGAGAAGACGCACCTACCGGTCATTGTAGACCCTTCGCACGGCATTGGCATACGCGAGTATGTGGAGCCTATGGCCCTGGCCGCCATCATGGCCGGCGCCGATGGCATCATCTATGAAACCCACGAGAAGCCAGAAGAAGCCGCCTCTGACGGCGCCCAGACCCTGAGCTTCCCGGAGTCCGAGCGCATGATTAAGAAAATGCAAAAGACCTTCACGCTTAGAAAAGAGCTGGGGAATTAAGTACGCATTCCGTCCCCCTTTGAAGGGGGTAGGGGGATGACAAGAGCGCATCAATTTGAAAAAAGCTTTTTTCTCAGACATTGTAATCCCGGAATTATAATCTGTGGGTCATCTATAATGCATATCATCCCCCAACCCCCTTCAAAGGGGGACGGAATGCGTCATGGTCTGATTCTTAATTCTTAATTTCTAATTATTAATTAAATCCGTTTTTGGCTTATTTCCTGAAAAACAGGCTAAAAACGGAAGAACCTTCAAAGAATTCTGCCGTTTAATTTGGAGATGCAATTCACGGCCTCTACTTTTAGACCCATGCAAGCACAACACTTGAACATTTGCAATTATTATTACTACCGCCCTGAGTCCCTCGGTCGGAAGGAAATTGCGTGCGTTCAAGGATAACAAAGAAGATTTATCCCAACCATACAAAGCCTGGTTCCGACAACGGAGCCAGGCTTTTTTTATGTCCTTTTATTCGCTTAGAATCTAAAACAACCTTCTATGTCAACCATCATCTTAACCCAGGATTACGCCGCTTACACGCCAGAACACCAACAGGTATGGAACCTGCTGTATACCCGCCAACTAAACATTCTGCCGGCCGCCGCCACAAAGGCGTTTCTACTGGGGCTAGAGGACGTAGGGTTTGAGCCCAACCGAATTCCAGACTTTGAGGAGGTGAACGTGCGGTTGCTGGCCAAAACAGGCTGGCAATTAGTGGGCGTGCCGGGCATTGTAGACAACCGCACCTTTTTTGAGTTGCTGTCCCAGCGCAAGTTTCCGGCCACTACCTGGTTGCGCACCATGAGCCAGCTGGATTACCTGGAAGAGCCAGACATGTTCCATGACGTCTTCGCGCACGTGCCGCTGCTGGCCAACCATGAGTTCGTGAATTTTCTGGAGGCCATGAGCCAGGTAGCCTTGAATTTCTTGGACAATGAGTGGGCCGTGGAGCTTATTTCCAGGCTGTACTGGTACACGGTGGAGTTTGGACTGATAGAAGAGGAGGGCGAGTTACGTATCTACGGTGCGGGTATTCTATCCTCGGCAGGTGAGACGGCTTACTCTCTTTCTGAGGAGCCTAAGCGGCATTCGTTCAACGTGCGCCAGATTCTTCAGACGCCGTACATCAAGGAGAAATTCCAGGAAGAATACTTCGTGCTGGAGGATTACAGCCAGCTGATGGCTTCGCTCACTGCGTTTGAGGACGAGTTGCAACTGGCTTTAGCTCAGGAAGAAATAAAATAAATTGCCGATTTTGGGCTGTTTTTTACAAATCAGCGTAAAAACGATTTGAAGTGTCACAAAAAGTTTATACATTAGTCTTGAAATGAAACTATTTGCCCTCTATTTTACGATTGTCAAGTGTAATCCGATGCAGCTATCGCTCGGAACCGAGACACCGTATGGGCAATTTGAGTCAATCTAGACGATCAAATTTTCACCTATAAAAGGCCTGGTTCCAAGTTTGGAGCCAGGCCTTTTTTTTATGCTTACCGCTATGTATCAACAACCGTATCACCAGTACACCATTCAGCACCAGCAGATTTGGAACATCCTGTTTACCAAACGGGTAGAGGCCTTGTCACATGTGGTAGCTGTCAATTTCTGGCAGGGCGTGAAAGCCCTAGACCTGAAGGCGTATTTCATTCCTGAGTTTCTGGAGCTGAATTTCTGGATGCAAAAAAATACGGACTGGCAGGTAGTGGCAGTGGAGCAAAGCCCGCGTCCGGCGCAGGTGCTGGCCAAATGGAGCAAACGCAAATTCCCAGCCCAAACCCAGCTACGTCTGCACCCAGACGCCGACTTGCGCTTACAGGGAAATTCTGATTTGTTTCTGGACATCTTCAGCCAGTTGCCTTGGCTGGCGCAGCCAGAGGTGCGCGACTTCTTGTTCCGCTTGGGTACCTTGGCGCAGAAAAGCCAAGACCCGGCCACGGTAGAAGCGCTGTGGCAGATTTCCCAGCACGTGCTGGGCAACGGCCTGCTGCGGGACCACAAAGGCCAGATGACCTTGTTCGGGTCACGCTTGATTTCCAACGCCCCAGAAGGGGAGGCTGCCCTGCGCCACGAGACCAAATGGCAGCCCTTGGCTTTAGAGGAGTTGGTGGCCATGCCGTTTGAAGAAGGCAAGCAACCGCAGGCCTACTTCGTGCTGGAAAGCCTTTCTGATTTGACCACGCTGATGGAGCGCTTAGAAAAAGAAGGCATCCCTGCCAAAGAGGAACCCGCCGTCTTGCAAATGGTGGCTGGGTAAGTCTGTCGTTTTTGGCCTGTTTTCTAGGAAACAGGCCAAAAACGGAAAGGCGGTTGCTAAAGAAATGCATCCTTGGCAACCGCCTTTTTTTAGGGCTGACTTTCTCTTCCCTTACTTATTCAGTTTGTTCTCTTTTTCCAAATAGTCCTGCAAACCGGTGCCAATGATGAAGTTCCAGCCAGCTTCAAAGTTTTTGCGGGCCAAGTCTGGGTTGTCTTTGGGGAAGGTCTCTGTGCCGGCGTGGATAAGCTTGACGCGGGTGCCTTTGTTTTCTGGCGTCAGTTCAAAGGTGACCAGGGTGTCCCCGGGCTGGCCTTCATAGCGCCAGGTGTGCGCTAATTTTTGCTGGGGAATGGCGACCTGTACTTCGCAGAGATGAAGGAAGGTACGGCCCTCGTTCTCCCCCGTGAACTGAAACTGATGGCCCACCTTCGGCTCAAATCCCGGAATGTCAAAGTACCACTTCTTCATTTCTTCTGGATTGGTAAGCGCCTGCCAAATGGTTTCTGGACTTGCCTCAAAAGAGCGCTCTACAATGATGGGTTCTATGGCCATACTGGTTGTGTTTGGGACGTGGATGGAAGCCAAGTTAGCCAATTACCATTCTGCAATGCAAGCCTCAAAATGAAATCTTATAGAATGAACCCTATTGGGCAGATTGGTTGTTGCTGCGGTCAGGCTCACATTTCCATTTCAATCCAAAATTTCAGGCTATTTCAAAAGCTGGTTTGGCTCAGGAAAAAAGGCGATTAAAATAGTATCTTTGCGCTCTCATTATAAGACATCATGATTTCAGTTGACGCGGTTGCGGTAGAATTCAACGGTTCAGCGCTTTTCAGCAATGTAACCTTTAACATCAATGAAAATGACCGGATTGCCCTCATGGGTAAAAACGGGGCCGGAAAATCTACTTTATTGAAGATTATTGCCGGGGCAAACAAGCCTACCAAAGGCAAGGTGTCGGCGCCCAAAGATGCGGTGATTGCCTACCTGCCACAGCACTTGCTCACCAAAGACGAGAGCACCGTTTTTGAGGAGGCGTCCAAGGCGTTCGGCTCCATTCTGGAGATGAAAAACCAGATGGACTACCTCAACTCCCAGCTGGAAACCCGTACCGACTACGAGTCTGACGCCTACATGAAACTCATTGAGGACGTCTCTGAACTGAGTGAGAAATACTACTCCATTGAAGAGGTCAACTTTGACGCCGAGGTAGAAAAGACCTTGCTGGGCCTTGGCTTCGTGCGCTCTGATTTCAACCGTAATACGAGCGAGTTCTCAGGGGGCTGGCGCATGCGCATTGAGCTGGCCAAAATCCTCTTGCAGAAACCAGACTTGATTCTACTGGATGAGCCTACCAACCACATGGACATTGAGTCCATTCAGTGGCTAGAGGATTTCCTGATTAACAATGCCAAGGCGGTGATTGTTATTTCCCATGACAAGGCCTTTGTAGACAATATCACCAACCGTACCATTGAGGTGACCATGGGTCGTATCTATGACTACAAGGTACCTTACTCACAATATCTGCAGTTGCGCAAAGAGCGCCGTGAGCAACAACAACGTCAGTTTGAAGACCAGCAGAAGGAAATTGCCGACATTCAGGGGTTCATTGACCGCTTTAAAGGCACGTACTCCAAGACCTTGCAGGTGCAGTCCCGTGTGAAGATGCTGGAGAAGATTGAAATTATTGAGGTGGATGAAGTGGACACATCGGCACTGAGTTTGAAATTCCCGCCAGCCCCGCGCTCAGGCAACTACCCAGTGATTGTAGACCACCTGACCAAAAAATACGGCGACCATACGGTCTTCCAGGATGCGTCCATGACCATTGAGCGCGGCCAGAAGGTGGCGTTTGTGGGCAAGAACGGTGAGGGTAAATCTACGCTCATCAAGGCCATCATGAACGAGATTGACTATGACGGCTCCTTGACGCTGGGGCATAACTCCATGATTGGCTATTTCGCGCAGAACCAGGCGTCTTTGATGGACGAAGACTTGACCATCTTCCAAACCATTGACCAGATTGCCGTGGGCGAGGTGCGCACCAAAATCAAAGACATTCTGGGTGCTTTCATGTTCTCTGGTGATGCAGTAGAAAAGAAAGTGAAAATGCTGTCGGGTGGCGAGAAAACTCGTCTGGCCATGATCAAGCTCTTGCTACAGCCCGTGAACCTCTTGATTCTGGATGAGCCTACCAACCACCTGGACATTAAGACCAAAGACATCTTGAAAGACGCCCTGCGCGCCTTTGACGGTACCTTGATTCTAGTATCCCACGACCGTGACTTCCTGGACGGCTTAGCGACTAAAGTGTTCGAGTTTGGCAACAAGCGCATACGCGAGCACTTTGAGGACATCAACGGATTCCTGCGCAACAAGAAAATGGAAAACCTGCGCGACATTGAGCGCAAGGTAGCCATTCCATAATAGAGCATATAGATACAAAAGCCCTTCGTTTTTGGCCTGTTTTGATGGAAAAAGGCTAAAAACGAAGGGCTTTTGATTTTAACTTAATTAGTCTTTTTATGCTGATGTTGTCAACGTAGGAGGTGAAGATGATACTACCGTGTTTTTTCCTGAGAAGCAATATTTTACCAGCCAGTAGTAGAAAAGTGGCACCAAAATAATGGGCATAAGGAAATCTACCAGAGAGAACCATCCGTCAATTTGAGTGCCTCCCTGAGCCTTTAGCCAAACATATCCCAGCGGGCCTTTAGACAGCAGGTTGTAGACGAAATTCCAGCCTAAATGTAAGCCAATTGCCAACACCATAGATGATGTCTTATAGAAAGAATAAGCCCACACCCAACCCATAAGGCCAGTGCTTACAAATACTATGAGCATACCAAATGCATTGCCGAAGAGTCCATAAGAAAACCAATGATACACTCCAAAAGCGATGGCAGATAAAGCCAAGGCCTTGCGTGTACCGATGGTTTGCAACAACACATACAACAGAGCACCCCTGAACATCAGCTCTTCCGTCAGGACTGATCTAAAGGATCAGTAGAAAGAGTAAAGTATTGATTTTATTGTGGCTGTAGGCACCACAATCCAATGCGCTTTTTGCCAAGCCTCATGGCATACTTGTATAAGCATGCAGAGTGCCCCCGCAAACAAGACACCAATCAGGAATTGTAAGAGTCTTTTTGCTATAGGCGCATAACCTAATACGGCCAATCCAGTTCGCCGGAAGAAGTAAAGCAATATCCAAGATAGGGCCAGAAGAACAAATATTCCTGCCATGGTGAAGGATTTAGGTAGGCTGAATCTACTAAAAACTTCCTTTTTCTACAGGTATTCTGCCTCTGAATTTTACTTGACCAGTTGGGTAAATAGTTTCTCTAGAGTTTCCTGCGGGTCAATACACAATCCTGGGTGAATAGGAGAGGACTGTACCACCGTGCTACGGGTAGAGGCCAGCCACCTGAACCTTGAGGCAACGGCCAGCTGACCAATGGTGCCGCCTTCTTTACGGCCCGCGCAGATTCTTTGGAATGCCCTTAGGCGTTCTTGCAGTTCTTCCAAGTCTAGCTCTGGGGCCAAGGCCTTGAGGCGGCACTCGTTCAACTCATAGGCGGTTTGTAGAAAACCTTTAGAGGCGCAGTACAGAATCACGCCCACGTTCACAAACTCTTCGCGCTCCACGCAAGGCACTACCCGGAGCACGGCGTACTCAAATAAGTGCTTTTCTGGCATGGTTAGCTTCGGTAACAAAGATGTGGGAATGTTGTAAGCGTGTTTCCAGGAACTGTATGTAAGCGTCTCTATGGGCCTGAGCAGTCCCAAAAGGGGAGTCCACTCCAGTTAGCCAATCTTCCGGAATAAGCCCTACAATGGTTCTAATAATTTCTGACGTGAGTAAGGCTTTGAAAGCGGCATCTACTGCCTCTAGCTCTGAGGCTACAGGCAGAAGCACGTGGTCTTTTATCTGTACAAAGGGGCGCTTAGCTTGTTCCTCTATGTTGGGCCAGTTATGGTGGAAGTAGAAGGCAGCGCCGTGATCAATGAGCCAGAGTTCCTTGTGCCACATAAGCATGTTGGTGTTGCGGGCGGTACGGTCCACATTGGTGATGAGGCAATCCAGCCACACAATCTGCGAGGCCAGCAATGGGTCTACAGAATTCACCAACGCGTCAAAGGTGATGGCGCCTTTCAGGTAATGTAAACCCAGGTTCCAGCCTTCAGAGAAGCGTAGCAGGTCCTGGATTTCTTCGTCTGGCTCTGTTCTTCCAAATGCCTCATCCAGGTGCGCGAACACTAACTCAGGCATGCGCAGGCCCAGCACGCGTGCCAACTCTCCGGCAATGATCTCTGCCATCAAGGCTTTAATGCCTTGCCCGGCGCCTCTGAATTTTAAGACATATAGAAACTCATCATCGGCCTCTACAATGGCGGGCAGTGAGCCGCCCTCGCGCAGAGGGGTGACGTAGCGTGTCACCTCCACCTTTCTGAGTTCTGGGGAATAGTGCTTCATACAGGTTGTAAATGGCGTACCTCTGCTACAATAAGCAAATTTGGAAGGTACATCCTGAGTAAAGCTACTCCTTTTCTGAAAGTAGGCCAAACGGACTGCTATTAACAAAAATTAGGATCTCTTCGTTTTTAGCCTCAATTCTGAAAAATAGGCCAAAAATGAATGGAGTGGTCATTTATTTACCTTATGTTATTATTTAATTAGAAGAATTGACCAGTAGCCAGGAGCTAGCAAAACCATAATAGCCTTGAAAGAAGCTTACTTTTTAGCAAGAGTATTGGTAGGTTCTGGCGGGGAAGGTTTGAGCATGAAAGCGCGGGCAAATTTACCCAGTATGGTAAACTCATGCTCGAGCACTTTATTCTCCACGGGTTTCAAGGAGCGGAGGTAGGAGATGACGGCGGTCAGGTCTTGGTCGCTCATGTTTTGTCCCTGCATGAAGGGCAACACGGCCTCTCCGTTTGGTTTTACACCATACCTGAGCACTCTGGCAATCTCACCGTCAGTCATGCTTCCAATTCCGGATTTGGCAGGGGTAAGGTTGGTGGTGAAGATCGTCCCGAAAGGCGTCTCCACTTTTTTGCCGCCAGCCAGTGAAGGAGTTTGACCTTGTTTGAGGAGGCCGGCTGGGTCAGGAGCAGGGCTGTGGCACTGGACGCAATTGTTAGAGACCAGTACAATGTGTTTCCCACGTTCTATCACTGCCGGGTTTTTGGATGCTGTGATGTTGGGATAGGGTGCCTCATAAGTAAGGTGCTGACGGGCCATGGTGACCACAGCTACTCCGGCAAGTAGCAAAAGAAGGACTACCGCCGTCCGTTTCAGGATTTTCTTGAACATAGGTATTGAATGGTTTTGGCTAAAAACTAGGTATTAATTGGATAGGTGCTAGGACCGAACGGTTTTATAGCTATTGAAAAGTAGCAAGCCCATTGCCAGGAAGAAAATAACCGCCAATCCAATAGGGGCTTCTTGTTGGGCATACCACACTTTGGTGTTTTCTAACAGAGGATTGATCAGCAAGGGAGTAACTATTTGTGCGATTAGTAAAAACAAGGCAAAAACCACCAATGGAGATAGAAGGATGGCTAGGATTCGTAGCCAAGTTGGTCTGTTCTCACTCAACCGAAATCCAATCCCGGTAGAACCAATGGCTAGCAGTATAATACCGGCTTTCATTAAGAGAGAAGCTGCTCCTGTGTCAATAATCCTACCGTCGGTTGAAATAATGACAATGAGTTTAATGGTCCAAGCCAAAGCACCTGCTATCAATAAAATAGCCGCCACCTTAGTCCAGTGCCTGTAAAGTTGATTTACCTCCATAAGATGATCTTTCTTTTTAAAATAAAGGATGATGAAGTTGTAGAAGGGATGACAACCTGCCATAGGCATATTGAGCCATAGCAAATAAGGTAATCGCTTGCCTCAATAATTCTACCACTAGAATTCAAGGAAAGGACGGTTGAGCTGGTACTTTGTTAAAGCGGCAGTAGGTGCGCTTTTGGTGGGGGAAGGGATTTGAAAAATCTATGTAGGTATTCTAGGCTATTACGTTTAAGCGTGAACTTACTAAACACGCAAGTCGCCTGACACCCTGTTTTCTACGAGGTTTAAAGAAAGAGGTTTATACACTTCGGGTAAAGGATTGAGTGACTTCCCATCCAAGGATTAATGCAGGCTTACTACCTTGGTTATTTTCCATTGGCCGTCCTTGAAATGCCACATCATGATAAACTTAGAAGGATGCATTGGGGCATCTGGTTCTTGATTATTATAGAAGGAATGATATCCAATCTCCACTGCACCGTAACCACTAATAGGATATACTTCCAAGCTTCCTTTTACTAAGGTGCGGGTAACTTTTCCGCAGATATTTTTTTCAATGCTTGCCAGCAGGTCCTTTTTTGAAGTCATAAGCCCACCCCGGTCATGAAAGAACTCGATATCCTCAGAATACATTTCGGCTTGCTTGGCCATATTGCAGGAATTATAAGCGGTAAAGTAGGTACTGTCTAAGGACGCGATGGTTTTATAAAGCGCTAGGTCGTCTGGTTTATAGGCTGAAATAGACCGGGCAGTGTCAGGCTTAGTGGCTGTACAAGAAAATATAGCGAGGACATTTACAACCAAATATAAGCTGGTAAAGAATACCTTTTTCATAAGGAGTTAGTAAAGAGATGGAGCTAATAATTTGTTAGAATTCTTTTACAATTCCTTTACAATTCCTTCACCATCCAAATGTTACACGCAAAATGTCCTGAGTTTCCTAAGGCATGTTGTACAGGTTTAAAACCCGCTTTTTCATACATGCTTACGGCTTTGGCTAATTCTGGAAAGGACTCCAGGTAGAGATGGGTATAGCCAAATTCTTGGGCCAGACCAATGCTTTTTAACAACAACTGGTAGCCAATGCCTTTTCCTCTGGCGTCTGCCGCCAAATAAAATTTGACAAGTTCTGCGTAGCCTTCGGGTAAGCCATCTGTTGGGTACACGCCGCACCCGCCCATGATTAGCCCGTCTTCCTCAGCTACCAGGTAGGCACTGGCCTGTATCTGGAAAAGGCCATAAAGGTTGTCCGTCGTAGGGTCCGTGTAAACGGTTCCGGGTCTATCTATCTTAAATTCTCTGAACACCTGGCGGATTAGGTTAGCTAAAGGCTGGTTGTCCTTGGCTTCTATGGGTCTGAATTGGATGGGCATACAGGGTTAACTGTCAAGTTTATTGACAGCCGAAGGTAGCTAAAGTTATTGGAGGCTAAGCGTGTCTGAGGTAATGGTGGCGGATGTGTCTGCCTCGGCGTTTAATGAATCTAAACCACCGTCTGCACCTTCAACCATATCCTCTGTGGTGGTAATGCCGGTTTTCTCAGTGGTGCCGGATTGCTCACATGCCGCTAACGTTAAAGAGCCAGCGAACAGGAACGTTAATAGAATGTAGGGCTTAGTTTTCATGGGTGATTTAGTTAAGAATGGTTTTACATTAAGTAAATGAAGCTAAGGCTTTGGAGTGGTTTGTACCTGAACTTTCTTGTTTAGTAAGTACCTATGGTTATGGTCTATGCCATCAAATGTATAAACCCAAGTTTGGTTGTTGTCAGTTACAGCTTCAATTTTATAAGTGTTTCCCATCTTAAGGAAAGAAAAGGATTCTACCTTAGGAGATTCGTACAAGGAGCAATCATTAGGAGCGTTTTTCCTGAAAGCGCTGCCATTCAGCTGTTTGGCAAAATCAAGATACCTTGTCTTGTCAATGGTATATGGAGAGAAGTCCTTTGCACTTTGTTCATCAGCGGTGTGCATGTGAATAAAGTTTTGGTAAGGGATGATAGTACCTCCTTTTACTTTAAAGGTAGACTCAACCAAAGCAGTTACAACTTTATCCTGAAAAGCATAAGAAGTAAGGCCATTCGCTTGAAAATCAATGCCTGAGGCCATTTCCTCCATGTGCCAATCATACAAGCCTGGATAAACAAACTGAATGCCTGGGCTAAGACATTCAAATACTCTTATCCATTTGTTTGTTTTTTCATCCTTTTTTAAAAGGAAAAAGCTGGGATATTCTCTATAGGCTGGCTCCACCTGAACCACCATTAGCCCGTCCACTATGGTAGAAGTGTGTACTACCTTGGCTGAGAATTTAGTAGACATTAGTAGGTCCTCGGCAAACAACTGAATCTGTTCTTTGGTGGCTTCCTGAGCCGTAGCGGTTAGCGTTGCCAACGCCAAGATTATGCCTAGCACAAGATTTTTACTCATATATTAGGCCTATTCAACGGCAATTTTTAACACTACCTTCTTTACTACCTCTGTGGTGGCCATGGGTGCGTGTGCATCTGAAGGAAAGAAAATGGTAAAGGAACCTGCCGGTACGTCTAGCCAGGTGTTGGTTCTGTCTGGGTAAAAGGCAATGTCTTTATCGTCTACGTAGGGTTCTGAGGGGGCGCTGCATTCAGACAGGTTCTTCCAGCCCATGCGGTCTGTGCCGGTCACTACATACTGGATGTCAATGTATTTAAGGTGGGCTTCTAGTTTGGCTTGTTCTTGTGGCACGCCCTTGTCTTCAGAAACCAGGGCAAACAGCTGATCGCCTGATAGGTCATGTTTCCCGGTAGATAGCTGGAGCAGGTTGGTGGTACGCAGGAACTGGAATGCCTGCTCAAACAAAGGATGTAGAGAGGTGTACCGGTCAGCATGCTGTAATTGATCTAAAACCATTTTGTGATTAAAAGTAAAGCGTTTAGAACACATACACTTTGCAAGACGCTACAAAAAAACGAAGGCAAGGCGTAATCTAAAGGTAAATTGCAGGTATTTTTAGGAAGCGCCAAATGTGAAGTCATTTTTAGCCTGTTTTCTGCAAAGGAAGCCAAAAACGGAGAAGCCCCGCTTTCAGCGCCAAATGGTGCGCTGGAAGCGGGGCTTCTTGTATGAAGTAAATATGGCTTTCCTATCTTTTAACAGCGGTCCATGGTTTGTTAGCAGTCCCGAAGGTATAGGTACCGCTCATGGTGTTGTTGACCATGGTGCCCGTGAACACATAAGAGGCAGGATTCTGTACAGAAGAGTCCATGGTATAGCTTAGTACGTTGTCT
Organism: Nibribacter koreensis; assembly: GCF_039541795.1. Classification (NCBI taxonomy): domain Bacteria; kingdom Pseudomonadati; phylum Bacteroidota; class Cytophagia; order Cytophagales; family Hymenobacteraceae; genus Nibribacter; species Nibribacter koreensis. The sequence continues at coordinate 925,094 of NZ_BAABGX010000001.1, read as the reverse complement.
TTCATGGACCAGGTGCCGCGCGACAAATAAGTACCCGGCGATTCTGGCTCATCATATACCGTAGTACCGTCTGCATTAAACGTCACATCTCCGTGCCAGGTAACGGTGGCTGAATGGTTGAACGTGAAGTCCCATTTGGTGCCGGCCAGTCCCATGGTTTTTACCTGAATGGGCTCACTGTAATACGTGGTGGTTGCCGTTGAGGCATACACGCGCACAAAGTAGGTGGTGTTTGGCATTAAACCATTGAGAGTGGTGGTGAAGGTATTGCCCGCTTCAGTGGTTTTAGCATCAGAAAGGGTAGGGGCGCCCGTTTTATTGTAGACTACACCTCTGGCCGTGATTTCATTTTTGCCGGCATCAACTGTGCCTTGTATGTCCATTGACGTGAATTTGGCATTGGCGTTGGCCTGCGTGGTTTTTGTTGTCAAGCCAGGGGCCGGAATCACTTCTTCCTCCTCTTCGCAGGACATGGTAAACAACAGGGCAAAGGCCAGAGTAGCAAACTTAAGTTTGGTAAAAAGTTTCATGTAAGAAAGGTTGTTTGTTTTGTGGTTTATAGTGTTTAATGGAATGCAGTCACCAAGGCCTGTTGTGAACAGGCATGCTTAAACTAAAAGGTACGCTAAGCTTACTAAGTGCCGGGGGATGGCACGGGTACTATACTTCTTATAAATATGGCTTTGGGGGAGCCAAACTGCATTAATAGATGAGGGCTACTAATAGGTTTGTAAATATCGGATTTTTATTTGTATCTATCTATGTGTATATTTTAATTTTAGGATATAAATTTTGAAACCGCTGCGAGTTAATTGTTAATAGGTTTTTAATGCTTTACAGAAATTGTAAAAACCCTATTCAAGCTAAGCAGTGAGGAGTAGAAACAACAATTCCTGCCTAAGAAAGAGAGCTTGGGCAGGAATTGGCATGTGAAATGGATCCTGGTTACAGAATAGGTTGAAGCGCCTCCCAGACGTTATTGGCTAATATCTTTTGCCCTTCTACGGTAGGATGAATGCCGTCGCCTTGGTTGAGTGCTCTGATTCCGGCCACGCCCTCCAGTAAAAATGGCACCAGCGTCATATCGTTCTTTTCGGCAATTTCCCTGAAGATGACCCTAAACTGGCTGGCGTACGCCCCACCCATGTTAGGCGGCACTTCCATTCCTAACATGACCAGCTTGGCCTCTGGGTACTTGGCTTTCACCTTATCTACTATGGCCTGTAAATTTTTAGAAGTCTCAGTGGGAGGAATGCCCCTTAGACCATCATTGGCACCTAGTTCTAAAACAAACACATCTACGGGCTGGCGCAGCAACCAATCAATCCTGCTCTTTCCGCCGGCAGTGGTCTCACCGCTCAGGCCAGCGTTGATAGATTTATACGGTAGCCCCAATGAGTCCATTTTTTGCTGAATTATCGCCGGAAAGGCTTCGGCCTGGGTTAGGCCGTATCCAGCGGTCAAGCTGTTACCAAAGAACAATATATTTTTAGTTTTTGCGGGAGCGGGGGCATTCTCTTTCATGGTAGAAGCGTCTGTAGCAGTCTGGTTTTCTTTTTTCTCTGAGCATCCTTGCAGTAACAGCAGGAGGAGGCTCCATAAGAACACGTTTTTATGTAACATAGCGTTTAAAATGTGGCTTGGCTTAAAGATAACAGAAAACATAGCCCTGTGGTTAGAGGTTTAAGTACTTTAAAACAGCCATTTGGTTTGCGTGCGCCCCGGCATTTTAGTCTTAGGCCGTATGCTAAACTTGCCAAATCTAAACTGCATGCCTTGTGAATACCATCCTTAAAATTGAAAACCTAAGTAAAACGTATCAAAGCGCCGGCAAGACCCTTACCGTACTGGACAAGGTAAGTTTTTCTGTAGAAGCCGGGTCTACCGTAGCCATTGTAGGCCCCTCTGGTAGCGGGAAGACCACCTTGCTAGGCCTTTGCGCTGGGTTGGACCGTTCTAGCCAGGGTATTGTTGAGTTAAACGGAATCGCTTTGGAGGGTCTAACAGAAGACCAGCGCGCCCAGGTGAGAAACCAGCACGTGGGGTTCATCTTCCAAAACTTTCAGCTGTTGCCTACGCTTACCGCGCTAGAGAACGTGATGGTGCCCCTGGAACTTCGTGGGGAAAAGAACATTAAAGCCCGGGCCCTGGATTTGTTGGATAAAGTTGGCTTAGGACACAGGCACCATCATTATCCGGCCCAGCTATCTGGTGGTGAGCAACAGCGGGTGTCTTTGGCCAGAGCCTTTTCCAACCAGCCCAAAATTCTGTTCGCAGATGAACCCACCGGCAACCTGGACGCTGAAACCAGTGAAAAAGTAGTGAACTTAATCTTTGACTTGAACCGCGAAGCAGGAACCACCCTTATCTTAGTCACTCATGACCTTGACCTTGCCGCCAAAACGCAGCGCATCTTAAAAGTAAAAGGAGGTCATCTGGTATCTGATGAAATGGTGGGACAGTTTGGCGGGTGAAGAATTATGTCCCAATTACCAAAAGAAGGATAGACATCAATTTGAGACTAGGGCAACCAATGATTGAGACGTCAAAGAGAGAACCTAAAATGAAGGAGGATGAAGTTTTTGTAGCCTCTGAAATTAATGCCCTTCAACCTAAAAGGAGGCTAACTCCGTTTTTGGCCTCTTTTCCAGAAAACTGCCTAAAAACAGTCATTATAAACTAAAGAAAACACTGGCAGACTATACGCTTTTGCCTTTCATCTAACAGTACCCACAAATGCCTAGCCTACCAAAGCAAAACCTTAATGTACCATGGCTTATCAAGATGGCCTGGCGGGATAGCCGGCGCAACCGGTCGCGGCTTTTTTTGTTTGTGTCTTCCATTATCCTGGGCATTGCGGCGTTGGTGGCTATTTTTTCTTTTGGAGACAATCTTAAATATGACATAGACCAGCAGGCCAAAGAACTGATTGGCGCAGATTTGGTCATTTCCAGCAACCGCGCCATCAGTCCCAAGATGCAACCGCTGTTAGATTCTTTAGGTGAAGAGCGGGCCCGGGAGCAGAACTTTGTGTCCATGATTCTCTTCAAAAAGAACCAAGGCACCCGGCTGGTGCAGATACGCGCGTTGCAAGGTGATTTTCCGTATTACGGTGAGATTGGAACAACGCCTGAAGCGGCTGGCCGGACGTTTAAAGCCCATCAACAGGCGCTGGTAGACAAGACGCTCATGTTGCAGTTTAATGCGCAGGTGGGAGACTCTATTAAGGTAGGCGAGGTTACGTTTCAGATTGCAGGTATCTTGAACAAGGCTCCCGGTCAGACGGGCATATCAGCATCAGTGGCACCGGTGGTGTATATTCCGCTGCAGTACCTTGGCAAGACGGGTTTGTCTCAGCGCGGCAGCCGCATCAATTATGAGTTCTACTATAAATACAGTCCCACGGCAGACATGGCCAAACTGGTCAAGCAACTGGAACCTAGGTTAGAAGAAGAGGGGCTTGAGGTAGAAACCATAGACACCCAGCGCGAAGAAACGGGCCGCTCTTTTGAAGACCTCACTGACTTTCTGGCTCTGGTTGGATTCATTGCCTTGCTCTTAGGTAGTATTGGTGTGGCCAGCGCCATTCATGTATACATCAGGGAGAAGCTATCTACCATTGCCATTCTGCGTTGCTTGGGCATGAGCTCGGCGCAGGCGTTTCTGGTGTACGTGTTCCAGATTCTGGGCATCGGGCTGATAGGGTCTTTGATAGGGGCGGCGCTGGGTACGCTGGTGCAACAGACCCTGCCCGCCGTGTTGCAGGATTTTCTGCCTATTGAGATTTCGGTTCGCATCTCTTGGCTGGCCATTGGGCAAGGGGTGTTGCTAGGGCTTTTGATTTCTCTTCTGTTTGCCTTGTTGCCTTTGGTGTCCGTCCGGAATATATCGCCGCTCAACACCCTTCGCTTGTCTTTTGAAGAAACCAGTTTGTTTAAAGATCCGCTTAAGTGGGGGGTGTATGGCTTAATCTTGCTATTCATCTTCGGGTTTGCTTATCTGCAAATGAACACGCTCCTGGAGACGGTATACTTTACAGGTGGCGTGCTCCTGGCCTTTTTGGTGTTGGCGGGCATGGCCTGGGGCCTCATGTGGCTGGTGCGCCGGTTCTTCCCGAGTTCCTGGAGTTATCTCTGGCGGCAGGGCTTGGCTAACTTGTACAGACCCAATAACCAGACGCTCATTCTAATTGTATCCATAGGGCTAGGCACGGCCTTTATCTGCACGCTGTATTTTGTACAGAGCATCTTATTGAATAGAATCACCTTGTCTGCCAGTGAGAACCAGCCCAACATGGTGCTGTTTGACATACAAACCAACCAGCGCGAGGCCGTCAATCAACTAGCCAAACAATACCAACTGCCCATCATACAGCAAGTGCCCATTGTGACCATGCGCGTAGAGGAAATTAACGGGCAGACGGCGGCAGATGTACAGAAGGATTCTACGCTGGGTATTTCGCCCAGGGCTTTCCAGCGCGAATTGCGGGCCACGTTTAGAGATTCTATTACTTCTTCTGAGCAGCTGGTGGAGGGCGCCTGGAGAGGGAAAGTAGCTACACCAGAAGACACGGTGTTTGTTTCTCTGGAGCAGGGCTACGCACAGCGTATTAAAGTTAAGGTAGGAGATAAGATGGTGTTCAATGTACAAGGCGCCTTGATTCCTACGGTGGTAGGGAACCTGCGCAAAGTAGACTGGAACCGCGTACAGACCAATTTTAGGGTAGTATTTCCGGCAGGGGTGCTGGAGGCGGCGCCCCAGTTTCATGTCCTGATGACCAGGGTGCCCAACAACCAAGCCTCGGCTAGGTTCCAGCAGGCCGTGGTGCAGCAGTTCCCTAACCTGTCCATTATTGACCTGGGTTTGATTTTGAGCGTGATGGATGAGCTCTTTGACAAGATTGGCTTTGTGATCAGGTTTATGGGGGGCTTTAGCATCATCACGGGGTTGGTGGTATTGGTTGCGTCAGTGCTCATCAGTAAATATCAGCGTATGCAGGAAAGCGTATTGCTGCGCACGCTGGGTGCCAGCCGTAAACAGATTCTGCTCATCACGGCGCTGGAGTATTTCTTTCTGGGAGCATTGGCCGCCGGAACTGGCGTGGTTTTGTCCTTATTGGGAAGCTGGGCCTTGGCCAAGTTTCAGTTTGAGACCCAGTTCACGCCACCTGTCATGCCCGTCTTCATCATCTTCGGGTCCATATCATTATTGACGGTGCTCATTGGGTTGTTCAACAGCAAGGCCGTGGTGGCAAAGCCGCCCTTAGAAGTGCTGCGGTCAGACGTATAGAAAGGTGTCGTTTTTGGCCTGATTTCCAGAAATCAGGCCAAAAACGGGAATGAAATTTTAATCAAAGGAATACAAGTAGACTCTAGCCTTCATAAGAAAGGATGCATGATATCTCAGAATGAAATGCCCAGCTTTTGATAAATGAAACTCAAGAGCCACACTGGTCCGATCAATAAGAATTGCAGGTCTTTTAAGAAGGATGGTTTCTTGCCTTCTATTTTATGCCCTACAAACTGACCAATCCATGCCAACACAAAAATGAAAAGGCTAGTGGCCCATAATGGGACACCGGAGATTTGTTCTAATTGGTACACTATCCATAAGAACAGAAAGCTTATAAGCACCATGCCCAAAGCCAGTCTAGGCGACAGCAAGAAATAATACAGCATGGCCGTCAAGACAAATAAAATTCCCAAATTCATGGGATAAGGCACCATCTCAAAAAGGAGCGGCACCGGTATGGACCAAAGCAAACCTATGAGGCTAATCATAATGGCGGGTACGCAAATCCAGTGGATGGTTTTGTTGGTGCCGTTGCGGTGGCTTTCGGCGTATTCATCTAACAAAACGTGGATGGCAGACATATGGAGCTAGTGGTAAGTGTGACTGTAAGTTAGCAAACCACAAAGTAATTTACCATCATGTTTGGGAGCCATTACTGTCTTGGACGGGTTTTTGATGCTTTCTTCAAATTGAGTACTTTTAACCAACCATTCATATCATTCTCAAATGAAAAAGAATATCACGCAAGTGTCAGCGTTCTTGATGGCGTCAATGCTGTTAGGAAGCTGTGCCAAAAATACGACCACCTCGCAAAGCAGTACGGCAAGCAACCAACAACAGGAAGCATCTGTAGAAGCAGGAATAGAGCAAGTGTCTGTAACCCAGACCTCGCCGCCCCAAGTGCTAAAAGAAGAGCAGGATTTCCAGTACGTGATGGACCAGTTCGCGGATCTTCGCATTCTGCGTTACCGAGTACCAGGTTTTGAGCAGTTGAGCACCCAGCAGAAGGAGCTTTTGTACTACCTCTATGAAGCCGCCTTGTCTGGCCGTGATATCATTTATGACCAGAACTTTAAGCACAACCTGCGCATACGCCGCACGCTAGACGCCATTGTAGAAAACAAGCGCGACAAGTCAACTTCTCCTGACTGGGAGAAGTTTATGGTGTATACCAAGCGCGTATGGTTCTCTAACGGCATTCACCATCATTATTCAACCAGCAAGTTTCTGCCAGAATTCAGCAAAGCTTTTTTAGCTGAATCTATCAAGAAAGTACCGGCTGGCCAGTTGCCTTTGCAAAAAGGTGAATCTGTGGACGCGTTCATCGCTTGGATAACGCCTGTCTTGTTTGACCCTAACGTGGCCGCCAAGCGCGTGAACCAAGTGGCCGGTCAGGACTTAGTGGCTACCTCGGCGGGTAATTATTATGAAGGCGTAACTACCAAAGAAGTAGAAGACTATTACGCCAAGATCACCGATAAGAAGGACCCGCGTCCTATCTCTTACGGCCTCAACTCCAAGCTCATGAAAGAGAATGGCAAAGTAGTGGAGAAGGTCTGGAAAGTGGGGGGTATGTATGATGCCGCCATCAAGCGCATTGTGTTCTGGTTAGAGAAAGCTATTCCGGTAGCCGAGAATGAGCAACAGCGTCTGGCTTTACAAAAGCTGGTACAGTATTACAAAACCGGTGACCTGCGCACTTTTGATGAATACAACATTGCCTGGGTGAAGGACGTGAACTCTAACACAGACGTAGTAAACGGCTTTATTGAGGTTTACGGCGATCCCCTAGGCATTAAGGCGGCCTATGAGTCTGTAGTGTCTTTTAAGGACCAGGAGGCTACTAAGCGCATCAAGGCCATAGGTGACCAGGCCCAGTGGTTTGAGGACAACTCACCGCTGTTGCCTCAGCATAAGAAGAAGAATGTTGTAGGTATTACCGCCAAGGTGATTACCACCGTGGTAGAAGGCGGTGACGCTGCGCCTGCCACGCCTATTGGCATTAACCTCCCTAACGCTAACTGGATCAGGAAAGAGCACGGTTCCAAGTCGGTGAACCTGGGCAACATCGTGAAAGCCTACAATGAAGCCGCTAATACCGGCGGAAGCGTGTTGACGGAGTTTGCCTTCAGCCCCGAGGAGATTGAGCGTTCCAAGAAATACTCTTCTCTGGCCAGTGACCTGCACACCGACATGCACGAAGTAATTGGACACGCCTCTGGCCAAATCAACCCGGGCGTTGGTACTCCTAAGGAAACCCTGAAGAGCTACGCCAGCACCATTGAGGAAGGCCGTGCCGACTTAGTGGCCTTGTACTACGCCATGGACCCTAAATTGGTAGAGATAGGCGTGATGCCTAGTATTGACGCGGGCAAGGCAGAATATGACGGCTACATACGCGGTGGTTTAATGACGCAACTGTCAAGAATTGAATTAGGTGAAACCATTGAAGAAGCCCACATGCGCAACCGCCAGATGGTGGCCGCCTGGGCTTTTGAGAAAGGCAAGAAGGACAACGTAATTGAGCGCGTGACCAGAAATGGCAAAACTTATTTCAAAATCAACGACTACCAGAAACTGAGAGGTTTGTTTGGCCAATTGTTGAGAGAAACCCAGCGCATCACTTCTGAAGGAGATTACAATGCCGCCAAGAACCTGGTAGAGACGTATGGCGTGAAAGTAGACCAGACCTTGCACAAAGAAGTTTTGGAGCGTTACAGCAAACTCAACATTGCCCCGTATGCCGGGTTCATTCAGCCAAAGTTGACGCCGGTGGTTAAAGACGGTAAGATTGTAGATGTGTTGCTAACCTACCCAACCAACTTTACGCAGCAAATGCTAGAGTACGGTGACACGTATAACTTCCTGCCGCATTACAACTAAGCCGTTTTTGCCCTAATTCCTGGGAAACAGCCTAAAAACGAAAAGCGCTTGAGATATTTCTCAAGCGTTTTTTTTTATCCCATAACTTTTACCACGCGCATCTATTTCCCAACCAAACGTGAGATTTAGAGAGGGACGAAAGAGGGGTATTTACACTTAGCAAAGAATTCTGGATTAGTATGCTATACGCCAAGACATGGCAGTACCTGGTTTTTACCTATAAAGAGCAACTTCCTCATCTTAACCTTTTCCCTTAGAGAGAAGAGACGTGTCAAATACGTTTTTAGGCTAATTCCACGAAAACAGGTAAAAAACGGTTTTGCACTGAAATCACTTGGGACCTAATCAATCAATCAATCAATCAATCAATCAATCAATCAATTGCTCTTTGATCGTGTGTCATGCTTTTTAAGATTCGGGCAGTGACCAGCAATTGGCCAACGTGGCGCATGGTATGTTCTGCGGCGTGAACGTAGAGTCCAAGGACAGTGGTGGGAATTTGGGCTCTTCCTATACCCCGGGCGGCAAGCAGCTGGGTTTCCTCTTCGTTCTTCAATTGAGCGATGGCCTTTTCTACCTGTCCATGAAATGCAGCGACCAATTGAGATACTACTATATCAGGTGATTCCTTTCCTTCTATTGCCAAGGATTGCAGTTGCTCTTGTTGTAAGGGCTGGGCAAGGGCATAGGTGAAAAGTCTATCTAAGACACCGGTAAGATGTTGTAAATGAAAACCTACTGAGGCCACGCCACCTAATCGTTTCCATAAAAGCTCTTCTGGAAAAGCTTGCATCTCTTTTTGTACCTCTTCCTCAGCTTGCAAGAGGGCATGGGCCACGGGCTGTAAAATGGAGGGTACTCCGGGCAGGGGACCTCTCTGCCAAACTTCTCTTGCTGGGATATCCATGAGTAATAAGGAATGTAAATTCTTTGGGTAGCCAATACTCCTTAAACGCAAAAAAGCCCCACCAAAGGCAGGGCTTTTCTGTTTTTTATGCTTGATTCAACTATTGAATGAACAATCTGAACTCGGCACGTCTGTTTTGTGATCTACCAGCATTGGTCGTGTTAGGAGCAATTGGTCTCTCTTCACCAAAACCTTCTGTTAAGATACGGTCTGTGCTGATGCCTTTCTTGTCAATCAAGTAAGACTTGGCAGCGTCTGCTCTTCTTAGAGAAAGCTCTTGGTTGTACTCATTAGAACCAACGTGGTCAGCGTGGCCAGAGATACGCAGGTTGTAGTGAGGATACTTACCTAGCATGGTGGCCATTCTGTCAAGCGTACCGTAAGAAACTGGCTTCAATACCGCTCTGTTGAATTCAAACTGGATTTTAGGAACACGTGCCATGTAGGTGCTGTCAGCAGCGTCTAAGGCTGGGCAACCCATGTTGGCGGCAGAACCAGCAACATCTGGACACTTGTCTACGTCATCGTTTACACCATCACCGTCACGGTCAACTACTACTGGGCAACCAGAAGCATCTACTCTTGTACCGGCTGGAGTACCTGGGCACTTATCATCTTTGTCTGCTACGCCGTCTGCGTCAGCATCTGGGCAACCACGAGTGGCAGCTGGACCCGCTTGGTCTGGACACTCATCTTCTGAGTCACGTACACCGTCATTGTCTCTGTCTGGGCATCCTTCAAGAGCGGCAGAACCGGCTTCAGTAGGGCATTTGTCTAAGTAATCAGCTACGCCGTCACCGTCACCATCCAATGGACAGCCTTTTTTGTCTACCTGCACACCGGCTGGGGTGTCTGGGCACTCGTCTCTTCTGTCAGAAACGCCATCACCGTCTGTGTCTTTGGCTTTACCTAAACCAAAAGAAAGACCAAACTGGTGCTGTAAATAACGGTCGTTCAACTCATCAGACTGCTCGTTAGAGATACCGTCCAATAAGTCTGTGGTTGGGTAGTTCAAGGTTGACTGAACAAACAGGCTAATACCGTCAGTGATTCTGAAACCAAGACCGGCGCCGCCCATGTAGTTCATGCGCAACAAGCCTTCATCCCATTTCTCTTCACGCGTACCACCCGGGATAGCTACAGGCAGGTAGGCTTCTACGCTAGCGTATTGCAAGCCAAGACCTGCTACTAAGTAAGGCTTGATGAATGACTCCTCTTTCAAGATTTTGCCATTGTTCATCTTTAATTTGAAGGCAAGGTTGGCAGTTCCTACCTCGTCATCAAATCTTCCTGGCCCGTAACCCGTGGTTCTCCAAGTTACAAAAGGAGCGTCTTGCTTTAAGTTAAAGTAGTTTAACTGCAAAGACAGGTCAAAAGAAGGAGACAGGTAACGGTTAATGGCCAAGCCACCACCCCAAGAGGAGTTGCTCATGTCCCACATGTCATTGCGCACGTTGGTTCTGGCCTGGTTGGCGCTTGCGTAAAGCGATAGTCCCCATGGCCGGTCAGCGGACTGAGCTATTGAATTGTTGGTAGCACCCATGGACAGCAAAAGCGCGCCTGCCATTGTTGCTTTTAGTAAGGTTCTTTTCATAGTTTTAAAAGTTGGAATATAGTAATATGAGCATGTTTACCCCAAATGAAATAAAATGTTTCCATTTCTTTGAAATAATAAATATTCATAGTACGTAAGTAGCAGAGGGGCAGGTTATTAATTTCACTATTTATGTTAGTTGTCCAACTCAATTTTGGGCTTGGAACTGCAGAAAAATGCCAAAAAATAAAACCGGAGAGCCTTTTGAGCTCTCCGGTTTTTGAAGTAATCTTTAAATATGAATACTTAGACGTTAAATCTAAAGTGCATGATGTCGCCGTCTTGTACTACGTATTCTTTGCCTTCAACAGACATTTTACCAGCTTCCTTGATTTTGGCTTCAGACTTATACTCCACGTAATCTGGCAGTTTGATCACCTCAGCTCTAATAAATCCTTTCTCAAAGTCTGTATGAATGACTCCGGCGGCCTGCGGGGCCTTCCAGCCTTTTTGAATAGTCCAGGCGCGTACTTCCTTTACACCCGCGGTAAAGTAGGTGATCAAGTTGAGCAATGAATAAGAAGCCCTGATCAATCTGTTCAGGCCAGACTCTGTCAAACCATACTCTCCCAAGAACATCTCTTTTTCTTCGGCGTCTGTAAAGTCAGCGATTTGCTCTTCAATGGCGGCAGAGATCACTACCACTTCGGCATTCTCTTCGGCTACGTGGGCTTTAAGGGCGTCCAGGAATTTGTTACCCGTCTGGATGGAGGCCTCGTCTACGTTGGCTACATAAATGACAGGCTTAATGGTTAAGAGTTTTAAATCTTCTACCGCATCCAGGTCTTCATCAGAAACGTCCAGGGAACGGGCATTCTTACCGCTTTCTAGGTGCTGCTTAAAACGCTGCAAAGATGCAAACTCCTTTTTGGCGGCGGCGTCACCAGATTTGGCGGTGCGCTCTACCTTGGCAATCTTCTTGTCAATGGACTCCAGGTCTTTTAACTGAAGCTCAGTGTCTATCACGTCCTTGTCAAACACCGGGTCTACGCCACCAGCCACGTGCACAATGTTGGGATCGTCAAAGCAACGCACCACGTGGATGACCGCATCTACCTCGCGTATGTTGGCCAGGAACTTGTTGCCCAGTCCTTCGCCTTTGCTGGCACCTTTCACCAGACCGGCAATGTCTACAAACTCCATCACGGTAGGCAATACACGCTCTGGATGTACCAGGCCTTCCAGAATCTGGAGGCGCTCATCTGGCACGGTGATCACGCCCACGTTGGGCTCAATGGTACAGAAAGGGTAATTGGCAGATTCTGCTTTGGCGTTTGACAAGGCATTGAACAGCGTAGACTTGCCCACGTTTGGCAAACCCACTATTCCACAACGAAGTCCCATATATATAAGGCGTTATTAAAAGTTCTGAAGATTGATTACAAGTTAAGGCACTCATTGGTCAAGGTAGAGATAGGTGCCTTTAAACGGCCGCAAATATACGCATTCTGGCGTGAATCTGGCGGCGTATAATAAGAGTCACCGTTTTTGGCCTGTTTTCTGAAAAAGAGGCCGAAAACGGTTAAATAAACTGTAAGGACTTTTACTTGCCCGAGTATAAACTTGTATACCCGGGTAATAACACGGCTATTAACGTTTTCTTTTTAATACTTTGCGTTTTGAGAATGGCCAACACGCACTAGCTACGCTGTTTACATGCTTTTTTGAAGACAAGATAGAAATTCCTAACTTCCCTGTACATTTCAAACCTCTTCACAACCACCATACATAGTGCAGATAATCCGAATAGTTCGGTTGATACAGTAGTTGTGCGTAATTCAAATGAAAAATAAAATCATTATCCTACTGAGCATCATATCGACTCTAAGTTGCATGAAAGCGGACATTAAAAAGAAAGAATTTGACCAAGCAGAGGAAAAACTTGCCGACTTGATGTTCTTTGGGCTAGACTATGGAATCGAAAATCTCCATGCAGATAGCGCTGGCACATTAATCCCGATTGTTGTTACAGAGAAAGAAGGTGAAAGAGATTTGAAGAGGTTCGTGACAGAACGTATGGAAGAGGGTCTTAAAAAAGGCGAGCAATTCTTAATGAATGAAAAAGAGGCCAGATACGGTATAGTTATCTATGATGGCTATTTAACAGTCGACGGGAATAAAGTAGATGCTGTTTTAGTAAAAGGATTTGATAGACAAGATGAAGTTGGTTATATAATCGGCCAGAGATATAGCCGCAAAAAAGACAATACTGAATTAGAGGTTATTGGAAATCCAGCCTTTATTGGCAATGAAGAGCAAATGTTAAAATAAGAACTACGCACAACATTGTGTAAAAGGCATCTTCGGCCGACGGCCTTCGCCGCCTTTTACACGAGGCCGTTAGCAGCTATTTTACAAATGATTAAAATACTATATTATGAAACAGGTTTTTGTATTGATATCTCTTCTGGTGATTGCCCTTGCGTCAAAAGCCCAAACTTTAGCCCCTAATGACAGTTTACAAATCCAATCCATGATACAAGATTGGAACAAAGCCTGGGAGGTGAAGGATTATAAACTTGCTTCTAAATGGTATAGTAAAGATGCTCGCTTCACCAATGCCTTTGGTGACAAGCGTAATGGACAAAAAGAAGTAGAAGCTCTTCTCAAGGAAGTTTTTGCTTTGCCATTTGTTATGTCTGGTAAAAGTGAAACAGCAGAACATAGATATCAGGTACTGAGCAACAACAATGTCATTGTACATACAGCTGTTGTACGGAAAGGCCAGCAAATGCCCGATGGATCTGTTTTGTCAGATAGACAAACAACGCATTTAAGAGTGCTTCAACGAGATACTAACGGATGGAAAATAAAGGCTCATTTGATTTCTGATGCAAGAGATAAACAATCTTCCAAACACTAAAACAGGCGCTAACACAAGCTTTATAAAATAGCGGATAAAAGTACATTTAAGCTGAAGTTTTAATTAACTGCAAATCAAAAGTGAAGCTGAGGCTTTCCAGATTTTGCTATTTCACAAATATTCGTTCCGTCACAATCATTTCGTTTTTAGCTTAATTTCCAGAAAACAGACCTAAAACGAAACCTGCTGGGCATAAAAAAAGCTCACGCGAGGCATGAGCTTGAGGAGAAAAAAGGAGGGAGGTTATTCCCACTTCAGTTCTTCGTCTACGGTGGCGGTGGTAGGGGCCTCTTGTTCCAGGCGTTCCATGTCAGCTAATGCCTCTTCAGACAACAATTCACCTTTCACGTGGTCAATGGTATCTTGCAACGCCTCTACAAATTTGGCGAAGTCCTCTTTGTACAAGAAGATCTTGTGCTTCTCATAGGAGTAGTTCTCATCCTTGAACTTACGCTTGCTCTCCGTGATTGTCAGGTAATAATCATTGGAGCGGGTTGACTTCACATCAAAGAAATAGGTGCGCTTTCCTGCTCTTACTCGTTGTGAGTAGATTTCCGCTTTGTCATTGTTCTCTTCCACCATAACTTGAAGGGTTCCTTGTTAGTATTTGTGGAAGCCAATTTAAAGGAAGAGTTCGATTTTAAAAAATTTTAAAGATTAATTTTAATAGTTAAATTCGAATGTATTAATGTTCCAGGCAAACCCAATAACATGCTACGTAACATACTCTTCCTTTTGCTGGTGCTGTCTCCTTTCTTAGGACTTGGTACCAAACCGTACAAACAGCTGGGCAAAGCCACCTATTATGCTAGTAAGTATGAGGGCCGCAAGACCAGCAGCGGCGAAAAGTATGATCCCAGCCTGCCCACCGCCGCCCACGCGTATTTGCCGCTTAACACGTACGTAAAGGTAGAGAACCTGAGCACCGGCCATGTAGTGGTGGTTAAGATCAACGACCGCATGAGCAAGAAGTCGCCGTTTGTGATTGACTTGTCCAAGTCTGCCGCCCAGGAATTGAACATCCTAGGGCCGGGCAGCAAACAGGTGCGCATTACAGGCATTACCAAAGAGGCCGCATTGGCGTACTGGCAGGAGGAGCAAGACAAGCATGAGCAGAATAGAAGTTGACCTGGACGCCGTACGGCAAGTGGAGAACCTGGAGTTTCTGGCCAAGAAAATGGTGGAAGGCTTTATAACAGGACTGCACAAATCCCCATACCACGGCTTCTCAGTAGAGTTCTCTGAGCACCGGCTCTACAACCCCGGCGAAAGCACCCGGCACATAGACTGGAAGGTCTTTGCCAGGACAGAGAAGCTTTTTGTGAAACGCTATGAGGAAGAAACCAATCTGCGCTGCCAATTGCTCCTGGACGTTTCTGGCTCCATGTATTACCCCACACACAACTACGGCAAGTTGTCTTATGGCGTCATAGCCGCCGCCGCCCTTGCCACGCTTCTGCAAAAACAGCGCGATGCCGTAGGCCTAACTACCTTCTCTGACCATATAGAATACCAGACGCCCATAAAATCTACAGGAGCGCACCTGCACACCTTGTTGCTGGCGCTACAAGGGCAATTGAAGAAGACAGCCCCGCCCCAGAAGCAAACCAAGGTGGGCAACGTCTTGCACCAAATAGCCCAAACGCTACCCAAGCGGTCTTTGGTGATTCTTTTTACAGACATGCTAAGCCAGTCTGAACAGTTAGATGAGGTATTTACGGCCTTGCAACACCTGCGGCACCAACAGCATGAAATCCTTATCTTCCACATTACGCACGCAGAAACCGAAGAAGAATTCAACTTTGCAGACCGGCCCTTCACTTTTGTAGGTTTAGAAACGGGTGACCGCGTCAAGGTGCAACCCTCAGACGTGCGCGAAGCCTATGTACAGGCCATGCAACGGTTTAAAAATGAATTGAAGATGCGCTGTGGGCAACATCGTATTGACCTGGTTTCTGTAGACTTAAAGGAGCCCATGGACAAGGTGTTGTACGCCTACTTGGTCAAACGCCAAAAAGTGCGCTAATTCATTTTTGGCTTGTTTTCTGTGAACCAAGCCAAAAATGAATTAGCAGTTAAGAGTTAAAAGTTATGAGTTAAAAGTTTCTTTCCGTGAAGATCCTTAACCCTAAACTTTTAACTCATAACTCTTAACTCTCAACTTAATCAGGAGTGTTGTTTAAAGATTGCCAGAGGTAAAGGCAAGCTAAGGTTCTGTTTGGGCGCCAGTTTTCTGAAAGTGCCAGCATTTTCTTCTTGGCTTCTTTGTGCGGTTCCGTGAATTGGTAGAGTCGTTTCATGGCGTTGTAAATGCCCAGGTCATCAACGGGCATCACGTCTGGGCGCTGCAGGGCAAACATCAGAATCATTTCGGCAGACCACCTTCCTATCCCTTTAATGGCCACCAGGCGGTCAATCAATTCTTCGTCGGGAAGGTGGGCAATGTCCTGGTCTTCTAAGAGGCCGTCCAGTTTATGCTGAGCCACGCTTTTGACGTAGCCCACTTTCTGGCCAGACAAACCCACGCTACGCAACTCCTCTACACTGGCCGTCAATACCAATTCCGGTTTTGGGTTATTTTCTGGAAACAAGGCCAAAAACCGGTTCTTGATGGTGGCTGCCGCCTTTACAGACAATTGTTGCGAGATGATAGAGCTCAGCAGAGAATCATAGATAGGTTTACGGTTCTCCGTTAATACAATTGGTGTTTGCTTGCGCACCAGGTCTTCCAGGAGTGCATCTTGCGGGAATAAGGTAGAGGAAGCCATGCTGGTTAGATTTTACCTCTTTTCAAGTCTCTTCTATACGCCAGCGCCGTGCCTACCAGTCCTCCAATAAAGGCGCCCACCAAAAGGAAATACCATTTTTTGGGACCGTGCGGTTTGGCCTGGGGCGTGAAGGGGACCACCACCTGCACATGGTGTAGATCTTCTAACTGCCGTTGCAGGGCTTCTTTTTTTCTGTACAAGTTAAGGCCTTCGCTAAACAAACCTTCGGGCTGAATGGCGTCTGTAGACCTACCTGACTGGATGACCGCCAGCTTGACACTATCCAGTTGCCTGATGTCCCGGTCAATCCTGGAAATAAAGTTGGTGATGCGCTGTTCTGCCGAGGTTTTGTATTGTTTAAAAAAAGCATTTTCCTCAACGTACTTGACCAGGGCCGTCTGCACCGTGTCAAAAATGGCCGGATTGGTAACGGTGGCACTAAACACGATAGGCTGGGCTCTGATGCCCAATGAGTCATAGTAATTGGTTAGGTTGGTGGGGGGGAGTTCAATGGCCCCAATGCTGGAAATCTGGCCGGCTACGTCAGGGGAAATACCGAGTTTTTTTGCCAGATAGTCTGGACTCTGGTCTTCAATGTCAGCGGATAGCCTTTCTAGCATCACCTTTGAGATAGTAGGATCCAGGGCACCTGTGGTTACCACCATCTCAGAGATATAATAGGGTGTTCTGGTTGTGTATTCATAATAAGCCAGGGCCAGCGCAAGAAAAAGGCAGGCCAGCACCAATAAGATGTTCCTGAAAACAGCCTGTACCAAGGTGCCCATGAACCTGAACATGCTTCTTAACAGACTAATGATGTCAATATACTCTCCTGTTTCTGTGGGGGAGGATGGTGAAGAGGTAGTAGGTGTGCGCATAGTGACCAGTGTAAAGACCGGCTAAAATAGTCATTTTATATTATTCCCGCTTTCTGGGCTTTTAGTAGTTTTGTGATGCTGTTCATAAACCACCTTCCTCTTTTATTCATCTTTTGAAGCGCTTTCTTCCTGTACGTGTGCAAGGGTTGCTGTTAAACCAAACCAGAAAGCGGCTCCTCCAGAATTTTGTGTCTCTGTCTGTCTTGCAGGGGCTCAACTATCTATTGCCCTTGTTGGTGATGCCCGTGCTCATGCAAGCCTTAGGGGTAGCTACGTTTGGGTTACTAAGTTATGCGCAGGCGTTCATCCAGTACTTTATCATTGTCATAGACTATGGCTTTGACTTGTCTGGCACCCAACAGATTGCCCGCCACCGTGAGGAGCCCGAAAAGCTGAAGGAGATAGTCACGCACATTCTTGCGCTTAAGCTGCTCTTCTTTGTCTCCAGCTTCTTGGTGCTATTGGGATTGGTAACCTGGGTGCCGGTGTTTCAAGAAAACAGGCTGTTGTTTTTAGTCTCCTTTGGCGTGGCCTTGGGCCAGTTATTGATGCCCATCTGGTTTTTCCAGGGCATGGAGCGCATGAAGTACGTGACCATTGTGCACCTGATCTCCAAAGCCATATATGCCGGACTCATCTTTTTGGTGGTGCGCCAGCCCCAGGACATACTTTGGGTGCCCATACTACAAGCATCAGGTATAGTAGTGGCCGGCGGAGTGAGTTTAACGCTTCTCTGGCGGGAGTTTGGCATGCGGCCTACAGGCGTGACGCTTTCCGGGCTAAAGTACCAGTTGGGGCAGGGCTGGTTTGTGTTTATCTCTAATGTTTCAATAAGTGCCTATACCATTTCCAATACGTTCTTTTTGGGCCTTCTGGCAGGACCTGTGGCGGCTGGCTATTACTCTGGCGCCGAAAAAATTGTGAGGGCCGTCCAAGGCTTGTTTATCCCGGTGTCGCAGACCTTGTTCCCGTACCTAAGCAAACTGATGCATGAGTCCCCCGAAAGAATGATAGGGCTTTTGCGTACCCTGGCCCGCTGGACGTTCCTGGGCGCGGCCTTGGTGTCTTTTATAATTGCTGTTGCTGCGCCCTGGCTGGTAAAGCTGGTGATGGGAGAGGAGTTCTTACCAGTGGTACCCGTGTTGCGCATTCTGGCTGGTTTGCCTTTGCTGGTTTGCCTGAGCAACGTGTTCGGGATTCAGGCTATGCTTAACCTTGGATACAGAAGGCAGTTCTTTTACATCTTGTTTACGGGCAGTGTCTTGAATATTGCCGCCGTGCCATTCGTGGCCGAGCATTTTAAATATACAGGCGTGGCTCTTCTCCTAATGATCACAGAAGGATTAGTGACGGGCCTCATGTACTTTTTCTTGTATAAAAGAGGAGTAAAGTTGCTATAAAGGTCAAAGAATAGTATATTCAAAAATCATAATATTAGGACGTTCCTGAGCATTATTAGTACTTATCCTTGACATCCGTTTTAGGCCTATTTTCTGGAAATCAGCCTTAAAATGACATTTGCCTCAATCTTACCAGAGCTTTGCTAACGATTATTTTTTCTTGTTTTTAAGTAGGGCCGTAATTTAAGGAAGAGGCAAGAAGTAAACGATGATGTACGTTACGTGGGTGGCCCGGCGTCTATGCATAAAATAAAGAAAATGCCTTGGCTTGTAGGGATTACAGGTTTTAATACTCAATTTTGTTTCATTAATAAGTAGGTTGGACAATACTGCCGCTAAAATTATTACTTGTTTAGGAGTCCTTTGGCTTGTTATGATTTGAGAATGAAAGCCTTATAATTTATTAAAAACATTGGCCTAA
Source organism: Nibribacter koreensis (assembly GCF_039541795.1). Classification (NCBI taxonomy): domain Bacteria; kingdom Pseudomonadati; phylum Bacteroidota; class Cytophagia; order Cytophagales; family Hymenobacteraceae; genus Nibribacter; species Nibribacter koreensis. Next base: position 906,088 of record NZ_BAABGX010000001.1, on the reverse strand, counting down.
CTTATTTGGCTGGAGATAGTATATCGCCTTAAAAATTTTGAATGAAGACCATTGCCGTTGTTGTAACCTATAACCGTTTAGAACTGCTTAAACGCTGTGTTCAGTCTTTAAAAGAACAGACGCGGCCGGTAGATGCTATCTTGGTGGTTAACAACGGCTCTACAGATGGCACTGCAGCCTGGCTGTCTGCCCAAGACGGACTATTGGTGTTCACGCAAGAAAATCTGGGAGGCGCCGGGGGCTTTTATGCTGGTATGCAAAAGAGCATAGACATGGGCTATGACTGGAGCTGGTGCATGGATGACGACTGTGTGGTGGCACCTACCGCGTATGAGGCGCTGAGCAAGCACCTGCACCAAACCAATAACATCTACGGCAGTGTAGCCATCAGTGAGACAGATACCCAAAAACTGGCCTGGTATACCAAGGTGAAACTGGGCAATGCCTGGGTGAATACCAATGAGGCTAAGTGTTTGCAAGAAGAAGTAGTAGAAACCACCAGCATCCCTTTTCTAGGTTTCTGCATTCATAAAAGCACCCTGCAACAGATTGGTCTGCCACTTAAAGAAATATTCATCTGGGGAGATGATGCAGAAATGTGCCTGCGGGCGCGCGTCAAATACCAGTTGCACTTGTTCTACGTAACAGGCAGTAGAATCTACCATCCGCAGACCCAGTACGTGCCCATTAAGGTCATGGGGCAGTGCATGATGGCGGTGCAGGCTTCGCCCTTGAAAAGACTGTATGAGTACCGCAACAACGTGTATTTGCTAAAAGAACATTCCTCTTTGGCCACCTTCTATTTTAAAGCCCTTCCTAAGATTTTGTTCAGACTGGTGCTGCAGAACGTCCTAATAGACAAGGATACCAGCTGGGCAGGTTGGAAGAAGCAGCTGCAGGCCATAAGAAAAGGCTTAGGTGCCAAGCTGGGCCAGATAAAAATGGAGTAGTCCATGGAGCAAACGTTACAAATGCGGTTACACCTTACCCACCAGCGGGTCCTGCAGCTTACTTTAGGTCTTTTCTTTCTGCTACTCAACTTGCAGATGCTCAGCATTACCGGGTGGATGACCCTTCAGGATGAATTCAATCAAAAGTCTATTGATACCATCAAGGGCTACCATGTGGCTTCTTTGCTGTTTTTACCCTTCTTCCTGACCAAAACCGGCATCTGGCTGCCCAAACTGCCCAGGTATGTTTTTCACTTCTGCGTCTGGGTTGTGTTCTCTTCTGTGGCTTTGTACACCGTGTATGGAGCTAATAGCATGATCATTAACTACCTCTTTGCGTTTTTCTGCCTGCTCATTGGCGGACTGGTGGCCAGCCAATTAACGCAGGACCAAGTGATGTCGGTGCTTAGGATGGTTGCTCTGCTGGTTTTTTGCATCATTGCCGTAAAGTTGCTGTACTACCATAGTGAGATTGTCAAGTTCTTAAAAGCGCCTATTGGGCATCCTAACGTTGAGACCCTGTTTGGCGGGGGCGTTAACCTGGAGGCAACTTGGGTGGCTTTTCACTTAGCGTTTTTTATACGAAGCCGAAAATGGCTTTTTTATGGTCTGGTTGCCTTCTCACTGGGGCTAAGTATTTTGTACGCTTCCAGGGTAGGGGTTATTTTGAGTTTGCTGGTCTTTCTCTTGAGGTTTATCTCAGCTGTGCCAGGTGCGTTGGAGCGTAGGAATCTGCTGACAGGCTTGGTTCTCTTGCTCTTGTTGGCTTTGGTGAGCCTGGATATTGGACAAATTTCCCAGAAAGTATATGGCTTAAAGCGTTTCGCAGATTTTGGGTCTTCTCAAGATGCGGGTATGTCTGGGAGAATGGCCATGTGGGAACAGTTCCCAGAGGCTATGGCAGAAAGCCACTACCTTGGGTACGGTGCCGGCAATGCCATGCTGGGTCTTGAGAAGGTAAGCGGTATAGATTTTTCTGAGCAAAACGTGCACAATTACTATTTACAGGTACTGCTGGAATTCGGTATGATAGGACTGCCCTTATACCTTATTCTTGTGTATCAATTGTTAAAGAGAATCCATTGGTCCAAACTGGCAAATCCTTTGGCCGTGATTTTGTTGTGCTATTTTATAAGTTCACTCATTCAATTCAGGGGTGCCGAAAGCATGATTTGGTTATACATGGGTATTTTTTTTGTGCAATACAGATTTAAACCTTCTCTTTCGGTTTTTACTTCTTCACCTTACCAGGCATGAACGCCGAGATAGCCGTTATTCTTCCATGCTTCAACAACCTGGCGGGTTTGCAGAAGTCTGTAGCCAGCGTACAGTCACAGCGTAAAACAGCAGTGGTGGTAATTGATGATGGAAGTCTGCCCAAAGTGGAGCCTGAGCAGCTAATGCCCTTTCTGAAACCAGGCGTCACGTTGCATTTGCTTACCAATATTCAAAATGCAGGTATTGAAAAGTCTCTGAACAGGGGGTTGCAGTTTGCCAAAGAAGAGCTGGGGTGTCTCTTTCTGGCTAGATTAGATGCCGGCGACACATGTCATCCAGAGCGATTAGACCAACAAGCCGCCTTTCTACAGGAGAGGCCAAAAGTGTTTCTGGTGGGATCTTGGGTAGACATGGTAGATCCCGCGCAGAAGCATTTGTTCACCTTTACGGCACCCACTGGCCATGAGAGGATTGCCTCGCAGATGTACATCAACAATTGCTTTCTGCATCCAAGCGTCATGTTCAAGGCTTCTGCCATAGACACCTTGGGCTATTATTCCCTGGACTTCCCCGCCGCCGAAGACTATGAGTACTTCTTCAGGTTTGTGAAGCAATACCAGGTAGCAATACTGGACCAGGTGCTACTGACTTGTGAGCACCACCCAAACGGAATTTCCATGACCAAACGAACGGTGCAGATTAAAAGCCGCAACAAAGTGATTCTGCATTATTTCAACTATAGTCCGGCGGCTTTTATAGGGCTTGTAAAAAATTGCGTATTTTTAATGCTACCTTATAGTTGGGTATCCTGGGCGAAGAAAAAATTATATTAAATGCGCATCATTCACATTGCTGAAACGCTGGGAAGCGGCTTGCTGGAATACGTGATTCAGATTACCCGTCATCTGCCAGAAGATGAACATATAGTGGTGTTTGGCAATGCTCTAGAAGGCCGACGCGCTACTGCCTCTGTCTTGCAGGAGTTTAAAGCAAAGTTTCCGCTGCCCAACGTCCAATTGCGCCAGTGGGAAGAGGTGCAGCGCGAAGTAAAACCCATCCCAGATTTAAAAAGCATTTGGAGCTTGCGCAAGCTCTTGAAGGAATTAGGGCCCTTTGATGTAGTGCACCTGCATTCCTCAAAAGCTGGTTTTATTGGCCGTTTGCTATTTTTTGTCACCAGAAGAAAAGAGAAGCTTTTCTATACCCCCAATGGCGCTCCCTTTCTAAGATTGGACGTGACCATGAGCAAGCGTAAGTTCTTTGCGCAGCTAGAACGGGTTGCCCATTCGTTGGCAGGAGAGATTCTGTGCTGCTCTAAGTCTGAGTATGAAGCCTATGTGGAACAAGGGATGAAACCCTTGGGCTATATTAACAACGGCACCGAAACCACACCAGAAGGAGCCACCCATCTTCCTGGTCAGCCAAGTAAAATTACCATCTGCACCACCGGCCGCTTGTCCAACCAGAAGAATCCAACGCTTTTTAATCAGATTGCCCAAGCCTTTACCGGGGACACGCGCATTGAATTTGTCTGGATTGGCGAGGGTGAGTTGCGCTCAGAGATTACCAGTCCCAACATTAGGATCACTGGATGGTTAACCAAGGAGCAGGTACGCCAGGAGCTATTGAACAGCCAGGTGTATTTGTCATCAGCGCTGTGGGAGGGATTGCCTTTTGCCGTCTTAGAGGCCATGAGTTGCGGAAAAGCCTTATTGCTGAAACGCGCTGTGGGCAATGTGGATTTGGTAGAAGAAGGCGTAAATGGTCATCTGTATGATTCTGCCCAGCAGGCAATAAACTTGTTATACTCTTGGCTGGAAAATCCAGGGGTCATCACCCAAATGGGAAAAGCATCGCTGCATTTGTGTGCCCGTCAGTTTAACGCCCAGGCTAACTTCTCTAAAATGAGAGAACTGTACCAGGGTAACTCGGCAGTAGTAACTACATAAGCGTTGAAAATTTTTAATCGGCTAGTGGGTTTGCCACCTCTATTCATTCACTACAAAATAAGCAAAGGGAACATGTTGGCGCAAGGAGGGACGGAGAAGATGGCACGGGTGAGCCGCGTGTTGCTGGCAGGATATGTCATTACCTTGTTATTGCCTTTGGCTACCATCAACCATTTGTTTGCCATTCTCCTTTTACTTCCTTGGCTGGCTACCTCTGGCGGGTGGATTCTTGATGTAAAGGAATTTGCCTTAGGAGCCAAGTACAGGGTATACCAAGGTTTTTTTCTGTTGTTTCTGCTTTCTGCCATTAGTTTTTTTTACTCCGCCAACAAAGAAGATGCCCTCTCAGCCTTAGCCGTGCGCTTGCCTTTTCTGCTGTTCCCTTTGGTGTTTTCAACTAGTAACATATCAGAAAAGCACCTTCACTTTTTATTAAGACTGTTTGTTTACCTATGCGCCTTGGTTTGCTTAGGGTGTCTCTTGTTTAGGGTTTATACCTTTCTGTATGGCAACCAGGACGCAAACTATTTTTACAACGAAGGCCTGATTAGCATCACCAAAAAGCGCGTGGTCTTCTTTGGAGGCTACGTGAGCTTTTCCATTTTCATTTGCGGCTATTTTCTGTTAAAAGATGCGGTCACGCGGCTTGAAAAAATTCTGCTGGCCGTTGTGGCCGTGTTTCTTTTCCTCATCTTGTTTTTGCTGGCTGTGCGCATGGTGTTGTTAATCACCTTGGCAGTAGGGATGGCTACAGTTTTTATAAAGTTAATGCAGCGCCGTAGGTATGTGCTGGCTGGGACGGGCGTGGCTATGATGGTACTGGCATTTGTGGCCTTGTTGCAGTTGTTTCCGCAGACCAAGTCCCGGTTTCAGAGCATAGGCAACCTCAAGTATTCCTTTGCCAATCAAAACAAGCTGGACCATTTCAATGCCGCCAATCAAGCAGAAAACTGGAATGGGTTAACCTTAAGGATGGCCAAATGGCGGTGCGCGCTTGATGTCATTGAGCAGAACCCTTTGATTGGCGTGGGCGTGGGCGACGTGAAGGACGAGATTGTGCAGGCTTATCAAAATCGCGGGTTCCTGTATGCCGTCCAAAATAGATTTGATCCGCATAATCAGTTCCTGGAAATTACCATGGCAACGGGAATAATGGGGTTGCTTGTGTTTGTATGGCTCTTGTACCATTCGCTGCATCTCTTCTGGAGAACCCAGAACTGGATGGCCATGGCGTTTATGGTCCTTCTCTTATTCAGTTCAATGACCGAGTCTTTGCTGAGAACCCAGGAGGGAGTGGCCTTTTACATTTTTTTCTGGTGTTTATTTGTGGCATATTCCCTTTCAAAAGAGACTGTCCCGTTAAAGAAACTTGTCTATGAAAATAATTGAATGCCCCCGCGATGCCATGCAGGGAATCCATGAATTCATTCCCTCTCAAGTAAAAGCTCAGTACCTGCAAACTTTGCTAGAGGTGGGCTTTGACTCTCTGGATTTTGGCTCTTTTGTTTCGCCTAAGGCCATTCCGCAGATGCGGGATACAGAGGAAGTTTTAGAGTTGCTGGACCTTTCCAAAACTCAAACCAAGCTCTTGGCCATCATAGCCAACCTGCGCGGAGCAGAGCAGGCTGTGCAACATTCCCAAATCCAGTATCTGGGTTTTCCATTGTCCTTGTCTGAGCAGTTCCAGCAACGCAATACCAATAAGAGCATTGCAGAGGCGCAGGTAGAGGTAGAGCAACTACAGAACCTATGCGTAAGACATGGCAAAGAGCTGGTGACCTACCTGTCAATGGGCTTCGGGAATCCGTATGGCGAGCCGTGGGGGACAGAGCAGGTAGCCACCATGACCCAACAACTAGACCAGATGGGCGTTAAAATCATCTCTCTGTCAGATACTATTGGCGTGTCTTCGCCTGAAAACATTACCTACCTGTTTAGCACCTTGATTCCGGCGTTTCCGCATATTGAGTTTGGAGCGCATTTGCATACCAATCCCAATACTTGGCGTGAGAAGGTAGAGGCTGCTTATACTAGCGGCTGCCGACGTATGGACGGTGCCTTGCTGGGCTATGGTGGATGCCCCATGGCCAAGGACGAGCTGGTAGGAAACATGCCTACAGAGAACGTACTGTCTTATTTACAAGAGAAAGAAGTACCTTTGGGCTTAAACCAGGAAGCCTTACAAAGAGCGCTGGCCCTGGCTACTTCTGTTTTTCAAGTGCACTAAGGTAAGATGGCAAAGCCTGTTGTAGATATTTTCATACCCTGTTTCATAGACCAGCTGTTCCCAGAAACCGCCTGGAGCATGGTTAAACTGTTAGAGGCGCTGGGTTGTACGGTCAAGTATAATACCAACCAGACATGTTGTGGCCAGCCGGCGTTTAACGCAGGTTTCCAGAAAGAATGCCGGCAGGTAGCAGACAAGTTTCTGGATGATTTCTCCAGCGAGGAAAGCGACTACATTGTGGCCCCCTCGGCGTCTTGCGTGGGCATGATCAGGAATGCCTACGCAGACATGTTTGTGACCTCTTCTAACTTTGTGAAATACCGCACCATGGAGCGCAAAGTGTTTGAACTGACGGAGTTTTTAACCGACGTTTTACAGGTGACCAGCATTCCGGGAGCCAGGCTTCCGGCCAAGGTTACCTATCATGATGCCTGCAGCGCCTTGCGCGAATGCGGGATCAAGGAAGGCCCGCGTCAGTTGCTAGGCATGGTAGAAGGCCTGACCCTCACTGAAATGCGCGAAACCGAGACTTGCTGCGGGTTTGGCGGCACCTTTGCCGTGAAGTTTGATGCCATCTCTGTGGCTATGGCCGAGCAGAAAGTAGAAAACGCCCTGGCAACCGGTGCCGAATACATCGTTTCCACAGACACCAGCTGCCTCATGCATTTGCAAGCCTACATCAAGCACAACAATAAGCCCATCAAGGTCATGCACATAGCAGACGTCTTGACCCAAGGCTGGTAATTCACGCAAATAGAAGCGTCCCGTTTTTGGTCTGTTTTCATGAAAACAGGCCAAAAACGGGACGCTTGCATTTCAACTAAGTAATTACTTAACCGCTTTCACAAAGGCTACTATTTCTTGGATAAGCTTAGGCATTACAGGCTGGTCTGGATTGCTGTATGTGGCCATGTTCGCGGCTTTGTCTGCGGTGGTTTCCTTTAAAACGTGGTTCATGTTTTCTATGATGACCAGTTTTGCCTTAGGCTGCGCGTCTAGTAGCATTTGCGCCTCTTGGGTGCTTACTTGCAAATCTTGAGTACCCTGTACCACTAACACCGGAACCGTCAGTTTTTTGATTTCTACCTGCGGGTCTATTTTAAACCAAGAAATCAAATACGGCTGCACGCTGGGCCTAAACAAAGACTGCAGCATTGGATTAGCGTCTGGCACCAATATTCCCTTGGCCAGGGAATCCAGGATTGGGAACGCCATGTCTTGCACCATTTTAGGTTGCGGCTGCAGTTGTTGCTTAATGATTTTATCAGCTGACTGCCCCGGACCCGCCACCGAGATAAAACCATCTGCTTTTCCTTGCCTTGCGGCTATCATGCCAATGGTAGAGCCTTCGCTGTGACCTAATACTATCACGTGAGAGAAACGTTTGTCCTTTTTGAGTTTCTCTACCCAGGCGGTAGCGTCATCTGTATAAGAAGTAAATCTAAGATCAGCCTCTTTCAGCCCAGCCCCTAGGCTTTCTGCTATGCCCCGCTTGTCATAGCGTACGGTGGCAATTCCCTGGGCGTACAAAGCCTCTGCTAGTAATTTAAGGCTGTTGTTCTGCATGGAGCCAATGTTCCCGTCACGGTTGGTTGGGCCAGAGCCGGCGTGCAACAAGACCACCTTCACTGGTTTAGTAGAGGCAGGCAGGAGCAAGGTGCCTTTGAGCGTGCCTGTGGTGGTGATAAGGTCCAGAGGCTGGCCGGCAGGGGTGCTTGTTCCCTGCGCGAAGATGTTTCCAGTAAGCGCCACCCATAAGATGAAGGAATACAGCGTTAGTCTCATATGCTACCTGAAATCTGGTTTAACAACTGATCATAAATGAAGAAAGCCTGCAACCACGTTTTTGGCTTGTTTTCTGGAAAAGAGGCTAAAAACGATGCTGCAGGCTTTAATTTTAATAAACAGACTTTAATTCTCTAGGCCAATTGAAGACGCTTTGATACGCTCTTTCAAGCTGTCTGATGCCGGCGCCAGTGGCAAGCGTACGTAAGCGCCGCAAATGCCGGCCTGCTCCAAAGCGAATTTCACACCCACCGGATTTCCTTCTTCATACATCAAAGGATTTATGGCCAGAAAGGAACGTTGCAGGGCGCCGGCCTCATGAAAGTCGTCGTCCATGGCTAGTTTGGTCATGCGGCTGAAACGGGCCGGAAACGCATTCGCCAACACAGAGATTATGCCGTCCATCCCAATGGAAATCATAGGCACGGTGAGCATGTCTTCGCCACTGATGACTAGAAATCCTTCTGGCTTGTCCTGCACAATGGCCATGCACTGCTCCATGTTACCAGATGCCTCTTTGATGCCAATGATGCTAGGGTGCTGGGCCAAACGCAACGTAGTAGCCGCCATCACGTTGCTACCCGTTCTGCCCGGTACGTTGTACAAAATGACCGGCACCGGGCTGGCGTCTGCTACGGCCGTGTAATGCAGGTAGATGCCTTCTTGTGATGGTTTGTTGTAATATGGGCTTACAGACAGCAACGCGTCTACGCCGGCCAAGTCAGCGTTTTTGATAAGGTCAATGACGGCTTGGGTGTTGTTGCCGCCAATGCCGTATACCAAAGGAACGCGGCCCGCTATCTGTTTTTTGGCGAAGGCCAGTAATTGCTTTTTCTCTTCTGCGGTGGTGGTCACAGACTCGCCGGTGGTGCCGTTCACCACCAAGTAGTTTACGCCATTGGCCAGGTTGTATTCAATTAATCGCGCGAAGGCGTCAAAATCTACGGAATGGTCTGCTTGAAAAGGAGTGACCAAAGCCACGCCGGTTCCTCTTAAAGATTGCATGCGTTTGTTGTTTTAGGTAGGGAGTATCCTCACCAAAGGTACAAATTCAACATGATTGCAACGGCACCCATTAGCTAAATTCTGATAGGCTAAAGAAGCTTACAAGTTCTTGCTGTCTACCCAGCGCATGAACTCCTCGCGGTAGCTGTCGCCAATAGGAATTTCCTGTTCCTTGATTTTAATGCGGCTCCGTTCAATGGACTCAATGTGGGCCAGTGAGACAATGTAAGACCGGTGCACCCGAGCAAAGTCCTGCGCCGGTAGCTTCTCCATGATTTTACCCATAGATAACAGCGTGATGATCTTCTTGTTAGGCGTATGCAGGATCACGTAATCCTTTAAGCCCTCAATCAGGAGAATATCTTTGAGATTGACCCGGATGGTTTTGTAGTCAGCCTTTACAAAAATGAATTCTTCACTATCTGATGGCGGAGGGGACGGGGAGGTTTGGACTGGAACGTGCCGGTTAGCCAAGAGCTGGGTCCGCTCCTGCACCTTGTTCACGGCTTTTAAAAACCGGTCAAAAGGAATGGGTTTGAGCAGATAGTCTACGGCATCCAGAGAAAACCCGTCTAGGGCGTATTGCGGATAAGCGGTGGTGAAGATGACGGCCGGTTTCTGGGGGGCCAGCGCCTGCATCAATTGCACGCCGGTCAAGTCAGGCATCTCATTGTCCAAGAACAAAAGATCTACGCGCTGGCTTTGAAGAACAGCCATCGCCTCCAGAGCGCTGGAGCAGGTCTGAACCAAGCGTAAGTACGGCACCTTGCCGATGTACGATCTCATCAGGTCCAGGGCCAGGGGTTCATCATCTACGGCTAGGCAAGTCAGTTCCATACAGAAAGATACAGATTCTTATGCATTGTTGTATAGCGAAAGGGTGGCCCTGAATTCCTGACCCACTACCTGCGTTTCTAAGGAATGATGACCTGGGTACAGAATAGCCAGTCTACGCCGTAGGTTCTGCAAGCCTAAACCACCATAAGACTCTGAGGGAGAGTTAGGTTTAAGAAGGTTGCTTGCAGTAAAGGTTAAGGTATTGTTATTCACCTCCAACCATAGCTTCATGGGCCCCGAGGCCAGCCCGTGCTTAAACATGTTTTCTACCAGAGGCATTAACAGCATGGGCGGCAACTGAAAATGACCGGTCTCGCCGTGTATTTCTAAGGAGAGCAACCTAGGATCTGTAAGCCTAAGCCGGTGCAGGTCTAATAGGTTTTGCAGGTGCTCCATCTCCTTCTCCAGAAGGACCAGAGGCATGTCTGTTTCATAGAGCTGGTACCGCAAGAGCAGGGACAGCTTCATGATGGCGTCTGGGGTGTTGGGTGCCTGCTGGTAGGCCAGGGAATAAATGTTGTTAAGCGTATTGAACAAGAAATGCGGGTTCACCTGTGCTTTTAGCAACTCCAATTCAGTGGCGGTTTGTTGGTGTTCCAGTTCTTTGCGCAACCGCTCATTTTTCAAATAGTCCCCTGTGACCTTCAGAGCCGAACTCAAGAAAACCGTCATCAAGCCCATGATGCTTAACTGGAACATAGTACTCAAATACGAAAGCCGGTCTGGGAATTTGGCTAATTGCTTGGCTAAATCTTCATCAATCGTGGCAAGTTGCTTCAATTCAAATATCTCAATCGGTGCCCTTACCAAGCCAAATACAGCCAGCGTAAAAATTACCGCTAAAGCATACAATACAACTTTGTCCTTAGCCAGCAGCTTGGGCAACAGGATAAACCAATTAAAATAGAAAAGCGCGATATGAAACAGGAATGTCTGCGTCTTGTCTAGGACCACCCATTGCCATGGGGTTTTGGATTCATAGGTATTAGAAAAGAAAAAGTTGAAGGCAATCAAAGCCACCCAAAGCAAAATGTGAAGCAGAAGCGGCAGCCGTTTTTTCATTGTTTTTCAGGAATTAGCCAAAAAGTACGCAAACATACCGCCTTAGCAAAGAACCAAAACAGGAACTAGACCAACTGCCAAATCTTCTAGACCAATTGGTTGTCTACTAAGGAGCAGGGTTTTGTCTAGGTGATGGGGAAGTTGGTCTAATTTAATTGCAGAGGGGTAGGGCATTGGCTTCCTTTGGCACAAGGCACTAGAGCATTTGCTGTTTTTTGCCTGATTTCTTAAAAATACGCCAAAACCTAAATCTATGAAAATAGCCTTCGTCTTAGTTCTGGGAGCTTGCCTGGGCTGGTTCAATGCTAAATGGGATGTGAAAGTCCAGCACGTCTTAGTGCAGCATCAAAACAAGATAGAGCGTTTACAGGGGCCATTTACGTATCCAGCTACCAGCGTGAAGGCTAAGGCAGTAATGCCAAGGCTTTATATTTTGCCCCTGAAAATAAAATAATTAAACACTCAATAAACTTTAAGCCCAGTCGTTGGTTGTAGTAGATAGAGACAGTACTTAAGGTTTAGTTTTATGTTTAGTAGCGAAAGAGCGGGGGATTTTCCCTCGCTCTTTCGTTTTTAGCCTGTTTTCAGGAATAGAGGCCAAAAACGAAAGAGCAAGAGAAGAGAAGCTTAAGGACCGTCACCTAGGCAATCATCTGGTTGAATTCTTCTTCTGAGACAATAGAAACCCCAAAAGAAGTGGCTTTCTCTAGTTTGCTGGGGCCCATTTTGTCGCCGGCCACCAAATAAGAGAGTTTTTTTGAGATGCTGGACACAATCTTTCCGCCGTGCGCGATGATGGTGTCCTGTAATTCATCTCTGGAATAGCCACTAAATACGCCTGAGACCACAAAGGTTTTTCCTGCTAGCTTGTCTGAGGCTGGTTCTACCACGGCCACTTCACCTAAGTCTAATTGCAAGCCGTGCAGTTTCAGGCGCTCCACCAAATGCACGTGGGCCACATCCTGGAAGTACTCCCGCACGGAGGCCGCAATCCGTTCGCCAATCTCTGGTACCGCGATGAGTTCTTCTTCACTGGCCGCACGCAGAGCATCTATGTTCCTGAAGTGCTGGGCCAACTTCTGAGCCACCGTATTACCCACATACCGAATACCCAAGGCAAACAACACCCGGTCAAACGGGGCATCTTTAGATTTCTCCAAGGCTTTTAATATGTTGTCTACCGTGGTTTTCTGGAAGGTGACCACGCGGCTCTTGCCCGTCTCTTCATTGACAAAAGTTTTCTTTAGGCCAAAGAGCGTATCATAGGTAAGGTCATACAGATGGTCTGGGCTGGTCACCAAACCCTGCTCCACCAGTAACTCAATCTTGCCTTCGCCCAAACTTAAAATGTTCATAGCCTTACGGCTGATGAAATGCTCCAACTTGCCTTTTACCTGCGGCGGACAGCCCTTCTCATTGGGGCAGTAATGGTTGGCTTCGCCCTCTTTGCGCACCAAAGGCGTATTGCAGGCGGGACAAACCACAGGATAAATGATAGGCGTGGCAATCTCCGGCCGAAGCTCCAGTTTTACGCCCGTCACTTTAGGGATGATTTCGCCGCCTTTTTCCACCATCACGTGGTCATGTACCATAAGGCCCAGGCGCTCAATTTCATTGGCGTTGTGCAGAGAGGCACGCTTGACGGTTGTACCGGCCAGTAACACCGGCTTCATGAGCGCCACAGGCGTCACGGCCCCGGTGCGGCCCACATTGTATTCTATGCCCAGAAGCTCCGTCACGGCTTCCATGGCTTTATATTTGTAGGCCATGGCCCAGCGCGGACTTTTAGCGGTGTAGCCTAGTTCTTCCTGTTGGGCGTAAGAATTTACTTTGACTACAATGCCGTCCGTGGCAATAGGCAACTCAAAGCGCTTGGTTTCCCACTCCTGAATAAAGGCCATCACTTCTTCAATGGTGCCGCACTTCTTCCAGGTAGGTGACACGTTCAAGCCCCAGCGTTGCAAGGCCTCCAAGCTGTCAGAGTGGCTTTCAAATAGGGTAGGTGTACTCAACAGGCCATAGGCAAACATGCTCAGGCGTCGACGAGCCACTTCTTTAGAATCTTGTAATTTCAAAGTCCCTGAGGTGGCATTTCTAGGATTGGCCATCAAGGCTTCGCCGATTTCTTCGCGCTCTTTGTTTAATTCTTCAAACACATGAAAGGGCATGAACACCTCGCCGCGTACTTCTACTTCGGCGGGCACGTCCTGGCCCTGCAAATGCAAGGGCACGGTTCTGATGGTGCGCACGTTGGGCGTAATGTCATCGCCGCGGGTGCCGTCTCCGCGCGTTACGCCAGCGGTTAATGCGCCGTTGGTATAGGTGAGGCTCATGGCCACGCCGTCAAACTTAAGCTCACAGACATATTCTACCGTGCCGCCAATGGTCTTCTGCACCCGGGCGTCAAACTCCCGCACCTCTTCCTCTGAGTAAGTGTTGCTCAAAGACAGCATGGGGTATTTGTGCCTGACCGTGGGGAAGTTTTTGGTGATGGTCCCGCCCACGCGCTGGGTAGGGGAGTTGTCAGATTTAAATTCTGGATGCGCCTCTTCCAATTTCTGCAATTCTACCAGCATCTGATCAAACTCATAGTCAGACACCTCAGAAACGCTGTTCTGGTAGTATTGGTAGTTAAGGTAGTTCAGGCGGTTGGTCAGCTCTAGAATGCGGGCTTGTATGTTCTGCTCGGACATGGCGAGGTAGTAGTTTTTTATCTGTGAGGGTAAAGATATGCAAAACGCGGTTTTTAGAAATCTTGTTTTTACCACCCCCAACCCCTCCTAAATTAGGAGGGGAGCTATGCTACTTCCAATTGTTTACAGCCAAGCCAATTCCTTGTTTTCAAGCAAAATGATAGTAGCATCTTAAATTTTTAACTAAATGAAGCTAAAAGATAATTAGCAGAAACCCCATGAGACAACCTTACTTAGAAGGCTCCCCTCCTAATTTAGGAGGGGTTGGGGGTGGTAAATTAGGGCTTGAACTTTTTTTAATCTCTTCCAAAATTGTCTCCGTGTGGTCAAATACATCCTTATTCTCGAATCTAAGAACCTTAATGTATAAATTATTTAAAAATGCGGTTCGTTCCATGTCATTTTCTTGTCCTGCTTCTGTATAATGGTGAGCGCCATCTAATTCAATGGCAATTCTTTCGCTAGGGCAGTAAAAATCTAGAATGTAAAAACCTACGCTATGTTGCCTTCTAAACTTTCGTCCAGCCAATTGACTACCCTTTAAATAACTCCATAAGAATGCCTCTGCAGGTGTCAACTTATCACGGAGTGATTTCCTATACTCTTTAAGTATAGTAGAATTGTGAATGGGAGTACTCATTACTTAAAACATATTAGCCGAAAACCTATATAGGGATAAGAATGTTCCGTTTCTTCCAACCAACCCAGCTTATGACAGATTAACCGTACATTTGCATTTATTACCAGCTCCCTATTTATGTCATTCTCTTCTTTAGGCTTATCGCCTGCCTTGCAAAAAGCCGCTTCGGCGCAGAACTACGCACAAGCCACGCCGGTGCAGGAACAGGCTATTCCAGCAGTTCTGAAAGGCAAGGATTTGTTAGGCATCGCCAAGACGGGATCTGGCAAGACGGCGGCGTACGCGCTACCCATGCTGGATCTGTTGCAGACCAACCGCGCATTCAGAAACCGCTTTGTGAAGGGGTTGGTCTTGGTGCCCACCCGTGAGCTGGCCTTGCAGGTAGGAGAGGTATTCTTAGGCTTTAGCGCACACATGGCCATCAAGGTGAAGACGCTGGCAGTGTTTGGCGGGGTGTCCATTAACCCGCAGATGATGAAACTCCAGGGCACTGACATTCTGGTAGCCACCCCCGGCCGACTTTTGGACTTGGTGGAATCTGGCGCGGTGCATTTGAGTGACGTTGAAATTCTAGTCCTGGATGAAGCGGACAAGATGCTGAACCAGGGTTTTGAGGAGGAGATGCGTCAAATCTTAAAGCTGCTGCCAAAAAAGCGCCAGAACCTGTTGTTCTCGGCCACGCTGGACAACAAGGTCAACGCCATACAGGAAACCTTGCTGGTAAACCCGGTGGTGGTAGAAGTGAAGGAAGAAGAGAAACCTCTAGAGGAACTGCAAATCACAGAGCTGGCGTATCTGATTGCCACAGAAAAGAAAGGGCCGTTCTTGCGCTACTTAATCAAAGAGCAGAAGATGCAACAAGTACTTGTCTTTGTATCTGCCACCCAGCGCGCCGACCATCTGGTGACAAAGCTGGCCAACAATGGTATAAAGGCCGTGGCCCTACATAGTGGTAAGAGTCAGGGGGCTAGAACCGAGGCGCTGGCCTTGTTCAAGAAAGGAAAGGTGCCGGTATTGGTAGCCACCGACTTGGCTGCCCGCGGTATTGATGTACCCGTTCTACCGCATGTGATTAATTATGACTTGCCTAGGTCTTCCAAAGATTATATTCACCGCATTGGCCGCACGGGCAGGGCGGGAGAAACCGGCGAGGCCATCACGCTGGTTACGCCAGAAGATGCGCACCATTTCAAGATTATCCAGAAGCAGACCAAGCGCGTGATCCCAACCCAAGAGACGGAAGGCATAGACTTGAAGGGTTTTTAACTTATCCATTTCAAGCAAGAAGCCCGTTTTTGGCCTGTTTTAAAGAAAACAGGCCAAAAACGGGCTTCTTGCTTTACCCGCTGGTAATCTTTATGGATTGGTAGACCAGATGCCAGCGTCCTTGATAAAAACCCTTCTGTTCAGCTTCAGCTGGCAGACTAAAAATTCCGCGAAGTCTTCTGGCTGCATCACCTTCTCTGGATTGCCGTCGGTGAGTTTGAGTTCAACGGCTAAGTCTGTAGCCACCGTGCTGGGCGTAAGGCTGGTCACACGTATGTTGTGTTTGCGCACTTCCTGCATAAGGGATTCCGTCAAGCCTATCAACCCGAACTTAGAGGCGCTGTAGGCACTGGTCATGGCTGCGCCGCGCTGGCCGGCGGTAGAGGAGATGTTCACAATGTCGCCGGTCTTTTTGGAGATCATGGCCGGTAACACAGCGCGGGTCACGTAATAAGGACCCATCAGGTTCACTTTAATGATCTGTTCCCATTGGTCAGGCTCCAAGTCCAAAAACTTGCCGAAGGTGGCCGTGCCGGCGTTGTTGATGAGAATATCTATAAAGCCCAGGTCTTGCATTACTTGCTCCACGGCTTCATTCACACTGTTGATGTTGGTAACGTCTGCCGTGACCACAGTGGTGTCTACACCTAAATCTTCTATCTCCTGCGCCACTTTCATAAGGTCGCTTTTAGTGCGCGCCAGCAAGGCCACATTCACTCCTTCTTTGGCCAAGGCAATGGCAATGGCTTTTCCTATTCCTTTTCCGGCCCCAGTGACCAGGGCCGTCTTTCCTTTCAATGATTCCATAAGTATACTTGTAACATGTCTTTTCTAAAGAAACCGGCCTCCTATTTAAAAGGTCAGATTCTCTTAAAGTAACGAGCAAAAACAGGTCTGGTTGATTTTCTTAAATCTAAATGCCGTAGGATTTTCACTGCTAGTCCAGTCAAAACAAGTCCTAGCCGTTAAAATTCGCATTTAAAGAAAAGCCGTTTTTGGCCTGTTTCCATGAAAACAGGCCAAAAACGGCTGAAGGTACTTTGTATGTATTCTCTACCTTAACTACGCTTGTCTCTTCTTGAATTCAGTTCTAACCCTTTGGCCTTTTTGCCCTTCTTGGTGTAAAACTGCACCTTAATGAGCCCATGCTCTGGCGAGAAAAATTCTTCAACGCTGTACACGTCTCTTAGGGGCATACCCATCGCGTCTAAAGAAACGGCATATTGGTAGGTGATTTTAAAACAATCAAACGAGCCGGCTGGGGTTTTAATGGTTTCTTTGGCCGTCACTTGTCGGTTAGTGGCCAGCATGACAATGCGGGTAATGTTGATCTGGGAGGAGCGTACGCGTACGTCCAATCCAGCAGTGGGTAGGTTTTGCCCCACGGCCAAATTAAGGGGATAGGCAATGTCTTTCATTACAAAGTCAAACTCTTTGCCGTCAAAGCTTTTTAGGGCTTGTTCGCGCAGCAGTAGCTTGGCATCAAGGTACACAGAATCTCCTTTACAGATAATTCTAAACTCCTCTGCCGGTTCTGGGCGCTTTTTGTGCTTTATCCTGGCACTTTTAAAATCAATCTGAGTGGCTCCGTCTTCGGTTGTGGTTTCTTGCATGACTAGGTTGTGCAAGGTGCCCTTTGTTCTGCCTTTGTCCGTGACCTGGTATATAAATTCTGTGTTCTTGGCGTAGCCAAAAGGCTGGGGGCAAGCCACCGTCTGGGCAACCGCTGCAGGTGCGCCCGCGGTAAAGGAAAAGCCAACAGCAAGGATGGCTATACAAGTGTAAAATAGTTTCATGGTAGTACGTACCAAAGTTATTTCTTCGGTGTGATTTGTGGCTAATACGTAGAGGGGACCTTCTTGGATATGACCGTTTCTATATAGTGCCCCGGTTTTGCAACACGCAGCCGGGCCTACCGTACTTTCAACACGACGTATCCTTTTCATATATGAACGATTCTCCCCAATCCATCCAAAAATTCTCTGAGCTGGCCGCCGTTATTCTAGACAAGCTTACCGCCGCCGACATGGAAGCCTCTTTTCAGTTTGACGACATTACTATGCAGGGTCCCGGCGCCCAAGGAAACCCTGCTACCTGGCGGCTCAACGGCCGGTTGACCATCAAGACCAGTTCCTCACGGTCAGAGCATTTCTAAACATGCGGGCGGGGTCTATAGAGCTTTCGGCCCAATTGCTGGTGAGCATTGGGCAAGACAACGTCATGGTGGTGGCCGAGGAGAATTTTGTGCTCATCAATTTTAAGGACCATGCCGCCTTGGAGCGCGTAGCCGATAGTTTTAAATCCAGCGCTTCAAAAGGCGCTTCGGGTGGCTTGAATGCACTTTTTGAAAAAGCCCGCGAAATAAACCAGATTATTTTGGAGTTAGGCTTACAGGTGGACGTGCGGGTGGACAATAAAACCTATGTTGAATTTGGTGCGGGGCCAACCCCAAGGTATGCCGTGGGAAACGCTTTGTTTGGCAAATTAGGCTCTCTTTTTAAAGGCAAGTAGGGCTTATACCCTTATAGCGGGTAGAATATATTTCAGAAAGAAAATATTGATGCAACCCCCTGGCAACAAATTGCATCTATTTAGCACATCCCTTAAACATTTGCCTCATCCTCAAGGTATTAAAGAATAACAGCCTTTAGCCATGGCCGGGGATAGGTGTGACCAGTAGAAAAAGACCAGATGAGATCTGAGAATCAAAATAAGATAGGAGCCGGCAGGTCTTCCAGATTTGAAAAGATTGAGCGCATTCCGCCGCTTAAAATGCTGTTGTACATGAGCATGGCGGGCATGGGCATCCTTTTCATGGTAGTCATATTCCTGTTTCTGCACCGGGTCTGGTCCTTGCCGTTTACCTATGCCTACAAGCTGCCCAAATTGTTCTCCCTGAGCACGGTACTTATTCTGTTCAGCGGCTTCTTCATCCATTACGTGCCCATGTTCTACCGGCAGGACAATCTGCACCAGCTAAAACGAAACATGCGGTGGGGCCTGGTGCTGGGCCTTTTGTTCACGCTTTCACAAGTAGTGGCCTGGTATGAGATGACCAAGAGCGGCATTTACTTTTCGGGGCAGGCTCTGGGAACGTATTTGTATCTGCTGTCTGCTATGCACTTGTTGCACCTGGGAGGAGGGCTGGCCTTTCTTACCATTCTGTACATGAAGGTAAACCGCGCCGCCAGCGACCCAATCCGGCATCTGGTGTACATTCGGGATCCATTTAGACGAATGCAGTTAGAGATGCTCCGCAGTTATTGGCATTTTATGGGTGTGCTGTGGCTGGCCTTGTACTTTGTCTTCGTTTTTGCCCTATAATCCAGAAAACAGCCCAAAAACGGTTTGCCAAAAGCTATTCTGATAGGATGCCTGCCGGCGCCAAAAGCCTGAACCCGTTGCCGTGCACGTTCACTATCTCTACCGCAGCATCTGCCTTTAGGTACTTTCTTAGCTTGGTTACAAACACATCCATGCTGCGGGCGGTAAAGTAGTTGTCCTCTCCCCAGATTTTGCTCAAGGCCACCTCACGGGGTAAAACATCATTCACGTGCTGGCAAAGAAGCAGCAATAGTTCTGCTTCTTTTGGAGACAGTTTCTGCGTTTGCGGCCCATCCAAGATCAACCTGGTTTTAGCGTTAAACTGGAATCTGCCAATCTGATATTCTGTTTTATTTTCTTCTTTAGGTGGCGCTATAGAGGATTGCTTGCGCTGCAGGATGGCCTTTAGCTTGCACAGAAGAATCTCTGAGTCAAAAGGCTTGGTTACGTAGTCATCTGCGCCAATTCTAAAGCCTTCCAGCATGTCTACCTTCATGGCTTTTGCCGTCAGAAAAATGATGGGCAGGTGGGCGTTCTCCTTTTTTATATCCGTGGCCAAAGAGAACCCATCTTTTACGGGCATCATTACATCCAGTATGCAGGCGTCAAACAGTTCCTTCTGAAACGCCTGGTACCCTTGCAAGCCATCTGTGCACAGTGTCACCTCATAGTCATGCAGCTCCAAATAGTCTTTTAGGACCATGCCAAAGTTGGGGTCGTCTTCAACCAATAATAAACGGGTAGCAGGGGCTTGGCTCATACGTGATAGATTAGAAAAAATTTACTCTTGAAGAAACGTCTGTGACTTCCTTGGGCAGCCATAAGGTAAATTTGCTGCCTTTGCCTAACTCGCTGCGCACATGTATGTTACCTGCATGCGCCTCCGCCATGGTTTTAACATAGCTTAGCCCTAACCCAAAGCCTTTAACGTTGTGCACGTTGCCGGTAGGGACCCTGTAGAATTTGTCAAAGACCCGTTTCTGGGCTTCTCGGGTCATGCCCAGGCCTTGGTCTTCTATCATGATGTGCAAGCCATTGGCAACCGTGGCCGTCTGCAAAACGATGTTAGGCGCGTCTGGCGAGTATTTGTTGGCATTGTCCAGCAAGTTGGCAATCATGTTGCTTAAATGACCAGGGTCTGCCTGAATTAAAGCCGGCGTAGCTTCCAGTTTTAATGCCAAATGGCCCTGCCGCTGGGCTATGTGCAATTGGAACGGCTCAATGGTTTTCTGAATCAAGGCATGCACATCTACCTCCTCTAAGGATAATTGCAGGTCGTTGCGCTCTAATTGGGCCGTTTGCAACACTTTCTCCACCTGCTGGTGCATACGTTTGTTTTCGTCTTTGATGATGCGTGCATAATAGCCAATTCTTACCTCGTCTTTGCGCACCTTTGGGTTGACCATGGCATCCAGGGCCAGAGAAATGGTGGCAATGGGCGTCTTGAACTCATGCGTCATGTTGTTGATGAAGTCATTCTTGATCTCTGACAGCTTTTTCTGGCGCAGGATGGTGTACAGAGTGTAGGCAAAGGTTAGCACCATGACCAAGGTGAAGAGCACCGAAATGGACGTGGGCAGCAATAGGCTCTGCCAGACATAGGCGTCCCGGTTAGGAAATATAAGGGTCAAATAACTGGGTGCTGATAAAACGTCATTCGGGAAAAGGCGCACCTTGTATTGTTGAGCGCCTGGTAAAGTCCCGCCTGTGAGCAGCGTAGAGGAGGTTAACATGACACCAGGGCTCTCAGCTATTTTTGCAGATTGAAGTAGTTGTAGGTGGTAGGGCGTCAGGATTTGGCGGATCTTTAACTCATTGGCCAATAGCTCTTCTAACTTGAGTTGTTTTAAGCGTTCCTGCAGGGGTTTCTCTTTGCGCACATACTCCACCGCCATCTGCTGCATCACCTTTTCCAGCCCTTTTTCTGCCTTGGCGGTAGCTGCCTGTTGTTTAGCTTCATGCTGTTTCTGCTGTAGGGTAGAAGCCAGCGCCCTTTTCTCTTGGATTGTTTGTTCTACTACATTTTTGGATTTCTTAACAGGTACAGGAACTGGGGGCGCGCTCTCATAAACCCATGTCTTGTATGCCTTTTGCCGAGCCGTGTCTTTTGTTCCTCTAGAGGAAAAGGTCGTGGCATGGGGTATGCCTCTTAATGTATCTGTGTATATGTTAATGACCTTGCCTCTTACATGGACTGAGCTTATGTCCTTAGTGGGAATACTGCGGTAAACGTCAAAATCTTTTTTCTTAAGAGTAGAGTCATTTGCCAACCGTAAAAATGCTACAGAGTCTTTCCTGCCAATGAAGCTTGAATTGCGTTGACTACGAGCCAATAGGGAGTCTGCTTTTCTGGCTTGAGCTCCCAGCACTTTCCAGACAATGACAGAATCTACTCTCTTATTCCCAAACAAGTGGTTGAAAGAAACAACAGAACTGTCTGGTTTGCTAGGTTTTTGAATAACATGCCTTCTTTCACCACCTCGGGCACCAGCATACGTAAAGTTCTGGCCGTGTGGTACTGTCTTGTGGCCGGGAATGGCCACCAATTGATTGTCTGGAAAGGAGACGATTGTGCCGGCAGAAATAGCAATGTGCTTGGGTTGGGCTATGGTTGGTTTAGCTGTGACAGCTTCTTCTGTCACTACATAGCTTGTTATATTGTTGGAAAAGGGAGTTGGGGCCACCGGGGCCGGGACTTGTACCTTCGCCGAAGTTCTTGATTCTGTCCGGCCTGTCTTGCTAGACTCTTTTTGGCTGGGCTCCAAAACTGCTTTCCTGATTTGCGGTGCCTCTTGCTTTAAAAACTGGATTTTTTCCTGGGTCTCTAGTTTGTTCACCACCTGCAGCAAAGCATCCTGCACGTTGCGGTCAAACACCTCGGCCTCCATCCTTAAGCCATGGTGAATCCAGAACGCCTGAAAAGCAATCAATCCCAGCAGGGAGACGCTCATCAAGGCAATGACCAGAACCAGTGTTTTCTTTCTCATCTCTACAAAGATAAGGGCAAATGGCACTCTATTTTAGACTTTAACTTTTCCTTAACAGACATTAACAGAGTCTTAACCCTTTCTTATACTTTGAGTCAGTAATATTGTGCCAGTCAACGGTTTAAACACCTCTAAGATACCTAGATATGAAAATGAATACAACCTTTACCTCTGTGTTCTTGAGCATGCTTGCTGTAGGAACCCTCTCTGGCTCACAGGCTTTCGCCCAAAAGAAGAAAAAGGCACCAGCTAAAGATAAAACCAGCGTGCGCATGTACCATGGGAAAAATGGCAAATTGGTGCTGGTAGACACGCTTGTCACCGTAACGCCAGAGGAACTGGCCAGGTACAAGCACCTCGCTGAAAATGCCAGGCAAAACTCACAGAGTATTGAGCGTATTCTGGTGCGGCCTTCGGGAATGGGCACCACTTCCATGGACGGGATCATTCAGGGCAGGGCTATGGTAGATGGAGAAGGTAGCCTGAGGGCGCAGTTACTGGCTTCTGAAGATTCCACCAAAGAGCGCACCGTAAAACTAAAAATCCTGAAGAAGGAAGAGGGGCAGTATTACATGCTGGATACCACGCTGGTGATTCCGGCGGGCGTTTCTAAGATGACAGCCGTCAGAAAGTTAAGCCCAGAAGGCCATTCCTTAAGATCGCTCGGGGCTAAACCAGTCCAGAATTCCACCATTCCTGGTGTTCAGACTTTTGAAAAGATGAGAATTCATGCTTTGGCTAGCAATGACTCTACCAAGGCTATGACCTTTAGGTCCATCTCTGGAGATAGCGCGGTGCAAGTAGTGCATGGGCAAATCATTAAAAATGGGAAACAAGCTAACAAATGGGTTACCACTGTGGAGGCTAACGGTGAACCCAAAAAAGGACATACCTTCTATCTAAGAAGATCTATGAGCGGGGATTCCTTACTGCCCGGCAAAGTATTTATTTATACAGACAGCCTAGTGCAACTAGTAAGGGATACTTTAATGAAGAACAAAAGCTTTTCCATTGTTAAAGACGTGGCTGGGCAAATAAATGTGTTCCAAAGTATTAACGAAGGCAGCGCGGGAGCAGAAAGAAGATTGAGCCTGGCCTTACCCAAAGAAAAGGAGCGTTTTGAAATTATAGTCCTACGGCCTACCGTAAAAGCAGAAGAGCCGCAGAAGGCAAAAACCAGCAAGTCTAAAGAAGCTAAGACAAACAACGACTTTAAGGTGTCTTTGTACCCCAACCCGACCAGCGGCAGGTTTACGGTATCATTTACCATTGACAAGAAATCAGATACCAGACTGCGCGTAGTGGACAGCACCGGTAGAACGGTGATGGAAGAAAATGCGGGCATGCAAAAGGGATTGTTCACCCGTGACCTGGACATAAGCAAATTTGGCAGAGGTGTTTACATCCTTCAGATTCTTTGCGGGAAGAACGTGCGCTCAGAAAGAGTGGTTGTGCAATAAATTCATATCATTTCTTTAAACAAAGCCCGGCCACTACCGGGCTTTGTTTGTTTATATATGGTCCAAGATTACTAACTTGGTGTACTGCTTTTCAATTCAAACTTATGTTGGCCATGCGCACGCTCCTCAAATCCATTTTTATTCTATGTCTTGCTCAAGGCTGGGCAGGAGGGCAGGTGGTTGGACAAATAAAGCCATTAGAGGTACATTCCTGCGCCGCTGCCAGAGTCAACACCACCATCCAATTATTAGCCGATGGTATGACCTCTGCAATGCATAAGGCCCTTATGCAGCAATATGACGTGAACTGGAATAAACTGGACCTTGCTGTAGAAAGAGCCTCTTTGCAGGTAGGGGGCCAGGTCACTGTTAAAGCAAAAGCGTTGTCGCCTCTTTCCAGGTTCGCGTTTGAATTGCATCCCAACCTGGTGATTTCTAGCCTCACGGTGAACGGCGTAGAGACTACCGTGCAGCGAGTGGGTGGTGAGGCCATAGCTGAAATGACGGACGCCTTGCCCAAGGACGCCAAGTTCACCGTAATCATCACCTACGCAGGCACTGCGCCTTCTGGCGCTAGCGCGGCCATAGGCAACGGTTTCAACACGGGCGTAGCACAGCCCTGGGGAAGCCAAGTGACATGGTCTTTAAGCGAGCCGTTTGCGGCTTATGAATGGTTTCCGGTAAAGCAGCTGTTGTCTGACAAAGCAGATTCTGTGGATGTTTGGATAACCACAGACGTGACCAACAAAGTAGGCTCCAACGGCTTGCTCCAGCGCGTTACGCCCATGCCCAACCAAAAGCACCGCTATGAATGGAAGTCCAGGTATCCCATTGCTTATTACCTCATATCAGTAGCCGTATCTGATTACCAGGAGTATTCCTTTCTAGTCAACTTGACTGGAATTTCACAACCGGTACTGGTACAGAACTTTGTTTACAATCACCCCAACCTTCTAAACACCTTTAAGTTCCAGATTGACCAGACGGGGCCTTTGTTGCAGACCTTTTCTGAGTTGTACGGCACGTATCCGTTTTATCAGGAAAAGTACGGGCATAGCATGGCGCCCATAGGCGGGGGCATGGAACACCAGACCATGACCACACAGTCCAGCTTTAACTTCACGCTAACGGCCCATGAGTTGGCGCACCAATGGTGGGGGGACGAGGTGACCTGTGAGGACTGGAGCCACATCTGGCTGAATGAAGGGTTTGCCTCGTATTCAGAGTACATCGCCTTACAGAAATTAATCCCTTCAGATGCTAAAAATTGGCTCAACACGGCCCACCAAAGCGCCTTGAGCGTGCCACAGGGGGCTGTGTTTGTAAAAGACAGCACCAACGTGAGCCGCATTTTCAGCTCGGCGCTTTCTTACCGGAAAGGAGCTTTTGTGCTGCACATGCTAAGAAGGGCAGTCAAGCAAGATGCCGTCTTCTTCCAGATCCTCAAAGAATACCGCCAGACCTACAAATACCAGGTAGCAGACACCAGGGACTTTCAAAGAGTGGTCGAGAAGGTTACTGGTCTATCCTTTCAGACATTTTTTGACCAATGGGTGTACGGGGAGGGGTATCCGCAGTTTGACATTTCATGGGCGCAGCAGGGCAAAGACGTGGTACTTAGCAACAAACAAACTGGTTCCAGCACCGCCACGCCCTTCTTTAAAACCTCGGTTGAGTATCTGGTGAAAACAGATCAAGTGGACACTTTAGTGACCTTTGAACAAACTGCTCCTGTTGCCACCTATCAGCTTAAAGTAAGAGGTAACATCCAGGCAATAGTTGTGGATCCGGATCAATGGTTGTTAGACAAAGTCACTTCCAGCAAACAAGACCCTGAACTTTTAAAGCAATTGTCTACTACGTTGGTGGTCCACCCTAATCCCACGGCAGACAAGTTATACATTACAGGTGATGCAACTATTTTTGAAGAAGCTGCTGTGGTAGACATGCTTGGTAGAACCTTGATGTTAGTTAAATTTAACCAAGGGTTTGTTGAGGTAGGAGGGTTAAGGGCTGGCAGTTATCTACTAAGGCTTAAACAAGGGAATACGTATAGTTACGTCCGGTTTGTTAAGTTGTAAATGGTATAAATGCTATGAATTTTTAAGAATTATTCAACAAAATTCCATATTTTCAGTTTAAAGCTTTGCAATGATTCTCTAATAAGAAGTACTCATTTTTGGGTTACTTTCCTGAAAACAGCCCAAAAACGGTTATTTATCTGTTTCATTGCCTATTAATTATCTTCTTAGTCAGGGCGTGCGGCCCATGGTTTTCCTTAATCTTTTAAAACTTGAAGTATGACGACAGATACAGCTTTTGAATTAGAGATAAAACACCGTTTGGTGGATGAGTGCATACGGTTGCAGACAGACTTTGTAGACAACGCCAGATATGCCATGGAAGAGGCCCAAGAAAGTGCCAATGACAGTCAGGGCGCCATTGAGGATAAATTTGAGTCATTCAGAGAGGCGTGCCACATACAGCGCGATATGTTTGCCAAGCAGCTAGACGAAGCCATTGGCAAGTTGAGCATTCTTAAGCGTATTGTTCGTAACAAAGTGAATGATGACATTTCTCTTGGTTCTGTAGTGAGGACCAACACGCAGAACTATTTCATCTCTGTGAGCCTAGGTGAAGTGAACATAGACGGAGAAAAGTTTTTTGCCATCTCACCGGCTTCGCCGGTTTTCCAGGCAATGGCCGGTAAGGTAAAAGGAGACACGTTTACCTTTAGAGATAACCAAATTAAGATTCTTGACCTCTGCTAAAAGAAACTGATTCTTATATAAAAACAGAAAGGGCTACCAATGGTAGCCCTTTCTGTTTTTATATAAGAATATACTTATTGAACGCGAGTCCAGATTTGTGACCTACCAATCAAGGAAATTCCAATGTAGCCTTTCACTTCTAGCTTGTCTTTGCCAAGAACCTTCATATAAGAAGAATAGGTTTTACCAGATTTTGGATCATAGATCTCGCCATCATCCCACTTGCCGGCGTCATCTGGCTCAAAACCTTTTAAGAACACCAAGCCCATGATAGGACGCTTTTGCAATTTAGGGTCTGGGTTAAACTGGTCTAACTTTGGTTTACCGTCCCGGTTAGGCTCCTTAAGCCAAGTGATCTTGCCACAAAGCTTATCTCCGCATTGGTAAATCTCAAAGCGGGCATCTTTTTCTTGGTTGGTCCAAGTGCCGATAGGAGAGCCTTTCTGAGCCCATCCCAAGGTGGTAAGGCAAAGGAAGAGAGCAAGGAAAAAGAACTTTTTCATACTGTTTTGGTTAGTTTGTTGTTTTATATGGGAATATATGCAATAAATGGTCCAATTCCATAATTGCCTATCCTGTGAACATTAATTTTAAATAAAAATTCATCCTATGCTCTTGTTACTCAATTAGAAGAGCTATGAAAAAGAGCCCTTGTGTCAATGGGTATACCTTATATAATAGTAGCTACCTATTCAACAGCAGCATTTAAATAAAACTCAATTACAAGGACCTTAAGAACCATCTTTAATCTTAACATCCTTTTAATAGTAGTGGAAGCGTTACTTTTAGATTTTGGATTAATCTCTGCCCGTTATCAATAGCTCATGATGGAATTGGGCAAGTGGCTTTGGGGGAAGGAAGCCTTTTTCTACTACTTGGTTTAATTAAATTATACTCATTTTTAGGCACTTAGAAAAACACCTGTTTTTTTGGCTTTTCTTTTGAACTATCACCGGTTCTTTTTACTTTATACTTCGGAAGCGAGTGCTCCGGGCCTGAATGGAAACCATAAGTTATTTGGAGGTACAGACGGGTTTATGTTGTACTTAAAGAAAGGAGGTAAAAGTGTCTAATCCCAGTAAGAATGTATCAAGCCTAGCTCATGTGTCAACCGTTTATCGTGTTGAAGCTTGCTAAAGACTTTGGTCTAACTGGCGAATCCGACATGAGGTAGCCAAGCATTTGAGGGAGGCAGTTCCTTCCTGTGTCGCTTGATACCATTTCAAAGGATTCCGTACCCGGCTACTGCAGTGGCCGGGTATTTTTTTGCCCTTTTTTTAGACGTAAGATTTAAGACACAAGATGTAAGACTTATCATAAATTGAAGCATGTCTCCTGAAAATCATAGCGGCTCGTTTTTAGCCTGTTTTCATGAAAACAGGCTAAAAACGAGCCGCTACTTTGTAAGAAAGTCTTGTGTCTTGAATCTTGCGTCTTATGTCTGAAATTAAAACAGTCTTCTCACGTCCAGAAAGCGTTTCTCATAGAGGGTGCCCATCACTTCGCTCACTTTCACGCCGCCATTGGAAGAGGAGTGCACAAACTGGATTTTCTTTTCGGGCCCGGTCATGACAATGCCCACGTGGCCGGGCGTGCGGTCCTCCACGTTGGTGCCAGTAAAGATGAGCAAGTCACCTTTGCGCGCTTGTTTCAATGGAACAGATACGCCCTCCTTAGCCTGAAGGCTAGAACCATGCGGAATATCAACGCCAAACTTCTTGTATACATAAGTGGTGAAGCCAGAGCAGTCAAAACCTTCTTCGGTGGCACCCCCATAATTATATTCTACACCGTACCGTTGCAGGGCAAAAGCTACAATGCTATCGGCTTTGTTGGCGTAGTTTCCTTCCAGCACGTCTAGGTTGGCACGGGCCAGGGAGGGCTCTTGGGCGGCAGCGTCTTTGTGAAAGGTTTTGTCTCTCCCGTCTTTGCTGGTGCGGGTAATGAGGGCGGTTTTATCTCCAGATTCACCGGTAAATACTTTCACTAGAAGTATCACTAAGAGGGCTATTCCAAACCCAATCCAAATTTTTTTCATGACTATGTCTTTGGCCTGCATACGGGAAGAGGGGGCTGCGTGGTTGGCTTTGCCGGCATTTGCCTTGCAAAACCCCGTTTTTAGCCGTATTATTCGGTTTCAACCCACACAAAACTTTCCATTTTCATGATAAGAACATCATTTAGCTGGGGTGTTAGTCTGCTTCTTATTTTCACGCTGGCTTTCACTTCTCAGGCATTTGCCGCTCCGTCCATATCGTACCAGGTGTCCATGCCAGAACCGCATACGCACTACTTTGAAGTTGAAATGCGCCTTGCTGGTTTCAAGAACAAAAACCTGGACGTAAAGATGCCCACCTGGGCTCCCGGCTCTTACCTCATTAGAGAATTCTCAAAGAACGTAGAAGCCTTTGAGGCCTATGCCGGCGGCGCAAAGGTACCTGCCACTAAAATCAATAAGAACACCTGGCGCATTGCCAGCGGCGGCAAGGACCTAACGGTACGTTATAAGGTGTATGCCTATGAAGTGAGCGTGCGCACTAGTTTTGTGGATGCCACTCACGGGTACATAAACGGAACCAGCGTGTTCATGTACCCAGACGGCCACAAAGAGCTGGGATCTACCGTGACCATTGTACCGTTCAAGGGATGGACCAAAGTATCTACTGGTTTATCTTCTGTGGCAGGGAAAGAGTTCACCTATGCTGCGCCAGACTATGACGTGCTCGCCGATTCGCCTTTTGAGATTGGCAACCATGAGATTTTCACGTTTGAGACCAACGGCGTGCCGCATGAAGTAGCCATGTACGGAGATGCCAATTATGACCCCAAGCGCTTGATGGCCGATATGCAGAAGGTCACTGAAGAGGCTGTGAAGGTCTTTGGTGAAATACCCGTAAAGCGTTACCTCTTCATTGTACAGAACCTGCACAACGGCGGCGGAGGATTGGAGCACTTGAACTCTACCACGTTGCAGGCTACAAGAACCACCTATGGCACAGAACGCGGCTATGAAGGCTTCCTGAACTTGGTAGCCCATGAGTACCACCATCTTTGGAACGTAAAGCGTTTACGCCCCATCGCTTTAGGACCGTTTAACTATGACGCCGAGAACTACACCAACATGCTGTGGGTATCTGAGGGTTTCACGAGCTATTATGCAGACCTTATTGTAAAACGCAGTGGCTTCACCACGGACAAGGAGTTCTTGGATGACATGGCTGCGGGCATTACCAGCGCAGAGAACTCGCCGGGCAACAAGGCCATGTCGGCTGCAGAATCCAGTTTTAACGCCTGGATCAAGCAATACCGCCCAGATGAGAACTCATATAACACGTTCTTGTCTTATTACAGCAAAGGAGCCATCTTAGGTATGCTGTTAGACCTTGAAATAAGAAAGGCCACCAACGGTGCCAAAAGCTTGGACGATGCCATGGACGCCCTATATGATGAGTATTATAAAAAGAAGAAAAGAGGCTACACAGACAAGGAGTTCCAGCAGGGCATAGAGAAGTTTGCGGGGCGTTCTATGGATAGCTTTTTCCAGAAGTACGCGTACGGCGTAGAAACTCCTGACTACAATTCCTATTTTGCCACCGTGGGCGTGCAGTTGGTGAATGTGAACGAAGGCAGCAACAATCCTTTGTTGGGGGCAGGTATTTCCCTGGCCAGCGGTAAGCCCATGGTGACCTCCGTGACCCGTAACGGAAGCGCCTGGCAGGCTGGCTTGAACGTGCATGATGAAATCATTGGCATGAATGGCTACCGCGTAACAGATGACTTGAACAAATCTATTTTATCTTATGAGGTAGGAGACGTGCTGGAGTTGGTTGTCAATAGAGCGGGTCAACTCATGATCATACCGGTTAAGTTATTGAAAGACCAAACCGTAAAATACCAGGCCCAAATGCTGCCTAATGCCACAGAGGCTCAGAAAAAGCAGTTGAGAGCCTGGTTAGATCCTAAGAAATAGGCAACTAGTTAGTATAAGAAGAAGGCATTAAAAAGAGATCGGCTCCCTGGTGATTCAGGGAGCCGATCTCTTTTTTGTTTTTGGCCTGTTTTCTGGAATATAGCTTAAAAACGGATTTAATTGACGCGCTGCAACTCTACCTCACGAGCAGGGTTGATGATGAGGGGCACTTTCTCTACTTTCACAGAGCTGGTATCCAGGCCAAACCATTTACCCTCTGAGGTGGTGAACTGCTTCACGTTAAAATAAGACTGCATGATGGTGTTCTCCCAAAAAGGCAGGTCGTTCTCATAGCTAAGGAATTTCTCCAGCACTACAAACCTGAAGTCACCAATCAAGTTCTGCTTGTTCAAAGAGCTGTACCGGCTGGTAATGTCTACTTCGCCGTTCTTCACCAGATCTTCTACCACTCTTCTAAAGAACAGGTTAATCCGCTGCTCTACCCTGAAGCCAAGCCTGAAGTCAATTCTAATCACATCCTTGCCATCTAGCATGGTCACCTTGTATTCCATGGTGTAAGGTTCATCCATGGTGTCTACGTGTATAAACCAATAGATGTCCGCGCGCTTAGGACGTTTCTGGAAGATGGAGTAAATGATTTTGGATTCTATTTCTGAGGTTCTATCTGCCGAGGACATGAACACCAGGTGGGTTGTATATTTAGGAATGGACTCGTCATCCCGTAAGTTTCTAAGCTGGGGAATGTAATCTTTTATGGGTACATACTCCGTGAGGCGTTTCTTGATATAAAAGGCTTTCCGCCAAATGTACATCAAGGTGATTACTAAGATGGCCACAGTTAATGAAAACCAGCCCCCTTCTGTAAACTTAAGAAGATTGGCTACAAAGAAAGAGCCTTCAATGGGGAGGTAAAGGGCTAAAAAAGCCAATACCCAGACCCTGCCCACGCGTTTGGTGTACAAATAATAGCTTAAAAGGGTAGTGGTCATGAGCATGGTGATGGTAATGGCCATGCCATAGGCTGCCTCCATATTGGCAGACTCTTTAAAGATGAGCACCACTACCACGCATCCCATCCAAAGCAATAAATTGACACTAGGCACATAAATCTGCCCTTTGACGTTAGTGGGATAAATAAGGCGCACCTTCGGCCAAAAATTCAGTCGGATGGCTTCACTTATCAAAGTGAATGAACCGGTGATCAAGGCCTGGCTGGCAATCACGGCCGCTATGGTAGCAATCCCGATCCCGAAGATGAGGAACCAGTCTGGCATAATGGCATAGAAGGGATTGGCAATTGGGAGCGATGGCAATAACTCACCGGTGTGTTGCATTAACCAAGCTCCTTGTCCGAAGTAATTAAGCAACAAGCAGGTCTTTACAAATACCCAACTAATTCTAATGTTTTCCTTTCCACAGTGACCCAAATCAGAGTAAAGGGCTTCGGCGCCGGTGGTACAAAGGAATACAGCTCCCAGAATCCAAAACCCGCCGGGAGTGGTAAATAATAGTTGGTAGGCATAGTAAGGATTAACCGCTGATAATATTTCTGGATGCTCAATAATTGACAAAAGACCTAAAGCCCCCAGCATTGTAAACCAGACCAGCATGATTGGACCAAAGGCTTTTCCTACAATCTGCGTCCCGAAACTTTGCAGCAAAAAGAGCAAGGTAAGAATCACAATCACAATGGGCATGGTAGGTATGTGCGGATAAATCAGCTCCAAACCTTCTACAGCGGAAGACACAGAGATAGGCGGAGTGATAATACCATCTGCTAGCAGCGCACTGCCACCAATGATAGCTGGTATAGTGAGCCACTTGGCATGCCGCCTGACTAGGGCATACAACGAGAAAATTCCGCCTTCTCCATTATTGTCTGCCCTAAGAATAAGAATGACATACTTTATGGTGGTCTGGATGGTAAGCGTCCAGACTACGCAGGAAATGCCACCATATACCAGCACTTCACTGATGGCTCGCTCGCCCATAATGGCTTTCATTACATACAGCGGTGAGGTACCAATATCACCGTAAATGATGCCTAATGCGATAAGTAAACTACCAGTGGTGATGCGTTTGGCAGAATGGCTATTGCTACTCATAAGTCCCTGTTAAATAATCTGGTTGGTGAGGGCTATCTTTTTAAGTCAAAGTGTAGCAACTCCTAATTTAAATCAGGATTCTTGCTTACGCGGCGCCAAAATTAGCAGGCTGTTCTCAATTTAAACCAGATCAGGCTATAAATATTTAATAGGCTACGGCTTGTTCATATAATCATGGAAAATTAAATGGTATTAATTTAATTTAAAATTTTTATAAATATAGATATTCTTATGAGTGATATTTTAATATGAATAAATATTTGTGAAATAGAATTATAAATCAGTACATTAGAAATACAGTATGCCTATTCCCCGTAAAGCAAATAGTATTTAATAAAGGAATTCTTATAGAGAAAATTTTACTCAAGAAATGTTAACGTTTGAAACTGATTTCTATCAAGTGTCTCTTGATGACACAAATCAGGTGGCCATTCTTTTCTGGAAGAGGGAAGTAACACTGCCTGAATTTCAGGAGGGTAGTCTAGCTTTGCGGGAGGTGATAAAACAATATCAACTCAACAAGTGGCTCGTCAATTCAACCCATAAAGGTTTGTTAAGCCCAGAGGCAGAAGACTGGCTCACCGCCACCATTTTTGACAATGCCGGTGACAAGTTTCTCATGCACCAAGTGGCCTATGTCATGACTGAAGAAAAATACCAGGAGATGGTGCAGGACTATTCACTGCTGCGGGCCAGCCATAAGAAACTGCCTTTAGAGATTCATTACTTTACCAGTCAAGACGAAGCCTTGCACTGGATGGTACATGAACATACCACCTTCTCACATCAATAAAAACACTTTTAACAAAAGAAGGGCCCTTTATATAAGTAAAGGGCCCTTCTTTGTCATTAATTAGTCTTAGTGAACTTGTAGCAACTCCACGTCAAAAATCAACGTGGTGTTGGGTCCAATGTCTCCACCGGCGCCTCTTGGGCCATAGGCCAGGTCACCAGGAATATAGAGTCTCCACTTGTCGCCTTCTTTCATGAGTTGCAGAGCTTCTGTCCAGCCGGCAATCACGCCATTTACCGGGAAGGTGGCAGGCTCTCCGCGCTCGTAAGAAGAGTCAAACACGGTGCCGTTGATCAAGGTGCCGTGGTAGTGCGTAGTCACGTTAGAGCTCTTGGTTGGCGTCTTGCCAGATCCACTCTTGATGACCTCATACTGCAAACCGCTAGGCAAGGTAGTGACGCCAGACTTTGCCTTGTTTTCTTGCAAGAAAGCCTCACCCTCTTTTTTGTTTTCTTCACCAGACGCACCGGCAGACGCCTGCTGCTTCTCCTGCATCTGCATTTGTAACTGCATCATGCAAGATTGAATCTCCTCCTGCGACAATTGTGAAGGCTTTCCGCTTAATGCTTCTTGCAAACCTAGAGACAAAGCGTCTGCTTCAATGGTGATGCCTTGCTTGGTAAAGTTGGCAGCCATGTCGCGGCCAATGATGTAACTAATCTTTTGGTTAAGGTCTTTTAAATCCATAGTTTTTCTTTTGTACTAGTAAAGGTACGGTTTCTGGTAAAATATGAAGAGGCATAATAGAAAACCCCGCAGAAGCGGGGCTTTCCATGTTAAAGGCTATACGTTACAAATAAAGATGGTAGTCTTCATCTGAAAGATCAATGGTGATGTTGTCTTCAGTAGCCAGCCACGACGTAGCCAATACTCCTATAACACCAAGGACTAAAATGGAAGAGAGGGTAGAGATTGCTTTCATGGCTCGTGTCATTTTATGGTTATATATTTAACGCAAAATTCTACTACCAAGTTCATCCCATCATTAACCCTAAGTTACCTTTCCATTAAGGTCTTATCTGCAAAAAGGTAGATTCAATTTCTCTTTAAACATCCTACCGTTTTTAGCCTGTTTATATGGAAGTAGCCTAAAAACGAAGTGCCTATATTTAGGATTTGCTTTACAGCCTCATATAAAATAAGGAGCCGATGAACATCGGCTCCTTATCTAAATTATGCCCCGACTCAGAACTCGCGACTCAGGACTAAGAACTATGATTTACATATTACGTCTGTACTGACCACCCACCTCAAACAAGGCATTGGTTATCTGGCCTAATGAGCAGTATTTAGAAACTTCCATGAGGGCTTCAAAGATGTTGCCGTTCTGTACGGCTACCTCCTGTAGTTGCTTCAACAGGGCAGGAGCCTTCTCTGCATGACGGGCATGCAATTCTTGTAGCATGGAAATCTGGTACTGCTTCTCATCCTCAGTGGCTCTGATGACCTCAGACGGAATGACCGTTGGAGAACCGGTGCTACTCAAGAAGGTATTTACGCCAATGATAGGGTACTCACCCGTGTGCTTGAGCGTTTCATAGTATAAGCTTTCTTCTTGGATCTTGCCGCGCTGATACATGGTCTCCATGGCTCCCAGCACGCCTCCGCGCTCGGTGATGCGGTCAAACTCCAGCAATACAGCTTCCTCTACCAAGTCCGTCAGTTCTTCAATTATGAACGAGCCTTGCAACGGGTTCTCATTCTTAGCCAGACCCAACTCTCGGTTGATGATCAACTGAATGGCCATGGCTCTTCTTACCGAAGCCTCTGTAGGCGTCGTGATAGCCTCATCGTAGGCATTGGTATGCAACGAATTACAGTTGTCGTAAATGGCGTACAGCGCCTGCAAGGTAGTTCTGATGTCATTGAAGTCAATCTCTTGCGCGTGCAATGATCGGCCTGAGGTTTGGATGTGGTACTTCAACATCTGCGAACGGGCATTGGCGCCGTATTTCAGTTTCATGGCCTTCGCCCAGATTCTTCTGGCCACGCGACCAATCACCGCATATTCTGGGTCAATGCCGTTGGAGAAGAAGAAGCTCAGGTTAGGCGCAAAGGCGTTGATGTCCATGCCGCGGCTCACGTAATACTCCACAAACGTGAAGCCGTTGGCCAGCGTAAAGGCGAGCTGTGAAATAGGGTTGGCGCCTGCCTCTGCAATGTGGTACCCAGAAATGGACACTGAGTAGAAGTTGCGGACGTTGTGGTCAATAAAGTACTGCTGCACGTCACCCATCAAACGCAAGGCAAACTCAGTAGAGAAGATACACGTGTTCTGTGCCTGGTCTTCTTTTAAGATATCTGCCTGTACCGTTCCTCTTACCGAGGCCAGCGTACGTTCCTTGATTTGATTGTAGACTTCAATTGGCAACACCTGGTCACCGGTTACGCCTAAAAGCATTAAGCCCAAGCCATCGTTGCCGGCTGGCAGTTCGCCTTGGTAGATAGGGCGTTTTTGGCCTGTTTTCTGGAAAATAGCCTCAATTCGGCTGTTCACCTCAGACTCTAAGCCGTTCTCTTTAATATAAAGTTCACACTGCTGATCAATGGCAGCATTCATGAAAAAGCCCGTCAGCATGGCGGCCGGACCGTTAATGGTCATGGACACAGACGTCATCGGGTCAGCTAGGTTGAAACCCGAATACAGCTTCTTGGCATCATCCAAACAGGCAATGCTTACCCCAGAGTTACCAATCTTTCCGTAGATATCCGGACGCAAATCTGGGTCCTCGCCATATAAAGTAACAGAGTCAAAGGCGGTAGATAAACGCTTGGCTGGCAGTCCTTTACTTACGTAGTGAAAGCGACGGTTAGTACGCTCTGGTCCGCCTTCGCCGGCAAACATACGGGTTGGGTCTTCGCCTTCGCGCTTGAACGGGAACACGCCTGCGGTGTAAGGGAATTCACCGGGTACGTTCTCCTGCAGATTCCATTTCAGCAAATCGCCCCAGGCCTCATAGCGCGGCGTGGCAATCTTAGGAATCTGTAGTTGTGACAGGCTGGTGGTATGGGTGGCAATCTTTAATACTTTGTCGCGCACCTTGAACTCGAAGAACTCATTTTTATACGCCTGGCGCTTCTCTGGCCATTGCTCCAACAGCTTCTTGTTTTGGCCGTCCAGTTTTAAAGCGGTTTCTTCAAAGGCGTACTCTAAGCCTTTAATCAGGCGGTCTTTATCTTCAACCTCAATGGCTTGGATGGCCTCAATGGACTGACGAATGCCGTACAGTTTCTGGGCCACGCTGGCTTGTTCCTGCACCCACTTGTCATAGGCGCGGTTGTTCTCAGAAATTTCAGAAAGGTAGCGCGTGCGGGCAGGAGGGATGATGTATACTTTCTCTGACATCTCACCAGTCGCCTGCAGATTAGAGGCGAAGGCCACGCCGGTTTTCTCCGTGATTTTAGCAATGACTGCTTTGTACAGACGGTTCATGCCCGGGTCATTGAATTGCGAGGCGATGGTCCCGAACACCGGGATATCGTCATCGTTTACGTCCCAAAGCTGGTGGTTGCGCTTGTACTGTTTCTTCACGTCCCGGATGGCGTCCAGGGCACCGCGCTTGTCAAACTTGTTCAAGGCGATGATGTCTGCGAAGTCCAGCATGTCAATCTTCTCCAGCTGGGTCGCGGCGCCGTACTCTGGCGTCATCACGTACAAGCTGGCATTGCTATGCTCAATGATCTCCGTATCAGACTGGCCAATGCCTGAGGTCTCCAAAATGATCAGGTCAAATTGGGCGGCTTTCACCACATCTACGGCGTCTTGCACATACTTGCTCAAAGCCAGGTTGCTTTGACGCGTAGCTAAAGAGCGCATGTAGACGCGGCTGTTGCTGATGGCGTTCATGCGTATTCTGTCGCCTAGCAAAGCCCCGCCCGTTTTGCGCTTAGATGGGTCCACAGAGATGATAGCAATGTTTTTATCTGGAAAATCTGCCAGGAAACGGCGTACGAGTTCATCTACCAAAGAAGACTTACCAGCGCCACCCGTACCGGTAATGCCCAGTACAGGCGTGGCCAATTCATTGTTAGCGGTTTGCTGCTCAACACCCGCTAGTAACTGCTCTTTTACCTTGGCAAATTCCTCCGGGAAGTTCTCGGCGGCAGAAATCAATCGGGCAATAGATTTGGCGTCTTTGTCTATGAGGTGCTTCACTTCGCCATTTAGGTTCTGGCCCGTCGGGAAGTCGCATTTCTCCAGCATGTCGTTGATCATGCCCTGTAAACCCATGGCGCGTCCGTCGTCTGGCGAATAGATTCTAGCAATGCCATAGCCGTGCAATTCCTCAATCTCTGTAGGCAGAATCACGCCGCCGCCGCCGCCAAAAATGCGTACGTGGCCACTTCCGCGCTCGTTGAGCAAGTCATACATATACTTGAAGTACTCCAGGTGACCGCCTTGATAGGAGGTGATGGCAATGGCCTGGGCGTCTTCCTGAATGGCGCAGTCCACAATCTCTTGCACGGAGCGGTTGTGACCCAGGTGAATCACCTCGGCACCCGAGGATTGAATGATGCGGCGCATGATGTTAATGGCGGCATCATGGCCGTCAAAAAGCGCCGCAGCGGTGACAATTCTAATATGGTTGACCGGTTTATACGGCTGAACAGCAGAAACTGACATTTGTTAGGTTGCTAATGTTTGGTAGGCGAAAGTACGAATTTTCAGATAGATTGCAGGAGATGGCGCAAACTCTCTATAGCCGTTTTTGGCTTCGTTTCTTGAAAACAGGCTAAAAATGGCTTTCGTTCAGGCCGGAGAGTTTCCTTTTAAACGGTTTTGTGTAGTTTGCCAGCAAATGTTTTTGCCATGCCCCAGCTTCCCATCACAGATATTCCCATTACTGAAATTCCGGTCTCGGCGCTCATCCCAGCCATTGACATAGTGGGTACGTTCGTGTTTGCCATTAGCGGGACGCTTACCGCGGCCTCCAAGAAACTAGATCCGTTCGGGGCTTCGGTGATAGCCTTTGTCACGGCCTTGGGCGGCGGAACGGTGCGTGATGTACTGTTGGACGTACGGCCGGTGTGGGTACAGGAAGAGAAGCTGCTCATCACGGTTTTTGTCTCTGTGATGGTGACGCTGTTTTTTAGAAAACAAGTGGAGAAGTACCGCAAAACCATGTTCTTGTTTGATACCATCGGGATTGCCCTGTTCACCATCCTGGGTATGGAGAAAGCCTTGCGCATGGGAGTTTCCCCCATCATTGCCCTGGTCATGGGGGTGGTGTCTGCGGTGTTTGGCGGCGTGGTGCGGGACATTCTCTGCAATGACATTCCGCTTATCTTTAGAAGGGAAATCTACGCGACGGCCTGCCTGGCCGGCGGGGTAGCCTATCTATTGATGCGTAAAGCCACCATCTCAGGAGACGTGCCTATCTTGGTAGCCGTGGGCATTATCATCCTAATACGCGTGCTGGCCGTCAAGCTGAAGTGGGCATTCCCTAATTTGAGCTAAGGCCGTTTTTGGGCTCTTTTCTGAAAATCAGCCTAAAAACGACAAAAGGATTAATTACAAAGTGAACCATGGAGCAAACGTCCGCTTGCCCCATGGAGGATGTCAATTCTTTTATCCTTTCTACTTCTTGGCCATGTTCACATGAAAGTTGAAGAACGGGGTCTGCAATTTTCCATACAACCGCACCCAAAGCGGCAGAATCATTTCGGTGCCGCGGGCGGTGGTAATATCGCCTAGGTCAATGATGTTTCTTTCTTGCCACCCAAAGCTTTTCAATAAGTTAGTTACTTGCGTTTTCGCCTCTTGGTCGTTTCCGCTTACAAATACCGTGTGTTCTCCCTCCAATATGGCAGGGTTTACCATAATGGGATTGCTCATGGTGTTCAAGGATTTCACCACTTTTAAGGCTGGATATTTGGCTTGAATCTGCTCGCCCAGGCTTTCAGTATTGGACACAAACAAAGAAGGAGGGAAGCCCTTTGAAAAGTCCAGCGGGTTGGAAATGTCTAGCATGGTTTTGCCTTGCAAGGCCTGCTCGCCAACCGCCTCTAAGCATTGAAACGCTGCATGGCCGTTCATGGCAAACACAATCAAATCGGTCCCCTTTTCTACGGCTTCTTTAAATGGCAGGAGTTCAACGGAAGTGTTTTCTCTGATCCAGGTGCCAATGGCAGGGTTGCCCCAATTATCTGGCTGAGTCTTGTTCAGGCTGTCCTGCACGTTGCGGGTGCCCATGTAAACGGTATGTCCTAAACCAATTAATCTGGTGGCAAGCGCCTGTCCTACAGACCCTGTGCCTAAAACTGAAATGTTCATAATTCTATCATTCGTTAAGCTATCCTTTTTATAGTTGCAAACCTAAGTATAGCCTAATATCTTTGCAATAACTGTCAATTTTGACAGCTCAAACTTTCTTTGTCCATGATTATAGATAATACTGAAATGGTGTTCCAGATGGAGGAAAAACAGTTTCATTGCGCCATGGATGTGACCATGCATTTTATTGGCGGCAAATGGAAAACGGTGGTCCTATGGTATTTGAGAAATGACAAGAAACGGTTCAGCGAGCTTAAGGCCCAGATGCCGCAAATCACCGAGAAGATGCTGAGCATCCAGTTAAAACAACTAGAAGAAGACGGCCTGGTGAACAGAGTAGTGTACGCCTCAAAACCCCCTTTAAAAGTAGAGTATTCTCTCACAGATTTTGGGAAGACCCTATTACCACTCTTACATGAGATTGCCACCTGGGGAAGAAAAACCGGCACCGAGAAAGGCAAGATCATTCAGGTAGAATAAAGGCTTTTTTTACTTCTGCAATTCCCTTCAAGGCTGCCTCACTTATGGAGATTTTCTTCCCATGCATTTTCATAAAACAGCCAAGTAGAGGGTAAGTTAAATGCACCTTATTTGGTAGAAGCCCTTGAGATTTTAAATTTTTAGAGGTAGCTTTAGTATATCAATTACCTTTTAAGCTTTCTTTTAGCAAGGAAACTTCCCCACTTCCTACATGAATCAAACTCCAGAGCAATTATTAAAAGATTTGGAGGCTGTGAAAAGCATAGCCTTGGTTCCTACCATGTTAGAGGTCATCTGCCAGACCACCGGCATGGGCTTCGCGGCTATTGCCAGAGTAACAGATGAAAGATGGATTGCCTGCAGCGTGCGTGATGAGGTGGGCTTTGGTTTACTTGAAGGCGGTGAACTTGAGATTAAAACCACATTGTGCAATGAGATAAGAGACCACCGGCAGCCTATTGTCATTGACCATGTTGCTGAAGATGCCACCTACAAAGACCATCACACGCCCAAGCTATACGGCTTACAAAGCTATATCTCATATCCAATTATTTTAAAATCTGGCGAGTTCTTCGGGACGCTCTGTGCCATTGATGCCAAGCCAGCCAAAGTGAGCAACACCCAGGTGATGGGTACTTTTGCCATGTTTGCCGAGCTGCTGGCCTTTCATCTGCAAAGCCAAGAGTTGCTGGAACGCAGCTACCATACCACCCTTGAGTTGCAACATGATAACCGGGTGCTCACCAATACCAATATTGACTTAGACAACTTTGTCTTCTCAGCCTCGCATGACTTAAAAACGCCTGTCTCTAACCTGACGGCTTTGCTGGAAGCCCTCACAGACGCAATTCATAAAGAAGAGCTTGACCGTGAAGAGATAAGTCAGATCATGGAGTTCATGAAATTCTCTGTAGACCGTTTTGCTGTCACCATTGAAGAGCTTACCACCTTTGCCGAACTAAGCAATGAACAGGAAGAGGCCGCTTTGCAAAAAGTGAATCTCTATGACATTGTAGAGAACGTAAAGCAGGACCTAAGCAAGCAGATACATGAGTCCAACGCCATCATTGACATCGTCTGCGAGGAGCAGTTTGAACTCAAATTCGCCAAAAAAAGCTTTAAGAGCGTTCTACAGAATCTGCTGAGCAATGCCATTAAATACCGGTCACCAGAGCGTTTGCCGCAGGTGCAGGTAAAACTGGGGAAGGTAGACGGGCGAGTGCACCTGTCCGTGTCAGACAACGGCCTGGGGATTCCAGAAGACAAGCAGCAAGAAGTGTTTGCCATGTACAAGCGCCTGCATGACCACGTGGACGGCACCGGCCTGGGCCTATACATTGTCAAGAAGATGGTAGACCACCATCAGGGCGAAATCCATGTGCAAAGCACCCTGAACCAAGGCACTACCTTCACCATTATCTTATAAATCTTGCTTCGTCCTAGCGTGGAGCTTTCAGTTTCTCTCCTAAAAGCAATGGGAAGCCTCTTTAAGCAATTCGTCCGTTTTTGGCCTGTTTTCCAGAAATAAGGCTAAAAATGAGTAGTTCTGGTAAAAACTGCCCTACCTTCTTCATAACCCATTCCGGCGGCGCGCATTATTTTGTATCTTTGCTCTTTGTAACTGATTTCTATGAAGAACATCCGCAATTTTTGCATCATTGCGCACATTGACCACGGTAAGAGTACCCTGGCCGACCGTTTGCTGGAATTTACCCAGTCGGTGACGGAGCGGGAAATGCAGCACCAAGTATTAGATAACATGGACCTGGAGCGCGAGCGCGGCATCACCATCAAGAGCCA
The DNA here is from genome assembly GCF_039541795.1 of Nibribacter koreensis. Lineage (NCBI taxonomy): Bacteria > Pseudomonadati > Bacteroidota > Cytophagia > Cytophagales > Hymenobacteraceae > Nibribacter > Nibribacter koreensis. Next base: position 864,531 of record NZ_BAABGX010000001.1, on the reverse strand, counting down.
CGCCATCCAGATGAACTACCATTATAAAGGCGAGGACTACGTTCTCAACCTCATTGACACGCCCGGCCACGTAGACTTTAGCTATGAGGTGTCCAGATCCATTGCCGCCTGTGAGGGTGCTTTGCTGATTGTAGACGCCAGTCAAGGCATTGAAGCCCAGACCATTTCAAACCTGTACTTGGCCATAGGCAATGACCTGGAGATCATCCCGGTCTTGAACAAAATTGACTTGCCACACGCCATGCCAGAAGAAGTGAGCGACCAGATCATAGATTTGATTGGCTGCGAACGCGAAGACATTGTGCATGCCTCAGGCAAGGCCGGCATTGGCATTGACTTAATTCTGGCCGCCATCTGTGACCGCATTCCAGCGCCTAAAGGAGACCCAGATGCGCCATTGCAGGCCTTGATCTTTGACTCAGTATTTAACTCTTACCGCGGTATTGAAGTGTACTTCAGGATTATGAACGGTACCTTACGCAAAGGCGACAAGGTAAAGTTCATTGCCACTGGTAAGCAGTATGAGGCAGATGAGATTGGCGTCCTAAAACTGAACCAGGAGCCGCGCCAGGTAATGGCCGCCGGAAACGTGGGCTACCTTATCTCGGGTATCAAGAATGCCAAGGAAGTAAAAGTAGGGGATACCATCACGCACGCCGCCAATCCAGACACCATCCAGATCCAAGGGTTTGAAGAGGTGAAGCCCATGGTATTTGCCGGTATCTATCCGGTAGAAACCACTGAGTACGAAGAATTGCGGTCTTCTATGGAGAAGTTGCAGTTGAACGATGCCTCTTTAGTGTGGGAACCTGAAACCTCAGCTGCCCTTGGCTTTGGCTTCCGTTGCGGATTCCTGGGCATGCTCCACATGGAGATTGTGCAGGAGCGTCTGGAGCGCGAGTTTGACATGACCGTGATCACCACGGTACCCAGCGTGCAGTTTAAGGCCTTCACTACCAAAGATGGTGAGATTAAGGTGAACGCCCCGTCAGAGATGCCGGAGCCTAACTACATTGATCACATTGAAGAGCCCTTCATCAAAGCGCAGATTATCTCTAAGGCAGAGTTCATTGGTCCTATCATTACCCTTTGTATGGACAAGCGTGGTATTTTGCTAGCTCAGAACTTCCTGACGGCAGACCGCGTGGAATTGGTGTTTGAAATGCCGCTCGCTGAGATTGTATTTGACTTCTTTGATAAGCTCAAGACCATCAGCCGCGGCTACGCTTCTTTGGACTATGAGCTAATCGGGTTTAGAGAGTCGCACATGGTTAAGCTGGACATCATGCTGAACGGGGAGAAGGTAGATGCTTTATCTGCCATTGTGCACCGTGACAAGGCCTATGACTGGGGTAAGCGCCTCTGTGAAAAATTACGGGAGCTGTTGCCGCGTCAAATGTTTGAGATTGCCATTCAGGCCGCCATTGGGCAGAAGATCATTGCCCGCGAGACCGTGAAGGCATTGCGTAAGAACGTATTGGCCAAGTGCTACGGTGGTGATATTTCGCGGAAGCGTAAGCTCCTGGAAAAACAGAAGAAAGGTAAGAAACGTATGCGCCAGGTGGGCAACGTAGAGATTCCGCAGGAAGCTTTCTTAGCTGTCTTGAAACTAGATTGATTTACAAAACCCGATGTGCGAGCATCGGGTTTTTTGTTACTTTCAGTTTATCTTTTCCCGTACTGGCTATGCTCAAAAAGAAGCTTACACTAGCTGCCTGGCTTTTAAATTTTACTGTATTTGCTCTTACTGCCCTCATAGTCAGTTTAGCCTACCAGGTAGTGACTAATACAGAAGGTTTTACAGGTGAAAATGAAGCATGGTGCGGAACCGTGGCCGAAAAACCTTTCTATGATGTATTGTATGTAGAGGAAGTATTACATAATGCAACTGGTAGAACCTTATTTAAAAATAATTGTGAGCCTTGCCATGCCTTTCATGAAGTGGTTGTTGGACCGCCTCTGCATGGTATAATGGATCGTCACTCAAGGGAGTGGGTGTATGAGTTTGTCTTGAATTCCACAGAGATGATTGAAAAAAAAGACTCTTCGTCCGTGGCCATTTATGAGAAATACGCTAGACAGCAAATGCCTTCGTTTACCTTATCCAAGCAAGAGTTAGATTCGTTGTTTGATTATATTAATGCCCAACCAGATTTTCCTGCATTTCCTATAGAATAAGAACAGCATATAATAAGTTGATTGATTCGTTTTTAGCCTGATTTATGGAAAAAAGGCTAAAAACGAATATTTCCTGTAGCAATGGCTCGGCTAGCTTGCCCACAAGGTCCTTTCAGGATGACAAAAGGGGAGGAATAGCCAAATGTAATTTAGCGCATAGCATCAGCAACCAACTATTAACAATCAGCAACCAGCAATTAACTATTTGTCAGGTCATAGATGTCCTTTATTTCAGCCAGGATCTTCTTGAAGTCAATGTTTAAATCAATGATTTTTCCGGTATGCAGGTCAAACACCCAGCCGTGCACCTCGGGGTAGCCGTTCTCCTGGTAGCTTAATTGTAAGGCGGCCGTCTTGATGATGTTGGTGCATTGTTCCAGCACGTTTAACTCTACCAGGCGTTCATAGCGTTTGGTCTCATCTGTGATGGCGTCTAGTTCGGCTTTGTGATGGCGGTACACGTCTCTGATATTACGGAGCCATGGGTTAAGTAACCCCAGATCCTTGGGCTGCATGGCCGCCTTTACGCCGCCGCAGTTATAGTGGCCACAGACAATGATGTGTTTTACCTTTAAATGCCGAATGGCATAATTCAACACTGACATGACGTTGAGGTCTACGTTGTTCACCAGATTGGCTACGTTGCGGTGCACAAATGCCTCTCCAGGTCCTAAGCCCATGATTTCCTCGGCGGTAACTCTACTGTCAGAGCAGCCAATATACAGATAATCAGGGTTCTGATCGGCGGCCAGTTCTTTAAAAAAGTCTTTGTGGTCACTGGTTTTCTGGGCAATCCAGGCCTCATTGTTCTTAAAAATCTCTTGGTACGTAGTCATAAGATATGAGCGTCTTTAGTATGCAGGATCAAATGTACAGATTAGCGCCTTTACACGGCAAGGCATAAAGGCCAGGACAACTTAATTATAAGTATCAAATAGTACATACGCAAGTAGGGTGGTGGCAGGGAAATTACTGAAGATAAAACAAGGCATTTTACAAGAAGGGGTGTACTTTTGGCCTTCGTTTCACCTCTTCCTTTTCTTATCTACATGATTCTCTTAGACGGAAAGAAAACCTCAGAAGCCATTCAAAGTGAAATTGCCGCCGAAGTAGCGGACATCAAAAAACACGGCGGCAAAGCTCCTCATCTGGCGGCCATCCTGGTAGGACAGGACGGCGGCTCCATGACTTATGTCAACAACAAGGTGCTGGCCTGTGAGCGCGTAGGCTTTGACTCCACGCTTTTACATTATGAAGACACCATCACGGAAGAAGAGCTGCTCAACAAGATAAAGGAGATCAACCAAGATCCCAACATAGACGGGCTCATTGTTCAATTGCCTTTGCCCAAGCACATCAACGGCAACAAGGTGCTGGAGGTGATGGACTACAAGAAAGACGTAGACGGTTTTCACCCGGTGAACGTGGGCCGTATGGTGGCCGGCTTGCCAGCCTATTTACCAGCTACGCCCTATGGCATCATGCAGCTGCTGGAGCGTTATAACATTGAAACCAAAGGTAAGCACTGCGTGGTGATAGGCCGGAGCAACATTGTGGGTACGCCCATCAGCATATTAATGAGTAAGTGCACCATTCCCGGTGAGAGTACCGTGACCATTTGTCACCGCAACACGGTCAATCTGCCCATGCACACGCGCATGGCAGACATCTTGATTGTGGCCGTGGGCAAACCCGGCATGGTGACCGCAGATATGGTGAAAGAAGGAGCGGTGGTCATTGACGTGGGCACTACCCGCGTGCCAGACGCCACCAGAGAAAGAGGTTGGAGACTACGTGGAGATGTAGATTTTGAGAACGTGGCCCCCAAGTGCAGCTATATTACGCCGGTGCCGGGCGGCGTGGGGCCTTTGACCATTTCCATGCTCTTGAAAAACACCTTAAAAGCTGCCAAGAAAGAAGTTTACGGGTAAAGATAAGTGCTTAAATTACCCTACACCGGAAAAATTCTATTTAGTACCTTTGTAGCAACCTTTTCTAACTAAGAGAAGGTTGCTATTTATTTTTAGAAATAACCTTGACAAGCCAGGCAACTTACCGCCGGTTCAAATTGTTACCCATTTACAACTCAATCCGTTTTTGGCTCGTTTTCTAGAAAAAAGGCTAAAAACGGAAATTATCACCTTACCGCTTTGGAAGAGATCTTAGAAATAAAAACCGCCTCTGTTCATACTGTCCCTAAAGATGGCACCAAACTGCCGCTCATGGAGCATTTTTATACCATTCAGGGTGAAGGCTATCATACGGGCAAGGCGGCCTACTTCATTCGGCTGGGTGGCTGTGACATTGGCTGCCACTGGTGCGACGTGAAAGAGTCCTGGGATGCCAACCTGCACCCGCTCACTGACACTGATTGGATAGTACAACAAGCCATTCAGTACCCTGGCAAAGCCGTGGTAGTGACCGGCGGAGAACCCTTGCTGTACAATTTGGATTACCTAACCTCAGAACTGCAAAAACGCGGCGTACAAACATTTATTGAAACGTCCGGAGCTTATCCATTAAGCGGTACCTGGGACTGGATCTGCCTTTCGCCTAAGAAATTCAAGGGTCCGCACCCCAACGTTCTGCCACATGCCGGTGAACTAAAGGTGATCGTGTTCAATAAGTCTGATTTTGCCTGGGCAGAAGAGCATGCCGCCCAGGTTGGCCCAGAAACCCGTTTGTACTTGCAGCCAGAATGGAGCAAGGCAGACCAAATAATGCCGTTAATAGTGGATTACGTGAAGGAAAACCCCAAATGGCAGGTATCGTTACAGACTCATAAATTCTTGAACATTCCATAACCCCATGCGTGAGCTTAGACTTCTGATTCTTCTGGTTGGTATTGTAGTTGGTAATGGAGTAAGTAGTAGGGCGCAGCAAGCACAAGGTGGTTCTACCAATGCCAGGGCTCAGAAGTCCTACCAGGAGGGAATGAAGCTGATTGGCAACCGGGAGTTTGAGAAAGCCATTGAGGCCTTTGACGAGGCCATTAAACGAGATTCTTTATATGGAGAAGCGTACCTGCGCGCAGCCGGGCTTACGCGCATTCTGCAAAAACCTGACGCTGCCTACGCTTATTATAAAAGAGGACTGCCCAAACTGCCGGCCACACCGGGCTTAGCACCAGAATACCTCACCTTTGCCGATCTTTCTTTTGACCGGGGGCTGTACAGCCAATCTGCAGAATACTACCAGAAATACCTGGACCTGTCAAAATCAAAAACCTCAAAGCAGAGCCTGCACGCCACCCAGCAGCTTAAGAACGTGGACTTTGCCTTAAAGGCAATGGCTAACCCGGTAGCGTATACGCCTGTGCCGTTAAGCCAGGTGGTGAATGCCATAGGCATGCAATACTCGCCGGTACTCACCGCCAACCAACAGTCTCTTTTATTTACGGCCCGTACGGGCAAGGGCGGGCTGGATGACGAGAACCTGTATCTTTCCTTGAAAAAGAATGGCGAATGGCAATCACCAGAGTCCATCTCAGAAGTCATCAATTCAGAATTGAACGAAGGCGCCGCAACCATTTCAGCAGACGGCAGAGTCTTAGTGTTTACCTCGTGCAACCGGAAAGATTCTTTTGGGAGTTGTGACTTATACATCTCGTATAGAGAGGGGACCACCTGGTCTAAACCGGTCAATATGGGCTCTAAGGTCAACACCGCCGCCTGGGATTCTCAGCCTAGCCTATCTGCCGACGGCAGGACCATTTACTTTGCGTCAAACCGGAAAGGCGGCCTGGGCAGTGAAGACATCTGGGTCACCCACCAGTTAGAAGACGGAACCTGGATGGTGCCCATCAACGCGGGCAGTACCATCAACTCGCCGGGCAGAGAAGCGGCTCCTTTTCTACATGCCAGCAATGCCACGCTCTACTTTGCCACGGACGGAAGGCAGGGGATGGGCAAACTGGATTTGTTTAAAGCAACCAGGTCTGAGAAAGGATGGAACGAGCCTGAGAACATGGGCTACCCATTGAACACGCACCGAGACGAAACGTCAATTTTCATTACCGCCGATAATAAGATGGGCTACTATTCTGGACAGCCAGGCACCACCGGAAATGTGTTGATCGGCCTTTCACAGTTTGAAGTCCCGGCCATCTGGAAAGGAAAGGTCACTAGTAGCTTTGCGCTAGGCACCGTGTATGACGCCGTCACCAAAAAACCAATTGCCGCTCAGGTTCAGGTATATGATTTGGATTCTGCCAGCGTAGTGAGCCAGCAGGTACCTTCAGACAAATCTACTGGTGCGTATACCATTGTAGTGAACCAAGGGCAAGAATATGCCTTGTATGTGACTGCGCCGGGCTACGTACTGGTAAGCCGCCACATCTCCGCGAATGCTACCTCTCAACCCCTGGCATTGGATTTTTACCTGCAGCCTATCAGCAAGGGATCTAAGGCCGTTTTGAGCAACCTGTTTTTTGACACTGGCAAAGCCACATTAAGAACAGAATCGCGCACAGAACTTGATAAACTTTACCAGTTCATGAAAAGCAACCCTTCCCTAAAAGTGGAAATTGCCGGGCATACAGACAATGTAGGCCAGCCTGCCAGCAACCTAAAGCTTTCTGAGGCAAGGGCTCAGGAGGTTGTAAAATACCTGGTGTCTAAAGGCCTTTCGGCGTCAATCTTCCAGGCAAAAGGGTATGGCGAAACCCAACCAAAGGCCAATAATACCACTGAGGAAAACAGACAGCTTAACAGAAGAATTGAACTCAGAATTCTCTAACAGCTCATTAGATACTTTGCAGGTTATGCCATTTTTAGCCTGATTTCCAGAAAATAGCCCAAAAAACAAAAAGGCCCAGATCTCTCAGGGCCTTTTTGTTATGCAATTACTAATGCTTAGCGTTTATTGATGTCTGTGTAGTTGCGCTCAGTGGCACCTGTGTACACCTGACGTGGACGACCAATTGGCTCTTTACCTTCACGCATTTCTTTCCACTGGGCAATCCAGCCTGGGAGACGACCCAAGGCAAACATCACAGTGAACATCTCCGTTGGGATGCCCATGGCGCGGTAGATGATGCCAGAGTAGAAGTCTACGTTAGGGTACAGCTTGCGCTCTACAAAGTATGGATCGTTCAAGGCTGCTTCTTCCAATTCCTTGGCAATGTTCAGGATTGGATCGTTGACGCCCAAGGCAGTCAATACGTCATCGGCGGCTTTCTTGATAATGGTAGCGCGTGGGTCAAAGTTCTTGTACACACGGTGCCCGAAGCCCATTAGACGGAACGGATCGTTTTTGTCTTTTGCCTTCGCAATGAATTTCTTAGAGTCACCGCCATCTGCTTTGATTTCTTCCAGCATCTCAATTACGGCCTGGTTGGCACCACCGTGCAACGGACCCCAAAGAGCAGAAATACCTGCAGACACAGAAGAGTAAAGCGAGGCATTGGCAGAACCTACCAGACGTACAGTAGAAGTAGAGCAGTTCTGCTCATGGTCTGCGTGCAGGATCAACAATTTGTTCAAGGCGCTCACTACCACAGGATTAAGCTCATACTCCTCAGTAGGGTAGGCAAACATCATGTGCAGGAAGTTAGAGCAGTAGTCCAGTTTATTCTTTGGATAGTTAACCGGGTGCCCAACAGAGTTTTTATAAGACCAGGCGGCAATGGTAGACAGCTTAGCCATTAAACGAATAATGGAAAGATCTACCTCTTCTTTGGTCTGGTTAGGGTTCAAGGACTCTGGATAGAAGGCCGTCAAGGAGCTAACCAAGGCAGACAGGATACCCATAGGGTGCGCCGTAGACGGGAAACCGTCTAAAATCTTGCGCATGTCCTCATTTACCAGCGTATGTACTTTAATCTGATTGCTGAATTCATCAAGCTCCGTCTGGGTAGGAAGCGTGCCATAGATCAAAAGATAGGCTACTTCAATGAAGCTGGATTTTTCTGCCAGCTGCTCAATAGGATACCCACGGTATCTAAGAATGCCTTCTTCGCCGTCTAGAAAGGTAATGGCGCTTTCTGTGGCACCGGTGTTCTTATAACCAGAATCTAGGGTGATGTAACCTGTTTGCGCGCGCAGAGCATTGATATCAATGGCTTTCTCATTCTCAGTGCCCTCTACAACCGGGAACTGGTATGACTTGCCATCTAAGATAAGTTCAGCAAATTCTGACATATTACTTTTTTGAGTTTAAGAGTTTGTGTTGCCTTCGTGGGCGAAGTTAAGCCAAAAGCGCCTAAAATGAAAAATGTTATGCATTACTCCCTTTTTAAAAGCAAAATTTTATTCTGGCTACTGGCCTATACGCCTTTTTTAACGATTTGATTAATCAGCCTGCCAATTGCCCATTATAAATGCGTCACCTTGGCATTTGAATCTGATAAGAAAAACCAGTCACCTTCCTAAATGTTAGGGTGTATGATTTCTTATAGGCGGCACCCTTACCCAAGTTTATGCGTAGAGGTGGGGAATCCGTTGCCCAGGCAACCGTTATTTCTACACTGACACTACTATGAGCATTATACATTACCCGGGTCAACCGTTTCCGCTGGGAGCTACCTGGGACGGCGAGGGCGTGAACTTTGCCCTGTTTGCCCACCATGCCACCAGCGTGGAGCTTTGCCTTTTCAACTCAGCAGAAGACGCCACAGAAAGTGAGCGCATCCAGATAAAAGAGCGTTCTCACCAGGTCTGGCACATCTACATACCAGAATTAAAGCCCGGTCAGCTCTATGGTTTTAGAGTAGACGGCCCTTATGAACCCCAGAATGGCCACCGGTTTAATGCCAACAAATTATTGATTGACCCTTATGCCAAAGCCATCTCTGGTACCATCCAATGGCACGAGTCTTTATTTGGCTATCAGTTTGGCCATGAAGATGGAGACCTGAGCTTTAGTGAGCAGGACAGCGCCCCGTACATTCCCAAATCTGTGGTGGTGAATCCTGCCTTTGACTGGGGCAATGACAGAGCGCCCAAAATCCCTTACCATAAATCCATCATCTATGAAGCCCACATCAAAGGCTTCACGCAGCTGCACCCGGCCATTCCAGAAGAGATCAAAGGGTCTTATGCGGCCATCGGGCATCCGGTGACCGTCCAGTACTTACAAGAGCTGGGCATTACGGCTATTGAACTACTGCCCGTCCATCATTTTGTGACAGACTGGTATTTGCAGGACAAAGGGCTAAAAAACTACTGGGGCTACAATTCCATAGGGTTCTTTGCACCAGACGTGCGCTATTCCAGTTCTGGGGTGCTGGGTGAGCAGGTAGTGGAATTCAAAAACATGGTAAAGGCGCTGCACAAGGCGGGCATTGAGGTGATCTTAGACGTAGTCTACAACCATACCGCCGAAGGAAACGAGAAAGGGCCCACGCTCTCCTTTAAGGGGATTGACAACGCTTCTTATTACAGATTGGTAGATGGTGACCAGCGCTATTACATGGACTATACCGGCACGGGCAATACACTCAATGCCAATCTGCCTAGCGTGCTCAGGTTGATCATGGACAGCCTGCGTTACTGGATTCTGGAAATGCACGTAGACGGTTTCCGGTTTGACCTGGCCTCTGCCTTAGCCCGCGAGCTGCACGGCGTGGACAAGCTCAGTTCCTTTTTTGACATCATACACCAGGACCCGGTCATCTCACAGGTAAAACTCATTGCAGAGCCATGGGACGTGGGCGAAGGCGGGTACCAGGTCGGTAACTTTCCACCAGGTTGGACCGAGTGGAACGGTATGTACCGCGACTGTATGCGGGACTTCTGGCGTGGCGAGGACAGCATGCTGGCAGAGTTTGCCAACCGCTTTACGGGCTCTTCAGACTTATACTTTGATGACTTTAGAAGACCCACCGCCAGCATCAACTTCATCACGGCCCATGACGGCTTTACGCTGCATGATCTGGTGTCTTACAATGAAAAGCACAATGAGGCCAATGGGGAGGACAGCAAGGACGGAGACGACCACAACCGCTCCTGGAACTGCGGCGTTGAAGGCCCCACGGAAGACCAATGGATTGTTGATCTGAGAAACCGCCAGAAACGCAATTTCCTGACCACGCTTTTCTTATCACAGGGTGTGCCCATGCTGGTAGCCGGTGATGAGCTAAGCAGAACCCAGCAGGGCAACAACAACGCCTATTGCCAGGACAATGAAATCTCCTGGATAGATTGGAAGGGCGCAGACCAAAAACTTCTGGAGTTTAGCAAAAAGCTCATCCATTTCAGGAAAAGTCATCCGGTTTTCAGGCGCCGGCGCTGGTTCCAGGGCCAGCAGATAAAAGGCTTGGGGTTAGAGGACATTGCCTGGTTTCTGCCCAACGGTACAGACATGGGAGATGAGCACTGGGACGAGGAACACGCCAAATCGCTGGCCATTTATCTGAACGGGCGTGGCGTCCACACGCGGGGGCCAAAAGGGGAGATTGTGATTGATGATTCTTTCTACGTCATCTTCAATGCCTATCATGACTCTATTGATTTTACCTTACCGCCAGAAAAATATGGCAGTCATTGGGCGGTGGCCGTAGATACCTTCAGAGACCTGGTAGAACCTAAAGACCCCGTGATTTACAACGCTGGAGATTCCTTTCATGTAGAGGGGCGGTCTGTGCTGGTCTTGAAGAATCATGTTCATGAGGTAGACTTAGATTAAGATGCATAGACTGGCTTTAGAAAAAAGAACGCTGGGCGTTAGTTTCCTGCCTTCTGGCAAGGCTCAAGTATTGGTATGGGCACCGCTGGCCGAGCAGGTGGAACTCATCCTAAACGAGGGCAACACCAGCGTGCCCTTAAAAAAAGAAGACTTCGGTTACTGGTCTGTCATCACGGATGTAATAGTGCCCGGAGACCCGTACAAATTCAGGTTGAATGATGAGCAGGAATTCCCTGACCCGGCTTCTCTGTTTCAAGCAACAGGCGTGCACGGTGCTTCTCAGGCCTTTGATGAAACAGCCTTCTCCTGGACGGATGATGCCTGGCAGAATCTGCCCTTACAAGACTATGTTCTTTATGAACTGCATACAGGAGCGTTCACGCAAGATGGCACTTTTGCCGGTCTAGAAGAAAAGTTGGATTACTTGATAAACCTGGGTGTGACAGCCGTTGAACTGATGCCCGTGGCACAATTCCCAGGAGATAGAAACTGGGGCTATGATGGCGTTTTTCCGTTTGCGGTGCAAGACTCTTACGGTGGCCCTGAGGCTTTGCAGCATTTGGTGAACGCTTGTCACCAGAAAGGCTTGGCCGTGATACTAGACGTGGTATATAACCATTTTGGGCCTGAAGGAAACTACCTGGGCGCCTACGGCCCTTATTTCACTAACAAATACAACACCCCCTGGGGACCCGCCATCAATTTTGATGACGCGTACTGTGACGGCGTGCGCCGCTATTTCACAGAAAACCTACTCATGTGGTTCCGGGATTTCCATATTGACGCCGTGCGGCTGGATGCCGTACACGCCATCAAAGACTTCAGCCCGGTCCACATTTTAAGGGAGATGAAAGAGCAGGTCAACCAACTCATGGAAATTACCGGCCGCACTCATTACATGATAGTGGAATTAGACCTGAATGATACCCGCTTCATTAATCCTTTGGAAGAGCAAGGCTACGGCATGGACGCCCAGTGGATAGATGAATTTCACCATGCCCTGCGTGTGACCGTCACAGGCGAAAACACCGGGTATTATTCAGACTTTACCGGCATCTGTGATTTGGCCAAGGCCTACCGTGATGCCTACGTGTATGACGGACAATTCTCACCGCACCGGCAAAAAACGTTTGGCGTTAAGGCAGAAGATAATCCGGGACAGCAGTTCATTGTCTTCACGCAAAACCATGACCAAGTAGGCAATCGCATGCTGGGTGAACGGCTCAATGAATTGGTAAGTTTTGAAATGCAGAAACTGGCCGCTGGAGCCGTCATTCTGAGCCCGTTTCTGCCTATGCTTTGGATGGGCGAAGAATACGCAGAGACCAGCCGCTTCCAATACTTTGTTAGCCACACAGACCCAGATCTGCTTGAAGCGGTAAGGCAGGGAAGGAAAGCAGAATTTGCCGCGTTTCTTGCGCAAGGTGAGGCGCCAGATCCCATGGCAGAAGAGACGTTCCTGTCTAGCAAACTACAATGGGAATTACTTGAAGCAGAGCCGCACAAGACCATGCATGGGTATTACAAAAAACTACTCAAACTTAGAAAGGAATTCCCTGCTCTAAAGCACCTCAACAGAAAGTGCTTGGAGGTGCAGGAAAACGAAGCTCATAAAACTTTGATGGTGCGCCGTTGGCATGGTCAGGAGCAGGTTTTGTGTGTCATGAACTTCTCCACAGTACAACAAACCATGCAATTGCCAACCTCAGCCAAAGAGTGGCAATTACTACTTAATTCTGCTTCTCCAGAATTCCAAGGGCCAAAGGCAATTGATGCAAGCGCCGCGGGTGGTGAAGAAGTTGTCATGCCACCAGAAAGCCTATTTGTATATGCTGGCACCTCTTCACTTCTCACACACGGATAGTCACAGGGCCAGATGCCGTTTTTGGCCTGTTTCCTGAGAATTAGGCCAAAAACAAATTTAACCATACTTGCTTTGATGGGGAGAGTATGAATCTTACATCCTTTTCATGGCTCCTCATCTCCAAATTTCCAATACTTACCATATGCACAATCCCGTCGCTACCTATAGGCTGCAGTTTCACAAGGCTTTTACTTTCCAGGACTTTGAACGCATCTTGTCTTACCTGCAAAAACTAGGAGTGAGCACCATCTACGCCTCGCCGGTTTTTGAAGCCACGCCTGGAAGCACGCATGGGTATGATGGGGTCAACCCTCATCGCATCAATCCAGAGATAGGAACAGAGGAAGAATTAGTCACCCTTGCCAATGGCTTGAAGGAACAGGGCATCAACTGGTTGCAGGACATCGTGCCCAATCACATGGCGTATCATTCTAACAATCCATGGCTCATGGACGTGTTGGAAAAAGGGCCTCTTAGTCAATACTACAATTTCTTTGACATCCATTGGAGCAGCACCTTGCATGAGGGCCGGGTAATGGTTCCGTTTTTGGGAGACTCTCTGGAGGAAGTCATTCAAAAGGGTGAGTTGAAAGTTGCCTATAACCTAGAGCAACAGAGACTGGTCTTTCAGTATTTTGATAGCGCGTATCCCTTGAACCTGCGGGCTTATGAAATCCTGTTAAAAGGAGAACATTCCTCCAACCAAGCCATAGCACAACTGCTGGTAGAGTTAAAAGACATCCACTTGGAAGAGAACCCCAAAGCGCTTTCTCTTAAGTGGGATGAGTTTAGGTTGCAGCTGGCGGCCTTGATGCGCAATCAGGAAGTGCGGGTAGCGGTAGAAGAAAATTTTGAAAAAGTCAATAGAAATCCAACCAAACTATTAGACTTAGCCAACCAACAGGCATACCAATTGTGCCATTGGCAGGAGACCGATGCGCACATCAATTTCCGGCGGTTTTTCACGGTGAACGGATTAATCTGCCTCAACATCCAAGACTCGCTTGTCTTTGACACCTACCACCAATACATCAAACAACTGCTGGACCTAGGCGTCTTTCAGGGGCTTAGGATTGACCACGTAGACGGCTTGTATGACCCAACGGGGTACCTGACTCAACTGCGGGAGCTGACCGGCGCGGAGACTTACATAGCCGTGGAGAAAATCCTGGAGCCCGGCGAGAACATGCCCAACCAATGGCCCATTCAGGGCAATACCGGGTACGACTTTCTAGCCTACGTGAACAACCTTTTTACGTACAGCCCGGGCCAGGAAACCTTTAACAAATTGTACCAGGAGTTGGTAGGTGACGAGGCCCGCGTGCATGAGCAGATTCATGCCAAGAAAGCCTACATCCTGCACCACCACATGGCCGGCGAACTGGAGAACCTGTACCAGTTATTTCTAACGCAGCGACTGGTGCCAGAAGATGTACTCAACACAGTGCCTTCATCAGAGATAAAAGACGCCATAGCAGCGTTTCTGGTGCATTGCCCGGTGTACCGGTATTATGGAAACCAAATGCCATTAGAAAAGGAAGAGGCAGAAGCGGTGCAGGGCATTTTTAACAACATCCGAAGAAGTAAACCAGGGTTATCCGGCGCGGTTGAAATTCTGGAGAGAACCCTTTTAGGAACTTCACCCGAAGGCGAAGACGACACCTACTTAGAGCGCGCTCAACAATTTTACCAACGCCTCATGCAGTTCACGGGGCCGCTTATGGCCAAAGGGGTGGAGGATACCATCATGTACACGTACAACCGCTTCATAGGGCATAATGAGGTAGGAGACGCACCAGAGTCTTTTGGCATGAGCGCCGCGCAGTTTCATCTCATCATGCAAGAAAGGCAGAAGAACTGGCCGCTTTCGCTCAATGGTACGTCTACCCATGACACCAAACGCGGCGAGGACGTACGTGCCCGATTGAATGTGCTCACAGAGCTGTCAGAAGAATGGGCAGAGGCCGTGCAGGAATGGCGCACCTTAAACGCTGAACTTAAGCAAAGTGACGCCCCAGACGCCAATGACGAATACCTCATATACCAAACCTTGTACGGAGCCTACCCTATGCCTGATGAGGACGAAGATGATTTTGGCAACCGGCTGCAAGCGTATGTGCAGAAAGCATTACGTGAAGCTAAGACGCACTCCAACTGGACGTCACCTAATGAAGCCTATGAGAATGCCACTAAAGAATTTGCGGTAAAATTGCTAGATAAGAACAGGCCGTTTTGGGGCCGTTTTCTGGATTTCAGGGCAAAAACGCTGGAGTATGGTATTGCTAATTCTTTAAGCCAGGTGTTGCTCAAGTTTACCGCCCCGGGCATTCCAGACGTGTACCAGGGCACCGAACTCTGGGACTTCAGCCTGGTAGACCCAGACAACCGTCGTCCGGTTGACTATGACAAGCGGCAGGCATGGTTAGAGGATTTGGAGAGCTATGACCTCAACAAACAGGAAGCGCTTTGGGAAGACCTCTGGAAAAACCCCAATGATGCCCGCATCAAACTGTGGCTAACGCGCAGCTTATTCACCGAGCGCAAAAACAACGCAGACTACTTCGCCAAAGGCGCCTACCTGCCGTTGGAGGTTGCGGGTGAACACCGGGAACACGTGCTGGCTTTCGCGCGTCAGCACCTGCATACTTGGTATGTGGTGGTCGTGCCTTTGCATCTGGCGATACTGGCTAAAAAGCAAGGGGTAAGCTCTGTTCAGGACATTGACTGGAAGGACACCAAAGTCATACTGCCCAAGGAGGCGCCCAAAGACTGGCAGAATACGCTGGTACGCACAACGGGACAATATGCGCATGAGCTTAGCGTAAGTGATTTGTTTAACATTTTACCGTTGGCCTTGCTCAAATTACAAGCTAGAAATGAACGCGGGGCAGGTATTCTCCTGCACATCACCTCTTTAACATCGCCGTTTGGGATTGGCGACATGGGCCCAGAGGCCCGCAGATTTGCTGATTTCTTGCAGGCTAGCCACCAGAAGTACTGGCAGCTGTTACCGCTCAACCCCATTGAGGCGGGCCAAGGCTATTCGCCGTACAGTTCCATCTCTAGCAGAGCCGGCAACCCTCTGCTCATCTCTCCAGAAATATTAGCCAAAGAAGGATTGCTCAACGCACAGGAACTAGCCAACTACCATTTACTCCAGACTGGAAGCGTGGACTATGAGCAGGCCAAACGCGTAAAGGATGAGCTGCTAGAAAAAGCCTGGCAAACCTATAATACTGGAGATTTTGCCGCCATACAACAGCAGTTCACGGAATACTGCCTCACAGAGGCCGGCTGGCTCCATGACTTTGCGCTGTATGTGCTGCTAAAAGACCTGAATGGCGGTAATGCTTGGTTCCAGTGGGAAGAAGTCTACAAGCAGCGCGACCCGATGGCTTTGGAAACACTGGCGAAGGAACATGCCGAGGAGATGGACAAAATCAAATGGATCCAGTTTGTCTTTAACCAGCAATGGAAGCGCCTGCGAACCTATTGCAACAACCGGGGCATCCAGATGTTCGGGGACATGCCTTTTTACATTAGCTATGACAGCGTAGACGTTTGGAGCAATCGGGACATTTTTGCCGTGGATCAGGCAGGAGCCATGACGGGTGTGGCCGGCGTACCGCCAGATTCCTTCTCTGAGGACGGACAGCTGTGGGGCATGCCGGTCTTTCAATGGGACGTCCTTAAAGAGCAAAACTATGGCTGGTGGATAGGCAGACTGCGCAAAAACATGGAGCTGTATGACCTGGTGCGGCTGGACCATTTCAGGGCCTTTGCGGACTACTGGGAAGTTCCGGCTGGAGAACAAACCGCCAAAAACGGCCAATGGAAACCCGGTCCGGGTGCAGACTTCTTCACAGTGGTAGAGAAAGAGCTGGGAAGCCTTCCATTTATTGCCGAAGACTTAGGCGAAATCAATGACCAGGTCTTGAAACTGCGCGATGATTTCAACCTGCCCGGCATGAAGATCCTTCAGTTTGCCTGGGGAGAGGAGATGCCGCAGAATGATTATATGCCGCACAACTACGCGCGTAACTTCATTGCCTACACGGGAACCCATGACAACAACACCACGCTGGGTTGGTACCGCCAGGAAGGCAAACCGCACCACCAGCAGATTGAGCACTACGTAGGCCGCGGCTTAAGCGAAGAGGACATTTACTGGGTAATGGCTCGGTTGGCGTATGCCTCTGTGGCGAAGACCGCCATTCTGCCCATGCAAGACGTGTTAGGCATTGACGAACAGGGCCGCATGAACACGCCTGGTCAAGCCCATGGCAACTGGGGCTGGCGCTTAATGCCTGGCCAGGTAAACAAACAGACCCAGAATCAGTTGAAGGAATGGACCCAGTTATATAATAGAGACTGAGCATACTAAGAAGTCTAGCATTATGGTTATCTTAGTATTCTTCCATCTTACCTTAAAAACTAACCATTAACCATCCATTGTATGAAAACACTTAAAACAAATTCTCTTTTGTTAACGGTCTTATTTCTTTTGACCATGACGGCTTCTGTTTTAGCGCAGGACGCGAAGCCAAAAGCCAGTCCGGCCATGGCGGCCACCGGAAAAGTGGGCAAGGCCACCCTCACCATCAACTACAGCAGCCCCTCTGTGAAGGGCCGTACTATTTGGGGAGAATTAGTGCCGTATAACAAGGCCTGGAGAGCGGGAGCCAATGAAGCCACCACCTTCATTACAGACAAAGACATCATGGTTGAAGGCAAAATGCTGAAGGCAGGCAAATACAGCTTGTTTGCCGTGCCAAGTGAAAAAGAGTGGCAAATCATTTTCAACTCGCAAACCGGCCAGTGGGGAACTACCCGCCAGGGCGCTAACTTTGACCCGGCCAATACCGTGCTGACCGTAACGGTAATGCCTAAGAAATCTGCCAAGATGTATGAGAGCCTAACGTATGACATCAATGCTAAAGGCTTTTCTTTGCTATGGGAGAACTTAGAAATTCCGGTGGCTATCAAGTAACTGACGGATAAACTTTAGCTTTTTAAGCCTCTGATTTTGGCCTGTTTTGCAGAAAACAGGCCAAAATCAGAGGCTTCTTGCATAAGTCCTTATTGGTACTTCCTGTTAATACCGGCAGAGATGATGCACTATGTTAGTTTACTTTCTAGCAACTCCCTTCACTAAAAACTGATACCTCTTAATCCAGTAATTTATAGGCATGCATCAGCTTGGAAACTTGCTAAAAGTAAATATATTGAATATATAATATAAAAATTAGAGCGCATAGCCTGTTGCCGTAACAGTCTGAAGTCGTCCCAAATATTCCCATGCTATTTCACATTTACTATTTATGTCTATTCTAGAATTTAATAATGTTACCCTGCACCAAGGGAAAAAGACTATTTTAGATAACATCACATTTGCTATCCAGGAAAAGCAGATCTGCTGCCTTTTAGGAAGAAACGGAGCCGGAAAGTCTTCCCTTTTTAAAAGTGTTTTCGGGATATTTCAACTAAAGGCCGGGTACATCAACATCAACGGTTTAGAACATAGTCCTGACACAAGAAACCAATTCTTGCAACAGGTAGGGGCATTGATAGAAGGTGCTGCCTTGTATGAGCATTTGACCGGCTATGAAAACCTGGACTTTGTGCGCAGGTATTACAGCGGTGAAAAATCCAGGATTTTGGAAGTGCTGGAATTAGTAGGATTGTCACCAGACCAGGAAAAGAAGACCAAGTATTATTCATCTGGCATGAAGCAACGGTTGGGCCTGGCCATGGCGCTGTTCCATAGACCGTCGCTGGTGATTCTAGATGAGCCCACCAATGCCCTTGACCCCGAAGGCATCTCTGAGTTCAGGAGTTTGGTGAAGCGACTGAATAGGACAGAGGGCGTGAGTTTCTTGATAAGTACACACCAACTAGAGGAGGCAAGCTTTTACAGAGACCGCATTCTTATTTTAAAGCAAGGCAGGTTGGTATATGACAGCGCAATTCAAAATACTGAATCGTTTAAACTGTTGCCGCACCAAGCCTACCCGCATCTAGCCGAAGAATTAGCGAGCCAAAGTTTCTGGCGAGAAGAGGAAGCCTTCACCTTGCTACAGAAACCTCTGGCCACCTACCCGTATATTTGGGAAGAGTTAAACACCCCAAGCCTGGAAGATATTTACCTAGCCTTACACCAACAGAAAAGCCATGCCACCCATGAACTACTTTCCTATTGAGGTTATGAAACTGCTGGGGAGCAAAAAGCTGGTATTGAGCATTATACTTTCTGCCTTGTTATTGGCAACTCTGTTTCACTTTTTGGTATATGACTCTTTTGATCAAGCTTTCATCAACCTGTTTTACCTAAAAATGGTGCAAGAGCCCTACCATTTCTGGCTTTTCAAGATTAATCAAATCTGGATGCTCACCCATGTGGTGACCATGGGTTTACTAACAGGTTTATGGATTAAAATAGAAAACGGAACAGGTTGGAGGCATTACAGGTTATTCCCAGTTTCATTACTAAAATCACTTTTCTACAAGCAATTACTGGTATACCTAGGATTGGTCTTAGTTATGGTAATAGTGTCTGTTCCATTAGCGCTGGTGAGTGCTTTGGTTTTGGATTTTGACATAGGAGAGCCTGTTCATCTAAACGCCTTTCTTCTATTAATAGAGCATCACTTGTTAGGAGGATTGTTTTATAGTGCTTTGTTGATGGTTCTTGCCTATTTTACCAAGGACAAGCCCACATTGTACTACTTTCTCATGGGCTTAACAGGCATGCTAGGTGCTATTGGCGCACCTCTAATCCCAGGTTATGCCTTTGCAAGAATCAAGGCAATGGACGTTTCTATTACAAGAGGAATACCTGTATCGCTAGGCGTTTTAGTGGTGGCTTCTTTTATGTTAGCAGCCTATTGTTATTATCAGGGCAGAGCAAGGGTCACAGTTGTTGCTTCGTAAAAATTAAACCTTCGTTTTATGGCTTTTGTATCTACCCTAACAGCATCACTGCTTGTCTATCTTAGATCAAAGGAGGTAAGGATGCTCCTAAGCGTTTGCCTGATGGCGGTATTGTTGGTAAACCTTCTGTATGCCCGTCAAAATAATGGTGGCATCGCTGAAAATTTTGCATTCACCAATCTGCAAGTGCTTTTGTCTTTCCATCATTTGGTGGTATTACTGGCGGCGTATGTCTTTCAAATGCTAGAAGGCAGAAACAATGGTTTAAAGCGGTTTGCTGCTCTGCCCACCAGTTTTTATCAGCTGTTCATTCAAAGGGTATTGGCCGTGTCCTTGGTAAGTGGCCTTTACTGGGTACTTTCATTTATAAGCCACGCGTTTTTAAGCGAGGCCCATACATTCACATATTTGTCTAGCTATTACTTGTATCTGTTGCTACCGTTAAGCAGTTACTTGCTTCTGGTTTCATTGTGCTCTCTGTTTACCAACAACTTAGGCTTGGGGGTGGCGCAATTACTGCTATTCCTGTTTTTATCGTTTCAAGGCCTTGGAGACATAGTTCCCTTTGGCTACCCATTGGAAAGCATGAACAGGGTTTCCATCAACTTGTCTTTTCAAGAGTCCTCTATATACTGGGGAGAAGACACGTTCTGGCTGGCAAAGCTGAATTTACTTATTACTGCCTTACTATTTACAGTGGTCTACCTTGTTCACAAACGCATGAACCTCCTTTACTTCATGACTAAAAAAGGGTAGCTTTTATGCGTTTTTAGCCTGATTTCTAGAAAACAGGTCAAAATCGGGTAGGACCTTGATGCTGTACTAGGTGCAATAAATTTGACAGTACAATTCCTTTAAAGGGAGAGCATAATTATTTACCTGCAACAGTCATTTAGCGTATAGCTAAGGCTTTACCTCTTAAAGTCATGCTCTGGCGCTATGGATTTTTCATTTTGGCACTCTACCGAAGTCAATCTTACCACCACCGCTTTCAGGTTGATCCTAAGCTTATTGCTGGGCGGCGTGCTGGGGTGGGAACGCGAAACGCTCAAGCAACACGTGGGTTTTAGAACCTTGATGGTGATTTCTGTAGGTTCCTGTCTACTGATGCTCATCTCTGTGTACGTGCCTCAAACCTTCTCGCAATACAAGACCGTTGACCCTGGCCGAATAGCTGCGCAGGTGGTTTCTGGCATTGGCTTCCTAGGAGCAGGGGCAATTTTCAGGCTGGGTGCCAACACGCACGGGCTCACCACGGCCGCTACCATCTGGGCGGTGGCCGCCGTTGGACTGGCCGTAGGCATAGGCATGTATGACGCGGCCATCATCGGGACGTTTCTATTGCTTTTTGTGCTCTACGTGTTAGACAAAGTAAGCAAGAAAATATTCATGGGTGGCTCCCTTAAAAATCTGCGCATAAGTTTTCAGTCGGCTAAGATTGAGACCACTAAGGTGTTTGGGGTGCTGGAGAAGTTTAAAATTGAGGTCAAAAACGTGAACGTGGAGCAGTCCAACCCAGATCATAAGTCTCAAATTCAGTTGTATGTGTTCGTGCCCGATGATTTAAAACTCAAAGAGCTGTACAAAGAGCTAAATGAACTTAAAAACGTAGGCCAAATATCTCTAAGCCAAGATTTTTAAACCTCCTATTAATAAACAGCAGGTAAGCGCATGTTCAACACCCTCCGCCTTTTTGTGGCCGTTCCTTTACCTCAAACCCTGAAGGACTACCTGGTGAAAACCAGACAAGCGTATGATGTCCCTGGCATTAGGGCAGTGCCAGAACAGAATCTGCATTTAACACTCTTCTTTCTAGGCAATGAGCCTGCCGCGCAGCTAGATGTCATACTGGAGCAATTGCAGAATATTGCAAGACTACATAATCCATTCACCCTTACACTAGAGCAGTTGGAACCTGGTCCTAAACGCTCTGCACCGCGGTTGGTGTGGGCCCGCTTTCAGCCCCACGCCGCCTTTGAAAAACTTAGTTTAGAGGTAGCAAAGGCCTTCGCGAATAATCCAGCTGGCCATGACAAGTTCATCCCTCACATCACCCTAAGCCGGATTAAGAAAGAAGACCGCTCAATGAAAGATTTGCCGATCATTGAGCCAAAAGAAATAGTTGAGTTTCAGGTGGAGTCGTTGGCCCTATGGCAGTCTACGCTAGCATCACCGCATCCGGTCTACACGATAGTTAAGGAGTTTAATTTAGGAAATTGACAGCCTGAAGGCGTTTAAGTGTAGTTAGGTTTCCGTTTTTGGCCTGTTTTCCATTAATTAGCGCAAAAACGCCACACTCTTTGTCTGACTTACCGCTTCCGCACCGTCATTTCATTTTGCATAAACCCTTTGGGTATTTGAGCCAGTTCATAGGCAACCCCAAGAATAAAAAACTTTTAGGGCACTTGTATGATTTCCCGGTAGGCACCATGGCCATCGGCCGATTGGATCAAGACAGCGAAGGCTTGCTCCTGCTGACCACTGACGGTAAAATGAGCGAGCATGTACGCGGCCGAAAGGTGGAAAAAGAATACTATGCGCAGGTAGACGGCATCATCACCCCAGAGGCCATTGCCCAACTACAAGCCGGCGGCATTGAGATTGCCCACGAAAAGCAACCATACTTTACCTTACCCTGCCAAGCTCGTCATCTAAACCCTGCGCCAGAATTCCCAGAGCGGAGTCGACGGGTCCGGGATGACCGGCACGGACCTACCAGCTGGGTGTCCATCATCCTCACCGAAGGCAAGAACCGCCAGGTACGCAAAATGACGGCGGCCGTTGGTTTTCCTACGCTCAGGTTAATCAGGGTAAGAATAGGGGAGATCACCTTGGGTACCATGGCCTCTGGTGAAGTACAAGAGGCCTCCAATTTGACCGTGTAAGCCTATTTTTTAATCCTTATCAGCGGCTATTTGTCAAAAATAGGCCATGGTGAAGAACTTTAAGCAGGCTAGCCTCCTTTTATCTATACTACCATGCAGACTTCAGAAAATTTTCTAAGTGGTTATCATACCCTGCAAGGGAATTTTCTAGTATCTTGATGATACCTAAATCGGCACGTTGACAACTGGAATTTTCACAAGACAGAATAAACAGGCACAGCGTTTGCAATGTTATTGATAAGGTTGTCCCATATTATTTATTTTCTTTTAAACCATGCTGCATTCTTTAAAAGGCCGCTTCACTCAATTGGCACTCCTGCTTTGCCTGACGGGCATTGGGTTTGCGGGCGCGTCTAAAGAAGAAAGCCCGGTAAAGAAGAACTTAACATGGTGGCAGCAACAAAAAGAGGCTAGTCAGACCACGGTGCTGCTTAACAATGGTTCTAAGGCTGTCCCCATTCAAAATTTACAACAAAGCATAGCCAGCCTTTCCTTAGGCGTAGGGCAAGCGACTATGTTTGACAGCCTTTTAAACAAGTACACCACCGTGGCAACGTTATCTGGCGAGTCATTAGCCAAAGACACGCTGGCTAAAGGATTAGCCACCTACCTGGCGCCGTATCAAACCGTCATTGTGCAGATCCCCGCCGAAGAACTGCAATACCTGCCCAACCTTAATTTACTTAAAAGCCTACAGTCCCAAAAGAAATTGGTCTTGGCGGTCTACGGAAATAAGGAGTTATTGCCTTTGGCAGATGCCGTCACCGCTCCTATGGTGTGGGCCGATGAGGAAACGCCTGCCACCGCCCATTATGTAGCACAGTTGCTGTTTGGAGGGGTAGGAGCCACCGCCAGGCTTTCACAAACATATTCAACCAAATATCAGAAAGGCCAAGGCCACAGCACGCAGGCTACTCGTTTAAAATACGGCGTACCTGAAGAACTGGGCATTAACAGCGCAGACTTACAGCCTTCCATTGACGCCATAGTAGCAGAGGCCATCAGCCAGAAGGCCACGCCGGGAGCGGTTGTGATGGTGGTAAAGAACGGAACCGTCATTTTCAACAAGGCCTATGGTTCTCATACGTATGACAACACGCGGCCTACGCAGATAGATGACATCTATGATCTGGCCTCCTTGACCAAGACGTCTGCCTCTACGGTGGCGTTAATGCAACTCTATGACCAGAAAAAGTTAGACCTGAACGCGCCCCTGGGTACCTATATTCCTTCTGTCAAGGAAAGTAACAAGGCCTCTCTTAAGATGAAGCAGGTATTGTTGCATGAGTCAGGAATGCCTGCGGGAGTGACGCTACCGGTGCCGGCTGGATACGCACAGAAACAGTTTTCAGAACAATTCAAGGTACAGGCGTCAGACAGTCTTTTCTTGAGCAATGCTTACTATCAGGAGGTGCTATGGCCGCGCATGGTCCATTCTAAATTGAATACACCGGGCAAGTATGTGTACTCAGACTTGACCATGTATTTTATGAAGGAGATTGTAGAACTGCAGGCAGAAGCTTCTATCCAAGACTTTGTGCAGAGTGCTTTCTACCTTCCGTTGGGCATGCAAACAGCAGGGTATCTGCCGCTGACCCGTTTTGACAAGAGCCGCATTGTGCCCACAGAGCGCGATACCTACTTCAGAAAAACCTTGTTGCAAGGCTATGTACATGACGGTGGGGCAGCCAAAGTGGGTGGAGTTGCCGGGCATGCAGGTCTTTTCTCCACGGCAAATGACATGGCCATCCTGCATCAGATGCTCTTGAACAAAGGAGCTTATGGCGGAAGGCAGTATGTCAAGCCAGAAACGGTGGAATTGTTTACCTCGCGTCAGTCCAAAGTGAGCAGAAGAGGGCTGGGGTTTGACCGCTGGGACCCTGATACTAGCAAACATTATCCGTCACAATTGGCTTCTTCGCAAACGTACGGGCACACGGGCTACACCGGCACCTGTGTTTGGGTAGACCCTAAGCATGAACTAGTGTACATCTTTCTTTCTAACCGGGTGCACCCATCTGTGTCAAACAAGCTCAATACTCTTAACATCAGGCCTCGTATCCAAGACGCCATCTACAAGGCCATTGAAAAGTCGCAAACGGTTCAGGTAAAGTCTTAAGTACAGGATTGAGGACGGCAAGCGCATACGGCCAGTGGTGAGATTTCTCAAGCCACTGGCCGTATGCGCTTGAGGGCAAGTTTCTTATGAAATGGTTACAGAGATTGCCCACAACTTCCCCACTACCGTTGATAAGTAGTATTCTGCCAACTTCTTTACTGTTATAGTCTGGATTTTTGAGAGGAGGAATCTGGAGAAGAATCATAATCATTTCTGCTGGCTTGGTCGTGCAGGTCTTGTTCCTGATCGTTTTGCTTCTGTTCTTCCTTCATCTCCAGGGTCAAGAAGTAGTTGAGGGCCGTCCTGATGATGGCAATGGCACCCAACTTTCCAATCTGGTCCCAGGTAGGAGCGATGGCGGTAGAAAGGATGTCGGCGCCTAGTTGAAACTCCAAGGCTAAGGCCAGATACCGGGCTAGCACCAACCGTATCTTATTGTAGTTCTGCACCTTGGGTGGCAGAAAGGATTTGATGAAGTAGAACAAGGCAATCATTACCCCAATGCCAATGATGAGCGCGCTAACCGTCTCAATCAATAGTTTCAGGATTTGAACTCCTTGAATGATATTGCCCTCCAGAAAACCTAAGCCAGGGCTTTCTGTAGTGGAAGAAATGCTGTCTTGTAAAAGAAGGAGCATACCAACAGCCGGTTAAATTGCCTTTAGTTAAATGACTCCTTTAATACGCTTGCGTAAGAAATTAGGCCATAGCACGCAAAATGGAATACTCAAAGACGCATATGCATATTAACAAGCTAGAACTACTAGTCCAAGGGAAAGATGTGAATGTTGCCTTCCTTATGATTTTGCAGATTGACTTACATACCAGGCATTGTACTCTTTTACAATTTGGCTAACGATTTCAATGGTAAACTTCCCTTGCATGCTTTTCACGCGTTGTGCTAATTCTGGGTAGGGTTTTACAATTTCAGCTAAGATTTGGATAGCCTCTGACTTGTCCCATAACAAAAGGCCAGAAGAATACACGGTAGAGAAGTAAAGCTCATCTGTTCCCTTTACTTCATAAATCACCGATGCAGTGGTTTGCCCCCCACCCATCATCGCTCCTGTAGAACTCATAAAGGTGGCACTTCTGCGCGGTTTGTTGTAGTATAAGACTATTTTACCATTTTGCGGAACAGTTAAGCCAGTGGCTTTCTCAAAAGCCACGGAGTCTTCATTAGGTCTGTAATGGTAAGCATATACCGCTTTGTTGTCGGTTTTACTGAACTTGCTGATTTTGTAAGAGCCTTTGTACCAGTAGCCATGGATTTCAAGAGGAAAATACTCCTTCACTTTCTTCTGGCCTGCGGCTTTAAACTGAATTTTAGTACCTGGTGCGTAAATCACCTTTCCGGCAATTGTATCACCGGCGGTAGTAATGATGTAATCTTCCGTCTTTTGGCTGTAGGCTTTGGTAACAAGTAAAGAAATGAAGAGGAAAAGGAAGGAAAGGCGTTTCATGAAAAATGGTAGTTTGCCGCAAATTATTTGAAATTTAGAATATTACCTACCAAAGCATTCTGCAGAGTGACCTCTTTCCTTTCATCATCAGCAACAAAACCCCAAATTTTAGGTTTAACCAACAGCAGAAAGTAAATAAAACCTATGGAAAATATAGCTCCTCAGAACAATACAGAAGTAGAAGTAGCCACCTTTGCCGGTGGCTGTTTTTGGTGCATGGTCAAGCCGTTTCATAAATACGAGGGCGTGCTGGAAGTAATTTCTGGGTACACCGGTGGACACGTCAAGAACCCCACTTATGAGCAGGTTTGCTCAGAAACCACCGGCCATTATGAGGCCGTACAGGTTACCTTTGACCCAAGCGTCATTACCTACCCAGAGGTACTTGACATTTTCTGGCAGTCCATTGATCCAACAGACGCGGGTGGTCAGTTTGGCGACAGAGGCTCTTCTTATAGAACAGCCATCTTTTATCATTCAGAGAAGCAAAAGGAGCAGGCACAGCAATCTAAGGAACAAACGCAAAACAGCGGACCGTTTCAACTGCCTATTGTCACGCCCATTCTGCCTGCGCAGGAATTCTATCCCGCCGAAGAGTACCATCAGGATTATTACAAAAAGAACCCCAGCCATTATGGCCGGTACTTTGTAGGTTCTGGCAGGGCAGGTTTCTTAGAAAGACACTGGAAACAAGAAGATCAATAAAATATTGGCTATCCGTTTTTGGCCTGTTTTCTGGGAATTAGGCCAAAAACGGGAACTCTTTTCCTGTAAAATCACCGTGATTGCTGGCTATAATATATTCCTTTCACTAACCTGAATTGGGTAGGCCGGTTATGGAGCTATGTTAGAAAATCCCGTTCACTTAGGCACTGGTGTCTCTCACTTTCTAATGATTGGGAGCGGCGTATTCTGGACAATTACCTACTTGCTTATTCTTAGGCGCGGGTACCTGGACAAAACGTACGGCATGCCCATGGCCGCTCTCTGCGCCAACCTGGCTTGGGAATTCATCTTCTCTTTTGTGCATCCGCATCCGGCGCCGCAGCTATACATTGACTATCTGTGGCTGTTGTTTGATATTGGCATTCTTGTGCAATACCTACGGTACGGGAGCAAAGAGTTTCCTGACCACCTGCCTAGAGCGCTCTTCTACCCAACCTTTGCCTTCTCCTTGATTTTTGCCGCTTTGTTAATTGCAGCGATCTCCAGAGAGTTTAATGAATACATAGGCATTTACGCGGCCTTCGGACAGAATTTGATGATGTCCATTTTATTTGTGCGCATGTACTTGAAGCGCTACCATGTGCAGGGTCAGTCCATATACATTGCCTTGGCTAAATTGATTGGTACGGTGTTCCCGTCAGTGCTGTTTTATCTGTACTTCCCTAAATCCTATCTGCTCATCTTGCTGTACATGGGCATCTTACTCTTTGACACAGTGTATTTCTATCTACTGTACAGACACATCAAAAAGGAGGGGATATCGCCTTGGAAGAGAGTATAAAAGGCTTGAGAAGAGGAAGGGTTAAAAAAGTAAAAAGGAGACCACCCCCGAGGTCCCCTTTTTAACAGACAAAACAAAAAACCGTGATAGAACCTTTCAAAATCTACCAGGCATTGCAAATAACAAATTTTCATTCCACTTATGGAATACCTATTACTAGGTATTTACAGGAAAAATAATGGGTGCAATAATATTAATTACCTGATATATAAGTGTTTGTATTTAAGCATGTCTATTATACATGGGTGAGGCCATATTTACTCTGCCACCAGATCCACATTTGGGTTTGCGTTAGCCTGCCTATTTCATCATTCTAGTTACATAACTTGTTTAAAAACCTACTCCACCACCCAGATGAAACCTCGCTACTTAAAAAGCTATAGTAACTTGCGGGCGGTTTTTGCATATAAGAACAGATGTACACAAGAGAACAGGCTTCCCAATTAAGACAAGCGTTTTGGACCACCTTTGGTCAATATATTGCTCCGCATCTATCTGCTGAGGGCTTACGCACCAACTGGGTGAATTACAAAACAGGTTTGCCGGGCGTAGCCTTTAAAATGGACGCCGATAAAAAATCTGCTTCTATTGCCATAGAAATAAACCACGCAGATCCTGAATTACAGGAATTGTTCTTTGAGCAGTTTGTAGCTCTAAAAACCCTATTGCACGAGACCCTGGAAGAGGAATGGGAGTGGGCGCTGCACACCACAGATGAATACGGCCGCACCGTCAGCCGCATTTACAAAGAGATAAGCCCCGTAAGCGTGTTCAATAAAGACGACTGGCCCACGCTCATCTCCTTTTTTAAACCCCGCATCATTGCCCTGGACGCTTTTTGGTCAGACGCCCAATACAGCTTTGACGCACTCCGGTAAGTAATGATTAATGAATAGTGATTAATGATTAATTGTATTCTAATCACTAATCATTAGTCACTAATCATTATCCATTGTCAAGTCTGCGAAGGGGTTGCCAAAGCGGTGGCCGGGGTTAAACGGCTCGCCTTTGCCTTCAAGATGATTCATGATGTCCTGGTTGAGTTTGAGTTGGTCTAGATGAAGAAAGCGATGCCAACGGTTTTGGTCCTCTAACGGCATGCAGGCCACCAAGTCAGAAAGCTGAAGTTTGTTTTCTTCTTTTAGTTTTTGGAGGTCTGGATGGCTGCTCAGAAGTTCCCGAATCTTGCTCCTGAAGTAAAGATTCAGTTCATTGTGAACGGCCTCGTCAAACGCTTGATTCTGTTCTTCCATGAGATGCTGGACCAGGTGTATCTATTTTCTACGAAAATGGAATTTGCAAGTATAGATTGCCCTGAAAATTATCACTGCCCATCTTTGCCACCACCGTTTTTAAGGCTTTTTTCAGAAAATAGCCTAAAAATGGCGCAGGAAACATCATGAATGGAGGAGTGGATGTTTTATGCCCAAGGATAGCTTGGAAGATTTTACAATTCAATAAAGCAGAACATCATAAAAAATTGGGCATAAAAAAAACCCTCCGCTACCGGAAGGCTTTTTTGAGAATGTATGGTCTAGACTACGCTAGTTTTACATTGGTAGCGTTTAGTCCTTTTCTTCCTTCTTGAAGATCATAAACTACTTCGTCGTTCTCTCTGATCTCGTCAACAAGACCAGATACGTGTACAAAGTACTCTTGATTGTCACTGTTGTCTTTAATAAAACCGAAACCTTTTTCGTCATTAAAGAATTTTACTGTTCCTTGATTCATCGTGTTATTAATTATTATACCCTCAATACGCTAACTAGGGAAGAATCGTTCATTATATTTTTAGATATCTATATTTGAATCTAGGCTTGGGTGGGATAAGTATTATTTTGAGAAAAGATAATAGCTACTTAAAGTGTTTAAACCTGCTTTTGATAAGCTATAGGATGGTAATTATCCTATAAAAAATATTTCATTATTTTATTCTGGTTTCAGAGGCCGTAGACCAAACACACATTATATGACGCTAATTGATAAGATTGCCTGGATAGAAACTAAGGACGAAAAGGTATTGAGCACTTTAAGCAAGGGCCGAACCAAGTACTACCTGCCCGGTGGCAAACGCGAGTCAGGTGAAACGGATAAGCAGGCGCTGATTAGAGAAATAGAGGAAGAACTGAGCGTGCAACTAGAACCAGACTCCTTAACCTACCTAAAGACGTTTCAAGCGCAGGCCGACAGCCATGCCACAGGGGTGACGGTGAAGATGACGTGTTATGCTGCAAAATATACGGGCACCTTGCAGCCTGCCCATGAAATTGAGGAGATTGTCTGGCTCACCTACCAAGACAGGGAACAGGTATCTGCCGTAGATCAGCTTATTTTTGACTGGCTGCTGGAACAAGGCTCCTTAAGGTAAAGGAAAAGCTGTTTTTATTTAGAATTGTCTCCGGCAGGGCGTACCTTGCCACAGGGAACGCGTATGGTAAGCAAACGCAGGTAAACCATTGACGGATTGTATGATTAGGGCTAACTCACCAGAACAACAAGACCATTTTCTTATTAAGGCTTTGCAAAATGGAGATCAGGCGGCCTTGGGTAAGTTGTACACGTCGTATGCCCCCGTTTTGCTAGGAGTCATTACCAGAATAGTCCAGCACCCAGACGTGGCTGAGCAGGTCTTGCAAGAAACCTTTGTGGCCATTTGGTCTAGGATCAAGGTGTATGACCCCTCCAAGAACCGGTTTCTCACGTGGGGTTTGGCCATTGCCAGGGGCATAGCCATTGAAGCATTGAATACCGGCAAGCACGGACACCTTGTGCAACCTTCAGAAACCACTACTTTTGCAAAAAAGATAGAAGACAAAAGAATACAAGAGGCTTTTTGCCTTTTAGAGCCCCAAGAAAGAGAAGCCCTAGAACTCATTTATTTGAAAGGATATTCTTGCCAACAGGCTGCTTCCGCTATGGGCATCCCTGAGGAGGCTCTAAAGTCTAGTCTAAAAATGGCATTTAAACACATTGGAGCGCAAAAAGCCGCATGAACCAACCTACTGACATATTAGAGTCTGGCTTGTTAGAGCTCTACATCATGGGGGCGGCCACTCCAGAAGAAACTGCGCTGGTGGAGCAGATGGCGCAGCTATACCCGCAGGTGCAGGCAGAATTGACCCAGATCAGTTTGACCCTTGAGGCCTATGCTCATGCGCATGCCGTAGAGCCTTGTGCAAACGTAAAGCCCTTGCTATTGGCCACCATTGCTTACATGGAACGCCTCAAGGCGGGGGAACCCGTGGTGGAGGTTCCATTGCTTACGCCCACCTCAACGGCAGAAGCGTATGAACCATGGTTCTCCAGACCAGACCTGGCCTTACCTGAAGATTCAGAAAACATACACGCGCATCTGTTAGCCGCCACGCCAGAAGTCATCACCGCCATTGCCTGGCTCAAGAATCAGTCTAATGAAGAGGTGCACCATGACCAGCTAGAACGTTTCCTTATTCTGGAAGGCTCCTGCATCATAACCGCTGGTGACAAGCAGTATTCCTTGACAGTGGGTGATTTCTATGAAGTGCCCCTGCATACGCCTCACACTATCAAAGTGACCTCCACCAACCCGTACAAGGTGATCATTCAACGGATAGCCGCTTAGATTCCTGAAAATCGTTTTTAGGCTGTTTTCTCCAAATTAGCCTAAAAACGGAGCATTGCCTGTGATTGTAATCAGGCAGCTAGTACTTCCTGCAAATTGTTGTGGGCTTCCTACACCTTGGCACTATAATAGTAGATAGGTCGTTTATCTGGTAAGGCTATTTTTTTCGTAGAAAGGATGGAGCAACGCCTGTAAACAGAAAAAGGAGGAAATCATGAATCAGCAGATCTGGAGAACACTGGCCCTTGTATTTATCATCTCTATCACCTTGCACCTGTGCAGCCAGCAATCTTTGATAAAAGAAGAGGAGAGTGGCTCGTTTAGGGAGGGGAAGATTTTTAAGGCGCCTACGCTACCTGCCACCATGACGTTTGCCGGTGAACCGGTGCCTTTGCAGGTGCCAGACGTGGCCGAACGCCTTGACCGCGAACTGCTGGTGAATTCTTACCTGCACGCTACCTCTTTGCTAGGCCTAAAACGCATGCAGCGCTACCTTCCAGAAATTGAGCAGATGCTCAAAGAAAACGACATCCCTGAAGACTTTATCTATCTGGCTTTAGCTGAAAGCCTGTTCAGCCCGGTAACGTCTCCGGCGGGCGCCGCCGGTTTTTGGCAACTCATGCCCGACACGGCCCGTGGGTACGGTCTTCTGGTTAACGCAGAAGTAGACGAACGCTTCCATGTGCAGAAAGCCACGGTGGCCGCCACCCGCTACTTGAAAACTGCACATAAAAAATTCGGATCCTGGACCAACGCCGCCGCCGCTTACAACAGAGGCATGGGAGGGATTGACGCCGCGCTTAAGCGCCAAGGAGTATCCTCTTATTATGACCTCTATCTGAATGATGAAACCTCCAGGTATATGTTCAGGATTCTGGCTTTGAAAGAGGTATTAGGCAACCCCTCAAAATATGGTTTTGAATTACCCAAGGAGCAGGGCTACGCGCCATTGCCCACTAAGACTTATACCGTAAGGTCCACCATTGAAGATTTGCCGGCATTTGCGCTTGAGCAAGGCACCAATTACAAAACCTTGCGCATGTACAACCCTTGGATTAAAGCCTATAAGTTGACAGTTCCTGCAGGCAAGGAATTTGTCTTAGCCATGCCGGAGTAATTCTCAATGGAAGAATGAGTGATTGAAGGAATGAGAGAATGAAAAAGAGCAACCAGCAATTTTAACAAGCCTGTTCATTTAAGGCTGTTTTCCGGCTCATTTTGTCAAAACAGCCTATAAACGAATTCATTCATTCAACCTCTCATTCAATCACTCACTAAAAAAAGGGCATAAAAAAAGCCCCTCCGTAGGGGAGGGGCTTTTCAGCATTATGTCTTTATAGCGAAAGACTAAGCAAGTTTAACGTTAACCGCGTTTAGTCCTTTTCTTCCTTCTTGAAGATCATAAACTACTTCGTCGTTTTCTCTGATTTCATCTACCAAACCAGATACGTGTACAAAGTACTCTTGATTGGTGTTGTTGTCTTTAATAAAGCCGAAACCTTTTTCGCCATTAAAGAATTTTACTGTTCCTTGATTCATATTATTGTTCATTATACACTACAGACAGCAATGTGCTGCCTTAGGTTCAATATTATACAAAATAAATCTAAAATCTAGTAAAACCTCTTTAATTATTTTCTGATAGCTAGCGCCTTCTTTTTAAGGACAGGAGATAGGGGCTTAGCAGACAGGGCTATACCTCTATTTAATGCTCTGCAACTGCCTGGTTAGCTCCTCAATCACGTCTTCACTAAATTGAACGGCCAGTTCCTCTAACTCTTGGGCTGGCCAATTATAGAAATACGGTTTCTCCAGCCATTCTATGGTTCTATCTGGGCCAATGGTGTAATGCGCGTATTCTAGCTTAAAGACCAAGTCTTTTTGCAGATCAAAAGCATCCAGGCCGGGCCTCTGAAAACCCAATAATTGTAACTGCAAACCCATCTGGCTCACATTGCCATTCTCCAGGCTAATCTCTTTATCTGAGGCTGCTTGTTTGTCTTTGGTCCAGGTATCAACCACCTTTTCCAGCCTAAAATTGTCAAACATAGTCACCACCTCGGTTAAATGGTGGTAAATGCGTTCAGCCAGTTTGGGAAGCACCTTGGTGTATAGTTGTTGGATGGCTTCCCTGTCTTTGATTTCTGCCATAGTGATGGAAATGAAAAGGAGGGTGTTGCTTCGCCTCTCCTATGTTTGCAAAGATACGCGTTGAAATGGTAGAATGGCAGTTCGCCACATGTATCGTTTTTGCCATCTTTTCTGGAAAACAGGCCAAAAACGACAAAAATAGAAAGCCTAGCCGGGTAGGGCTAGGCTTTCCAGGAAACTAGGGAAAGAAGTTACTTATCTGGCCAAAATCATTTTGTGACTGCTTGTTTTTGCACCAGTAGATATTTTGTATAGGTAAGTGCCAGTGGGCAGGTTACCACCATTAAAAGGGACAGAATAGCTTCCTTTTTCTTTAGGTTCAGCTACCAGCGTGCTAATCTTTTTCCCTCTCAGGTCAAATACTTCAACGGTCACAAATCCAGCGTCTTCTACTGCGTACGAAATGGTAGTGGAACCACTAAACGGATTTGGGAAGGAGTAATTTGCCTTTGGTAGAGCCAAGCGTTCTGTGCTGTTTGCCGTGGATGCTATTGGTTGAGTGGCCGCGTTCCAGCTGGCATGCGTGCGGGTCACAATCACGGCAAACTCAGCACGGGTCACCTCCTGAATGGGCTTAAAGGTAGCATGCAGCGTTGGGAACAGATCCAATGGTCCTTGGGTCACGGAATAGAAAGCGTTAATGAGGTTCATCTCTAAGGCTACGCTCACATATCCTTCTAACCCCGCAGGTATAGAAGCGGCATCCTCAATAGGGTAGCTCTTGCCATCTACCATAACAGTCACTGCTTTGCCAGTGCGCGCTAAGGCAAACTCCTGCAAGCCCAGTGCTTGCACCAAAGAATAAGCTAGCTGTGCCCTGGTGACAGAACCATTCGGGTTGAATTTACCGGCGGCGGCTGGTGTCATCACACCTTTAAAGGCATGGGTTCGGTCTCTGAGGGCGGCACCTTTAGAAAGCACTGATTCGGCCAAGAGAGATTGGTAACCAGTTACGTCTGTCACTGTAAGCGAACCGTTGGTAGGCATGAATTGACGAATGGCTTGTCCCATCACCAGATAATCTGCCAACTGAATGCGCTTTAACAGTTCGTTCGGTTTAAACCCGGTGGCCAAGCCATCAAGTAAGCGCTTGCCCACGGCCATTTTGATGGAAGCCTCGGCTGGGTGACCTGCAATGTCAGCTAAGCCAGAAGTGCCCGTGATGAAAGACTTAGCGATCGTTCCTTGAATGGTCTCAGGCAAGGCCAGTCCGTTTAAACCTTCGGCTTTTAAGGTCCAGGTACCGGCTTCTGGTGATGCCACTGCCATGCCTCTGTCTGGGGTGATAGCAAACGCCACTGGTATCCCAGACCTAAACTGCTGTCCAGATGGAGAGACTAAAATCAGGTTAACCGTATTGCCCGTTTCGCCCAACAAGCCAGTGGTTTTGAATTTAGCCTCTAAACTGTTGGTGCCAGACGCCACCGTGAACGTGATCTGATTACCCGTAGCTACAGCTGGGTTATAATCAATGGTGAAAGAATTTGTCTCTGAAGATGAATTAACACTGCCGTTGAAACTTTTGGTATAGTTCAAGGTTGCCCCAAAAGCCGTGTTGCGGTAGATGTGGTCAATGGCGGCATACGCGTTCACGTACCCGGCGCCTACTTCCCAAGACTCGTGGCTTGGCATGTTGGTGGCCGTCTTCTGTAAGATTTCCTTTACCTCACCTGGACTCAAAGAGGGCTTAGCCTCTAACATAAGCGCTACCACCCCGGCCACATGCGGCGTGGCCATGGATGTGCCGCTCATGTGCGTGTAAAAAGGAACGTGGGCAGGATCTAACTGCTCCACATCCATCTGGGCAGACAAGGAAGCTATCGGACCAATCACTCTGGTAGAAATAACGTCTACGCCAGGAGCCACCAAAGAAGGTCGGTTCTCATAGGTCCAGTTCTCGCCATCCATGGTAAAAGAACCACCTTCGTTTTTCACGCCTCTAGAAGAGAAGTCTGCCAGCTTGCCAAACTTGTCACCGGCGCCCACAGAGATAACCCAGGGGGCAATGGCATAGGGGTTGTGCGTGTCTGAGCTAGGCCCTTCATTGCCGGCGGCAAACACTGAGACAATACCCCTGTCATAGGCTTTCTTAGAAGCGATGTTCACAGGATCTGCTGGATCAAAATCACCGCTGGTGCCCCAGGAGTTGCTGATCACCCTGATGCCGTACTGATACTGGTGCGTCAAGGCATAGTCATACCCGCCAATGGCGTCTAAAATGAGCAAGGCCGCGCCAGATCCGTAGCCTACCAGCGTGGCTCCAGGTGCCGCACCCGCGTACAGTCCATTAGACTTAGCGCCGTTACCCCCCACGGTGCCCGCGCAATGCGTGCCGTGGCCAGAGTTGGTGTCTGTGTTAGGAATGTTCTCCAGATACGTAACCGGCAATAGGGAAGACAGCGAGTTAAGATTGGTAGAACCCATTACGTTCTGAACCAGATGCGCTCCCAGTTTAATGTCTTCATGGGTGCCGTCCACGCCGCTGTCATTGACCATCACCGCCACGCCTTTACCAGAAACAGGCATGCCGTTGTTACGGGCAATGATGTCCTTGTCGGTGCGCATGCGCTGTACGCCCGTAATGTGCGTGTCATTGTTGTTAAAATAGGTTAGGCGCTTGTTTAAAAACACTGACCGTACATAAGGGCTTTTGGACAGTGCCTCAACCTGTGAAGCGCTGGCTAAAACGCCTGCCATGGGCAGGTTCTTAAGCGTGATGCCTTGCGTAAGTCCCAAAGACTGCAGCAATTGCAAATGCGTACTGTTGGGGGCGCCGTTGCCATAAAAGGTAACCACCACCTGAACAGGCGCGGTGGCCGTTTGCAAGACTTGTTGCAGGGACTTGTCTAATGAAGCCTGGGCGTTGGCAACTTTCCCAGAGAGCAATAGGAGCACGAAGAGCCCGAACAGCTTCTTCTTTTGCGTTTGGTAAACTTTTAACATAGAGTGTTGTTTGGTGAAAGATGGATTGGTTGAATATACCCGGGGTGGTGGGGGCTACCCCAAGTACTTGCCATTACCACCAAACCATTTCTAAGGTTCAGGAAACAAAGGCCACCTGCTTAACTTGTATAAATCTTTGAAAGCGTTGGCTTTTGAAGAAGGGAAATATTCCTTTTAGCTAAAAGGTTAAAGTGAGCCCATCCAATGCACAATCATTTATCATGCTTTAGGTTTGAGGATAGGAGGTCCTAAAACACCTCTGCACATGGCACGTTTAAGCTTCTTTTTGGGGAAAAGTTGGAGTAGAACGTAACAAAAACGGTATTCTTTAAACAAGCACTATTTGTTCAGAACCAAGTATTTTGTAAGAAGGCTGATGTCAGTTTTAGCTTGTTTTAATAAAATCAAGAGAAGAATTGAAAAGGAGAGACACAAAAAAAAAGCCTCTCCATAGGGGAGAGGCTTTTCAGCAATTTGTCTTTATAGCGAAAGACTAAGCGCGCTTAACGTTGATGGCGTTTAGTCCTTTTCTTCCTTCTTGAAGATCATACACTACTTCGTCATTCTCTCTGATTTCGTCAACAAGACCAGATACGTGTACAAAGTACTCCTGATTGTCACTGTTGTCTTTGATAAAACCGAACCCCTTAGAGTCGTTGAAAAATTTTACTGTACCTTGATTCATCTGATTGTTGTTATAATTACTGTCAGTAAAGGTAGGCAAACCCATTAGATATCCTATTAGTATTTTAAAATATAGATACGTGATAAGGTTAAACGGCTGGTTTGATTATAGCTTACCATGGTAAATTATTGATTTACAGAATTTAACTACTACCTCTCAAGGGTCTATATGTCTTAGTTAAATTTGTATTTTATTCAGGCATATTCTTGAATATTAATAGAACCACATATAGCTTTTTCCTAGGGTTCTTCAAATTAAATGCGTACTTTTGTAGCGGAAAGCAATCATTATCTCCTTCCTTATTTCCCAATCTACATTACACGGGAATAAGTCTTGATAATCCTTGGATGGCCTGTTGTTAGGCTGGTGCAGTAACTTTAATCTTCTTATTTCTTGGACTGGCCACATTATTAAATGGGTTTAGAAAGAGAACAACTGATTTTGCGCCAATGATGCCTTAGGCGGTATCACCTTTGCTCTCCGGCTTTCAAATCATTCATAACAGGCTGGCTCGCCTCTGTCGCTTTTTCTTAACCAATGATTTGTATTGGAGTATAAGAAAGTATACACACAGGAACCAGCGGCCTGTTTCACCTTACAAAGTCCCTATGGCAAGATCGCAGAACAGTTTCATGAAGAAACAACTGGAGCAAAAAAAATTAAAGAAGAAAAAAGAGAAAGAAGAACGCAAGCAAGAGCGTCAGGAAAACTCTTCAGGTGGCTCATTAGAAGCCATGATGGTATACGTAGATGAGAACGGCAACTTCTCCTCAACGCCACCAGAGAAGAAAAAAGAAGATCCTGCAGACGCCAAGAAGCCACGTCCGGCCCAATAACCTAAGGTCTTTTCTACTGTCTTCTTTTTCTGTCTGGGGTAGAGCCCACCGCCTTACCCCCTGGAAAAAGCATGCCAGACCATCATTATAAAAAATTGAGGTGCCCAGGAGCTTTCGCTTCTACACCTCAATTTCTGTTTTTGGCCTGTTTTTCCCAAAACAGGCCAAAAACGAAAAGACCGGGCCTCCGCAATTTTCTATGGCGCAAGCCCGGTCTTTTCGTTTCACTATTTTCCTCTGGTTAAGAAGCCCGCTCTATTTTTACCTTCTTGCCTTTCAGCTTTTCTGCTTTCAGCAACAGTACCAGCTTGTCTAGTTTGTTTCTGTTGACCGCGGCAAAAGCGGCAGACTCCTGTATTTCAATAAAGCCCAGGTCTGATTTCTCCAGGCCTCCTTTCTGCAAGAGCAAGCCCACCACGTCTCCTTTGCTTACTTTGTCCTTTTTGCCTGCGCTTATGTAGACTGTGTCCCAAAAAGAGGGTGCCGGAAGGGTAGGCTTGGAAGGCAAGGATTCAAAGGGAGGCAATTTGGGTAAGAAACCAGGCTTCTCGCCGGGATGTAACAATAGATAGGCCGTGCCCTTGGCCTGCATTCTGGCCGTGCGGCCGTTCCGGTGCAGGAACGTCTCGGCGTCTGACAGCTGGAAATGGATCACACTCTCTATCTCGGGAATATCCAGGCCGCGCGCCGCCAAATCCGTGCTGATGAGCAGGGGATAAGTGCCGTTCCTGAATTTGAGTAACACCCTTTCTCTATCTGGTTGCTCCAAGCCGCCGTGAAAAATGCCATGGGCAATGCCTTTCTTATATAAATAAGCGCTTACATTCTCCACCGCATCTCGCTGATTGCAAAACACCAAGGCCAGTCTATTGCCCAGTTTGCACAGCAGGCTGTACAAGGTGAGCAGTTTGTCCTCCTTAATCACCTCTACCGCCCTTACATCAATGTCTGGGGCGGAGGCGCTGTCCTTTAAGAAATTAACGGTGGTTGGTTTTTTAAGCCCGGTAAACGCTGGAATCTCCGCCATATTGGTAGCCGAGGTAAGCAGCCGCTTTTGGATGTTAGGCAACAGGTCAATGATGAATTTCATCTCCTCCTGAAAACCCATCTCCAGGGACTTGTCAAACTCATCTAGCACCAGGATAGTAATGGTAGAACCGTCCACGTTCTGGGAACGCAAATGATGGCCTACCCGCCCCGGTGTGCCTACCCAGACGGCCGGCGGATTGGCCAGGTTGCGTTTTTCTGTGTTGGTAGAATTGCCTCCATAACTGCAGACAATCTTAAAACCAGCCCCCATCTGCCTGAACACCTGCTCAATCTGTAAGGCCAGCTCTCTGGTGGGTACTAATATAAGGGCTTGGACGCCATTTACGTCTGGCTTGATTTGCTCTAGCAAGGGCAATAGAAAGCCTAAAGTCTTGCCAGAACCCGTTGGCGAGAGAAGCACCATATCGTTCTCACGGGCAGCGGCCAAGGCGGCCTCCTGCATCTCATTAAGGGCGGTGATTTTTAGGCTG
Organism: Nibribacter koreensis; assembly: GCF_039541795.1. NCBI lineage: Bacteria > Pseudomonadati > Bacteroidota > Cytophagia > Cytophagales > Hymenobacteraceae > Nibribacter > Nibribacter koreensis. Next base: position 825,224 of record NZ_BAABGX010000001.1, on the reverse strand, counting down.
TTCAGGATTTTTGCTAACATATTTTTAAGCGGTGCGCTGATAAAAATGGATAAGAAAGGGCAAGTTCCGTAAATTAAACCACAACGGCATCCTTTAACTTAATTGACCCAGTGTTCAATAAAGTTAAAGCCTGGTGCAGATACTTAGATAAAAAGACGTTTCATTTACCTTACAAGCACCAGTACAACTGTTTCAAGCAAATTTAAACCAATCTATAGGCGTATGTGTGGACGATATTCCTTCTCCAAAAAGAAAGTACCTCTGGCCCATAGGTACGCTGAAAGGCTTGAGGGGCTAACCTTTGAGCCTAATTTTGACGCCCGCCCATCACAGCAATTACCGGTGATTCTTTCTACGGCAGAGAAAGCGGTCATGGCTACCTGGGCAGATCCTACCAAACAAGAGGACGGAAAACCAATCTTGCCTTTTAATGTGCGGGAAGAGAATCTGCTTTTTATCCCAAGGTTTAGAGAACTGTTGCCTAAAAACCGTTGCATCATTCCCATAGACGGGTTCTTTGAATGGAAGGAAGTAGAAGAAGAGGAGGAGTCATCCACCCAGGCGCACACTCCAGAAATAGGGCTAGACTTGTTCGGGAATCCTATTAGAAGCGAGGCTGAAAAGAAACGCCTGAAGAAAGCCAAGCCCCTAAAGCAGAAATACAGATTCACGCTAAAGCAGGAAGAACCCTTCGGGTTGGCGGGCCTCTGGCGCGAAACCTTGCACCAGGACACTGGCGAGCATTATCCGCATTTCACTATCATTACCACCAAGGCCAATGCCGCCGTAGAGCCGTACCATGACCGCATGCCCGTCATCCTCACGCCGCACATCGAAAACATTTGGCTGGACAACCGCTTGCAGGAGAAAGATTATCTGAAGGTGTTACAGCCCTATGACCCCAGGCAAATGTCGGTGATGGCCATTGATGATTATGAAAGCATGCTGGGTAACTACGTCGCGCCCAAACTCAATTCCAAGTAAAGCAGCGCTGGTTAAAGGATTGCCAGAAACCCTGTAAAACGAAGAAGCCCTCCCAGATTTCTCTGAGAGGGCTTCTTGCGGTCCGGACGGGACTCGAACCCGCGACCTCCGCCGTGACAGGGCGGCATTCTAACCAACTGAACTACCGGACCAACATCCAACAAAGACCAGACGTCCTCGTTTTGATGATGCAAATGTATATAGTTGTTTTTTGATATGCAAGGAATGCCCTGCAAGAAATCCTTTTATTTTTAAGAAAGCCGTTCCCAGCTAATGTAAAAGCATGAAGGGCAGTGTTATAAAGAGTGCCTCCCAAATCACTAAAATCTGTTTTTGGGGTATTTTCCAGAAAACAGCCCAAAAACGAGGCAAGCAGTAAATGGAGTCAGATATAAACAGGGGTGAGGCGGAGGTACTGGTTGGTTATCAATTCCAAATTCCTATAAAACGAAGAAGCCCTCCCAGATTTCTCTGAGAGGGCTTCTTGCGGTCCGGACGGGACTCGAACCCGCGACCTCCGCCGTGACAGGGCGGCATTCTAACCAACTGAACTACCGGACCAACATCCAACAAAGACCTGATGTCTCTGTTTTGATGATGCAAATGTAGGGGGAGAGTTTAAGATACACAAGCTTGCAGCCTAAAAAACCTGTAAAATGACGGTCAGGAATAGGTAAATGGCTCAGATTCAAACGGAAAAATTTCGTTTAAAACAGTCCAAAACAGATATTAATAAACTTCGCATATTCAATTACCTTTGCAAGTATACATTAGTATAAGATATAGACTTATTGATTATGCTGTTAGATTTTGAACAACCCATCGCCGCGCTAGAAGGCAAGCTTGCTGAAATGAAGAAACTGGCCTCAGAGAGCCAGGTAGATGTGTCAGTTGCTGTTCTGGCCCTGGAGGAGAAAATAAAGTCCTTGAAGAAGGAGACCTATGCCAACCTAACCCGCTGGCAGCGCGTGCAATTGTCACGCCATACAGAAAGACCTTATACCTTAGATTACATCAAAGGACTGTCATCTTCCTTTGTGGAACTACATGGTGACCGCAACGTGAAGGATGACAAGGCCATGGTGGGCGGTTTTGGAGAGATAGCCGGCCAAACGGTGATGTTTATTGGTCAGCAGAAAGGCCGCAACACCAAGGAGCGTCAGTTTCGTAACTTCGGGATGGCCAACCCAGAAGGCTACCGCAAGGCCTTGCGCCTGATGAAACTTGCTGAGAAATTCAACAAGCCCATCATTACCCTCATTGACACGCCGGGTGCCTTCCCAGGCCTGGAGGCAGAAGAGCGCGGACAAGGCGAAGCCATCGCCCGCAACTTGAAGGAGATGTTCATGCTTAAAGTGCCGGTAATCTGCATCATTATTGGCGAGGGAGCCTCTGGTGGTGCCTTGGGCATTGGTATTGGCGACAGAGTCTTCATGCTAGAGAATTCCTGGTACTCGGTGATCTCGCCAGAAAACTGCTCTACCATTCTTTGGCGCAGCTGGGACTACAAAGAGCAGTCTGCCGAGGCCCTAAAACTGACCGCGACCGATATGCTAGGTAACAAGCTGGTGGATGGCATCATCAAAGAACCACTAGGCGGCGCCCACGTCAACCCAGAAAAGATGATGGTAACTCTTAAGAAAAAGCTGGTAGAAACCTTAGAAGAACTACAAGCCCTGGATCCAGAGGAGCGCATCATGCAACGCATTGAGAAGTTCAGCGCGATGGGCGTGGTAGAAGAATAAGCATCCCGTTTTTAGGCTATTTTCCAGAAAACAGGCAAAAAACGCATCCAAGCGCCATGAAACTATATCCCATTCCTACTGGCAATTTTAAATTAGACGGCGGCGCCATGTTTGGCGTGGTGCCCAAGACGCTTTGGCAGAAGACCAACCCCGCAGATGAGAACAACCTCTGCACCTGGGCCATGCGCTGTCTGCTGGTAGAAATGGGAGATAGGCTCATTTTAATTGACAATGGCATTGGAGACAAGCAGGACGCCAAGTTTTTCAGCCATTACTACCTGCACGGCGATGACTCCCTGGAGAAGTCCTTGCACAAGGCTGGGTTTGGGTTTTCTGACATCACCGATGTCTTTTTGACGCACCTGCATTTTGACCACTGCGGCGGCTCTGTTAAATACGCCAGCAACGGGACCAGCCTGGAAATGGTCTTCCCGAACGCCCAGTACTGGAGCAACCAGGACCACTGGCAATGGGCTACGGTTCCTAACCCACGGGAGAAAGCGTCTTTCTTGAAAGAGAACATCCTGCCTTTGAAAGAAAGCGGTCAACTCTCCTTTCTGGAAGTAGGGCAGGAGCAGTTTCTCTCTGGCTTTGACGTCACTTACGTAGATGGCCATACGGACAAGATGATGGTGCCGCGCCTGCAATACAAAGGCCGCACGGTATGCTTCATGGCAGACCTCTTGCCATCTGTAGGCCATATGCCCTTGCCGTACGTGATGGGCTATGACACCAGGCCTTTGCTGACTTTGCAAGAGAAGGAAGCTTTCTTAAACCAGGCAGCCGAAGAAAACTGGGTGCTGTTCTTAGAGCATGACGCCGTCAACGAATGCTGTACCGTTAAACAGACTGAAAAAGGCGTGCGGGTAGATGAGGTATTCCCGCTGTCAGCGCTATAGCCTATGTGCCGCATTGGGATTTGCTTTTCTGGCGGGGCCGCCCGCGGCATAGCGCATCTGGGCGTCATGAAAGCCCTTAACGAACTTAAAATCCCCATAGAGGTCATTTCTGGCACTAGTTCTGGCGCCATTGCCGGCGCTTTTCTAGCCGCTGGTTTTGCTCCCGAAAAAGTCTTGGAACTAGTCTGCGACTTGTCTGTACGGCAGTTTCTGCGGCCTGCCTTGAATAAAGGAATACTGCACTCTAATTCCCTGCTTAAAATCTTTGAACAGCACTTAGAGAGCATCACCTTCGCGAATCTCTCCACCCAGCTCATCATTTCTGCCACAGATTTAAATCAAGGCAGCACCGTCTACCTCTCTGAAGGATCAGTGGCCAACGCCTTACGCGCCTCCTCTGCTTTGCCCATCATGTTCCAGCCGGTGGCTTACCAAGACATGTTGCTGGTAGACGGTGGGTTACTTAACAATATGCCGGTAGAATGCCTGACAGGTGCCTGTGACCAAATCATAGGCGTGCACGTGAACCCCGTCAACCATCAAGCCAATATTAAAACTATTAGACAAGTGACGGAAAGGGTTTTCCATTTGGCCATCAATGCCAATGTGCAACAGCGCGTCTCCTACTGCAATGTATTTATTGAGCCGCCAGCCTTAAAAAATTATCATATCTACGCCGTCAACAAGGCCCAGGAGATATTTGACATTGGGTACCAGCATACAAAGACATTAGAGAGAGAATTAAAAAGCTTGGTTAACTCTTAAATGTGCAAACTTCTTCTAGTAATGCAATCACATTGTATGAATAACAAAGATTGTTAAGAGCAGACGTGCGTATAAGCCTTCAGTTCTTCTTCAATTTTCATGCACAAATTCAGACTGAGCTTACTCTTTATTTTAGGATTTACAGTAGCACACGCACAAGAATACAGAGGTAGTTTAATTCCAGCAAAAATCGTTCAGAGGTCCATCATGGTAGGCGGCGGGGTGAACGGGGCCTATAGGTCCATCCAAAATCAATCTGGCCATTCTTCCGTTTCGGGTTCTAAAAAGCAATTTGACGGGCAGGGTAGGTTTGGGTATTTTGTCATCAATGACTTGGCACTAGGAGCCTTAGGTACCGTATCACATACCAGCGTCAAAATGGATGGAGCCAACGCAAATCCCACCACGCATATTTTAGTAGGGCCCTTTGCTAGGTATTTCCTGAACAACGGCATTTTTGGCGAAGCCAGTTACGGTATAGGTATTCAGAACGTATCAGACAGCCAAAAACGGGACTTATCTGAGGCGCGTGCTGGAATAGGGTATTCTTTGTTTCTTAACCCCAAGGTGGCCATAGAGCCGGCCATACTATTCACATATTACAAAGAAAAAAATCCTGCCAGTCCAGGGCACCATTACACTGAAATTGGTCCATCGCTTAACCTTGGTTTGCAAGTATACTTGTTCAGGGAGCGCAGCCTCAACAAATGAGGTAGTTAACATAACCTAAATACCAGCTCAAAAGGCTGGTATTTTTTGTATCATTGTAGTCTCAATCTTGAAACCACCTGTTATGCTTGGAAGATTTCTTGCTCAATCTATCTTTAAACTCTCTGGCTGGACGCTAAAGGGTGGTATGCCTCCTGGTGTTAAAAAGGCGATCATGGTGGCGGCGCCGCATACCAGCAACTGGGACTTTATCTATGCGCGCGCGGCCTTTTACTTGATGGGGGTGCCGGTTAAGATTACCATTAAAAAAGAAGCCTTTTTCTTCCCGATGGGCCCCATTCTAAAAGCTTTAGGTGCCATCCCGGTAGACCGCAAGAAGAACAATAACTTGGTAGCCGCCATGGTAGATTTGTTTAAGCAGCGCGACGAGCTGGTGATGCTAGTCACGCCAGAAGGAACTCGTAAATACCAACCCCGCTGGAAGAAAGGATTTTACTACACGGCTTTGGGCGCGGGCGTTCCCATTGTGATGGGGTACCTGGACTACGCTAAAAAGGAGGCCGGCATTGGGCCCATGATCCAGCCTACCGGAGATTTTGACGCGGACATGGAAAAGATCCTAAATTTCTACAGAACCGTCACGGCCAAATACCCAAGCCAGGGCGTTCGGTAGTTTTTACCATTTAAAAAAGCTAATCGGTCCGTTTTTGGCCTCTTTTCCAGGAAAGAGGCCAAAAACGGACCGATTTGTTATAAGGCGATTTACGCTGAAAGCGCTGCAGCTTCTTCAGGTTCTGGAGCTAATTCCCTTAAATCTACTGGAATCACTCTGGACACGCCGGCCTCCAGCATGGTGATGCCGTAGATCACGTCTGTGGAGATCATGGTGCGCTTGTTGTGCGTCACCACAATGAACTGCGAGTCTCCTGAGAACTTCTTCACAATGTTGTTGAATTTGTCAATGTTGGCGTCGTCCAAAGGAGCGTCCACTTCGTCAAAGATACAGAACGGAGCCGGCTTTAACAGGTAGATGGCAAACAGCAGAGAGATGGCCGTCAAGGTCTTTTCACCACCAGACAGCTGGTTGATGGTCAACGGACGCTTGCCTTTTGGCCGCGCCATGATCTCAATCTTAGACTCCAGCGGGTTGCTTGGGTCCTGGATGTACAAATCACAGGTATCTTCCTCAGAGAACAGGGACCGGAATACGCGCATGAAGTTCTCCTTGATCTGGTCAAAGGCTTCCAAGTACTTTTCTTTGGCTACGGTGTCTATCTCCGCAATGGTGTCCAACAGTTGTTGTTTGGCACCTACCAAGTCATTCTTCTGCGTCTGAATGAACTGGTGACGCGTTTCAATCTCCTGATAGGCCTCTGCGGCCATGGGGTTCACCGGTCCTACGTTCTCCAGCTTGTGCTTTATGGTGTTCACTTGCTGGCTCAGTTCCTCATTGGAGATGTCCAGCTTCTCGGTAGGGGCCTCCGCCAAATCTTCCTGGCTCATGTTGAACTCCGCGGATAGACGCTCAATCACGGCCACCAACTTGATGCGGGTGTCGGTGATGGCCTGCTGCATGGACTGGAACACCTCATCGGTGTTCTCTTTTTTGCGTTGCAACTCCCGGATGGCTTTCTCCTTCTCGTCCACCTCGCCGCGCAGATGGAAGTAGGCTTTCTCTACCTCGTCCAGTTGCTGGGCCAAGTCTTTTTTCTGCACCATTCCTTCCTCCAATTGGTAGGACTGGTCTTCTACAAACTGCTCCAGGGTGGCGGTCTCATCCTCGGCGCGGGCCAGTTCATCCTGCAGCTGCACCAGGCGCTCCTGGTGGTTCATCACCGTCTTCTGCTTGTAGGCCAGTTCCTGCTGGATGCTTTGCAGACGGTTCTTGAGTTGGTGAAACTTGATGTTCTCCTGGTTAAAGATACTGCTTACCTCAGTGATGATTTCGTTCTGTTTGTCAAGGACTTGTGTCAGGCCCGCCAGTTCCTGCTCATAGCTTTTGAGGGCCAGGTTCTTGCTTTCGGAATCGGGTAGGAGGTCGGCTAAAGCTTCGCCTAATTCCTGAATTTTCTCAAACAGCTCATCTTTCTTGCTGGCCTGATTCTGCAGGTTCAACTGGAATTGCTCATAGCGCACCTTGTGGCTGATAAGCTCCTGTTGCAAGGTGTTGATGGAACGTTCCTGCAGCCTGATGGCCTCTGCCTGTGTGCCGTTCTTCTGGTTCTGGAGAACGTGCTGGAGCGTGCTAATTTTGTTTTTCATCAGCTCAGACTGCTCTTTCAGGGCTTCCAGTTCCTCAGCCAGTTTCTCCAGGTTCTGCTTGCGGCCCAAACGGTTGCCGTCAAACAAGCCCACAGACCCACCCGAAACGCTCAAAGGCTTTTTGATGACAGACCCGTCTTTTAAGATGTAGGTGCGACCGTCGCTTAGATAGAGCTCCGTGTCTGACGTGGCGCTGATGTACACCTCATTGAGCATGTAGCGCAACAAAGGATGATATTTCTCTTCAGAGGCGACGGTCTCCAGCGCCGCTTTGTATTTGGGGGTGCTGATGGTGGCGGGCACGTCCAAATCTTCCACCTCAGAAAGGATGATGAAGTTAGCGCGGCCCTTGTTTTGGTTGTTGAGCAGATGAATGGCTTCTACGGCGTCCTCGGCGGTTTCTACCACAAAGAAGTTCATGTACGGCTCCAGGTAGCTTTCAATCAGGGCCTTGTACTCTTGGTCACAGGAGATGATGTCTGATAGGAGCGGGGCAGGCTTCTGCCAGGTCTTGGACTTGTATAGAAACTTGATGGCATCCGGAAAGCCTTCCAAATTGTCCACCAGGGACTTGGTCAAGGTGTACTGGTTTTTCTTGGAGTCCAGCTGGCGGTTAATGTCAATCAGTTGTTGACGATACTCATGCAAGGTAGCCTCCGTATTGGTCATTTCTTCTTGCAAGAGTCTTTCGGCTTCTTGTAAGGCCACCAATTTCGCCTGGGCTTCCTCCAACTGTTGCTGTGTTTCAGCGAGCGCATCCTCGTACTGCATTTGGAGGCTATTCTCAGAACCTTCCATCAGCTGCATCCGCTCCAGTTCGGCGCGGTGCGTCTGAATCTGCATTTGGGTGATCTCAATGCTCTTGTTGAGCGTAAAGACCTCATTCTGCACCTGGCGCTGGGCCAGGGTTTTCTCCTGCACCTCTTTTTGTAAATCAGACTTCTGCTGATTTACATGCTCCATTTCTTTTTTGGTAAGACCCAACTGCTCTTCTGATACAAGCAGTTCTTCCTGGACTTCCTCTAAATCATTCTGCAACTGACCCAGGCTGGCCTCAGTCTGCCCGATGTTGGTAGTATCCTGGCTTATTTGGCTTTGCAGGGTTTTGGCGCGTTCTTGCAAATAGAACTTGCGCTCGCTTTTCAGTTTAATCTCATTCTCCAGCTGGCGCAGTTGGCTAGTATGCTCGTGTACTTCTTTCTGGGTATTCTGAAGTTGCAACTGGGTACGGTCCACCAAGGTCTTCTGCTCCTGGAGCGCATTCTCAAGAGTAGCTAGCTCTTCTGAGTAACCACCTTTGCGTTCAGTTTCCTTTTTAAGGTCACTTTCCAGACGTTCCAAGGCCTCTTGGTGGTGGCCAATGTTACGGCGAGCGTACTCCAGGCTTAGTTTCTTGTATTCGTCTTTAAGGGAGTAGTATTTCTCAGTGGTTTTGGCCTGGCGCTCCAGGCTTTTCAGGTTTTTGCCAATCTCAAACAAGACGTCCTCCACGCGCTCAAGATCGGCATCGGTTTCTTCCAGCTTGCGCATGGTCTGTTTCTTGCGCACCTTGAACTTGGAGATTCCGGCAGCCTCTTCAAACAGGGTACGGCGTGAATTGTCTTTGTCATTCAAGATGTCGTCCACCATCTTCAGCTCAATGATGGCGTAGGAATCAGAGCCAATCCCGGTGTCCAGGAACAGGTCGTTGATGTCCTTGAGGCGGCAAGTAACGTTGTTGAGCAGGTATTCACTCTCGCCGGTGCGGTAGTACTTGCGTGTAATGGTGACCTGCGAATATTCTGTAGGCAGAATGCCTTTATTATTGTTGAAGGTAAGCGATACTTCGGCTAATTGCTGGGGCTTGCGGTTTTTGGTACCGTTAAAGATAACGCTCTCCATCTTGTCTGAGCGGAGGTTACGGGTCTTCTGCTCGCCCAACACCCACCGGATGGCGTCCACGATGTTAGACTTGCCGCACCCGTTGGGTCCTACAATGCCGGTAATGCCACTGTCAAAGTTAATGGTGACTTTGTCCCCGAAACTTTTAAAGCCCTTAATCTCTAGTCTTGCTAATTCCATGCGCTTCTACCAGTTAATCTGGCTACAACCTCAAAAATACGAAAAAGAGTTCTGAGTACCGCAAGTGAACAGGCATGTAAGGGCCTTAAAAAGAGAAACCGTTTTTGGGCTGATTTCCGGAAATCAGCCCAAAAACGGTCTTATGCTAAGCAAAGTGTATGGCTAGAAGTTTGTCAAAGCGTAAGACACTAAGTTGGCACCCATTCTTAGCGCCGCCAAATGCTTCTCAATGGGATCATTGTGCACGGACTGATCCTCCCAGCCGTTGCCTAAATCACTTTCATAAGAGAAGAAACAAACTAATCTGCCTTGGTAAACCAACCCGAAGCCCTGAGGCGGCTTGTTGTCATGCTCATGGATTTTGGGCAAACCACGCGGGAAGTCAAATTTCTGATGATAGACTGGGTGATTAAACGGTATCTCCACAAATTCTAGTTCAGGAAACACTTTCTTCATCTCACGCCGCGCGAATTTCTCTAAACCGTAGTTGTCATCAATGTGCAGAAAGCCGCCTCCGATCAAGTACTTGCGCAGGTTCTGGGCCTCTCCCTCGGTGAAAAGGACGTTGCCGTGACCCGTCATATGCACAAACGGATAGTCCATGAGCTCAGGGCTGCCCGGCTCTACGGTTTCTTCCTGCGGGGCTATGTTGGCTTTGAGTTCTCGGTTGCAAAAATTGATGAGATTGGGAAGTGAGGTTTTGTTGGCATACCAGTCCCCGCCGCCGCCATACTTCAGCCGCGCTATCTTAAAGCTAGGGCGCTGGGCATTTACAAAGCTGACGCATAAGAGAAGTAGAAGTGAAAAGAGAAAGAACCGTTTTTGCATAGTTTTCCGAAAAAGAGGCCAAAAACGTTAAACGTCCAACAGCACGTGAAAGGTATGACAGGCCGCCAAAGCCGCCGTCTCGGTGCGCAGTCTACTAGTGCCCAAGGTGACGGGTTTTATGCCTCTAGCCAAGGCCAGTTGGATTTCCTCTGGAGAAAAATCGCCCTCTGGCCCAATCAAAACGGTGTAATGGTTATTACCTGAAATACTTTTGACCAGTGAGTGGCGTTCACTGCCTTCCACTAAATGCGCTATAAAAGTATTTTCTACTGGAACGGTTTTTATAAAATCTGAATACTTTGTCAAGGCATGCAGGCGGGGCAGGTGCGTTTTAAGGGACTGCTTCATGGCGCTCACAGCAATCTTCTCCAGACGCTCCAGGTTGATGGCTTTGCGTTCTGAGCGGGCACACTGTAAAAACGTAATTTCATCTATGCCCACTTCTACGGCCTTCTCCACGAACCACTCCATGCGGTCCAGGTTTTTAGTAGGCGCCACGGCAATATGGACCTTAAAAGCCCATTGGTCCTCTGTGGAATGGTGTTCCAGAATCTGGAGCGTTGTCTTTTTAGGCGTGGCTTCAGCTATCTGTCCCAAATACTGCCCGCCCTTGCCGTCTATCAACTGCACCAAATCTCCCACACCCAACCGCAATACCCGTGCGCAATGCTTAGATTCTTCTTCAGACAAGACATAGGTTGTGGAAGAAGGGAAAATGTCTGGAGTGAAGAAAACATGCATAAGCGTTGCGTTTTTGGCCTGTTTTCTCAAAAATAAGCCAAAAACGGGTAAAGCGCCAGAAAAAGAAAAGCCTTCCACTTGGTGGAAGGCTTTTAACGTTATAATGGAAAAAAGTATGTGTTATCTTAGGCAACCACGGCTACTTCTGGAGCGCCAGCCAGGATTTCCTCGTTGGCATAGTCTGCGTACTTAGTGAAGTTCTTCACGAAGGCCTTGGCCAGTTCACTTGCTTTTTGATCGTAAGCGTCTTTGTCGGTCCAGGTGTTGCGTGGGTTTAAGATTTCTGCCGGTACGTTAGGGCAGGTATCAGGCATCTCCACGCCAAAGATTGGGTGCTTGGAGAAGGACACGTCATTCAACTCTCCGTTCAAGGCGGCCGTGATCATGGCGCGGGTGAAAGGAAGCTTCATGCGTGAACCTGTACCGTAAGAACCGCCAGTCCAGCCTGTGTTGATCAACCAAACGTTCACATTGTTCTCAGTCATCTTTTTACCCAGCATCTCAGCGTACTTGGTTGGGTGCAATGGCAAGAAGGCCGCGCCAAAGCAAGCAGAGAACGTGGTCTGCGGCTCGGTTACGCCAACCTCAGTACCAGCCACTTTTGCGGTGTAGCCAGAGATGAAGTGGTACATGGCCTGGCTCTTGTTCAACTTAGAGATAGGAGGCAATACGCCAAACGCATCTGCCGTCAAGAAGAAGATGTTCTGCGGAATTGAAGCCACAGAAGGCTCAATGGCATTATCAATGTGGTTGATAGGGTAAGCGGTACGCGTGTTCTCTGTAACAGAGTTGTTTGTGTAGTCTACGGTGCGGGAGCCCTCAATGAAGCGGGTATTTTCTACGATGGCGCCAAACTTGATGGCATCCCAGATTTGTGGTTCTTTCTCTTTAGAAAGGTCAATTACTTTAGCATAGCAACCACCTTCAAAGTTGAAGACGCTGTCTTTGGTCCAGCCGTGCTCATCATCGCCAATCAAACCGCGGTTAGGATCAGCAGACAAAGTGGTCTTACCAGTACCAGATAACCCGAAGAAGATGGCCGTGTCACCGTCTTTGCCTACGTTGGCTGAGCAGTGCATAGACAAGGTCTCACGCTCATGCGGCAAGATGTAGTTCAAGACAGAGAAGATACCTTTTTTCATCTCACCGGCGTAACCCGTACCACCAATTAAGATCATCTTTTTGGAGAAGTTGATGATGGCAAAGTTAGGCTGACGCGTGCCGTCTACCGCTGGGTCTGCCTCAAATCCTGGGGCACAGATGATGGTAAAGTCTGGATTATGGTTCTCAAGCTCTTCTTCGTTCAAACGCAAGAACATATTGTTGCAGAAGAGGTTGTGCCACGCCATGGTATTAACAATGCGTAGGTTCAATCTATATTCAGGGTCAGCGCCAGCGTATGCGTCACGCACGTACAAGTTCTTGTCGGCTAGGTAGGCAATCATCTTCTGATGCAGCGCCTCAAACTTGGCAGGCTCAAAGGCAATGTTGACATCACCCCACCAAACAGAGTTTTCTGTTTTCTCGTCTCTCACCACAAATCTGTCTTTGGGCGAACGGCCGGTGAACTTGCCGGTGTCACACATCAAGGCACCGGTATCAGTCAAGAAACCTTCCCCGTTTTTCAGTGCCTCTTCCACCAACTCAGCGGGAGTCAGGTTCCAATACACGTCTTTTGCCTGTGAAATTCCTAAGCTGGTTAAGTCCATTGCTGATGATTTCTTGCCAAATTCTTTCATAAGGAGGTTTGAAAATTGATTTTTGATAAAAGGGAAAGGCGTCAATTGCCTTGGTTTAACAAAATTACAAAAAAGAGGGGATATAATAGCAAACCCTAACGGATGTTTGTTTTATAAGTTGGCCTGAAAGTAGCTGTATTTATTAATAAAGGGGCATATTTGAATAAATGCGTCTAACGTGATACATTTACCTTTACTAAATTGCCAAAAAACACCAAATCACAAACAACTCTTAACTTTTTAGTCTATGTCTGAAAAAGATCACCCGCTTAATGATCAGGTCAGCAAGCACAACATTCCGTACGGTGAAACGCCGTTAGAGATTGACAATGGTCACCCTCCGGGATTGTTTGTACTGTTCTTCACAGAGATGTGGGAACGCTTCAGCTATTATGGAATGCGCGCCCTCTTTGTGCTTTTCCTTACTTCTACGTTAGCAAAAGGCGGCTGGGCCTGGGAAAGGGATGAGGCGTTACGTCTTTACGGTATCTATACGGGTCTGGTTTACCTGACGCCAATTATTGGCGGCTATATTGCTGATAAATTTCTTGGATTTAGGATGGCCATCATCATAGGTGCCCTCTTAATGACGCTGGGTCATGCCAGCATGGCCTTTGAGACCGAGTTTTTCTTTTATCTGGGCCTGGGCTTGATCATTATAGGTAACGGTTTATTTAAGCCAAACATCTCTTCTATGGTGGGCCAATTATATACCAACAATGAGAAGAAGAAAGACGCCGCTTACACCATCTTCTACATGGGTATCAACTCAGGGGCCTTCTTAGGTATTCTATTGTGTGGGTACATTGGCGAGAAGGTGGGCTGGAGCTACGGCTTCGGGTTAGCCGGTATCTTCATGTTCTTTGGTATGTTGCAATTTGCCTTCTCTAAGAACCTTTTCGGGAGAATAGGATTAGGTCCTAAGCACATCCTAAACAACGACGCTTCTGTGAAAACCGCTGAGAAAGCGGCTGAAGAACCAGCCAACGTTGTGAGAGACAGAATCATCGTAATTTCCGTGTTGGCCTTCTTCACCATCTTCTTCTGGATGGCATTTGAGCAGGCGGGCGGATCCATGACCATTTTCGCGAATGACTATACCCAAAGGGAATTAGTAGGCGGAAGCGCTACTTTGTTTAAGTGGGTGAACGCCCTCTTAGTAGTTGTACCCATGCTGATCTTGACCTACGTGCTTTGGAATTTATTCCGTCAGACGTTCAAGCTCATTCCCATCTCTAACGTTTTCTTGGGCACTAGCTTTGTCATCATCTGGGCCATCATCATCTGGATGTTGAACAAAGAGTTCTCAGCAGATGCCACTGAAGTACCAGCGTCATGGTTCCAGATCCTTAACTCATTCTTCATCATTTCCTTGGCGCCTATCTTCTCTAAGATCTGGGAAAGTAAATACAATCCTTCCGGCCCGGTAAAGTTTGCCTTAGGCTTATTTTTGCTGGGTATTGGTTTTGGTATCTTAGCTTACGGCGGGCTTTCCATTCCGCAGGGTGCTAAGACGGCCTCAGTGAGCATGATTTGGTTAATTTTAGCCTATCTATTCCATACCTTAGGCGAGCTTTGCGTGTCTCCGGTAGGCCTTTCTTACGTGAGCAAGCTTTCTCCTGCAAGATTAGTGGGCTTGATGTTCGGGATCTGGTTTATTGCCAACTTTGTGGCCAACTACCTGGCTGGTTTGACGGGTAGCTTCATTGACCACATCACAGAGCAATATTCCATTACTATCTTCTTCTTGATATTCACGGCGCTGCCAGTAGTGGCGGGTCTGATTATGCTTGCCTTGAATGGCACGCTCAAGAAGAAAATGCACGGTGTACACTAGCGTTTTATTAACTTCTTTCAGAAAGCCTCACGACCTTGGTTCGTGGGGCTTTCTTTTTTTTGGTACCGCCTAGGCTTTGTATCTTTGCAGTACTCTTCCTTTTATGACCACCAAAAAACCGTACAAGCGACCTGCAAAAAAGGCCCAGACGCCCAGAGAAACTACTTCTCTCTGGAAGCCACTGCTATTAGGCGTACTAGGTTTTTTGGTTTTGCGGTTGGCAATGGAGTATTACAAAGAAGGAGGCAGGCTGGCCTTTTTGAAGCACAAAGTAGACGAAGCCACCCAATCCAACACGCTAACTACCTTCCGGCCGAACAACTATGAGGTGCTGGGTCTTGACATTTCACATCACCAACCCAAGGTAGACTGGAAGCAAGTAAAGGAAGAGGACATAGTGTTCACCTTCATCAAGGCCACAGAGGGCGTCAACCACCAGGACAACTATTTCTCCAGGCACTGGCGCGAGTCTAAAAAGCATGGCATCTTACGGGGCGCCTACCATTTCTTTCTGCCTTCTCGCAACGCCGAAGCCCAAGCCAGAAACTTTCTGGACCGGGTGCATTTAGAAGCGGGTGATCTGCCTCCTGTGTTGGATGTAGAGGTCACCAACCACCAGTCAGATGAAGAGATAAGGGCAGGGGTTCAAATTTGGTTAGATGCGGTAGAGGAGGAGTACAACCTCAAACCTATCATTTATACCAATTACGCCTTTTATAAAATGCATCTGGAAGGCCACTTCAACGACTACCCCTTGTGGCTGGCACATTACACCCCCGAAAACGGACACAAGATCAATGACCACAATTGGTCTTTTTGGCAGCACACAGATACGGGCAAACTAAAAGGCATTAAAGGCAATGCAGACTTAAACGTCTTTAAAGGTTCTTTAGAGGATTTGTACAATATGTGCTACGAACCTAAAAATTAAATGGCGTTACGGAGGTTCTTAAAAATATAATAATATTTAAACAACAACTTGATAGTAACTTCCTAAGGAAAAGCTTCTTGGTGTAGATAATATGCGGAGCAGGGATTAGTTTTATACCATATTAACTATGCGTATGAAGAAAACTCTACTCCTAACATTCCTATCTTTTACATCCGCTATCTTCTTTTCTTCCTGTTCTATAGAAGAATTGATTACGCCTGCTCAGACTGATGTACCTCCAGCCACAGAAGAAGGTATTAACTATCAGATTACGGCGGGCCGGCATGAGACTACCAATCCTTTAAAGACGTTCACCAAGAGCAAAATCAAGTTTGAGGTGAAGTTTGACTCCACGGCCATTTACACTACCAAAGACCCCAATAACCAAGCGGACATTAACAAGCTATATGGCATGGCGGATTGCGGTGCGTTTCATCATGTGTCCAGCGCGCGGTTTGGCTGGAGATGGTACAAAGGCAAATTAGAGTTACATGCGTATTCTTATAAGGACGGCAAGAATACTTCAACCTTTATCACAGACATTGACCTGAACAAAAGTTATGTCTGCGAACTTACCCTAACCGATGGCAAATACACCTATCAGGTAAAAAACAATAAGGTGGAACATGAGCGCAGCTGTTCCGGCCAAGGCCAGGGCTACCAGTTGTATCCATACTTTGGCGGCGATGAAAAAGCCCCGCACACCATCAACATCAAGATTAAAGAAATACAGTAATAACCGTTTTTGGCCTGTTTTCTCAGAATTAGGCCAAAAACGAAATGCCCCTAAAATGAAGAAGCCCCGACCATTTGGCCGGGGCTTCTTTTATATATGCAACGTATTCTGCTGGGGAGATGATTACATCATGCCACCCATGCCGCCCATACCGCCTGGCATTCCGCCACCGGCAGCTGCGCCAGCCTCTTCAGGCTCATCAGCAATCACACACTCCGTAGTCAGCAACAAGGCAGCCACAGAAGCAGCGTTCTCAAGAGCAAGACGCGTTACTTTGGTTGGGTCAATGATACCAGCGGCAAACATGTTCTCAAACTTGTCATCGCGGGCGTTGTATCCGTAGTCAGCCTGACCGGCACGTACTTCGTTTACAATCACAGAACCTTCACCACCAGCATTGGCAACAATGGTTCTCAAAGGAGACTCAAGCGCCGTGCGAATGATCTGCACGCCTGTCTTCTCATCTTCGTTGCGGGTATCCACGTCGTTCAGGGCCTCAATGGCTCTGATCAAGGCAACACCACCACCTGCAACAATACCTTCTTCTACGGCCGCTCTGGTAGCGTGTAAGGCATCATCCACACGGTCTTTCTTCTCTTTCATCTCTACTTCAGTAGAAGCCCCGATGTAAAGTATAGCCACACCGCCAGACAATTTAGCCAGACGCTCTTGCAATTTCTCTCTGTCATAGTCAGAGGTGGTTTTCTCAATCTGAGACTTGATCTCATTCACACGACCAGAGATAGCATCTTTCTCGCCACGACCATTCACAATGGTAGTGTTGTCTTTGTCAATGATGATGCGCTCCGCCTGACCTAAGTAATCTAGCGTAGCGTTGTCCAGTTTGTAACCACGCTCCTCAGAGATAACAGTACCACCCGTCAAGATTGCGATGTCCTCTAACATAGCTTTTCTGCGATCACCAAAACCTGGTGCTTTTACAGCGGCAATCTTCAAAGAACCACGCAATTTGTTTACTACCAAAGTAGCAAGGGCTTCGCCGTCTACGTCTTCAGAGATGATCACTAAGGCTTTACCCGTCTGAACCACTTGCTCCAATACAGGAAGCAATTCTTTCATGGTAGACACCTTCTTGTCATAGATCAAAATGTAAGCGTTCTCAAACTCAGCTTCCATTTTCTCTGGGTTGGTCACGAAGTAAGGAGACAGGTAACCGCGGTCAAACTGCATACCTTCTACAGTCTTCACCTCGGTCTCAGTACCTTTGGCTTCCTCAACCGTGATCACACCGTCTTTACCCACTTTGTCCATGGCATCGGCAATCATCTGCCCGATTTCCACGTCATTATTGGCAGAGATAGTACCTACTTGGGCAATTTCAGAAGAGTTTTCAATCTTCTTAGACTGCTCCTTCAGGTTAGCAACCACTTTAGCAACGGCTTTGTCAATACCGCGCTTCAGGTCCATTGGGTTGGCACCAGCGGCTACGTTCTTAGAACCGGCCGTGTAGATGGCCTGGGCTAATACGGTGGCAGTAGTAGTACCGTCACCAGCCATGTCGGCGGTTTTAGAGGCTACTTCTTTCACCAACTGAGCACCCATGTTCTCAACGGCGTCTTTCAATTCAATTTCTTTGGCAACTGTCACACCGTCTTTGGTGATGCTAGGCGCGCCAAATTTCTTGTCAATGATCACGTTGCGGCCTTTAGGGCCCAAGGTCACTTTTACTGCGTTGGCCAAGGTGTCAACGCCTTTTTTAATTTTGTTACGGGCTTCGATGTCGAAGGTAATGTTCTTAGATGCCATACTATTCTTTCAATGGTTATGGTTGATGATTTAGATACAATAGGGGAGATTAAAGAACCGCCAGGATGTCAGACTCTTTCATGATCAGGTAGTCTGATCCGTCCAAAGAGATCTCAGTGCCGGCGTACTTACCATACAAAACCTGGTCACCAGTTTTTACAGATGGCTTTTTGCCTTCGCCATCTTCATCTGAAATAGCTACTACCGTTCCTTTCTGTGGTTTTTCTTTGGCAGTGTCTGGGATGTAAAGGCCCGATGCAGTTTTCTCTTCTGCCGGAGCTGGCTCTACAATCACTCTGTTCGCGGTTCCAGCAATTGGTTTGATGTTTAATGCCATAGTTTTCTTATGATATAAGGTTAAGTTAATTCTATGTCCGCCATTGGTGTGGCCAGGACGCATTGCCTTATTGCCATTCCTGTGCCAAACCCCAAACCCTGACATTCTTGCCCATTTTGGCAGAGCCAGACTGCCAAGATTTCAATTCTGGCCTGTCAAGCTATTGACGGCATGAAACACTTTGGCAGAGTAGGCAGATTTATCAGTCATTTTTGGCCTGTTTTCAGGAAAAGAGGCCAAAAACGGAAGCATAAAAAAAGACCCCGAACGGTGAAGTCCGGGGCCTTATAAAGGGCTAGATTAGTATCGGTTTTAAAATTATTCAGCCGAGTCAGTTCCTGCGCCAGGAGTGGCCACCGCTGGGGCAGGGGTTGCGTTCTGCTGAGGCATTGCTGGTGCTGCGGCTGGGGCAGCCTGTCCGGCACGCTGCTCGTTCACGCTACGGCTTTCTACTTGGTCAGAGCCATTCAAAATGAAGTGTGAGCTCAGGCTCAACACAATGATTCCAATGGCGAAGCCCCAAGTCAGTTTCTCTAAAAGGTCTCCCGTGCGTTTAACACCCATCAATTGGCTGGTGCCACCACCGCCAAACTGGCTAGAAAGCCCGCCTCCTTTGGAGTTTTGGGACAATACCACCAAGATTAACAATACGCAAAGGAAAAGGATGACGCTGATCAGAGCAATATACATGTTACAATTCGTTTCTTAATTTTTCAATCTGTTCGGCAAAGTAACTCTTTTTTTCGGGGAATTTAACAATTAGTTGCTCATAAATTTTGAGCGCTTTCTTGTGTTTGCCTTGTTTAATGAAGATGAGGGCCAGATTCTCTGAGGCCAGGTTCTTTTTGATTTTAGAGCTTTTGGCAGAAAGGTCTTCCTGCGGCTCACTCTTTTGCTGCAGGTGGGCCATGCTCTTAAGCTTGGGATTTGATTTTAAGAACTGGTCAATGATGCTCAGCTGCACATCCAGTTTGGTTACCGGCTTAACCACCTGCTCCATGGCCCCGTTGCCCTTCACGTGCTCCAGAATCAAATCTGGCTGGAAGTAATACGGCTTGGACGTGGTCAGTTCATCACGTAACTGAATGGTCTCGCCCATGCGGCTGGAGTCCATCCAATAGGCCAGGCTGTTGTGGTAGAAGATGCTTAGGTACGGGTCTTTCTCGGTTTCTACCTCTGGCATCCCTGTAGCTACGGGCGCCATTTGCAGCATAGGGAAGGAGCCCTGCTCGCCATCTAGAATGCGCTCTTCCTCTGCCTGCACGCCTTGCAAGCCCGCCACAAATCCTATCAGTTCCGGACTTACTGTTACCGGCTCGTCATAAGTTGCGGCAACTTCGGTCAGCTCTTCGGTGACAGGTTCCTCCTCTGGCAAGAACTCTAAAGGCTCTGGCTTAGAAGTGAGCTCAGAGATGATTTCAGCGTGGGTAAGGTTGACGCTAGGAATAGGAGCCGATAGCGTGGCCAGGCCGTCTATTTGCATTAAACTGAAAAGCTCGTCTTCCTCAACACCTGTGTCTGTTGCACCTAAATGCGTTCCTTGCGTAGAGGTAACTTCTTCTTTATCAAGAGTAGTATCTGCTTCTGATGAAAGCTCTGCATGAGAAGGGTGGTGCATTGCACCTTCTTCAAAAGCCTCATTGAAAAACGAAGAGATACTCTCAGGCTCAGAAT
Organism: Nibribacter koreensis; assembly: GCF_039541795.1. Lineage (NCBI taxonomy): Bacteria > Pseudomonadati > Bacteroidota > Cytophagia > Cytophagales > Hymenobacteraceae > Nibribacter > Nibribacter koreensis. The sequence goes on along the minus strand of NZ_BAABGX010000001.1, from coordinate 805,249 downwards.
ATTCTTCTTGACCAACCTCTAAAGCGTCTGCTGCAAAAGGTTTTTGATAAGAAACTTTAGAAGAGGTTAATTCCTGAACCGCGTTGGTAATAAAGTCGGCCTCTATTTCTGCTTCATAGACGGCTTCCTTGTTTGCTAAGGATGCTTCTGGTTTAACAAACTCTTCGGTTGCTTCCAGACTGATAACAGATAAATCATCTTCTGCCTTTGCCTCTTCTGCATAAACCGCATCTGAGCCGGCTGTTAATGCATTGGCAAGCGCATTCTCCAAGTTTGGCCCCGATGTTTCCTCTTCAATACCCGCAAAGGCGTCTTCTGCGTCAATGGGCTTATTCAACTCAGAATCATTTTCTTGCCATGCGGACAGGATTTCGGTTGTCTCAAACTGTTCATTTCCATGAACGGACGTATGATAACCAAGGTCTTCAGAAGGCGTTGGCGCTTCTTTTACCAGTAAGTCTTCCAGGAATTCAGGGTCTGGCTCCTCAACCGGCTCCTCTAATGAGGTTGGTGATAGGGCCTCATCCACGGCGACTGTCTCTTCCAGATAAGCATCTTCCTGCTCAGAAGATACGTGCGCTTCTAATTGAAGATCTTCGGACTCAGAAAGTTCTTCCTCAAAGGTGAAGGCGTCTTCTATGTCTATAGATGGCTCTTCTATAGGTGCATCCTGTTGGTCATCCTCAGAAGACGGGTCTTCAATAGGTTGTTCCCTTGCACCATCTGCCTCTGTAGGCTCCTCAATTGTTGTAGGAATATCCACCTCGGTGTCTAGCAGATCTTCCTCGGTGAGGTTCTCCAAGGCCTGCAAGATTCCTTCTTCAGGAGCTACATCTGGAAAAGCGATTTTGGCCTCGTTTTCAGGAATTGAAGCAAAAACAGCAGGAGCCTCCTCTTCTAAGACTTCAACAGTAGGATGGAGGATAGGAGGCGCAAAGACAATACGCTTCAAAAGCTGGCGGTTAGAGGCATGAGCAGCCGCTCTGCGTAGCTTTTGGGTAGAGAGCATACTGCCCCGGTCATACGCAGCCTTGGCCAACAGAATATGAGCGGTCTGGCAATACGGGAACGACGCCACCAACTCTTCCAGGTCTTCTACTTCCTGGTCCTGGATAGGCGCTACTTGCCGTATAATGTTTAAAAAGGCCGCTTTATTCATGCGTATGGGTTGGTGCTGGGGTGCGAAGTTACCAGTTAGCGACGGTTTTTGTAAACACATTATAGATTAATCTATCCATGATCTGGTTGATCTGACTTCTGTTAATCTGGTTAATGTCTTGGTTAGCCGGGAAATCAAAGAAACTGTTAAAGCTTTGGTCAAAGCTGTTAGCCGGATTCTTTGTATCTGTATATCTAACTTGCACGGTAATGGTCAATCTGTTAGCGCCCGCCTGATCTAATCCGCCCTGGTTGGCGGGGCTGTCTGTGCGTTGAATTGCCGCCGGACTGAAAGAATAGCCCATGATCTGGCCCTCAATCTGTAAGTCGCCGCCTTGCGGAAGGACGCGCAGGTTGGTGTTTCTCTGGAAATAGTCCCTAAAATCTTCTGTCACCCACTGCTGCAAACTTGCCGGGCCCTGACCAGAGGCATTGTTAAAGTTAGTAATAGAAATGGTTTTAACCTCAGGAGAAATATTAGTACCCGAAAATGAGTAGCAACCGCCTAAGAAAAGCGTCAGGCAAAGCACCAATGTCCAGGCAGAGGCCTGCTTACATATCTTCAATATCATACTGTTTCAGTTTTCGGTATAAGGTCCTTTCAGAGATGCCTAAGTCACGGGCGGCGTATTTGCGCTTGTTGTTGTGTTTTTTGAGCGCCTTCAAAATCATCTCCTTTTCTTTATGTTCTAAAGAAAGGCTTTCTTCTTCGGTTTCATGCGTGATGTCTTCTACTTTTTCTTCGTAGTCATCCTCATCTTCATTCATGTCAATTACGTAGCCGTCGCGGCGCTCTGGTGCGCCTCTATAGACCGGGGAATGGGCTGAATTGTCTACCGGCCTGACTTCTTCAAACAGATGACTGTTGGCTTTTAAAAGTTCTGAGTCCTCTTGCTGGTGCGAAAGAATGTCAAAGACTAATTGCTTGAGGTCGTTCATGTCTTTGCGCATGTCAAAGAGCACTTTATAGAGCAAATCACGCTCAGAGAAATTGGTGGCCCCGTCTGCTGGTCGGTCGTGCGGCATCAAGGCAGGCAGTTGATTTACCTGTTCCTTGGGTAAGTATTTGCGTAAAGTGTCTGCCGTGATCTCCCGCTCATATTCCAGAACGGAAATTTGCTCCACAATATTCTTCAATTGCCTAATGTTCCCCGGAAAACGGTAGCGCAACAATTCCTGCACGGCCTCTGGCATCAAGGTGATGGGCTTTACATGGTAGCGCTCTGCAAAGTCACTGGCAAACTTCCTGAAAAGCAAATGCGTGTCCTCGCCGCGGTCCCGCAAAGGTGGCACTGAGATGGGAACGGTGTTCAAACGGTAGTACAAATCCTCCCTGAACTGCCCGCGCTCTACGGCCTGCATCAAGTTCACGTTGGTGGCGGCCACTACGCGCACATCGGTCTTCTGTACTTTAGAAGAACCAACTTTAATGAACTCGCCATTCTCCAACACGCGCAACAGGCGGGCCTGGGTACCCAAAGGCATTTCGCCAATCTCGTCCAAGAAAATGGTACCGCCGTTGGTTACCTCAAAATAGCCTTTTCGGGCTTCTTGGGCACCAGTAAAGGATCCTTTCTCATGGCCAAACAGCTCAGAGTCAATGGTACCTTCTGGAATGGCCCCGCAGTTAATGGCAATAAACTGGCCGTGTTTACGGGGACTCAAGTGATGGATGATCTTAGAAAAGGATTCCTTTCCGCTACCGCTTTCGCCGTTGATTAGCACGGTCATGTCTGTAGGCGCCACCTGTACCGCCACCTGAATGGCGTGGTTGAGCAAAGGCGAGTTGCCTATGATCCCAAACCGTTGCTTGACAGACTGAATCTCTTGTTCGCGCATGCGTTTGATGTGTAGATTTGAAAATGTGAAGATTTGGAAATGCCTTGCTAAGGCTTGTGAGGAAATTCATTTTCAAATTTCCCCATCTCCAAATTTTCAAATTATAGAATAGGTTCGCCAAACAGGGTGCCCACCGAACATCCCGTGATAAGGACATTCACGTAGTCGCCTTTTTTGAAATCCATTTTAGGAATGATGACCATTCTGTTCTTGTCATCACGGCCACTCAGCATTTCTTGAGAGCGCTTAGAGAAGCCTTCTAGCAACACTTTCTGTACTGTGCCTACCGTCTTCTCGTTTCTAATAAGAGAATAACTGCGTTGCAGGTCTATCACTTCCTGCAGACGGCGCTTCTTTACTTCTAATGGAATGTCATCTTCTAACTTGCGCGCAGCCAGTGTACCAGGGCGCTCAGAGTAGAAGAACATGTACGCGTAGTCATACTGCACGTAATCAATCAAGGTAAGCGTGTCTTTATGCTCCTCCTCGGTCTCGGTGCAGAAACCAGAAATCATGTCGGTAGAGATGGCACACTCGTCTCCTAGAATTCTGCGGATGGCGTCTACGCGGTCAATGTACCAGTTACGGTCGTAGGTGCGGTTCATCAAGTCCAGGATTCTGGAGTTACCGCTTTGAGCAGGTAAGTGAATGTATTTGCAGATGTTGTCGTACTTTTTCATGGTGTACAACACCTCATCTGTAATGTCTTTGGGGTGGGAGGTAGAAAAGCGCACGCGCAGGTCCGGACTGATCAAGGCTACACGCTCTAATAACTGAGCGAAGTTCACATGCTCAGCGCCATCTGCAGAAGTCCATTTGTAAGAGTCCACGTTCTGGCCTAGCAAAGTCACTTCTTTGTAACCATTCTTTACCAGTTCTTCGGCTTCGCGCACCACAGAATGGGCATCACGGCTGCGCTCACGGCCACGGGTAAAGGGTACCACGCAGAAAGAGCACATATTGTCACAACCACGCATGATAGAAACAAAAGCGCTCACGCCGTTACTGTTCAATCGGATGGGGTTGATGTCGGCGTAGGTTTCTTCACGGGACAACAAGACGTTTACCGCTTTTTGCCCGCTGTCTACTTCATTGATAAGGGAGGGAAGATCACGATAGGCGTCTGGACCAACTACCAGGTCCACCATTTTCTCTTCTTCTAGCAGGTTCTTCTTCAAGCGCTCGGCCATACAACCCAGCACGCCCACCATCATGCCGGGGCGCTTCTTCTTCATGTGCTGTAGTTGCAGCAAGCGGTGACGCACGGTGGTCTCGGCTTTCTCCCTGATGGAGCAGGTGTTCAGCAAGACAAGATCCGCTTGTTTCACGTCTGAGGTGGTATCAAAGCCGGCTTCAAAGAGGATAGAGGAGACGATCTCGCTGTCAGAGAAATTCATCTGGCAGCCGTAGCTTTCAATGTAGAGTTTCCGCGAACGACCCGTGAAGGTGTCTACGCTCACTTTGGTGTCACAAGAAGCGGCCGCCGCTTCATCAGGGGTGCGGCTATCTATAAAATCTAAGTCCAGAATGGGTGCGTGCATAACGTACTTGTAAAAAGACAAAGATACTGAAAACTGCGCGTTGATGACAGAATGTCAGTAGATTTTTATAGAGAGAAGCATCTGGAAGTTTACTTCTGTTCCAGCACCCGGGTAATGGCGGCGGCTTTTAAAAGGCACTCCTGGTATTCCTGCTCAGGGTCAGAGTCATAGGTGATGGCGCTACCTACTTCAAAGGATAGATACTGAGTCTGGGCATTGTACTGTAGGCTTCTAATCACCACATTGAAATCAAAATCGCCGTTGGGTAAAAAGTACCCGAAGCTCCCCGAATATAGCCCGCGCTTGGTCTTCTCGTATTTCTCAATCAATTCTAGGGCCTTAACCTTAGGAGCACCCGTCATGCTGCCCATCGGGAAAGTGGCTTTCAGGAACTCCATTACAGAAACGGAAGAGCCCACCTTTCCTATTATGGTAGAAATCATCTGCCAAACATACTGGAAAGGATAAAGACCAAATAGTTCTTCCACCTTAACCGTGCCGGTTTGGGCAATGCGGTTCAGGTCATTGCGCACCAAGTCTACAATCATCATATTCTCAGCCTGCTCTTTTTGGCTTGAGGCTAAGGCTTGTTTGTTGGCTTGGTCTAATTCTGGCGTAGCACCGCGTATGATGGTTCCTTTGATGGGCTGGGAGATGAGCAAGTCGCCTTCTTTTTTTAGGAATCGCTCTGGACTGGCACATAGCAGATAGCGATGCTCCAATTTCATAAACCCTGCAAAAGGAGTAGGAGAGGCGGCATTTAATTGCCAGAAGGTTGCTAAAAGGTCTATGGAAGCCTTTTCGGCAAAGAACTCCTGGCAGTAGTTGACTTCATAGACATCGCCTTCCAGAATATGGTTTCTCAAGCTTTCTACAGTCTGCAAGTAATCCTGCTTTTGAACGCGCGCTTGCGTTTTTAGGCTATTTTCTGGAAAAGAGGCCAAAAACGGCGTTTGGTTAATGGATGCTAGAATAGCTGCTGGATCTTCTGTGATGGAGGAAATACGCAGCTCATTTTCTGTCCATTCCACCCAGCTATCCGGCTTAAAGAAATACAGCTCCGGAAAACCAAGATGATCAGGATTATGGCTTTGGAGGTCTTCAACTTGGTTTTTGAGGTCGTAGGTCAGGTAACCTAGAATGGGCAAAGGCGATTTTTGGTCAAGCAAGGCTTGTAGTTCACCCAAGCTCAGTGCTACCCCGTCTTCAAAAGCACCGTGGGCCTTTCGTCTAACACCCAGCAAGTTCTGGAAGGCACCGTGCAGGTAGTGAATTTGGTTAGGCTCATAATAAGCGATTACCTCATGTGCTTGATGCGCCCACGCCAAGGCTTGCTGTTTCCATTGTAAAACAGAAACAGGTAGGTCTTGGTAGGAGATGCTGAGTTGGCGCATGAGCTAGAATGTTCTAATTAATAGCAACAAAAAGAGGATGACCTAGGCCATCCTCTTTTTGTTTTAAAGCAAGGTAGGTGTTATGCTACTACTGCTTTTTGTTCTACGTCTGCCAACACGCGTCCGCAGTGTTCACAAACAATGATCTTCTTTTTAGAGGCAATGTCTGACTGACGTTGCGGAGGAACCGTGTTAAAGCAACCACCACAGGCATCACGCTTCACAGCCACTACTGCAAGACCGTTGCGCACGTTCTTTCTGATTCTGTTGTAGGCCATCAAAAGACGCTCTTCAATGTGCTGCTTGGCTTCTTCTTTGGCGGCGTTCAACTTACGCTCGTCTTCTTCGCTCTCTTGTACCATTACCTGCAATTCTGCATTTTTGGTGTCAAGGTCTTTCTGGCGCTCAGATAGTTTAGACTTGGTCTCCTGAATGTCAGTGTTCTTCTGCTCAATTTGGAAGTTAGCCTCTCTTATTTTCTTCTCCTGAATCTGGATTTCCAGTTTCTGAAGCTCTACTTCTTTGGTAATGGCGTCAAACTCGCGGTTGTTGCGCACATTCTCCTGCTGCTCCTCATACTTTTTAATGAGTTTCTCTGCGTCCTTGATAGCCTGCTTGCGGTTGGCTATGTTCTGAACCAGGTCAGCAATCTCTTCATCAAACTTGCTTACGCGTACCTGGTAGCCGGCAATTTCATCCTCCAGGTCTCTCACTTCCTCAGGAAGGTCACCGCGTACACGCAGAATTTCGTCCAATTGAGAATCTAAGCTCTGAAGTCTTAGGAGTGCATCTAACTTACTTGCTACAGTACTTTCCATGTATATTATTAGCTGTGTCTGACTGGATTTGTATTGATATAGGACAAATTGACTGCAAAATTAGAAAAAGTTTTTATTAATATATCATAGAACAACTCTTTCGTATAAACTTCGCTTTCATAATGACCTACATCTATTAGGGCCATTTGAGTTCCCGCGTCAAAAAACTCGTGGTACTTTAAGTCGGCGGTCAAGAAGACCTGGGCACCTGCTTGTTTGGCATTTTTAATGAGAAAACTACCGGCTCCACCGCAGACTGCCACACGCTTGATGGGCTCTTTTGGCCAGGCAGTATGTTTAAAGGTAGTGATTTCCAGTGACTCTTTCACATGTTGGGCAAAGGCCTCTGGCGTCATGGCTTCTTTTAGTTCGCCTATCATGCCTGCACCCACTTCCTGGTTCTCGTTTTGCAAAGCTACCAGGTAGTGTGCGACCTCTTCATATGGATGCGCTTGCAGCAAGGCCCGCATGATTTGGTTCTGCTTAAAATTAGGGAAGACAACTTCTATTTTATTCTCAATAGTTTCTTCGGTTTTACAAGGCTCGCCAATGTGCGGATTGGCTTGGGCGGACGGAGTGAAACGCCCAGTCCCCGTAATCCTGAAACTGCAGTCTGAATACTCCCCAATTTGCCCGGCGCCCGCTGCGTGTAGCGCGTCCAACACTTTCTGGGTGTCTTCTAGGGGTACGTAGGTTTCCAGCTTGGTAAGCAGTTGAGTTTTAGGCGCCAAAATCCTAGGGTTTATAATGCCCAGTTTCTGGCAGAGCTTGGCATTGACGCCATTGTGCACATGGTCCAGGTTGGTATGGCAGGCATAGATGGCAATATTGTGCTGCAGGGCTTTCAGCAGTATGCGCTCTACCGGGTTCTTGCCTGTAAGGCTTTTTAAGGCTTTGAAAATGACCGGATGGTGAGCCACAATCAGATTGCAATTTCTTTCCAGTGCTTCTTGCACTACCTCTTCGGTGCAGTCCAGCGTCACCAATACACCAGTAACTTCTATGTCTGGGTTGCCTATTTGGAGGGAGGCGTTGTCATAAGACTCTTGATAGGCAGGAGGCGCATAGCGCTCCAGCACTTGAATGACTTCTTTGATCTGGGTCATAAGAATGCGGTGAGACCTTTGTCTGCAAAGAAAGGTAAATTTCAGTTACTTTTGCCCTGTATGGGTTCAATGCCGCGCATTCTACAATATCTCCTTATACCTTTTTCCTGGCTGTATGGCTTGGTAGTGGTAGTGCGCAATTATTTATACGATGCCCATCTATCCAGGTCATATCAAGCGCCCATACCGGTCATTTGCGTGGGCAACCTCACGGTGGGCGGCACTGGCAAGACTCCACAGGTGGAATACCTGGCGCGGCTTTTCAAAAATAAGAAAATTGGCATCTTAAGCCGGGGGTACAAGCGAAAAACCAAGGGCTTTGTGCTTGGAGATGCCCAAGCCACCGCGCTTACCCTAGGCGATGAGCCGTTTCAATACCTGCAAAGTCTGCCGTTTGTAAAAGTGGCCGTCTGTGAAAAACGCGCCGAAGGCATCCAAAGACTATTAACTGCATTTCCAGATTTAGAATTGATTCTATTAGATGATGCGTTTCAGCATAGAGCCGTTAAGGCCTCTTTTTACCTTTTGCTCACAGATTACAGCCGTTTGTTTACCAATGATTACTTGTTGCCAGCTGGTAGATTGAGAGAACCAAAGGCTGGCGCTAAACGGGCAGATGCAATAGTAGTGACTAAATGCCCAGAAAATCTGACCACCTTTCAGCAGCAAACAATAACCACAAAGGTTCAGGAGTTCATTAGGGCAGGCGTTCCCGTATTTTACAGCAAGATCCAGTATGGTCAGGCAATTGCCTTTGGCAAAGATTCTCCTCTGGCTAAGCAACTGATTCTGGTGACGGGCATCGTGAACGCCCAGCCTCTGGTCCAATATTTACAAGGGCAAGGGTTTGGAATTGTACACCATTTTAAAGGGGCAGACCACGCAGAATACAGTCCAGAACGTATAAAAGAAATTTACCAGTTTTGGGCGCAGCAACCTAACAAGGAGAATGTATCCATCTTGATGACACAGAAAGACGCCGTGAAATGGCAGCATCCTTCCGTCAAAAACCTCCTAGGCCAGATGCCCTTGTTTTATTTGCCCATTGTGAATGCCTTTTGGCCCCATGAACCTTCTTTTGATGCGTATATGCAGCAGGCTTTAACAGGTGAGGGGTTCCACATAAATTCTTAATTTTGACCGTGACTTTTAGAAAAATATTTATTGCGGCCACCCTGGTATGGGGAAGTTCTGTCCTGAGTTTACAGGCTCAAATCATTGACGACTCTACTAAGGCCATTTATGGCTCCAAGACCACCAGGGTTCTCTATGAGGCACAAATTTTTAAAGGCAATTACGCCTCAACGCCCATTGACACTTCCCTGACCAACCTGCACAGTTCCAGACACTGGTATTATGACTCCAGCTTGCAGCAGAACTTGGGCAACGTAGGTACCGCTTCGCAGCCTTTATTCTGGCGCATGCCGCTAACCTTGGGCACCCGTCCGGGCCGAAACGCCTTTGACATCTATGCCGTTCATCCGGAACAGGTAGAATACTATGACACCAAATCTCCCTTCACGTATTTAAATTATTATCAAGGGTCTTTAGGGGAGCAGATCTTCAGGGCCAAACACACGCGTAATGTAAACGCCCGGTGGAATGTAGGATTGGGTTTAGAGCGAATAGGCACTAAGCGTCAGATAGGCAATCCCAGGGATTATGACCTGGTGGACCATTACGGCCTGCAGGCTTTTACCCACTACTATAGCCCAAACGACCGCTACCGCATCATGGCTAATTACGCCATGACCACGCATGAGCAAATTGAGTCTGGCGGCATTAGACCAGTGACCAATGAGCCTAAAGACAGCCTGTTTGACTATAAAAGCGAGCCTGTCTGGTTAACTAATGCAACATCAAAGGAAAACCGCCACACGTTGCATGCCACCCAATGGTACAAACTACTGGGGTCGGGATTGCAGTTGTATCATACCTTGGACGGACTCTCTCAAGAAACCAGGTATGCAGACGAAGCAATCCCTTATAATACTAAGGAAAAAGCCGGTGACCTGGTATTTTATCCCAGAGTTATACTAGACCCCAATGAGACGCTGGACCAAACGCTTTACAGGCAGGTAGAAAACACGTTTGGCGTCATGGGCACCACCAAATACTTTGTGTACCGCGCCTACCTTAAAAGAAGAGACGGACAGTATCAGGTTACCTCCAGAAATTTGCTGGCCGCCTCACCGCGCACGTACCAAGAGGTAGGTCAAACGCAAAACATAGCTGAAAATTTTGTAGGCGGCGAGGCTCAGTTCAAGCTAAAGAATGACATCTATGTAACCACAGACGGTGAACTGCAAATTGGCGGAAACGATTACAAGCTCACGGCACAGGCCCGCTTTAAATGGCTGACCCTCAGCCAGACCCGTACCTCTTATTCTCCTACCTTGTTGCAGCGCGTACACTATAGCAATCACTTTGACTGGTTCAATAGCTTTGAGAACACCACCGCAGACCAGACCAAGGCGCAGATTGAAGTTTCGGCTTTCAATAATTACCTGCGGGCACAGGCACAGTACACCATCTTAAACAACCATGTGTACTTTCAGGACTCTTTAAGCGGGCGTCAGGCAGAGCCAGCCCAGACCAACAGAACCAATTTCTTGGTGCAGGCTAGCCTGCAGCATAGAGTGCATTGGAAGTTTTTGGTCTTAGACAATACGGTTCATTATAACAGCATCAATGGCCCTAAGGTCATAAGAATGCCAGAATGGTATTGGAACGGCAAATTGTATGCCCAAGGCCCCATGTTCAAGAATGCCATCACCGTGCAGGCAGGTGTAGAATCTAACTGGCATTCTGGTTATTACGCAGATGCCTACATGCCCGTCACGCAACAGTTTTATTTGCAGAATGATTTTAAGGTAACGCAATATCCTGTATTGGATTTGTTTTTAAACGCAGACATTAAAACCGTCAACCTGTTCCTGAAGCTCAGCCACCTCAACACGGTGACCTCTGCCTGGGAGCAAGGCTATTTCACCACCCCCATTTACACGGCTAATCCATTCAGTTTCGTCTTTGGGTTGCGCTGGAATTTCTATGACTAATTTTTGTGATGTGGAAATTTGAAGATGTGAAAATGGTTTTATCTTTTGTTTTTGGCTTATTTCCCAGAAAATAGGCCAAAAACGATTTATGCATAGATACTCTCAAATCTTCACCTCTTTAAATATCTAAATTTTCACATCAGCACATTTTAAAATTTTCACATTAATAAAGTGGCCAAGAGTATTTTAAAGCTTCAGCTTCCTACAGACCCACGCTGGGTAAACATTGCCGAGATGAACATTGAGGAAATCTTGGTGGACCATGCTTACTGTGAGCAGAAGGCGGCCAGTTCTGCCATTTCATTGATTGTCAAATATCCAGACAAGACCAAGTTGGTAGAGGAACTGACGGCCCTGGTAGCCGAAGAATGGAGCCACTTTGAGCGCGTGTTGGAAGAACTCAAGAAACGCGGTTATACCTTAGGCAGAAACCGAAACGATGAATATGTAGCCGAGCTAAGCAAGCACATTAGAAAAGGGGACAAGCGTGAGCGTCAACTGATGGACCATCTCCTGGTAAATGCCCTGGTGGAAGCCAGATCCTGTGAGCGCTTTAAACTGCTTTGGAAGAATATCCAGGATGAGGGCCTACAAAAGTTCTACTATGAACTGATGGTTTCTGAAGCAGCCCATTACGTAAGCTTCGTGAAACTAGCCAAGGAATACATGCCCAAAGAAGTAGTAGACGCCCGCTTCCAGGAACTGCTCCAAATAGAATCTGACATCATCTCCAAACTGAAATATCGACCTGACAGGATGCACTAACACTCTATTGCTGATTGTCAATTGTTGATTGTTAAGAATATTAAAGGAGTGCAAACTCAAAAAAGCGTTTTTAGCCTGTTTTCCGGAAAACAGGCTAAAAACGCTTTTTTGAGTTTGTAGCAATATGCAATTGACAATCAGCAATAGAGAATCACGTTTTCTGCTTCTTCTTTTTGGCCGCCGGGAAGAGGATGTTGTTGAGAATTAATCTATAGCCTGGAGAGTTAGGGTGTAAAGACAAGTCCGTAGGCTCTTCCTCAACTAAATGCTGGTAGTCTTCGGGGTCATGGCCGCCATAGAAGGTCCAGGTGCCTTTGCCAAACGTGCCGTGAATATAGCGGGCCTCGTCAATTGATTTGGTTTCACCCATCACCACTACATCAGACTTAATCAAGCGCTTCTTGAAACCTGTAGTCAGGCCCATAAATCCTTTAATAGTCTTGGCGTGGTTCTGGGTGAGCATGGTTGGAATAGGATCCCATTTAGCCGAGTAGGTGAACAGCTGAAAGTAGTCGTTGTCCTCGCGCAGCTGGCGTTCCAACTGGCCGTTGTCAATGTTGGAGAACTCAGGTTGGAACGGGTCCCTGATTAAGGTAAAGTCTTTGAAAGCAAAGGTGTTGTCAAAGTTGAGCTTACTTTGGGCTTGAGGGTCTGAGGGATCACCGTCAAACATGGATTCTGTGATGTCCACCCCAAAGGCCGCCAAAGAAATGTCATAGGTGTCCGTAGCCGAGCACATGGCAAACATGAAGCCGCCGCCCGCCGTAAAGTCCCTTATTTTCTGTACCACGGCACCTTTTAACTCCGGCACTTTCTTAAACCCGAAGCGCTTGGCAATGGCTTCGGCTTCGCGTTTCTGGTCCTGGTACCAGGGCGCGTTCCTAAAGGCAGCATAGAATTTTCCCTGCTGGCCGGTAAAGTCCTCATGGTGCAGGTGCAGCCAATCATACGTGGGTAGTTTGCCTTCCAACACCTCGGGGTCAAAGACAATGTCATACGGTATTTCAGCATAGGTAAGCACCAGGGTCACGGCATCATCCCAAGGTTGTTTGGACTTGGGGGAGTAGACCGCAATCTTGGGGGCCTTCTCTAGCTTCATGACGTCCATGTTGGACTCTTGGGCAGCAATCTCAGTTAGAATCTGGCCATACTGCGCATCAGATATGGTCTGGTAGCTGATGCCCCGCACCACCAATTCATTCTCTAGCTGCTGGGCCTGTTTAAACGCAAAAGCGCCGCCTTTGTAATTGAGCAGCCAATCAACCTCTACCTGACGTTGCAAGGCCCAATAGGCAATGCCATAGGCTTTTAAGTGATTCTTCTGCGTGTTGTCCATGGGCAGGAGCAGGTAGGACGCCCACCCAGCCTGAGCCGTCAAGCACCATCCCAAAAAAAGTAATAGTATGCGGCGCAACATCTTGATCAAGAATAAGTTTCAAACAAATTTAAGAAAAACAGGCTGTAAACAGGAAAACTAGTACTTTTATAACAGTAAGAAAGTAACAGGTTATACGACTAATAACCAAAGAGCAACAACCTCACCAAACTATGAATCTGTTAGAAAACGCAAAAGAGGGTTTCAAGTCCATTCAGGGCAACATGCTCAGGACAGTGTTAACCGCGTTGATTGTCTCCATTGGTATCATGTCTTTGGTAGGTATTCTAACGGCTATTGAGGGCATCAAGTATTCTGTGAGCAACACCTTTGCCAACCTGGGCGCCAATTCTTTTGACATTGAGAAAAAAGAGGACAACAACAGGCAGGGAGGCCGTCAAAGCAAACCGTATCCTCCCATCACCGAGTTTCAGGCCAAACAGTACAAAGGCCTCATGGCAGAGAAAGCCCGGGTGAGCCTTTCTACTTACGTTACCTGGAACGCTGCCGTAAAAGCCGGTAACATCAAGACCAATCCCAACATCACCATTGTGGGCGGAGATGAGAACTTCATGGTCAATGAAAACTATGATTTGGAGCGCGGAAGGCCTTTTTCTTCCATTGAACTAGAAGGCGGCGCGCCTGTGGCTATCATTGGCAAAGAGGTGGCTGAGAAACTCTTCCCCAAGCAGAACCCCGAAGGCAAAAGCCTGCTCACCCTGGGAAGACGCTTTAAAGTGGTGGGCCAGATCAAGAGCGAAGGCAGTGGCATGGGCGGTGGCGGCAGCAACCGTCTCATCATCATTCCGCTAGAGGCAGCCACCCAGATTCCAACGCAGAGCGCCTTAACCTTTAACATTAAATCTGCCATTCTGGGGAGCACCAGCCTGGCCTACGCCATGGAAGAAGCCACTGGCATCATGCGCAAAGTACGTCAGGACAAATTGGGGCAGGCCGACTCTTTTGAGATTAGCCGCAGCGACTCTGCCGCCCAGACCTTGGATAAGATTACAGGCTATTTACGCACGGGGGGCTTCTTGATAGGCTTTATTACCTTGCTAGGGGCTTCCATTGGCCTCATGAACATTATGATGGTGAGCGTAACGGAGCGTACCCGCGAGATTGGGGTTAGGAAAGCCTTGGGCGCTACCATCAAGCAGATTAGAGCGCAGTTCTTGATTGAGGCCATTGTCATCTGCCTCTTAGGCGGCGTGGCGGGAATCATCCTGGGCGTGTTGATGGGCAACGGTATTTCCATGCTCATTGGCCAAGGCGAGTTCTTTGTGCCGTGGCTATGGATGATGGTGGGCATGGCCATTTGCGTCTCTGTAGGCTTAGTGTCTGGCTATTACCCTGCGTACAAGGCCTCAAAACTTGATCCCATAGAATCTCTGCGCTACGAGTAGGCTTTAGCATTACGCCTAAGCAGCGTGTACTGATCTTACCTTTCATTTTACCTTTAATTCACTATGTTACTATTCATTGGAGAGCTGGTAGGTTTAAGTATTGTGACCCTTGTGATAATTTCCATCGTGCCCTTTCTATTATGGGTATGGGCGCTGATTGATATCTTGAAGAGTGACTTTAAAACCGATGTAGAGAAAATCATCTGGCTGTTGCTGGTTTTCTTCTTACCCTTTCTGGGCTGGATACTCTATGTGTTTATTGGCCGTGCCCAGCGCTTGAAAAGATACTCATAAATTAGCCGTCGTTTTTAGCCTATTTTCAGGAAAATAAGCCAAAAACACCTTTTTAAATGATCTGTAGAATTATCCAGAATACACTTTAGCCAATGCCAATAGCTATAAAACATCATTACTAAACCGCATAAAAAAAGCCTCACCGATTAGGGTGAGGCTTTTTTTATGCACCATATAAGTTTATTTCTTAGCAGGGGCTTTGTATTCTTCGTTCAAGCCTTTCAAGACGGCCTGGGTAATGTCTAGAGACTCATCACCGTACAAGATGGCACTGTTGCCCCGCGTATAAGAAAGAACCATTTTGTAGCCTTTCTCGGCGCTTAGCTTTTTAAGATAGGCTTCTACTTTGTCGTAGATCTTCTTCATTTCTTCGTTTTCTTCCTTGGCCAGTTGGTTGCTGGCGTTCTGGTTCTGGGCTTGCAGCTGCTGTTCTTTCTGGGCCAGGCGTTGCTCTGTGGCGGCGCGCTGCTCATTGGTCATGCCCTGACCGGCTTGTTGGTACTGGCCCACTTCTTTCTGGAAAGATGATGCCTTGCCACGCAACTCCTGCTCTAAGCGTTGCGACTTGGTCTTTAAACGCGCCTGGGCGTCTTTAAAATGCTGGTAGTTCTTAAGCAGTGAATCTGCGTTGATATAGACTACCTCTGGGCCTTTTACGGTAGGAGTAGCGGTTTCTTCGCCGGTTTCTGTTTTGTCTACCGTGGTAGTAGTGGCAGTGGTGGCAGAAGTGGTTGCAGGTGCAGAGTCATTCTTGCAAGAGGCCAACAACAAAGCGGCGGCGGCAACAGTCAAAAGGTTTTTAGTAATGTTCACTTGTAAAGGTTAATAAAGGTGGTGGTGTAAACTGAAAACCACAGATCAAATGCCTCAATATGATAACGGAGACACCTGGATCTGTGGTTTTCTTGATTCCGTTTTTATGCTTTTGTCGTGAAAATAGGCAAAAAACGGACGATGCGTTTAAAAAGAAGAAAATTAATTACCTCCGGCGCGGTTTAGCTCGTCCAGGTTGGTGTTTCTGCGCTTCATCTCAAACTTCTCACCTTTGTTAAAGCGGTAGCGCAGGTTCAGGCGCACGCTTTGGTTATAGTGGTACATGTCTATGGTGTTGGTGTTGCCCTGCACATCTGAATAACCTTGCATTCTGCGTGTTTTAAAGAGGTCGGTTACGTTCAAGGTCACGTCCAGCTGGTCTTTCAGGAAAGAGCGCTTTAGGCCCAAGTCTACAAACCAGGATGGATTGGTTCTGTACACGTTAAACACGCCCGCCCCCTGGTAACCGCCAGTCACCTCTAGTTTAAAGTTCTGCGGCAGCAAGATGTTAGAGTTACTCTGCGCCATGAACATCAGGCGGCTGTTTTGAATGTTCTCTTCTTTGATGAACGTGGTAAACTCCTGGTAGGCAAGCGTAGCATTGTTATTAATGGTCCATTTCTGGTTAACGGTAAGCGGCATAACCAAGGTGGCGTTCATAGTCTTGCTTTGCACGTTGCGCTGCATAAAGATAAGCTTGTTCTCGGCGGGGAACGGCTCTGGCACCTCTGTGATGGCATCTTTGGTATGCGCATATCCCATCACTAGGTTATAGCTTTTCTTAAACGTCTGCGTCACTTGGATGGAATGCGTGTACTGGGGCTTTAACTGCGGATTTCCTTTGGCATAGGTGTTGTCATCAATAAAGAACACAAATGGATTTAGGTGTTCATATCTTGGACGGTTTATGCGACGGCTGTAGTTGTAGCTAATCTGGTAATTCTCAGAGACACGCTGCTGTAAGAACACGCTCGGGAAGAAATCCAGATAGGTTCTAGGAGTCACCTTAGCATAAGGCAAGGAGTGTCCTTTAGAGTCGGTGTACTCGGCGCGTAAACCGGTTTGCATGGTCCATTTGCTACCCAGGCTTCTGCTAAAGTTTACGTAGCCGGCGTAAATGTTCTCATCATAGATGAAATGGTCTGTGCGGCCAAGGTCCAGGGTGCGCGTACCGTCTTCTACCTGATAGAAATCAATTTTATTATCTGACTGTACGTAGCTGGCTTTGGCACCCAACTCCAGTTTGCCTTTTATAGAAGCCAGAGGATGGGTAAAGTCAACTTTGGCGGCATAAATTTGATAAGAAGTAGGGTTAGTGTTCTCTAGTAGTTCCTGGTCAGTGGGTGTGGTATTGCCGGTGGTAAATTTCTTGTTCAGGAAATCCCCGAAGCTTTTGTCTGAAATGCGCACCACGTCAATATCTCCTGACAAAGTGGTCCCCATTGAGTCTAATTTGCCCAGGTAATGCAGGTTGCCACTTAGGTTGTGGAACTTGCTGTCATCATGGGTGAGGGTAGTGCTGTAGTTGGGCCCGAAGGAAGTATTAGTGTTTACGCCCGTGTTGGTGTTGTTAAGAGCCAGGTTCAAGGTGCCTCCAATGCTATGATTTTTGGTGACATCATAATCTGATCCTGCTCTGAGCGATTTAGAAAACTGACCGCCGTCTTCGCCTCCTTGCATGAACAGGCGAGTGTCTTCACCTTCTGGTTGTTTAAAGACCCGATCCATGGTAAAGGTTCTTTTTCTGGGGCGCTCTGCCACATCGGCGGTAATGAAAGAACTCCATTTGTCCTGCTTTAAATTCACGTTTCCGCCACCGTTATACCCGTGCTTGGTATTGTATTGGTAACCGCCATAGACGCTTCCATTCAGGCCGGTCATGGTGTTCTTCTTCAAGTTCAAATTAATGATGCCAGAAGTGCCTTCTGCGTCAAACTTAGCCGACGGGTTGGCAATGATTTCCAGGTTCTTCAAGTTTTCTGCGGGCATACCCTGTAGCATGGTCTGCAACTGCTTGCCATTTAAAAAGGTGAGCTTACCGTCTATCATCACTTGAACCCCGGCCTTGCCGTTCAACTGAATGTTGCCGTCCTGGTCTATCCATACGCCCGGGCTTTTGGACAAGACATCATAGGCCGTATTGCCGACAGCCATGGCCGTGTTCTCCACGCTCACCACCATCTTGTCGGCCTGCACGTCTACTGTGGGTCTTAGGCTCTGCACTACCACTTCCTTCAAGGCTTTGGCATCTTGCTGTAAGGTGATTTTCCCGAAGTCCTTTCCAAAACTTGAGTTGGTCACCTCAAACGCAGGCAAGTCAGTAGTAGCGTACCCCATGGCGCTTACCCGTAAAAAATATGTACCAGGAGCGGGGCATTTCATTTTAAAATCACCGGTTACTTCTACCGCCGCGCCGGTTACCAAAGAGGCGTCACTAGCTTTTAGGACAGTAATGGTACCATAGCTCATGGCTTCGCCTTTGTGGTCTACCACATGGCCCGTCAGAAAACCGGCGGTTTGGGCATTGCTGGGATGGCCGGCGGCCATCAGGAAAGTCAGGGAAAAGAAGAGGAGTACTAGCTTTTTCATGTTTTAAGGAAATAAGGATATAGATTACTTAAAGTACTATGCAATACAAGGTACACAGGCAAAAAAAAAGCCTACGGGCATACCAGTTCCACTGCTTTGATTGAACCCCAGCACAAGGCCGCAGAAGAAGCTAGCAGGAGAGAGGAAAGTAAGATGGTCTTGGTGGCAGAAAGAACTTCATACACTCTTTCTGTGGCTAACTTTTTGGAGGTGGATTTCTTTTTCATAGAAGGCGCAGTAAGTGTTTTGGTAATATTGATAGGACAAAGATATTATAAGGTACTATGTAACGCAAGGTACTGTTTCATTTTTAACAGAAATATTTTTTTTGCACCTGCGTTTATCACCTATAAGGACGGTTTTACAACCGCATTTTTTTAGTCAGAATCATAACTTAATGAAATATAGGAGTTAACAACCAGGGTATACCTTCAAAGTACCATGACGTATACCTGGGTTGCTCTAAATCATTCCTCCCCACCAAGGCCCAACATCTTAATAAGCAATGGTGGGGAGGAGGTCATCAGCCGCCCGCTCTGTTTAGTTCATCCAGGTTAGAGTTGCGTTTTTTCATTTCAAACTTCTCGCCTTTGTTAAAGCGGTATCTTAGGTTCAGCTTTAAGGTCTGGGCCCCGAAGTATTGGTCAAAGCCATTTATGTTCTCGCCAATGTTAGCGGCACCAATCACCCTTCTGGACCTGAAAATGTCTGTCACTGCCAGGGAAGCTTCTAACTTGTCTTGCCAGAAAGAGCGTTTGACCGCGGCGTCTACCCACCAGGTGGGATCTATTTTATAGAGACCGTACGCATTGGGGCCTTGGTAACCAGCATTCAGCTCCATTCTGATTTTTTCCGGTAATTGAATGTTGTGGTTGGAATTGACCATGTAGTAAAACTGCTTGTTTTCCTGCCTTGCTTGCTCTATCACAATTGAAAAGGCCTGGTATCCTGCCGTAAGGTTGTTGCTCATGTCCCATTTGCTGGACACCTTCACAGGGGCCACCACCGTCCCGAAGTAGGAGTCATGATCATCCACATTTCTTGGTCCAAACACCGTGGTGTTGGTTTCATTGCGTTGAATGGGAATCTCGGCTATAAAATCTGTGGTTTTTGAATACCCCAATGTTAGGATGTAGGTATTTTTCCAGGTCTGGGACACCTGCACCGAATTGGAGTACTGAGGCCGCAGGTAAGGGTTTCCCTGAGCCCACGTCAAAGGATCCAGGTAGAAGACAAACGGATTGAGCCTGTCATAATTAGGTCGCTGAATGCGGCGACTGTAGTTATACGTGATCTGGTAGTTGTCATTGACCTTCTGCTGCAAGAACACGCTCGGGAAGAAGTCCAGATACTCCTTTGGAGTGGTTTCATTCAAGGTCACAGAATGTCCTTCTGACAATGTTTGTTCAGCCCGTAACCCGGCCTGCACGCTCCAATGGGTACCCAAATTCATGGTGTAATTCAGGTAGCCGGCAAAAATGTTTTCCTGGTATATGAAGTGGTTACTGCGTTGCGCATCATTGGCTTTCCAGTTACCGTGTTGGGCATAAAACTTGAGCTGGTTATCAGACTCTACATAACTGGCTTTTACCCCGGCCTCCAGCTTGCTCTTGTTTAAGAATTTCTTAGTATAGTCTGCCTTGGCCGCGTAGATGGAGTATCTGGTGGGGTTGTCACTGCCCAGGCTTTCTTGCTGGAAAGATTGCGCACTCGCCAGCCGGGAGTAGGTGTTAAAGAACCTTGAGTTGTCTTGGTCCAGTATGGTCACGTGGTCAATGTCTGCGGACAGGGTGCTGCCCAAGGTATCAACTTTGTAAAGGTAATGCCCGTTAAGCGTCCCGTTGTAATACCGACCGTCTATGGTGTTGCGTGCTTCTATGTACTGGCTGTTGGCTTGGTTCTGCTGTAGTAAAAAGGTATTGGTGTTATAGAAGTTGTCAAAGGTGAGGCTGGTCCAGTTATAGGCAAAACCCACGCTGTGCTTAGGTGAGAGGTCCACGTCTGCCCCAAGCCGAACAGAAGGAATGTCCCGGATGCCTTCCTCTTCACCCACCTGGTCAAAGATTGTAGCCCGCTCAGCGTCTCTAAACTCCCGGTACATGGTGTTGGTCCTTAGGTTTACCCGGCGTGCAAAATCAAGGCTGGCAAAAGAGCTCCAGTTCTTTTCTTTGTAATTCACGTTTCCGCCTACCTGGTAGCCGTGCAGGCTGTTGTACTGGTAGCCCGTGTAAATGCTCCCGTTTAGGCCTGTCTGGGTGTTTCTCTTTAAGTTGATGTTAATGATGCCCGAGTTGCCTTCGGCGTCAAACCTGGAGGAAGGGTTGCTGATGATCTCTAAATCCTTCACGTTGTCGGCGGGCATGCTTTGCAACATGGTTTGCAGTTGTTTGCCAGACAGGTAGGTTAATTTGCCGTCTAACATCACCTTCACCCCGGCTTTGCCATTTAACTGAATGTTGCCTTCCTGGTCTATCCAAACCCCCGGCGACTTGGCCAGCACCTCCAGCGCCGTGCTTCCGGCGGCCATGGCCGTTCCTTCAACACTCACCACCATTTTATCTGGGTGGTTGGTAATGGTGGGGCGCATGGCCTCAATGGTAACCTCATTCAACTGCTTGGCATCTGCCTTAACCACCAACGTGCCAAAATCCTTGCTAAAAGAACCGCTAGTCACCGTGAAAGAAGGCGTTTCTAGGGTGGCAAAACCCATTACACTGATCTTTAAGTGGTAAGTACCCGGGGCAGGAGCAGGCATCTTAAAAGTACCGTCAACCTCTACACCTGCACCATTCACGACTGCCGCAGAAGCATTATTGACCAGAGCGACGGCCCCGTAACTAAGAGGCTCGCCTTTCTCATCTTTGATGGTACCCGTTAAAAAGCCGTTTGACTGACCCGCCCCAAGCAAGGGTAGGCAGATAAAGAGAAAAGAAAAAAGTACGGAGAAAATGTTTTTCATAGAAGTTTAGTAAGAAAAGCGTGAATACACCTAGTAGCTAGCCGCAGATATACCATAGATGACCCGAGGTGCCGGTTGGTTGCCTGTTGGTTTAAACTTTTTTTAGCTAGCCCTATTAATGGTTTGGGCATAGTCAGCCATTAGTCCATGCCTTTACAAACGTATTGCCAAAAAGATATTAAGACTATAAACCCTTGTTTTACAGTATGTTAAAAATTTCTGCATCTCACTAGCTGTTCAGAATTGAACAACCATTGACCGGTTACGAACGGAAGATGACGTAGTACAGACTGAGCGGAAAAGGATAGAGGCTACCTGCCGATTTTGGGCTGTTTTCTGAAAATAAGGCTAAAAACGGTTATTGCTCCTGGTGGAATTGCGCATGGTAGAATTTTAGGTAAACAACCTGAAAGAAGAGCGCAGTATTGAAACAGGAGAGACGTTTCTGCATCTTTGCCGTAGGAGAATTTTCCTTTCTTACACTTGCGTATGCATCAACCTGCCCCTGTTTCACCTATACCGCCCAAGACCAGTTTCTTAAAAAGAATAGGACTTGACGGCTTCCTGATAGGCATTTTAACGGCCATTTTTTTGGCTTACTTATATCCCGCCTTGGGCGCTGAAGATGGACCTCTGCCTATTAGCCAGGTCACCACGTATGGCGTTTCTCTTATTTTCTTTTTCTATGGCTTGCGGTTGAGTCCCACCAAACTGAAAGCCGGCCTGAAGGATTGGCGCTTGCATGTTGTCGTGCAGGCAGGCACGTTTTTGCTTTTCCCGTTGGTAGTATATGGGGCCTATCTGCTGTTGCCCTCCTTTGACAATCCAATGCTTTGGGTGGGAATTTTCTATGTAGCGGCCTTACCGTCTACGGTGTCCTCCTCAGTGGTGATGGTGTCTATTGCCGGCGGAAATATTCCCAGCGCCATCTTCAACGCCAGCATCTCTAGCTTGATTGGCGTATTCATGACACCCTTCTGGATGAGCCTGTTCCTGAGCACCAGTGCGGCCGGCGACATGGATTTGACCCAAATCTTTTTTAAGCTCCTGTTACAAGTAGTCTTACCCGTAACGCTGGGGATTCTGCTTCACCATAGGTTTGGCCAATGGGCCGAAAAACACAAAGCCCGGCTTAAATTATTTGACCAGAGTATCATCCTGCTCATCGTGTATGCGTCCTTTTGCGACTCCTTCGCGCAGAATCTGTTTGACACATTGAGCACATGGCATCTGGGTTTGCTGGGCCTGTCTATGGTGGCGTTGTTCTTTGTGGTGTTTGCCTTGTTGCAAGGGCTGAGCAAACTGTTGGGCTTTACCCGTGAGAATACCATTACGGCCGTTTTCTGCGGTTCTAAGAAATCATTGGTGCATGGCACGGTCATGTCTAAAGTGATTTTTCCGGGGGTGGCTTCCTTGGGCATCATCTTACTACCGCTTATGCTATACCATGCGCTCCAGTTAATCATAGCCAGCATCCTTGCCCAGCGCTTTTCCAGACAGCAGGTAGTAGAAACTGCAATACCATAAAAGGAATCCGTTTTTGGCTTGATTTGGCTAAAAGAGGCCAAAAACGATAGTCCTAACAAAGCCCAAACCATAATAGGGTTTGAGCTTTGTTATGGCTATTACAACCTAATCAGTTTCATCTAAACTGAACAACTCCTCTACCTTCTTACCTAATACCTGCGCTACTTTTAAGGCCAGCACCGTAGACGGGATGTACTTATTGCTTTCCATGGCATTAATGGTCTGCCGGCTAACGCCAATCTTTTTGGCCAGATCCTCCTGGGTTAGTTTTAGGGCCACCCGTTCATTGCGCACGTTATTCTTCATACGCGGATAGTTTTGACGCCTTATACAAGACCAGGTGGAACCTTACCAAGAACAGCAGCATGAGCGTGAACAAGTTGTACACCATGACTTGGTAAAAGCCAATGCCGTAAATAAAGAACAAGCAGAAGATTAGAAAGCCAGCGTTTACATACGTGGCCCAAAGCAGGGACTCCAACCGAAGTTTGCCGATATACTCATCTTCTTCTTTTACCTCAGAACAGGCTACCAAGATGGTGCTTACTATCAGGAGACAAGCAATGATTTCATCTGCCAGGTTAGTTTCTCTCATTTTAAAGACTTCTTTCGTTCCCTCTTCATCACCTAGCATTTTAGGGTCATATAAAGCAAAAACATCCATGTCAAGCCAAGAGGGTGCAGAAATCATCTCGCTTGTTAGGAGAAGGCCCAGGACTAGGGAAGGGATTAGAAGTATCCAGCCCAGTTTCTTAAACCGATGCGGGAAAAGATAACGTGTTTTCATATGATGTAAAGTTTGCTTGACAAATGTAAAGTATATTTTACAATTGTCAAGCAAACTTTACATTTTATTTTAAAGCATAAAAAAAGCCCCAGCTCCTCTTGTTAAGGAAAGGCTGGGGCTTTTCTAGTATTAAGTTAAATTTAATGAGCTAACAACTCGGCAAAAGTCTCCTCGGCTTCCATGAGTCCGGCTGGGGTGATGTTGGTGAGCCGCACGTGCTTCTCCTCATTCACCAGCACTGGGTCGTACTTGGCTACTACGCGCACATAGTTCTCCGTGAAGCCTTCCATGAAACCATCGGTGATGTCTGCCTCAAACAAAACTTTGCCCTCATAGCCAATCTGACTTTCATAGAAGGCGCGCTTTTTCTTCTCAGAAAGAATTCGCAGCATATCGGCGCGTTGGTTTCTAATCTTCTGAGGCACTACCCCTGGCAACTCAATAGCAGAGGTGTTGGCACGTTCAGAATAGGGGAATACGTGCAGATAGCTGATGTTAAGGTCATTTAAGAAATTATAGGTCTCCAGGAAATCCTCTTCAGTTTCGCCCGGGAAGCCTACAATCACATCTACGCCAATGCAGGCATGCGGCATGGCGGTCTTGATCCATTCCACGCGCTGGGCATACAACTCGCGCAAATAGCGGCGGCGCATCAGTTTCAAAATCTTGTTGCTCCCAGATTGCAATGGCACGTGAAAGTGCGGCATAAACCGGTTGGAGTTGGCTACAAAGTTGATGATCTCTTCGCTCAGAAGGTTGGGTTCAATGGAAGAGATCCGGAAGCGGTTCACGTTCTCCACCTGGTCTAAAGCCTGCACCAGTTGGAAGAAGTTCTCTACGCGCACGCCTTCCTGCAACCCGAAGTCGCCGGTGTTTACGCCTGTCAAGACAATTTCCTTTACGCCAGAATCTCCAATCTCCTTGGCCTCCTGCACTACCTTCTCAATGGTGTTGCTACGACTTTTGCCGCGGGCCTGCGGAATGGTGCAAAAGGTGCAGGAATAGTCACAACCATCTTGCACCTTCAAAAACGTACGGGTACGATCCCCAAACGAGTAGGCGTTCACAAAGGTATTGGCCTCAGAAACCGGGCTGGCGTGCACTTGGGGCTTGCCCGTTTTCACAAACCCTTCTAGAATGTCCACTAGCTGAAATTTTTCGGCGGCGCCTAAGACGGCATCTACGCCGGGTATTTCAGAAATCTCGGTAGGCTTAAGCTGGGCGTAGCAACCCACAATGGTGACAAAGGCGTTAGGCGAATGCTTGAGAGCTTCCTTAACCACCTTGCGGCATTTCTTGTCTGCGTTGTCTGTGACAGAGCAGGTGTTAATGACATATATATCTGGGGTGTCCGTGAACTCCACCTTCTCAAAACCGCGCTCCTGAAAGATTCTGGACAGGGTAGAGGTCTCAGAAAAATTCAGTTTACAGCCCAGTGTATAAAACGCTACCTTTTTCATAATCAGGGGGCAAAGATACGCAGATTCAGGGCAAATGCCCAATGTCCGTTTTTAGCCTCTTTTCATAGAAACAGGCCAAAAACGGAGGAAAGGTTCCCCAGCTTACTTTTTCAGGAAGTCGTCAAAGCTGGTTTGCATGTAGGCCTTGCCTTGTTCTACCTGCTTGTCTGTGACGGTGCTGTCCCGCTGGATGGGCTTTTTAGAGACGTTGTCAAAGGTAAGGGCTCCGTCTGGCGTCACCATCCCGAACCCGTCATTGAACACATAAAACGCAAAGGGCGTTGTTTTGGCATCCAGTAAATTCTTGCTCCAGGCGTAATGGTGCGTGGGCAGTCCCATTTGTTGTAAAAGTGTGGGAACGATGTCTGTCTGCGACCCGATGGAGGAAATGACCGTGTCCTTTACCGCCAACGCGCCTCCTACCATCATCAACGGGATTTTGAACTTGCTAGGCGCGTCATTGGCATCCCGGCCCGGGAATAGGTGGCCGTGGTCTGCCACCAATACTACCACGGTATTTCGCCACCAGTCTTGTTTTTTAGCCTCTTCAAAGAATCTGCCCAGCGCCCAGTCTGTGTAATGGAAGGCATTTTTAAACTGGGTTTCCTCGTCTTGGCCTTTAAACTTGGCGGGCATGGGCACTTCATACGGCTCGTGACTGCTCAAGGTGAAGACTGTCATTAAAAACGGGGACTTCATGGTTTTTAAGTCCTGTTGTACCCGGTCTAATAAGATATGGTCATGTGCGCCCCATTTTGAGTTGTAAGATTCGCTCGGGAAATCGCTTTTGTCAACCAGCTTGTCATAGCCACCATTAATCAAGAAGGATTTAATGTTAGCGAAGGCCAACTCGCCGCCATAATAATAACTGGTAAAGTAGCCTTCCTTCTTTAGGTCAGCCGCCAACTGCGGCAGACGCTCCGTTTTCTTGGGGGTTTTGATGATGGAAGTGGTCGTCTGCACGGGGTAACCACTCAGCAAGGCCACCATTCCTTTTTCACTTCTATCGCCGGAGGCATAGATGTTAGAAAAAAGAATTCCTTCCTTGGCCAAGGCATTCAGGTTAGGAGTCACCTCCGAGGGTCCGCCATAGGCGCCTATTAATTTAGCAGTATAGCTCTCCAATATAATAAAGAGAACGTTGGGTCTTTTCACGTTTAAGAGCGAAGGGACGGAATCGCTTTTAGGGGTATAGATTTCCTGCACCAGCGCTTCAGCCTGTTTTGTTTCCAGGTACTCATACGGGTTCTTGGTATTGTAACTTTTGCGTAGCAGGGACTGCATGACGTTCCAGGGCACGTTGACACCGGCATGGTTGGCAAACATGTTCTGCGAGAAGTAGACGTCGCTTTGGTTCAACGGAATCTGTTGCCAGCCGCCCCTGATGGGCAAAATCAACAGTGCCACCAAAAACAAGCTTACACCCAGCTCAAGCAGTAACTTTTGTCTATGGTGTGGGCTACTTTCCCAGGTATGGCTAAGTCTTCTGAAGGCCCAAATAGCAAGCGCCGCAAAAATCAGGTATTGGATGGTCAACAGGCCTACAGGGGCTGCCCCGGCAGAGGCAATCATCTCGGCGGGCGTGTTCAAATATTGCAGGGGAGTCGTGTCTAACCTAAAACCCCAGGCCGCATACAACTCAAGGTCCATGGTAGTAAGAAGAAGCACCAGGGGTATTAAGACATAGGTGTAGATTCTGATGACTTTCAGCAAAATAGCTTTCCTGAAAGCCACCTCCATCAAGAAAAGCAGAAACGGCAGGACGCTGAGGTAAGCCGCAAAGGAGATGTCCATCCTAAACCCATAACCAAAGACCTTAAGAGTTTCTAAAAAGGAGAGCGTATCTGTCTTGGCAGAATGGTATACTAAGAAAATAGCCCTGGCCACTTGAAAAAGAAGGGTCCAAAATGCCAAATAAGATAGGGTTCTGTACAGGATTCGTCTCACAGTGCAAATATACTGGATAATGAAATTCATAAAAGAAGTGAGAGGTTCTAATAAGAGGGGTATAAACCCAATTTTAATATCATTTTCTTAAAACACCCCCTTCACGTAAAGGGGGTGTTTTAAACTTTTATGATATTTTTTCCTAAACACCCCTTAAAAAATATAACCTTTTTCTTGGGTCAATGATTTTGAGTTGTAATTTTACAGCGTTCAACTCAAAAATAGAAAACAGAGCATGGCTATTCTTCGGTTTAAAGCATTAGAGTTAGTGAATCAGCGGAAGGCAGTAGAGGTTGATCTTCCTGCCCACAAGATTTCAGAATACTATGGTAGTAATGTGTTTGGTACGGATGCCATGCGCTCTTACTTGTCAGGTGACTATTTCAAGCGTTTACAATTCGCTATTAAAACTGGGAGCAAGGTAGACCGCAATCTGGCTGATGCCGTGGCCGCCGCCATGCGCACCTGGGCCATGAGCAAAGGAGCTACCCATTATACCCACTGGTTCCAGCCTTTGACCGGAGAGACCGCCGAGAAGCATGACTCTTTCTTTGACATCAGCTCAGACGGACGCGCCTTAGAGACCTTTAAAGGAAACGCGTTGGTACAGCAAGAGCCAGATGCTTCTTCTTTCCCAAGCGGTGGCATTAGAAATACCTTTGAGGCTCGTGGCTATACCGCCTGGGACCCAACTTCTCCGGCCTTTATCATTGAGAACGGGAATACGCGCACTTTGTGTATTCCAACCATCTTTGTGTCTTACACCGGTGAGGCCCTTGACTTTAAAGCCCCACTCTTAAAGAGCCTGGACCTGGTGGAGCGCGCCGCTTTGGACGTTTGCCAGTACTTTGATAAAGACGTAACCCGCGTGACCACCACTTTAGGCATTGAGCAGGAATACTTCTTGGTAGACCGCGCCCTGTATGACGCCCGCCCTGACCTGGTGATGACCGGCCGTACGGTGTTTGGTCACGCTCCAGCTAAAGGTCAGCAGTTAGAAGACCATTATTTTGGTGCCATCCCGTCAAGAGTGCACGCCTTTATGGTAGAGTTTGAAGTGGAAGCCCACAAATTAGGCATTCCGTTGCGCACCCGTCACAATGAGGTGGCACCTAACCAGTTTGAGTGCGCGCCAACCTTTGAAGAGGCTAACCTAGCCGTGGACCACAACCAGTTGTTGATGGACATCATGGACCGCGTAGCCGAGAAGCACCACTTTAAAGTGTTGTTGCATGAGAAACCGTTCAAAGGCGTAAACGGTAGCGGCAAGCACAACAACTGGGCCTTGAGCACAGACACGGGTGTGAACCTGTTAGGCCCTGGTCGCAGACCAAAAGAAAACCTGCAGTTCCTAACCTTCTTTATCACCACTATTAAAGCAGTGCACCGCTACGCTGACTTGTTGCGCGCCAGCATCGCGTCGGCCAGCAACGATCACCGTCTTGGGGCAAATGAGGCACCGCCGGCCATCATGTCTGTGTTCATCGGGACTAAATTGTCTGAAGTGCTGGATGAGCTGGAGCGTACCGCCAAATTGCCATTAGACAAAGGCGACAACGTGTACATGAAGCTGGGCATTGACAAGATCCCAGAAATCTTGTTGGACAACACAGACCGCAACCGTACCTCACCCTTTGCCTTTACGGGTAACAAGTTTGAGTTTAGAGCAGTAGGTTCTTCGGCTAACTGCGCCAATGCCATGACCGTTTTGAACGCCATTGTAGCCGACCAGTTGCTTGACTTCAAAAACAGCGTGGACGCTTTAATGGAGCAAGGCAAAAAGAAAGAAGTGGCCATAATTGATGTATTGCGCGAGTATGTAATTTCTTCTAAGGCCATCAGGTTTGAAGGTAACGGCTACTCAAAAGAGTGGGAAGAAGAGGCAGAGCGCAGAGGCTTAAGCAACATCAGAACCACTCCGCAAGCCTTGGATAAACTAGTAGATGAGCAAGCCATCTCGCTCTTTACCAAGCACGGCATCTTTAATGAGCGCGAAATCCATGCCCGCCATGACATCTTGTTGGAAGACTACTTGAAGCGCGTGCAGATTGAGTCTAGAGTGATGGGCGATCTAGCCTTGAACCACGTAATCCCTACGGCAGTAGCTTACCAGACTAAATTGGTGCAAAACATCAAAGGCCTTAGAGAGATTGGCCTGGAAGAGGAAGAATATACCCAGACCACGGTAGATACCATCAAAGCCATCTCCAGACATTTGACTACCATTAAAGCTAACGTAGACCAGATGGTGGAGCGCCGTAAGGAACTCAACAAGATTGAGGACACGCGTGACCGCTCTATCCGGTATTGCGACGAGGTGACTACTTTCTTTGATGTCATCAGACGCAGTGTAGACAAGCTAGAGTTGATTGTGGATGATGAGCAGTGGCCATTGGTTAAATACAGAGAAATGATGTTCTCACACTAAGAGCAATCTAAAATTTTAAACAAAAAAGAGAGGCGTCTAATTTAGACGCCTCTCTTTTTTTATCTATAAATTAAAATAGAACCGATTTTGGGCTGTTTTCCAGAAAACAGGCCAAAAATGACATGGCTGCTACGTGGCTAGAATGTCTTTTTGTTGGCTTTTCCCCTTCATGGCATTAGTGACGGCCTCAATCTTAGATTTAATTTCAAGGGTAGAAGGCAGATGCTGCTTAACATTGAGGTTAGCCCACCAGCCACTCACATTTGGGTTACTGGCTAATGAATCCAGCACCCGCTTTAAGATAAAGGGAAGGAGCAGGGCTGCAATGGAGCTAGCTAAAACGCTTTTTAAACCCAAATGGATCATTAGGCGCACCAGAAGCAGCTCGCGTAATTGCTCCAGCAACAATTTGGGGCCTTTCCCTTGCACTTGTCCCTTTAATACCTGTAGGGCCTCAGCAGCATGGCCTTTGGCTACCTCCCGGTTTACCCACGTTTCCACTGTGTCACGGGCTACTTGTATGGCCTGCGGAATCTGGCTGGCAGTTAATCCTGCTTGGTGCAACAGGCGCGCAGCGTGGGTATGGCTTTTTTTTAGGAAAGGCAGTGACATGGAAGAATGGCTTATAGAATTGCCCTAGTATACGCTAGAAGGTCTTTTTAGTTTATTTAGGCAGCCCTACCCAACCCTGATTTTTGCGTAGAATTTATAAGGAGCAATCTTATAGTATAAAGGCATGGAATTAGACTTTAATGAATTCAAAGCCCGGTTGTTAAATGAGATGACAAGAGGCATACACCCAGCCCCCTACATACAGGAAGAGGTTAGGCGCGCCGAGGCGTTGAAGTTGGGTCTGGTAGAAGAAGTAGAGCGTGCCCCTCAGTTTGTGACAGAAGCATCTAACAAGATTGACAGCTACTTGTACCAATTGCATGAACTGGCCAAGAAGTATCCTTTAGATTTTTATCAACTGGATCAGAAGACAGCCATTCAGGATGACAAAATGCAGCAAGGGATTAAAGACCAGCTTAAGAAACTAGATGAAACCGAGGATCCAGAAGGGCCCGGTAAGATACACCCGCTGGACTTGTCTTAAATCACAGCGTCTGTCTCAGAAAATGATGCTAATTTTACAAACCTTACGCTGAACATACCACTGTCAGCGTTGTTAATGTGTATGGACGCAACCTCCACTATGAACGCAACATCCTCACCACTGGGCGGTATATATTGCCCCAGCCTGACTGACTATACCAGACGCCTCACCCGTGAAGTAAAAATTGGCGACCTGGCCATGGGGGGAACCAACCCCATTAGGGTGCAGTCCATGACCACCGTAGACACCATGGATACCCTGGGTTCTGTAGAGCAGGTGATCAAAATGGTAGAAGCAGGTTGTGAGTATGTGCGCATTACCGCGCCTAGCGTCACAGAGGCCCAGAACCTAGCCGAAATAAAGAAGGAACTACGGGCCAGAGGCTATACGGTGCCTTTGATTGCTGACATTCACTTTACACCCAACGCCGCCGAACTTGCCGCTAAGATAGTAGAGAAGGTACGCGTGAACCCAGGCAATTACGCTGACAAGAAGAAGTTCCAGGTCATAGAATACACAGACGCCACCTATCAGGCAGAATTGGACCGGATACGGGAACGCTTTACGCCTTTGGTGAACATTTGTAAAGAACATGGCACGGCTATGCGCATTGGCACCAACCACGGCTCTTTGTCTGACCGCATCTTGAGCCGGTACGGTGATACGCCGCTTGGCATGGTAGAAAGCGCCTTGGAGTTTTTGCGCATCTGTGAAGATTTGAATTACTATGATGTAGTGCTTTCCATGAAGGCCAGCAACACCCAGGTCATGGTGCAAGCCTATCGCTTGCTGGTGCAGAAACTCCATGAAGAGGGCTTACAGCCGTACCCATTGCACTTAGGTGTAACCGAAGCGGGGGAAGGCGAAGACGGTCGTGTGAAATCTGCGGTGGGCATTGGTACTTTGCTAGAGGACGGGCTGGGAGATACCGTACGCGTGTCCCTCACAGAAGCGCCTGAGCTGGAAGCTCCCGTGGCTAAAATGCTCATTGACCGCTATACAGAGCGCGCAGGGCATATACCCATCAAACCCATCACCAAGCTTCCCTACAATCCATTTCAATACCACCGTCGCGAAACCCGCGAAGTACTCAATTTGGGCGGCCACAACGTGCCTAGAGTCATCTCCGATCTGAGCAGAGTGCCTGACATTACCTTTGAGGACCTGCGTCCAGTGGGCCATATCTACTCTGCGGTGCTGGACAAATTCCACATGAGTGACCAGGGCGCTGATTATGTATACACCGGCAGTACGCCCATCGGCTTCATGTTGCCCAACGGTTTAAAGGAGATATTGGATTATACTGCCTGGCTGGAAGTGCCACAAAGGGAAGACCTTTTCCCCTTATACACCGCCATGCAGTTTGAAATGGCAGACACCTGGCATCCGCAACTCAACTTTGTGCAAGCTTCCTTGGGTCAATTAACCCAGGATTTTGTAGAATCCCTGCACAACCGGCCAGACGTTGTTCTTATCCTTGAGACGGAAAATGAACATGCCATGCCAGAGCAACGAAGAGCTTTTGTCAGACTCATGAACCAAGGTCAGCCGGTGCCCGTCATCATAAAACGCTCTTATGAAGACCTCACCGATGAGCAAGTGCAATTATATGCCGCTACAGATATTGGAGGTCTTTTAATTGACGGACTGGGAGACGGAGTGCTACTGAGTACCCAAGACCTAAGCCACCGTGAAAAAGATGAGTGGGGCTACACCCTGGACAGCCTGAATAAACTGGCATTCGGGATATTACAGGCGGCCCGGACCCGCATGAGCAAAACAGAATACATCAGTTGCCCCAGCTGCGGCAGAACCCTGTTTGACCTCCAGGAAACCACTGCCATGATCAGAAAACGCACCGATCACCTGAAAGGCGTCAAGATTGGGATCATGGGTTGCATAGTCAACGGCCCCGGCGAAATGGCTGATGCCGATTATGGCTATGTAGGCGTAGGTAAAGGAAAGATTGCCCTTTATCGAGGCCAGCAGGTCATTAAAAAATCAGTGCCAGAAGAGAGAGCCGTGGATGAGCTGATTGAATTGATTAAAGAAGACGGCAATTGGATTGAGCCTTTAGTCTAGGTAGTAGATACCATGTTAAAAAATATTTCTCAATCACAAAGCACAACAAATATTCAACAAGAGGAATATTTAAATTCTAATTATTATTTATTCAATAACATAAGGGTTTTTGCAACCATTTCAGTAATAATTGGTCATGCTTCAAATCCATTAATGAGAGAACTGACCAGTTTTAATAAAGCGGAGTGGTGGATCGGAAACCTTTTTGTCTCCTTTTTCTTATCGGGGTTGCCTTTGTTTATTATACTTTCAGGGGTACTTCTATTTGACAAATCTGAAAAACCTGGGTTTTACATAGCCAGGTTTAAAAGAATTTTCATTCCTTTTTTATTCTGGAATATTATTTACGGATTTATAAATAATATTTTTGATTATAGCAAAGGTTTAGACAATACACTCAATCTGTTCACTACCAATTCTTATCATTTTTGGTTTGTATATGTTATTTTAATTTTATATATATTCTTTCCTATTCTGAGTTTTTTTATCAAAAAAAATAAAAATAAAACATTATTATACGCTACATTATTTTATCTTTTATTAAATATTTGCTATATATTTTACAATCAAATCTACCCTTCATCTATTCTTTTTAACTTTTTATTTCATGCAATAATTTATAGTTACCATATAGTAGTTTCAGTTATAGCATTTAAATGGATTTTACAAAAATCATTTAAAGCAGGGACGGTTTTGTATTTATTTGGGTTCCTAATTAGTTTATTTGGAACATATTTTATTTTAAATATGGAGGGTTTTGAAAATGTAACCTTACATAAAAGCTTTAATGCTCATTTATTGTTAAAAGCATTTGGAGCTATAATAATAATTAAATATTTGACAAACATTTTAGGTGAAACTGTAAATAGACATACTTCAAGAGTAAGTAAATATTGTTTCGGTATTTACTTTATCCATGTTTTAGTATTAAATAAAACCTTTATTAAAAGTTTACCTATTTCTTATAACTTTAGCCACCATTTTATTCTAATTGGACTTAATTCTATAATTTGTTTTTCAGTTTCTCTTTTTATTATCTACCTCTTAAGCAAATTACCATTTGGTAAGTATCTTTTTTAAATTAACTTCTAACAATATGAAAGGCCTTTTTGATTTCTCTGAAGTGGCAACCTATTTCTTCCGGAAGAAAGATCCCAACCGCAAAACCAACTTTAACCTACGTACCATGCATACCATCAATAAGGTGTCCATGCTTATGTTTTTGGTGGGTTTTATCTATTTAGTTTTTAAATGGATGACTAATTAGGCAATTGGCCCTTTTACTTGCAAGGGGGAGTCTTTCTTAGTAAGTCATATTTTTTTGTTGTGCCATTTACCTTTAAGGGATTTTGGGTATGAACCAGAAAAGAGACACATACCATATTTAATCCTCCCATTCCATCTTCAATCTTATCCATTCCCTCATGTCAAGGCTTTTAAGGTAAAGTCTTGGCATGAGGGAATTTCTTTTTACTAACCCACTATTCAAAGCTCCATTGCAGTAAGAACTTATTCTTTTCTTGACAGAATGACGCTTGCGCGATAAGGAGGAATTGGGTTACTTGAGCCATGAACATTGAAGAATTCAGGAACTATTGCCTAAGCAAACCTCACGTAGAAGAAACGCTCCCTTTTGACCAAGACACCCTGGTGTTTAAGGTGGCAGGTAAAATGTTTGCGCTCTGTAGCCTTTCAAACTATGCTGGGGGCGTGGCATTGAAATGTGATCCTGAATGGGCAGAGGAGCTTCGGGAACAATATCCTGCCATTCAACCAGGCTACCACATGAACAAGAAACACTGGAACACGGTCATGCCTGAGGCATTTCTGCCGATGGGCTTGCTGGCTGAGCTCATAGACCATTCTTATAAGCTGGTAGTCAAAGGTCTGCCTAAAAAGATGAGAGAGAACTTAGACCTGTAAAGAATCTATGAGATAAAGGGAAAACTAGTAATTTAAAGCCTTCTCATACCTAATATGCGCTTCTTTTATTGGTAAGTCCCATGAGTACCAATCCTGCACCAATGGTAGCAAGGCCAGCGGTTACTCCTGCCTGCAGGTTAAAGATGGACTCCACCAGCGTCATATTTTTATCCTCCAACTGCTCATAGATAACCTTAGGGATTTCTTCGCCGGTTTTAACCAGAAAGTATCTGTTTTTATTATAGCCGTACCCAACCCCTAAGGAAATTAAGATAGCCAACCCGAATAGAATATTGTATTGATTTTTCATAATACTAAAACTAATGAATTAAGTGAGACGGCACAGTCTTTCGTCAACAAAAGCGTCAATTACAGAATCCATTTAAGTTTTACTTCTTAGACCCCATGATGGATAGAAATAACTAAGAAGCGGTCACATCCTCTACATCATTTATGGAAACCGGATGGCTTATGCATCAAGTAAGAGAAATAACATTTTTATCCTAGATGGAAACCATCCAACCTATCCAGCTTGCTTTTTCCTGCCCCCAAAATTGGGAGGCCATGACCAATTGTCAACAAGGTAGATTCTGTACTACCTGTCAAAAAACGGTTTTTGATTTGACACATAAAACAGAGGCAGAAATTAGGCAGCTCATGCAAGTGAAGGGTGAAGTATGTGGACGGTTCTACACTCATCAAGTGGTTGTACAAAAGCCCATTGCAATAAAGAATGATTCTTTGCTTAAGAAAGTAGTGGCTATGGCAATGGTGGGATTGGGGCTGACAGCATTTAAAGGCGTTGTGTTTGCTCAGACTATAAACTCATTGAAAATCGAGGATAAAAAAGATTCTTCTCAGTACACGTTTGGAGTTATAACAGAAGTAATGCCCCGTTATAAGCATGGAGACCAAGCGGGATTGCAGAGAATTATTCAACAGAACCTGCGTAACCCTGATAAAATCAATGGTAGGGTGGTAACTTCATTTATCATTGACACTACCGGTAAGCCAATAGACATCCAGATACTCAAATCCTTATCAAAAATATCAGACCAAGAAGCAATTCGATTAGTTAACTTGTTAGAGTTTGAGCCAGGTACGCAAATGGGCAAAAAAGTACCCGTAAGATACATTCTACCTATTCAGTTTTATGATATTATGACACCTAAGAAAAAGCAATAATTCATGTTATAAAAAGAGAGAGGCCGCTAAAATTAGCGGCCTCTCTCTTTTTATTCGTTTTTGGGCTGTTTTTCAGAAAACAGCCCAAAAACGTTAAACTACAACGTTCACAATCTTGCCAGGCACCACAATCACCTTCTTCACTGGCTTGCCTTCCAACAGTTTCTGAACCTGATCAGAGGCCAAAACCTCTTTCTCAACGTCTTCTTTAGACAATTTCAGGTCGAAGGTTAGCTTTGATTTTACCTTACCATTGATGGAGATAGGGTAGTCAAAGGTGCTTTCTGTAAGGTACTCTTCTTTCCACTCTGGGAAGGTGGCGTAGGTGATACTCTCCTTGTGTCCTAAACGATTCCAAAGCTCTTCAGATATGTGCGGCGCGTAAGGAGCCAAGGCAATGGTCAGAGGCTCCAGAATGGCGCGTTTCTTCGTTTTCAAAGCCGTCAATTCATTCACGCAGATCATAAACTGGCTCACGCTGGTCCCGAAGGAGAAGCGCTCAATGTCTTCTTCTACTTTCTTAAGCGTTTTGTGCAGGGCTTTCAACTCTGCAGGAGTGGCTTCTTCCTCAGCCACAGCCCAGTTGCCTTGCTCATCGGTGAACAGCTTCCAGAATCGACGCAGGAATTTGTACACGCCGTCCATGCCGTTGGTATTCCAAGGCTTGAACTGCTCCAATGGCCCCAAGAACATCTCATACATGCGCAGGGTGTCAGCGCCGTATTCCTCTACCAGCACGTCTGGGTTTACCACATTGTGCTTGGATTTGGACATCTTCTCAATCTCCACGCCCACCACGTATTTACCATCTTCTAAGATGAATTCAGCCTCAGCAAAATCTGGACGCCAGGCTTTGAATCGCTCTAGGTCCAGCACGTCATTTTCCACGATGTTTACGTCCACGTGCAGGGCCGTTACCTCATGCTGGTCTTTCAAGCCATAAGAGACAAAGGTGTTGGTGTCTTTGATGCGGTACACAAAGTTAGACCTACCCTGAATCATGCCTTGGTTGATAAGCTTTTTGAAGGGCTCTTCCTGGTTTACAAGACCCAGGTCAAACAAGAACTTGTTCCAGAAGCGGGAATAGAGGAGGTGGCCCGTAGCGTGCTCAGAACCACCAATATATAGGTCCACATTCTGCCAGTAGTCAATCGCTTCTTTACTTGCAAATTCCTTGTCATTCTGGGCGTCCATGTAGCGGTACCAGTACCAGCTAGAACCCGCCCAACCCGGCATGGTGCTCAACTCGTACTCAAACTCGCCGCGGTATTTCCAATCCTGGGCACGGCCCAACGGGGGCTCACCGGTCTCTGTAGGCAAATAAGCGTCTACCTCTGGCAATACTAATGGCAACTCGCTTTCTTCCAGCAGGGCAGGGATTCCGTCTTTGTAATACACTGGAACGGGTTCTCCCCAATAGCGCTGGCGGCCAAACACGGCATCGCGCATGCGGTAATTGATGCGGGCCTTGCCCACGCCCAGTTCCTCGGTGCGCTGAATACCAGCTTTGATGGCGTCTTTCACCTCCAGGCCGTTCAGGAAATCTGAGTTGATGATTTTTCCTTCCTTGGCGGCGAAGGCTTCCTTGCTAAGGTCACCACCGGCCACTACCTCAGGAATAGGGAGGTTAAACTTCTTCGCGAAGGCATAGTCACGGGAATCGTGGCCTGGAACGGCCATGACGGCACCGGTTCCATAACCCGCCAGTACATAATCCGCAATCCATACTGGGATTTTCTCCCCTGAGATAGGGTTGATGGCATAGGCCCCGGTGAAGGTACCCGTCACAGATTTCACATCAGACATGCGGTCGCGCTCAGAGCGGTTCTTGGCCCAGGCTACGTATTCCTCAACTTCGGCGCGCTGCTCAGAAGTAGTAATCTCAGACACAAACTCATGCTCTGGGGCCAAGACTACAAAGCTGGCCCCGAAGATGGTGTCAATGCGCGTAGTAAACACCGTGATGTGCTTGTGCTCATGGCCGTCTACCTGAAAACGCAGCTCGGCACCCACCGACTTGCCAATCCAGTTGCGTTGCATCTCTTTCACCGGCTCTGGCCAGTCAATGGTATCCAGACCCTGTAATAGGCGCTCAGCGTAGGCTGTGATGCGCATCATCCATTGCTTCATCAATTTGCGTTCCACGGGGTAGCCACCGCGCTCTGAAACGCCTTCTTTTACCTCGTCGTTGGCCAATACAGTGCCCAACTGCGGACACCAATTGACCACGGCTTCAGACAAGAAGGTCAATCTGTATTTCAATAGAAAATCTTGCTGTTCTTTCTCATTCAACCTGGCCCAGGCATCAGCGGTCACATGCGGAGTATCCTCGTCACAAGCGGCATTCACATGAATGTTTCCCTGCTTCTCTAAAATGGCTACCAAGGATTCAATCTGTTCCGCTTTATTAGTGTCGTTATTGTACCAGCTGTTGAAGAGTTGCATGAAAATCCACTGGGTCCACTTGTAGTAGCTGGGGTCTGAGGTGCGCACTTCGCGGTCCCAGTCAAAGGAGAAGCCCAGGTTGTTCAACTGCTCAATGTAGCGCTCAATGTTCTGCTTGGTTGTCACGGCCGGGTGCTGTCCCGTCTGGATGGCATACTGCTCCGCTGGCAAACCAAACGAATCGAAGCCCATGGGGTGCAACACATTGAAGCCTTTCAGGCGCTTATAACGGCTCACAATGTCAGAGGCGATATACCCCAGCGGATGACCTACGTGCAAACCAGCCCCCGAAGGATACGGGAACATATCCAAAGAATAAAACTTCGGTTTGCTGGTGTCAATCTCCGTCTTGAAGGTCTTGTTCTGGCTCCAGAAGCGTTGCCACTTCTGCTCTATGGATTTGTAATCGTACTCTGCTGACATGGGCGTATGTGTTTTCTGCTGTGAGGCAGGTTTGTTCGGTTTCTTTCGCCGAAAGCGGCTAGGCGCAAAAGTAAGGAATTTCCTGTTAAGGCTGAAGGGCCAATTCTAGGCAAGCGGAGACCAGATGAGCAATCGTTTTTAGGCTAGTTTCTGGAAAATAGGCCAAAAACTAAGTCTCGCTGTTTCTCTTCCCTGAGGGAGAAGGTTAGATGAGGATGGGTTTGCTGATTGTAGAGACCAGGCATTGCCTTGTCTCTAGCGCATTGCTCTCTTCTGCTATTATTATCTGTTGAAGTAAACACCCCTCTTCGCTCCCCTCAAGGGGAGAATCTGCGTTTAGAAAACGCTTTTCTAGTTCGCAAACAAGGTCCTTTCAGGATGACAGTTGAGAATTGACCATTAGTGTGCGAAGGCCCTAAGTGTCTAAAGTAACTACAGCAAACCCACCAAAGGGTCTATACCGTTCCAGGTGCCTTGGCTACTAATGGGCGTAAAGCGAGCGAACAGCTCTTCTGAATACCAGCCTTGGGTTCTGGTTCTGGTGATGACGTCCCTGTGCGAAGCGGTTCTGTAGGCGTAGGCTTTCATGTCGGCCTCATTCTGCCAAAGGCTAAAGGTAGCTTGTCTGATTAAAGGCGCTTCGCCTAGGCCAATGGAGGCTAATAAGCCTTGGGCATCGTCTAGACTGGCGCTGGCCTGGGGCACGTGTTTCCAGAAGTCCATGGCTTTTGTCAGCCTGATGGAGGCGCGGGTGAGCACGGCAATGGGCGCGTTATCTGGGGAAGGATAGGTTTCTTTGGTGAAGGGATTTGTGCCGCTCCACAGGCCGTGCGCCTGCAAGGGTTGTAAGCCCAGGTGGTATTGTTCAAAGGTGTGTTCCCGGTATTCCTGCAACAGCGGGTGGTCTTCCAGAAAGTCCTGTGCGGCTGCAGGAGAGTCCCAGGTGGCCATGAGGCCGTAGCGGTACCAGTTGGGCTTGAGGCTGAAGCCGCGGCCCTGCCCACTGCCCAAGAGCTTGAAGAAGTTGAGACCTTTTACTTTTCTCAAGGCTGATTGTGAAGTGGCCATCTGCGCCAGGCCCCACCGCCAATGACCGGGTTTAACGCCGAAGAGAGACAAGGTAGTATGCGCAGGGGAAAGAGAGGCAGAGGATGACAAGGTACTTCGTTTTTGGCCTGTTTTCTTAAAAGTAGCCGAAAAACGGGATTCGGCCAAAGCCCTACCATAGGGCAAGAAAAAAGGGAGCCTTAACTCCCTTTTCCTGTACCAACTACAAATTAATCTTTTTGTTTTCGCCGGGGTGGGCGGGCTCTCCGGTTAGAATCGCTTTTGCCATGCCGTACAAATGTACCACGGCGCTGTTCGGTGAGTCCCAGTACTCGGCCTGGTCTATACTGATTTTCAGGACGCCAATATTCGGGTCTTCCTTGCCTTCGGGAAACCAGGCTTTCATGGCAGGGTTCCAAAGCTCGTCAATCTTCTGCTGATCCCGGTTCACGGTGGCGTGGCCCGAGATGGACACATACAGGTTGTTGCTAGGGTCGGCGTAGCTCAGGTTCACATGGCTTTCGTTCTTAATCTCATGCGTCTTGCCAGAGGCGTAACCAGTCAAAAACCAGATGTTGGCATTCTCATCTGCCTTCATGTGGCGCATAGGCCGCGACCGAATGGTGCCGTCTGGCTCTACCGTGCTGAGCATAGCCACGTCAATGGCTTCTATTTTTTTTAATAAGGTGTTAATGTCTCCTTGTTGGTTATTTTTTTGATTTTCCATAGTAGGTTAGGTCTCTCGGTTTTGTACTAGAATACGGGCCAGTCACCCCATGGGTTAATTAAGAAATGGTAATTAATAATTAATAATGGGAGGCAAAACATTTGTCCATGGCTATGGTTAAGCAGAGATTATTAGGTTTTATTACTTTGAACTTCAGCTTACCAGTCCTCACTAGATTATTAAATTGCTGTCAATCCATGGCATTCCATTTATTAAGAAAACTTAAACCTTGAAATAGGGTAAGGAGGGATGTCTTCCTGTTAATTATTAATTATTAATTCATTTGAACTACCTGGCCCACCTGTACCTGTCTGGCAATGACCCTGAATTGAAGTTCGGAAATTTTATAGCCGATGGCGTGCGCGGCGCCCAGATTCTGCAGTTCCCGGAGCGCATTCAACAGGGAATCAAGCTCCACCGCCTCATTGACCAGTTCACCGACAGCCACGCCGTGGTAAAGGAAACGATTGAGCGTCTTCGGCCTTTGTACAAAAAATACGCGGGCGTAGTGGCAGACGTATACTATGACCATTTTCTGGCCGCTAATTTCCAGCAGTTTAGTACCGTGCCTTTGGATGTTTTTGCCGAAGAGAGTTACGCCGCCATCCAAAGCAGACCAGAGTGGCTACCACCCAAAGTGCAGACCTTTTTGCCGTACATGGTCAATCAAAACTGGCTGGTTTCATATGCGCAGGTTTGGGGAATCTCAAAAGCCTTAAAAGGCCTGAGCCGGCGCACCACCTTTGAATCTAACATGGAAACCGCCGGCGAGGAGTTACAGCTTAACTATGACTTCTACCACCAAGAATTCAACCGCTTTTTCCCAGATTTGGAGAAGTACGTGATGGAAGAAATAGAACGAATTAATGCTTTACACCTTAATGCATAGGTTATCGTTTTTAGCCTACTTCCAGAAAAACAGCCCAAAAA
The DNA here is from genome assembly GCF_039541795.1 of Nibribacter koreensis. NCBI lineage: Bacteria > Pseudomonadati > Bacteroidota > Cytophagia > Cytophagales > Hymenobacteraceae > Nibribacter > Nibribacter koreensis. Next base: position 764,126 of record NZ_BAABGX010000001.1, on the reverse strand, counting down.
CGAAGAAGGCGGACCCAATCAGGTCCGCCTTCTTTTATAAGTATAATCTGAATTTTGAAGAAGCGTTCACTCACTCCAATCCTTAATTATTAATTATCAATTTTAATTAATCCTAGTGGTGGTGTCCGCCTTCGCCGTGTACGTGGCCGTGGGCAATCTCCTCTGGAGACGCATCGCGCACGCTTACAATCTTTCCTTCAAAGTGCATGTCCATGCCAGCCAATGGGTGATTAAAGTCCATTAACACGTGGTCATCATGCACGCTTACAATGCGGCCTTGCATGTGGTTTCCTTCGTTGTCAGACATAGGAATGTAGTTGCCTTCCTGCACCATTTCCTCATCAATCTTGCCGTCAACCTCAAACACCGACTTTGGAACCGGCACCACTGCGCTCTCGTCCAGGTCACCGTAGCCTTCATCAGAAGAAAGTGTGAATTTGAAGTCCTGGCCAGACTCCTTGCCCGACAATTCCTGCTCAAATTTCTCTGGCAATCCGCTCACGCCATACAAGAACACCATTGGGTTCTCGTCGTCGGCAATTTCTACTAGCGTTGACTCGCCTTCTTCGTTGGTAACTTTAAGTTCGTAGGTGAGCGTCACCACTTTATTTTCTTCTATTTTCATAGCTATTGGTTATTGGTGTATTGAAAGGGTAAAGGTACAAGTATTTGCCTCTAACGAAATCCCGAAGCCAAAAGATTTACTCCGCCTCGTCGGGGGACAATAGCTCCCAGGCACTACGGTAGGCGCCAATGGTTTCGGCGTAGGTTAAAAATTCCTGGTAGAAAGGATGCTCGCCCAAAGTGGCGCTGTCACCCACAATCACCATCTTTTTCTTGGCTCTGGTCATGGCTACGTTCATACGGCGTATGTCTGCCAGAAAGCCAATCTCACCCTCTGGGTTACTGCGCACCATGGAGATGTAGATAATGTCCCGTTCCTGTCCCTGGAAGGAGTCAACCGTACCAACCGACAGCTGCCTACGTTGTTGCAGTTGGTGCAGTTTGGGTTCATGCTCTACCTGGTCTTTCAAGTAATTGATTTGCGCGCGGTACGGCGAGATGATGCCAATCTTCAAGGGACGCTCTTCGCCTTCCTCGTTCAGGCCGGCGGGCTCATAGGGCGTCAAGAGGTTGAGCAAATGCTTGATGAGCAAATCAGCCTCCTCAGGGTTGGCAGTACTGCTGCCTTCGGCGATGGTGGTCTCATTGTAACCGCAACCTGCCGTGTCTATGAACTCCACAATCAAGCCTGGGTCAAACTGCGGATGCACTTCTTGCAAGGTAGCCGCTTCCACGCTTTCATGGGCCTGCAATTCGCCTTTGTAAAACTGGGTGTTGGAGAAGCCCATGATGTGCTGGTGCATGCGGTACTGGGTGGTGAGCATGACCGCAGTTTCGGGCTGACGCGCAATGCACTTCTCAAATAGGGTTTTGGCTAGACCATTGCGCTCCGCAATCATAGACTTAACCGTGGGCGGCAATTGGTGGTGGTCACCGGCTAGTACCACTCGGTTGGCGCGGGTAATGGGAATCCAGCAGGCAGGTTCCAGGGCTTGCGCGGCCTCATCAATGAACACGGTATCATACTTTAAATGCCGAATCACGCGGTTAGCCGAACCCACCAAGGTACAGGTCACCACTTCCACATGGTCCAGCAAGTCTTCGGTGATGTAGCGCTCCACGTCCTCGGCTTCATTGAGAAGTTTTTTGCTTTCGTCTTTGTAGCGGCGGCGCTGTTCTTTTTCCTCCCAGCCAAAGTTGCGCTTGAACTGACTGCCCATGGCCTTGTATTCCTCGGCGGTCTTGCGCAGTTTCTTGAGCTGGCGGTAGTCGCGGTGGTGCATGACCTGCGCATCTAGGGTGTGCTCTAGCAAAACCTCAGACACCCGGGATGGATTCCCGATTCTTATCACGTTCACGCCTTGCTCGGCCAGCTTCTCGGTGAGCAAATCAACGGCGGTGTTGCTAGGCGCAGTCACCAATAAGCGGCGCTCACCGGCTTTCAACGTTTCCAGGATGGCCTGCACCAGGGTGGTGGTTTTGCCGGTGCCCGGAGGCCCGTGGATGATGGCCACGTCTACGGCCTGCATGATGTTTTTGACCGCCGCGTTCTGCGACGGATTCAACACCTCAATTGGCGCAACTTCTTTCTCTCTTCTGAACGTGGCTGGTTCACTGCCCAATAAAATATCGCGTAGCTGGGCCAGTCGGCTTTTCTCGGCTTCCATCACCTTCATGAGGGCAATGTCCATCTCGCGATAGCTGACCTCGTCAAAGGTGAGTTCTATGCCCAGGCGTCCGCCTTCCTCTAACCAGTCGGGGAGGTCTTCTTTAGAGGTGGCCAGACGCAGTTTGTTGCGTTTCACTTCCAGCACCACGCCGTTCAAGGCCCCGCCATCGCCGTTGGTAAACAAAGACGCCGAAGAGCCTGCCTGAAACATGTGCAATTGATCGCGGCCCGAGGAACGCTCCAGTTCCACCACCATCTTGTTCCCGAAGCCCACTTCCTGCTTGGTAATCTGCACGGGGTACCAGCAGATGCCTAGCCGCTTGCGCTCAGCAATGGTGGTGAGGGCGTTCTTTAGCTGGTACTGCTTGCGGTCTTCTTCCTGCTCCAGTTTGAGCAGGGCCTTCACGTCCAGTAATTCGTTGAGAATGTCGTTCATTAGTTAAGACTCAAGACGCAAGATGTAAGACATAAGACCAAGAAATATCTTGAATCTTGTGTCTTACGTCTTGTGTCTAAATTAAGTAAAATACGTCCTGTGGCAGGTTTGGCATTTCCATACGGTGGTGCCGGCATAAATGATTTTGCGCCACCAGGATAAGTTGGTTTTAAGGGTTACTTGCTGAGAGCTGCAATGAGGACACGTAGAACTCTGGCTTTCGTTTTCGGCCTGTTTTTGAGAAAACTCAGCTAAAACAGCTTGACTTGGGAGAAAGTCTTGTTGCTTGACCAATAACTGATAATAGATACCCGCGCCGTAGGGGAGGCTGGGTGGCCCACAGCTTTTCACCAAGGCTACCACCTCAATATCCATTAGGTCATTGTACAGGTCAACGGCTTGGGCGTAGGTGAGGTATTGGGCCAGCGTTACTAGCGTTTGGTTCACGCTTCTACCTCTTCCTCTTGGTGCTGTTGTAAGTTGCCAATCCGGTTTTTAAGCCGAATGACATAGAATACCAAGCCCAGGGACAAGATGAAAAAGCCTAAGGCAATGGCGTCATGCTCAAACTTAGCATCCTCAGCAGTTTCCAGTTCTTCGCGCAGGTCCGTGATTTGCTTGGATAAACGTCGGTTCAGGTTTTGGGCGTAGACCAAGGAGGTCTTCATTTCATAGATGTTGTCCGTGACTACGCGCTTGTCGCCTTGCACCTGGGTGTTGAGTTTCTTGGTTTCGGCTTCTAGTTGAGCAGTGCGTTGGGCGGCGTTTTTGCGCGCTTCCATTTTCTCTTGTTCTACCGCTAGGATAATCTCTGAGTCTTTTTGAAGAATGGCTTTTAAGGCCTCTACTACGGCAATTAAGTCTTCTTTTGAGGCGTTGCCCCAGAAGCTGTTCTCCTGCGTTTTGAGGTAATCGTATTTAAGCACCAACTGCTCACGCTCCGTGATGAGGCGTTGTACTTTGGAAGGTGCTGGCGGCGGTGTTGGGGCTTTGTCTTTGTCCTGAGTGTCTTCACTGGATTTGGCAGGAGTGGTGGTCTGCGGTGTAGTTTTAGCAGGGGCCTTCACGGTGGTGGACGTTTTGGCGGCAGTTGTTCCTGATGTCCCAGCAGTGGTAGTGGTGGTTTTGGCTGTCGTGGTCGTTTTGGCGGTTCCCGCAGGTGGCACGGGTGGTTTTGGCGCGGTGGAGTTGGCGATGGACTTAGAAGCCTTCGATTTGGTCTCTTGCGTGCTGGCAGGAGGCGCCGAAAGGGTTTGGGCCGCCAGGGACAAAGGCAGCGATAAACCAAGGGCTAAACTAAAGGAAATAAGCTTTTTCATAGGATTCACGGTTCTTCTCATCGCTTAATACAGACAACGTACAAAAGTAACTTTTCTGCCGGTCGTTTTTGGCTTGTTTTTCAGAAATCAAGCCAAAAATGATTTTCGATTTGATTGGAATTCTAATAGTCCCCCTTTGAAGGGGGTAGGGGGATGACTGGCTTATGCTGAGTCTAGAGTCAATTAGCTTGGCCAAACGCAGATTCTCCTCTTGAGGGGAGCTAAGAGGGGTGTTTACACTAGCAGGTTATACTTTCCACATTTGCTACGTAACTCCGTCTTAGGCAATAAATCTTTCTTACTTTCTGCTCGCGTTTGTCACTTTTCTCCTTGATGAGAAAAGTAACCAAAAGAATCAAGAGCCCCCGAACTCGCTGACCGCTCAGACAGGGCGGGGGCTCATTAAAGCGCACCGTGAGAAGCTATCTGTTCCATCGTAAGCTTGCGCCACTAGCAAGTGAGAGACCATTACTTTTTCCCTCGGGCAAAGAGACTTAAACTGACCAGTCTCTTTGCCCTCGGTCAAGGGCAGACGGACTGCGGTGTGAGGCGTTGCAATGTTTGCATGCGCTGGCGCGGGGGGTAGAATGATGCCGTTTTCTGCCTGTTTACCAGAAAACAACCCAAAAATGGCAGTAAAATTATCCCTTCTCCCTGAGGGAGAAGGTTAGGATGAGGGGAGCGCATTGCAGAACCCTTTTTGCAAAAGCTGTAGAGACAACGGCACCGCCTTGTCTCTGGCGCATATCCTTCTTATAAAAGCTTCGCCTAGTTATCGTCTGCTCAAAGACCTAGTAGTGCGCGTAGTTCCTACGATTGTCTGTGCCGAGTACCGTTTTGGCCTACTTTCCCCAAAACAAGCCAAAAACAAACCTGCCGCTCTCCAACAGGAAAGCGGCAGGTTCTATATTTAAAAAAGACTCGCGACTCAAGACTCAGAACTCAGGACTCCAAAAGCTATCGCTTTTGGTTCTGTGCCCAGTCATCCATTTTCTTTTCTACAATCTTCAAGGGCATGGCACCGTCTTTAAGGAACTCGTCGTGGAAGGCGGCCAGGGAGAAGTTGGAGCCGAGTTGTTGCTGGTACTTGGCGCGCAGTTCTCTGATTTTGAGCTGGCCGATTTTGTAAGACAACGCTTGGCCAGGAATGGCCATGTAGCGCTCTACTTCGGCAATGACGCCTTCTTCAGACATGGCCATGTTGTCCAGGAAGTATTGGATGGCTTGCTCGCGGGTCATACCTTTGGTGTGCATGCCCACGTCTACCACCAGTCTAATGGCGCGGTGCATCTCATCACCCAGCGCGCCCATGTACTGGTACGGGTCTTGGTAGAGGCCTAGCTCTTTGCCCAGGGACTCGGTGTACAGGGCCCAGCCTTCGCCATAGGCTCCGTACCAGGCAAACCTTCTGAAATCTGGCAGGTCTTGGTTTTCCTGTTGCAGGGAGATTTGGTAGTGGTGTCCAGGAATGGCTTCGTGCAGGAACAAGGACTCCATGCCCGAGGTGGTAGCAAACTTGGTAGCGTCCAGGATAGGCACGTAGAAAATGCCCGGTCGGGTGCCGTCCGGAGAGCCTTGGTTATACTCGGCAGAGGCAGAGGCGGCTCTGAAGGCTTCGGTCTGGCGGATTTCAAACGGGGTTTTAGGCGTTCGGCCAAACATTTTGGACAGGTTGGGCTCTATCCTGGATTGAATGGCTCGGAAGGCGTTCAGCACGTCTTCGGGTTTTTGGTAGGGCATGAACTTGGGGTCAGACTTGAGGTGCTGGAAGAAGGCGTTCATGTCGCCTTTAAAGCCCACCTGGTTTTTAACCTTCTCCATCTCCGCGCGTATGCGGGCTACTTCTTTCTTGCCGGTCTCATAGATTTCGTCGGGCGTCTTGTCTGTGGTGGTCCAGTACTTGACGTAGTAGTTGTAGACGTCCTTTCCGCCGGGCACGTCGGCTATGCCGGTGGTGGTGCGGGCCTTGGGCAGGTACTCTTTCTGCAGGAAGGTGGCCAGCTTCTGGTAGGTAGGCACCAGTTGGGTGGTGATGGCTTTTTTGTAGGCCTCGGTGAGGCGGGCTCTGTCGGCGGCAGGTACTTCTTTCGGGAAGTTCTGGATAGGCGAGTAGAACAAGCTCTTGGTGGGGTCTGCCACCACTAGGGCCTCTAACTGCGGAATCATCTTGGCTACCAAGGGTTTGGGCAGGACTACGCCCGCCGCCATACCCGACCGGAAATTACCGATGGCGCTGTCTGCCCAGGCGGTGAAGCCTTGTACGCGGCCCAGCCAATTCTCATAGTCTTTGGTTGTTTTGAACGGCTGGTTGCCGGTGCCCGAACCCAACTGGCCCATGGTCAGGGGCAGGCCCCAGAACTGCTGGAACGGAATCATCCAGGTGTTGAGCTTAAGACCCTCCAGGCGCGTCTGCATCTCATATTGGAAGATGTCATAGCTGATGCGGTCGTTCTCTGTTAGCTTCTCGCGGTTATACTGTTGCAAGCTGTCCAGGTAGGACTGGTAGAAGTTCTGCAGGGTGTCGCGGTAAGCCTGGGTGTTTTCATTTGGCAACAGGTGGTTGTAGCGGTTGTCGCCTTGGGCGGTGGCGTCCAGGGGGAACAGGCGGTTGTTGGTGTCCCAGTAGGATTTGAGCAGGCCGTTGAGGTTGGTTCTGGTGCCCGAGGCAGCGGAGCCGCCCTCGGTGTCTTGGTTGGAGGACTTCTGGCACGCGAACAGGCCGCAGGCCAACAATCCAGCCAGCATGGTTTTTTTCATGTTGGTTAGGGAAGGTTAAAATTCAGCTATCAATATAGTTACTATTTGGATTCCGATCATGCCTCACTACTTTTTTGAAATAAGTACAAGTATGTTGAAAGCTGAATGTCTATTAATCTCTATCTTCAAGCTTCCAATGGGACCCACCCATTTCTAATTTCTAATTCATACTTTCTAAATATAAAAGATGCAGGCTTACCTAGACTTGATGCGCCATATTCTGGACAAGGGCGTGAAGAAAGAAGACCGTACCGGCACCGGTACTATTAGTGTGTTTGGCTACCAGATGCGGTTTAACCTGCAAGAGGGCTTCCCGCTGGTAACCACCAAGAAGGTGCACCTCAAGTCTATTATTTATGAACTGCTGTGGTTTTTGCGGGGCGAAACCAATGTAAAGTGGTTGCAGGAGCGGGGCGTGAGCATCTGGGACGAGTGGGCCGATGCCAACGGTGACCTGGGTCCGGTATACGGCTCGCAGTGGCGGTCCTGGCCCACGCCAGACGGCGGACACATTGACCAGATTGCGCAGGTCATCAATCAAATCAAGAACAACCCAGACTCCAGACGCCTCATTGTGAGTGCCTGGAACGTGGCCGAGGTCAACAATATGAAGTTACCGCCATGCCATGCGTTCTTCCAGTTCTACGTAGCCGAGGGCAAACTTTCTTGCCAGCTCTACCAGCGCTCTGCCGATGTGTTCTTGGGCGTGCCCTTCAACATTGCCTCTTATGCGCTCCTCACCATGATGGTGGCCCAAGTCTGCGACCTGGAACCCGGCGAATTCATTTGGACCGGCGGTGACACGCACCTATACACCAACCACCTGGAACAAACCGAACTTCAGCTAAGCCGTGAGCCCCGCCCATTGCCCAAAATGAAACTGAACCCCGCCGTGAAAGACATCTTCGGGTTTGACTTCGAGGATTTCACGCTGGAAGACTACCAGCCGTGGCCAGGGATTAAAGCGCCGGTGGCGGTTTAGAATGATATTTTTATATAATAGTTTTAAATTAATAATTAGGGGAAAATAATTTTGTAATGAAAAATTCTACTTTAAATAGTATTGCTGAAAATTGGAAACTTGAAGCAAAATTGGAAGACACTGAAAAATATTTTTATTATTCTACAGAAGTTGACAATATAATTAAAAAAAATAAGTGCTATGTAATTGGCAGAAAGGGCTCAGGGAAATCGGCCATATGTGAATATTTAATAAAAAGGAATGAGCATAATATATTTTCAACAAAATTGAGTTTTAAAAACTTCCCTTTTAATGAACTATATCATTTAGACAATCAAAAATATACTGCACCAAACCAATATATCACCCTTTGGAAATATTTAATTTATTCAAATATATGTAAATTAATGGTTCAAAATGAAAACATTGATTTATCTGTAAGAAGAGAATTAGAAAAAATTTACCCAAAAAGTTCTGTAAAATCCTTAGCAAGAACTATCAGTAACTGGACTTCTGCTGAGTTTGGAGCAAATGTTTTAGGCAATGGTGGAACTTTTAAGTTTTCTAAAGAGCAAAAAAATAATCCAATTCCTTGGATTGAGAAAGTTAATATTCTTGAGGATATTATTTTTGAATACTGCGATAATTCAGAATATTATATAGTCTTCGATGAATTGGATGAAGACTATCGTGTAATTACAGATGATGAAAATTCAGACCAATATATTTTTTTGGTAACAAGTTTATTTAAAGCTGTTCAGGATATAAAGTCAAATTTTATTGATAGTGATAAACATATCAAACCTGTAGTGTTTTTAAGAGATGATATTTATTCACTTGTTAAAGATTCTGACAAAAATAAATGGCGCGATTACAAAATTGAAGTTGAATGGAATGAGAAAAAATTAAAAGACCTTTTAGCATTTAGGATAACAAAGGATTTCAATTCAAATCACAACCCATTAGATTTCCAAAGAGCATGGGAAAAAGTTTTTTTTAGAGAAAAGATAGGATTTGGAAACAAACAGGAAAAGAAGATAGACTCATTTGATTTCATTGCACGAAGCACTCAATTAAGGCCTCGTGATTTTATTCAATATATTCAAGCTTGTGCTGAGGAAGCTTGTAATAAAAACTCTCAATTTATCAAAGAAAATAATATTAAGTTCGTTGATAGGTCCTTTTCAAATTATTTAAGAGATGAAATAATTGATGAGGTTTTTCCTGTTTTACCTGAAATAGAGGATTATTTCCAAATATTTGCAAACATTAGAAAATGGAACTTTAGCTTGCAAGAGTTTACAGAGGAATACAATAAATATTTAAAAGCTGGCACAATAAAGGAAAAAAATATAGATTATGTCTTAGATACAATGTTTAATTTTAGTGTGATTGGTAACCAGCATAAATCAAGGCATGAAGTTCTGTATTTCAAATATATGCACACTAATATGACATTTAATCGCACTGAAAATATTGTAATTCATAGAGGATTATTTAAGGCTCTTCAATTGTAATGAAATATTAATCGTCAGTAATTAATTTACAATATTTTTTTATTGAAAAGCTTTAAAATTTCTCAACAGAATCACGTTCTCCCCACCATCGTTGTAGCCCAATTTGCCTGCACCTCTCTTTGGTTTGCGGGCAATGCGGTGTTGCCTGAGTTGATTCCGCTGTTGCAGTTGGAGGCTAGTTCTTTGCCTCATCTCACGTCGGCGGTGCAGTTGGGGTTTATTCTGGGCACGTTGGTGTTTGCGGTGTTCACCATTTCAGATAGGTTCTCGCCTTCAAAGGTGTTTCTGGTGTGCGCGTTGGCAGGGGCGGGGTGTAATTTGAGTTTGTTGGGCGCCAGTGGATTGAGCTCGCTGTTGCTGTCCCGGTTTTTGACGGGCTTTTGTTTGGCGGGTATTTATCCGGTGGGCATGAAAATAGCCTCAGATTACCACCAGAAGGGCTTGGGAAAAGCGCTGGGGTTTCTGGTTGGGGCGCTGGTGCTGGGCACGGCCTTTCCGCATCTGCTCAAGAGCCTTACCCAGGGTCTGAACTGGCGCTACGTCATCTGGGGTACGTCGGGCTTGGCGGTGCTGGGCGGGCTGAGCTTGTTTTGGCTGGTCCCAGACGGTCCGCACAGAACCAAGAGCACCCAGCCCAATTTCAAAGCCTTCTTCCAAATCTTCCGGAACGCAGCATTCAGGTCGGCGGCGTTTGGGTACTTCGGGCACATGTGGGAACTGTACACCTTCTGGGCCTTTGTGCCAGTTCTGCTAGCCTTTTACGCTCAGGCGCATCCAGATGCTCAGCTCAACATTCCCTTACTTTCCTTTACCATCATAGGCATTGGGGCCGTGGCCTGCGTGGTAGGCGGCTATCTCTCTGGCCGCATAGGCAGCGCGAAGACGGCCTTCGGAGCCTTGGCGGTGTCCATGGTTTGCTGTTTGTTGTCGCCGTGGCTGGTGGGCCTGCCGTTTGCCGTTTTTCTAGGGGTGCTGTTGGTGTGGGGCTTTGCCGGGCCTATGGACTCTCCGCAGTTCTCCACGCTTGTAGCCAAGAACGCCCCGGCCCACGTGAAAGGCACCGCGCTCACCATTGTCAATTGCCTGGGCTTCGCGCTCACCATTGTCAGCATCCAATTCCTGCGCAGCATTCAAAACAGCATAGACCCTAAATATTGGTTTGTGTTCCTCGCCATCGGGCCGTTGTTGGGGCTGTTGGCCATGCGTCCATTAATGAATAATGATTAATGATTAATGAATAGTGATGAATGAGTGTCGTTTTTAGGCTATTTTCTGGAAAAGTGGCCAAAAACGGATTGCCTTTACTATCTGCGGGTTGTCTCCTTAAGGGGAGAATCCGTGCATAGAACCAGATTGTCGTTTTTGACCTGTTTTCTGGAATTGAGGCTAAAAATGGAATAGTTTTCTAAGAAATCAATAAGCCTTTAAGTAAGTGAAATCTCCAACCTACATTATGAAGTTTCACCTTCCTTCTGTAGTATCGCTTACCTAAGCAGGTTATCCCTTCTACTGCATTCGCGTTAAGGGATAATTACTTTATAGATACCAGACCTTCATTCAGTGGAATCACTCAGACTCTTCTCCATCATCATTGCGCTCTCTGCCGTGCTGGCGTTCATCAACGTACGGTTCATAAAACTGCCAGCCACCATTGGCTTAATGGTCTTGGCGCTCATCTTATCCTTGGGCATCTTGCTGGCAGGGACGGTAGCGCCAGAGATGGTCAACTTCTTGCGCGAAGTGCTGGTAGAGGTAGATTTCTCTGAGTTCTTGCTGGACATCATGTTGGGCTTTTTGCTCTTTGCCGGGGCCTTGCACACAGACATCAAGAAGCTGCACCAGGCGCGGCTGCCCATCATCACGTTTGCCACGCTGGGCACGCTCATCTCTACGTTTCTCATTGGTACCATCTTATTCTATATCCTGCCATTTCTGTACCAGGAGGTGGCCTACATTCATTGCCTTTTGTTTGGTGCCTTGATATCACCTACAGATCCCATTGCGGTCTTGTCCATCCTTAAAAAGACGGGCGTCTCTGAAGAGGTTGAGACCAACATCACCGGCGAGTCTCTCTTCAATGACGGCGTGGGCGTAGTTGTGTTCTTGTCTATCCTGAGCATTGCCAAAGAAGGCATGGCCGAGGTCACCACCTCAGAGATTGGCGTGTTGCTTTTGCAGGAAGTGGGCGGCGGTATTCTGCTAGGCGTCCTGTTGGGGTATGTGGGCTACAAGATGATGAAAGCCATTGACCACTACCAGACCGAAGTGCTCATCTCTTTGGCGCTGGTGATGGGTGGCTCAGCCATTGCGCCCTTGTTCCATTTTTCGGGGCCGCTGGCCATGGTAGTGGCGGGCTTATTTATTGGTAATAGAGGCGTAGAGTATGCTATGTCCAAAATCACGACAGACTACATTCACAAGTTCTGGGAAATGCTGGATGAGATCATGAACGCCATTCTGTTTGTGCTCATTGGCCTGGAACTGGTGTTAGTCCCCTTTCACAGATCCTACATTTACGTGGGCCTGCTGGTCATTGTACTTCTGCTACTAGTGCGCTGGGTATCCTTGATGGTGCCAGCCTTGCTGTTTAAGTTCAAGCATCGGTTCCCGGCTAAGACCTTGCTCATCATGACCTGGGGCGGCTTGCGCGGCGGTATTTCCATTGCCTTGGCGCTTTCCTTGACGGCGGCCATGGAACGCAACCTGCTGGTGTCGCTTACTTACATGGTGGTGCTTTTCTCTATCATTGTGCAGGGCTTGTCCCTGAGTAAACTGGTGAAAGCCTTGCATCCGGCTTCTAAAGAATTAGAAGAAGAACTGGACCTGAATGGGCAAACCAATGCGCACTAATCTATAACGTGAGAAGGCATATCCATCTTTACCTACTTGTAACTAAATGGCCTCTATAACCCTAGCAGACATTACCATCAGGACGTATTTGCAACCCGGCGATATTGGCTATGTCACCTATCTGCACGGTTTGCTGTATAAGCAGGAATATAACTTCGGGATAGCCTTTGAAGCTTACGTAGCCGCGGGACTGGCTGAGTTTTACCAGCAGTATGATGATAAAAGAAACCGCGTTTGGGTAGCAGAGCATGGTGGCAAAATAGTGGGCTTTCTATTGCTCATGGACAGGGGAGAAGCAGCCCAGTTGCGCTACTTCATCATCACGCCCGGCTTCCGTGGTCTGGGATTGGGTAAAAAGCTGATGGACCTGTACATGGCTTTTCTGCATGAGTGCGGTTATCAAACATCCTACCTCTGGACTACCCATGAACTGACCAAAGCCGCCAGCCTCTACAAAAGCTACGGGTTTCAGTTAAGTCAGGAAAAGGAGAGTGCAGACTTCGGGAAGACGCTCATAGAACAGCGCTATGATTTAGTAGTATAAGAGAACGTGTCACCAGCTGTTTTTGGCCTCTTTTCCAGAAAACAGCCCAAAAACGAAACTATGAAAGCCTTACTTCTCATTGACATCCAGAATGATTTTCTGCCCGGCGGTTCTTTGGCAGTGCCCGAATGTGATGCCATCCTGCCCATCGTGAACCATCTTCAAGCCAAGTTTGAGTTGGTAGTGGCTACCCAAGACTGGCATCCGGCCAATCATAAAAGCTTTGCGGGGCAGCATGCCGGCAAAAAAGTGTTTGACACCATTACCCTCAATGGTATGGAGCAGGTCTTGTGGCCGCATCATTGTATTCAGGGAACGCCCGGTGCAGAATTTGCCGAAGCCTTGGACATGCACCGCGTAGAAGCCATCTTCCGGAAAGGCACCAACCCCGAGATTGATTCATACAGCGGCTTCTATGACAACGGCCATCTAAAGTCAACGGCGCTGGCCGAATACCTGCGCGGTAAAGGCGTGACTGACGTCTACGTAGCTGGCCTGGCCGCCGATTATTGCGTGTACTTCACGGCCAAGGATGCCTTGCAGGAAGGCTTTGCCACTTATTTTATAGAAGATGCCACGCGGGCCATTAGCTCAGAAGGATTTGAGCGCGCCAAAGAAGACCTGCTTTCTAAAGGCGGAAAAGTCATTCAAAGCAGCAGTTTGTTGGCTTAGTCGGCGCGGTTTCTGAGTTCCACAATCACGTCCATCTTTTTCTGGTGCAGCTGCTGTTCCAGACCCACTTTGTAGATGTGCGGATTTAATAAGCGGCGGTAGGTTTCATGCAGGCTTTCTACCTGCTGTTTAGTACGGGTCTGAATGTCTTTTAAACTAGGAGAGGTGTACGCCAGTTGGCCATCTTTAAAGATGGGCACCAGCAGGTCTTCATGCGTGCAGCTTTCTTTAAAGCTTTTGTGTTGGGTGGGATCATTGGGGTGCACCATGGTAGAAGGCCTTGAGATACCCTGGTCTTCTGAATAGAGCATGTCGCCTACCAGAACGCCGTTGTCATAAAAGCGCCGCACTTGTAGTATGCCCGGGGTAGAGACCTTAATGAGCTGCTCAGAGAGTTTTACTTTGTAGTCCCAATGCCCTTCTTCATTCTTAAGCGCCGCCAGTTTATACACGCCGCCCAGGGCTGGTTGGTCATAGGCCGTAATCAATTTGGTGCCAATGCCCCAGGTATCAATGCGGGCGCCTTGTAGTTTCAAGCTTTCAATCAGGTATTCGTCCAGGTCATTGCTGGCTACAATGGATACCTTCTCAAAACCGGCATCGTCCAATAATTTTCGGGCTTCAATGCTCAGATAGGCCAAATCTCCAGAATCCAACCGAATGCCTTTCAACTCATGGCCGTTTCCCCTCATTTTCTGTCCTACGGCAATGGCTTTTTTGACGCCTTCCAGGGTGTTATAGGTGTCAACCAGAAACACTGAATCATCTGGGAAAACGCTGGCGTAGGTGGCAAAGCTTTCCTCTTCGTCATCAAAAGACATGACCCAGCTGTGCGCGTGCGTGCCTTTTAACGGGATGTTGTACAATTGGCCCGCCAACACGTTAGAGGTGGCCCCAACGCCGCCCACAAACGCCGCCCGCGTCCCAGATAAGGCTCCGTCTGGCCCTTGCGCTCTCCGCATGCCAAACTCTATGATGGCATCGCCTTTGGCGGCATCTACCATGCGCGCCGCCTTGGTGGCAATAAGCGTCTGAAAATTGAGAATGGTAAGCAGAGGCGTCTCTAATAACTGACACTGCAAGATGGGTCCCTGTACGCGCAATAAGGGCTCATTGGGGAACACCGCCGTCCCTTCTGGTATGGCGTCTACCGTGCAGGTGAATTTTAACTGCCGCAAATAGTCCAGAAAGGCTTTCTCAAACATGGGCTCCTGGGTACTGCCTTTTACCTGTGCTAAAAAAGCCGTATCCTCTTCTGTGAACCTAAAATTTTGCAACAGGTCAATGGCATCTTCTAGTCCCGCCGCAATGGTGTACCCGCCCTTGAAAGGATTCTTCCGGAAGTACAGATGGAAGACCGCTTCCTGCTCGGCCCGCTGCTGTTTCCAATACCCTTGGGCCATGGTCAGCTGGTACATATCGGTTAAGAGGGCAAGTGAGGGGCGGTAGCGTTGTGTAAGTTTCATAGCGGGGCACAAGGTTCTTTCAGGCAAGCATACGTTGATGCTCTAGATTGGTAGCAAGATACTTTTTAGCACCGAAAAACCTGGTAGCCAATAGGCTTCTCTGAAGCATTTTCTTACTGAAAATCCTCTTGCCTCTAAGATGAAACACACCTACTTTCTACCATCTCCAAGACAGTACCTAAACGGCTAATTCTCTGTAAATAAATGCCTTGAACTTGGGCTTTTTCTTTTATAAAACGTATATAAAATATACGATACTCGGCTTGGCCATCACCGCCAATTTCTAATGAACAGAGTTAAATTTCCAACCCCCTTTCTACTACCGTCATGAAACAATATTTACCAACCTTACTAGCCTTGGGCTTCTTTGCCGGCATCTTTCTGTTGGCATTCTCTTCCTCTGACACCCAGGTGGCCATGTACAGGGTCATCGGGTTTGTGGGCTTTGCGTGTGCCGCCGGTTTAGTGGCCATTTACTGGAACCGCCTGGTGGGGACCAGTAAGCCCAAAGGAGTCTCCAGAATGGAAGCCTATCTTAGAACTCCAGGCCGCTTCTCCAACCAATACGGTGGCATGTATGAACTAACAGACAGAATTAAGGCCATGCGCCAAAAAAGACACAGACCTACGCTGTTCAATCATTAACCATGGCTAAAGATGGCAGAACTACCAAGGCCATCCATGCATCCTATCCAAACTACTTTTAAAAAGCCTTTGGCGCTGCCGAAGGCTTTTTTATTGACAACTTATGTACCTGCACCGTCTAAAGAAGTTGACTTTTCAGTACCTTCATTCACCAACTGTATATGCTCTATATGGAAAAAGTAAACCTGCTTGAAAAGTTTGCGCACATCCCTGACCATTGGAACCCCAGGATAACCGGCGAATTGAACGGCCAACAAGTGAAACTGGCTAAGTTCTTAGGCGCTTTTGATTGGCACCACCATGACCATGAAGACGAGCTGTTTCTGGTAGTGCAGGGCGAGTTCACCATGGAATTCAGAGACAAGAACGTATTGGTGAAGGAAGGCGAATTTCTGATTGTGCCAAGGGGCGTGGAGCACCGGCCCGTGGCAGAAAAAGAAGCCGCTGTCTTGTTGTTTGAACCGGCGGGCACCGTCAATACCGGCAACTTACCCGACAGCGACCGTACCCGGCACACCTTGGACCGTATTTAGCAGCCAGCGTTTTAATAAAAGGAAACCAACAGTGATCTCCCAAAAACACAGGGTCTTTTTTGAAGTTGCCCGGCAACTGAGCTTTACCAAGGCCAGCCAGATTCTGTACATCAGCCAGAGTGCCATCAGTAAGCAGATTAAGTCCCTGGAAGAGTACTACAAGACGGGTCTGTTTGAACGCCACGGCAATACCATCAGCCTCACGCCCGCCGGTAAACTCCTCTATGAAAAACTGGAGGCCGTCCAACAGATCCAGAATGACCTGCACCATCAGCTACCACTTTTGAGTGAGGACTTCAAGCCTCAGGTGAACTTGGTCTTAGGGGCCAGCACTACCATCTCCCTGTACATTCTGCCGCCGGTCTTATCTGCTTACCTTACCCAGCACCCGCAGGTGCAGCTCAGTCTCAAAAACCGAAACAGTGAGAACATCCTCAAAGCCTTGCTGGACCATGACATTGACCTGGGCATTATTGAGGGCATCAACAAGGTAAGCCAGGTCACCTACACACCGTTCCTGACAGATGAAGTAATAGCAGTCTGTTCGCACCGTAATCCCCTCAAAAAGCACAACCTGGAGGTGAAGGACCTCTATAACATTCCGTTGGCCATTAGAGAGGCAGGTTCTGGCACCTTGGCGGTTCTAGAAGAGGCGCTGGTGCAGAAAGGCATCAAGCTGGCGCAACTGCCCGTACGCGTACGGCTGGGCGGGACTGAGGCCTTGAAGAATTTTGTGCGTGTAGACACCTGTTTGGCGTTCTTACCCCGGCAGGCGGTGGTGAAAGAACTGGCCTCTGGCGAATTGGTGGAAGTGAAGATTAAAGACCTGCACGTGCACCGCACTTTTAATTTTATTCAGCGCAAGGGCACCGAGAACAATGCCCCCTACAAGAACTTCATCCAGTTTATGAGGCGTCAATATTCCAAAACGGAATAGGCTATACCAAAAGGCTGTTTGATTTGGTCATACCCTTTGCCCTACTTGCCAAGGCAAATTTGAAATGGTATGACCTCTAATTCCCTCACCTCCATAAGCCACATCACCACGCTTTCCTGCTCAAAATGCGGTAAAGATTATTCACCTGAAGTATTACAACGCGTATCTGAGTGCTGTGCTATGCCGCTATTGGCCAGGTATGACTTAGAAGAAAGCTTTTCTAAAGATAGGCTACACGGCCGCGAAGGCACCATGTGGCGCTACCAGGAGGTGTTGCCGCTGCTGGATGAGAAAAATAAAGTCTCTCTGGGAGAAGGATTCACTCCTTTGCTCTCTCTTAAAGCCTTGGGCAACCTGTACGGTTTTGAGAACCTTCATTTGAAAGACGAAGGCAAAAATCCCACTGGTTCATTCAAAGCCAGGGGCTTGAGCATGGCCATTTCTAAAGCACTGGAGATGGGAGTGGAGCAATGCATTATTCCCACCGCCGGAAACGCGGGCGTGGCCATGGCCGCCTACTGCGCCAAGGCTGGATTGCCCGCCGTGGTGGTAATGCCCCGTCATACCCCCAAAGCCTTTAAGGACGAATGCTATTGGTACGGTGCCGAGGTACATTTGCTGGACGGTCTCATCCATGACTGCGCCGCCCACGTACGCCACCTAAACCAACACGGCGACTACCTGGACGTCTCTACGCTCAAAGAACCCTACCGGCTGGAAGGCAAGAAGACCATGGGCTACGAGATTGCCGAACAGCTTAACTGGTCTCTGCCCGACGTAATATTATACCCAGCCGGCGGCGGAACCGGGCTCATAGGAATCTGGAAGGCCTTCCAGGAAATGAAAGCCTTGGGCTGGCTGCCAGAAGATGTAAAACTGCCGCGCATGGTGGCCGTGCAAGCCCAAAACTGTAAACCGCTGGTAGATACGTATCTGGGGCTTCAGGAAAACTCTCAACACTACAACGGCCTGCCTACTTTGGCCAATGGCCTGGCCGTACCAAGACCCTTGGGCGAACCTTTGATGCTGGAAGTACTGGAACAATCTGACGGAACCGTCATGGCCATCACTGAAGAAGAGATGATAGAAGGCGTGCGCGAACTGGCTCAGAAAGAAGGCCTGTTTGTAGCCCCCGAAGGCGCCGCCACCTGGATTGCCGCCCGCAAACTATTAAAGCAAGGGTGGTTGCAGGCCCATGAGCAAATCCTTTTACTTAACACCGGCAACGGCCAAAAATACATGGAAAACATGGACGGCCGCTGGGTAGTCTAGCCGCTCTTTTCTAAATGGTTGTAAAGCGATGAGCTGTTTTTATAAAAAAACTTTCATCGCTTTCGTTTTTGGGCTATTTTCTGGAAAACAGCCCAAAAACGCTTCTGCCAGGGAAGGGCAAATGCGACAAGTGGATTACAAATGAGGCGTTTGGCGGATTGCTGCTATTTAACTAAACTGCCTTGGTTTTCCATCCTTCCTTTCTGGTATGTATTCAAGCACGTCGCGTTTCTGTATAACGGCTCTTTCTTTAAGTTTTCTGGCTTCCTGCGCGCCTTCGTATCAGAGCATCCACCAGAAGGCTATCCTAGTAGACACCCACAATGACGTCTTGTCACAGGTGGTCATGGAAGGGATGGCCATGGACCAGGATTTGACCGGAAAAGCCCATACTGATTTAGCGCGCCTGAAGAAAGGAGGCATGGACCTGCAAGTGTTTGCCGTCTTCTGCGATGAGACCTACGGGCCAGGCCGCGCTTTCTCTTTTGCCAACGCCCAGATAGATTCTCTTGAGGCAGTAGCCAAACGCAACCCAGACAAACTGCAGGTGGTGTATTCTCCAGAGCAAATGCAGGCGGCCATAAAAGCCGGCAGAATTGCGGCACTCACTGGCGTTGAAGGCGGGCACATGCTAGAGGAGAAACTGGAGAACGTAAACCACTTTTACCAGAGAGGCGTGCGCTACCTCACGCTTACCTGGAACAACAGCACTACCTGGGCATCATCGGCGGCAGATGAGGTGAAAGGCAATGGCAGAAAAGGCCTCACGGATTTTGGCAGGCAGATAGTCCAGCGCATGAACCAGGTGGGCATGATTGTAGACTTGTCTCATGTGGGTGAAAAGACATTCTATGACGTGCTGCAAACCTCCACTAAACCGGTGCTGGTCTCACACAGCTGCGCAGCCGCCCTTTGCCCGCATTCCAGAAACCTAACCGATGACCAACTCAAAGCCCTGGCTAAGAACGGCGGCGTGGTGCACCTCAATTTTTTCTCCGAGTTTCTGGACAGCACCTATAACCAGCGCGTAAAATCCTTTATTGGTGCGCATCAAAACGACATAAAAGCCTTGGAAGAAAAAGGAATTACCGGACCAGCGCTGAGGGCTGCATTGTACCGCCAATTCCCCAAAGAAACGGCTACCCTCAATCCGCCCATTTCTGTTTTAATAGACCATATAGACCACGTAGTGAAAGTAGCCGGCATTGACCATGTGGGCCTGGGCTCAGACTATGACGGCATCAGTTCTGCCCCTACAGGGTTAGAAGACGTGTCTACCTATCCTTTGATTACCAAAGCGCTTTTAGAGAGAGCCTACAAAAAGAAGGACATTGAAAAGATTCTGGGCGGCAACTTCCTCAGGATTTGGAAAGCAAACTCAGTTGGCACTACGGTCGCTTCTAAGTAATCAGCTACCGCCGTTTTTGGGCTGTTTTCTGCTAAACAAGCCTAAAACGATTAATCTTATCCAAAAGCCAGCGCGCGCATTTCTTCCAGTAGAGGTAATTGCAGAGTAAGCGGTTTTCCTTCAATGCTTTCAATAGGCCGTAATCCCATCACATTAGAAGCAAACACTAGGTCAGCGAGGTGCAATGCTTGAGGCGCATAAACGCCTTCTTTCACTGTCCATTTGCCTACAGCCTTTTTTAGCAAGTGGCGGCGCATGACGCCATTCAGACAACCAGTATCCAGAGAAGGTGTGTACAGGATGTTGTCCTTGAGCCAGAAGATATTAGAATACGTGAGTTCAGCTACATGACCGCTAGCTGTTAGCAAAACCAAATCCTCTAGCTGTCTTTTCTTTTTCTCTCGGCTGGCCATCACGTACAAGAGAGAATTAGGGCCTTTAAAGGTAGAAAAGCGGGAAAGGAGCGTTTGAACCGTCTGGCAAATACCAACAGCCATTGTTATCAAGGAAGGAGACTCCATACCGTGAGCCGTCAACAGCCAATCCACCGCGTCTGTCTGGGGGGTGTATAAGCCTTCTCCGGTTCGCCAGACCTTCAATTTTATTCTGGCTAGGCTCGCGCACTCATTCTTCAAGACCAACGCTTGTATTGTTTCCTCTAACTTGTCAATGGTTAAATCTTTGGGTACTTCTAAGCCCAATATAGAAGCGGCTTCCTGCATGCGTTCCCAATGCTCTGCTAGAAAGCGCACCTTGCCTTGCTCAACCACCAAGGTCTCAAAAAAGCCATCGTTGTATTGAAAGGCACGGTTGGTTACAGGCAGTTGTAAGGCTGCTTCTTGCAGAAATTGGCCGTTGTAGGTAATGTACACGTAATTAGAATTAAAGGAGGCCATACAATTTACCCGGCATGGCTTTTATCTGGCCGCTCATCTCCAGCGTAAACAGCACCGACGATAACTGCCCCATGGTAAACTGCGTGTTGCGGCTGAGGATGTCAATATGCGTGGGGCCTGCGTGCTGCAAAAGCTTTAGGACCAACTGCTCATTCTCCGGGAAGCCAGAAAAATCACGCCTAGGCGGCGCTTTAGGTACGGCAGGAGACGCCAGGGCCTTATCCCAGTTTAACAGCTCTTCAAGATCCTTGAATTTGGTATACGGCACCGCTTTTAGACTTTTAATCAACTGGTTGGTGCCTTCAGAGGTTTCTGAGGTGATGGGCCCTGGAACCGCCATCACTTCCCGGTCATAGCTGTGTGCAATATCTGCTGAAATTAAAGAGCCGCCTTTGTCCGTTGATTCCACCACAATAGTGCAGTCGGCCATGCCAGCAATGATGCGGTTGCGGGACGGAAAGCGCGGCGCATCTGGCTTAGTCCCGAAGGGAAACTCAGAAAGCAGACCACCGTGCTCTAGCATTTTACGAGCGTCATGGGTGTGCGCATAGGGATAGATGGTCTCCAGGCTATTGGCCATCACGCCGACAGTGGGCAATCCTGCGTTAAGGGCCGCTCTATGCGAAATGATGTCAATGCCATACGCCAGTCCGCTCACCACCAAGGCTTCATGCTTCACCAAATCTTGCACCAATTGCTCCGTTACTTTCTGGCCATAGTCGGTGCTTTTGCGGGTGCCTACAATACTGATGACCTTTTGCGCATTCAAGTTTGCGGTACCCTTGTAATACAGCAGGAGCGGAGCATCAGGCAGATCCCGCAAGCGGTCTGGGTAGGCGGGGTTGGTGTAGTATAAAAGTTGGACTTCCTCTTTCTCAGCTCGAAGAATAATTTCTTCGGCTTGTCTTAGCGCAGAGGCTTTGTAGCTGATAATACTTTTGGCGAATACCTCTCCAATACGATTGACCTTAGACAGACTGTCAAACGAGGCAGAAAACACGTTTTCCGGACTCCCCAGCGCCTGTACCAAGGTACGAGCATTCCCTCCGCCAATTCTGGGTATCAAGGGCAGGGCCACTTGGTACAGTAAATCTTTAGAGTCCTGAGTTCTGAGTCGCGAGTCCTGAGTCATGAATGTGGGTACGACAGTCTGAGTCCTGAGTTCTGAGTCTTGAGCCCTGAGTTAATGTGATTGACAACAAAAACGCCTGAGTGGAGCAAATTCGTTTTTAGCCTGTTTTCTTATAAATAAGCCAAAAACGGTTTTAATCCTGAATCGCGCGTCTAGAATTATGAGTCTTTTCGCTACTCAGGACTCGTGACTCAGAACACAGGACTAGCCCGCAGGGCTTATGGCAGTTGCGCTTTTATGCTGTTTAAGAACTCCTTGATTTTCTCCAAGCTTTGCACCATTTCAAACTTTTCGCGGGCCTGCACGCCACGGGTTTTGAGCATTTCGCGGGCGCCCTGGATGGTATAGCCGCGCTCCTTTACTAAATGGTAGACAAAGCGCAGGTTCTCAATGTCTTTGGGTGAGAAAAGACGATTGCCTTTCTTGTTCTTCTTAGGTTTGAGGATGTCAAATTCGGTTTCCCAGAATCTGATCAAGGACGGGGCTACTTCAAACATGGCGGCCACTTCGCCAATGCTGTAGTATTGTTTTTCTATGTCGCGTTCTTTGTAAGGCACTTTTTGGGAGTTAAGAGTTAAAAATTATGAGTTAAGAGTGCATAAGAGGAAGAGCTAACTCATAACTCTAAACTTTTAACTCTCAACTAAAACACCGTTTTTGGTAAAAAAGCTTACTTTTGCAGGTGAGGCGGTGCGTACTGAAACGGCAAAAATTCGCTTTTTCTTTCGCATTTACAAGACTTTGCGCCTCGTATTACAAAGCTATTATTTAATACATGACCTCGGCTCAGATACGTCAGCAGTTCCTAGATTTCTTCGCCTCCAAAGGCCACCAGATTGTGCCTTCGGCTCCCATTGTGGTGAAAGACGACCCTACCTTGATGTTCATCAACTCAGGCATGGCTCCGTTCAAAGATTATTTCCTGGGCAACAAGCCGGCGCCCTATGCGCGCGTAGCCGATACCCAGAAATGTCTGCGCGTATCTGGTAAGCACAATGACTTGGAAGAAGTAGGCTATGACACCTACCACCACACCATGTTTGAGATGCTGGGGAACTGGTCGTTTGGCGACTATTTCAAGCAAGACGCGCTGACATGGTCATGGGAATTGCTCACCGAGGTGTACAAACTGCCCAAAGACCGGCTGTACGTTTCTGTTTTCCAGGGAGACGCTTCTGAGAACCTGCAAATGGACCAGGAGGCCTTTGACATCTGGAAGACCATGATTGCCGAAGACCGCATTTTGATGGGCAATAAGAAGGACAACTTCTGGGAGATGGGCGATACCGGTCCCTGCGGTCCTTGCTCAGAGATTCACGTGGACTTGCGTACAGACGAGGAGCGGGCCCAGGTAGATGGAAAGACTCTGGTGAACAATGACCACCCGCAAGTGGTGGAAATCTGGAACAACGTGTTCATGGAGTTCAACCGATTGGCGGATAGCTCTTTGGTGAAACTCCCTGCGCAACACGTAGATACGGGCATGGGCTTCGAGCGTTTGTGCATGGCCATCCAGGGCAAGCGCTCTAACTATGACACTGACGTTTTCCAGCCGATGATTCAGTTCATTGCCCGGGAAGCCGGCGTAGTTTATGGCGAAAACGAAAAGGTAGACATTGCCATCAGGGTAATCGCCGACCACATTCGCGCCATCTCTTTTACTATTGCAGATGGTCAATTGCCTAGCAATAATAAAGCGGGGTATGTGATTCGTCGCATCCTTCGGCGTGCGGTGCGCTATTCCTTTACCTACTTGAACTTCAAGAAGCCGTTCCTGAACACCATCGTTCCGGTGTTGGCAGACCAACTGGCAAATGTGTTCCCAGAATTGAAGGCTCAGCAGGCCTTTGTGCAGCGGGTGATTGAGGAAGAAGAGAATGCCTTCTTACGCACCTTGGAGAACGGCTTGAAGCGACTGGACGCTCTTCAGGATTCCTTCAAAGCCAACGGCAACACCATTGACGGCAAAACCGCTTTTGAATTGTATGACACCTTCGGGTTCCCGCTGGATTTAACGGCCCTGATTGCCAAGGAAAGCGGACTGACCATAGACGAGGCGGGCTTCACCGTAGAGATGGAGCAGCAGAAGAACCGTTCTCGCAACGCCGCGCAAACCGAGCAAAGCGACTGGGTGATGCTACAACCAGACACCGAAACCGAGTGGATTGCCTATGACGCAGAATCCACGGAGGCGAAGATTGTGCGCTACCGCGAGGTGACGGCCAAAAACAAAAAGGAATACCACCTAGTGCTGGACCGCACCCCTTTCTATGCCGAAAGCGGTGGGCAGGTAGGAGACACGGGCGTGCTGGAATCTGCCTCGGGTAAGGTGAAAGTAATTAACACGGTCAAAGAAAACGACCTGATTGTCCATATCACCACGGAACTGCCTAAGAACCTGGAAGAAACCCTGGTGGCCAAAGTAGACAGCCAGCGCCGTGCGCTCATTAAGAAGAACCACTCGGCTACGCACTTGTTGCACGCGGCGCTGAAGCAGGTGCTGGGCGACCACGTGAACCAGAAAGGCTCCTTGGTAAGCGATAAACTGTTGCGTTTTGACTTCTCTCATTTCACCAAAGTGACAGAAGAGCAGTTAAAGCAAGTAGAGCAGATTGTGAACGAGCGTATTAGGGAATCTATTGAGAAAGACGAGCGCCGGAATGTGCCTATTGAAGAAGCCAAGCAACTGGGCGCTACCGCTTTGTTCGGAGAGAAATACGGGGACTTTGTCCGTGTTATCACCTTCAACAGAGATTATTCCATAGAACTTTGCGGTGGTATACACGTGCAGAATACGGGTAATATCGGGTTCTTCAAAATTGTGAGTGAAAGCTCAGTTGCTGCGGGTGTAAGACGTATTGAAGCCGTGACAGCAGATGTAGCCGAGGCCTTTGTAGATGAGCAAATCACGCAGTTTGAGGAAGTGAAGCAAATCTTGGGTGTGCAAAAGGAATTCGGAAAGGCTATTGAAAAACTGCAAGACGAAAATGCCACTTTGCGCAAGCAACTAGAAGCGTTTGAACTGAAGCAAGTGACGGCCCAGAAAGAGAAACTCGCCTCTGAAGTGCGCGAAGTGAACGGCGTTAACTTCTTGGCGGCTAAAGTGGACGTGAGCAACGCTGATTACTTGAAGAAGCTGGCCTTCGACCTGCGCTCAGTGGTAGACAACCTGGTGCTAGTGCTAGCCGCCAACGTAGACGGAAAGCCTCAATTAGCTGTTATGCTGTCAGATGAAGTGGTTTCTAGTAAGGGCTTGAACGCCGTGCAAATGGTGAAAGAGCTGGCCAAGGAAATTAAAGGCGGCGGCGGCGGACAACCTTTCTACGCTACGGCCGGTGGCAAGGAAGTGGCTGGCTTAGATTCCGCACTTGCCAAGGCTGAATCATTACTGGCTTAGTAGTTATCGTTTTTGACCTGTTTTCACCAAATCAGGCTAGAAACGAAATTCTATGGATTGCCATACTTCCATTTAAAGGAAATTTTAAATAGAAAACATAAGTCGTTTTTAGGCTGTTTTCTAAAAAGTAGACCAAAAACAAAAGCGTGTTGCGTGGTTTGCGTAATACGTGCTACATAGAAAAAACATGAACGAAGACATCCGTTCCCAGTACCAGGCCATCATCGGGTTAGAGGTACACGCGCAGTTATTAACCGAGAGCAAGGCCTATTCGGCGGACTCTACGGAATACGGCATGCTGCCCAATACGAACCTGAGTGTTATTACCTTGGGCCACCCGGGCACCTTGCCGCGCGTGAACAAGAAAGTAGTGGAGATGGCCATGAAAATGGGCGTAGCCACTAACTGCGAGATTGAGCGCCACAACGTGTATGCCCGCAAGAACTACTTCTATCCAGACCTTCCGAAAGGCTATCAGATAACCCAGGACAAAGGGCCAATCTGCACCAAAGGCTACATGGACATCAAGACCAAGGACGGCGGAGACAAGCGCATCGGCATCACCCGCATTCACATGGAAGAAGATGCTGGTAAGTCTATGCACTTGGCCGGTGAAACTGAAACCTTAGTGGACTTGAACCGCGCCGGTACGCCGTTGATTGAGATTGTATCTGAGCCAGACATCCGGGACTCTGAGGAAGCCTACGCCTACCTGATCCAAATCAAGAAGCTGGTGCAGTACTTAGAGATTTGTGACGGCAACATGGAAGAAGGTTCTCTGCGTTGTGATGCCAACATCTCCGTGATGAAGAAGGGCGCCGACAAGTGGGGCACCAAGGTAGAGGTGAAGAACATGAACTCCTTTAGGAACGTGCAGCGCGCCATTGAGTTTGAGATTGAGCGTCAGATTGAAATTCTGGAGAACGGCGGCACCATTGACTCCCAAACCAGAAACTTTGATGCAAACACCGGTACTACCACCGGCATGCGCTCCAAGGAGACTATGAACGATTACCGCTACTTCCCAGAGCCAGACCTTCCACCGGTGATCATCTCGGATGAGTGGCTGAATTCGGTGAAGGAAAGCATGCCGGCGCTTCCGCAGGAATTGCACAGCAGATTCACGGAACAATATGGTTTGTCTGAGTATGACGCCAACGTGTTGGTAGATAGCAAAGAGATTGCCTTGTACTTTGACGCGCTTTGCCAACACACTAAAAACTACAAGGCAGCGGCCAACTGGATAAGCGGACCCGTGAAGAGTTACTTGAATGAGTTGACTCTGCACATGTCTGCCTTCCCCTTGAAGCCAGAGCAATTAGCCGAATTGATTGAATTGGTTGACAGCAACAAAGTAAGCCATACGGTAGCGGCCAAACAGATTTTCCCGTACTTACTGGAAAACCCTGAGAAAACCGCCAAGCAGGTGGCTACTGAACAAAACCTGGTGCAGGAGTCTGATGAGGGCGCGTTGCAAGCCATTATTGACAGCGTGCTAGCAGCTAACCCTGGAAAAGTGGCCGAATACAAAGCAGGTAAAGCTTCTTTGCTAGGCATGTTCATGGGTGATTTGATGAAGCAGACCAAAGGAAAAGCAGACCCTAAGATAGCCAATAAGTTATTGAAGGAGAGCCTAGATAAGTAATACTACCTCTAGTAAACTATGAAGAAACAACTCATATTCGCCACGGCCTCTTTGTTGGTCTTTGGCGCTTGTCAGAAAAAAGGAGTGACAGCCGTTGACACAGAAAACAGCTACCGCATTTCGGGCAAGATCAACAACATGACCACCGGCAAGGTTTACCTGGATGAACTAGGAGAGCAGTCGTTCAGTCCTAAAGACACCGCCGAAATTAAGCAGGACGGTACGTTTGTGATGGAAGGCAGAGTCAATGAGCCGGCTATCTATAAACTGGGTTTTGAGAACAAGGAAGGTATCATGCTGGTGGTGGACAACAAGAGCATTGAAGTCACCGCAGATTCTGGAAAGATTGCCACCACCTACAAAGTGACGGGCTCCCCAGACTCTGAGTTGATTCAGCAGTTGAACACCATCATGCAAGGCATGCAGGAAGGCGTGACTAAGTTGAATGAGCGCTACCAGGCCGCCGCCCAGGCTGGGCAAGAGGCTGAAATGCTAAAAATCCAGCAGGAATTCATGACCGTGCAGAAGGGTAGCCAGGACAAGCTGAAGCAGATGATTAAAGCCAATCCCGGCTCAGTGGTGTCTGTGTATGCGTCTACCAACATCTTAAATCTGGAAGAAGAGTTTCCGTTTGTAGACAGCATGAGTACCGTCTTCAAAGAGAAGCTTCCAAACTCGCGCTATACCAAGTCTTTAGAAGACCGCTTGTCTGGCATGCGCACCACCGCCATTGGCAGTGTGGCCCCAGACATTAAACTGGCCTCGCCGGCTGGGGCAGAGGTGGCCTTGTCTTCTTTGCGCGGCAAGTATGTGTTGATTGACTTCTGGGCCAGCTGGTGCGGACCTTGCCGCAAGGAGAACCCCAACGTGGTGCGCATGTACAACATCTACAAAGACAAGGGCTTTGAGATCTTCGGGGTGAGCTTGGACCAGGACAGAGCCAAATGGTTAAAAGCCATTGAGGTAGACAAGTTGACCTGGCCGCATGTCTCTGACTTGAAAGGATGGGAGAGCTCTGCCGCCGCCTTGTACGGTATCACTGCCATTCCACAGACCATTTTGCTGGACAAGGAAGGAAAAATCATTGCCAAAAACCTGAGAGGACCGGCCTTAGAAGAAAAGCTAGCCTCTCTGATGAAATAAGAAATCCCTTTTCGGCTTAGTTTACTGAAAACAGGCTAAAAATGAAAAATCCCCTGCTGATGTTCAGCAGGGGATTTTTTGTATAGTCAATGTATAGCAGAACCAATTATCACAAGCAAAGTCAAACGTCTTAAATCTTGTTTCTATTGCAAGAATATCTTCTGCAGCACGTCCCAGAGCTTCTTCTTCAGCTCAGTGTTGTTCTCAATTTGCGCCAGACTATCCACGCGCACAAAGCGGGTTTCATCTGCTTTGTACATCTTGTAAGCCTCTAGTTTCATGAGATTCTCAACAGGTAACGTTTCACCAAACAACAGGATCTGTTTGGCTTGCTGCTGCCGGGCCAGTTCCTTTATGTTTTGAATATCATCCGTCAAGAAATTCCCGAATTTCACTTGGTTGGTAGCCAATCCTACCGCGGCCAATACCTTGCTCAAGAAAACATGCTGCGGCATTTGATTGAACTCATCCTGCCCCACAGCAAACAGCAGATAGGTGCCTTTCACCGCTTCGCCGTACCAAGCCATTTCCTCTAACACATTCTCCTTTTCCTGAGCAGCTGCCACTACTGGAGCAGGGCTCTCTAATTTTGGCGTTACCGGAATGGTAGGCATTTTAGGAGCGGGTGCGTTTATTACAGGCACTACCACTTGCGGTGCCACCTCTATGGTTTGCTCCTCTGGAATTAGGTAGAGCGTGTCCTGCTTGAAAAGCTCTTGCAAAAATGCCGGGTCTATGGATTGGCCTGTCATGCGGTTTTAGGCTGTTTTCTGGAAAATAGGGCAAAAACGGCTTATTGCTCAAAAAGAGACTTCAGCTCAGTAGCATCGTCTGGTTTCATGCGGCCACCTAGAATTAAGCGCAACTGACGACGACGCAAAGCCCCGGCAAACTTCTCTTTTTCATCATCCGTCTCCGGGACGGCCTCTGGCACGTCAATGGGGTTGCCGGACTGGTCAACGGCCACAAACGTGAAATAGGCTTCGTTTGATTTTACCTTGGTGCCAGAAGGAATGTCCTCGGCCCAAACGGTTATGTGTACTTCCATGGAAGAACTGAATGCCCGTGTTACTTGCGCTTCTAGGGTGATGACGTTGCCCAGCTTGATGCTCTCTCTAAAAGAAACATTGTCTACAGAAGCAGTTACCACAATGCGGTTGGAGTGTTTTTGCGCGGCAATGGCAGACACAATGTCCATCCAGTGCATCATGCGGCCACCCATAAGATTGTGCAGGGTGTTGGTATCGTTGGGCAAGACCAGCTCGGTCATGCGTACGTAAGATTCTTTGACGGTCTTTTGCTTGCGCATACTACAGATATGGTTACGCGTGCAAAGATACATGACTGACCTGAAAGCTAGCGCTTAAATTTAAAGCGCCGCCAGTCTACTTACTGCCAACCTTGTTTGCCCAGCAGGGGTACAAATTTAAAGTTGTCAAACTCTTCTTTGGTAAACTCTTCTTCGCCTACCCGGGTAATGCGCATCATTTTCTGGGTGGCCGCATCGCCCACGGGAATCACCAGCATGCCGCCTATTTTCAACTGCGTGATCAGGGACTTAGGGATGACGGGAGCGCCTGCCGTCACCAGAATCTTGTCAAAGGGGGCGTGTTGGGGGAGTCCTTCAGAGCCATCGCCTAAAAACGCTTGCGGCTTTAAGCCCATGAGCGCGAACTGCTTCTGGGCTTTATGGTACAATGGCTCATTGTATTCAATAGTGAACACGGTAGGTGTCAGTTGCAATAAAATACTGCATTGGTAGCCAGAACCGGTGCCTATCTCCAGTACTTTGTCGGTGGGTTTTACTTGCAGCAACTCCGTCTGGTATGCTACGGTATAGGGCTGGGAGATGGTTTGTCCTTCACCAATTGGAAAGGCTTTGTCCTGATAGGCCTGCTCAAGAAAAGCCTTGTCAAAAAAGTAATGACGGGGCACCTGTTCCAAGGCCTGCAGGACACGCTCATCTTTAATTCCCTTTTCCTGCACGGTGCGCACCAGGCTTTTGCGCATTCCCTTATGTCGGTAACTATCAATCAGCATGCGTTTGTACTTTAGATGAAAGCAGAGGAGTATATTCTGGCCGAATCGCTAAATTAGTTAAACGCCTTGAACCCGCTTTTAAAATTTACTACTTCTTAATACGTTTTTGCTGTTAGCTTTGTAGTCATATTCCACCTTTTGCCTTAAAAAATTAGCGTCATAGCTACCATATGCGCCTGAACAGATCCCTCCATACCTACAAACTGGTCTTAGCCGATTTTTTGGCAGCCTTTCTGGCATGGATCCTCTTTTATCTGTCCAGGAGCTATGTACTGCAGGATGTTAGCCAGGACACTACCTGGTTTTTGCTAGAAAAATCTGTGATCATTGGGACCATCTGGGTAGTGTTGTATGCCTTACTGGGCCGGTATAGGAATGTGTTCAGGCAGTCCAGGTTTAAGGAGATCATCCATTTAGGCACCTTTTCATTAGGCGGCGCCCTGGCCATATCCCTGGCTTTTCTGATTGAAGACCCTGTCCTCACCCAGCATGAATTATACTTCAAGACCATTGCCACTTATTTCCTGATTCATTTTGCGGTGGCGGTGGTGTTTAAGATGATTGCCCTCAAGCACTTGAAAGTATTGGTGGCCAACGGCGACATCTACTTTAACACACTCGTGGTAGGCTCCAGCACCAACGCCCGCGAAGTGTATGATGAGCTACGGTACCACAACTGGCACCTGGGGCTAAAAGTGATTGGCTTTGTGCAGAGTGATGCCTCAAACGGACATGCTTTCCCAGAGCAGGTGACCTGCCTGGGCGGGTTTCAAGATTTACCGCAGTTAATCAAAGACCATGACATTGAGGAAGTAGTCATTGCCATTGAGCCCTCTGAGCATAAATTGATTGAGCAGATCTTAAGCTCCCTGGAAGGCGAGCAGGTACGCATTAGCATCCTGCCTGACGTGTATCAGATATTGTTGGGTTCAGTCAAAGTGAATCACCTGTTTGGCACGCCATTGATAGAAGTGAAGCAGGAAATCATGCCGGTCTGGCAGCAGATCTTAAAGCGGGTCATTGATATCACTGTTTCATTGGTGTTCTTAATCTGTTTTTTGCCGGTGTATGCCTTGGTGGCTTTGCTAGTGAAGGCATCGTCCCCGGGACCGGTGTTTTTTGCGCAGGAGCGGATTGGCTGGCAGGGCAAGCCGTTTAAGATTTTCAAGTTTAGAAGCATGTACTTGGACGCCGAGAAAATGGGCCCAGCCTTGTCTTCGGACCTAGATCCGCGTGTCACCAAGTTTGGCCGATTTATGCGCAAGATTAGGTTAGATGAACTGCCCCAGTTTTACAACGTCTTAAAAGGAGACATGAGCTTGGTAGGTCCCAGACCTGAACGACAGTACTTTATAGACTTGATTACCCAAGAAGCCCCGCATTACCGTCACCTGCAGCGCGTTAGGCCCGGCATCACCTCTTTGGGTCAGGTAAAGTTTGGCTATGCCCAGAACGTACAGGAAATGGTGCGCAGGCTCAAGTATGACATTCTCTACATAGAGAACATGTCGTTGGCCATGGACTTCAGGGTGATGTTGTACACCATTAAAATCATTGTGCAGGGAAGAGGGAAATAATGTGCTAATTATATAATGTGCTAATGATTTAATTTATCTATGGCATATTAAAATAGCACATTAACACATTATATAATTAGCACACTAACACCATGTTCACAGGAATAATAGAAGCGTTGGGAACGGTAGTCGCCATCCGGGATGAGCAGAGCAACCGGCATTTTACCTTGACGTGCCCATTCACCCAGGAATTGAAAATAGACCAGAGCGTGGCGCACAACGGTGTGTGCCTGACGGTGGTTAATATTGAAGGCGCTAACTATACCGTCACGGCCATTGACGAAACCCTTTCCAGGACCAACTTGGGTGACTGGAAGGTGGGTGACGTCGTGAACCTGGAGCGCTGCTTGTTGGCGCATAGCCGGTTTGACGGGCACATTGTGCAAGGCCACGTAGACCAGATTGGCGAATGCACCGAGGTAGTGGACCAGCAGGGCAGTTGGTTGTTCAGGTTTAAATATGCGTCTCAGGCCGCCGGAAACGTCACGGTAGAAAAAGGCTCCATCTGCATAAACGGCATCAGTTTAACAGTGGTGGAATCTGGTGAGGACTTCTTCTCGGTGGCTATCATACCCTATACCTTTGAGCATACCAACTTAGGCAAAGTGAAGACCGGCGATAAAGTCAATCTAGAGTTTGACATTATTGGCAAATACGTAGCCAGACTGCTACAAAAGTAAAAATCCGTTTTTGGCCTGTTCTTGAGAAAACAGGCCAAAAACGGATTTTCTTAAAAGGGTAGAACCAGTTAGGTCGTCCAGAAAGAGTAGCGCTTTTCTATGGTTCGGTAAATATAAATGCCCAACCAGGCGGTCAAGCAACCAATGGCGGCTCCTACGGTTATGTCGCCAGGATAGTGTACGCCCAAGTAAATACGGCTATAAGAGATCATAAACGCCCAGACCAGAAGCAAGACCTTCAGCCATCTTTGCCGGGCCGGAAGAATCATGCATAAGAAAACGGCAATGGCAAAAGAGTTGGCCGCATGCGATGAGACAAATCCGTAACGGCCGCCGCAGCCATCTACCACCCGCACGGTCATCCCAATCACCCCCTCATGGCAGGGCCGCAACCGCTCAAAAAACGGCTTAAAAATCCCCGAAGACACAAAGTCTGCCAAACCCACACTGGCCGCCAACGCCAGCACCATCAAAGCTCCGCGCTTTTTGTAAAAATAAATAAGCAGCAGGATGAGCAAGGCGTAAAAAGGAAACCAGACGTATTTGTTGCTAATGAACGTCATGACGGTATCCCAGAACGGCGAGTGCCAGCTGTTCAGCTCAAAGAAAAGGCTATGGTCCAGAGATTTTAGCTTATCCATTGGAGTGCATGTTCACCCAGTCAATACCTTTTGTAAAGCATGCCAAAGACGCCGCCTCGGGCGTGCCGGGGGCAGGGGCGTGGCTGTAGTGCCAGCTGGCCAGGGGAGGGAGGCTCATTAGGATGGATTCGGTACGGCCGTTGGTCTCCAGGCCAAACTTGGTGCCCCGGTCATTCACCAAATTAAACTCGGCGTAGCGGCCGCGTCTGATTAGTTGCCATTCTTTCTCCTGTGGGCTGTACGGTTTTTCACGGTTCATATTGACCAGATGCGTATAGGTGGGCGCAAACGTATCTGCCACAGCCTGCACAAACGCAAAGCGGTCATCCAGAGAGATATCTTGAGTAGGAGTTAAGCGATCAAAGAAGATGCCGCCAATGCCCCGGGTTTCCTCACGATGCGGAATGTAGAAATAGTCATCCGCCCATTTCTTAAACTCAGGATAATACCCCAGATGAAAGCGGTCACAGGCGTTTTTTAATTGCTGATGGAAAAAATGGCCCTGCTCTTCATAGACATAAATGGGAGTGAGGTCAATGCCTCCGCCAAACCAAGCCTCGCCGTTGCCGGCCTCAAAGTAGCGCACGTTCATGTGCGTGATAGGCACGTGCGGGTTCTCAGGATGAATCACCACAGACACGCCCGTGGCGAAGAAGTGCGGATCTGGCATCAAAAGGGCCTTTGCCGCCTTCTCATGCAGAACGCCTTCTACAGCTGAGAAATTGACGCCGCCTTTTTCAAAGACCGCGCCGTTCTGGATCACGCGCGCCGCCCCGCCGCCGCCGCCCGGCCGGTCCCAAATGTCTTCCTGAAATTTGGCAATGCCGTCACAGGCCTCCAGGCTCTGACACAGCCTTTCCTGAAAATTCTTAAACCATTTCTGTACGTCTTCTTTCATAGCGTTTGGGCGTGGGCGTTTTTGACCTGATTCCGCAAAAGTAGCCTATATTCCATAGTTACAGAATAGAGGCCTCGGCTATTTTCTAATATGTCCTATATTTCGTACTTTGGATGGCAAACAAATGTTAGCTTATGGAGTCCACCCCTGTAGATTTTTCTGTGAAGGTTGATCAACAAATTCTAGTAAACGCCTATAGACTCATGCTCACCGCCAAAACCATGGCCGATGTGTATGAAGAAAATAAAGCCATCTGTAGTAAATACGTTCATAGCACCTCACGGGGTCATGAGGCTATCCAGTTGGCGACCGCTTGTCATTTAACGCCCAGAGATTTCCTGTCTGTCTATTACCGAGACGAGTCTATTCTATTGGGTTTGGGCATGCAGCCCTATGAGCTCATGTTGCAATTGATGGCCAAGCGTGATGATCCCTTCAGTGGGGGGCGCACCTATTACGGGCATCCGTCCCTGCGCCGCGAGGGTTTCCCGGTGATTCCGCACCAAAGTTCTGCCACGGGCATGCAGGCCATTCCGGCTACGGGCATGGCGCACGCTATTTCTTACCTGGAGTCTCAAGGCTTGGAAGATGTAGAAGAAGGCAGAGTGGCGCTTTGCTCTCTAGGCGACGGCTCCGTGACCGAAGGCGAAGTGGCCGAGGCCTTCCAGATGGCGATCCTAAAAAAACTGCCCATCATTTACCTGGTGCAGGACAATGACTGGGGAATTTCGGCAACGGGTACTGAGATGCGGGCCATGGATGCCTATGAATACGCTGCCGGCTTTAAAGGCATGGAGCGTCTTCGCGTAGACGGTGCCGACTTTGTAGATTCCTTTTTGGGGATGGAAGAAGCCTTTAGGATAGCGCGCACGGAGCGCCGTCCGGTGCTGGTGCACGCCAAATGTCCGTTGCTGGGCCATCACACCTCTGGCGTTAGAAGAGAATGGTACCGCGGCGATAATTTAACGCAACATTCCTTACTAGACCCGCTTCCTAAACTGGGCAGCCTTCTTTTGGAGATAGGCATGACTGAAAGCGATCTGGAGCAGATGGTGCAAGAAGTACAGCAGGACGTGCAAGCCCAATATGAGCAGGCCCTGGCCGCTGAGAACCCAGACCCAGCCACGTTTAACCTGCATGAGTTCGCACCCACGCCGGTCATTGAGGAGAAAGGCAATAGAAACCCATACGGCGCAGAGAAGTCTACCATGGTAGATGCGGCCTTGCATGCCGTAGATGACATTTTAAAGCAGTACCCAGAGGCTTTGTTCTACGGCCAGGACGTGGGCGGCGAGCTAGGCGGCGTGTTCAGAGAAGCGGCGCTTTTGGCCAAGAAATACGGCGACAACCGGGTGTTCAATACGCCCATTCAAGAGGCTTACATTGTAGGGTCTACGGCAGGTATGTCGGCGGTAGGCGCCAAGCCCATTGTGGAGATCCAATTTGCGGATTATATCTGGCCGGGCATCAACCAATTGGTAGAAGAATTGTCTAAGAGTTGCTACCTAAGCATGGGCAAATTCCCGATTCAGTCTTTGATTAGAGTGCCTATTGGCGCGTACGGCGGGGGTGGTCCTTACCACTCTGGCAGTATTGAATCCACGCTATTGAACATACGGGGTATTAAGGTAGTATTCCCGAGCAACGCCGCTGATATGAAAGGCCTCATGAAAGCAGCCTTCCTGGATCCTAACCCCGTGGTGATGCTGGAGCACAAAGGCCTCTACTGGTCTAAAGTACCCGGCACCGAAGACGCCAAAACCATTGAGCCAGACGCTGATTACATCTTGCCTTTAGGCAAAGCCAACATAGTCCAGTCTGCCAGTGAAGAACAACAACGCAACGGAAACAGCATCACCGTGATCACCTATGGCATGGGGGTTTACTGGGCCAAGGCAGCCAGCAAACAATTACCAGGCTCTGTGGAGATTGTAGATTTGCGCACTCTAAACCCGCTGGATTGGGAAACGGTAGTAGCCTCTGTGCAACGTCATGGGAAAGTATTGGTGCTAACCGAGGAGCCTCTGATGAATTCCTTCGCAGAGTCCTTGGCGGGCCGCATTTCCAGAGAATGCTTCCAGAAACTAGACGCGCCGGTCTTTACCTTAGGCGCTGAAAACCTACCAGCCATCCCGCTGAATGTGGAACTGGAGAAGATGATGCTTCCTAACGCAGACAAAGTGCTTGCCGCGCTGACAGAGCTCTTAGAATATTAAAAAGACGCTAGTATCTAGATGTTAGATGCTAGACTTGAAACTGGAATTGCCCTTCATTTTTGGCCTGTTTTCTGTAAAACAGGCCAAAAATGAAGGGCAATTTTTATTTATTGAAAGAGTAGTCTAATATCTAACATCTAGATACTAGCGTCTTTTAGAACGGATAGCCAATGCCCAGGTTAAAGGTGGTTTGGTTGCTGTTGCCTATGATTTTATTAGGGTTAAAGTCACCTAAGACAAACCGGTCACCTTTGAGGCGGGCAGGATCAAATACTTTGGTGGCAATGTCAAAGCGGAGGATAGCAAACCCGAAGTCTAACCGCACGCCAAAACCGGTGCCCACGGCCAACTCCTGGTAGAATCTATTAAACTCAAACTTGGCGCCAGGCTGGCTCACAAGTCCCTCCTCTGGATCACCGTTGATGGCACCTGGCGTTGTAGCCCCTTCTTTAAAGAGCCATACGTTACCGGCATCTAAGAACACGGCTCCATTGACCATGGTAGTTCCAAACCTAAACATCCTGAACCGGTACTCAGAGTTGAGCTCAATCAGGATTTCGCCGGGCTTCTCAAAGTTGTAGTTGATGGTGTTACCCGTGGTATTGAGGCTAGCGCTGGAGCCGGGTCCCAAGCGTCTGGGCAGCCAGGCGCGCACGCTGGACGGTCCCCCCGCGAAGAAGAATTTGTCATACGGCAGAATCTGAGAGCCGCCCATGGGCTTGGCAATCCCTAGGTTACCACGGTAGACAAACATCATGTTATTGCCCAGGGGATGGTACCGGCGGTAGTCAAAGTTGCCCTTCATGAACTTATAAGTATTCAAGCTCTCAAAGTTCTTGGCCAGGTACTGCCCAAGAAAGCCTCCTGACTCTACAAAAAGCCTGACCAACTTGGCGTTGTTGGTCTGATTGTAGTTGGCGGTGTTGTACAGGCTGGTAAAATGGATAGAAGAGACAAAGGCGTCATTAAAGCTTTGCAATAACGGGTAACCCTGCGCCTCTAAACTCACCAAGCTCTCTCTAAAATTCTCCTGTATTCTGGGTACGCTGATGATGTTCAAGTCAACCGGCGAGAAGCTGAACTGATGCACGTTGCGCTTCTGCCAGATATAGTCCAGAGACACGTTAAAGTTGGTGCGGGTGTACTCATTGCGGTCCACGTAGGTGTAGCCGGTGCTGATTCTAGTTCTGGGGTTATAATTGGCTAGAATCTTATTGGTGTTAAACGGCACCAGAAACTGCGGAAAGGTTAGGCCCAGGTCCGTGCCGATCTCGGTTCTTCGGCCCACGGTACCATCACTTATCTGCAGCTGCCCCTCAACCCCGGCACGCACGCCAATGTCCAGCAGTTCTGCGCCGCCTAAGAAGTTACGGACCCTAAACCGCAGACTGGTATACGGTCCCGGCACCCGCTCTGTAAACGTAGCGCCCACCTCGGTGGTCTCCTGGAACCTGGGCAACGGGGAGGTATTGATGACCGCATTCAATTTACCTGCATGGCTTTGCGTGTAAATGGTGTCGGCTAACTTGGTGTAGTTGATGGTGGTGTACTTGAACATGTCCAGGTTAGCCAAAAGCCGCTGGTTGTCTAGCGTGACGGCGTTTGAATACTTCTGACCCGGCCTGATGATGACCTTTCGGTCTAAAATCTTAGGGGAAAACCGCTGACGGTAGGCCAGGTAGTAGACGTTGTTCAACAACAGAGTGTCCCGCTGTCTGCCAAACCTTGACACGCCGGCATCTGAGATAAAGTAGATGTTATTTAAGGTATAGACTTTATGCACTGAGGTGTCTGATGGATTGGCTATCTGCGTCACCATGCGCACCGTGTACGCCTCAAAACTGGTATCAGCTTCAAACGTGACAAACTGCTGCCTGAAGTCATAATATCCGTTGTTTTTTAACAGAGCCTCAAGACGGGAACGTTCCTGGATAAGATTGGCTTCGTCAAAATTTTGTTGCAGTTTAATATGGCTGGCCGTCTGCGCAGAGTTAACCAAGGAAAGAACCGCCGTATCTGGAATGGCATAAGTATGCTGCACAACTTTAAAAGGAGCGTCTTCTTTAATGTGCAAGGTCACAAATACCTTTTTGTCTTTCTCCTCTTTGCTGGCACTAACAGAGCTCCTGAAAAAACCTTTAGAGTTTAAATAGATCTTAACCTGGTCTACAGATTCTACCAACAGCAGCGAGTCAAAGATGGCAGGTGGCTCGCCCACGGTGCGCATCATCCAGTTGCCGTTTTCTTTTTTATTCTGGAGCTTGGCTAGTTTGTTTTCTTTGCGCTCAATCAACTTGTCTACGTGCACAGAGTCACTGCCGGCCTTGGCTATTTTACGATTAAAGTCGGTGGTTTCTTCTTCAATCTCTCGCTGGATGCGGTCTGGATTGTAAAAGCGCTTGCCTAAATAGTAGAGGTGCAGGTACAAAGGCACACCCAACACGCGGCGATTGGGCTTCTGGCGGTACAGGGCGGCAATGGCGGCTTTGTCATTCTGCTCCACGCCCTCTAGCTTGATACGGCGCAGCAGGCGCTCATTTTCGGCTAGGTGACGGGTAGGAGAGCAGCCCGCCAAAAGGCACAGCATTGTGAATGCCGCCCCGATTACGTAACATCGTAGCTTCAAACGTAGACAGGATATGATTTCGAAAGGGAACTTGAAGTACATTAGGTCACTGCAAATAAAGAAATATAGAGGGCAACACCAAGCTTTCACGGTAGAAGGAGAAAAGAGTGTCACCGAGCTTTTGCATTCTGATTTTGAGATAGAGGCTGTTTATGCCACAGAAAAATTCCTTCAGAAGCATACCGCACTTCTAAAGAAAGGTTTTGCCGTGGAGCAGGTCACTGAAGATGAGCTGTCCAAGGCCGGAAGCCTGGAGACCAACAACGCCGCCCTGGCCGTGGCCAAGATGAAACCTGCACAATCTTTTCAATGGAACGAGCAGGAGCTTGTTTTAGCGTTGGACGAGGTGCGCGACCCAGGCAACCTGGGCACCATCATCAGGATAGCCGACTGGTACGGGTTAACCTCCATTATCCTTTCAGAAACCTCGGCTGACTTTTACAACCAGAAGGTTATCAACGCCACCATGGGCTCTTTTACCAGAATCACGCCTCATTACGTGAACTTGGCGGAGTTTCTGGGCGCTAGGCCTAAGGATTTTCCAGTATATGGGGCGGCCTTGCAAGGACAAAACGTGCACAAACTAAGCCTTGCCCCAAGAGGCGTTTTAATCATGGGCAACGAGGCCCACGGCATACGGCCAGAAATCATGAACCTAGTTACACAGCCTATCAAGATACCCGGCCGCGGTGGGGCAGAGTCTTTGAACGTGGGTACCGCCACCGCCATTCTGCTGGACAACTTCTTTAGAAATATCTAAGGCACCCAATGAGCTAAGTGCTAAGACAGAAGCCGATTTTAGGCTATTTCCTGGAAAACAAGCCAAAAACGCTTGGGCTTAAGTAAAATAAAATAGGGAGCCATGAGCTCCCTATTTTACCTTCCAACATTTAAAATCTTATTTCTTGCGTCTTCAAACTAGAACCTCATGATTCTTGCACCAATGGCAAAGGAGTTTCCTTGCATGCCGCGGTTGTTCTCAAACATGTCACTTAGGTTGTACTTGGCAAAAAGCTCAAGGCTTCTAATTCCAATGAATCCAGAGAGACCGTACTGGAAATCTTCCAGGTAGAAATCATCTTTCACTTTGTCTTTCTTGGTGTCCCCGTCTCTTGAGTATTTGATCTTGGTGTGGCTGCCTATCATATATCCTGCAAATCCACCAGCGCCAATTCTAAAGTTTGACTTGCCGTTGCTGTTTCTGAAGTCAAGCGCCAGCTCTAAAGGAACCGTGAAAGTGGTAGTGGCTAGTTTGCTTTTCTCCAGAGACAAAGGGTCTGCCTTTACAAACGCCGCAAGCTCTCCGTTGTCTACCAGCATCAGGTTGTCTTCAAACATGTAGTTATGAAAGTCAAAGGTGAAACCAGTATGCAAACGTAATGGGCTGTTCT
Organism: Nibribacter koreensis; assembly: GCF_039541795.1. NCBI lineage: Bacteria > Pseudomonadati > Bacteroidota > Cytophagia > Cytophagales > Hymenobacteraceae > Nibribacter > Nibribacter koreensis. Next base: position 724,294 of record NZ_BAABGX010000001.1, on the reverse strand, counting down.
CATTGCCAAGACGGTACATCCATTTTGAGTTAAGGGCAACAAAGCGTGAGCCGGTCAGGTCTAATTCTACATCGTTGAGGCCATCAGCGCCACCGTCAATCTTTCTGTTGGCCCAGCCGCTTACGCCCAGGTCAATCTGGAAGTCATATTCAGACTTAGGATTACGAATCTTGATTTTCTCCTCGTCGTCATCGTCGTCATCGTCTTTGCCCACGTTCACTTTCAACTTAGACTCATCTTCATCGCCTTCTACACTCACGTCAATCTTCACGTTCTTGATTTCTTTCTTGATGACCTGACGGCCGTCTTTGGTGTCTTGCGTGATGGTAATATTGACGTCCTGATTCTTGTTGCCACCGTCTACGGTGATGGTCACGGGTTGGTCACTGGCAGAGGAGCCGGCTCTTTCAATCTCGGTGGTGTGTTTGTCCAGCAGGGACACCAGGGAGTCCAGGTTCATGGCTTTTATACTTTTCAGGTCCTTGAGGTCTTTCACCACTACCAACACCTGGGAGTTGTTTTTGAGCTTCATGATCAAAGTATCTTGCGCTACAGGCTGGAAAGCCATTTTTGTTTCGGCGCGAGAAGGCAAGGCGATTGCAGCAGCCATCATAATGGCCGAGAGCAGGGCGTACATACGTTTCATAGTAATTGGACTTTAGAGAGTGATGGTTTTAGATATTTTTTTGTTTCCGATGGTGGTTTCCAAGGCATAGGAGTGTTTGAGTCCCAGTTCTTTGAGGTCAACTTTCTCGCCTTGGCTTAAATTTTTTACTTGTTTAAAGATGCCTTTCATCATCTTGCCGGTGCTACGACCGTTGTTGTAATCTTTGTCTTGGGCTGGCTCTACCTGGGCTTGCGCTAGCTTGGTAGGTTCAGCCTGGTTGTTGTCTAGCTTTACAATGATCTCCATGGGCTCTGCAGAACCTAGGGAGGCAGAGGAGGAAGAAGTAACCGTTTTAGAAGCAGGAGGGGTGGCCTGGGCCAACATCTCTGGTTCTGGGGTGGTCAGTTTAATTGGGGCTACTTCAGTTCTCATCTTTACTTGTTTTCTGCCAGGGGCAACTTCACTTTTCTTAGAAGGACCGGTGGGCGTTGTATTCTCTGCGGTGCGGCCTTCTGTTTTGATAGATGCAAGAGCCTGCGAGCCGGTTGCCTGGGTAGAAGGAATTTTTTCAATTATTTTATTTCCTTCTTTTTCTACCTCATTCTGAGGGGTTTCCGTCTCAGGTAAAGTTTGAGTAGGGATTGCTTTCTCTATTTGCACCGCCATGGGCACGGACCCTTGGTTGATTTGCTGGCCGGGTCTCAGCATCCAGATGCTCACCGTAATCAACAACACAATGGCCGCGGCGGCAGACCAGTACCACATGACCGGCTTTTTCTCTTCCTGCACAACGGGTGGGTTCATGCGGGCCTGCATGCGTTCCCAGACGTCATTGGCGGGGGCTACGGGTCTGTTCTGGAGCTTGTCTCTAAACAGTTTATCTAAATCTTCTGCGCTCATATCTGTATAGGTTAGATATCTATCGTGATTCCTTGTTCTGCCAGCATGCGTTGTAACATGGCTCTGGCTTTGCTTAACTGTGATTTTGAGGTGCCTTCACTGATGTTGAGCATCTCAGCAATCTCTTTATGTGAGTATCCTTCTATGGCATACAAGTTAAATACCGCTCTGTACCCGGCTGGCAAGTCATGCAGCATCTCCATCAATTCCTCAGCAGACATGTCACTGTCTGGGGCGGCATCCTCAGAGGCCAGGTGCAGGTGGTCTTTCTCTATGGCCAGGTGCAAAGGCTCTTTCTTTCTTAGGTACTGCAAAGCCTCATTGACCATGATGCGGCGTACCCAGCCTTCAAAACTACCTTTCTGCTCAAACCTGTCTACGTGTTGGTACACTTTCATGAACCCGTTGATCAAGACCTCCTCCGCATCCATTTCATTCTTCAGGTACCGCAGGCAGACGCCCATCATGGGGCCGCCGTAGCGTTCGTACAAGAAGCGCTGGGCTTTTGCATCGCCGGTCTGCAGTGCCTTTACCAGATCTAATTCGTTCACGGTTGTAATAGTTTAAGCGATAGTTGTTGTGCCTGTTTGATAGTAAGATGCAACCACCGGGAATCTGGTTGCCTGCCGAAGGGAAAAAAAGACAAATTCATGCATAAATTTAAATAACAGGCCCATAACCTGTTATTTATTAGCTCTTTACGATACAATTAAAAATATTGATCTTTTTGAATAAACAAATTGTTGAACACCTGATGGCTGAAAGAATGACAGATAGGGTACTAAACAACGGCTACTGTTTCATTTATTGGCTAAATTAGCAATTGATCATTTATAGTATAGTAACTAACCTATATAAATTATGAAATCTATCCTGCTTGTAATGGCCTTCTGCGTGACCTTTTTAGGAGCCTGCGCCCAAGGCAAGACACCAGAGCTATTGTCACCGTCCCAGTATAAGAGTCTGGCCCAAAAAGAAAAAGGCGTATTGGTGGATGTAAGAACGCCAGATGAATTTGCCAGCGGTCACTTGCACACGGCGCTTAACTCAGATTTCAGCGGTGGTCAGTTCACGCAAGAGTTTAAGGACTGGGACAAGGACAAGACCTATTACCTGTACTGCGCCTCTGGCAACCGAAGCGGCAAGGCGGCCCAACAGATGCGCGACGCCGGCTTTACCAAGGTCTACAACATTGGCGGCTTCACCTCATTGAAAGAAGCCGGATTGCCCGTCAACGACAAGAAGTAAGCCTAATATACTTTTTAACAAGAAACCCGTTTTCGGCCTGTTTTCTAGAAAACAGGCCGAAAACGGGTTTCTATTTTTAACTGTAGTAAAGCAGCGTCTACTTTATAACCAGAGGGTACTTTTGCTTTTCTTTTCTGGCAACGCTCAGGTGGGAGGTTTTAAGTAAGAACGAGGTATAGTTTTCTTTTAACAGATCATTGAGCATATGGCCCTTGGTAGGCGACGTATACCTTGCCCTCTCATCCTCTTTTAGAAAGCCGTAAACCTCTTTGAAACTGAAATAGGCAACCTGTTGCTCAAAGCCAGTGGGTGATAATTTACCGGGCGCCAACAAGCCAAGGGCATGAGGCACTTTGCTTTCTATTTCTCCCTGCGGGTTGAAGCTGACTTGCCACACCATCTGCAGCACCGTGAGGTCTGTAGGTAGCATTTCAACCGTCGCTGCGTCATTAGATTCTTCAGGCTTTTCGCCTACTTCCAGAATCATAACCCCGGTGGTTTCCATCTGCATTTGTTTTGAGAGATCTGCTACCGTCATTTTTATGGAGAGGGAATCATTGGTGTAGGCAGCTATGCGCCTATTTCTGGCAGCCTCTAACAACAAAACGGGTAGCTCCTGCTCTGGTATAAAGAAATGCGCGTTTTTAGGGTGATCCAGGTAAATGCCCTCTGTTTGATAGACCGTAAACTTTTTAGGATAAGCAGGCTGGTATTTAAGTGCCTGGGCTTCCGGAAGCTTGGTTTGTATTACCTTGTCTTGGTGTGCTTTGTATTGGCCACGTTGCAAGGCCTGGCTCATGAACAGCACTTCTCCCTTCTTACCAGTAGCCGCATAAGTTGAGACCGGCGCTTCTTTTATCAGTTCATAGTCCGACCCATACTGCTGTAGCGTGGCAAGGCGGCCGTTTTTGGTTTTCTTTACTTGAAAGTACTGGTTGTAAACATCCTCTGAGGTGGCATCACTGATAATGCTGGCCAGGTACTCATCTGCGGTATGCACCACCTTTTCATTCAAGGTAAACGCACCGGCATTCTGGTACCAGAGCACTTGCCGGGCGTCTAGTATCTGTTTCAACTCATTGTACGCCACATAAAACTCCACCGGCACCTTGACATCCTCTGGCGCGGCCGACCGTAAGCCCAGGTAATTTATCTTTTTAGCATTGTCTTTAAATTGACTGTCATCCAACAGCACATATTGAAAATCATAAGCCGTCAACACCGGTGGCAGGGTGTCATTTAATTTTTCAATGTCCACCAACTCATCAGAAGGGACAACGGTCTTTTCCATCAGCTTAGAAAAATCTATCGGAGAAATATTTACCAAGTTCCCTTCCTCATAATTGATCTGGACTGGTTGCAATTTGCCGGTGGCTATGCCCTGCAACACCACCTCTGGGAGCGAAATGCCTCCTTTGAGATAGGCACGGTTCTCTTTGTTGTATAAGTCAATAGACACCAAATGCCGGGATGATTGCGCCTGCAGAAGGGTAGAGACCAGCAAGCAGTAAAGGAGGGTAAGTAATTGTTTCATTGGAGAGGGTGGACGATAAACCGGCAATGTTACGGATTCTGAATTCCTTTCCAAAATCCTGGCGCGAGGCAGTCCTTGACCATAAGGCACTTAAACAAAAGAAGGGAGCGTTTTTGGCCTGTTTTCTTAGAAACAGGCTAAAAACGCTCCCTTTAAAAGATAGGCGGCTTGTGAACCGCTATTGTATCCTTAATAATTACCCACTGACAGCATGACCAAGGTACAGGCGTGCAGGGTCTGTATGTTCTGCTCCTTGGCTTTTTTCTCCAGCTCATAATTCTCGGTGCCGGGGTTGAAGATGATGCGCTTGGGCTGCAGAGACAATATGTAGTCATACCAGCTGGGCTGGTTCTGGGGTCCCACGTACAACGTCACCGTGTCTACCTCACTAATGCCCGGCTTGTCTGTCTCAATGGGCAGACCGGCCACTTCGCCGCGTCTAATGCCCACCGGTACCACTTCATGGCCATAGCTCTTCAATTGATGCACGGCCTTATAGCTAAACCTTGACGGATTGTCTGAGGCGCCTATTACCACTGTCTTTTTCATCGTTTTTCGCTTAATTTCCAGAAAACAGGTCAAAAACGGACCTTGCTCCTTATACTGAGAACCAAGCCTTAGGTTAGCGCTGAATCAACAAAGCCACCTGCTCTGCGCAGCGCTCCCCGTCCATGGCCGCCGACACAATACCACCCGCATAGCCCGCGCCCTCGGCACAGGGGAACAGGTTCTGTATCTGAGGATGCTGCAAGGACTCTTTGTCTCTTGGTATGCGCACCGGTGACGAGGTTCTGCTTTCCACGCCTACAATCTGGGCCTCGTTGGTCAGATACCCGCGCATCTTATACCCAAACTCCTGAAAGCCTCCGCGCAACCGCTGACCAATCATGGGAGGCAACACGTCTAGCATGTCTACGCTGGCCAAGCCCGGCTGGTACGATGTCTCTAATAAAGAAGAAGACAACTTGCCTTTCACGAAGTCTTGTAACCGTTGGGCAGGTGCTACCTGGGTGCCGCCCGCCACGGCGCAGGCATTCTGTTCCATGGCTTGTTGCATTCTTAGTCCTGCCAACGCCCCGTGGTTTTTCAAGTCCATGTCCTCCAGGTTTATGGCGACTACAATCCCTGAGTTGGCAAACTTAGAGTCGCGGCGGCTAGGAGACATGCCGTTCACTACTACCTCGCCGGGAGCCGTAGCCGATGGGACGATGAAGCCACCCGGACACATGCAGAAGGAAAAGACCCCGCGTTGCTGGCCTTTGTAATCCACTTGGTGGACTAGGGCATAACTAGCTGCGGGCAAGTAGTTTCCGCGGTCACCGTTGCAGTGATACTGGATGCCGTCAATCAAGCTTTGTTGGTGCTCCACACGCACGCCCATGGCAAACGGCTTGGCTTCAATCAGTATATTTTTGGCGTGTAGCAATTCATAGATGTCACGGGCCGAATGCCCGGTGGCCAGTATGACGGCTTCGCCCTCAAATGTGCTGCCAGTGGCAGTGTGCACGCCGCGCATCTGCTTGCCTTCTACTATGAAGTCTGTAACACGGGTATCAAAATGAATCTCGCCGCCGGCGTTAAGGATGGTTTCTCTTAATTGTGCAATTAAAACGGGAAGCTTATTAGTGCCAATGTGCGGATGGGCGTCAAAGAGTATATCCTGGGTGGCTCCGTGCTGGACAAAAATCTGAAGGACGCGCTGCACATCACCCCGCTTTTTAGAACGCGTGTAGAGCTTTCCGTCTGAGTAAGTACCAGCCCCACCTTCGCCGAAGCAATAGTTAGAGTCTGGGTTAACGATGTGCTCTTTATTGATGGCGGCCAAATCTCTTCTTCGGGCACGCACATCTTTGCCTCTTTCCAGCACTACCGGTTTTAAACCCAGTTGGATACAACGCAAAGCCGCAAACAGACCAGCCGGCCCCGCACCTACAATTAAAACGCGCTTAGCGTCTGGCTTTAGTTCTGGGTAAGAATGGGTGGGAATGAGCTGAGAAACATCTGGAACCTGCGCGTACACATCTGCCCGAATTTTTACCTGCACCTGGCGGCTGCGGGCATCAATGGAGCGTTTGATCTTGTGGATGTAGGCGGCTTCAGCTACAGATGATTCTGATAAACCCGCAAGCTGGAGAAGTTCGCGGTCAAGCAAGGTTGGGTCAAAGGCCACTTCTGGCGCCAGGACCACATCAAGTTCTTTCTTCATAAAGGACAGGTAAGGTAGTTAGCCTTAAAGTGTTATAGAAAAGCAATGCTCCACGCATTACCTTGGTTCTGCAAAGATACCACCAAACCGTAACAGACCCCAGAAAAAGAAAATTCGTTTTTGTCCTGTTTCCCAGAAAACAGGACAAAAACGAATTTCATTAATGTATAAATATGCTAATTAACAGGGTTCGCTCTTATTAAATGTTTGCGAAACAGGTTGATTATTAGGATGGCACCAACAATGAAATGAAGGTTATTTCTTCTATCAAAATTCTCATTATGTGATTCAACGGCTAGTTTGCTTGTTGGTGATAACACCAACAAGGGCAAGGGTTAATTATGGGTTGAAACAAAAGCCTAAAAAACCGCTTAACCAAATCAAAAAAATAGCACATCAGCAGCATAAAAATAGCGCATCAGCACTTTAAATAATTAGCACATTAATCTACTTCGCCAATGATGCTGTTTACCCAGCCTTTGCCCCAGTTGTCCATCTCTTCCTGGGTCCAAATGTTGGGGTAGAAAATGCGCTTCTGGAATTTGGGAGGCAGGTACTTCTGCCAGTTGGTGCCGCCGGTGGCCGCTATCACGTCTGGGTCGCGTTGCAGGTACCGCACGGCAGACTTGTAGTGCATGAGCGGCCAGTTCACGTTCACGTTGCTGTCCAGCTCTTTTAGGTGCTTGATCAGCTTCTCGTTCTGCTGCTCTTCTAAAGTAAGTCGGTTAAAAACGGCAAAGATGTTCTTGTCCTTATATTCTCTTGCGTGGGCAATGAGCTGGTCTGAGTATTTCTCCTCAAACTGCAGCAAGGTTAAGGTCTTGGCGCCTGAGGAAGCCTCGGTGGCACCTTCCTTCCAATAGATACAGCCAAACATTTCCTCATCCGTGGTCTGTAAGCCCAAGGCCTCTCTTTTGGCTTTGTCTGTGAGGTTGCGCAGGTCTGTGGAGCAGATCTCAATCATGCGGTACTGCACACTCTGAAAACCACTGGCCGGCATGAGCGTCATCCTGAACTGTAAGAATTGCTTCTGGTCCATGCCCTCCACCATCACCTCAAATGAGTCAATCAGGTTCTCAAAGTAGCGGTTTATGCGGCCCACCCGCATGGTGAGCATGGTGGCCGTGGGAGCGGGGTCATTAGCTATTTGCTTGTACTCATGCAGGCATAGCTTAAAATACAGCTCAGTAATCTGATGGTACATGATGAAGATTTCCTCATCCGGAATCTTAGTCCTTGGGTTTTGCAGGCTTAGCAAGGTGTCCAAGTGAATATAGTCCCAGTAATTAAGGAAGTCTGCGTGCAGGAGGCCCTCTAGGTAAGACGCCAGGTCCTGGCCCAGAGGCTTGTATTTCTGCTCCAGCTTGCTGAGCATTTCTAAAACTTCAGGCTTGAAAATAGGATCTGCCATATATTTTTTAGAGTGGGTGTAAGAAACTGTAAAAACCTGCGACAAAGTAAGCAAAAGAATATGGGAGTGAGGGTGACAAATGTCAGTTTTAGAAAAGCAGGCCTTGCAAACCTGTCCCTTGCTATGTCTTTACCTGAAAGTATATCTAAAAAATACGATACTCTCTGCCAATAGGTGGCCAGATTGTTTACCTTTGAATTAGGAAGATTACAACTATGGCAGAGAAAAGCAGCATTTTTGACATGATCGGCCCCGTGATGATTGGGCCCTCCAGCTCGCATACGGCCGGAGTGGTGCGCATTGCCCGCGCCGCCATCAGGATTTTAGGAGCCAAGCCCACCCAAGCAGTCATTACTTTTTACAACTCGTTTGCCCGCACCTATGAGGGCCACGGCAGTGACCGAGCCATTGTTGCTGGCCTGTTGGATTATAAAACAGATGATACGCGCATCAAAGACGCCTTTGACCACGCCAAGGAAGAAGGCTTGCAGTACACCTTTAAGTCTGTGGGCAACGCGTCTACCATGCACCCCAACACCATCAAGCTCAACCTGACCACCGCAGACGGCCGCCAGGCCGAAGTCATTGGGCAGAGCCGGGGCGGCGGGGTGATCAGCATAGTAGAGGTGGACGGGTTTCCTTCTAACTTCTCGGCTAACCTGCACACCTTGATCATTGACGCAGATGACGTAACGGGTAGCATTGCCTTCATTGCCAGCGTCATTGCACATGATGACTGCAACATTGCCACCATGAACGTGTCCAGAAAAGGCCGCAATGAATTGGCCCGGCAGTTCATAGAAATGGACTCTGGCCTACGGCCCATCACGCTGGAGTATCTGCGGCAGCTGAACTGGGTTAAAAATGTGATTTACATCCCTAACATTGATTTATAACATGCGAAGTTTCTCTTCTACTGTTCTGGCCACCTTGGGCTTAGTAATAGGATCTTACTCTTACGCGCAGGCGCAAACTGCGGTGGGCTCAGAAACCGTCTGGACGCTGCAACAGTCAGTTGACCATGCAGTAAAAAACAACTTGCAGATACGCCAGGCCGGCTTGGCCGTGGAGCAGACAGCGGTAGACGTGAAGCAAGCCCGCATGCAGCAATTGCCCAACATCACGGGGAGTGCCTCACATGGGTTTAACAACGGTTTCTTCCTGGATCCGGCTCGTAACGAACTGCAAAACACGCAAAGCTGGACCGGCGGCGCCAACATCAACGGCTCTGTAAACCTGTTCAGTGGGCTGCAGAACACCAACACCATCAAGCGCAACAAACTTGATTTACAAGCCAGTCAGTTGGACCAGCAGAAGGCTCAGAATGACGTGGTTCTCAATGTGGTATTGGCCTTTATGCAGGTGCTTTTTAACCAGGAGTTATTGAAAACCAACGAGGAGCGGGTTAAGCTCACCCAGAGCCAGCTTGAGAGAACCCAGAAATTGTTTAAGGCCGGCAGCGTGCCAGAAAGCAATGTCCTGGATTTAAACGCCCAGGTAGCCAGTGATGAGTTGAACATCATCACCGCCCAGAACAACATAGAACTGGCAGAACTACGCTTGATTCAGCTTTTGAACTTGCAGAACGCAACGCCGGCAAATTTTGCTATAGCCATTCCCGCCATACCCGACCCAGACCAGTCAGTAATCAATTTCTCTCCGCAGGAAGTGTACCAGACGGCAGAGCAGGTTATGCCAGACATCAAGCGCGCCAACATAAGATTAGAAAGCGCCATGAGAAGCGTTGAGATTGCCAGAGGCGGTTACCTGCCAAGCCTTAGCCTGGTAGGTAGCATCAGCACCCGGTACTCTAGCCGTTCTTCTTTGATTGATTTGTCTAGTGTGCGCATGGAGTCGCAAACCATTGGATTTGTGGGCGGCAACACCAACCAACCAGTGACGGCCTTCTTCCCCGCCTATAACCAGGCAGACTATCCTTACATTGACCAGTTCAAGGACAACGTAGGACAATACATCGGGTTGAATTTGAGCGTCCCCATTTTAAATGGCTTTAGAGTGCGCAACAATGTCCAGCTCTCCAGAATAGGGGTACAAAATGCCCAGCTCAATTCAGACATAGCTAAAAATGACTTGCAGCAGACCATTATGCAGGCTTATACAGACGCCGTGGGTGCCCAGCGCCGGTTTGTATCTGCTAAGCGCCAGTTAGAGGCGTTTGAGCAGGCTTATAAAAACGCAGAGATTAGATTAAACAACGGCTTGATCAATAACGTGGACTTTAATGTGGCCCGCAACAACCTAGTGAAAGCCCAGTCTGACATCATTCAGGCCAAATACGACTATACCTTCAAACTGAAGATTTTAGAATTCTACCAAGGAAAAACCATTACACTCTAACCCAACCATGGCTAAACGTAAATCAAACAAACTAATCTACATCTTAGGCGGCCTAGTAGTGTTGCTGTTGATAGGGGCTTTAGTAGCCAAAAAGAACGGTTGGATAGGCAAGGAAGAAGGAATTGAAGTGATGGTGGACAAGGTGAAGCCTACCACCATCGTGGAGAAAGTGAGCGCCTCTGGCAAGGTACAGCCAGAAATAGAAGTAAAGATTTCACCAGACGTTTCTGGTGAGATAACTGAGTTGTATGTAAAAGAAGGGGACTCTGTAAAAGCCGGCCAGCTGTTGTTGCGCATTCGTCCTGACAACTACCAGTCCATGGTAGAAATGCAGTCTGCCTCTGTAAACACCCAGCGTGCCAACCTGGCGCAGGCCAGAGCCCGACTAAACCAGGCCTTGGCGAACAGCAAGAACATTCAACAAACCTATGAGCGTAACAGCACCCTGTTTAAGCAGAAGGTAATCTCTCAGTCTGAGTTTGACGCCAGCCGCGCCCAATATGAAGCCAACCGTGCCGAAGTAGACGCAGCCCGCCAGAACGTAAGGGCGGCAGAATCTACCGTGCAGAGCTCTATAGCCTCCTTAGAGGAGTCTAGAAAGAACCTAAACAAAACCACCATCTATTCACCAGTGAATGGCACGGTGTCTAAATTGAACATTGAGAAAGGCGAACGCGTGGTAGGAACCTCCCAAATGGCCGGTACAGAGATCATGCGCATTGCCAACCTCAACAACATGGAAATACGCGTGAACGTGAATGAGAATGACATTGTGCGCGTGCGCGTAGGTGACTCAGCCATTGTAGAGGTAGATTCTTATACCAGCTCTAACCGCAAGTTCAAAGGCATAGTGACGGCCATTGCCAACACCGCCAAAGACGCCGTTTCTTTAGAAGCCGTGACTGAGTTTGAAGTACGCATCAGAATGCTGAACGACTCTTACAAAGACCTGGTGCAGAAAAATGGCCGTACGCCTTTTAGACCAGGCATGACGGCTTCTGTAGACATCATCACAGACCAACAGGACAACGTTTTGTCTGTTCCATTAGCGGCAGTGACCACGCGCTCTAAAGAAGACAAGGACGCTAAGAAAGCCGCTGATAAAAAAGCCGAGGAAACCACTGGAGCCACCAAGCCTGCGCGCGCTGAGGAAAGACCCGACGAGGTAGTGTTCGTGCATGATAAAGGCACCGTGAAAATGGTAAAAGTGACCACGGGCATCAGCGACTTTGATAACATTCAAATCCTTTCTGGCTTAAAACAGGGGCAGGAAGTAGTGTCTGGTCCGTTCAGAGCGGTGTCTAAGCAATTGAAAAACGGCGACAAAGTAACCGTGAAGGATGAGAAATCGTTGAGCAAAGACTTGAAAGACGATCCGTCTAAGGAACAAGAAATTGATTAACACAGTTTAGCGATCTTGGAAAGAATAGCAGTATTGGGCGGCGGTAGTTGGGCCACCGCTCTTGTCAAAGTTTTATCTGAAAACAAATCAGATGTACGCTGGTGGATTAGAAACCAGGACGACGTGCACCATTTGCAACAGTACGGCCACAATCCGCGCTACTTGAGCGGCGTGCGCTTTGATTTAAATCATGTTAAGCCCTCTTCTAATCTGTTAGAAACCATTGAAGGGGCAGACTGGGTGATTCTGGCGGTTCCGGCGGCCTTTGTGCAGACGGCGTTAAAAGACTTACCGCTAGACGTGTTCAAGGGCAAGACGCTTATTTCGGCCGTCAAAGGCATGATCCCGAAGGAGAACTTGCTCATTACGCAGTACCTGGAGCAGAAATACAACGTGCCGGCAGACCACCAGTGCGTGATTGCCGGCCCTTGCCACGCCGAAGAGGTTGCCTTAGAAAAACAATCCTATCTGACCATCGGGTCATTGAACATGAACCGCGCCGAGCAGTTCTGTGCCTTGTTGCGCAACCGCTACGTGAAGGCCAACCCATTAGATGACATGGACGGTATTGAGTACTGCGCCGTCATGAAGAACATCATTGCCCTGGCCTGTGGCATTGCCCACGGGCTCAACTACGGTGACAACTTCCAGGCGGTGATGGTGTCTAACTCCATGCAGGAGATTGAACGGTTCATTGATGCGCTTATGCCTTTGCACCGTGACTTAACCGGCAGTGCCTATTTAGGAGACTTGCTGGTGACGGCCTATTCTCAGTTTAGCCGCAACAGAACCTTCGGGAATATGATTGGCCGTGGGTATACGGTAAAATCTGCGCAAGTTGAGATGAACATGGTCGCTGAAGGCTATTACGCTGTGCAAAGCATCTTTGAGATCAATAAGCGCTTAAACGTAGACATGCCCATCACCACGGCGGTCTACCACATCTTGTATGAGAAAATTTCGCCTACCGTTGAGATTGAGATCTTGAAAGACAAATTCAAATAGAAAACAGATACGGAAAGACGTTTTCTACAAACGAAAAGGCCCGCCTCTTGAGAGGCGGGCCTTTTCGCTTTTGGCCTCTATTCCAGAAAAGAGACCAAAAACGGGATTTGATTAGTTAATTCTTAAGTTAAAGTATTAGCACATAATATTCTATATGTCAACTAGTTGATAAACATCTTTAATTAGAACGTTAGCAACTCTTCATACAAGCGGTGTACGGGTAAGCCCATCACGTTAAAGTATGATCCCTCTATGCGTTCAATGCCTACCATGCCTAACCAGTCCTGAGCGCCATAGCTCCCGGCTTTGTCAAAAGGTTTGTAGTTGTTGATGTAAAAGTCTATCTCATCCCTGGTCAAATCCCTAAAGTGAACCGTGGTCACGTCATGAAAGACCAGGCTTTTCTCTGAGGACATCAGGCAGACCCCGGTGTATACTTCATGGCTACGACCAGAAAGATGCTGGAGCATCCGGGTGGCTTCGGCGTGGTCATACGGCTTGTTGAGCACCTTGTCATCCAGGCACACGATAGTGTCTGCGGTGATGAGCACCTCATGGGGTTGCAGGTCTTCCTGGTAAGCAGTGGCTTTATGAGCAGCCAGGTATTCAGCCACCTCAGCTTTCACCAGGTCTGGCGAGTACGTTTCATCTACTTCTTTAAGGCGCACCTGAAACGGAATGCCCAGGTTGGTCAGGAGCTCTTTTCTTCTAGGTGAGTTGGAGGCCAGAATGATGGTCTTATCTAAATTCATTTTCTTCTATTGAGCTAAAAAGGAAACCACAGATGACTTTGGGGTAAAAGAAGGTAGACTTTTGGGGCATGACGGCGCCAGACGCGCACACCTTTCTTACCTCCTGCATTTTTACTTCATTGGTAATAAAGGCAACCTGTGCCTGCCCGCCATCCACCTTGTTCAGGCATTCAGCCAGGCTCCTGATATAGGAGAGACCCGCATAGGCGCGCTGTTCCTCTTGCGGTATGTCCAGTAACCGTTCAAACACAAAGTAATGGAGCACCGTCAAGTCCAGGTCTTTCACTTCTTGCGGCACGGGCCAGTTGAGCTGTTCATGCACCTCGGGCATGAGGATAATCTTATAAGCCTGTCCATCCACATACAAACCAAAGGCCCATTTCTTGCCCACTATCACGTCTGCCAGAGAATAAGAATCCTCTATGGGCTTTACAGTAAAATAAGTCTCCAGGCTGGTGAAGAATTTTTCTTTGGAAACAGGAAGGCTCTCTAATAACCTATGCGTGGGCAGAATGCGCAGGTCATCTGCGTCTGCGTTGGTGAGGTACATGAGATGGTAATTGAAGGCCTCATCCCCGGTGGCGGCTGGATTTTCTGCCAGCATCTTCTTGCGGTAGGCCAGTGAACCCTCATAGCGGTGGTGCCCGTCTGCCAGCAACACCTGCTGATCCTGCAGATGGTCCACAAACTTTTGAATGACGGCCGCGTCATGAATCACTGACAAGACATCCCGCACGCCCTGGTAATCTTCAGACTCATACAAGGGAGAGGTAATGCTCTCATCCATGTACTGTTCCAGCGTAAAGTCTGGGTCTGCAAATAAGCCATGGGTGGCGCTGGTTTGCAGCTTGGTGTGCTCCAAAAGCTCAATTCTATCATTGACCGCCGCCGGAATGGTATTCTCATGGCGCAAAACTACGCCTTCTTCCCAGGCATAGGCTTTTATATGGCACATGAACCCTTTCCGGACGTACTCTTTGTCTGATCCTGGCAACCTAAAGTATTGGTAGTACACGTAGATGCCGGGCAAGGGATCCTGTAAAAGGATTTGAGCGCGCTTCCAATGCTCCACCGTACGCCTGGCGCTTTCTGCCGGCGTTGGACCAGGCGGCACGGACAAATGGATGCTGTTATAGGCGTTCCGGTACAAAGACTGCCGCTGCTTGATGGACACTACGTCAAACAGGGGAGAGGTGAGCGCATCTATAGAGAAAGGCAACCTAGAATTGTATCTAAAGCCTTTAATAGGCAGAATCTCGGCCATGGGCGTTTTTAAGCTATTTTATGGAAAAGAGGCAAAAAACGCCTTATCAAGGCGCCAGGCGTTCTATGGTCCATTGACCTGCTGCGTCTGCATGATAGAGTAAGCGGTCGTGCAGGCGATTGGGACGGCCTTGCCAGAATTCAATCCTGTCTGGTACAAGTTTGTATCCTCCCCAGTGGGCGGGTCTGGGAATGGTTTCCTGCTGGGAAAACTCCTGGCTGTATTTAAGCTCCAAATCCTCCAGCACTTTGCGGCTTTCAATGGTTTGGCTTTGCGGAGAAGACCAAGCGCCCAATTGGCTACCCCTGGGCCTACTATTAAAATAAGCATCTGAGGTGGTCGGCTCAACTTTGACTACCTTTCCTTCTACGCGCACCTGGCGCTCCAAGGCAGGCCAGAAGAAGGTAAGGCTGGCAAAGGGATTCTCTGCAAGCTGCTGCCCTTTACGGCTTTCATAATTGGTGTAAAAAACAAAGCCACCGTCCTCTATGGCCTTTAATAGCACAATGCGGGCAGAGGGTCTGCCTTGCAGAGAGGCCGTGCTTAAGGTCATAGCGGTAGGCTCTTCTACCTTGGCCTGCAGGGCTTCCTGCATCCAGGCGTCAAACTGGCGTAAAGGATTTGCATCTACGGCCTCCACATTCAAAATCTGTTTGGCGTAGTTACTGCGTATGTCTGCTAATGAAAGTGGCTTTTCCATGGGCTCAGAAATTTACAGCCCAAAAGTAGAGAATTAATTTTTGGTTTAAGTACCTGAAGAGGGTAGACTGACTACTCTTAAATACTAGCACTTTCTTGTTAGATTCATAGAATTCTGCATTTTATCTATCTAGTAGCGGCCATTTACGTATAGTAAAAAGACACCCCAGATAATCCTTGCTAGCAAACTATGGCAAAAGAGATTCAAAACGGCAGCATATTAGTATCAGAGCCCTTTTTAGGAGATCCAAATTTTGAAAGGAGCGTAGTATTGGTATGCCAGCATGACAAAGAAGGCACCGTTGGTTTGGTACTAAACAAACTATCCAATATAAACCTCTCTGACGTAATAGAAATAAACGGAGAAATTTTTGACATTACTTTAGCGGTGGGCGGCCCTATGCAGCCTAACACATTACATTATATCCATAAAATTCAGGACTTACCCGAGGCAAAACAGATTTCACCCGAATTATTTTGGGGCGGAAACTTTGAAGAGTTAACAAGAAGAATTAATTTAGGATTAATATCCCAAGAACAAATTAGATTCTTTGTAGGTTATTCAGGCTGGAGCCCCCACCAGTTACAAGAAGAGATTGACAAAAATGTTTGGTTTATAACCAATAAGGCAGTTAATAAATTGCTTAATTTGAATATAGATTCTCTTTGGAGAGACATTTTAAAACAAATGGGGGGAAAGTATAAGATGTATGCCAACTACCCTGCAGATCCTAATTTAAACTAAAAACGGCATTTGCCTCGCGTGTATGATGAACCAAGAACAGGAAAACCAACATCAAAAGAATTCTGCCGAACCTACTGCAGAGCAGCGGGCAAGTGAGCAACGGCGCCTTGTTGAGGAGAGACTAGCTGACATTAATGCTCGGGCCCAGGCCTCTAACGCCACCGACAGCCATACCATGGTAGAAGAGCCGCCTGTAGAAGAGGAACAGTCTGCCGCGGCAACGCCAGAGGCTGCCACAGAGACAGAAGCCCCTAAAGTGGAGCCAGAAATGAGCCAATCCTCTGTACTGACGTCAGAAGAACCGGTTACACCAGAACCCTTCCAACCCGAAGCCTCTGCACCTCAAGAAGAAACGCCCACTTCCACTCCAGAGGCTTTCACTGGCCAGGCTCCAACCTCTGACCCTGTATCTGCACAGGCAACATCCTCAGAACCTTCTGCCCATAACCTGCAAGACATTCACCATCACCTAGAGGAAGAAGATTTGCATGCGCATGAAGACTTAAGTCATGCGCCCATTGAAGAAATCAGAAAGAAGATCATCTCTCTGGCCAATGAGGTGCAGCCTAAAAAATCATCAAGACAGTTGATTGAGGTGTACCGCCAGTATGAGCAGCGCTTTCATGAAGAGCGGCAAGATGCCCTCAAGCGGTTTATAGGCGAAGGCGGAGCGGCAGATGACTTTGAGTATCACGCGCCCAAAGAACACCAGGAAGTAGAGCAGGCCATCCAGCGCTACCGTGAGGCCAGAGCAAGAGAGCAGCGCCATGAGGAAGAGCAGAAAGTAGTCAACCTGCAAAAGAAGAAAGACCTGCTGGAGCGCTTACGCGTTTTGCTGGAGTCTTCAGAAACCAACACCAGTGGCACGGCCATCAAAGAATTACAGAACGAGTGGAAGTCTATAGGCCAGGTGCCCAACGCAGACGCCCAGCAACTCTGGAACTCCTACCATGCCCTCCTGGACATGTACTACAACAACCGCAGCATCTTCTTTGAACTGAAAGAGCTGGACCGCAAGCGCAACCTGGACGCCAAAACGCACTTATGCGAGCGCGCCGAAAGCCTTGCCGGAGAAGAAAACATCAACAAGGCCTTGCAGGAATTGAGAAACCTGCATGATGAATGGAAACATATTGGACCAGTGCCTAATGAGGTGCGCGACCAAATCTGGAACCGTTTCATCCAAGCCTCAGAGAAAGTGCATGAGCGTAAGAAATCTTTCTTAGAGTCCAGACGCGAAGTGGAGGTGCAGAACCTGGAGAAAAAAAGAGCCTTACTTGCTGAGATTGAGCAGTACCAGAACTTTAAGTCTGACCGCATCAATGACTGGCGCGACAAAACCGACCAGATCCAACAGTTGAAAGAACGCTGGGATGCCGCTGGTTTAGTGCCGAAAGAAAACGCCGAGGAAGTAAACAAAGCCTTCTGGAGCAGTTACAAAGCTTTCTTCCATCATAAGAACACCTTCTTTAAAGCTTTGGATGAGGAGAAGATGCAGAACTACCGTCAAAAGGTAGCCCTATGCGAAGAAGCCGAATCTTTGCAAAACAGCGAGGAATGGGATTCAACCAAGGAGAAGCTCATCCAGTTGCAGAAAAAGTGGAAGACTATTGGCCGTGTGCCAGATAAATACTCAGACAAGATCTGGAACCGCTTCCGGTCAGCTTGTAATGCGTTTTTTGACCGTCTGCACCTAGAGTCCCAGCACAAAGAGGCTCAACTTAACCAGATGTCGGCGGCCAAGCTAGAGTATATAGAAAAACTGGCCACCAAGATTGAAGACCCGGCCTTGGTAGGTTCAATGGAAGAATTTAACAGCATCAACCAAGAGTGGCAAAGCCTGGGTACAGAAGGCAAGCGCAATGGTAAAGTAGAAGAGCGCTTTAACCAATTATTGGCCCAGTACCTGCAACGAGTACCTGAATTGAGCGCCCAGGAACGGGAGCAGCAGTTGTTCCAGTTACAGTTAACCCAGTTAAAGTCTAGCCCAGACGGAGACCAGAAGCTGTACCAGAAAGAACAACACCTGCGCCGGGATATCACCTCTTTAGAGAATGACATCTCAACCCTTAGAACCAACATTGAGTTTTTTGCCCGTTCTAAGAACGCAGAGAAGCTAAGAGAAGAATACCAGGCCAAGATTGACGATGCCCAAAACCGCATCCAGCACTTGAAAGGCCAATTAAAGGTGTTACGGTCGTAAATTTTTCTCTTGATTTTCAAGGGGTTGGTAAAAACCCTAAAAAAAAGTAGGAGGGGGTTTTGCAAATATAGTTTAGACCACTACTTTTGTATCGTTATCAGCAACACACCAGCGCTGATAACGGATTGCCTCCTTAGCTCAGCTGGTAGAGCAACTGACTTGTAATCAGTAGGTCGCTGGTTCGATCCCGGCAGGAGGCTCAATAAAAGCACTTATATCTTCTAGGTATAAGTGCTTTTTTGTTTTAATCGCTTTTCACTTCATCCCGCACCCATGAAAAATAAGATTGTAGTAAAAGGGAACATTGAGCTGTTAAAAGCCACGGATTATATCCTGTACAACACCACGCACTACTTGTCACCGCCTGAGGTGTTTGTGCATGCCCCGCTCATGCTCACCGGCGACAACCTCATCATGCTGGAAGAGAAAAGCAACACCTCTGATGATGATGAGCAGGAGGACGGGCAATTGTATTATGAATTCACCATTTTGCAAGAAGAACAGCCCACAGACAAAATCTTAAAAGTGTTTCATGACACGGTTACCAACGCTTATACAGGCTGGGTAGAAGAGGATTAGCCACACGCGCTTTTCGTTACTTTGCCCGGTCTCATTCATAAGTTCTGTATATTTGCCTTTTAATCCGTCACACTCATTTATCTCCATGAAATTGACTTATAAAAAACTTATCTGTCTTGCCTTTCTTCTTCCATTGATGATTGGCCAGGCCTTTGCCTGGGGACAGACCGGCCACCGTGTGGTAGGCTTGGTTGCAGAGCAACACTTAAAGAAGAAGGTTAGAAAAAAGGTGATGCAGGCCCTGCAAGGCAACTCCTTAGCCGAAGTCTCTACCTGGATGGATGACATCAAATCAGACACGGCCTATAACCATACGCATGACTGGCATTGGGTTACCATTCCAGACAACACCACCTATGAGCAAACCACCAAAAACCCGAAAGGGGACTTGATCATGAAACTTGAGGATGTGATTGCGGCACTTAAAGCCAAAAACCTATCCAAGGAAAAAGAACAGGAATACCTGAAATACTTGGTTCATTTGCTGGGAGACCTACACCAGCCCCTGCACGTGGGCGGGAAAGACGACAACGGCGGCAACGCGGTACGTTTGCAGTGGTTCGGGCAGAATTCTAACCTGCACCGCGTATGGGACAGCGACATCATTGACGGCAAAGACCTAAGCTACACAGAACTTGCCTATTTTTTAGGAGACGCAAGCAAAGACGAGATGAAATCTTGGCAGGCCGGCTCCATTAAAGACTGGGCATATGGCATGATGGTGTACCGCCCGCAGGTGTACAATCTGCCGCCAGACCTTAAACTGGGCTACAAATATGCTTATCAGAACTTTAGTACCATTGAGAAGTGCTTATTACAAGCCGGTCTGCGTTTGGCCAGTGTTTTAAACGAAATCTACGGCTAAGGTTTAAGCAATCCACGCTCAAAAAGAAGGGGAAAACAGAACATTCTGTTTTCCCCTTCTTTTTGTAAAAACAGGCTTAAAATGCCTCGTTTACAGAAAAATAAACATAATTGCCAGCTTTAGAAACGGCCACGTCCATGCGCACATTCATGCCTTCTGGGTTTAATCTATAGCGTAGTCCGCTCCCCGCTGCCAGGTGCTGGTCGTTAAAGGAGTAGTCTTTTAAGGAGTGTACTACTTGGCCAGTGGCGGCAAATCCCACTAAACCCATTCGCTTAAACAAAGGCATGCGGTATTCTACCTGGTACACCATGGCATGCCGGTCCCGGTACCGGGCTTCTAAGAAACCCCTCAATACGTTTCCACCGCCCAGGTAGGATAGGTATTGAAACGGAGTGTCGCCTGTAGTAAAGTTGTAGAATGCCTGACCGGCAAGCACGCTTCGTTTAATTCCAATGTATTTCCGTAGGTCCAATCTATACCGGCTAAAGTTAGATTCGCTGCCCAGGGCTTTGTTGAATAAAAGGTAAGACACTTGATGAAAAGCCCCTTTTCTAGGATAATAGAGGTGGTCTCTGGTGTCATAGCTCATGACCGGCCCTAAGCCAGAGGCTCTGGTGCCTTTACTCCCCGCTATTTCGCCTTTTATCAATTCGCCTTCTTCAGTGACCGTAGGAATAGTCTCATTCCGGAACTCATACCTGCCGCCCACATACACATTGCCAAACACCTTCTTTTCATATTGGGCATAGGCGTCAAAAATTCTGCTGGTAAATTCTTCTTCCGCCTCCTCTTGGGTGTCATTGCCTATACCGTAAAAAAAGTACGGGTAAATGGAATAACCCAACCATCCCTGCATGTGGACAGCGTTATGCTGCTTCCAAATGTCTGCGTTGGCGTTTACTATGATTTGCTTTTGCGTGGTATACGTGAGGGTTAACGGGTATGAAGTAGGGCGGTCCTTGGCAGTGCTTCCGGCAAACTTTTGCACATAGATGGCTTTCAGGCCAAACGCGAACTGGGTTTCTGGGGTGTAGTAAACAAAAGGGAAGATATCCCATTTGTTTTTAGTGGCTTTGAGGGTATCATCTTGCAAAGTCTGCACGGTGTCCTTCTTAAGGATGGTGACTGTGTCCTTATGAACGACTTGCAAAGAATCTGGGGGCAGGGGCGGGGGCGTTTCTTGCGCCATCGCCTGTTTGCCTATGCATAAGATCAGGAATAGGAGTAAGGTCTTTTTCAAGGAGGTAGTGGTAGTAAGCCTTTAGATTTTCATGAGTAATGCTCTATATACGTAAGTTAAAATATTTGGCCTTTAATAATGGGGCATGATTCGCACTGAGATTTCTAGAGCATTCTGTTTACTTGGCATCCAAATCGTTTTTGACCTAATTTCCAGAAAACAGGCTAAAAACGCATTGATAAGCGCCTTGCCCTATTTGATGGGAGAAGATTTGGCATTTTATGGCTAATTTTCCGGGATGGAAGACAAGGCACTCATTGAGGCGACGGCCCTGCATGTAGAAAAGCTTTTTGCCGGCGAAGGGTCTGGTCATGACTGGTGGCATATTAGAAGGGTATGGAAAACCGCCTTGGCCATTGGCGAACAAGAAGGCGCCAACTTAACCGTTGTACAACTGGGTGCCTTGCTGCATGACATAGCTGACTGGAAGTTCCATGACGGCAATGAGGAGGCAGGACCGCAGGCGGCCATGGCCTGGTTGCGCTCTTTAAACACTCCAGAAGAAATAATCTCCGAAGTAGCAGCCATTGTGAAAGAAGTCACTTTCAAAGGCGCCGGCGTGGAGAACACACCCAGCAGCCTGGAAGGAAAGGTGGTTCAAGATGCTGACCGGCTAGACGCCATTGGGGCCATTGGCATAGGGCGGGCCTTTGCTTATGGGGGCCACAAAGGCCGCGAGATGTACAATCCTGGCATCTTGCCAGCGTTACATGACTCGTTTGAGGCTTATAAGAAAAACCAGGCGCCCACCCTTAACCATTTTTATGAGAAGCTGTTTTTATTAAAAGACAGGATGCACACCCAAGCCGGTAAGAAGATGGCGGAGAAAAGGCACGCCCACATGCAGGCCTTTGTCCAGCAATTTTTAGCCGAGTGGCACAGTGAAGAAACACCACCTTCTTCGTTCTTATCCGTATAAGGCACTGCTTTCATGCCAGAGGCGGTACCACGCTTATTTCTGGCCTAGTTTTATTACATGAGTTCAAGAATTAAGGCTTTTTGCCTGTTTCTCTTTATAAGTCTGCTACCTGCTATAAGCCTGGCACAAAGGGATTATAACAGCTATGAACAATTAACAGCCCGTCTCAAGAAAATGAGTTTGCAGTATGGCAGGCTCTGCACGGTTACTTCTATTGGCAAAACCGCCACAGACAAAGAAATCTGGCTGATTACCCTGGGTAGAGAAAATGCCCCAGGCAAACCTGCCGTGGCCATAGTGGCAGGTGTGCACGCAACGCAGCTGGCCACTACAGAGCTTGCCATGCAACTGGCAGAGCAGATGTTATTTTCTGCCACCATCCATGACTCTACTGCCCAACTCCTCTCTGAGAAGACCTTTTACATTCTGCCTAACGTCAATCCTGATGCCTCAGAGCAATATCATGAAAAATTGCGCTGGGAAAGAACGGGCAATGCCCAACCACGGGACGACGACCGTGACGGTCGGATTTTTGAAGATCCTTTTGATGACTTGAACGGAGATGGATTGATCACCTTGATCAGGGTACAAGACTCATCAGGCACACACCGGGTATCAAAACATGATGCTAGGGTAATGACCTGGGCCAACAAGGCAGCAGGCGAGAAGGGGACTCACCAGGTGTACACAGAGGGTATTGACAACGACAAAGACGGCTTGTTCAATGAAGATGCGGAAGGCGGGGTAAATTTCAACAAGAACTTCTCTTACGCCTTTGAGGATTTTAAACGCGAAACAGGTGAGCATCCCATGTCTGAACGAGAAACCAAAGCGTTCGCAGACTTCATGGTCACGGCCCCCAATATACATTCCGTCTTTGTGTTTGGTCCGGCTACTACTCTGCTTCATGGGCCAACTTCTGACGAGAAAATCAGCTCTAACAGCGCCGTATTAAAGGCCGCTGTAAAGGATGACAGCGTCACTGCCACCGTGGCAAATATATACAAGGCATCTATTCCTACCATTGGCGCTCAAAAAGTAGACCCAAGCCCAGGAGACGTGGTGCAGTGGGCGCACCTTCATTACGGTAGGTTCAGTTACTCCACGCCAGGATGGTGGATACCCCAACTAAGTATTGAGGCCCCAGATTCCAGCTCCAAGCAGGAGTTACAAGACCTAAGCTTTCTTGAGTGGGCCAAGCTAAACGACATGCCAGGTGTTTTTCTTGATTGGCAACCGGTGAGCCATCCAGACTTTCCGGGAAAGCAGGTAGAGGTAGGAGGCTTTGCTCCGTACGCCCAAAATACCCCACCGGTTTATTTGTTGTCTGCGGTGGCAAAAAGCCACCTGCAATTCTTTGCCAAATACGGAAACCAGATGCCCAAGCTCCAAATAGTCAATTTTAAAGCTGAGCGCACCCAAGACAATAACACCCGCATTACCGCAGACATAAAAAACACGGGCAAGCTACCCAGCCACGCCGCCGTAGGCGATTACCTACAATGGGTCCAGAAAATCAAGATTTCCTTGAAGCTAGAGGAAGGGCAAACAATAGTACAGGGTAAATCTGTGACTAGCTATACGTCTTTGAAGGGCGGTGAAAAGATTAGTGTCACGTGGGTGGTAAAAGGAGCAGGGTACGTAGTGGTGGAGGTCAATAGCCCAACGGCCGGCTCTCAGACAAAACAGATAGCGCTAAAACAATAGGACTTTGAAAAAATTACGCCTCTTATTGGTTTCTGCCTTTGTCACTGCCATCATCCCGCTGTCGGGTTTGGGACAAACTAATTCCGTCCAGATTGCTGCTTCTGTTGAGGGCACAGCTGTAAATGAAAACGCAGTCTTTGCCTGGGACAAGACGCAGGACTATGAGGCCATCACAGAACAATGCCGAAAACTAGTAAGAGCATATCCTGGTCTGGTAGAAATGGAATCAATAGGTGAGTCTGCCAGAGGAAAGCGTATATGGGTACTTACCATCTCCAATTTTAACACAGATAACGTTCACCTAAAGCCTGGTTTTCTGGTAGAGGGCAGTACTTTGCATGATCCTGAACTAGGCGCAGACCATGCCTTGTATTTGGCTTGGTACCTTTTAAAAAATCATGCTACTGACGTTAAGATTAGCAAGCTTTTAGAGCAAAAGATCATCTACATAATTCCTAGCAGCTTTCCAGATGCGCAAAGCGCGCTAAGGCCTTCATCTTTTAAGTCTTATACACCATCCTTGGATGATGACCACGATGGTAAAATGGATGAAGACGGCCCAGATGATTTAACCAATGACGGAGTCATCACCCTTATGCGCCGTACATCCAGGACTGGCAGCTTTGCGCAAGACTCTTTAAATCCCTTGAAATTGGTGGTAGCTCCTAAAACAAACGCTACAAGATATGAATGGTTAGGGTATGAGGGGTTTGACAATGATAGAGACGGGTTGGTGAATGAAGATCCAGTTGGCTACCAATCAACTGATTTGGATTGGTCCTGGCAATGGCAACCATTGTATGGTGCTACCAGCGCATCAAGCGCGTACCCGTTTTCCATTCCAGAAAACAGGGCCATAAAAGAGTTCATCAATAAGCGACCTAACATAGCGGCTGTGCAACTGCAGTACACCCAGTTAGAGGAGGACCTACTACATCTACATGCAGGGCCAGCAGCAAATAGCCTACTCGCGGCAGATTCAGATAAAACAGAGGATGGAAAGTGGGTTGATTTTATTCTCCAATCCAAAAAGCTGAATTGGCTTAAGCATGCCAAAGGTTTGCAAACTTTTCCGGTGCAAATATTCTCTAGTGAGAAGCAAGCGCTAAGTGATTCATTGCCTGGTGAAGCAAGCAATAAACTGAGCCCTAAGATTGTGGTTTATCATGCTTGGACGCCCTTTGAGCATCCTACGTTGGGCCCTTTAGAAATAGGTGGTTTGCAGGTATCCCTTAAACAGGTTTTAGAAGGTACGGCTTTAGAAAGAGACCTGGACAGATTTGCGCAAACTACCATCTTCAATGCCTTGCAATTACCTCAGTTGACCATCCAGAACATTAGCTGCAACATTTTAAAAGACGGTTTAATAGAAGTGACTGCCACCGTCCACAATTCAGGGCTAATGGCCACGCATACTCCAGAGGACATCCTGCATAAAATAGAAAGAGCAGACTATGTTACCTTAAAAGACGCCGTTGTGTTAGCAAGTTCTTGGCAGGGAAATGACCAAGCAAAGGCCGGAAGCGCTAACCTAACGCCCCATAGGATTGAAGTACCCAACATCCCCATAAATTCTTCTATTGAGATAAAGTGGATTGTGAAACCCACCAGCCCCACCATGCTTCTGGAAGTTGATAGCAGAAAAGGAGGCGTACAGCAAATTCGTTTTTAGCTTCTTTTTGTGAAAACATGCTAAAAACAGAAAGGGGGCCATGGCCCCCTTTCTGTTTTGGTACTATACATATCTTATAAGGCATCCAAATGAGCCAAAACACTTATAAAGTCTGCCTCTGAGTTCATTGCCAATTTTTGAGAAGTGATATACGCTTTGATTTTTTCTTGTTGCGCCGGCAAAGCCTCAACCAATGCCTTGCGGGTAAGCTTCGTTTTAACCATGCGGTCGTCATTTAGTAAATAGTACTGAGCCTCTTCCACCAATTCATCATAGGAATTTCCTGCACTGTATCCTCCTTTAAAATTAGCTTTTACAAATCGCTTTGTAACACTCTTCAATAGTTTGTTGTGTCCATCATGTAACACAGCAAAGAAAACATCTACCAATTGAGCGTCTAAAGAGCGGGCAGCAGTAAAGGTTCTAAATTCCACCGGATTGGTATAAGGAGGTATTTCAACCTTAAAAGAAGAAATGATATTAGCGTTTATTAAAATAGTGTCTTTGGTCTCAGAGACAACGGCTGCTAATTGATTGCCGTGTACATCATACTTTAACTTTAGGTTTTTAAATTCTTCTGTTGCACCAGAATTGTTTTTCTTAATTAATATACTTCCGGGCAACCAAGCGTCCATAAAAAAGGGAGTGCCTCGCACACCTTCATACCGGTTATCAAAAGTTTGAAACAGGCTTCCGCTGGCAGCAGCTTTAACATTATTTTGGGCAGCTAATCCAATAACAGTGTTTTGCGCAAAACAAAAATGGCCCATAAAGGCAAAGAATGCCAAGCTAAAGAAATGTTTTTTGAAAGAATAAAACATGGGTAAAGACGTTTAAATGTTGATATAAGAACTAGGATAGAGATTGAATTGATAACTTGTCGCTTACCTTTGGCGAGCGTATGAGTAAATATATTGTTTCTAACGGCAGCACCATGTACACCTCCATTAATATTTCATCAAATCTTATGTCAAGAGCCTTGTTTTTCATGGCGCTTTTAGCGGCTTCCCTTTTTACTTCCTGCAAGGCGGCTTGCCCTATTAACTCTTGCCAAACGCGTATGGTTCACCGGCACGGAGAGCAGGAATTCAGGGGGATGCCCTGGTACAAAAAACAGAACCCAAGAATAGGAGAAAAACTGGACAAACCCTCCAAGGAAGTGCAGAAAGAGATGACCAAAAAGAAGTCTAAGAAGAAACGCAAAGATTAGCTTTTCACTATCTTTTTTAGTAAATTGCAAGCTTATAAAAACAGCATTTTTTAAGCTCTATTGAAGTAAAATGGCAGAAAACGAGCGGATTATCCCTATTAACATTGAAGACGAGATGCGCGGTGCGTATATTGACTATTCAATGTCCGTTATCATTTCCAGGGCACTTCCAGATGTAAGAGACGGCCTTAAGCCTGTACACCGCCGGGTGCTCTATGGAATGTCTGAACTAGGGGTCTCCTATAACAAAGCATATAAGAAATCAGCGAGGATTGTTGGTGAGGTATTGGGTAAGTACCACCCGCATGGTGACACGTCTGTGTATGACACCATGGTGCGCATGGCCCAGCCTTGGTCTTTGCGCTATCCATTGGTAGACGGTCAAGGCAACTTCGGGTCTATTGATGGTGACTCACCTGCCGCCATGCGTTACACGGAGGCCCGCCTGAAAAGGATTGCCGATGAGCTACTCGCCGACCTGGAGAAAAACACCGTTAATTTTGTTCCCAACTTTGACGACTCCCTGAAGGAGCCGAGCGTGATGCCAGCCAAATTCCCCAACCTCTTGGTAAACGGGACGTCTGGTATTGCCGTGGGGATGGCTACCAACATGGCTCCGCATAACCTCACCGAGGTGATTAACGGCATCATGGCCTACATTGACGACCGTGACATTACCATCGCGGACCTGATGAAATACGTGACGGCCCCAGACTTCCCGACGGGTGGCATCATCTACGGGTATGACGGCGTTAAAAACGCGTTTGAGACCGGTCGTGGTCGTGTCATAGTACGCGCCAAAGCAAATTTTGAAACCACTAAGACGGGCAAGGAGCAGATTGTGGTGACGGAGATTCCGTACATGGTCAACAAGGCGTCCATGATTGAGAAGACGGCCGCGCTCATCAATGACAAAAAAATTGAAGGCATCTCTGATCTGCGCGATGAGTCTGACCGTGACGGTCTGCGCATTGTGTATGACCTTAAGAGAGACGCTATTCCAAATGTGGTCTTAAACAACCTCTTCAAGTACACGCAATTGCAATCCTCTTTTGGGGTGAATAATGTGGCCTTGGTAGGCGGAAGACCCATTACGCTTAACCTTAAGGACCTGATTGTTCACTTTGTAGAGCATCGTCATGAGGTAGTGATCAGAAGAACCGAATATGAACTGGAGGAAGCCCGCAAGCGTGCGCACATCTTAGAAGGTTTACTCATAGCCTTGGATAACCTGGATGAGGTAATCAACCTGATCAGAAGCTCCAGAGACCCAGAAATTGCCCGTGCCGGTTTGATAGAGCGTTTTGCCTTGTCAGACATTCAGGCCCGCGCCATTCTGGACATGCGTCTACAGCGTTTGACTGGTCTGGAGCGTGACAAGATCATGAAGGAATATGAGGAGATCAAAGCCCTGATTGATTACTTGACTTCAGTTCTAGCCGATGAAGGCCTACGCATGCAAATCATCAAAGACGAGCTCAATGAGATTAGAGAGCGTTACGGAGATGAGCGTCGCACGGCCATTGAAATGGTGTCTAGTGACATCTCTTTGGAGGATATGATTCCAGATGAGAACATGGTAATTACCATTTCGCATGAAGGCTATATCAAGCGTACTGCTTTAACCGAATACCGGAGCCAGAGTAGAGGCGGGGTAGGATCAAGAGGCGCGGCTACCAGCAAGCAAGATGACTTTACAGAACACTTGTTTATTGCCAGCACGCACAACTACCTGCTTATCTTCACTGAGTCTGGACGCGTGTTCTGGGTGAAGGTATACGAGGTACCAGAAGGAGGAAAGACCACCAAAGGCCGCGCCATCCAGAACCTGATCAGCATTGAGAAAGACGACAAGGTTAGAGCCGTTATCAATATTGCCGGTCTTAAGAACCCAGATTACGTTTTAAATAACTACCTGGTATTCTGCACCGAGCAAGGCACTATCAAGAAAACGCCTCTTGAGGCCTATTCAAGACCAAGAGCCACCGGTATCAACGCGATCACCATTAATGAAGGTGATAGACTGCTAGATGTGCAGCTGACCAACGGCGCCAATGACATTATCATCGCCCTGCGTTCTGGTAGAGCCGTAAGATTCCCTGAGGACAAAGTGCGCGTGATGGGCCGTACGGCGGCAGGGGTGAGGGGTATTTCCCTAGCCAACAGCGAGGATAAAGTAGTTGGTATGGTTTGTGTACACAACCTGGACACTAACTTATTAGTGGTTTCTGAAAAAGGCTATGGCAAGCGCTCTTTACTGGAAGAATACAGAATCACCAACCGTGGCGGTAAAGGTGTTAAAACCTTGAACGTAACGGAGAAAACTGGTCATCTGGTTTCTATCAAAGGAGTGGTTGACACAGATGATTTGATGATCATCAACAAGTCTGGCATCACCATTAGATTGCGCGTGGCAGATTTGAGAGTGATTGGTCGTGTGTCACAAGGCGTAAGACTCTTGAAGATTAACGAAGGAGATGAGATTTCATCTGTAGCTAAAATTGAGATTGAAGACAAGGAAGAAGCAATCCTGAACGAGTCTGAATTACCAATTGATGAAGCCCTTAACCCAGAGGATTTGACAGACCCAGAGATGCTTAGTGAAAACTAGGCCCTCTGGGAATGATAAATTGTAATAGTAGAATAGACAAGCACAAACATTAACCAAAAAACAAGAGAGATGAAAAAATTTCTTTTAACAGCTGCGGCGGTTGTTTCCCTCCAAGTTGCGAATGCGCAGACTTCCGCAGTTACTTCTGCCGTAATGTTGCACCAGAAAGGTACCCTTGACAAAGCCAAAGTTGAAATTGACAAGGCCGTGGTGCATGAAAAAACCAAGGACAATGCCAAAGCCTGGTATTACAAAGGTGTAATTTACATGGACATGGCCGGTCACCCCATCTATGGCAAGACTGTTGACCCAGCCCAGACAAGCAAGGAAGCATATGAGGCTTTTGAGAAGGTTCCTGCCTTAGAGACCAAAAAGAAGGAGTTCACCGCAGAAGCCAACAAGCGCAAGGAGATTTTGATGGGCAACATGTATGCTTATGCCTTGAACGCGGGCGTTGACAACTACAACAACAAGAAGTTTGACGAAGCCTACAAAGCGTATGTAGAAGCAGCTAGCTACAAGCCTCAAGACACTACGGCGTATCTGTACGCAGCCTACGCCGCCGCTGGTAATGAAGACTATGCGTCTGCCAAGAAGATGTATAACAAACTGGTAGACATGAAACAAGCCTCACCAGCCGTGTACAATCAGTTGCTTTACATCTCGTCAACTGTAGACAAAAACGAGAAAGAGACCATGGATATCATTGCCAAGGCAAGAGAAGCATATCCAGACAACAGAACGTTCATGTTGCAAGAGCTTGACCTGTTTTTGAAAGCAGGGAAGGAGCAGGAGTCCATGGCCAAGCTAGACGCCGCCATTGCCGCCGACCCTAACAACGCTAACTTGCTGACCGTGAAAGGAAACTTGTTAGAGCGCACCAAAAAGCCAGAAGAAGCCTTAGCCGCCTATAAAAAAGCCGCTCAGTTGGACCCTGCTAACTTTGATGCTCAGTACAACTTGGGCGTGTATTACTTCAACAAAGGCGCTAACTTAAACAACAGAGCCAACAAAATGACCTTGGCCGAGTTCCAGAAAAACGGAAAAGCGCTACAAAATGACGCCAAGAAGCAATTTGCCATTGCCTTGCCTTACTTTGAAGCTGCTTTAAAAGCTAATCCAAAGGATCGCACCACCGTTCAATCGCTCTTGAAAGTGTACACTGCTTTAGACAGACCAGCCGATGCCAAGCGCATGGATGCGTTGTTAGAGACTTTGTAATTCTAGCACATACCAAACAAAAAAGGGAGCCTAAAGCTCCCTTTTTTGTTTTTCCTGCTTTTTAAAATGCACCTAAGCCAATTGCTTACAATAGTTAGGCCCCTAATGAATCCTAACAGCTTGAATAATTGTTATACAGGACAGCAATACTAAGTCTTAGTTAACATAAGGTATACGATCATGAAAAGCATATATGTCATTTTGTTGGCCGTACTTCTAGTGGCAGGGGAAGCCTGTTCACCAGTGAAGGTATTGAATGCAGAAGCCGAGGCAGGCTTTTCATTAGCCAGGTATAAAACGTTTGACTTCTCCATAGAGGATTCCATTTTGCAAAATGCTCCACCAGAGTACAACCGTCAGATAGAGTTAGCGCAAGCCGAAGTGTTAAGACAAATGATGGCAGTGGGCTTAAGACAAGATAAAACTAATCCAGATTTACTAGTGAACTTTGGGATGGTGGTAGAAGACAAAACCCAAACCAGACAAACCAATTTCATCACAGATCCACCCAGGTATACAGGCCAAAGGCGCTATCAATGGAAGAGCAAGGAGGTACCCGTTGGAAAATACAAAGCAGGCACTTTGTCCATGCATATAATAGACCCAGCTCAAAATAAACTGCTATGGAAAGCAGAAGCAGAAACTGTCATACCCAAGAAATCAGAGGACATTCAAAGAGGCATCCTCCAAAGTATCCAAGCCTTGTTTAGAAAGCTTCATTGATGTGGCATTATTCTCATGCCTTAAGAAAACCGTTTTCGGCCTATTCTCCAGAAAGTAGGCCGAAAACGGTTTTATACTTTAGCGTTAACCTGCTAAATCTGTGAACAGCGTTTTAACTCAGAATAGTAAAGAGATGAGTAAGTTTCTAAAAACTACTTAACATAATATAAATTATAAGACTATTATCTTATCGCATTTTAAACTAATACTGAAAGCACTATAGCTTATTATATGTTAAGCAGGAATCATTATTTCAAATTTTATACAACCGCTGTATTACGTTCTTATTATTCATATCCTATTTCGTAGACCAATCTGTTTCCTGAATGCATGTATGCTAGGTAGCTCAGATGAAAAAGAAGTTAGGTTTTCATAAAAAGGCGGCAAAAATAAATATGATGATCCATCATCAAGAGTTATTTCATAGTAAGTATTTGAAACCTTTCTGACTTCCATAATCTCAGAAAATGGCACATCCTTGATAGATCTATAGTTTTTTAGTCAAACCTTATTCTCATCATAGTAAATATACCAGAGCCTTTTATTAGTAATAAAAGCTAATACCAATATGAACAACGCAAAAATTATGACTGGCAAAACGGTCGTGAATTTGTCTGTATAAAGAAAAACATAAGCGCTACAAACAATCCATAGAATGAAACCACCAAATGGAAAAATAAACTTTTGAATGACTGTTGTTTCACTAGATAATGTTACATAACCCTTTCTTAATTCCATTCAATCCCACTTTAAACAAATAAACCGTTTTCAGCCTGTTTTCTCAAAACTAAGCCAAAAACGGCTTAAGAAGAATACATAGGAGAAATTACTGATACTGGTAAAAGATACCTTGGTAAAACGGGGTCCAGATGCTGGCTTTCTGGCCCGAGGCTTTGAGGCCGTTGTTGGCCCAGGTGTTGCAGGTGTAAAAGAGATTGTAGCTGCCTTTGGCCTCGTAGAAAGCATCATTAAGACCGTAGTTGGCATTGGTCTGTATATGGATAGGCTTGCCTTTGGCGTCCAGGTCAAACCTAGTTTTGATGAATTTGATGAGACGGTTGTATTGCTGCACGCTGATTTGGATGCGTTTGCAATCCGCAGATTCTTGCATGTCTTTATAAAACGTAGCATGAATGGCCGAATTGCTTAAGCCGGTGGCGGCTTTAAACGCGGTGCTTACTTTTAGATCAGCCCAGGTAGGCGTTTCCAGATAAAAGCCTTTATCACCCCAGCCAAACGCCACCCAATTATGGGTGCTGTCCTTGCCCTTGGTATGCTGATAATTGATGAATTTGTTCCAGTCAAAAAGCTCATGTTTTACGGGCACCACCAGATCTGTATGCACGCCATTGGTGAGGATGTACATGGTCACTTCCTGCCTGGTTTGCGGCTCTTTGTCCACGCCCCATCTAGACAAAATAAAGGCCACCAAAAAATATACTAGTACAAACGCACAGATGGACAGAAACACGTAACCGGCAATCATCAAGGCAGATTTCAATTTTATTGGAACAGCGTAAACAAGTAATCTTCCTTACTACCAACGCCTCATTAAAGATTCAAAACCTTGAATATAATTTATGATCAACCTTGTCTGCAATCCCTCTGCATGCTGGCAAGATTGGCATATACCGTTGTTTAACATAAGGGCCTCCCTCCTTCTTATTCAAGATTATTAATTCAGAAGGCCGTTTTTGGTTTATTTTCTGGAAAACAGGTCAAAAACGCTGGCTGGTAAGAACCTTACCTTCCCAGAAAAACTTGGCGTAGTTCAGGCAAGAAACCGTATTTTTGTCTTCTCTCCATCCTGTTTAAGACCGTTTACCCATATAGATCAGCAGATGAAATTTGATACCGCTTCGCTTACCAGTTTATCTGTTCACCATGTGGGCAACAAAGGTCTTGAACAAAAACTTACCCTTTCTGAAAACCCTTTTGCCCCCGGCGACGGCCTGACCGAAAGATTAGAGAAGTTCTTCCTGACCAAGTTTGCCACAGCGCATGAGCGGTTCAAGTTCACGCACGCATCCTCACTTAAGTTCAATGAAGTGTACAGCTACTGTGACAACATCTTCGCAGACAAGGACAACTTTCATGAGAACTCCAGAAGCATAGCCCGGCATTTGTTTGAAAGCTCCAGTCACCCCAAGATAAAACCCGGCGAATTGTACGTTGCCCACTTCATCAACTGCGAGATTGACGAGCGCGTGGTGGAGGCCGTGGGCATCTTTAAGACTGAGGTAAAAAACGGATACTTTGACGTGCAGCGCAAAAACCGCGATTTTACCATCTCTTACCTGGAGGGCATTGACAGCAACAAGTTTGACAAAGGCTGCATCATCTTTAACACCCAGCCAGAATACGGCTACGTGGTGGCCATCATTGACAACCAGAACCGCGGCGAAGAAGCCCAATACTGGCGCCAGAATTTCTTGGGCCTCACCCAGATCAGTAATGAATTCCATCAGACCAGCCATTTCCTTAACCTCACCAAAGAGTTTATCTCTGAGCGCCTCACGGAGGAGTTTGAAGTAGAGAAAACAGATCAGATCCTACTTCTTAACAAGTCTGCCGAGTATTTCACCAAGCATGAGACTTTTGACAAAGAAGAGTTTGAGACCGAGGTCTTCGGGCAGCAGCCAGAGTTGATTGAGTCCTTCCGCAATTTTGACGGCGAGTACCGCCAGAATTATGAAGTGGAGATTGAAGACAGCTTCGGGATTTCTACGCAGGCGGTAAAGAAGCAGTCCAGGGTGTTTAAAAGCGTACTTAAGCTAGACAAGAACTTTCACGTGTACATTCACGGCAACAAGGACATGATTGTGAAAGGTGAAGACGCAGACGGCCGCAAATTCTATAAACTATATTTTGACGAGGAAGAAGTAAGCTAAGTCGTTACTGGCTTGTTTTCCAGAAAACAGGCCAAAAACGGAAGCAAGGTTCCCTCCTGTCATACCCTTGCATAAAACATAAAGGCCGCCCTTTTGCAAGGACGGCCTTTATGTTTATTACTTTAAAGTAGTTAGGCTTTCAATACTTCTGCTTGCGCAGGCAGGACAAAACCATATTCTTCATCACGTACCTCATCTTCATCTGAGCGGTTGACCAAGGTGCTGGCCGCAGACAAAGCCAAGGCAATCACCAAAGCCGGCCAGAAGCCTTTGATCTCAAAGTTGCGCACCAATTTATCAGCTATCTTGATGACAATGGCAGACACAATCACCTTGACAATAAACTCTAGCAAGAAGAAGGTGAACAGGTTGAGCACAAAAGAAAGCAACCAGCCAATCAATACGTTTAAGATACCCACCAAAATGGCAACCCAAAGGGCGGTCCAAAAGCTTTTAATGGTTACTTGCGGCAAGATGTAGGCCATGAGCAAAAGCACCCCGGCGCTTACCAATAGATCAAGAAGAAAATTCATAGTTTTATGTTTTAGGTAGAACAGGATATCAATTGGACTATATTCCAATTTGCCTCTTATACTCTATTCTACGGCATTAGGTTAAAGCGACTTTTCAAATGAGCTTACCAAAACCGTTTGCAGGTTCTTCCATTCTTCTGCGTTGCCCATGGCAAACTTCTGATTTACTTCCAGCTCCAGACCGGCGTATTCTTCTGCGGCGTGCTTTCTTCTTAACAGCGTGACAAAGCCGTCTGAGGTGCCTTTGTATGGGTAGTTGTACCGCACCTTGTAATCACTGTTTAACCGGCTTATCTCCTGCCGCCATTTAGACGCGAACAATTGCTCCCGCTCACGACTGGGATTGTAGAGCAGGCCTATGTCTGCCTTGCGTTTGTCGCCGTCCAAGACCGGCGTAAAGCTATGGACAGACAGGTGTAGCACGTGAAAGCCGCCCTGTATCCAGTCATTTATTTGCTCTTCTACCTGCTCCCGGTATGGTGCGTAGTAATGGGTCACAATTTTGCGCTTCTCCTCTTCGGGGAGCGGGTGGGTAAATTCTGAGAACAGCTTGGGATGATGGCGGGACCTGTTCAGTTCTACCAGCAACCTACTGGTGGTGCTTGAAAAGGAGGCATCAGCAGAACTTGATTGAGCAAAGGCTTTAAACAGGTCCAGTGCCCCAATGTCATACCCTCTGTGCGAGGCAAGCGCTTCCTCGGCCCCGTCAAAAGCAGCATTAAATTCTGGAGGCACGTCATTGCCGCCATGTTCACACGTAATGAGTACCTTCCTTTTGTCCTGACTCATGGAATGAAAAGTTGGTTAGTACTTAAGCAATTCGCTAAATCACGGTAAAGGGTTTTAATTTCTTCTAAGCCAGGGGTGTTACCTAAGACAGAAAGCATACGCTCTGCTAAGTTTCCCCTGGTTATGATGGTGTTGATGGCCTGAGTGGTTTCTGGATCAAAAGCATCGCTGCCTTTCACCTGGGCCCATAAGTCATTCCAAATGTCACCTACGGTTGCAGGTGTTGCAGGTAGTCCTAGTGCCTCTAGGTAAGCGGCGTCCGTCACTTCCGTTTTTCGGCCGTTTTTCAGACATTGGACAAAAACTGCGGATAGTTTAGAGGTGTCTATCTCTTGCTGTTTTGAAAAAGAGCTCGGCTCCTCTGCCACTAACTTTTTCAAGACCTCGGTGATCAACGTGACAATGGCCATGTCTGCCAGCGGGCATTCTTGGTTGTCAATAATCCTTATTTCGATGGTCCCTCTGCTGAACCGTGCAATGGCGCCTCTGGAATTAAGGAACTCTTCCTGCAGAATACCGTCTGGGTCAAAAGGGGCAATAGCTTGGAACATAGGCTGGAAAATGCGCGCGTCATAGTCTGCCTGCGTGAACACTGCCTCTGGCACCATATCTCCTGCTATTTGCGGTACCTTTTGCTGGTTCTTTCTGTAAACCTCTAACCTGGTATCTAGCAATCCAGAAACTTTCCCGTCTAGCAAGGGAGATGCCGCCGACAAGGCCGGAATTAAAGGCAGAATCAACCGGATGGCAGCGTGCAATCTTCCAAATTCATCATCACTAGCAAAAGGCAGGTTGAGGTGCGTGCTCTGCAGATTGGCCCAACCATGGCCCTGGCAGTTGAAGACCTTATTGTAGGCTTCATAAATCTCACTAGAATCATGGGGCCACAGCTTAGTTTCCGTGAAAGGGTCCATGAACGGATGCGCACCCGTTGGCAACAGCATGGCGTTCATGGGCGCTAGCAAGTCATTGATGCGTCTCACCTCGCCATGAAACTTTTGATGAAGCCCACTTAAGGATTTGGCAGGACCGTTGGTTTTCAATTCCAATACGTGCAACACCAATTCATTGGACCAGGCCATGTCTCCGCGCTCCACGTCAGAGGTGATTTCACCGGCCTCGGCTTGCAAGACCTGGTCTGTGATGGGCAATACCTGCAAGGAGTCACGGTGCACTATCATGTACTCCATCTCTACGCCATAGCCGGCAAACAAACCTATTTTCTTAGCTAGACTCATGGTTATTGTTGTTCACTATATTTTTCTGGAGTTCAATGCGGCGCTTGATGGACTTTAATATGGTGAGGTATAAATCCTTTTTCAGGATCTGATCTTCTACACCCGCGTCAATGTTAGGATTGTCATTCACCTCTATGATGTAGGCTTTGCCGTCAATTTCTTTCAAGTCAACGCCGTACAAGCCGTCCCCAATAAGGTTGGCCGCTTTCATGGCGGTGTGCAGGACAAAGAAAGGTACCTCGGCAAAAGGGACGGTTTCAAAATCGCCGGCTACGTCTTTTTTCTTTCCTTCCCAGTTATAAATCTGCCAATGGTCTTTGGCCATGAAGTATTTGCAGGCATACAGTGGTTGTTTGTCCATGATGCCAATGCGCCAGTCAAAGTCGGTGGGTTTAAATTCCTGCCCAATGATCAAGTCAGACTCATAGAGCATTTCTTTTAGCTGCTCCTGCAGTTCTTCCTCGGTTTTAACCTTGACTACGCCCTGTGAGAAAGAGCTGTCCGGTTTTTTAAGCACGCAGGGCAATCCCAGCTCTTCCACCACCTTGACGCAGTTGTCCCTATGAATGATCATGGTTTTGGGGATGTTCACCTTGGCCTTGGTCAAAAGCTCCGCCAGGTACACTTTGTTGGTACAGCGCAGAATAGACACCGGGTCATCAATCACCACCAGGCCATCTGCGTGGGCACGCCGCGCAAATCTATAAGTGTGGTGGTTCACCGAGGTGGTTTCCCTTATGAACAGGGCGTCAAACTCAGAAAGGCGGCGGTAGTCCTCTTTGGTGATGAGCTCGGTGTAAAAGCCCAAGGCCCCCGCCGCGTCAATGAAATTCTGCAGAGCCTTGTCATTAGAGGGCGGGTCTTTCTCTCCAGGGTTTACCAATATGGCCAGGTCATAGACTTTCTTGCTCACGCGCGCGCTGGAAAAACGATTGCGGGCAAAATATGCCTTAGCATACTTCATCATGTACTTTTCATGGTGCTCCGGCACCTCGTTCACCGGAATGGGCGAAATGCTTTCCAGCACCCATTCTTTGTTGTACACAAACTGCGCGCGCAACAGCGGTGCCTGAAACAGATCATGCAACTGCTTGCTCAGCTTCTCATACTGCTTGGCCACGTTCTGCCCGAAGTAGATGCTTAAGGTAAAATTCTTAGACTTGAGCTTGGCCAGACTTTTCTGAATGGTCTCATTGATCTCATCTGTGATGGCCCGCACAATGGTCTGGGACTTCATGTCCTGGATGGTAGTCACATTGGGAATGGCCCTATGGCCTCTGGCTTCGGCCAAGAGAGAGACATAATAGCCACTGCTCTGGTATTTATAGGAGCGGCACAGGTTGAACACCCGGGCACTTTTCATTTCAATATAAGTAGGGTCTGTCAGATAGCGTTGCGCGTCTATCACTTCCACCTCTTCAATGTCAATGTCCCAGTCTTTTGGGTTATTGACTACTACAAGTTTGCGCATGGATTAGGAATTAAGCTATAGGGGGATTTGAATCTTTAGGTTGTATTACCAATAGGTTGGCATCATACGTGACAATGCCCAGCATAATGGCATTGATCAAGCGTGAAATAGGCACATTGTAGTAGTTGTTTCTGAACAGCGGGTTCTCCTGGTAAGGGTCTGCCACAATCACGTGCTCCTTGTCCTGGTCGTCTACAAAACCAGCCAGTACCACAAAATGGCCCATGGGTTCACCGCGCACATCATCAAATACAGACTCATCCCGTTCATTGGTTCTCTCCCGGGCGCAGTTGTACAAGTAGGTGGCACTTAGTCCTGACAGCATGGGAATGCCCTTGGAGAAATATTGGTTTAGGAGATCTGGCGTGAGGTCTTTGTAGCGCAGTTCGCCGCCCAGGCTCAGGAACTCAATGTAGGCATGGGTGGCCAGTTGTAGCTTGGCGTCTTTCTTATATAAGAGTTGTTCCTGCAGGTTCTGGATGATTTTCTCATTGGGCATCTTAAACCAGGTGGGGTCAAACACATGCAGGTTGTAAGAATAGATATGCACTTTGTACCCACGGCGCAAGGCATGCGAGCCCAGTAATACGGCCAGCGTTCCGCCTTCTTCTAAAAAAGACACTTCTGCAATGACATCCTCCAGGGAGACGTCATCCTTAAAATACTGATAGACCGCATGGAGACTGGTAGGCCCGCAGGTGGAATCATCTGGCTGGGTTAAAATTTGTAGCTTATTTAAAAGGGATACCGGTAGCACAGAAATTGATTAATAGTTGATAGTGCCTGTTATACGTGTTTAAATAACTGGGTTGTACCCTGCGGGCAGGAAGTTTTGCGTATAAAACCGTAGAATTAATAGGGATTATGCTTACAGGCTGGCATTCTTTGCCTTATATTTGAAAGACCAGGAAATCACAAACTGATTTTTATACCGTAAAAACCAAAAGCTTTTTTCCTTGTAGTAGACAAAGTTTGTCACCGCCTGCCAATGGGTAACCAATGATTCACCAACGCCTGACATCTTGAAAAAAGAAACTACCTACCGATCCATTGTTATTGACGACGATGACCTTAGCCGTTTAATTTTGGAGCGTCATATCCAGGCTACCCCGTCCCTTGAATTGGTCAAAAGCTTTAGCTCTAGTAGAGAAGGTCTGGCTTGGCTCTTAAACAATGATGGGGTAGATATTCTTTTTCTGGACGTAGAGATGCCTGAGATGTCTGGTTTGGAACTGCTGCGCACCTTGCCCAAAAAACCGCATACAATCCTTATCACCTCTCATAAAGACTTTGCCATACAGGCCTTTGAGCTGCAGGTATCTGACTACCTTCTTAAGCCCGTTGATTTTACGCGGTTTACCCAGGCCGTGCTCAATACCACTAAAAAGTTAGAAGCGTCCAGCACCATTACGTCTGTGCAACCAGATGAGCTGTTTGTGAAAGTGGACAACAAGATCATCAAGGTGAACTTGCAAAACATAGCTTTTATTGAGGCTCGGGGAGACTATGTGGTCATTAATACAGACACCAAGAAACACATTGTCTACACCACCATGAGTGCCATTGACCAAAAGCTGCCGGTAGACCAGTTCATGCGCATTCACCGGTCGTTCATCATCAACCTCAAGCGCATTGAGTTGATAGAAGATGATTCTGTCTTCATGCAAGACAAATACATTCCCATTGGCGGCTCTTACCAAAGCAAATTCTACGGTCGCATTAACAAGCTTTAAGCCATAGCGTAATTGACTTAGCTCCCGTTTTTGGCCTGATTCTAACAAAACAGGCCAAAAACGGGAGCTTTTCTATTCAATCAGAAAACAGCTATTTACATTGAACAATTGTTCATTCATTATGAGTAAACGCGTATTACAGAAAGAAATAAGCCTTCAGAATATTTTGGATGCCGCCACAGAACTATTCTCAGAACAAGGATATGACTGTACCTCCATCAGGCAGATAGCTGAGAAAGCAGGAATTTCCTTAGGGCTGCTCTACAATTACTTTAAAAGCAAAGAAGAAGTGCTACGCGAAATTTTAACAAGAGGACGCCGGGTATATTTAGAGGTGTTTGAGACGCAGGAGAATTTGACAGGCCTTCAATTTCTGGAACATCATATCAAATCCACGTTCAAGGCCCTGGACCAGCACCAGAACTTTTGCAAACTGTATGGCAGCCTAAGGCTACAGTCTTACGTGGTGAAGACGCTGGAGCAAGAAGGACAAGCAGAAAACCAAAAGGTATTACAGTCACTCACGCATCACCTAGCCGAAGCAGGCTCCACCTCTCCTTCCGCCGAAGCCCATC
Source organism: Nibribacter koreensis (assembly GCF_039541795.1). NCBI lineage: Bacteria > Pseudomonadati > Bacteroidota > Cytophagia > Cytophagales > Hymenobacteraceae > Nibribacter > Nibribacter koreensis. The sequence goes on along the minus strand of NZ_BAABGX010000001.1, from coordinate 683,980 downwards.
TTCTGGTAGCCACTTTAGACGGAATTGCCCAGCAATATTTGCTACAGCCTAACTACCCTTTGCAGGATGTTTTAATCAGATACCTGATGCAATTGAAGAACCATTTAAAAGCAAACTAGCCTGTCAAGGCCAGACCAAATCTGACTCTAACAGGCTAGCTAAATTGCGTCTATGATGCAATAAAGGTTGTTACTTGCGGGGCTTATGCCGGCTTTCAAGCACTTCCACCACTTCAGCTAAGGATGAGCCAGAGGCTTCTAAGAGCACTAGTATATGAAACAGCAAATCAGCGGCTTCACCTTTCATGGTCTCGGTTTGGCCGGCTACGGCATCAATCACTACTTCTACCGCCTCTTCACCTACCTTCTGGGCTATTTTATTGAGGCCGCGATCAAACAAAAAGTTGGTGTACGACCCTTCAATGGGGGTTTGTCTACGCTCTTTGATGGTTTGCTCCAGCTGCGCAATAAACTGCAGGGCCTTTTCTGTAGGCGTAAACTTCTGGAAACTTTGTAAATGGTAAGAAGCTGCTTCACCTTCTTTGTCAAAACAGGTCTCAGTGTTGCGGTGACAGGCAGGCCCGGTGGGGTTCACCAATACAAGAAGCGTATCCTGGTCGCAGTCCAGTTCCATTTTGACCACTTGTAAGGTATTGCCAGAGGTTTCGCCTTTGGTCCAAAGCCGTTTTTTAGAACGGGAAAAGAAGGTGACTAACCCAGTTTTTTGTGTCTGATCATACGCCTCCTGGTTCATGTAGCCTAGCATCAACACCTTGCCGGTATTGGCATTCTGAATGATGGCAGGTACTAAACCTTCGCCTTTATTAAAGTCTATATTCATTTTTTTAGATTTTAGACGCTAGATATTAGATGTTAGACTCACCTTATGAAGAAGTCATTTAGTTAAAATCTAGCGTCTAGATACTAGCATCTAACATCTATGTGATTTTGCTTCAAAAATTGTTTAAGCTCAGGCAATGGTACCTCCTGGAAGTGAAATATACTGGCAGCCAACGCGGCATCTGCGCCGGCTTCAAACACATCCAGAAAGTGTTGCATGGTACCAGCTCCGCCCGAGGCAATCACGGGAACCGCTACGGTTTTGGAAATCTCGCCGGTAATGTCTAGGGCAAACCCGCCTTTGGTGCCGTCGTTGCTCATGGAGGTAAGCAAAATCTCACCCGCTCCCCGCTCCACTACTTCTTTGGCCCAATCCAGAGCGTATAGACCCGTGTCAACGGTCCCTGCCTTGCTGAATACCTTCCAGCCTTCTGGCGTGTGTTTGGTGTCAACGGCCACCGTCACACACTGGCTCCCGAAGCGGTTGGCCAGCTCCGTGATCAACTCTGGTCTTTGTAAGGCAGAGGAGTTCACGGATACCTTGTCGGCGCCGTTTTGCAAAAGCACCTCTACATCTTCTATCGCGCTGATGCCACCGCCCACCGTGAACGGAATATCAATGTGACGCGCTACCTCTCTCACCAGTTCACGTAAAGTCTTCCGCTTTTCATTAGTTGCCGTGATGTCTAGAAACACCAATTCATCAGCGCCCTGCTTAGCATATAGCGCGGCAAGTTCCACCGGGTCCCCGGCATCCCTAATATCTTCAAAACGAACGCCTTTGACAGTGCGGCCATTCTTAATGTCAAGACAAGGAATAATTCTTTTAGTTAACATATTTTTTCAGATTCAAGACACAAGACTTTAGACACAAGACCTTTGCATCCTAAGCATTCGTGACCTTGAGATTCTTAATCATTGATTATCAATTATTAATTACCTAAACCACTTCCTTGGCTAGGTCTTCCAGTGTGATGGTGCCTTCATAGATGGCTTTGCCGATGATGGCGCCGTACAACCCGGCTTCGCGCAACTGACGGACTTCTTCAATTGTAGTCACGCCGCCGCTGGCAATGAACTGCAAGGTTGGAAACTGCGCAATGAGCTTTTGATATATTTCTATGGAAGAGCCCTGCAGTTTGCCGTCTTTGCTCACGTCTGTGCAGATAAACGTTTTTGCGCCCATTTCTGAAAAAGAGGCCAAAAATGACTCCAAGGTCAAATCGCTTTGTTCTGCCCAGGCATTGATGGCAATGCGGTTGTCCTTGAAATCGGCGCCCACTATGATGCGGTCCGCTCCAAACTCCTTCAGCCATTTCTGGACCGTCTTGGGCTCGCGCACGGCAATGCTCCCGGCGGTAATCTGCTGGGCGCCGGCATCAAAAGCCTGTTGTACAGCCTCCAAACTCTGCAGGCCTCCGCCGTAGTCAATGTGCAGTTGGGTCTCACGGGCAATGCGCGCCAGAATGGGCAGGTTGACTGGTTCCTTGGCGCGGGCTCCGTCCAGATCCACCAGATGTAGTCTCTTCAATCCCAAGCCTTCAAACTTTTTGGCTACCTCTACGGGGTCTGAATGGTAGGTAGTCTGTTGGGCAAAATCGCCTTCGGTGAGGCGCACGCACTGGCCGCCTATCAAGTCAATGGCCGGAATGATTTCCATGGCTTACAGGTTTAAGAAGTTTTGGAGAATATGCGCGCCCGGGGCACCGCTTTTCTCGGTATGAAACTGAACGGCGTAGAAGTTTTTGTACTGCAAGGCGGCACTGAACGGCTCAGGATAAGAACTTTGGGCAATGGTGAATTCTGTGACCGGCGCATAAAAGCTGTGCACGAAGTACGCATACTCATCTTCTTGTATGCCAGCGAATAAATCACCCTTTAGATGATGTAGGTTGTTCCAGCCCATGTGCGGCACCTTTAGGTCAATCTTAAAGCGCTTAACCGGGACCGGAATAATACCTAGCATCTCGGTATCACCCTCTTCTGAGTGCTGGCACAGCAATTGCATTCCCAGGCAAACGCCCAAAAAAGGCTGCGTCAAAGTGGGTAACAGCTTATCCAGGTTGTGTGCCTTAAGTGCGCGCATAGCCGAGGAAGCCTCGCCCACTCCCGGAAAAATCACCTTGTCCGCACTCTTTATTTCTTCTGCGTCACACGTGACCGTAGCATTTACACCCAGCCGCTCCAGCGCGAAGAGCACGCTCTGCACGTTGCCGGCCTTGTAATCAACAATAACGGTTTTCATTATAGAATGCCTTTGGTGCTAGGGATTTCCATTTTGTTCACGTCGCGCACCAGGGCCATTTTAATGGCTTTGGCCACGGCTTTGTAAATGGCTTCTATCTTGTGGTGCTCGTTTTCGCCTTCGGCCTTGATGTTGAGGTTAGACTTAGACGTATCTGAGAACGACTTGAAGAAGTGCATGAACATCTCGGTGGGCATATCGCCAATCTTCTCTCTGCTGAATTTGGCGTCCCACACCAACCATGGTCTACCTGAGAAGTCAATGGCTGCGTGTACCAGCGCGTCATCCATGGGCAGTAAAAACCCATACCGACTAATGCCGCGTTTGTCCCCAATGGCTTGGGCAAAGGCTTCGCCTAACGCCAGGGCCGTGTCTTCAATGGTATGGTGCTCATCAATGTGCAAATCGCCTTTGACGTGTATGCGCATGTCTACGCCAGAATGACGGGCCAATTGGTCCAGCATATGATCAAAGAAGCCTAAACCGGTTTGCATGTCTGATTTGCCTTCGCCGTCCAGGTTAATCTCTACTTTGATCTGGGTCTCATTAGTATTGCGCTGGATGGTGGCTTTACGGGCAGGCAGACGCAAGAAGTTGTAAATATCATCCCAGTCGGTGCTGGTAAAGGTAGCGTCTGGGTTTTGATCTGCTTGCAACAAAATACTTTTGGCGCCCAGGTTTTGAGCCATCTGCACATCGGTTAGTCTATCCCCAATCACATAGGAGTTGGCCAGGTCATAGTCCCCGGACAGATACTGCTGCAACATACCCAAACGCGGCTTGCGGTTGGGACTGTTCTCGTGCTCAAAACTGCGGTCAATGTGGATGTGTTGAAACTGGATGCCCTCTCCTTCCAGGATCTCCAGCATTTTGTCCTGGTACGGCCAGAAGGTATTCTCTGGGTAAGAATCGGTGCCAAGGCCGTCCTGGTTGGTGACCATCACAAACTCATAGTCCAGCTCTGTGTACATCTTATAAAGGTTACGGATAACCTTTGGATAGAAGGCAAACTTCTCAAAGGAATCTACCTGATAATCGGTGGGTGGTTCTAGCAGGATGGTCCCGTCGCGGTCAATGAATAAGACTTTTTTCATGTGCGGTTATTTTCTGGCATCAGGATGCTTGTAGCAATATGATGCTATTTTTGTTTTTATTAGAGGCAAAAAGGCCTGACATATTTCTGATAATCGTTTTTGGCCTGTTTTATGAAAATCAGGCCAAAAACGAAATTATTTGGTGGTTACCTGAGCACTGTAGGCTTTTAAAGAATCTAGTAAGTGGTCATTCTCTTCTGGCGTGCCTATAGTAATGCGAAGGCAATTGGCGCAACCGGGCTGGGTAGAGCGATTCCTCACTACCACACCGCGCTCTAAAAGGTAAGCATACAGCTCATTGGCGTTGGGCACCTGTACCAAGACAAAGTTGGCATCTGACGGGTACACCTTTTCAATGAGCGAAAGCGATTCAAATTGGTCCATCACGCGGGTGCGTTCCTGTACAATCACCTCCAGCATGTCATGGAGCTGGGCGGTTTTGTCCAGGGCGTTGCTCACTAATTCCTGCGTTACCACGTTCACATTGTAAGGCGGCTTGATTTTATTCAAGAGGCTGATGATTTGGGGTGAGGCAAAGGCCATTCCCAAGCGTAGGCCAGCCATGCCCCACGCTTTGGAGAGTGTCTGCAACACCACCAGGTTCGGGAATTCCTCTAATCGGGTACTCCAGCTAGGTGAAACTGTGAAATCAATATACGCCTCATCTACCACTACCAAGCCATTGAAAGACTGGATGAGTTTTTCTACCGTGGCAGGTTCTAGGATATTGCCGGTGGGGTTATTAGGCGAGCAAAGGAAAAGTATCTTGGTTCGCTCTGTTTGTTTTTCGGCTATTTTCTCGAAAACAGGCTGAAAACGGGAATCTAAAGGCACACGCTGAATACCAACGTTGTGTATGTTGGCGCTCACCTCATACATGCCATACGTAGGCGGCAACAACAGAACCTCATCCTGACCGGGTTCGCATACTAAGCGCACCAATAAGTCTATGGCCTCATCAGAGCCGTTGCCTATGAAGATTTGCTCGGACTTCACTCCTTTGAGCTTGGCCAGTTTTTCTTTAATGGTTTTCTGGTACGGGTCTGGGTAGCGGTTGTAGTCTACGCCGCCGGCCAAACTACCCAAGTTGTTCTCGTTGGCGTCCAGGTAGACGCTCGCCTCACCCTCAAACTCATCCCTCGCCGAAGAATACGGCTTGAGGCCCAGTAAGTGCGGACGGATAATCTTCTCTATGGAAAACATTGGTTAATGTGCTAATTGAATAATGTGTTGATGTGCTACTCTTCTAATTTTCAAATCTTGGCTAGTCGAACCGTAACGGCATGCTTGTGCGCGTGCAGTCCTTCGGCTTCGGCCATAATTTCTACGGCCGGGCCAATGCGCTGCAAGCCTTCTTTAGATAGTTGCTGGAAGGTGATTTTCTTCACGAAACTATCCAGAGAAACTCCGCTGTAGTTGCGGGCATAGCCGTTGGTAGGCAACGTATGGTTTGTCCCTGAGGCATAATCACCTACACTCTCTGGGCTAAAGTGCCCCATGAAGACAGATCCGGTCTGCGTCACTTGTTCAGCCAACACTTCAGGAATGTCCACGGCAAGGATTAAGTGCTCTGGAGCGTATTGATTAGAGAAGTCTATGGCTTCTTGCAAGGTAGAAAAGACCACGCCCAAACTATTGTTCAAGGCTTGCTCTGCTACCGTTTGCCTAGGCAATTCTGCCACCTGACGGGCTACCGCCTCTTGCACGTTTTTGAGCTGTTTTTCAGAATTCGTGACAAAAACGACTTGCGAGTCTGGGCCGTGTTCTGCCTGAGAAAGTAAGTCTGCGGCAACAAAGTCTGCATCTGCTGTTTCATCTGCAATCACTAGCACCTCACTGGGACCGGCGGGCATGTCAATGGCTACGCCTAGCTGGGTCACCATCTGCTTGGCAGCGGTGACGTACTGGTTGCCTGGTCCAAAAATCTTGTCCACGGCCGGCACTGTCTCCGTCCCGAAGGCCAAAGCGGCAATGGCTTGAGCGCCGCCTGCTTTCAAAATGCGGGTTATGCCTAGGCGGTTGGCGGTATACAGAATAGTGGCATTGATAGAACCGTCTGCCCCAGGAGGCGTGGCCAGCACAATCTCCTTACAGCCCGCTATTTGGGCAGGAATTCCCAGCATCAACAAAGTAGAGAACAAAGGTGCTGTGCCGCCAGGAATGTACAAGCCCACTTTCTGGATGCCCACAGACTTTCTGTAGCAGGTCACGCCTGGCATGGTTTCTATTTGTTGCACTGGCTCGCGCTGGGCTTCATGAAACTTGCTGATGTTGGCATACGCCACTTCAATGGCGTCTTTCAGCTCCTGAGAAACTTGCGGGATGGCTTGGTCCACTTCGTCTTGGGTCACCCACACACTTGGCAAACCAGCTTTGTCAAACTTGGCGGCCAATTCAATCAAAGCGGCATCACCGCGTTCTTTGACCAAGTCAAAGGTGTGCTGAACCCCGGCCCGCAGCTGGTCCAGTTTCTGGACCGGTCGTTGGGTCAAGGCAGCCCATTCTGCGGGTGAAGGATATAGATAGGTCTTCATTTTAGCCAATCATCTTTTCAATGGGAACTACCAGAATGCCTTCGGCGCCTGCCTCTTTCAATTTCTGAATGATGTCCCAGAAATCATCTTCGTTCACTACAGAATGCAAAGAGCTCCAACCTTCCTCTGCCAATGGAATGATGGTAGGTGATTTAATGCCGGGTAATAGCGTTTTGATTTGCGGAATGGCAGTGTTAGGTGCATTTAAAACGACGTACTTGGACTTCTGGGCCTTTTGTACCGCCTCCATCCTGAACAAAAGTTGCTGGAGCAGTCGGCTTTTCTCAGGATTCAGGTTTTGGTTGGCTATTAACACCGCTTCAGATTTGAAGACGGTTTCTACCTCGCGCAGGCCGTTGCTGATCAAGGTAGAGCCTGAGGAGACGATGTCACACACCGCATCTGCCAGGCCTATGCTAGGCGCAATCTCCACAGATCCAGAAATAGTATGAATGTCGGCCTCCACGCCTTTAGACGTCAAAAACTCGCGTAACAGGTTTGGGTAAGAGGTAGCAATGCTTTTCCCTTGGAGAGTAGTCACGTCCTCGTAGGCATCTCCTTTAGACACGGCCAAAGACAAACGGCATTTGCTAAAGCCCAAAGCTTTTACGGTTAATTGCTGTAAGCCCTCTTCCACCAATACGTTTTGTCCAACAATGCCAATGTCTGCCACGCCGTCTGCCACGTAGCCTGGAATGTCATCATCGCGTAGGTATAAGATTTCTAGGGGGAAATTGGTGGCTTCGGTTTTGAGTTTAGACGTAGTACTTATAAAGGAGATGCCGCACTCACGAATCAATTTGAGGGAGTCGTCTGACAAGCGACCGGACTTTTGAATGGCTAACCGGATCATGAAAAAATGGGTATAGGAAAAGAGTAGATACGAAACAATGAAGGTAACAACCAGCTGGACTTGTTGTTTTACAAGTACTGGATATACACGGGGCCCAGCCCCAGATTGGGCGATATGATGTTATGATTCCTCCTAAGAGGAATGATGGAAATGATGGCAATGCACTCCCTGAACCGCAGGCGCGGCAGAAGAAAGGAAGATATTTTGGGTAGTGCGGTTCATATTGCTGGCTCAAAGGTAAAAAGGAAATTGAAAAGTCAAATATTTTTTTCAACTTTCTGCTCCCAAAATACCAAATCGGCTGGTTCTGCCTCTATTTATAAAAGATGTCAGTATAGAACCAGGTATGGCATTATTTTTTCTCTGCTTTTATGACGTAAATCTGCTGGCCTGGCGTTCTGTCTAGGCTGGCATACGGTAAATGCTTCTTTCTGTAACCATATGAGATTATTTCTTACCTGTTTTTTTCTATTGTTTGCCTTGACGGTGGGTGCTCAAACCAAGCTGAAACTGCCTCAGGCTAGCCCCAAGGTAAAATTGATGCATACCATAGGCATCACGGAGATCACCGTCAATTACAGCGCACCGGGCGTGAAGAAGCGTGAGGTGTGGGGCAAACTGGTTCCGTACGGTCAGATTTGGCGGGCGGGTGCCAATGAGGCCACCACGGTTTCCTTTTCCACCGACGTGCGCATTCTGCAGGAGAACATTCCTGCCGGCACCTATTCTCTGTTTGTTTTCCCAGCCGACTCCAGCAACTGGTACCTGGTATTGAATAAAAAACTGGGTCTTTGGGGCACAGAGGGCTATGACCAAAGCCAAGACTTAATCAGACTGCCCTTTAGCCCAGAGGCGAGTGAATTTCATGAGACGCTTAAATATTCTTTTAATGACGTGCAGCCCACCTTTGGCCGACTAGTTTTGAACTGGGAGAAGAAGCAGTTGGCCATTCCCATACGCGTAGAAGTACACACGCAAACGCTTAAACTCATCAAAGATTCTTTGTCTGTGGCTAAACCAGATGACTGGGCAGTTTTATCACAGGCGGTAAATTATCTTTTGCAACAAAACACAGAGCATGAGCTAGCGCTGGCCTGGATCAACAAATCCATTGCCATTGAAGAGAATTTCTATAACACGTATCTAAAGGCGAGGCTGCTTGCTCAGAAGAGTGAGTATGATGAGGCCCTGGAACTAAACAAGAAAGCCCAAAAGCTGGGCAAGAATGATGAGAAGACCTACCGCGCCTACGCCCAAGAAATTGAGGACGCCGCCGTGCTTTGGAAAGAGAAGCGGTTCCATGATAATTGATAAGCCGTTTTTAGGCTATTTTACAGAAAACAGCCCAAAAACGAAAAGCCTGAGCTAACGCGCTCAGGCTTTTCGTTTTTATGTCTAATAGCTTTGATTTTAGAATCTGGCAATGAACCTCAAATTCACCAGTCGGCCGGTGAGGTAATTGGGCACGGCATAGGTAATGCCGCTGGTGTCTTTCACGTAATTGTAAGAAACCACGTTGTTCGCCGAGATTAGATTCAATACCTCTAAACTCAGCCAAAGGCTTTCTAAGCCGAACCCAGATGCCCCGGTGCCCCGCACTGAAATCAGCTTGGAGAACCCCATGTCTACTCTTCTATAGGCTGGTCCATTGAAGGCGCTTCTGTAGTTTAACAAACCCGGAGGTCCAAAGGGCAGGCCAGTGCTAAAGGCCAGGTTCAGGTACATCTTCCAGGTGGGGTTGTTAGGCAAATGGTCTTGAAAAAACACCCCGAAGTTGAGACGCTGGTCCGTGGGCCTCCTGATATATCCTTTGGCCTCTACCGCCTCTACCTTGCCGGTTATGGGGTCCCGCACTTCTGTAGAATCTCCTTCCAGGTTTTCTTTGGTGCTCAAAAAACCCACGCTAAACCAAGACTCCTCCCCTTTGATGAACTCTCCGTTCAACCGTACATCAGCACCAATAGCGTAGGCCGTGGATTTTACATTGGGCAAATAGCGCAGCCGCATGTTCTCCTGCTCAAACGGAATGACAGACGGCATGTACTTCACGTAGGCTTCGGTGGTGAGCTTGAAGGGTCTTCCCCATTTATGGAACTGGTATTCCGTTCCGGTAATAAAATGCCAGGCCTGCTGATTTTCTACCTCCTTCTGCAAAGTACCATCAGCCAATCTTAATTCTCTGTACAACGGGGCTTGCACGTAAGACCCTGCTGCCGCTTTAAAAGACCAGTCTGGCAAAGAAGCAAATCGTACAGCGTATTGGACTCTGGGACTGATGGACAGCTGAGCGTTGGTAGACCAGTAATGCAACCTGACGCCATACGTCAGAGTTTGCGAACTGTCAATGGCCCATTCATCTTGAACAAAGCCTTGCCATCTGGTAGAGTTTAAGGTTTGGTCAATGGATAGTGTGGAGATGTCAGAAACGTAATCAGCAGAGTCTGTAAAGCCGTATTCCTGCAATCCATCCTCAATAGATTCAAGTCCCGCCTTCACGCCAGCCATAAGCGTATGGGACGGCATAAAGCGCCAGTTTACTTTTCCTTCCAGGGCTTGGATGGCGGCGCGCAATTTATTTCTGGAATAATTGTATGTGGAACCCACGCCCCGTTCTCCGGCGCACCTGTTAAACGGCGATACGCTGGCCATGGGCATCACGTCACAAAAGCGGTAACCAGCTTCTAAATCACGGTACTCTCGTTCCTGGCTGTACAAGGTTGAATAGATGAGCTCGCCCTTGACATCAGAAGAAAACTCATGTTGCAACCTAAGCCCGCTCTGCCAGGTGGTGTATTTCATCTGCTCCTGGCCGTCATAGCCCACCAGTAGCCGTAACACCTGGGTTTGAGTACCAAAGGTAGTTTCCCGGGTTTCTGGTCTAACCTGGTAGTCGTTCTGGGCAATGTTGGCTAGTAAGCTCAGTTGAGTAATGGGGGCAGCGCCGGTAGCTCTGTGCCCGGCCTTAGAAAGATCATAGGTTAGATAGGTTTGCACATCTGTGAAGACTGGCTGGTAATCACCTTCTACCTCCAGGCTATTCAACACGTAGCCCGCATTTTTATGCCGTACCCCCACCAAAAAGCCCAGTCTTTTGTCAAACGCGGTTCCTTCTGCGTGCACAGAACCTCCCGTTAAGCTACCAGATACAGAACCCTTAAACTTTTGCGGAGTGCGGTACTGAATGTCTAGCACCGAGGAAAGCTTATCCCCATACTTGGGTTGCCATCCACCCGATGAAAAGGTGACTTCTTCTACCAAGTCTGGGTTGACAAAGCTCAACCCCTCCTGCTGACCAGAAAAATTAAGAAAAGGCCGATACACTTCCATGCCGTTCACATAGACCAGGTTCTCGTCATACGTGCCACCGCGAACCGAGTAAGCCGAAGACAGCTCATTGTTACTGGTCACGCCGGGCAGGGTGGTGAGAATTTTATTAAACTCCTGGAAAGGGCTTGGAATTGATTGAGTGAGGCGCGGGTCTATTTTGGTGATGCTAACAACTTCGCGGGTCTCATTGGTAGATTTGGCGCGTACTTCTACCTCTTGCAACTCTTTAGAATTGGCGATAAGTTCTATTCCTAGGTACCGGGTCTCGCCGGGCAGCAGGGTAAGCTCCTTTTCAAATTTCAGAAAGCCAATATAGGTGACAAGCAGCGTGATCTCCTTCTCCGGTTCCACCTTTAGAGAAAACTTGCCTTGCGCGTCTGTTAAAGCAGAAACAGAAGCATTTTGTACCACCACCGTGGCTCCAATCAAAGGCTGTTGTTGGGCATTGGTTACCTGGCCTTGGATAAATGCCTGCTGCGCCCAAGCCGGAAAGCTCAGGATCATAAAGCAAATGCACCATCCCCAGCGCTTGCCCATGCACCTACCTGGTCAGGTTTTTAAGTTCCAGAATGGTGTTGGTAGGATTGTTTGAATTAAAGACAAAGCTTCCGGCTACCAGTACGTCTGCTCCTGCTCGTAGCAACAAGGGCGCATTGTCTAAGTTGACGCCGCCGTCAATTTCAATTAGCGTGCTGGCGTTTCTCTCCACTATGAGGGCCTTGAGCTGCTCAATCTTGCGGTAGGTGTGCTGTATGAACTTCTGTCCACCAAAACCTGGGTTCACAGACATCAGGCACACAACGTCAATGTCCTCAATCACCTCAGACAGTACCTGGATTGGCGTATGCGGATTCAAAGCCACGCCCGCCTTGGCGCCAGTGTCTTTGATCTGCTGCAGGGTACGGTGCAAATGCGTGCAGGCTTCTTCATGCACCGTGATGATGTCTGCTCCCGCTTTCTGAAACTGTTCAATGTACAATTCAGGCGACTCAATCATCAAATGCACATCTAGCGTCTTGGTAGCCTTTGCCTTAATGGCCTGCAAAACCGGAAAACCGAACGAGATGTTGGGCACAAACCGACCATCCATCACGTCTATGTGAATCCAATCTGCAGTACTCTGGTTAAGCATTTGAACATCATGGTCCATGTGACCAAAGTTGGCGGCAAGCACCGACGGGGCAATTAGATGTGACATAATCAAGAGTGGGTTAGCTTCTACAAAACAACACTTTCTACGCCCAAAAACCAATTGAAAACAACAGAAAAGCCCCGCCTAACAGAAGATAGACGGGGCTTTTATATATGATGGATGCTATAAGTCAACCTTACCTGAGCTTATCATGGTTTCTGTTCTTTCTATGCCATCTACTATGTAGACTTCATCTGCCTGATAATCGCAATTCTCAGAGTTAGAATTACAAAAGTTGAGAAGTTTGTAATATCTATGTACAGGTCCTTGGTTTACAGAGACCACTTCATAACTCCTAGATTCTGCCAATACGTTTTCAAAATCTGATTTAACAATAGTGGTGGTTGTAAGGAAAGTTGTACCTGAAGCCTCAAATGGTTTCCCAACATTTTTATAGCTAAATTCTTCTCTAAGGTTTTCATCGTCTGGATTAGGAAAATACCCTGTGTTAAAGGCATTAGGGTTCCATGCTTTCCCTTCCAATACAGGAAATACCATACCCACTACCGTTCTATTGTTCTCTTTAATAAGTAAGCTGCCTGAACTCTGGTTGACAGGATCTTTAGAAATAGTTCTAACGCCAATGATTCTCCAGGAATCAGTCTCGGTTTCTCTTCTGCTAATTTCTACTCTATACCAGTCCTTACCTGTCTGATCTTTGAATACCTCATTGAAAGTCTCTCTTATCTGGTATGTTTTGCTTTCTGCAGTATTATTTAGATAAGTATTTTCCTCTACATTGAAGATTTTAAACGCACCTAACTCCAAAGGATAATACGCCGTTCCTACAGCCGCAGGGTCTAAGACAAACTCATCGTCTCCACAAGAAGTTAGGAAACTGGCTACCAGAGCCATTGCAAACAGAAGTTTTTTCATACACTACTAGACGTTAGTCTAAGTTAAAGCTGGTTTCTATCCATCCGCCGCCAATTACGTCATCGCCTTCATAGAAGACGGCGGCTTGTCCTGGGGCTATGGCATTTACACCGGCATGGAACTGTACCAGCATTTTATCACCTACTTGCTCAATCACCGCGGCGGTGCCTGGGTCATTGTAGCGCACTTTGGTAATCGTCTCGGTGGGCAGGCCGTGCAGGTTTTCATATTTAACCATGTTCAGTTTGCCCACGTTCATGCCGTTCTTGGCCAACTGCTCATAGTTGCCTAATATCACCCTATTCGTATCTTTCTCTATGCGGGTTACAAACGCCGGGAATCCAAGCGCTACACCCAGGCCTTTCCGCTGCCCGATGGTGTAAAAAGGATATCCTTCATGCTTGCCTACCACAGTGCCGTCCTCCAATACAAACTCGCCGCCTGCTACCTGCTCTTCTAAGCCAGGCACGCGGCGCTTCAAGAACCCGCGGTAGTCATTATCTGGGATAAAGCAGATTTCATACGACTCGGCTTTCTTCACCAAGGCTTCAAAGCCGCGGTCCATGGCCATCTGCCTGATTTCGGTCTTGTGCAAATGACCCAGCGGGAAGATGGTGCGGCTTAAGCTTTCTTGTGAGATGCCCCAGAGCGCATATGACTGGTCTTTGTTATGGTCCTTGCCTTTGGAGATGACATGGCGGCCGTTCTCCTCCCGGATGTTGGCGTAGTGGCCGGTGGCTATGAAATCACAGCCCAGCTTGTCGGCGCGGCGCAAAAGCGCGTCCCATTTAATGTGGGTGTTGCACAGAACGCAGGGGTTGGGCGTGCGGCCGGCGATGTATTCATCTGTGAAGTGGTTGATGACGTAGTCGCCAAACTCTTCTCTAATGTCAATGATGTAATGCGGGAATCCTAGCTGTACCGCTATGTCTCGGGCGTCGTTGATGGAATCCAGGCTGCAGCAGCCAGTCTCCTTCTTACTGCCGCCGGCGCTGGCATAGTCCCATGTCTTCATGGTCATGCCTATCACATCATACCCTTGCTCGTGCAACAGAACTGCCGCTACTGAGCTGTCAATGCCGCCACTCATGGCGACCAATACTCTTCCTTTTGAAGTCATTTCTTCTTAATTTAAACAGGATTCAAAGTCCTGCCGAAACAATGTGCAAATATAGCTAAAATACCAGGCACTTGCCGACTTACTTGCCTGAAGTGCAGGAAAGCTACCCCCTAACTTTTGTCCCAACAAAAAAGTTACCCGCTTCACTCCATAAATATCCCGGTTGGGATACTTTTTCTACCTCTGGAATAGTTAAAACCATACAAAGAATTACATTTGGTTTAACAACCCTTCATTTTTGGTCTATTTCCAGTAAAACACGATAAAAACGCATGGCACTCAGCACAATAGTTTTAGTAAATCAAATCTCTAACCTTAGCGATGCCCGCTATTGCGCTGGTATGGGCGTTGAAATGCTGGGTTTCTCTGTAGAAGAAAACACTCCCGCGTATACCTCTCCAGAGGCCTTTAAAGAAATATCTGGCTGGGTGGCCGGCGTAAAGCTGGTAGGAGAAATTGACGAAATGCCGGTAGAAGACATTCAGCCGCTGTTGCAGAAGTATCCTTTGGATATGCTGCAACTAAACACCGTCTTCCTTATTGAGGAACTGGAGCAGATCCCATTACCGGTGATCCTAAGAGTCTTGATAGACAAGGACACTGACGAGCAGAACCTATTGCAGTTTCTAGAGCTGTATCAACCCCATGTGGAATACTTCTTGATTGACTCTACGGAGCTTACCTCTATTGACTCTGCTACCCATGGCTTATTGAGCGACCTCTCAGCAAAATACTCTGTCCTAATTGGATTCGGTCTTACTAAAGAAAACACCAAAGAAGCTATAGAGAAAATACACCCCGCAGGCATTGCCTTGAAAGGCGGACAAGAAATCAGACCTGGCTTTAAGGACTTTGACGAATTAGAGGAGATTTTTGAGCAGCTAGAAGACTAGGCTATTGTGCTAATGGATTAATGTCCTGATGTGCTATTTTGATTTGAAAATTTGAAGATGTGCAAATTTGAAAATTATCAGAATACACAGTCCTAGTAGAATATCATACCATATTAATGTATAGAAAAAAAGCGCTGACCAAAGTCAGCGCTTTTTTATTTTTGGCCTATTTTCTACAAAACAAGCTAAAAACGATTTGAGAAGGTTGAATTTTCAAATTTGCACATCTTCAAATTTTCAAATTCAATTAACACATTAAGAAACCGTGTATTGCAGGTACTTGATGGGTACGCCTAAGTCCAGGTATTTTTTCTCAAAAGTGGTATAGATCCCCATGGTGTGCTCCTGCAAATCTGATTGATATAAATCAAAGGTGTGCAACAAGTTAGAGGCATTGCGTTCTTGTAACACTTCTAAAGAATATTCAAACAATAAATCGCTGTCTGTCTTTAAGTGCAGCTTGCCTCCGGGCTTTAGAATGCGCTCGTACATGGCCAGAAACCTTGGTGAAGTAAGACGGCGTTTGATGTCGCGCTTGCGGGGCTGGGGATCTGGGAAGGTAATCCAAATCTCATCCACTTCCTGCTCCCCGAAGTGCTGATCCAGGTTTTCCAGGAATATCCGCAGGAAGCCAACGTTATACAAGCCAGCCTCTATGGCCAAGGAACTCCCCTTCCAGATGCGGTTTCCCTTGATGTCTATGCCAAGGTAGTTTTTCTCTGGGTACCGTTGGGCCATGCCCACGGTATACTCTCCTTTGCCACAGCCCACCTCTAAGATAAGCGGTTGGTCTTTTAAGAAG
Source organism: Nibribacter koreensis (assembly GCF_039541795.1). Classification (NCBI taxonomy): domain Bacteria; kingdom Pseudomonadati; phylum Bacteroidota; class Cytophagia; order Cytophagales; family Hymenobacteraceae; genus Nibribacter; species Nibribacter koreensis. The sequence goes on along the minus strand of NZ_BAABGX010000001.1, from coordinate 668,205 downwards.
AAGTCGCTGTTCCAGCGGCCTTTCAGTTTTTCAAAATTCTCTTTGCCGGGCTCCACCACATTGGCGCGGGTGGCGTTGACGGCAAATTTCTCTAGTTTTCCTCTACCCATGAATTATAGTTCGGCTATTTCTGCCACTACAAAGGTACTACCGCCAATGAATATTACCTCATCTGGCAAGGCATGCGCTTTGGCGGCCAAGATGGCATCTTCTACCGTAGGATAGGTGTTCCCTTTTAAGCCCGCAAACTGCGCTTCTTCCCAGAGTTCCTGCACCGGCAAGGCCCTTGGTATCTGCGCCTGACAGAAATAATACTTATAAGAAACCGGTAACAGCCTGAGAATGCTGGAGACGTCTTTGTCATTCACTGCTCCAAACACAAAATGAACAGGTTTTCTAAGTGCCCACAATTGTTCTACCACCTGCCGGATGCCGTCAATGTTATGCCCGGTATCACAGATAGTCAATGGCTCCTGACCAAGGATTTGCCACCGTCCTTTTAATCCGGTAAGCGTTTGCAGGTGCTTTAACCCTTCCCTTATTTGGTCCTGGTTAATATTAAAGCCTTTGGTTTGTAAGATCTCTATCGTCTTTAAGACACCTGGCAGGTTCTGCTGCTGGTATTTGCCTAGCAAGGCCAATTCCAAGTCCTTTAGGAGCAAGTTATTGCCTTGATAGACATCATACACAGCCAAGTGCTCTTGCTGCCCCTTCGGTTCTGCGCGATATTCTTGATCTGCAAAAAATAATGGGCTTCCCGTTTTTTGGCTCTTTTCCAGGAATTGGGCTAAAACTGACTCTTGGGTTAAACTCAATACTGCCGGAACTCCTGGCTTAATAATGCCCGCCTTTTCACTGGCTATTTCCTGCAGGGTGTTTCCCAGCAGGCTTTGGTGATCCAGGCCAATGTTGGTAATAAGCGAAACCAGCGGCGTGATGATGTTGGTAGAATCCAGCCTTCCGCCCAAACCCACTTCAATAATGGCAATGTCAACCTGTTCTTCTTTAAAGTGCTCAAAGGCCAAGGCCACCGTCATCTCAAAGAAAGAAGGTTTTACCTGCTCAAACAATCCTTGGTGCTGCTCGGTGAAACGGGTCACCTTATCCGTTGAGATCATCTCCCCGTTCACCCGTATGCGTTCCGTGAAGTCTTTAAGGTGCGGAGACGTATAGAGGCCGGTTTTGTAACCGGCTGCCTGCAAGATGGCCGCCAGCATGGAAGAAGAACTTCCCTTACCATTGGTACCCGCCACGTGCACCGTTTTAAAGTGTCCCTGCGGATTGTCAAGGGCTTGGGTGAGCGCGATAATGTTATCCAGGCTCTTCTTAAAAGCAGAATTGCCGATGCGGTGAAACATCGGCAACTGCTGGTATAGGTATTCTAAGGCTTGCTCGTAGGTCACGAAGATAGGCTTATGATGATTTAATTTGCTCTAATAATGAAGGTGATGAGGCCAGAGGCCCCAGTGTTGCTGTCGTTGCCTTTTATGCGGCTAAAAGAAGTCTTACGCACTTCGTTGCGGTACCAATTCACCACTTGCGGGCTTACGTTGCTTTCTACCACGTCCAGGCCTGTAATCTCGCCGTCTTTGTCAATGCGTACTCTAAAGACCACCTTGCCGCTCTCATTGTCATACGGGTCGGTGCGGGGTTCAATGTCAAAACGCCAGCCCGGCATGTTCAAAGGACCGCCTCCGCTACCGCCTGCACCGGTTTTCTTGCCAGGGTATTGCCCTTCCGGACGGCCTTTGTCACCTACCGTGCCTTCATCACCGTTGTTATTGCCGGTGGGATTGTTGCTGGTGCCGGCTGTACCGTTACCGGTTCCTGTTTTGGCCTTACCTGGAAATAACGCTCTGTTATCTACCTTTTTAGGCTCTTCCTTGACAGGTTCAGGTTTAGGTTCTACCTTCTCCTCTTTCACGCTCACGGGAGCATCAGCCGTGGTGGTGGCTACCTTTTCTACTGGTGCAGCGGCCGTCTTGGGTTGTGCTTGTGGCGTTGGAACAGCTTTGGGTGCCTCAGCGGCCGGAGCACTGTCTTCTGGGTTGGTAGACTCATTGGGTGAAGCCTTGCTCTGGGTGTCGCCACTACCCGTCTCAGTAGTTCCAAAAGAAATTTCAATGCCCCCAAGTTGGTCTAAAGGCGGATCTGGTGCCTGCCAAGCCATGATATAAAACAGCAACAGCAAGAGGATCAAGTGCACAGCTGCACTCACGCCCATTGCTATCTTTCTGTTCTTTTCTTCTTCCTGGGTGACAACCATGATACTTTATTCAGAGGGAAGTGAGGCAATAGATACCTTAGCCTTCAAATTATTTGCAATGCCGGCCACTTTCACAAAATGCTCTACCGGAACGGATTTGTCTACATGTAAAACAACAACCCCCTCTCCCTGTTCGGTTCCCGCCAATGCCTCTTCTAACTGGGCAGGCAAGGCTTCTAGGGTGGTAGTTTGTTCATTGATAGAATACTGCAGATCTTTTGTAATGGTCACGCTTATCTTTTGCATGACAATTTCAGAGGCTTTGCTGGTAGGTAGGTTAACCGGCAAGCCAGAAGGCGTCACAAAATTGGAAGTCAACATAAAGAAGATCAACAGCAGAAAGATAATGTCCGTCATAGAGGACATGTTAAACTCTGGGTTGACTCTATTCTTGGAACGTAAATTCATTATGCTTGGGGCTCTTGTAAGAGGTCAATAAACTCAATAGAGCTGTACTCCATGTCATGGATGATGCTGTCAATCTTTGACACCAGGTAATTGTACGCCACATACGCAGGCAGACCAATGATCAACCCGGCGGCAGTGGTCACCATAGCTTGATAGATACCGCTAGACAACAACTTAGGGCTAATGGACCCTTCTGCCTGGGCAATGGCGATAAAGGCGGCAATCATACCCGTTACGGTACCCAAGAAGCCCAACATGGGGGCCGCTCCTGCTACCGTAGCCAAACCAGAAAGGTTTTTCTCTAAGCGGGCAATCTCAATCTTACCAACGTTTTCAATAGAAGCTTCAATGCTTTTTAAAGGCTGTCCAATTCTAGAGATTCCTTTCTCCAGCATGCGGGCAATGGGCGTGTTGGTTTGAGCGCATAGCATACGGGCCCCTTGTATGTCGCCGGCTATTACTAAGCTTTTTAGCCGCCCAATAAAATCAGCGGGATTGCGCGAGGCCTTTTTTATGGTGAGGAAACGCTCCACAAAAATATAAATGGCCACCAAAGACAAAGCCGCCAGTGGGAACATTGCCCAGCCGCCGGCCATGGTTAAGTCTAATAAGGATACTGATTCTTGGGTAGCAACAGCCGCCGCATTGGCAGTGGTATCCGCAACCGCGGTGGTGGCTGGCGTGGTGATTTGAAGGAATAGGACGTTCATGTTAATAGTTAAGTACCCAAAGTTCTTGACTTACGTCTTTGCGTAAGGTTGGTAAGGCGGCCTGTGCCTCTGCCTCGGTGGCAAAGTCTGCTACAGACACACGGTGCCATCTGCTTTCTCTTGAGGGAAGAATTGTTTTGGCATTGAATCCCTTCTTACTGAGACTCTTTTGATTCATGCGGGCAAACTCATTCTCTGCGAAGGCCCCCATGATGACATAGAAACGGTCTGTCTTGCCTTTAATTGTGGTAGTGTTAGCAACTTTCGTTTCAGCCTTGGCTTCAACTTTCGGGGCAGCCACTAAAGATTTTTCCGGAACAACAGGCGACACTTTCTTCACTTCTTCCTTCACCTCAGGCACTATAACAACTTCTGGTTTAGACACTTCCGTTTTTGGGCTATTTTCCGGATTCTGGGCTAAAACAGGCTCTTCTGTGGCACCTGTGAAACCATCTTCACCCACCATTGCAGAATCAGCTTCAGTTTGCGCCGCCAACAAAGATTGCTCATAGGCATCCATGGCTGAAGATTTCTCTTCAACCACTACTTCTTTGGGAGCCACAACTGCTACTTCCTTAGAAGCCGAGATCATGTCAAAGGGATTCAATGAGCTAAGCGCAACGTCATTCTGCAGAGAATAGAAATACACCCCAGAAATGGCAATGCCGCCAATTACCAGACCCGCGCCTACGTTTAATAGTTTGCGCAAGCGGCTGCCCAGCTTTAAACCTGCTTCTGCCTTGGCCGGATGGTCTTGGAATTTGCCACGCAATAACAAGGTGTCTTTGCCCAGGATAGGTTTTGATACCAGCTCAGGCAAACCGAAGCTGTGCTCTAGAAAATTCTCCTGGTCCAGGCTTTCAAACACCAGCTTGCGCTCAGCGTTGTACCTAAACATGCCTACCTCGCTCAACTCAAACTGATGTTTGGTTTGAAGTTGCTCCTTCAAGTCCCGCACAAACTCATTCACCGTTTGCTGTGCTTTTGCCATAGGCCACTGCTGTTGGTGTGCCAGCGTGGTGATCAACAAGCCGTCGTTTACCTTTAACTGTTCATTAAAGGCAATGCGCTTAGAGGGCGGTGAAAACGTGTGTTTTACCGGATGGATTTTAGCCGATGTATAATGCGTAATCAAGCCCCCAAACTCTGGGATGATGACGCAGTCATACGTGTACAACAAAGATTTTATGTGCCGCTGAATCATATTCTCTTAAAATGAATAGGTGACGCCACCTATCACAGAAATTCCCTGGGTTCTGTAGTTCACAAACCGCTCATACTCGTTGCTCAACAGGTTATTGCCCATTATGAAGGCAGAAAATCTTGGTGAGAAACGGTAGTCGGCTTTGATGTTCAGGTCCATGATGGAGTCTGTCTCACGCAAAGCCATGGAGCCGTCTGGACGCGCAATTTGCCCAAAGGAACTGCTAATATAATAAAGTTCGGTGTTGAAGAGAATCTTATCAGAAAGATTATACGAACCAAACGCCGTCAAAATGGTGCTTGGTCTGTGGAAGGCCTCTGCCAGTGAGGCAGTTGTGTACTGGTTATTTTCTGCCTTCAACCCCACTCTAAATTTCTCTGATTGGTTGTAAGAAAGCTCTCCGTAAATATTGAACACCTGCGTCACGCCGTCATCATACACCACGTCAAACCTTGAAGAGTCCTTAGCAGCGTTGTTGAAGAAATACAGGTTTCTAAAGCTTTGGTGGGCCAGCTTACCCGTGAACTGTACGTTCTTGCCCAAGTTACCCGTCACCCCAGCGTATAGTTCAAGGCCTTTGCTGACGTCTGCCACCTGCACATTATGGTTCAGCCAGGGGTTTTCCTTGCTCAGGCTATACAAGGTGGTGCGTTGCAAGTCTCCACCGGCACCGGCAAATAAAACCAACTTGTTTTCAATGGCCTGGTAGTTTACCTCAACCGCTGGATAGATGTTAAACTGGCGCGCATCATTGATGGTATCACCGGTATAGGCAATGGTAGCCCCCAAAACAAACCCAAGCTTGTCTACCTGCTTGGTGTAGGCTGGACGAACTTTAAAGAACCCGCGGCCCATGGAGATAGAGTCTTTCAGGTTGGTGTACCCGGCTTCTAGTTTTACATCAATTTTGGAATCCTTGCCCAGTTCATAGTTAAGACCTCCAATCCCATATACATTGGTCTCTTTTGCTGAGAAGTTGTCTGCCGTATAGGTTAACCCTACTTTACCATTGAACTGCAGAGGCGCGTTTAAGTCGGTTAGGTTATTCAAGTGACCCTCTACCAAGAAGCGGTTATATACTTGTTTTACAGAGTCTCTATCTACTTCCACAAAGCGGTCAAAGCCGTAGAAATTATTCTGGTCACGGTCATATTTCACGCGTCCGCCCAAGGTAACCGGGCCGCTGTACATCTCGCCGTGGGCCTGAACAAAACTACTGGCCACGTTTGAGTTTTGGATGGGACCATCTCCTGAAGAAACGTGCCCTACCTCTGCGCCATAAGAGGCATTGTTGTCGCGCTTATTATGGAAGTAGCCGCGCAGATAGACCGTGCCAATGTTGCCAATCCCGCCTTTCACATAGTTGCCATACAACTTAGTCAAGTCTTCCTGACGGATGGTCAAGACCCGCATGGGAAGGTTGATGAAATGCTCGGGCAGGCGGTATTCATTGAACCGGTACGTCACCTGACGGTCTTGCAACTTAGGCGGCGCTATTCTGAATTTCTCAAAGTTGCGGTTGGCCTCGGGCAATTCCAGGGTGCGGTTCTTCTCTACTACAATTTCTGCATTCTCCAGTTTCCCGCCTTCGCCCCAGCCCGTCTGGGCCTGAGAGGTGGCTGGAGCCAATCCGAATAAAAACAGGGCCGAAATGCCTGCTAACGCTGTGGTATATCTCATTGCTCTGATTCGTTTGAAGATGGGGTGTTCACCTTGTTTTCCAGCTCGGCCAGTTTCACCTTGGCGGCTGCTACAATCTCTTTGTCTGGTGAATTCTCAATGATGGAGTTCAAGGTAGCCTTGGCCTGGAAGACTTCGTTCTGGGCTACGTACACATCGGCAATCAGCAAGAAGGATTTGCCTAGCAGGTTCTCATAATCCCCGAAGGTCTTGCTAAACGCGAAGGCCTGGTCTAAAGCCTCTTTGTATTTCTGCTGTTTGAAATAGATTTCTGAGAGCAGGTAATGCGCTTCGGCGCCGTTTACGTCCGTAGCAGACGTGGCCGCGGTGCTGAACTCCTTAATGGCCTGGTCTAGACGTCCCTGCGCATAATTGGCTTTCCCTCTGAATAACAAGGCTGAGTTATAGGCGTCCAAGGTAGCATTGCCGCGGGCTATCAACTCGTCTGCAATGAGAATGGTGTTGTTGAAGTCATTGGTGAAGTAGAAGCTCTGCATCAATCCTTTTAAGGCGTTGGCCTGCTCCTTCTTGTTCACCGCCAGGTCTCTCAGTCTTGAATAGAAGCTAGCCGCCTCAGCATAGTTTCCGGCCTCAAACTCCATGTCTGCCACGCGTTGCACGGCTTTGGTCAGGTACTCAGATTTTCCTTCCAGGGCTACCTCTTTCAAGCTACGCAAGGCATTGGCCTTGTCTCCGTTTCTATAGTAAGAATCACCCAGAAAATAACGGGCATTGGCCACAGAGGAACTAGCCGGATAAGCTTTCAAGAAAGCTTCAAACTTTGGAATAGCCAGCTTGTATTTCTCATTAAAGTAAAGCGATTTGGCGGCTTCAAACTCAACGCTTTCTAGAGCATCGCTTTCTGGATTGGCTGCCTTGAATTTGGTCAGATAGGTATCCAGTTGCTCGGTTTGGTTGCTTTCACCTAAGGCCTCTTGCAAGCTGTAAATGGCGTTGTTGGCAATAGGGTGCGTTGGGTACTGGTCTATCACGCGTTTGAAGTCAGCAATGGCCTCTGGCATTTTGCGCAGGTTCATGTTGGCCACGCCTCTTTTCTGTAAAGCATGCGGCACCAGAGAACTGCCGGGTCTGTTGTCTATGAGGTCACTGAAACTGGCAATGGCTGGCGCATAGTTGGAGTTCTCAAAATCAATAATCCCTTTCTGGTACACGGCGTCATCAGCGTAGCGTGATTTTGGATAAGATCTGATAACCGTCTGCAAACTCTTAATGGCGTCATCGCGGCGATTAGTCAGGCTGTAGACCACGCCTTTCTGGAACAGCGCGTAATCAGCGTCTGGGGTTTTGGCCGCCAAAGCCTTATCATACCACTCCAGCGCGTTGCCATAATCCTTGGTCACGTAGTAGCAGTCTGCCAGACGCAACATGGCGTCCGCGTAGTTTGGGTTGCCCGCTTTTACTGAGTTGTCATTGAGGTAGGCCTTAAAGTGCGTCAAGGCCTTCTCATATTCCTTGTTGTTGTAGTACGCGTAGCCAATGCCGTAACGTGACTTTACATAAAACTCGGTACGGCCAGAATTTGGCGTCTGGAAAACGGCCCCATAGCTGTTGATGGCCTGCGGCCAGCGCTGCCCAATGGAGAAAGCCTCGCCCTTCAGGAAGTTACTGCCCGCCTGAATCTCCTTGTCATACGGAAAGCCCAGAGACTTGTCCAATAATGCCACCGCCTGCTGGAACAACTGGTCGTTGTACAGCTTTACTGCTTGGTAATAGGTTACCCGTTGGTAGGTTTCATTGATGCGGTGACTGCGTTTGGGTAGGCTTTCAATGTGCTGAATGGCTTCTGAGTAATTGCTGGAATTCAGATAGGCCTCGCTTAATAAGTCATCTGCCTCGTCGCCAGATTTAGAATTAGGGAAGTCTTTGTTGAAAGATGCCAAGGAATTGATCACCTCAGAAAAATTGCCTAGTTCATAGTTCAGCTGTGCGTATTTTACCGTAGCGCCTTCCTTTACATTCTTATCAATATTGAGTTTGCGGGCCTGGTCAAAGGCGCCTAACGCAAATTGCTTGTTGTTATCCTTTAGGTAGCTTAACCCTAGATGGTAAGAAGCATTCTGCCCCAAAGAGTCAGACTGGAACGCCACCGGTTTTAAATTCTGGATGGCGCCTTTAAAGTTGCCATTTTTGTAATCCGCGAAGCCAATCTTATACTGGACCGTCTTGTCAAGGTTTTTCTTTCCTTCGGCGTAGCCTTTAAAGTACTGGGCCGCGGTTTTAAAATCATTGCGCTGGAAATAGGCATCGCCCACTAGCAGAGAAATCTCGTCTGGGTTCTGCACCTTTGGCGTCATCTTCAGGGATTTCTCACCGTAAGAAATCACTTCGCCAAAATTGCCTTCTTTGTACAACACCTCTGTGAGCATGTACGGCACAATGGTTCTGTAATCCTCGCTCTGTTCAGCTACTTTTAAATCTAGTTTGGCGCCAATATAGTCTCCATTGCGATAGGCCAGGTAACCAGCATAGTAACTGGACGCGAAGGAATAGGCATGCGTGCCTTTCTTGTTTCTATCAAACAAGGTCTTGGCCTTGTCAAAATTCTTCTTGGCAAAATAGGAATACCCCAGCTTGAACTCAGCCTCTTTCAATTGCGCGTCATCCAGCCTGTCGGCGGGTGCCTTCTCCAAATACTGGATGGCCTTGTCATAACTCTTTTTATCAAAGAAGGACGTTCCCAGCTCAAAAAACGCCGAGGCGGCCTTTGGGTGGGCAGGATAGCGCGAGGCAAACTGCAGAACTAGTTGCTCAGCGTCTGGGTGGAACAGGTGCAGGCCGCTAACCGCGTAATAGTACTGGGCGTCTGCGGTTCTGGTAGGATCATTGATGAGCCGTATGTATTCTGCGAACGCCTGTTGGGCGGCACCAAACTTTTCCCGGTCATACAGTTCCAGACCTTCCTGGTAAAAGCGCTCTTCAGAACGGAATGTCTGGGGTTGCTGTGCCTGAGCGGCATGAGCGCCTCCCAGCAAGGCCGTGGCCAAAGCTAACTTGTGGGGTAGTTTCATAGTGTGGTGTATTAGAAAATGGCCGCCCGGCAGAAAATTCTCTGCGGCGCCAAAGCCTTTCCTTCAAAAATAGGAAATTATTGCTTGGAACAGACCCAAAGCTCAGCCTTTTCCTTGATGTTTCTACAACGACGGTTTTCTGTTTTTAGCATTTGCCGCAGGCACTTTAACATATCGTTTTTGGCATGTTTTCTGGAAAAGAGGCCAAAAACGGATTTACTTGATGACAGGCACCGGGTGAATGATTTTGAAAACCAGCTCTTTTAAAATGGCATCATCTGGCAGGCTGCCGCCTTCTACGCCCTTGCTCTGCAAGTCTGCCTTTCTTAAAAAGCTGATGATCTGCAATACTCTTCTGTAGGGGTAATTTCTAAGGGCCAGCATATATTCCTTGGCCAAAAAGCCGCGGTTACCTAAGCTCTTGGCCACCGTCTGCTCGTTCACCTGCGGCAGCATGTGCAAGGTTAATAACTTGGAGAAGAATGAAAACAACAGCACCAGGTTAGGAATCAAGGGATTGTCCTTAGGGTTGGATGCGAAGTAATTTAAGATGCGGTTGGCCTTGAGTACGTCCTGCTTGATGATGGCCGTCTGCAACTCAAAAATGTTGAACTCCTTACTAATGCCAATGTTCTCCTGTACCACGCCATCATCAATGGTCTGGCCGGGCTTCAGGTTGATGGTGAGCTTCTCAATCTCATTTGTGAGCCTGGATAAGTCAGCGCCAATGTACTCTGCCAACATCATGACCGCCTGCGGCGTGGCCTGCAGGTTCTTGGACTTGAGATAACTGGTAATCCAGCCCGGCACCTGGTTATCATACAGCTTTTTAGTAGTAAGCAGAACGGCCTGTTTGCTTAATACTTTGCTTAAGCGCTTACGACCGTCCAGCACTTTGTGCTTGTGACAGAACACCAAGATGGTAGATGGCAATGGGTTGGCCAGGTAGGCGTCCAGTTGTTTGGCCGCCGGGTCTTTCTCAGGATCAGCTTCCAGGTTTTGCAGGTTCTGTGCTTCTTTGACAATCACAACCTGCCGGTCAGACATCATGGGAAACCGCTTGGCCTGCAACAACACGTTGGAGATGTCTGTGTCTTTGCCATACATCACCACTTGGTTGAAGCCTTTCTCCATCTCATTCAAGGCATGTTGCTCTATGTAGTCAGAGATGAGGTCAATGTAGTACGGTTCTTCGCCCTGCAGAAAATACACAGGTGCAAATTCGCGGTTCTTGAGTTGTTTAAGGATATCGTCAGCGGTCAGCGCCATGGATGCAAGGTACAGGATTGGTCAAACAAGAACCCAAAGTTACGCATGCCCGCAAACCAAACCACTATGCCAGCAGACAAAATACGCTATGATCGTTTTTGGCCTGTTTTCTGGAAAACAGGCCAAAAACGACATGTGTCAAAAAGGGTTTATACTATTTCAAGGGTAGGGCAGTTATGAATACATAGCGTAAATACTATTTAAAGCGCCTCTCCTATGTATACCATTCAAGACTTGGATATTGAAGAAAAGATTGTACCACTTTTCGATTACACTATAACTGAAAAAGGTCATCAGACACTTAAAAAGTTATTCTCTGTAATCCCTAATACCCTTGAAGAGGTTTTGCAACGGCAGGAAATTTTTAAAGCCTTGCATACGCACTGGGATGTTCTGGAGGATTTTAACTTTAAGGTAATAGATTGTAGAGAGGCATATGAATACTGTTCTAACCTTCACCACCAAGACCTACAGAAAAGTCCCAATCTATTAGTTCATATACTTACATATAAAACCAAGCAAATAGAAATAGCAAGTAAACGATCCAAATTGATTCAATTACTCCTCCTCTTTGAACATTTAACCACTAAGTATTTTTCACGATTAATCACTTCTAAACTTCCAATAGAGCTACAGCAAGGTGTAAACCTTTTTAAATCCTTGTATGAGAAATCTGCCATGGCCACTTTCTTGCTTCTACTAAGGCAGGACAAATTCAGCAACAAGCATGTTCTGCTCTTGGAGAAGCGCCTACACCAATATGGCCAAGGAGACCTTAACCAGGCCTGGGAATTCCTATTCCTATTTGAAGCCTATTTCTCTATGGCGAAAGGCATGAAGAAGTTAGACCTGGTCTTTCCTATCTTTGATTCAGAGCATTTTAAGTTGGAGGACTTTTACCATCCTTTCTTAAAAGAACCTGTCAAAAATTCTGTTACTCTAACAGGTTTGGACAATGTCATGCTGTTGACCGGACCCAATATGTCTGGTAAGTCTACCTTCTTCAAAAGCATAGCACTTTGCGTGTACCTTGCCCACATAGGCGCTGCCGTGCCTGCCACATATTGTTCACTTCCTTATTTCTCTTGCATAACCATTTCAATCCATGCTAAAGATGATTTGACCAACGGTTACAGTCACTTTATGCATGAGTTGAGAACAGTAAAAGAGGTAATCCTCAAGTCCAAAGAGAGTCCCACTTTTGCAGTATTTGACGAGCTGTTCAAAGGCACCAACCCAGAAGACGCAAAAGACCTTCTTCTGAATACGATATCAGGATTAACCCAGTTTAAAGGTTCTTTCTTTCTGGTTTCCTCACACGTAATCAACCACCTTGACCTGGGTGGCCCAGCTAAAGGAGGAGTGCAACCTTTCTTCTTAGATTGCCAAGTCCAGGAAGAAATCCCAACCTTTAGCTACCAACTAAGGCCAGGCTCTTCGCAACTAAAAATTGGCAGAATACTTTTTGACCAGCTTGGCTTGAATGATTTGCTTCAGGAAAACGGCACCAATTTAAACCGCTTATAAAACTTAACTACCAAGATATTTTTCGTTTTCGGGCTGATTTCTGGAAAACAGGCAAAAAACGACAAGCATCCCTCCTGCCTGTACTTGCTTCTGTCAAATTAAAAGATGTAACGTATCTTTGACCAGGTTAAAAATGAGCTACATGAATTTGATTGAAGAACTGCGCTGGCGCGGGATGTTACAGGACACCATGCCAGGCACAGAAGAGCAACTCCAGAAAGAGATGACCACGGCCTATATAGGCTTTGATCCTACGGCCTCTTCCCTGCACATAGGCAACCTGGCCACCATTATGCTGTTGGTGCACCTGCAGCGTGCCGGCCACAAGCCTGTCGCGTTGGTAGGCGGTGCCACGGGCATGATTGGGGACCCGTCTGGAAAGTCAGCTGAGCGCAATCTCCTGTCTGAGGAGGTGCTGCGCGACAACCAGAATGGCATCAAGAAGCAGCTGGAGAAGTTCCTGAACTTCGGGGATGTGCCCAACGCTGCCGAGATGGTCAACAACTACGACTGGTTTAAAGATTTTTCCTTCCTGGATTTCCTGCGTAATGTGGGCAAGCACCTCACAGTGAACTACATGATGAAGAAAGACTCTGTTAAGAAGCGCATCACCGCCCAAGAAGGCGAAGACGGCGCCGAAGGTCTTTCTTTCACCGAGTTCTCTTACCAGCTCTTGCAAGGCTATGACTACATGCACCTGTACAAGCACAAGAACGTGCGCCTACAGATGGGTGGCTCTGACCAGTGGGGGAACATCACCTCGGGCACAGAACTGATCCGTCGCATGGAAGGCGGCAAAGCCTACGCCCTTACTACGCCTTTGGTGACAAAGGCAGACGGCAGCAAGTTTGGTAAGTCTGAGAGTGGCAACGTGTGGCTAGACCCCAACATGACCAGCCCATACAAGTTCTACCAATTCTGGCTGAATGTGGGTGACGACGAGGCTGAGAACCTGATTAAGCGCTTTACCTTGCTAACCCAGGAAGAGATTGCCGCGCTGGTGGAAGAGCACGCACAAGCACCGCACCTACGCGTCTTGCAAAAGGCATTGGCCAAGGAAGTGACCACCACGGTGCACTCACTTGAAGACTATGAACAAGCCGTTGAAGCCTCCCAGATCCTATTTGGGAAAGGAGATTTGGAGACCCTGCGCAGTTTGCCAGAGTCTACCCTGATGGCCGTTTTTGAGGGTGTACCGCAGATAGAAATTTCTAAAGAAAATTTAGCCAACGGCGCCCAGGCGGTGGATTTCTTGTCTGAAATGACCCAAAACCAGATTTTCGAGTCTAAGGGTGAGGCCAAGAAAATGATCCAGAACGGCGGCGTGAGCATTAACCGCCAGAAGGTGGCCAAACCAGACGAAAACATCACCTCAGACCTGTTACAGGGCAAATACCTGGTGGTGCAAAAGGGTAAAAAGAACTACTATTTAGTGAAAGCACTATAGATACAAGCCGTATGGCTGAAGCATAAAAAAAGGCAGGTTTTTACACCTGCCTTTTTTTATAACTTATTGCTGGTTAGCAACTTATTTCTTGTCAGCGCCTTCAGCGTTCTTCATGTCCTGAACCTCCTTACGGATGTCCTGAGCCATGTTTTTCAAATCCTGCATACCTTTTCTTACGCGCGTACCAGCAGCAGAATTCTTTTTGTCATAGAACTTCTCAAAGTCACCTTCTAGAGACAGAACTAGGTCCTTAATTTTAGAAAAATTGTTCATTAGAGCTTGTTTTTAAGGTTTAACAATTCGTTTTATGGCTCTAATATAGGAATTATAAAATAAGGTGCAAAAAAATTACTGAGGGCACTTTTTCAGAAAAGAACCGCTTTTCTAGGCCGTAACCGAAGTTTTAGAGTAAAGACCCTTGTCTAGTTTAGAAGCGATGGCCTCAAACGCAGCGATGGTCTCCGCTACGTCCTCCAGAGTGTGCGCAGCCGTAGGAATCAAGCGTAACATGATCACGTCCTTAGGTACCACTGGGTACACCACAATAGAACAGAAGATGTTGTAGTTCTCACGCAGGTCCAACGTCAAGGCGGTAGCGTCCGGAATCTGACCGTTCAACAACACAGGCGTTACAGGTGAGGTAGTGGTGCCAATATTGAACCCTTTCTCACGCAGACCAGATTGCAACGCCTTTACAATGGTCCAAAGGTTTTCTTTTAACTCAGGCTTAGAACGCAATAACTCTAAACGCTTCAAGGCACCCACCACCAGTGTCATAGGCAATGACTTGGCATAGGTCTGAGAGCGCATGTTGTAGCGCAGATAGGTAATCACATCTTCATTACTGGCTACAAACGCGCCAATGCTGGCCATAGACTTGGCAAAGGTAGAGAAGTAGATGTCAATGCCGTCCTGCACGCCCAGGTGCTCTCCAGTGCCGGCACCGGTCTCACCCATGGTACCAAACCCGTGGGCATCATCAATGAACAATCTAAAACTGTATTTCTCTTTAAGGGCTACAATGCCTTTGAGGTCACCTAGGTTGCCGCTCATGCCAAACACACCCTCAGAAATCACGAGGATTGCCCCACCTGACTCATTCGTTAAGCGAGTGGCACGTTGTAATTGCTTCTCTAAGCTTTCCATATCATTGTGCTGGTACACAAAACGCTTGCCTTGGTGCAGACGCACACCGTCAATGATACAGGCGTGTGACTCGGCGTCATACACAATCACGTCATGGCGGTCTACTAAGGCATCAATGATTGACACTACTCCTTGGTACCCAAAGTTCAGCAAGAAAGCATCTTCCTTCTGCACAAACTCGGCTAGCTCGCTTTCTAAGCGCTCGTGGTTATTTGAGTTACCAGACATGATGCGGGCGCCCATGGGTAAGGCCATTCCAAACTCAGCGGCGGCGTCAGCGTCTGCCTTGCGCACTTCTGGGTGGTTGGCTAAGCCCAAATAGTTATTCAAGCTCCAGGTCAACACCTGTTTGCCCCTAAAGGTCATGCGGGGAGCAATCTCTCCTTCTAATTTAGGGAACGTGAAATAACCATGAGCGTAGTGAGAATGGCTGCCAAGCGGTCCGCGGTTGGCTAATAACTTTTCAAATAAATCCACTTTAGATAAAATTAAGGCGGTTGAAGATCACCAAGACGAAATCCGTCCTGTAATTGTCAAGGCACAGTTTAGCGCATAAAGACCTGCAAATTTACATTGATTGTGGTCAAATGCAAAGCAGGCTTTTGCAAGATGATTTAATCTTATGGCTTTTATCTTACCACAGAAAGGCATTTCTTTGAAGTATCAAACTGAATGGACTTTTGACGATGAAAAAAATAAATAAAATATTAGTGGCCAACCGCGGCGAGATTGCTTTGCGCGTCATGCGCTCTGCCAAGGAAATGGGCATTAAAACCGTTGCCATCTACTCAGAGGCCGATCGCCAGGCCCTACACGTGCGTTTTGCCGACGAGGCCGTTTGCGTAGGTCCTCCCCCTTCCAATCAATCCTATCTGCGCGGGGACGTCATCTTAGAGGTTTGTAAAAATCTGGGCGTAGATGCTATTCACCCCGGCTACGGGTTCCTTTCTGAGAATGCGGGCTTCGCTAAAATGGCCGAGGAAGCGGGGATCATCTTCATTGGACCATCACCCGAAGCCATTGACCTGATGGGCAGTAAGCTGGCCGCCAAGGCCGCCGTGGCCACGTACAACATTCCCATGGTGCCGGGCACCGAAGGGGCCATCACGGACGTGGAAGAAGCCAAGACCATTGCTACCAGCATTGGATTCCCCATTTTGATCAAAGCCAGCGCCGGCGGCGGCGGTAAAGGGATGCGCGTGGTGGAGAACGTAGAGGAGTTTGAACAGCAGATGTCCATGGCAGTAAGTGAGGCAACCTCTGCGTTTGGTGACGGCTCTGTGTTCATTGAGAAATACATCGGCTCGCCGCGTCACATAGAGATACAAGTATTAGGTGACACTCATGGCAACATTGTGCATTTGTTTGAGCGCGAATGCTCCATCCAGCGCCGTCACCAGAAAGTGATTGAAGAAGCTCCTTCTGCCATCTTAACCCCAAAATTGCGTGCCGAGATGGGCCGCTGTGCCGTGAACGTAGCCAAGGCCTGTAACTACAAGGGTGCCGGTACCGTGGAGTTCTTGGTAGATGAGAACCTGAACTTCTACTTCCTGGAGATGAACACCCGTCTGCAGGTGGAACACCCGGTAACCGAACAAATCACAGGACTTGACTTGGTAAAAGAACAAATCAAAGTAGCCCAGGGCGAACCACTTTCTTTCACCCAGGAGGACCTGACCATTACGGGCCACGCCATGGAACTGCGCGTGTACGCCGAGGATCCTACCAACAACTTCTTGCCAGACATTGGAACCTTGACCACCTACAAGCGTCCGCAGGGTTTGGGCGTGCGCGTGGACGACGGTTTTGAGGAAGGCATGGAGATTCCCATCTACTATGACCCCATGATCGCCAAGCTGGTGACCTATGGCAAAGACCGCCAGGAAGCCATTGAGAAGATGATCAGGGCCATTGACGAATACCAGATCACGGGTATTGAAACCACCCTACCGTTCGGTAAGTTTGTGATGGAGCATGAGGCGTTTAGATCAGGTAACTTTGACACCAAGTTCATCAACCGTTACTTCACAGATCCGTCTGTCCTGAAATCGAAATCAAATCCAGAGGAAGAAGAGATTGCCGCCGTCTTGGCCGCTATCTTCTCTGGACAGGCTAAGACAGGGCAAACGGCCACAGCAACTGAAGCTTCTGCTCAAGCTAGTAGCGGCATGTCTGACTGGCGCAAGAATAGATTAAAATAGTCAGGTACTATTACCAACGCAAAGAGCTCCGTTTTTGGCCTGTTTTCTGTAAAACAGGCCAAAAACGGAGCTCTATCTTTTCAGGAGAATATATTAGAGTAAATCAAAAAGGCTTTTTACGCCTAAGTGTCTTTCTTTGGTAAAGCCTTCGCCGTAGGTCACGCCAATGGCATGGCCCAATTCCAAGGCTCTGGCCTCAATGAACCGCATGAACTCTGGGCTGGAGATATAGGTGGCAGGCTCGTTGTCCTCTGGATTGGGCGTGGTGAAGAACTGCGATTTGAAGGCTCTGATGGCTTCTACCTTCTGCTCCCAAAAAGGCGTCACGTCTACAATGAGGTCTGGCGTGATGAGCCTGTCCTGAATGTAATGGTACACCGCCTTAGGCCGCCATGCTTCCTGCTCCACTCCTGCCTCATCTTGGGTTTTCACCTGCCGCAAGCCTGAATAAAAGCAAGCCTCAGACACCAACTGACTGCCGCGGCCATGGTCTGGGTGACGGTCATGAATGGCGTTTAGTAAAACTATCTCTGGACGGTACTTGCGCACCATGGCAATGACCTTGCGCTGGCTCTCCTCATCGTTTCTAAAAAAACCATCTGCCAGGCCTAAATTCTCGCGGGCATCCAACCCTAAGATTCTGGTAGCGTCGGCAGATTCCTGCGCTCTGGTCTCTGGGGTTCCTCTGGTGCCTAGCTCGCCGCGGGTCAAGTCTATGACTCCCACTTTTTTGCCTTGGGCCTTATGCGCCAGAATGGTACCCACGCACCCTAACTCAGCGTCATCTGGATGGGAGGCAAACGCCAACAAGTCTAGTTTCATAGAAGAGGAATTGCTTATTTTATGCGTAGACTACGGCCTACCTTCAAAGTGGTTCTGGTGGAGATTCTGTTCAGACGCGTTATTTGCGAAATGGGCACGCCATACTTACGGGCAATTGAACCCAGCACTTCGCCGCTCCTTACTTTATGGTACACGGTTCTCCTGGCTTTGGAAGGCTGTGAAGAAGAACGCTTGGTCTTGTTATAATAGTTGAACAGCGCCGAGGTGACTTCAAAGTTATTGCCCTTAAGCAAATAATCCGGGAAGTTGTAGATTTCCTCTGGATCAATGGGGTTGCCTTCATAGCGTACCTCATAGTGTAAGTGAGGACCAGAGCTCCGGCCGGTGCTTCCACCTTTGCCTAGTAACTGTCCAGCTTTCACTAGTTGGCCCGGCTTTACAAGAGCTTTGCTTAAGTGACCGTACAAGGTCTCCAACCCGTTCACGTGGCGCACTACCAGATAGTTTCCGTAACCGCCGCCGTCCCACTTAGAGATACGCACTACGCCGTCAAACGCCGCTTTTACAGAGTCACCGGTGTCCAGGTCCAGGTCGGTGCCATAATGCCAACGGTAGCCTCTAAACCCAAAGTCTGAGGTTACCGGCGTCTTTACCAGCGGCATTTTGTAATGGTGGTTCTTTTCTGGGTCTACCAGTTTAATGGGAACGGTCTCTTTGAGCGTGCGACCGTCTTTCCTGTAGGGGTTGATGTTATGGGTGTCCCAAATGGCGTAATACCCGGCAATCTTCACCCAGACGCTGTCGTTCATCTGCACCTCTTCAGACATTTCCACTATGCTCTGCTCTCCCAGGTTCAAAGAACTGGTGTCCTCGCTCACAATGGACAGCTTGCGCACCGGGCTAAACCCAGCTTTCTTCTTATCTGAATTGTCCTGCAGCTCCTCATGCTTGATGAGGACTGTCGTGTCTGGCTTTACGTATTTGATCTTGGGCGCTTTGCCTTTGAACAGGTCCTTCTTAACTCCTTTTTGGGCTACGGCCGCCTGCTGCCCCAGCAGGGTGCAAAGACTTAGTAACAAGAAGAAAGGTATTTTTCTTAAAAGCATTCAATTCTCTTCATCTCCGGGGCAGAGCAGTTTCTGCATCCGGACTTAAAACTGAACAAGCCCCTGTTTTATTGCACACGCAAGAACAGAGGCTTGTCTTTCTAATTAATGATCTTCCAAAGAGGCCAAATAACGCTCGGCGTCCAGGGCCGCCATACAGCCCGTACCGGCGGCCGTCACGGCTTGGCGGTACACGTTGTCCTGCACATCGCCGCAGGCAAATACGCCGTCTACGTTGGTTTTTGACGTACCCGGAATGGTCTTTAAATAGCCACTCTCATCATGCTCCAGGTAAGGCTGAAAAATCTTGGAGTTGGGCTCATGCCCAATGGCCACAAAGAAGCCAGTCACTTTAATTTCTGTCGTCTCGCCGGTGACGGTGTTTTTGATTTTGGCACCTTCCACGGCGTGCTCACCTAAAATCTCTTCCGTGACACTGTTCCACAGAATTTCAATGTTAGGGGTGTTCTTGACGCGGTTCTGCATGATCTGAGAGGCGCGCATCTCGTCACGTCTTACAATCATGTATACTTTAGAGCAAAGGTTAGACAGGTAGTGGGCTTCCTCGCAGGCGGTGTCTCCGGCGCCTACAATGGCCACCTCTTGCCCGCGGTAAAAGAAACCGTCGCACACGGCGCAGGCAGAAACGCCGCTCCCATTCAGTCTGGCTTCTGACTCAAGGCCTAACCATTTAGCTGAGGCGCCAGTAGCCAAAATTACCGTGTCTGCCTCTATCTCTGTCTGCTCATCAATGGTCACTCTATGGGGTTTGCCCGAAAAATCTACCGAGGTGGCAATACCATATCTAACATCTGTCCCGAAGCGTTCTGCCTGCTGTTTGAAATCTTCCATCATCTGCGGACCATTGATGCCGGTTGGATAACCTGGGTAGTTCTCCACGTCATTGGTGATGGTCAACTGGCCGCCGGGTTGCAAGCCTTGGTACATCACGGGTTTCAAGCCAGCTCTGGAGGCATAGATTGCGGCAGTGTAGCCCGCCGGTCCAGACCCTATGATCAAACACTTTACTTTTTCCTTCTGGGTTTCCATATCAGGTAAAAAAAATGGGAGTGCAATATTACAAATAAATTCTTTGACCTCCCCTGCTACTAGCCTCTAACCTGTGTACCTACTTAATTTACAAGGAGTAACCTTTCGTTTTTGGCTTATTTTCTAGGAATTAGGCTAAAAACGACTTTCTCATTTCCTGTAAGGTTTTTGCGCCGAAGGCAATAAAAAAAGCCTCGGCTGGTAAGAGCCAAGGCTTTTTAAGGATGTACTAAAGGCTTATCCTAAATATGGTTTCAACGCTTTGCTACGGGATGTATGACGCAGTCTTCTAATGGCTTTCTCCTTGATTTGGCGCACGCGCTCACGGGTCAAGTTGAATTTTTCGCCAATCTCTTCTAAGGTCAAAGAATGCTCCCCGTTCAATCCAAAGTATAGCGTAATCACGTCTGCCTCGCGCTTGGTCAAGGTAGAAAGGGCGCGTTGTACTTCTTTGCGCAAGGAATCGTTCATCAAACCAGTGTCCGGAGACTCTTCGTCTTCGTTTTCCAGTACGTCCAACAGACGGTTTTCCTCACCCTGCACGAACGGCGCATCTACAGACACGTGACGACCAGAGATCTTCAGCGTATCCACTACCTCGGCAGTAGTCAACTCTAGAACTTCGGCGATTTCTTCTGGAGACGGCTCCCGCTCAAACTTCTGCTCCAGCTCTGAGAAGGATTTAGAGATTTTGTTCAAAGAACCTACTCTGTTCAATGGCAAACGCACAATTCTAGACTGCTCAGCCAAGGCCTGCAAAATAGACTGACGGATCCACCAAACGGCGTAAGAGATAAATTTGAAACCACGGGTCTCATCAAAACGCTTGGCGGCTTTGATCAAACCAAGATTGCCTTCATTGATTAAATCACCCAGAGACAAGCCCTGGTTCTGGTATTGCTTGGCCACCGACACTACGAAGCGAAGGTTGGCCTTGGTTAATTTCTCGAGGGCGAACTGGTCACCTTCTCTGATGCGCTGGGCAAGCGTTACCTCCTCATCCGGAGTGAGCAAGTCTACCTTTCCAATTTCCTGAAGATACTTATCCAGGGACTGGCTCTCACGGTTGGTAATCTGCTTGCTTATTTTCAGCTGTCTCATTGGAGTGTATTTCTATCTGTGTATTTCTGTGTTATATAGGCTGGTGAGATAACACCCTCCTAGGCTCCAAAAGTTCTCTTGTCCTCAAGATAGCCTTGAATCATCCGTTTTTGGCCTACTTTCTGGAAAGAAGCCCAAAAACCCAACCACCCGGTCCTACTTAATAGAACGCGTATGGTTGGGTTCTGGATGAAATCAATTAGTTATTTTGCGGAGCTTCTGTATTTCTCTCTGGCTTAGGCAGTAACGCCTTTCTAGAAAGCTTGAACTTGCCGGTCTTAGGGTCCACGTCCACCAGTTTCACTTGGATTTCCTCGCCTAATTCCAGGATGCCTTCCATGCTTTCAAGACGCTCCCACTTCACTTCAGAAATATGTAGCAAACCGTCTTTACCGGCCATGAATTCCACAAACGCACCGTACGGCTGGATAGATTTAACTTTACCCGTGTACACTTCGCCTACCTCTGGAACTGCCACAATGGCTTTGATCTTAGAGACCGCCATCTGCATGGCCTCCTGATTGGTGGCAAACACGTTCACGTAGCCTTTGTCATTCTTCTCTTCAATCTGGATAACCGCACCAGAGTCACGCTGGATCTGCTGAATCACTTTACCACCTGGTCCAATTACCGCACCAATGAATTCTTTCTCAATGATGATGTTCTGTGAACGCGGCGCATGCGGCTTGAAGTCAGCGGCTGGTTGAGAGATGGTTTTGTTCATCTCGCCCAAGATGTGCAGACGACCGTTTCTGGCCTGAGACAAGGCTTGGCCCAAGATCTCAAAAGAAAGACCTTTCACTTTGATGTCCATTTGGCAAGCCGTGATGCCTTTGGCAGTACCCGTCACTTTAAAGTCCATGTCACCCAAGTGATCTTCATCACCTAAGATGTCTGAAAGAACGGCAAAGTTACCAGTGGTCTCATCCATGATCAATCCCATAGCGATACCAGAAACTGGTGCTTTGATTTGGATACCAGCATCCATCAAGGCTAGTGTACCCGCGCAAACGGTAGCCATAGAAGAAGAACCGTTAGATTCCAGGATGTCAGAAACGATACGAATGGTATATGGGTTGGTGTCTTCTGGCGGCAACACTTTCTTTAAAGAACGCATGGCCAAATTACCGTGTCCTACTTCTCTACGTCCCGTACCGCGCATAGGCTTGGCCTCGCCGGTAGAGAATGGAGGGAAGTTATAGTGCAACATGAATTTGTTGTAGCCAGAGAACATGGCACCATCAATCATCTGCTCATCCATCTTGGTACCCAAGGTAACCGTAGTCAAAGATTGGGTCTCACCGCGAGTAAACACGGCAGAACCGTGGGCAGATGGCAGGTAGTTGATCTCTGACCAGATAGGTCTGATCTCATCCAGAGCACGACCGTCTAAACGACGACGCTCTTTTAATACCACGTTACGTACGGCGTCTTTCTCTGCGTCATGGAAGTATTTTCCAATCAGGGTAGCGTCATACGTATGGTCTTCTGGAAGGGAAGCAACAAAGGCTTCTTTAATGGCTTTGAAAGAGTTCTTACGCTCAGCCTTTACTTTATTACCAGAAGCGGCAACGCCGTAGGCTTGGTCATACACCGCTTTGTAGATCAACTCCTTTAATTCAAGGTCGTTGGTCTCATGGCTGTACTCGCGCTTGGTTAGTTTTCCAACCTCTTGCGCTAGTTCTAGCTGAACGGCAACCTGAATTTTGATGGCATCATGAGCAATTCTGATCGCCTCTAGCATCTCTTCTTCAGACACTTCGCTCATTTCACCTTCTACCATGGCTACGCTGTCTGCGGTTCCACCTACTATCAGGTCAATGTCTGCGCGGCTTAAATCAGAAAGAACAGGGTTGATCTGGAACTGACCGTCAATACGAGCTACTCTTACTTCAGAGATAGGACCGTTGAACGGAATGTCAGACACAGAAAGGGCGGCAGAGGCGGCAAGAGCGGCCAAAGCGTCAGGCAGGATTTCTGGATCAGCTGAAATCAAGTTGATGATCACCTGCGTCTCAGAGTGATAATCCTCTGGGAACATAGGACGTAGGATACGATCCACCAGACGGCTGATCAATACCTCATAGTCAGAAAGACGAGCTTCTCTCTTCAAGAAACCACCCGGGATTTTACCGCTAGAAGCGAATTTCTCTTGATAGTCTACAGATAGAGGAAGGAAGTCTACCCCTTCGCGGGCTCCAATGTTAGAGACCACTGTTGCCAATAGCATGGCGTTACCGCATCTTACTACTACAGAACCGTCTGCCTGCTTGGCTAGTTTACCGGTCTCAATAGTAATGTCACGGCCGTTGGCCATGCGGATAGTTTTATTTATAGCGTTGTATGACATCTGATTTATCTAATGCATCAATGTAAAATGCACCCGCTAGCTATGCCAGGGGCGCTGTCAATAAGTTTTGCCGGGAAAGCAAAGGGCAATAAAAAAGATTAGGGAATCCCGTTAATGAATTCCCTAATCCTTCTTATGGTGTTATTTACGAATGCCTAACTCAGCAATGATTGCACGGTAACGTCCAATATCAGTCTTGGTCAGGTAGTTTAATAGTCTTCTTCTCTTACCAACCAATTTCAAAAGCCCCAAACGAGTGGAGAAGTCTTTCTTGTGAACCTTAAGGTGGTCCGTTAGGTGGTTGATTCTAGTAGTAAACAATGCGATTTGCGATTCAGGTGACCCAGTGTCAGTAGCTGTTTTGGCAAATCCTTTGTTTTCGAAGATCTCTTGTTTCGCTTCAGTTGTTAATTTCATGCGTGTAAAGTACTTGGCTTACGTTTTTTTCGCAGTATCGAATATAAGTCGCAAAGTTAGATAAAATTCCGGAACAGTAAAATCTTTCTCCCGAATAAACCCAATGATTTATAGTGTTTTTACCCGGCGCAGTCTTGAAGTGAGTTTCCGCCAGAGGTCAAACTCCAGTAAGCTAGAGTCATTGCGCGCCTGGATCAAGAAGAAAATACCCACCGGGAACAGCACCATGTTGGCTGCCCACATGCCCAATGGCACTGGGGCTACGCCTTCCCTGCCCCATTTCTCACCTAGAATACTCAGCACATAGTAGATGATGAAGAAGGCAATGGAGATGATTACGGGCATACCCAAACCACCTTTTCTAATGATGGCCCCCAACGGCGCCCCAATCAAAAACATGATAAAGCAGGCCAGCGCCTGGGTAAACTTCTTGTAGATCTCTATCTCATAGTTGTTCTTCTCGCGCTCAATGCTGGTGAGCCTGGAAGCGTAACTACTGGTAAAGCTTTTCACGTTGCGGGCAGAGCCAGAAGCCATGCGCACGTCTTCTAAGGTAATGGGCGGCAAGGGCTTGCTGTAATTGGCCAGTGCCTTTAGCGTGTCTGCCTTCTTGTCTACTTGAAAGTGGTTGTAGAACGGACGCACATTGGGGGCCAGCAATTGACGCTCCCTACCCTGCTGGCTTTCTAAAGAATCTGTCACCTGCTTGAGCTGAGTGATGTTCTTCATCATCTTGTTCTCGGCAAACAGCTGGGTG
Organism: Nibribacter koreensis; assembly: GCF_039541795.1. Taxonomy (NCBI): domain Bacteria; kingdom Pseudomonadati; phylum Bacteroidota; class Cytophagia; order Cytophagales; family Hymenobacteraceae; genus Nibribacter; species Nibribacter koreensis. The sequence continues at coordinate 643,754 of NZ_BAABGX010000001.1, read as the reverse complement.
TTGCTCCTGTCCAGTTGAAAAGAAGACAGGTTCACCACCATCTTGTTGGCCGTGAACCCCTGCCGCGCGAAGCCCCCGTTCTGGGTGACCGTGCTCTGGTTGTTTACGTCCTCAACAAACGTTTTGCCATTGAACATCTCCAGCACCAGGTATTGGTCATTGTACTGCGTGTACATCTTACCCGAGTCTGCCAGCACCACGATGGTATTTCCCTGGCCGCCGCTATGGTCATAGATCATAATGTCCTTTAGCGTCTGCCCGTCGTCAAACTTCTTGCCCACCCTAATGCTACGGTTGGGCAAGCCGTTGTAAAAAGACCCTTCCTTGATGTCCAGAGAAGGCTTTTTCTGCCGGATGTCCCACATCAGGCTGTACGCCCGCAGGTTGGCCTTGGGCACAATGGTATTGTTAAAGAAGAAGGCCGCAATGGTGAGCAGTACCGAAAAGACAAAAACGGGCCGTAACGCGCGCACCAAAGAAATGCCGGATGTCTTGATGGCCGTCAGTTCCATGTGCTCCCCCAGGTTCCCGAAGGTCATGAGGGAGGACAGCAGAATGGCCAACGGGAACGCGTTTGGCGCCAGGTTGATGCTGAAATAGAAAAGCAGCTCCCCTATCACGGCAATGCCCAGGTCCTTGCCCACCAGGTCATCCAGGTACTTTAAGATTACCTGTAGCAGAAAGATGAATTCTACCACGGCAAACGTGAGCAAAAACGGCCCTATAAAGGACTTAAGTATAAGCTTGTCTAATTTTTTCATGTAAAAAGGGCACTCCTATCCGGGGCCAGCAGTAAGCCGGTTAACAAACATGACGCCGGAAAAGTGGCCGAAATTACAAAAAGACGCCGAAAACGCACGCTTAGCCGCCAATGATCTCGCGCAGGTTCTGCACCAGGTTGTCCCACAGTTCCGCTAACTGCTCAACGTCTCCTTCATCCGTATAGTCTAAGATGCGTAGATATTGTTCCTGGGTAAGCTCACTAGAGTCAATGGTAAACTCAATGTAGCCAGAGTCTGCGGTGGTCATTCTGTTGGGTCCCAGAAATGTAAAGCGCACAGACCGGTTGGTGCGGTGGCTGCTCATCTCGGCTAGGTGGTCCTGGTTGTCCCAGATAAAGTTAAAAATACGGTCCCCCATCACATTTACCGACTGGCAGAACCATTGCTCCAGCCCAGAAGCAGTGCTCAGGTAAGGGTAAATCATCTTGGGCGAGGCATTCAACGCGTATTCTCTGATAAATTTAGTTTTACTCATAAAAAAAGAGCCAACGTAAAAGGGTGTAGTATAGGTAGGTAGCTTGTGGGGTCAAATAAGAGAAAATATTTTACACTAAAAAGTTTGTACCATTAATAATCTTTCGCCTACATTTGCACCATAATTCGGCGGGGTAGCTCAGATGGTTAGAGCGCAGGATTCATAACCCTGAGGTCGGCAGTTCGATTCTGCTCCCCGCTACAAAAGCTCCACTTACCAGTGGAGCTTTTTTTACGCCCAATAATTTACAAGACCAAGGCAGGCGTTTTTGGCCTGTTTTCTTGAAAATAAGCCAAAAACGAAGCGGCTCCTTTTCTATGACTAAGAAAAGGAGCCGCTTCGTTTATACAGGTATTGTACGCACATTATAGATAGCAATTAAACGCTACTATAAAATAAGTTAGAACCCATGATCGTCATCGTTCCTTTAAGCATAGGTAATAGCCTCCACTAGTACTTTTTCCTCTTTTCCGGCCAAGTGAAGCGTAACTATATCATCTTTTTTGGCGCCTTGGACTGCTTTGGCAATGGGGGCCACAAAAGCAATCTTCCCTTCCGTGATAGAGGCTTCATCTACCCCCACAATGGTAAACTTTCTGATGAATCCGGGCTTTCCTCCCTCAACTGTTTTTAAAGTCACCGTGGCCCCAAACCGCACTTGGTCTGTGGGCTGACCTTCTGTCTCCACCAATTTGGCGGTGGCAAGACGCTCATTTAATTGGTGAATCTTTCCTTTTATGATAGTCAATTTTCTAGTCCGCTCTAATGCATCGCTCTGACTGGTTTCAATTTTGGTGCGTTCGGCTTCCAGTTCAGCTGCCTCTAAGCGTAGTTGGGCCAGGCCCTGCGGTGTCACATAATTGGTGACGCCCGGAGGCAAGGCGGCGCGGGCCGGAATAATAGGCGCTTCTACCGCGTCATCTTCTTTTGCAAATGCTCTGCTCATGCCCATAACAACGAAGCGATTCAAGGATAGGTTAACCTCCCCCTGAATCGCTCTTAAACTACATCTTAAAAAAGTAATCAGGCTACCTCACATTGCCCATCCATTTGTTAAGCAGAGGCACTAAAAGAACCAGCAGAAAGCCAATGGCTATGGACCCAATGCCAATCTGGTTGAGAATGGTGGCATAGTATGGCAAGGACAACACGGGATTGTCAACCACATTGGCCGGTACGCTCATCAAAGCGCCAATTTTACCTGCCAGGAACTCGCCAATGGCGCTGGCGAAAAACCAGATGCCCATCATCAAGGCCACCATTTTAGCCGGAGCCAACTTGGTCACCATGGAAAGCCCGATGGGTGAAAGGCACATCTCGCCGCAAATGATGAAAAAATAGCCCGCCACAAACGCATACAAAGGAATCAAGCCCACTTCCTCATTCATGGTGCAGGCAAAGTAGAACAAATAGAACCCGATCCCCAGCAATAGAAAAGAGAAGGCAAACTTAAGCGGCGTGGACGGCTCCAGATTCTTTCTGTTCAAGGCCGGCCAAAGCCAGGCAAAGAAGAAGCTGAGCACAATTACCCAAGCGGGCGGCAGGAAGTTGTTCACAGACAAGGCTGGCAGGTTCACATCGCCTACGCTCATGTCCACGTTACGCATGGCAAAGAGGTTCAACGACCCGGCGTTCTGCTCATAAAAAGCCCAGAACATAGCCGAGAAGATGATCATGACCAGAGCCGCGAAGAGCTTGTTCCGCTCCAGCATCTCTAACTGAAAAGCCACAAACAAAATGTAGAACAAGGCCACCGCACCCAACCCGAACATGATGTAGTCCATTAACTCATATCTGTTGAACAAGGCCACAATTACAGGGATTAAGGCCAAGGCAACCAAGTAAATGATGACCTCGCGGCTGATACCTAAGAACACGCCTTGCTTTAACTGTTCCGGGCTAGGCGGCAAGCCCCGGTGCCCCAAGGATTTACTACCCAGGTAGAAAACCACCAGGCCTGCTATCATGAAAATGCCAGCCAACCCGAAGCCGTAGTGCCAGTTAATTTGTTGCCCTACGTACCCGCACAACAAACCACCTAAGGCCGCGCCAATATTAATGCCCATGTAGAAGATGGAGAAGCCGCTGTCTTTTCTTGGGTCATTGTCTGCGTATAGCGTCCCTACCAAGCTGGAGATGTTGGGCTTGAAGAAACCGTTCCCGCAGATGATGAACGCCATGCCGTAAAAGAAGCTCCAGTCCTCTGGCACGGCCAGCACCAAATGCCCGATGGTCATTAAGATGCCGCCAAAGAGAACGGCTTTTCTAAAGCCCAAGTACCTATCTGCCATCACGCCGCCAAACATGGGCATGGTGTAGACCAACGCGGCGTAAGAACCTAAAATGGCATAACCCTTGGGCTCGTCAAACTTTAGCTCAGTGACCATGTAGGCCAGCAAAAGGGCTTTCATGCCATAGAAGGAGAACCGTTCCCACATCTCGGCGAAGAAGAGCATGTACAGTTGCTTGGGGTGGCCTTTGGCAGGTTGCTCCTCTGGCAGGACAGAATTTGTTAAATCCATGGGTGGTTTTGTTAATATAGGGATGTGTTGTTGACGCTTTTGAATGCCACTTAAGTTTTGAGACAGTATCTACAAATATAAGGCGATTGCTATCCTTGCCTATCGTTTTTGGCCTATTTTCTAGGAAACAGGCCAAAAACGGCGAAGGAAATTTCTTAGAATCCTTGTTATATGGGCATAAAAAAAAGCCCAGCTGAGTAGCTGGGCTTTTTTTTATGTATATGTCAGAAAGGACTATTTCACCTTTGCAACAATTCCTTTGAAGGCTTCTGGATGGTTCAAAGCTAAGTCAGCTAAAACCTTACGGTTCAAGGTGATGTTGGCTTTTTTCAAACCGCCCATTAATTGAGAGTAAGACAGGCCGTTAATACGAGCAGCTGCGTTGATACGCTGGATCCACAATGCGCGGAAATCTCTCTTCTTAACTTTTCTATCGCGGTAGGCATAAAGTAAACCTTTCTCTACTGCGTTTTTGGCTACTGTCCAAACGTTTTTTCTACGACCAAAGTAACCTTTGGCCATTTTCATTATTCTTTTTCTTTTGTGGCGGGCCGCCACAACGTTTACCGATCTAGGCATTTCTGATTTTTTTTGAGGCTGGTGATTTCGGTTTAATTCTTAGTTACCAGTTCTCGTTGAAACAATAATTAAATTGAATTAAGACGCAAGCATTCTCTTCACGTTCGCTTGGTCAGCTTCGCTAACTAAACCAATGTGAGTCAGATTTCTCTTCTGCTTGGTGGTCTTCTTGGTCAGGATGTGGCTTTTGTAGGCGTGCTTACGCTTTACTTTGCCAGTACCTGTCAGGGTGAATCTCTTCTTAGCCCCTGATTTGCTTTTCATCTTAGGCATCTAGGTGTATTTAAGGGTAATTATTTTTTCACTTTAGGCCCCAGGAACAAGAACATTCTCTTTCCTTCTAGCTTTGGAAGCTGCTCAACTTTGGCTACGTCTTCCAACGCCTGCGCAAATTTAAGCAAAAGTAATTCACCGCGCTCTTTAAAGACAATGGTACGGCCCACAAAGTGCACGTACGCTTTTACCTTGGCACCTTCTGCCAGGAACTGGCGGGCGTGCTTTAGTTTGAATTCAAAGTCGTGGTCATCTGTGTTAGGACCAAAACGAATCTCCTTCATAACCACCTTGGTGGTTTTGGCTTTCATCTCGCGTTGCTTCTTCTTCTGTTCGTACTTGAACTTAGAATAGTCAATGATGCGACAAACCGGTGGATCTGCCTTTGGCGAAATCTCCACCAAGTCAAGGTTCTGCTCTGTAGCGAAACGGCGGGCCTGGTCTATGCTATAGACTCCTGGCTCTACGTTCTCACCTACCACCCGTACGTCGCGTACGCCGGTGATGCGCTGATTGATCCGATAAGGTTCTTCGACCTTGCCACGTGGCACGTAGCGTCTGTTATTAGTAGAAATAGTTGTACCTCCTAAATTTAAGGTTTCACAATCAGGGTGCGAATATCGCGTTTTACCCTGTAAAATAAAAGTATTTTTTCTTTTTAGTTCAGCATTTCTGCCAGAACCGCTCTAAAGTTCTCAATAAACGCGTCTACGCGCATGCTGCCCATGTCACCATACCCATGTTTACGCACGGCAATGATTTCATTCTCCTGCTCCTTCTCCCCTACAATGATCATGTATGGTACTTTGCTCACTTCGGCGTCTCTGATCTTACGGCCAATCTTCTCATCACGAGAGTCAATGTAACCGCGTATGTCCTGGTCTTGCAAGATGGCATACACCTTCTGGGCATAGTCATGGTACTTCTCAGAGATTGGCAGTACGGCCACTTGGTCTGGGCTCAACCACAGCGGGAAATTACCGGCGCAGTGCTCAATCAATACGGCCACAAAACGCTCCAAAGAACCAAACGGGGCCCGGTGAATCATCACTGGACGGTGCTTCTCATTATCAGCGCCTATGTATTCCAACTGGAAGCGCTCCGGTAGGTTGTAGTCTACCTGAATGGTTCCCAACTGCCACTTGCGGCCTAAGGCGTCTTTCACCATGAAGTCCAGCTTAGGTCCATAGAACGCAGCTTCGCCTAGTTCTGTTACCGTGGGCAGGCCTTTTTCAGTGGCGGCTTCTATGATGGCGCTCTCTGCTTTCTCCCAAAGATCATCAGAACCAATGTACTTGGCTTTGTTTTCTGGGTCACGCAAGGAGATCTGGGCGGTATAGTTCTCAAAGCCCAAGGCCTTGAATACATACAACACCAGGTCAATTACTTTGGTGAATTCTTCCTTTACCTGGTCAGGACGACAGAAGATGTGTGCGTCATCCTGGGTAAAGCCTCTCACTCTGGTTAGACCATGTAACTCCCCGCTTTGCTCGTAGCGGTAAACGGTTCCAAACTCGGCTAGCCGCACTGGGAGCTCTTTATAAGACCGCGGACGGGTCTTGTAGATCTCACAATGGTGCGGACAGTTCATGGGCTTTAAGAAGAACTCCTCGTTCTCATTAGGCGTCTTGATGGGCTGGAACGAGTCTGCGCCGTATTTCTCATAGTGACCAGAGGTCACATATAATTCTTTGGATCCAATATGCGGCGTAACCACTGGCTGATAGCCCGCTCTCATCTGGGCCTTGCGCATGAAGTTCTCCAGGCGCTCGCGCAGCATGGTGCCTTTAGGCAACCACAACGGTAAGCCCATGCCTACCTTCTCAGAGAACGCAAACAGCTCCATTTCTTTGCCCAGCTTGCGGTGGTCGCGGCGCTTGGCTTCTTCCAGACGCTCCAGGTACTCGGTTAGGTCTTTCTGCTTAGGGAACGTGATGGCGTACACGCGGGTCAGCTGCTTGCTCTTCTCATCGCCGCGCCAGTAGGCACCGGCCACGTTCATAAGCTTAGCGGCTTTGATAAAACCTGTGTTGGGAATGTGCGGCCCACGGCAAAGGTCTACAAAGTTACCTTGCGAGTAGAAGGTGATGGTGCCATCCTCTAAACCTTCCAGCAGGTCCAGCTTATATTTATCATCTTTTTGCGTGAAGTAAGCCACGGCTTCTTCTTTGCTTACCTCGCGGCGCACAAACTCGCTTTTCTGGCGGGCCAGCTCCAGCATCTTCTGCTCAATGGCCGGAAACTCCTCTTGGGAGAGGGTTCTGTCGCCTAGGTCAATGTCATAGTAGAAACCATTCTCAATAGGAGGCCCAATGCCAAACTTCACGTCTGGGTACAAGGCTTCTATGGCCTCGGCTAGCAAGTGGGCCGAGGAGTGCCAGTAGGTAGACTTACCTTCATCATCGTTCCAGGTGAGCAGCTGTACGGCAGCGTCTTGCGTGATAGGACGCGTCAAATCCCAGACTTGGCCGTTCACTTTGGCGGCCAGTACGTTGCGGGCTAACCCTTCACTAATTGAGGCGGCTATCTCAATGCCAGTCACCCCTTCCTGAAACTCACGGACAGAGCCGTCTGGTAAGGTAATATTGATCATATGGTCTAAAAGAAAATGCTTCTTCGTTTTTAGCTTGTTTTAGTGAAATTAACTAAAAAACCGAATTTGTGCTTAACGTATCTATAGTTGGACGTCTTATAGGCGTTTGCAACTTTCGCAAAGCTACCATATAACGCGGGTTTTGCGGATATTTTCTTGCTAAAAAAGCGTAATGGCTCTTGGCCAACTCGCGCAGCCCGGTATACTCATAGCTTCTGGCCAGCAGAAACCGGTTCTCCTCATTCAAGGGCGCCCCTAGTTCCTGGGCCTTGACCAGGTTCTCTAAGGCAATGCTGTATTGACGCTTCTTAAACCAGGCCTGCGCCAGTCCCAGATATCCGGCGGGTTGATTGGGCTCAAAATTAACAGACCGTGTAAAGCAGGCCATGGCCGTATCTGTTAGGCTATACGCCATAAAGTACTGCCCAAGTTGTCTCCACCAGAACGCGTCTTTAGGCTGTTGCTTTACGCCGGCGTTTACCATAGGATAGGCTTCCTCAAACCGCTTCTGGGCCGTGTAGATAGCCGACAGTTCACGGTAAGCTGGAAGAGAGACTGAATCTCGTTGTAAAGCCTTGCCTAAGTTGGAAATTGCCCGTACCGTATCTCCCGTACCCGACTGGGCTTTGGCTAACAAGACGTAAAACTTGGCCTCGCCAGGGCTTAACTGCACTGCTTTGCTACTATGTGACAAGGCCCGTTCATACTGCTTCAGGCCCACATAGGTCTCAGCTAAGATAGCTTCAGATTCTGGTGTGTAGTAATTGAACTCCTTGGCCTGCATCATGTGCTTCATGGACTCCTGGTACTGTTGTCTGGCCACCAGAATCTTGGCCTTAAGAAAATAAGCCTCGCCTAAGGAAGGATCTTCTTCTAAGGCGGTGTTCAAATCAGCTAAGGCTTGTGATTCTTTGTTGATGGAGAGGTAGAGCTTGGCGCGTTTTACATACCATTCTGGCTGTTCATTGCCTTGACTGATGGCTCTGGTAATCTCATTGATCTGGACGGAAGTAGAACTGTTGACGCGCTTGGGAGAGAACATCCGTTCCTGCCGTTTCTCCTGGCTACAGCCCGTCACTCCTAAAATACCTAAAAGAAAAAGTAGCTGGAAAAATCCGCGCATGAATGGACTCAAGTGATAAAACCTAGGTGAAGGTACACAAATTTAAGGAAGCAGATTTTGGTTTTTGGCCTATTTTCTGGAAAACAGCCAAAAAACGACCCTACGGATTTACGGAGATGGACATACGCACGCCCCAAGCCGGCATGTCTAATTGCTTGTAGGTAAGGCGGTGCACCAAGTCTACCCGCACCAACTGGAAGAGGTTCTTCAGGCCCACATTCACCTCTGCGTACGGGTCTCTGTCCAGTCCCTTAAAGTTGCCAAAATTGGGGTCTCCCTCCATTGTATTAGATTGGTTCTTTTCAGATAAACTACCCATCATCATGGCCCCTCCAGCCACCAGACGAGCTCGGGTTTTCTTGAGCAATGGAATGCGGTTGGTAAGCGAAAGGGCGCCCTCAAAGTGATGGTCATAACGCAAGGACACCATTTGGTCATTGGCAAAAGAAAAGAACGGCATTAGGTTGTAACCATGCAAAATAAAGAAAGGCGTTTCATTGCCTACCGGCACCTGCAACAAAGGCAATGGCACCTGGCCAAATGTTTTCTCTGCCCTAAAATAATAACGGCCATACCCTAGCACCCCGGCTCTTATGCGTTGCTCCACCGAAAGCGCCACCTGCTGGTAACTGATGTCTGAGTTGAGCACCCCGTCCATTCCCAGTGACACCTCCAGCCCTATCACCGGGGCATTTGAATTAGAAATGCCAATCTTATCCCAGTGCCGGATGAGAGTTTTGCGGTTAGGGGTGTACTGGAGGTTGATGATGACGTCTGTGGTTCTAAACTTGCCAAACTGCTCAAATTGTCCTTCAGAAACAGGTGATGAGTAAAAGGCAGGCGTGTGTTTGGTATGACGCAGGGTGATGCGCTGGGAGAAGAACTGCACCCACTCCCGTTCTGCCCACAACTGCATGCGTTCCTGCTTATATGGGAAATTCATTTCGCCCCATCTAAACGCCGAATAGAATAAGCTGTTGACCCTAGTATTGTTCAGGTCCATGGCCGCCGGGCCTACGTCATTGAGGTAACTGGCTCCCCACTCCGTCCAGCGTTCCCGGTCTGCCACGTACCGTATGTTCATGAGGCCTTTGAGAGACTTGTCTCTTGTCCCGTACCCTGCATACCCGTTTAAGATCCAGTTCTTATGGAAAGCCTCTGTGGTCCTGGCTCCTAATTGGAACCGGTGGCCTTCTATGTTATTAAACACGTATGTGCCAAAAATTGGACCCCATTCCAGTTTGTCATTGAGGGGCAGGTGCCCCTCTACAATTACGCGTATCAGCTTGACCGTGCTTTGGATTTCGGGAAGCTTGTTGATTTGGGCAATGGATTCTACGCGTTTCAGGTCTTGGGGCGAAAAACTCTCAGGGCGCGCCGCCAGCCAGAAATCCTCTTTATACTTTAATACAGAATCGCCCATGACGTGGGTATTGTCAAAGAAGTCTGCTTCTTTAGGCTGATTGAGGACCAGGTTTCTATAATGTGTTGCAGATTCTACAAAAAGCCTCACCTCAGTACCCGGTAACCCAGACAACTGAAACTTTCTTTTGCTTGAAATTGGCAACAGGGTTTGGTCACCGTCCTCCCATACCTGTGTAATGCGCAGATCTGTGATGAAATTCAGTTTAACGGCAGGGTTCATCTTAACTTCTATGCGGCGCAGGGCAAACGTACCGTCTGCTATCCACATGGTGCCGCTAAACGTAAGATCTTGCGGGCGCTTGGGCAAGATTTTTAGCTTGTAGACTTTACCAGTGGCCGTCTCTACGCTGTCTTCCAGGTCATAGTCATAGTAGTTTGCCCAGCCGCTGGCAATTGGACTGACAAAGTCCTTGTCAAACATGCGCACATAGTTCTGGTTGAAGGAGAAATGCTCAGCCTGCGCATTTAACAACTGGGCAATCTGGGCTTCTTTCTCTATGCCAACGCCCACTACCTTGCTGGCCTTTAGGACTTCCTTGTTCTTTTTAGGATCCTTGATGAAATAGTTGTGCTTGACCGTCTCTGACTGGAAGATGGGCAAGGATGCTAGCCTGTTCTGGTCACTGCCTACCATCAGGCTGTCCAGGTAAGGCGCGAAGCGCTTAGAGAACTTGCGTTTTTTATCTTTGGCCTCGCTCTCCAGAATGCTGCCCTTCATGAGAGAATAGGTCTCAAACTCCATGGCCTTCTGGTTTTCAGGTAGGTACTGTTCTTTTTTGCGGGCGGCTGCTCTTACAATCTTAAAAGCAGGGTTTTCCTGAGGCCCAATGACCACCTCTTGCAGCGTAAAGCTTTGGCGAATTAATGAAATGTTGCCTTGAAGCTTTAGTTCTTTTACGGTCTTGGTGACTTGGCCATACCCTAGTAAGGTAAAGGAAACCTTGTCACCCTCTTGGTACTGTTTGAGAATATAGTTACCGGCCTCATCTGTAAACACAGGAACCTTGGCCTTGTGCGGCTGAACCGTTACAAAGTCAAGGGGTTTCAAGGTTTCAGAGTCTACCACTTTGCCAGAGAGGGGAACGGTTTGGGCAAAGAGATGCAACGCCTTTATGAAAAGTAAAAAGAGCAGTAAGCTTTTTCTCACAAATAAGGGTTTGGAAAACGAATATATGAAAATATAGTTTTTTATTTCTAGGTAATCAATAATAATGCAGCTGCCTATTAAAAAGAATTTACATTAAGGCCTTGCCCCGTTATTAAATGCTAGACAGCCAATTACCCTTTCCCCCTACTCCGTCCACCCTTTTAATTTAGAGCCAGGAAGGCCCCAACAGAAAAGGCCCCGGAATAACGGAGCCTTTTCTGTTGTAGTTATGATTTAGTGCTAGACTTTAAGCATCTGTTGCAAAAGCAATTTGCATCTTCTGCTTATTTCTAAATCTTCTGTGGTGACTAATTTTTGATCTAAGGCTTTTTGCAAGGTTTCTATGCATTCACTCTTTAGGTCAACGTCTTTTTGCACGCGGGCCAAGTCAAAATAGTAAAGCAGATTAGATGGTTCTAATGCAATGGCTTTAGTAATGGCACTCAGCGCATCTTGATTAGAGGCAATGGGCAACTCACCAGAACTTACTAGTAGTTTACTGGCCGCCTTCTCTGCAAAGGTAAGGTTGGCCACCTTGTAGCTCCAGCGCCCCTGTAAGTGCCAGGCACCGGCATGCTTGTCATCTATAGCCAAAGCTCTGTCTATGTAACGCTTAGAGATTGCCAGGTAAATTAACCTGTCCTTAATGCCGCTCACCTGTGACATACTCCCTAAGGCCAACGCCCGGGCGTAATTTGCTTCGGCTTTGGTACTGTCTACTCCAACGGCCCTGGCAGAAAGTGATAAGGCTTTTTCAAAGTACTGGCCTTTGCGGGTGTCATCTGTAAATCTGCCACCTATGCGGGTGCTCAGCACCGTGGCTTTGCAAAGCGCTTCCTGATGATTGGGTTCTTCTTTAATAAGCTGCTCAAATTTTTCTAACGCCTCTGCGTCCTTAAATTCTCTGAACAGTTGATTTGCCTCCCACAAAAGCTGATCTGAGCCTACACCGCCGGCAAAGGCAGGCAGGCTCAGAAAGCTTATGCATATTGTGAACAAATAGACGTACCGTGCAACGTGTGTCATGATCCTCAAGTAAATAGCGGGTCCAACTCAAGGGTAATATACGGCTTTTCTTTGAAATTTCCTAAAATAGATTCAACTGTCTTTTCTCTTTTTTAGGGGTAGCCGGCATATCCTCGGTTTGTTCACTTTCTACGGATATCTCATTAACAGGTTTTGAAGGCAAAATATCTAAGCTAATTTCCTGTCCAGACTCATAGCCGGTAGTAATTTTCTCTACTAGTTTTGGCTCTACCTTTACAGCTTTTATTGCTTTAGTACCATTTTTAGGCTTCAAGGTTTCTATCTTCTCCTCCTTGGCAATGGTCACCCCAAACACTTTAAAGTAGTTTAGCTTGTTGCCCATGGCGCGCCAACCCTTCACATCAATGAAGTCGCTCAGCAACAGAATCTCACTTTCCTTCTCAGACTTCTTGTCTCGTTGGAATTTGATTTCTGCTTTAGGCTCTGCAGCCACTGAGGCCGCCAACAGCTTAGAACCCTTAGACTCACTGATGAACGTGAAGCGCTTGCCCACCGTGGTAGTTTCAATTAAGAAGCGTTTTACATAGGTCACCTTGGTCTCGCCTTCTGTATACACCGCAGACACTACCAGATCTGGCGAAAACTTATGAATGGCTTCAATATTGGCCACATCATAGTGATTAGTCAAATCAAAGGACGTTAATTCATAAGAACCGTCTTTGAACAAGACCAGAATGGTGTCCTCTGTGTTGAAGCTACCCAAATAACGACCACGACTCTCTGTGTTCAAGCGGCCAATCACCTCATCGTAATAGATTTCGCGTCCACCACGGGTAGATTCACCAAGCGCTTTCTGCGTTACCTTTTTGATGGGGTATTTTGTCACAATATTGCCCTGTGAGCCTTTGCCTTTAATCAAAAGCTCTGCAAAGTCAAAGTCAAACTGCTTCACGCGGGCGGTGCTGGCCGGTTGTAACTGAATGCTCACCAACTCTGACTCAGAGTTAGGGTTGGCAGTCAGGTAGATGATCTTAGAGTTCTTCTCGCCTTTGGTCAGGTCATACTCCTTGTCACGGGTAATGGAGGTCACGGCAAAGCGCTTGGCATAGGCTATGCCTGTCTTACCATCCACATAGATCATGTTGTAGACCATGTGCTCATCATTCTTGTTATACACGGCGGTATACAAGATGTCCTTGCCCACAAAGGTCTTATCACTAATCTTGGTTACCACAAACTTACCGTCTTTGCGTATGGCTATGATGTCGTCCATGTCTGAGCAGTCAGTGACAAACTCATCCTTTTTAAGGCCATAGCCCACAAAGCCGTCTTTGCGGTTCACGTACAGCTTCTGGTTGGCAATGGCTACCTTTTGGGCAGACACTACGTCAAAGGTTCTAATCTGAGTTTTGCGCTCTTTGCCTTTGCCGTATTTAGCCAATAGACCTTCAAAGTAGCTGATGGCGTAACGGGTCAGGTTGGCAAGGTTGTCTGCCACCTCAGCCATCTCGTCCTCCAGCTTCTTAATGAACTCATCTGCCTTGAAAGCGTCAAACTTAGAGATGCGCTTGATTTTAATCTCCGTCAGGCGGATGATGTCCTCTTGCGTTACCTCTCGGCGTAAGATGGGTTTGAATGGATCCAAGCCTTTGTCAATGGCCTCCAACACCGCTTCCCAGGTCTCACATTCTTCAATGTCACGGTAGATGCGGTTCTCAATGAAAATTTTCTCAAGAGAAGACTGGTGCCATTTGTCTTCCAACTCGCCCATTCTAATCTCCAGCTCACGTTCCAGCAACCTTACGGTTTTCACGGTAGACATGCGCAGAAGCTCGTCCACGTTCAAGAAGCGCGGCTTGTCCTCAATGATGACGCAGGTATTAGGAGATATGGAAACTTCACAGTCCGTGAAGGCATACAGCGCGTCAATGGTCAAGTCAGGCGATATCCCCGGTGGTATATGCACCTGAATCTCTACCGCGGCGGCCGTATTGTCAACTACCTTCTTGATTTTGATCTTGTTGTTCTCGCTGGCCTTAACGATAGAATCCATTAAGCCGGTGGTGGTGGTACCATACGGCACATCCTTAATCACCAGCAATGACTTGTCTACCTTCTCAATGGTAGCTCTCAACCTGATTTTACCGCCTCTTCCTCCGCCATTGTAGTTGGTAAAGTCAGCTAAGCCTCCCGTCGGGAAATCTGGCAACAAGGTAGTTTGACGACCTTTCAACACATCAATGGAGCCTTTAATCAACTCCCTGAAGTTGTGCGGCATAATCTTGGTAGACAAACCTACCGCAATACCTTCAACCCCTTGCGCCAACAACAGTGGGAACTTCACCGGCAAGGTTACCGGCTCATTCTTACGACCGTCATAGCTCAACTGCCACTCCGTAGTCTGGGCATTGAACACTACATCAAGCGCAAATTTGGTGAGACGCGCCTCAATGTACCTTGGCGCTGCCGCGCTGTCACCTGTGCGCACGTCTCCCCAGTTACCCTGGGTTTCTATGAGCAGGTCTTTCTGACCCAGGTTCACGATGGCATCACCAATAGAAGCGTCACCGTGCGGGTGGTACTGCATGGTCTGCCCTATCACGTTGGCCACTTTGTTAAAGCGACCGTCGTCCATTTCTTTCATGGCGTGCATTATGCGGCGCTGCACGGGCTTGAACCCATCCTCCAACGCCGGTACGGCACGCTCCAAGATTACGTAAGAGGCGTAGTCCAGAAACCAGTTCTCGTACAAACCAGAAACCGAGGTAATGTCATGGATGGCCTCGTCGCCCTCCAGTTCAGTGCCCAGTTCTAAGTTGTTCTCGTTTTCCAATTCTTCGTTAAGCATAAACCTCCTCTACTATATCTTTTTCAATCTTCAAATTCTCAATGATAAACTGCTGGCGTTCTGGCGTGTTCTTGCCCATAAAGTAAGACAGCATCTTCTGGATGTTCTGCTCGGTCTTACCCATGATCACCGGCTCCAGGCGGATGTTGTCCCCAATGAACTTACCAAACTCCTCTGGTGAGATCTCTCCCAATCCTTTAAAGCGGGTAATCTCTGGATTCTTGCCTAGTTTGCGGATGGCGTTCTGCTTTTCCTGCTCATTGTAGCAGTAGATGGTTTCCTTCTTGTTGCGCACTCTAAACAATGGGGTTTCCAAGATGTATAGGTGACCGTTCTTCACCAAATCTGGGAAGAACTGCAGGAAGAAGGTCATCAAGAGCAGCCTAATGTGCATGCCGTCCACGTCGGCATCAGTAGCGACTACTACTCTATTATAGCGCAGACCTTCCAATCCTTCTTCAATGTTTAAGGCGTGTTGCAGGAGGTTGAACTCCTCATTCTCATACACCACCTTCTTTTTAAGACCGAAGCAGTTCAACGGCTTTCCGCGTAAGCTGAACACCGCTTCCAGCTCAACGTTCCTGGATTTAGTGATGGAACCAGAGGCAGAATCCCCCTCTGTGATAAACAAGGTGGTCAAGGTCTCCTTTTCCACATCTTTACCTTCGGCGAAGTGGAAGCGGCAGTCGCGTAGTTTCTTGTTGTGCAGATTGGCTTTCTTGGCGCGTTGGTTGGCAAGCTTTTTAATACCCGCCATGTCCTTGCGTTCGCGCTCACTTTGCTCAATGCGTTTGCGCAGTGATTCTGCCACCAAGGGATTTTTGTGCAGGTAATTGTCCAGGTGCTCCTTTACATAGTCATTCACGAAGTTGCGGACCGTGGGTCCTTCGTGTGCTACATTGATGGAACCCAGCTTGGTCTTGGTCTGGCTTTCAAAGACCGGCTCCTGCACTCTAATGGCAACCGCCGCTACAATTGAGCCTCTGATGTCAGTCGCGTCATAATCTTTCTTGTAGAATTCCCGAATGGTTTTCACCACCGCTTCTCTAAAGGCCGCCAAGTGCGTACCGCCCTGGGTGGTGTACTGACCGTTCACGAAGGAATAGTATTCTTCGCCGTAGTCATTTCCATGGGTTAGTGCAAACTCAATGTCATCTCCCTTCAAGTAGATGATGGGATAGCGCATGCTTTCCTCATCAATCTTGCGGGCCAACAGGTCTTTCAAGCCATTCTCTGACAGGTATTTCTGTCCATTGAAATGGATGGTAAGGCCCGCGTTGAGGTACACATAGTTCCAGATCTGGTTCTCCAGAAACTCAGGTATGAAATGATAGTTCTTGAAAATGGTGTCATCTGGCACGAAGACCGTGGTGGTGCCGTTGCGCTGGGTAGTGTCCTGCAAGGCCTCATCGTTCACCAACTCGCCGCGCTCAAACTCAGCTACCTTGGTTTTACCGTCCCGCACGGATTGGATTCTAAACTGCGAGGACAAGGCGTTCACGGCCTTGGTACCCACCCCGTTCAAACCCACCGACTTTTGGAAGGCGCGGCTGTCATACTTACCACCGGTGTTGATCTTGCTCACGCAGTCAATCACCTTACCCAATGGAATACCGCGACCGTAGTCCCGCACTACCACTTTATGGTCAGAGATTTTTACTTCAATGGTGCGCCCAAACCCCATCATGTGCTCATCAATGGAGTTGTCAATCACCTCTTTCACAAGAATGTAAATTCCATCGTCAGGGGAAGAACCGTCACCCAGTTTACCGATGTACATACCCGGACGTAACCGAATGTGTTCACGCCAGTCCAGGGATCTAATGCTATCCTCGTTGTAATTTACGTTAATCTGTTCTGCCATGGGGCAATTGCTTTTAGTAGAATTCGGTAAAATAAATGAAAAAATGCGTGTACTTTGCCATGCCTAGCGCCCCAAGCCATATTTATTATCCATAAGGATGACTAATATATAGGCTGGACAAGCAGACAGCAGGTTAGACAAAGCAACTGAATAGTTTCCCTTTTGTAACCAAATATAGGGCTTTGCAGTTCATTGAAACAGGGATTGAATGCTTATTTTTTTAGCATAATTTTAGCACAACATTCAAGACCTAGCAACATTAAGCTATTAATTTTAGCATTTCACATAAAATTACTTCTGCCTCAAACAATTTCCTTCTCTTTGCTCACTCCATGGAAATAAAACTACCCTCTTATTTTAAATACACGGTCATCTTGTTGGGGCTGTTTTTGCTGCTGTATTTTATGCAGACGTTCAAGTCAGTCTTAATTCCATTAAGCTTTGCTGGATTGTTTGCCTTGCTTCTGTTACCCATTAGTGCGCGCTTAGAAAGAAAGATGCCCAGAGGGATGGCTACCTTGCTAAGTTTGATTCTTATCATCCTCATCCTTGGCTTGATGGTTTACTTCTTCTCCATGCAGATTGGCAACTTCTCTGCCGAACTGAACGACATTTCTGCCAAGCTCTCTGCCCTCATCTCCAAAATCCAGCTGTTCTTGTTTGAGAAGTTTGGCATTAAGCCCACCAATCGCTCTGAGTTTATTGAGAAAGCACTGGGCAACGTCAGCCAGACCGGAACCGCCTTTGTAGGGAGCACCATCTCCCTCACCACCGGCGCCTTGACGGTGATCACCCTCATTCCCATTTATGTGTTTTGTATGCTGTACTACCGGGATCACTTACGCCAGTTTGTGTTCCAGTTCATTGCAGTTAGCAAGAGAGAAACCATCATCACCACCGTAGACAACATTCAATTGGTAGTGCAGAGCTATATATCAGGGCTGGTGATTGTGATTGTGATTGTGGCCATCCTAAACTCCATTGGCTTGTTCATCATGGGTGTGGAATACGCCATCTTCTTCGGGGCCTTTGCTGCGGTGCTGACGGTCATTCCCTACATAGGCATTATGCTGGGCGCTGCCCTGCCGGCCTTGTATGTATTGGTCAACACCGGTTCTGTGACCAATATGCTGATTGTGGTGGCCATTTTTGCGTTTGTGCAGTTTCTGGAAGGTAATTTCATAACGCCTAACGTGGTTGGTTCTAAGGTGAGCATTAACCCGTTTGCGGCCATCGTTGCCTTGATAATGGGCGGCGAAATCTGGGGCGCGGCCGGCATGATTCTTTCCATTCCTTTAATAGCCATCCTAAAAGTATTATTTGACCAGTACAGTCCCTTAAAGCCCTTTGCCTTTTTATTAGGCGACATTCATCGCGAGCCCAGGGAACTCAAACTGCTCAAGAAGCTAAAGCGGAAACGCAGGGAGTAACTCCTCCGTTTTTGGCCTGTTTTCTTTAAAATAGCCAAAAAACAATGCAACCATTTATATTCTGGCAAGTAAAAGAACAGACGCCTCAGAAACTGAGAATCAACAGGTTCCCTTTTTCTTGAGCATATGAATGTTTTACCAAACAGAATACAACTATGAATACCCCAAATGATAAAATCCTGGACACCTTAAATGATTTAGTTGAAACTGCCCGCGACGGTAGAAAAGGATATGAGACTGCTGCCGGTGCGGTAGACAACCCAAGAGTAAAATCAGAGCTGGAAAGACTAGCGCAGCAGCGCGCCTCTTTTGTAAGCGAATTAGAAAGCAAAGCCCAACAACTGGGTGGCAGCACCTCTAACACTACCACCGTTGAAGGCATTGCCATGGAGGCAGCCGGCGCCGTACACCGCGGCTGGATCAACTTAAAGTCTGCCATTAATGGTCATGACAGTAAAGCCATTCTAAGCGAATGCGAGAACGGCGACGAGGCAGCCTTAAAAGCCTATAACAACGCTTTAAATGACACTGCCCTGCCTATGGATGTGAAGAACATCATCCAGAAACAGCAGCAGGAGATTCAAACGGCTAAACAGACTATCACCAGCCTGAAAAATGGCATCTAAGACTTGGATATAGTACGTCTCTTTTTGAGACAGAGAAAGCAGCCTTTAAGGCTGCTTTTTTTATGCTTTCTCGTTAAAATCTGGTAATATCAAGATGAAACGATATTGCCTAATATGGGGTTATATATCCAGCGGAAAGACCGCTATCTTTCACCAAGCCTTGTTGCGTGTACGCCATCATAGACATAGAAACCACTGGTAGCCAACCTTCAGATGACAGAATCACAGAGATTGCTGTTTTCATTCATGACGGCAACCAGGTGGTAGACCAATATTCTACGCTCATCAACCCGGGCAGGCCCATCCCCTTCTTCATCTCACAGCTCACGGGCATTACAGATGAGATGGTACGGGATGCGCCCAAGTTTCATGAGGTGGCCAAAGACATTGTACAGATTACCGAGGGGAAGGTCTTTGTAGCCCACAACGTGCGCTTTGACTATTCCTTCCTGAAGAAAGAGTTCTCTGACCTGGGTTTTAACTACCAGCGCAAGACCTTGTGCACGGTACGCCTGAGCAGAAAGCTAATGCCCGGCTTGCCCTCTTATAGCTTAGGTAAACTCTGCAAGAGCATTGACATTCCCTTGCAAATGCGTCACCGTGCCATTGGCGATGCAGAGGCTACGGCTGTCTTGTTTGACCGTTTGCTTAAGATTGACCAAGCCAAGGTAGACGCCGACCAAGATGATAAGCTGGACAGCGGTTCATCTTTGACCAAAGAAATTAAGACGTCTCTGCTGCCGCCTAACATCTCCAGGGAAATGGTAGATGCCCTGCCCTTAGAGGCAGGCGTGTATTACTTTCATGATGAGCACGGCGAGATCATCTACGTGGGCAAGAGCAAGAGCATCAGAAAACGGATCATTCAGCATTTCAGCATAGACTTTAAGAGCAAGAAGTCCATTGAGTTCAAGAACCGCATTGCCAGCATTACCTATGAGCGCACGGGCAGTGAGTTGGTGGCCTTATTGTTTGAGTCTGATGAGATAAAAAAGCGCAAGCCCTTTTATAACCGTGCCCAGCGCCGCAGCGTCTACCATTCTGGCATCTTCACCTACACAGACCAGAACGGCTACCTGCGCATGACCTTCCAGAAGGCAAAGACAGAGAAAGCCCCGGTCATAACGCTGGCCAACCAGTTTCAGGCCAAGAACTTTCTGTTTAGCCGGGTGGCCAAGTTCAACCTCTGCCAAAAGCTGTGTGATTTATACAAGTCCAATGGGGCTTGTTTTGATTACCAGGTACACCAGTGCAACGGCGCGTGCATAGGCTTGGAACCACCCGAGGAGTACAACAAGCGCGTGCAGGAGGCCTTAGACGCCTTCAAATATGACCATGACAACTTTGTAGTAATTGGCAAAGGCCGTCAGCCCGATGAAAAGTCTGTAGTGGTGGTAGAAAACGGCTCTTACCGTGGTTTTGGGTATATAGATGAATCATTTAGTGCCTCTACGCTGGAAGACTTTTTGGACGTCATTAAACGCTACAATGACAACAAAGACACTCAGCAGATTTTGCGTGGCTATCTACGTACTAAGCATTCAGACAAGGTCTTGATTTTTTAACCCCGTTTTTGGCCTGTTTTTCAGAAAACAGGCCAAAAACGGTGATTCTTTCTAATGCAGTCTGTGCCGTAACAACCAACCTTTGCCCGTAAATTCTTTAGCCAAGGGTGCGTACTCTTTTACGTCTACACCTTTCACGTTAGGGTATTGGTTGCCATCTTCCTCATCCATCACCAGGATTTTTTGACCAGAGGGTTTCCAGGTGTCGTCTGCTTTCAGTTCATCTTCTTCCTCGCCGCCGTAAAGGCTTATCTTAATCAGGCTTTTTCCTTTGCCTTTTAAATGAAAGGTATCTTTTTCGCCTAGCCCAAAAATGGAGAGTGAGCTTGTCTCTTTTGGATAATATGTTTTTTGATGAACCAACTGCAGACTGTCTTTCTTGCCTTGGGCAAACACTTGCACTGTCACGTTTCCGTTTTCTTCTAGGGTCACATGAAAGGCGTCTTTCGCGTCAGTGCCGGGTAGAAGGACCTCTTTGTTGATGAGTTTGTAAAAGGCTTTGGCCGCGGGCTGCAGATCTGCTCTCCTGGCTTTCAATTTGGCTGCAAACTCTTGGGCAGACAAGGCCTGGATCTGAGGAGGCCACTGCGCTATGGCCTGGTCAATGACTGCGTCTGTCAGCCTACCTTCCAGTTCTTGCGCTACTTCTTTAAAATCCTGCTCGTTCAGGTAAGCCAGAAAGTAAGAGTCCATTCTGCGGGAGCTTTTGGTCAGGCCATTGACATTGTTGTTGCTGATGGTGTTGTCAAAACTCTGATAGTTGGCTTTAAACAAACTGATGAGCGAGGTCAGCACCCCGTCCTTGAATTTGAAGAAGGCATGATCGCGGTCTCTGGGAATGGGCTCAAAAGTGGTTTTGTTGCCTTTCTCATGGACGCCCCAGCGCCATTGGTCTTCCCTCCGGCTCCAGTCACTCAACCACATATCAAAGAGCCTGGACCGCAGGTAGCGCCTGGCGTCTACCTGATAAGATGGGTCTTTAAGTAGCTGTTCAAACGCTTTTCTGGAGCTGGCCACTTTCTTAGGATTCCCGAAGCTTTCCAGGTCTGGCCACGGTCCGTCCGGACGCTCTTCCAAAAGCGCCAGCTGATTGGCGAAGGCTCCCTGAAACTCGCCCAATTTGGGGTCATCTGCAATATAGACCAGAGTCGGGTTGGTATGGTAGACGTGGGCGGCATCTGCTAAGGCAGGTACTAGGAATGCCCCGTACGGATGAATTACGCTGGTCTGGTCCCGCATTAGGTTGGCCACAAAGGTTTTTCGCCAAAAGTCTGGCAGGGCCCGGGCCGGGTCCTTGTCTACTGAGCGCAGCACAAACTCATTGCCGCTCTTGTCCTTCAGTCTGAGAGTCTTGGTCTGGAAGCTTCCGCCCTGCTCTAAAGGAATCAAGCCGCCCCTCATCTGGTCTAAGCGCATGACGGGCACCTGTACGGGTTCTGCCCATACTTTGCGATAGTGTCTGCCCCACCAGAACCTATGGAAAGGATTTTTAAGGTACTGCGGCCCGGCAGCCACCGTGACCATGGTATCATTTTGAGCGTGGGTTTGCGTGGGGAAAAGAATCCCAGTTGCTAAAAGAAGGAAGAGCCCCAGGAAGGGGGACCATTGACGGCGAGGGTGCAAGGTATGGGCGTATTTCATGAATACGTACTTATACCAGAAAGCCTCTCTGCAGGTTTTGCCTACAAGTCTTTGCTGCTACTTTAAAACCTTGCAAGGATTGCATTGTTCCGGCATAGACAACCTTTCCCCTCAGCTAAAAGTATAGTCATTGGCGAATATTATTAGAATGCATAAATACCTACTTTCTTTTTTTGTAGCGGGACTGCTCATGATGGGCTGTGCCAAGAAAAACTATTTTCAGGAAACGGCGCTGGTGGGTGACGTGGTCACGCAACCAGGGGCCAAATGGGACTCTGCCCTGGTGGTAGCCGGTAAACAATATGACAAAGGCTGGTGGCACCGTCTATGGTGGGGAACTCATTACCGCAAGGTTTGGGCCCAACCTGTCACACTGCCTGTTTTAGACTTAGACAATATGTACGGCGGGCTCAAGGCAGATGAGAGAGGCGGCGGATTTCAAACTACCAGCCTTACCCTTTTAGACAAAGAAGGGAAAAAGTTTGCGCTGCGTTCAGTAGACAAAAACCCCACAGAAGTGTTGCCGCCGGGCCTGCGTAAAACGTTTCTCACCAATATTCTCAGAGACCAGACCTCAGCGGGCCTCCCCTACGGCGCCGCGGTGGTTTCTGCCTTGTCCATAAAAGCGAAGATTCCGCATAGCCACCCGCGCTACGTGTACATACCCAAAGGCGTGAAAGGCCTAGGCGAAAACACCCCTGATTTTAGGGACCGCGT
Organism: Nibribacter koreensis; assembly: GCF_039541795.1. NCBI lineage: Bacteria > Pseudomonadati > Bacteroidota > Cytophagia > Cytophagales > Hymenobacteraceae > Nibribacter > Nibribacter koreensis. The sequence goes on along the minus strand of NZ_BAABGX010000001.1, from coordinate 621,157 downwards.
CTTCTTGCTGGAAGAAAAGTTTGACGGCGAAGAATCCCTGACCCAGTACTTCGGGAAGGCCAAGGATTTAGTGGACTCTGAAGACTTCCTGGAAAAACGATTCACCGAGCACGGCCATCTGCCAGATCAGAAAGCTTTTGCCAAAGCCCGCTTATTTGATGTTCTCATTGGCGACTGGGACCGTCACCAAGGCCAGTGGCAATGGGCCGTGTATGAAAAAGAGGGCAAAACCACCTACGCCCCCGTACCCAAAGACCGTGACCAAGCCTTCTTTAAATTTAATGACGGTATTGTGCCTTGGCTGGCCAGCAGAAGCTGGGCGCCCCTTAGCAAAATGAAGACGTTTAAGCCAACCGTCAACTCTGTTACCGGCTATTTGCAGAACGCCCATTTCATTGACAACCAATGCCTGAATGAAGTAACCCTGGAACAATGGCAAGCCCAGGCTCAACAACTGCAAAACCTCTTGTCAGACGCTGACATTGACAAGGCCGTCACTGCCTTCCCTAAGACAGTCTATACCTTAACAGGCCAGGAGATTGCCGCCAAACTCAAAACCAGAAGAGACCAGCTGCCTCAGATTGCCCAACAACTATACGCGCACTACGCCCAACACGTACTGGTACCCGGCACGGACCAGGAAGAAAAGTTTGTAGTGGAACGCCTGGAAGACGGCCGCACCAACGTAAAAGTCTACCAAGTTCCTGCAGAGGACACCAAAAAGCCTGTGCTTACTTATGAGCGCACTTTCCTTCCGGAAGAAACCAAAAGCATCACCTTACACGGCCTGGGTGGTAAAGATGAATTTACCCTTATCGGCAAAGCCAACAAAGGCATCTTGGTCAACATCTATGGCGGCGTAGCCGAAGATGAAGTGAAAGACGAGTCTTTGGTGAAGGGCCCCAGCAAGAAAACCAGGGTCTATGACACCCGCATAGGCATTGAGGTAGAAGGCGGCAAAGAAACCAAGGTCAAAAAAACCAGAGACGTCTCCATCCATGCCTTTGACCGCGAGGGGCTTTAAGTAATTAATAATTAGTAATTAAGAATTAATAGCTGGGGTATTTTTGGCAGGTCTTTAAGTATAAAAATTCTACAACTCTCTACCGCAAGCTTGTGGTTTGAAGCAAAAGAGGATAAAGTGTTTTTGGCCTGTCTTCTGGGAATTAGGCCAAAAACGACAGATCTCTCCCGCCAGCCTTCAGCTTGTGGGTATAATGGAGCAAGTTTAAAAACTTGCGTTAACCCAAAAGCAAGAGACGCAAGTTGAAAACTTGCCTGAATGAGTAGCTCCAAGCTGCAAGCTTGAAGCAGGGAAAAGAGAAAGCGTTTTTGGCCTGTTTTCCGTTAAACACGCCAAAAATTTTTGATTCGCGCTTAGCATGTACCTGACTAGTTAACCCACAAGATCTCACGGCACAAGCCCGGGATGTGTCACTTCTAGGATGACAAATTAATGAGTGATTGAAAGATTTAGCTATTGAGTGAGTGCTTAGAAAAGTTGACGGCTAAAATGAGCCTAATTCCTAATTCCTAATTCCTAATTCCTAATTCCTAATTCCTAATTCCTAATTAAAAACTTCCACCAGCTGTTGTCGCGGCCGTGATGGTAGCGGGTGAAGGCGTTTTTTATCAGGATTTTTTCTGAGGCGGTGTTACCGGTTTCGGTTTCTGCCAGGACGGCTTTTATGTCTGGGCGGCTTTGGCACCAGGATAATAAAAGTTGGACGGCCTCACTCATAATGCCTTTGTTCTGGTAGCGGTCATAGGTACCATACCCTATTTCAACCTGGCCTTCTTCGTCGGGGGCGCCTTTAAAGCAGATGTCTCCCACCAATACGTTCTCTAGCTTCAGGACGATGGACCAAAGCGTGTAGTAGAAAAAATCTTCTGGGTGTTTTTCTACCAGGGGCAAAAAATGACGCTGCAGGCCGTCTTGCAAGTCTTGATTAATGTCTTTGGGTGAGTAGCCCACGCCCAGTTGCCTTTCTAAGGAACCATCGTTTAAAAGATACAAGTGCAGCTGCTCTTTGGAGAGCGGCGTTAAGGCAAGGCGTTCATTTTCAACCAGAGGCATACCCGTACTTTTTAAAAAGGCAATAGTATGGGGGAGGTGGTGCAAATGCGTTTTTGACCTGTTTTACAGAAAACAAGCCAAAAACGACACCAAAGAATCTGACACTACTGTACTGCTTTGAGCATCTTCATGACAAACTCTTCGGTACGGGTAAGATAAGGATTCTCTTTCTTCTTTTTAGCATTGTGCTTGCGCAAATAATCAATCAGCTTGTCTTGCTTGAACAAGTTGACCACTTCTGGATGGATGTAGTATTTGCTGCAGACAGTGGGCGTGTTGCCCAATTCCTTGGCCACCATTTTGACGGCCTCCTTCACAGAGGTCTCCTTTTCAATTTCGGGGTGTTGGTCTATGACGGTCTCCAAGCACTCTACCATGGTGACGGTGCCGCCCCAAGTCCTGAAATCCTTGGCCGTGAACTCTTCTGCGCTCAAGGACCTAAGGTATTCGTTGACATCGCCAGATTCCAGGGTCTGCCGGTTGCCATCCTCGTCATAGTACTGGAACAAGTCATGGCCCGGTATGTCCTGGCACTGCTTGACCAGGCGGGCTAGACGGCGGTCTTTAATGCTGATCTCATGCTTAATGCCTTTCTTACCCACAAACTCCAGCTTTAGATTATCGCCTTTAATGGTAGCGTGCCGGTCGCGCAAGGTGGTTAGCCCAAAGCTTTTGTTTTCCTTGGCGTAGGTTTTGTTCCCTATCCTGATGAAGGAGTTGTCCAGCAGTTCTACCACCACGGCCAGAATCTTACGCTTTTCAAGTTTCTTTAGGCGCAGGTCTTTCTTTACTTGCTCTCTAATACCCGGCAATGCTTTGGCAAAGGCCATCATGCGGCCAAACTTGTTCACGCTTCTGGAATGCTGCCACTCTGGATGATAGACGTACTGCTTGCGGCCTTTGGCGTCCCGGCCCGTGGCTTGGATGTGCCCGTTAGGCGAAGGCGAAATCCAGACGTCTGTCCAGGCCGGCGGAATCACCAGCTTCTGTATTCGCGCCAGGGTTTTCTCGTCGGTAATTTTCTCGCCTTTGGCAGAATAAAACTCGGTTTTCTTGCCCTTTACTTTTCTAGAGATGCCGGCCTTGGTGTCTGGCAGATAGCGCAGGCCAGCCTGCTGGGCAGAAGCCGCCACGTCAGCATACAAAGCACCCGGAGTCATGGAGTTGGTCATAGCAATGGAGTAGAATGTCACCTCTTAAACTACCTTAGGCGGTAAAAGTTATGGCTATTGTTTTTGGCCTGCTTTCTGGAAAACACCCCAAAAATGAGACACTCTTCCTAACAGGCAGAAACAGGATGCTTTATCTTTCTTGGCCTCTTTGCGTACATAGGGCACAACCTATATCCTATCCTATAAAAATCTAGTATCATGCGCCAGAATTTTCTTCGTCTTGCATCTTTCTGTCTTCTCTCTGGTTCCTTATTGGTGGCCAGTTGCTCATCAGACAAAAACGGCGACCGCGTCATCTTTGGCATTGACAATGACGTAAAGTTGGGCGCGCAGGTGTCCCGTGAGATTGATTCTACCTACCGCGCCAACGGGCAGCTGCTAGATCGCAATTCATCAAATGCCGGCGTAAGAAGAGCGTACACGCATTTAGATAAGATGGTGTCCAGGCTGTTAGAATCTGGTGCGGTAAGCTATAAAGACGAGTTTGCCTGGGACGTAAAAATCATCAATGATCCAGAGAACTTAAACGCCTTCGCTACGCCGGGGGGTCACATTTATGTGTTTACGGGGCTCATTAAATACCTGGACACCGAAGACCAATTAGCCGGCGTATTGGGCCACGAGATTGCCCACGCAGACCAGCGCCATACCGTTAAGCAACTGCAAAAACAATATGGCATCAACTTTCTACTTTCTTTGATTTTAAACGAAGGTTCTGGTGAGATGCAACAGATTGCCGGTCAGTTGGCAGGACGTTTGGCGGGGTTAAAGTTCAGCCGGGATTATGAGCGCGAGTCAGATGACTATTCTGTGAAATACCTGGCAGCCACTAAGTACTATGCCTGTGACGGCGCTGCCGGTTTCTTCCAGAAGATGCAGTCCCTGGCGCAGGCCGGCAACGTACCCGAGTTCATTAGTACCCACCCCAACCCAGACAACCGCATTGCAGAGATTCAGGCCCGGGCCCAGGAGGCGGGTTGCAGTACCACGCCGCAGTCTAAAGCCAATTACAATCAGTTTAAGCAAGACTTAGGTTTGTTGTAAGTCCTGCCCTTCGTTTTTGGCCTGATAGCTGGAAAACAGGCCAAAAACGAAGCTAGCTTGATGCAGACGTATTGTCAAAATATCCTTCCTCCGCCCTACTCCGTATTTCTTACAACCGTATAATGACGCCTCTCTCTATGCAAGACTGGAAAAAAAAGCTTAGTAGTTACTTAGAGAAAACAGATGATTCTCTGGACCTGATGATGCAGCGCCTGCGCAACAGCTTAAATCTGTACAAACCCTTGCACATTGTCCCTTACAGAAGCTATGGCACAGTAAACCGCTTGTACCTGAAAGGGCGCGTGTTGGCCAACAAAGGCGTCACCTCGGCGGCAGACAATGACTCCCTCTGGAAGAACCTGGAAAACATGTACCGTCGGTTTGAGAGTGACGAGGTGCGCGACGCCACCATCAAAGTGAATTTTCAGGAGCAGGAGCATACCATCTCCACAGACCGCGAAGGCTACTTTGTCTTAAACATTGAACCTTCTACGCCGCTGGAACTAGAGGATATCTGGCACGAAATGGAAGTGGAACTGCACGCTGCAGACATCTCTTCTTTTGAGCCCGGCGTCAAGGCGAAGGCCCACGTGCTGGTACCGCCGCCAGACGCTGAGTACGGCGTCATCTCAGACATTGATGACACCATTGTCCTTACCTCAGCCACAGACGTGCTGATGATGTCCAAGCACGTCTTCCTGAACAATGCCCGCTCCCGGCTTCCTTTTGCTGGCGTGTCTGCGTTTTACAGGTCCTTGCAACTGGGCAGAAACGGAAAGCGCAACAACCCCTTCTTTTATGTGAGCAGCAGCCCCTGGAACATGTATGACCTGCTCCATGATTTTCTGGACATCAATGACATACCCGCGGGACCCTTGTTGTTGCGTGACTTTGGCCTGATGCAGAACAAGTTCTTTGGCAGTGACCACATGAGCCACAAATTCAAAGAAATCCAGAACATCCTGCTCACCTACCCGCACTTGAATTTTGTATTGATTGGTGACAGCGGCCAGCAGGACGCGCCCATCTATAAAGAAGTGATCAAGGAATTCCCCGGAAGGATCATTTGCGTGTACATACGTGACGTAGAATTGCCAGACCGCGCAGAGATTGTGAACGTAATCACCGAGGAATTGAAAGGCACGGTAGATATGATTCTAGTCAAAGACACAGCCACCGCTGCCCAACACGCCGCAGAAACAGGCCTCATCTACCAGGAAGAGGTACAGAAAGTAGAAGAGCAGAAAGACATTGATACCAGTGACGCCCCTGGTACCACCACTACGCAACCCCCCGCTCCCATCAGCAAAGACACCAGGGGGAGTAGGAATTAGGAATTAGGAATGGTAAACGTCGTTTTTGGTCTGTTTTAAGGAATTCAGGCTAAAAACGATGTATTGTTTTAAACCACCCTCACAGGCTCCCCACAATTGTAGGTTTTAAGGAAGCAAGTTTGCAAATAGAAACCTGCTCTCTTTTTGACCTCTAACCACGCAAATTGAAACCAACCTGCCAGGTTAGCTTCAATAGGTCAGCTTGAAGCAAAGAAATGCAGAAAACCGTTTTTAGCCAGATTTCTGAAAAATAGGCCAAAAACGGTTTTATGCATTTAGCCATTGCCTGGCTAGCTTGCCACCAAGATCCTTTCAGGATGACAAAATATTGAGTGATTGAATGATTGAGAGAATGAGTGAATGAGTGAAAGAGTGAAAGATGTTAGAAGCCAGGGAGAAAAATCGTAATTCGTAGTTCTTTTAAGAGGAGTGATCAGCTACGATTTTCCATTGGCCGTTGATTTTTCTGAAGACCAGGGAAAAATGGCCGCCTACGTCGCCGATGGTTCTGGTAAGGTGCCATTTGCCCACTACAAAGAGGGCGTCATGGCTAATCACCTCTGTCTTAAGTAGCGTAAACTGGAGTTGCCCCATGGCCTCCTTGTTGGGATAACCTTTCTGATAGTTCTCCAGGGTTTTCTGCCAGCCGTAGGTGGGACCGCTTTTGCCAATGAAGACCAGTGAGTCAGATTGCCAATAGTGCGCCATGAAGCCTTCTAAATCTCCTCGGTTCCAGGCTTGGCTTTGTTCATCCATGATGCGGTTGATTTCTGGTTGCACCGCAGAGGTAGCCGGCATTTTAGGGGCACAGAAGCTCAGGCCAAAACATAAAGTTAGCCCTGTCCAGAATATCAAAAAGGGAACGCGTGTTATTTTTTCCATTGCAGCCAATTTTTAACGTATTCTGTTCCTCCCAACCGACCCATGTTGCGCACTATGCGGCGCCGGTTGCGTAGCATATACCCGTTTGGGTCTGCCACCGAGTATTTGATGGGATTAGGCAATGAGGCTGCAATGAGCGCTGCCTGTTGCCGGCCTACTTTGTCTGGCGTGGTATTGTAGAACTTTTGACAAGCAGCATGCACGCCAAAGACGTGGTCCCCCATTTCGGCTATGTTTAAATACACTTCCATGATGCGCTCCTTGCCCCAAAGTACTTCAATTAAAAAGGTAAAGTACATCTCCACGGCCTTGCGCAGGTAGCTTCGTCCGTGCCAAAGAAACACATTCTTGGCCACCTGCTGACTAATGGTGCTGCCGCCCACGGTTTTCTTGCTGGAGATGTTGGTTTCAAACGCCTTTCTGATGGCCTTAAAGTCAAAGCCGCTGTGCGTGAGGTAGAGTTGGTCCTCAGAGGCTATGACGGCCAACGGTAATTGCATGGACATTTCCTCCAGTTCCACAAACTTGTACTGGATTTGCTCGGTCTTTTGGTTTTTGGGGCTGGGCTCAGAGCGCTTAGAGAGCATGTGCAAGGTCACCGGCGGATCAATCCATCTATAGGCCAGCACCCACAGCACAGACACCAGAAACAGCGTAATACACAACTTAAAGAAAAGCCGCCGGGCGTCTGCCCACGTAAAAGAAGAAGAGCTTTGGTTTTTGGCCATGGTACCTGTACGCCAAATTGCGTTTCCGCTATAGGTTTATAGACAAAAATAAAGAATTAGTGTGAGCTTGCAGGGCGTCTTGCTAAATTAGTCCACCGTAGAAACCTTCAATAGTCAGCCATGAGCAGATTTCTTCCTATGTTTCCGTTGAACATCGTGGTCTTTCCGGGTGAGAAATTGAACCTGCACATCTTTGAGCACCGGTACCGCCAACTGGTCTCTGAGTGCCAGGCCAATGACAGCACCTTTGGCATACCCGTGTACCTTGAGAAAGGCGTGGCAGAATACGGCACTGAGATCAAAATCCTCAGCATTGAAAAAAAATACCCGGGCGGCGAGATGGACATCAAAACCAGAGGCATGGGTATTTTCAAGATTAAGCACTTTCATAAACAGATGCCCGGCCGCTTATACGCCGGCGGCGAAGTGGAGGAAGTTCCCTTACATTTAGAAGATGCGCCCCTTGAGCGCCAGAAAATTGAAGAGCTTCTTAAAAAATTGTACCACGCCCTGGGTATTCAGTCACTTATGCTCACGCTGGCCAAGGATTTTAAAGCCTTTGACATTGCCCACCACATTGGCATGTCCATAGAGCAAGAGTACCAACTACTTATCTGCCCTACAGAGCAAGAGCGCTTTGAGATGATTCTTGCCCACCTCTCCGTCATAGTTCCCATTGTCCTTGAAACAGAGCAGCTAAAAGAGCGGGTTAAACTGAATGGGCATTTTAAACAGCTCCTGCCGCCCAACTTTTAAAAGCCCTTGCAAGTACACTGTGTAAGATATTCCCCTGCCCAGCACCATGCTCCAATACCTAGTATATTTTTTAGTGACGGCTTTTGTGGTTTGGTTGCTATGGACCTTTATACGGGAGCGCAAGTACCGGAAAAAACCATTCTACACTTTAGCAGATATTGGCTGGCGCACTCAACAACCACCCCCAGCACAAGAGAAAATCCACTCTATTGCCTTGGTAGGTGATATTGGCAATGCAGGTACGCCGCAAGAGGACCCGGTCCTTAAAACGCTGGAGGTTTGGTTGAAGGAGGTGAAAGAGCATGCCAGCACTGCCGTTTTCTTAGGGGACAACATTTATCCTGTGGGCCTACCACCCCAAGAGCACCACCGCCACGCACAAGCCGTTAAAAAGTTGACGGACCAGCTTTCCCTTTTGGCTAAATACCCCACCCGGGTCATTTACCTAGGAGGTAATCATGACTGGAACAAAGGCAGAAAGAACGGCCACTCCTACTTGCTACGGCAGCAAAAATTTGTGACGGAGTATTTAAATGACCAGGAAGCGTACCTACCCAAGGACGGGTGCTTGGGACCCGTCACCAGAGAACTTAATGAGCACCTGCTTCTGGTGGTCATCAATTCACAGTGGTGGGTGCAGCGGGGCTTTAGACCATTAGGGAGCAAGTTTGGCTGTTCACTTGAGCTGCCCAGCGACTTTTATAAGCAAATGGAGGAAATCCTGGCCGCCAACCAACACCGCATGGTGGTGATAGCCGGTCATCATCCCTTATACAGCAACGCCTTGCACGGTGGTAATTTTACGGTGAAGCAGCAGTTGTTTCCGTTGACGTTTGTGCACAAGCGAGCCATGATTCCTTTGCCAATCTCAGGTACGCTCTATCAATTATACCGCAAGTACGTGGGCGCCGCCGAAGACATGTCCTATCCTCCTTTTAGAAGATTCAAGAAAAAGTTTTTGAAAGTCTTACACAAATACCCCGGCAGTTTTTACGTGGCAGGCCATGACCACAACCTACAGTATTTTCAAGTGAAAGGCAGCCATTTTGCCGTTAGCGGAGCTGGCAGCAAAACCAACTTTGTAGCCAAAGGCGGACGCGCCACATTTACCCATGAGAACAAAGGCTTTATGGTGCTTGACCAATATCAGAACGGTGAAGTATGGCTAAGAGTCCTGGAACCGTCCTTAACAGATGACGAGGTGCCCATCCTAGCCTTCCAGAAATGTATTTACAAAGCTAAGCCTCTGGTTGTTCAGGGAGCCTAGGCAACAACACCTTTAAGGTTCTGGGCTGCACGGTGATAGACAGCGTTTTGACTGTCTCAATCGGCTCGCCGTCTATCTGTACCTGCGCCTCGTCATGGTTTTCAATCACGGCTTCCTGGCAACTGTAGCGTTGCGTGTACACAGAATCATCAATAGAGTCTGTATACAAGCGATAAAGGATTCCCAGGCTAGAGGTTTTAGGAAAGGGCTCCATCACGCACACTTCAAAGGATCCGTCATTGATGATGCCATTGGGGTTAATGGCAGCATTGCTCCCAAACGCTTTGGCATTGGTTACGGTAACCATAAAGGCATCACCGTCAAAGAGGACTTTCCCTTTTGATTTGATGGTGTAGCGCTTGGTGGTGTAGCCCATGAACTCCTGCATGGCTATCCAGGCATACGCCCCTGGCCCCCGGGTTTCGCCTTCATCAAAGCGCTTTACCACCAAGGCATTGAACCCCATGTCACAGATATGGATGGAAATCTGCCCATTTACGTCTAAGGTGTCAATGGCTTTCACCCTGTTCTCTACCAATACCTGCATGGCCTCATCAAAGGTCTGCGGAATGTCCAGGTCCTTAGACAAGCCGTTGCCAGAGCCTTGCGGTATAATACCCAAAGACACGTCTGTTTTGATGATTTGCTTAGCCACCAAGCTAACCGTGCCATCGCCGCCCACGGCCACCACCGTCTCTGGCTGGAATGCCTGGATCTTGGCCTTTAACTTCTCCTCATCCTGCTCCCCAGACGTCTTGTAGAATTCGGCGGTAATCTCTTGCTGCAGGCAAAAAGTGCGCAAGTTCTCTTCAATGTCTAGCTTATCAATATCCCCAGAAATGGGGTTGACGACAAATAATATTTTCTTCATTTTAAGTATGGCAGTACATATGAGTCAATTCGTTTTTGGTCTATTTTCCAGAAACAAGGCCAAAAACGACAAATATTTTTACTGAATAAGCCCTGAGGGCACTCCGTTGCTAAACTGTTCTGCTATGGCTTGCTCAATTCTAGCCACGCGGTTCTCTGGGTTGGGGTGGGTTTGAAAGAACTCTGGCCCTCTGTTGCCGCCGCTTCCTTGAGACAGTACCTGCATAACGGCTATCATAGCCCTGGGATCATACCCTGCCTGCGCCGTAAAATTGACCGCCAACTGGTCAGACTCCAACTCATCTTCACGTCCGTAGCGCAGGTTCATTAGCTTACCAATCATGGCCGCCGCAGCCGCACCACTGGCGCTAGAAGGGTTGTTAGGGTCATAAGTGGCAATGGCTGCGGCGCCAGAAAGTCCTTGCGTCAACTTAGATTTGGCCATCTGCTCAGCTGAATGCCTGGCAACCACATGACCTATCTCATGTCCTAATACGCCTGCCACCTGGCCTTCGGAGCTTAATTGCTTTAGAAGCCCTGCAGTAATGAAAATCTGACCGCCTGGTAAGGCAAACGCATTGATGGTGTTTTCATCTGCCAATAAATGAAAGTCAAACTGATAAGGCGTCTCTTTGGCTTTGGTGCTTTGTACAATACGCTGCCCTATTTCCTTTATCCTGGCAGCTGCCTCACGGTCCCCGTGCAAACCACCGTATTGGGCCGCCATTTCTGGGGCGGCCTGCAAGCCAAGAGCAATCTCTTGTTCTGTGGTCATGTCTATGTGCTGGGTCTCACCGGTCACAGGGTTGTATTCTCTATTGCACCAATAGGTAACCAAGGAAAAGGCGGCAATCAAAATGCCTATGATGAAACGCAAGGGGGTTTTCATTTTATAAACTTTTCAAGTCGGTACGTCTAACTAGAATTCTTAGTGATTCTAACAGAAATATGCGACTTTTAAAATGAACGGCTTTTCTGTAGGTTGGTTACGTATTTACCGCAAGCCTTCTGACCAAAATATTTTGCAGATATAGCTCACTTTCTATATCATTTATATTGCACATACGTAAGAAGCCAAAGAAGCAGTATTCATGCTTCTTCTCACTAAACAAAGAAACTATGAACCTGAAAAGAACTTTCGGCGCAATCTTGACAATCCTAGGGATTGTTGGCGTGATTTGGGGTGCTTATGCCTTTTTAGCGGGCGGAGGATCTGTAGGAAATATCTCTGTCAACCAGTTTTCTGCGGCGGTGCCGTTTGTGGTTGGCTTAATTTTCTTCTTTACCGGCATTAGCCTGGTAAAAGCCACCAGAGACCACGCGTAGAAACATCTATTACCTTATAAAAAAGAAGAGGCCGATTCATTACTGAATCGGCCTCTTCTTTTTTGCCCTTGCGTGGCTATTCTTATCTACTTAGCATCTCTGCTTGTCTTTTCATGATTTGAGACTCAAAGCTCTTGATGGCGTTGTCTGGGTTTAAGTAAGCTGACTGGTAGTTGGCTTGGGCGGCATCAATATACAGGCAGGTGCCATCTTTGATTAATTGGACCACCTTGGCGTTAATGTCTGTAGGCAAGGCAGGGCAACCGTGGCTTCTGCCTAATCTACCATGCTGCTTTACAAAAGCCTCACTCACATAATCTGCTCCATGCACCACAATGGCCCGCTGGTAGGCATTGGTATTGTAATTTCTGTCAACCCCCTCCATCTTCAAAGAAAGACCATGTTTGCCGGTGTAGGTGTTTTTAGTTACATAGAAACCTAAGCTGCTCATGTGCGAATTCTCAATATTAGAGAACTTAACAGCTCTGTCATCTCCAGAACCTCTGCCATGGGCTACCAGGCTATGGTAAAGAACCTTCTTCTTGTCCATGTCAATAATCCATAGGCGCTTCTCGCGGCTAGGCTTATTGAAGTCAATCACGGTCAAAAGGTTTTTGTTTTTATTCAACTTGCCCAGGTCCTTCAAATTAAAGTACCCTACTGCCGCTCTCTTGAAAACATCATAGCTAAGGTCAGCCTTCTTCAAGTCAGCATCATCATATAGGTCTTCTAAAATCTTATCTATGGAGCTGCCTTTCTTTGTATCAGACACCAGGGCGGCGTCTGCCAGAGTGGCTACTGAAGGAACGCTTCTATACTTAGAAGGATCACTGGTAGCTGGAGAAACGAAAGACAAAATTGACAGGGACGCAAGTGCAAGAATTATTCTATTCATATCTAAATTCTTTCCAAATTTCGACTTTATAACGAATTAGCTTCCTACTTTTGTTCCGTTTGGTCAAAGATAAACCGGTTTTCTTTCATTACCAGTGGCTTGGTCCTAAAATGTTTTACACTGAAAATCTTACTGATTCTATGAGAGCCCCTATCACGGTACGCACTGTCCAACAATTACTTATAGCGATTTTTTTCTCGTTAAGTTTGGCGGCCTGTTCCTCTAGCGCAGAGGAATTTAATTTTGATGACAAGACCTGGAAAAACGACTTGAACGGGTGTAAGGGAGAGCGCATGAAACTAGCCCCACAGGTAGAAGATTTCAGGATGAAGCTACTTACCAGAAAAGAGTATGTGATACGGGGATTGTTTGGCAAACCAGACGCTGAGGAACTGTTGGAGCGCAGTCAGAAAATATACATCTACTACATTACCCCTGGGCCTAAGTGCAAGGACGCCTCTATGGCAGGCAAAGATCAAAAAGCCCTTACCGTGCGTTTTGACGCCTTGGGCAAAGTGCGTGAGATCATGGTGCATGACGCCTACTAATGTTTGGGCAAAAAGAAGGCCGCTCCAAGTAGAGCGGCTTTCTAGGCAAGCGTCAAATGTTAGTTTTTCACTTTCTTTTTAGTAGTTTCTGTCTTAGTCTTTATTTTGTTCGGCTCAATCTTAGTTTTACCGTCTGCTGTCTTGATTTTGGTTTCATTGGCAGATGACTTATAGCGCACAGAGTCTGTCTTCAGCTTTTCAACCCCGTCTTTAATCTTCATCTCACCAGAAGCTGACTCCATTTTCATTTTGTCATCTTCAATCTTGGTTTTGTTGTCACCGTCTTCAATCTTCAGTTTGCCTTCTTCAGATTTCACTTTACGGTCGCCTTCTTTTATTTTTTGCTCACCTGGCTTCATTTTCTGCTCCATGTCGCCTTTTTTGTATTTGGTGACATTGCCTTTGGTGGTAGAGTCTGTATAAATACCAGTGCCAGCATTGGAGCTAGTAGAAGACGTGGTAGAAGTGCTTACTTCTGCAGTGCCTACTGGTCCACCTGAATTGGTGGCTCCTTCGACTGGAGCAGCGCCTGAGGGGCGTCTGCCCATCTCAATATAGGCAGTAAACTGCTCTGGAGACAAGATAGAAGCAAACTCCTCATCCAATTGGGAATCAATCTCCTTTATCTTGGCTTCGCGCATCTGCTGGTCATTGGAGTACATACGCTCCACTTCTGAGTAGCGGTCAATTCTGGTTTGGTTGAGGGCTTTGATTTTGATGTACTGGCCTTCGTTCAATTTAAGGTCATTATACATTTGACGGGCCATCTCAGTGGCAGTCATAGAAAGTACCGCTCTGGTAGTGGCAGCAGTACTGGTTAAATTGGTTTGTGCCTGAGCAGTAAACATTGCTCCTACAAACAAGGCAGATAGTAATAACTTTTTCATGATATTTGACGCTTAGGTTAGAGACTGGAGAAAACAAAACTTGCAGTTTGTTTATATATCCTTTAACGCCACCCACTCATCAAAGTTATAGGAATTTTACAATTTTGTGATTGCACTATTTGTACTAATATCTTCTCCTTCCTATCCTTATTTCTAGTATAATTTTACTACAAACAGTCTATCAAGCACTATATCACCTCTAGTAATCAGGCTTTTATATTCAATAATAGGTATACAGTATTCTTTAGCGGCACACAATTCGTTTATATTCTACCATATCAAGAACCTCACACATGGCTTTACCCCTACTAATCTTTCAATTTTAGTTGTATAATAACCTGGGTTATGGCACTGTAAAACACAAAAAAAGCCCGCTCTTAGTAGAACGGGCTTCTCTTTGGCAGGATAGCATCTTAGGAGTCTGACAATTTGTGGTCTGGTCTCTTAAAGAATTGCATGGCTATGTACCCTACAAAGGCCCCGATCACCACCCCTAGCAAAAGCCAGATAAACGCTACAATCCAAATGCCTTGTTGTTCGCCGTAGGTATTGTCTGCCATATATGGATAGGAGAAGGCGCTGTCAAAGGCAAAATTAGAAATTACATGGAAAATGGTGTAGATCAAGGCGGCTACCAGGCCTACCAAAAACCCTACGCCAATTCCTTCTAAGTAATTGATGTGGCCATGCTTGACGGCCTTATGATGTTTAATGGCCAGCACTACGCCTATCACTAAAATCACCCCCACCAGAAAGTGAAGGCCTACATTTTCTATCTGCCCAATTACCTTAATCAAGATAATATACACTATGGCGGCAAGCCCCGTCAAGAAGCCATAATATGTGCCGGTTTTTTGCACCGTTGTACCACGTTGTTCCATGTCTTAGTTTTATTTTGGTTGGTTCTTAGTTTAGGTGAAGGTGCCGTTTGCCTCTTCAAGAAGTATTATAGATATGATGAACCATATACTTAATACCAAAGGTGCTTGTTGTGCTATTGGGTAAAATTTAAGGACTAAGCGCTCTCTTGCCGCTAGTTCTCTACTAGGTCATTTTCCCCTGAACTGATTTAAACAATTGATTGTCTGTAAAAAAGACCTTTCTCTTTAAAAGAGAGAGCAATGCCGGTCATTCCGGTTTCTTTTGGTAATTTTGCCACCCATATCCTATATAAGCACACAGACATAGCATGATTAGTACCTCAAACGTTAGTCTTAGATACGGCAAGCGCACTCTTTTTGAAGACGTTACTATAAAATTCACTCCGGGCAACTGCTACGGCCTAATTGGAGCCAACGGTGCCGGCAAGTCCACTTTCTTGAAAATCCTTTCTGGCGAGATTGATCCCAACACTGGCACTGTAGACATTCCTTCTAAAATGCGTTTGGCGGTTCTAAAGCAGAACCACTATGAGTATGATGATTTTCCGGTGTTGCAGACCGTGATCATGGGCCACAAGCGCCTGTATGAAATCATGAACGAGAAGGATGCCATTTATGCGAAAGAAGACTTCACCGAAGAGGACGGTATCAGGGCCTCTGAACTGGAAGCCGACTTTGCCGACATGGAAGGCTGGAACGCCGAATATGAGGCAGGTGAACTCTTGAGCGGTCTGGGCATTCAGCCAGACATGCATTACACACTCATGAAAGACCTGGGTGGTAATGAGAAGATACGCGTGCTCCTGGCGCAGGCCTTGTTCGGTAACCCAGACATTCTGTTGCTGGATGAGCCTACCAACCACTTGGACGCCGAGTCTATCATGTGGCTAGAAAACTTCCTGGACAACTTCCAGAACACCGTGATAGTCGTAAGTCACGACCGTCACTTCTTGGATGCCGTGTGTACGCACGTGGCAGACATTGACTACGGTAAGATTAAATTATACGCCGGTAACTACTCCTTCTGGTATGAGTCCAGCCAGCTGGCTTCTAAGCAACGCACAGATGCCAACCGCAAGACAGAAGATAAACGCAAAGAATTGCAGGCCTTCATTGCCCGCTTTAGCGCCAACGCTTCCAAGTCTAAGCAGGCCACGTCTCGTGCTAAGTTATTGGAGAAACTAACCCTGGAGGACATTCAACCTTCTAGCCGCAAGTATCCATACATCCAGTTCAAGCAAGAGCGCGAAGCGGGTAACCAATTGTTGCAGGTGGACGACATGACGGCTAGCAGTGATGATGGTATCTTGTTTAAGAATGTCTCCTTCATGGTAGATAAGAACGATAAGATTGCCGTCATCAGTCGCAATGACCTAGCCGCTACTACCTTCTTCAGGATCATTATGGGAGAAGCCACACCAGACAAAGGAGAATATAAGTGGGGAACCACCATCAGTACGGCCTACTTCCCTAAAGACAACAACGAGTTCTTCCAGACAGATTTGAACCTGGTAGACTGGTTGCGCCAATTTTCAGTAGAGAAAGATGAGAGCTTCATTAGAGGATTTTTGGGCCGCATGTTGTTCTCTGGTGAAGAGTCATTAAAGAAAGCCAGCGTCTTGTCTGGGGGCGAGAAAGTGCGTTGTATGTTATCTAGAATGATGTTGCAAAGCGGTAATATGCTGGTCCTGGATGAGCCTACCAACCACTTGGACCTAGAGTCTATCACGGCTTTGAACAACGGCTTGAAAGAATTCCAAGGCTCTTTGCTGTTTAGCTCTCATGACTTGCAGTTTGTGGACACCATTGCCAACCGCATCATTGAGTTAACGCCTAGCGGCATCATTGACAAGCGCATGGGCTATGATGAATACCTCACAGACAATGACATCAAAGAACTAAGAGCTAAAATGTACAAAGAGAAATCTATTGCCTAAAGGCTAGCCGTTTTTGGCCTGATTTTCAGAAAATAGCTTAAAAACAAAGGGCGCCTTACAGGGCGCCCTTTGTTTTTATCATGCTTGGTTATCTGCTATCCCCTAATGAGTCTTAGCAATACCATCACTATGGCAATGACTAACAGTACGTGAATGATTCCGCCTACTGAGTCGCCAAATCCTAAGAACCCAATGAGCCAGAGGATCACCAAAACGACGGCAATGATATACAGCAAATTTCCCATAATGCATCAAGTTAACGCGCTAGGCAAGCCAGCGCTATGTAACAATTGTAAGAACGTTAGGCTCGGCGTATCAAACGAAGAACCACAGCAATCACTGCAATTACTAACAAGATGTGGATGATGCCACCCACTTGATCTCCGAATCCTAAGAATCCGATTAGCCAGATGATTACCAGCACTACCGCGATGATATACAATAGATTTCCCATAGTTTTAGTTGTGTTAGGTTTTAGTTTAGTTTCCTTCCACCGGTTACACGCGACATGTTTCCTTATGGAATTTTTAGCTTGTACGCAACAGTATTCCAAAAGATTTATATAGGCATATAATATGTTTAAAATTTGTCTTTTTTTAAGGCAAAAAACGGATGTAGGCCATATGGAAATCAATGACTTGGGCACACGTAGAAAAATCTTAGTTTTGTAACAAGATTCTTACCTATACCCACCATATATGAACATAGCCGTTATTGGTTCTGGCACTATGGGCAATGGCATTGCCCACGTTTTTGCGCAGAACTCCTTCCAAGTTTCGCTTATTGATATTTCTCAGGATTCTTTAACCCGCGCCCTGGCCACCATTGGCAAGAACCTGGACCGCATGGTAACCAAAGGCACCCTTACTGAAGACCAAAAAGGTGAAACCCTGGGCCGCATCACTACTTTTACGGACATGAAGGCCGGCGTACAGAACGCTGACCTGGTAGTAGAAGCCGCCACAGAAAATGTGGACCTGAAACTGGATATCTTCAGAAACCTGGACGCCTTTACCAAGCCTGAGTGTATTCTGGCCAGCAACACTTCTTCTATTTCCATTACTAAGATTGCATCGGTGACCCAGCGTCCAGACAAAGTGATTGGCATGCACTTTATGAACCCGGTGCCGGTTATGAAGCTGGTAGAGGTGATCAGAGGTTATTCTACAAGTGATGCTGTAACTACTCAAATCTTAGACTTGTCTAAGCAGTTGGGTAAAATTCCGGCTGAAGCCAATGACTACCCAGGTTTTGTGGCCAACCGCATCCTCATGCCGATGATCAATGAGGCCATCTATTCCTTGTTTGAAGGCGTAGCCGGTGTAGAAGAGATTGACACCATCATGAAACTAGGCATGGCCCACCCCATGGGACCCTTGCAACTAGCCGACTTTATTGGCCTGGACGTATGCCTTTCTATTTTGCGCGTGTTGCATGACGGTTTCGGGAACCCGAAATATGCCCCTTGCCCACTGTTGGTAAACATGGTACAGGCTGGTCACAAAGGCGTTAAATCTGGACAAGGCTTCTACAGCTACACCCACGGCACCAAAGACCTGATTGTGGCAGATACCTTTAAAAAGTAATTTCTGATTTTTAAAAACGAAAGAGCCGCTCTTATAGAAGAGCGGCTCTTTCGTTTTTGGGCTATTTTCTAGAAAAAAGCCCAAAAACGGCATGACCAGGTCCCTTCTCCCTGAGGGAGAAGGTTAGGATGAGGGGGTTGGCGCTTCAGATGGCCCTACCCCAACCCCTCCCCAACGGAGAGTGGCTTTTATCTACATAGTTATTATAGATGGCGCGAGTCGTAATTTATCCCGAAGGATTTCGGGAGACTTGTGACTTGGGATGAGGGGAAGTCTCCGGACTTCTTTCTCGGGCACCGCGAAACTATACTTTAAACACTTCCTGATTTGTAATCCGGATACAGGGAAATGGGGATTTGTAAATCTCTACCATGGTTTACTACTCAGTCTACCGTCAGGCGGATTACAAATCCGCTTTTCAATAATTCGGGATTACAAACCCCAAATAGCAGGATAAAGATGAGTATGGAGGTAAAGATAAGGTAATGCCTTGTCTCTGACGCGTTGCCTTCTTCTCCTGATGTATTTAATACCCTCATTTTGAATTAGCATGGAAGCTTATAAATAGTTGGGCATCCCCCCTTCGTCCTCTCAAGCAAGAATTTGCGCTTTGACACGTGCTTGCCGCACCCGCTCGCGGATTTAGCCGGACGCCCTGAGGTTTCTTAAGCTGGAGCGTTTCCGTTTTTGGGCTATATTCTAGAAAACAGCCCAAAAACACCCTTATAATAGAATATACAAAGCTAATTATTATGGATTATACTATAAAGCGGAGCTGTAAACCAGAAAGAGCGGACAATTGCCCGCTCTTTCGTTTTTAACCTATTTCCTAGAAAACTGCCCTTAAACGGCTACTTCGTTTTCGCGCAAGGCATCGTTCAAAGACGTCTTCAAATCGGTGCTTTCTTTGCGTTGGCCAATGATCAAGGCACACGGCACCTGGTAAGAACCCGCCGCGAACTGCTTGGTGTAAGAACCTGGAATTACTACAGAGCGAGGTGGCACGTAGCCTTTGTATTCTTTCGGCTCAGAACCGGTTACGTCAATGATCTTGGTGCTGCCGGTAATACACACGTTGGCGCCAATCACGGCTTCTTTGCCAATGCGACATCCTTCTACCAAGATGCTTCGGCTACCAATAAAGGCACCGTCTTCAATGATCACGGGAGCAGCCTGTACTGGCTCTAAAACGCCGCCTAAGCCCACGCCACCGCTCAAGTGCACGTGCTTGCCTACTTGGGCGCAAGAACCCACCGTAGCCCAGGTGTCTACCATGGTTCCTTCATCCACGTAAGCGCCAATGTTGGTATAAGAAGGCATCAAGATCACGCCTTTGGCCAAATAAGAACCGTAACGCGCCAAGGCATGAGGTACCACGCGAACGCCCTGCTCGGCAAAATTGCGCTTCAAGGGAATCTTATCATGAAACTCAAACGGGCCGGCCTCAATGGTTTCCATGGTCTGGATGGGGAAGTACATCAAGACGGCCTTCTTCACCCACTCGTTCACCTGCCACCCGTCGGTAACTGGCTCGGCTACTCTAATCTGGCCTTTATCCAACAGTTCAATCACCGCTCTGATGGCTTCTTGTGAGTTGCCCTGCTTCAAGAGCTCCCGGTTCTCCCAGGTAGACTCAATTATTTCTCTTAAATCGTTCATTTGGTATGTGTGAAAGAAATCGATTACAAAAGTATTAAATTACGCGAATGTTCAGAAGACGAATTCTGCTGGCCTCTTTACTAAAGCCGGTGAACGACACCCGCATGTACGCCAAACTAGGCCAAAGCTTAACCAAGCTAGGCGCGGTTGACATGCACATTGCCGGGTTTGACGCACCTTTGCCTGAACCAAGCACCATCAGCTTCCATCCCATCTTCAGATTTAAAAGAATTTCATGGCAACGCCTAACCGCACAATGGCGGTTCTGGAAATTACTGAAAAAGCTGAAGCCCGAGGTAGTCATAGTCTGCACTCATGAGCTTTTAACAATGGCCTGGTGGTATAAAAAGAAGCACGGAGGTAAATTGGTCTATGACGTGCAGGAGAACTACCAGTTGAACTTACAAACCCAGCAGGTGTATGGCTCCTTTTTAGGCCATCTGTTGGGGAGCGTAATCAGAGCCGTAGAGACAAGGGCTTCAAAATCTATAGACCATTTTCTGTTGGCAGAGGCATCTTATGCTTCAGAGTTGCCATTTTTAGGGAACCGCTATACCGTCATTGAAAACAAATTCAAAGCACTTGAACCTGCCACTAACTCCTTTAGGGATATTCCAGTAAATCTAAAGGATGAGAAGCCTGTTCAATTGCTTTATTCTGGCACCATTTCAGAATTGTACGGCGTCCTGGAGGCGATTTCTTTTGCAAAGCAGTTTCACAAGGTTGTCCCCTGCTCTACTCTAACCATCATTGGCTATGCACCAGAAGAAGCTTTCCTGCAAAAAGTGAAAGCCATAATCAAGGAACTGGCCTTTGTGAGAATAATTGGAGGTAGTGCTTTAGTACCTCATACCCAGATTCTGGAACAAGAGAGAAAGAGCCACATTGCCCTCATGCCGTATCGCCCGCATCCTAGTACCATGAACTGTGTGCCAACAAAACTATATGAATACTTGGCAAACGGTCTGGTGGTCATCGCGCAAACCAATCCTTTGTGGCAGGGTATTTTAGAAGACGCCCGGGCTGGAATAAGTTTGGATTACAAGAACCCCTTGTCAGAAAATCAGATAGAGGAAATAGTAAAGGACACGTACTATCCTTTGGGCCTCCCAAAAAATGTCTTCTGGGAGCAGGAAGAGAAAAAACTCCTTTCAGTTATGGAAGGAATATTGCAAGCATATTAGCTATCTAATTTTATTTTTAGACACACCTAAACTTTTATCTCAATAACTCGTTTATATTTGCACAGCTATGACTAAACAATTAAGAAATTCGCGCATTGCCGGGGTTGGCCATTATGTGCCAGAGAAAGTGGTAAAAAACACCGACCTGGAAGGCTTGATGGACACCTCAGATGCCTGGATTGTGGAGAGAACCGGGATTCATGAGCGCCGCTACTTTGAGCCGGGTAAGGACACCACCGCCAACATGGGCACCCGGGCCGCCCAGATTGCCATGGAGCGCGCTGGTTTAGAAGCCAAAGACATTGACTTGATCATCTTCGCGACGCTGAGCCCAGATTATTTCTTTCCGGGACCGGGCGTGTTGATGCAGCGCGAGCTAGGCATGACTACCACGCCGGCGCTGGATGTGAGAAACCAGTGCTCTGGTTTTATATATGCCCTGTCTGTGGGCGACCAGTTTATCAAGACCGGCATGTACAACAACGTGTTGGTGGTAGGTTCAGAAATTCAATCCTCAGGCTTGGATTTCACCACGCGGGGCAGAGCAGTGTCTGTGATTTTTGGAGACGGTGCCGGTGCCGCGGTATTAGTACCAGAAGAAAACTTGGAGAAAGGCATACTCTCCACGCACTTACACGCCCAGGGCGAGTTTGCTGAGGAATTGGCCGCCACCGACCCAAGCAGCAACAAGCCGCAGCGCCTCACGCACGAGATGATTGATGAAGGCACCATTTATCCTTACATGAACGGTAGTACGGTTTTCAAGCACGCCGTAACCCGCTTCCCTGAGGTCATCAATGAGGCCCTGACGCAAAACGGCTTGCAGGCCACCGACATTGATTTGTTGGTGCCGCACCAGGCCAACCTGCGCATCACGCAGTTCATCCAGCAGAAGATGGGCTTGCCAGAGGAGAAGGTGATGAGCAACATTCAGAAATACGGAAACACCACCGCCGCCTCTATTCCCATTGCCTTTTCAGAGGCGTTTGAGCAAGGCAAGATTAAGGAGGGTGATTTGATCTGTTTAGCCGCCTTCGGGAGTGGATTTACGTGGGCTTCGGCCTTAATACGCTGGTAAACACTATGTACAGTACCGCCGAAGAAAACTATATTAAAGCCATTTTCAAGTTGTCTGGCAGCGGTGCCCAAGCCGTGAGCACTACGGCGCTGGCGGAGATGCTGGAAACCAAGCCAGCCTCCGTCAGCGACATGCTCCGCAAGCTTAACCTCAAGGAACTGGTGCGGTATGAAAAATACCATGGCGCCCAGCTCACTGAGACCGGCCAGCGCGTGGCCCTCAAAATCATCCGCAAGCACCGGTTATGGGAGACTTTTCTGGTGCAGAAACTCAACTTCACTTGGGACGAGGTGCATGACGTAGCTGAGCAAATGGAGCACGTCAAGTCTGAGCTGCTCATCCAGCGTCTGGACTCCTTCCTGGGCCACCCCAAGGTAGACCCGCACGGTGATCCCATTCCTTCTGAAGATGGAGAGCTCAGGTTGACCAAGCAGCAGGTGTTGAGCACCTTAGAAGTAGACCAGGCGGGTGTAGTATGTCGTGTGCAGGATGCCCAACCGGCCTTCTTGCAATACTTGAACAAAGTGGGCATCCAGATTGGCACCCACTTGCAAGTTTTGGACAAGATAGCCTATGATAACTCCCTGGAGATAAGCATAGATAAGAACAAGTCCGTGATTTTATCTTCAGAGGTGCTGGAGAAGATTTTTGTCATTAACCCTTGAGTTGCGTTTTCGCGCTGATTCCATGAAAATAGCCAAAAAACGCCTGACCTACGTCCTTTGCCTGTCCCTGCTTCTGTTGGCCGCCGGCTGTAATCCCAAAGACACCAACGGCGCCAAAGCACACCAGCAGGGCAAGAAATACATTGTCACCACCACCGGTATTCTAGCTGATGCGGTGGCTAATATTGTAGGCGATGCCGCAGTGGTAGACGCTTTGATGGGGCCGGGCGTGGACCCGCACTTGTACAAGGCCGCCTTAGGCGATTTGCAAACCCTGCGCGAGGCAGATGTCATCATCTACAACGGCCTGCACCTAGAAGGTAAGATGGGCGAAGTCCTGGAGAAGCTGGCGCGTCAAAAGACAGTATGGGCCGCCGCCGAAGGATTGCCGGAAAGCCTGCTCCGCACGCCCCCCGAGTTCCAGGACAGTCATGACCCGCACATCTGGTTTGACGTGCAGCTCTGGCGACAAGTAACCGAGCACCTCTCCCAGAAGCTCCAGCAACTGGACAGTGCCAACACCCTGAAATACCAACAAAACACCCAGCGCTACCTGGCCCAGCTGGATAGCCTGGACCAATGGATCGAAAAGGAAATAGCCGCCATCCCGGCCCAGCAGCGCATCTTAATCACGGCACATGATGCCTTCGGGTATTTTGGCGATGCCTATAAAATTGAGGTAAGGGGTCTGCAAGGTATTTCAACGGTGTCTGAGTTTGGTTTGCAGGATGTCTCCTCCCTTGTCAAGTTCATTGTAGACCGAAAGGTGAAAGCCATTTTCGTGGAGACCTCAGTTTCGCAGAAAGCCATTGAGGCGGTGTTGGAAGGCTGTAAGCAAAAAGGCCATCCTGTAAAACTAGGTGGCACGTTGTACTCAGATGCTTTAGGAAGTCCTGATAGTCCAGCCGGTACTTACATAGGCATGGTGCAGGCCAACGTCCAGAAAATCTCTAAAGCCTTGCGGTAATTGAGAGTTTGAATGAGTGAATGATTGATAGAATACCTGATGCCGTTTATAGTCTGTTTTTTGGAAAATAGGCTAAAAACGAAATAAAGAAGGTTAGCTAAACACATCAAATCTTAAGTCCTGTGTCTTAAATCTTATGTCTGGCTACCAGCTACCTGATACTACCAACCAAATGATACAACACGTAAATGACCCGGTTCTGGAGGTGCATGACCTCACGGTGAGTTACCAGCGCAAGCCGGTGCTTTGGGATGTGGATTTGACCCTTCCTTCACAGGCCTTGATAGGGATCATTGGGCCAAACGGAGCGGGAAAATCAACGCTCATCAAGGCCATTATGGGTTTGCTGCCGCTCAACAGCGGATACGTGCAGTTGTTTGGCCAGTCCATGGACGAGGTGCGCCAGCGGGTGAGCTATGTTCCGCAGCGCGAGTCGGTGGACTGGGATTTTCCGGCCTCTGCCCTGGATGTGGCTATGATGGGCACCTATGGCAAGTTGGGATTGTTCAGCAGACCCGGTGCCAAGCAAAAAGCCCAAGCCTTGGAAGCATTGGAGAAAGTGGGCATGCAGGACTTCGCCAACCGGCAAATCTCCCAACTCTCGGGCGGGCAGCAGCAACGGGTATTTCTGGCTAGGGCCTTGGCTCAAAATGCCGACTTATACCTGATGGATGAGCCTTTTGCCGGGGTGGACATTGCCACCGAGACTGCCATCATTGAGCTGCTGCGCCAGATGCGCGAAGACGGAAAAACCGTAGTGGTAGTGCACCATGACCTGCAAAGTGCACAAGACTATTTTGACTGGGTACTCCTGCTCAACATGCGCCTGGTAGCCTCTGGCCCAACCTCAGAAACCCTCACCCCTGAACTGTTAGAGAAAACTTACGGCGGCCGCCTAACCGAACTGAGCAACGTTAGTGAGCTCCTCCAGAAGAAGAACTTTCCCATTAGAGAAACCAAACCCGTCAAGAAATGAATACCCTCTGGGAATTTCTGAGCATGCAAGATGCCAATGTTCGGTTTGTGACCATTGGCTCTGTTTTGTTGGCGGCCAGTTCAGCGGTGGTGGGGTGCTTTACAGTGCTCAGAAAACGCGCCCTGGTAGGAGACGCGGTGGCCCACGCGGTGCTGCCGGGAGTCTGCCTGGCCTTTATCTTAACCGGCGAGAAGAATCCAGTTGTTTTGTTGGTAGGTTCCTTCTTGACTGGATGGTTGTCACTAGTAGTCATAGATTTGATTACCTCTAAGAGCAGAATCAAGGAAGACACCGCCATTGGTCTGGTGCTGTCTGTGTTTTTTGGAATTGGCGTGTTATTGCTCACTTCCATCCAGCACTCGGGCAATGAGAACCAGAGCGGCCTGGATAAATTCCTGTTTGGGAGCGCCGCCGCCTTGGTAGGTCAGGATTTATATACGTTTGGTGCCGTGGCTGTCTTGCTCTTGGTGAGCGTGGTGCTGTTGTACAAAGAATTTAAGCTACTGTCCTTTGACATTGCTTACGCCCGCACCATTGGATTGCCGGTGCGCAAACTAGAATTGCTATTGACCACGCTTACCGTATTGGCGGTGGTGGTGGGTATACAATCAGTAGGCGTGGTGCTAATGTCGGCTATGCTCATTACCCCAGCCGCCGCGGCCCGTTTCTGGACAGACAGACTAGGTGCCATGATCGTTATTGCCGCCGTGATGAGTGCTGTCTGTGGTGCCGCCGGCGCCTTCGTGTCCTTTACGGCTCCGGCCATGCCTACGGGCCCCTGGATTGTGATGCTTTTGTCCATGCTGGCCATTTTCTCCTTCATCCTGGCGCCTAACAAAGGCCTGCTGGCCAGATATCTGTCTCAGCGCCGCGTGCGCCGGCAGATGATGCGCGAGAACATCCTCAAGACCCTTTTCCACTTAGGAGAGCCCACCGGCGAATACCAGCACAGCTATTCTAAAAATCAGATCTTAGAACGCAGGCAACTGCCGGTTTTGAAAATGCAATCGGCGCTGAAAACCCTATCCCGGCAAGGTCTCACTCAAAAAAGCAAGCAGGGCTGGGCGCTAACAGAGGCCGGCAAGAAAGAGGCTCAACGGGTGGTGCGCCTGCATAGACTCTGGGAACTGTACCTAACCCAATATTTGCAAGTAGCCTCTGACCACGTGCACGAAGACGCCGAATCCATTGAGCACGTGCTCACTCCAGAACTAGAAAAGCGCCTGGAAGAATTATTAGACTACCCTACCGCCGATCCGCATCAAACCAAAATTCCGCAAAGCTCATGAACCTGGACGCATTCTGGATTATTTTGACCGCCTCACTGGTGGCCATCTGTTGTAGCCTGCTGGGTTGCTTTCTCATTCTTAGGCGCATGGCTATGGTGGGTGATGCTATTTCGCATGCTGTACTGCCGGGCATTGTGCTGGCTTTCTTGTTCAGCGGAACCCGCGAAGTATGGACCATGTTGCTGGGCGCTGCTGCCTTGGGCGTGGCCTGTACCTTCTTGATTGAGTTTCTGCACAAAAAAGCACGGGTGCAATCAGATGCATCTATTGGCGTAACCTTTACGTGGCTGTTTGCCTTGGGCATCATCCTAATTTCTGTGTACGCCGGCAAGGTAGACCTGGACCAGGACTGCGTGTTGTATGGTGAGATTGCCTACGTACCCCTGGACATCTGGCTCACCAAAGCGGGCCAAAATCTAGGGCCAAGGACGGTGTGGTTGATGGGTGGCGTACTGCTGGTGATTGTGGCGTTTGTCACGGCTTTTTACCGCCAGCTGTATTTGACGTCCTTTGACCCTGCCTTCGCGGTGGCTATTGGGGTTTCAACTTCGGTGTGGTATTACTTGCTCATGAGCGCGGTTTCCTTAACCACGGTGGCAGCGTTTGAATCGGTGGGCGCCATTCTGGTGGTGGCGTTTCTGGTTGGCCCTCCGGCTACGGCTTATTTGTTAACCGATGACCTCAAAAAGATGCTTTTTATAGCATCAGTGCTAGGCGTAGTGGCTTCTATTTTTGGTTTTTACCTGGCCCTGTGGTTAAATGGGTCGGTAGCCGGGGCCATTTCGGTCATCATTGGGGTTGAGTTTCTGTTAGCCTTTGTGTTGTCGCCTACCCATGGGTTGGTTTCCAGGAATAGGAAAATTTCTAAAGTGGCTGAAGTCTAAAATCCTTTGTCTCCCCTTCTGGTTCTTCCAATTACAACCGTCTACTTATATCCCCATGCAGGCAAAATTAACAAAGGAGGCAGCCCAGATTCTGTCCTTTGTAAACATATAACTCTGCTACCCTAGAAACACCTCCTTTTAAGGAACCGTTTTCTGGTTGTTTTTTGTAAAGTAGGTCAAAAACGGTCTAACGCTTCAGTTCATGTTTCTTCTATATTTTTTGCTTACCACCTGGCTTGCAACCGGTCCATCTGTCCCTCCTGCCTCTAATTTAACTCCAACAAATGTCGCACCTGCAACAGTGCAATGGCTTACGCTAGAACAGGCATTAGAAAAGTCTAAAACCAAGCCTAGAAAGATTGTGATTGACGTATACACTGACTGGTGCGGCTGGTGCAAGAAAATGGACAAGCAGGTGTACCAAGACCCAGACGTGGTAGCCAAGCTCAACAGGGAATTCTACGTGGTGAAACTAAACGCCGAACAGCGCCAACCCATCACCCTAAATGGAAGAACATTTAAATATCTAGAGCAATACAAGGCGCATGAACTAGCCCTGTCGCTTTTAAACGGCCAGATGAGTTACCCGTCCACGGTATTCATGAATGAAAAACAGGAAATCATGCAACGGGTGCCCGGCTTTTACCCAGCCAAAGACTTTATGCAACTGCTCACGCACATGGCCGCCAACTAACCATTGAAAATACCGGTATTAAGAACGCTACCTCCATCCATAACACCCTGATATTCAAACTACTATCGCTTACCTAATCCATTTGTGCCGTTTTTAGCCTATTTTTGTGAAAACAGGCTAAAAACGGCATTTCCTTTTAGAACCTTTCTGCTTTGCTACCAACTACACTCGCTCAAGATACCATAATTGCACTCGCCACGGCGGCTGGTCACGGGGCTATTGCCATCATCCGTTTGTCTGGTCCAGAGGCCATTGCCATTGTCAATGATGTTTTCAAAGGAAAAAACCTGCATAAGCAGCCGTCGCACACCTTGCATTTTGGGACCATTAGGGAAGATGACAGAATACTAGATGAGGTGGTTGTGTCCCTGTTCAAAGCGCCGGCTTCCTATACCAAAGAAGACGTGGTGGAAGTATCCTGCCATGGATCACCCTACATTACAGAGCAATTGCTTAAGTTGTTTTTGCGCAAGGGTGCCCGTCTTGCTGAGCCCGGTGAATTTACCAAACGCGCCTTCTTAAACGGTCAGTTTGACCTGGCCCAAGCCGAGGCCGTCGCCGATTTGATTGCCTCAGATTCTGCCCTCACCCACCAAGTGGCCATGAAGCAGATGCGCGGAGGTTTCTCACAGGAGATCAAAGCCCTGCGGGTACAACTCATTCATTTCGCCTCTATGGTAGAACTGGAACTGGACTTTAGCGAAGAAGACGTGGAGTTTGCCGATCGTAGTGCCCTACGCAGACTTATCACCACGTTGCAACAATTGGTAGCAGATTTGCTGAAGTCCTTTGAGATGGGCAATGTGCTCAAAAATGGCGTACCCACTGTCATTGCTGGCAAACCCAACGCAGGCAAGTCTACTCTGCTCAATGCCTTATTAAATGAAGAAAAGGCCATTGTCTCAGACATACCCGGCACCACCCGTGATGTGATTGAGGACGAAGCCCAGGTAGGCGGCATCCGGTTCAGGTTCATAGACACCGCCGGCCTGCGTGATACCCAAGACACCGTGGAGGCCATAGGCGTGGCTCGCACCAAAGAACAGCTACAGAAAGCCTCTCTGGTATTATATTTATTTGACGTGACGACTACCTCTCCAGAAGAATTAACTGAAGAAATTGAGGCGCTTCAGTTGCCGCAGGTGCCCTATTTGTTAATTGCCAACAAAAAAGACTTGGCCACCCCAGACCAATTGGAGCGCTTCACTGATTTTGAAAACTTGGTTTACTTATCAGCTGGCACAAAAGCAGGTTTAAAGGAATTAGAAGAAGCGTTGTTGCAGGTGGTGAACGCCAATGAAGCCCTTACCGGAGACCGTACCATCGTGACCAATTTGCGCCATTTCCAAAGCCTGCAAAAGACGGCTATGGCCTTGCAGGAAGTATTGCACGGCCTGGACACCGGCCTCACTGGTGACTGGCTAGCCGCTGACATCAGACGGTGCCTGTTTTATTTAGGTGAGATCACAGGCGACATTACCACCGATGATTTATTGGACAATATTTTCACTAAGTTCTGCATCGGGAAGTAAGGTTTACTGCTACCCATTATACAACTTCCCTACAATTTTCATTCATCTCGCTTATTGACAAGATGAATGAAAATTGTAGGGAAGCTTCTATTCAAGATACGGTTGAGAATACCCTCTCAAAAAAAAACCCTCCCTTTGATAACAGATAAATTCTGAGCATCCAGGTTTCAATCACCCATGTGTTCACAAAAGCCAACGGATAGGATAAAACACTAATTCCTAACTTCTAAGCACTTGACAGGTTGGATTAAGCCAATAATCTGCTTGGCGAATCCAAAATCTAGCAGATTAAACGCCGCTAAGGCTTTTAAAATGGCTTCTTGTGGGGTTAGGCAGGAAGTAGAGGCTGGACTTCTGAAACTATTTTTGCCATTAACTGTATAGAAAAACGGAATATATGGAAAGTAGGCTCTAACCTTGAATACGACTTACATTTAATTTTGCGAATCAATATTTTTTTAGGTTGAAGAATAAATACCTAAACAATTTAATATGTTAATTATTCTCAAGTAAATAAAGAGCAATAATTAACAATATATGAAATAGTGATTTTATTAAAATCAATCTAAGGTTAGAGTTTACGTAGCTAATTAGTAATTAGCTTAGTTATTGCATTTGTTTACCTATATTACACTAGTTATTTTTAATTTGTAATTAACAAAAAATGAAGAAAGCATTTTTACTAGTTTTAAACATAGTCTCACTTAGTGCATTTTCAACTCATTTATCTTCTGCTCAAAGCATTCAGTTTGGAGAAAATGTGAATTTTGGTCTTAAGGCAGGGTTTAATTGGACCAGCATTAATGACGAAAAAAGAGTAGAAGATTCTGGCGTTACGCCTAGACCTGGCTTTCATGTAGGAGGGTTAGCCCATTTTCATTTAAGTGATAATTGGGCAATTCAACCAGAATTAATGTACTCAAAGGAAGGAGCTAAATATGAATCTGCTAAGTATACGGGTAAAACGGATTTGAATTCTGTGAATTTGCCTATTTTAGTACAATACATGATTGGTCCTGGTTTTAGAATTGAAACGGGTCCACAGTTTGGCTTATTTACCGGCACAAAATTTGAAAATGCTGACAATGATGAAAAAAGAAAAACAGACATTCAGAATGGCAATGTTTCTTGGGCATTTGGTCTTGGCTATTTAACTAATTCTGGGTTTGGTATTGATGTAAGATATAACATGGGATTGTCAAATATTTACCCCAAAGATGTTTATCCTGGCCAACACGCCCGAACTCGTGCAGGGCAACTTGGATTTTTCTACCAATTCAAATAATAACAATTGCTGTTAAATAAAAAGGGGACCACACAGGATGAGGTCCCTCTTTATTTATTTATAGTTTTAGCAATTTCAGAATCTTGTTTTACTTAAATTTCTTGATTATTCCCTTGCTGTTATTTTGGTATAATTCTGCAAAGGCGGGGGCAAGAGGTTAATTCAATGCCCTAAAATCAGTAATCCCTCCTGACTCTCTAAGTCAGGAGGGATTACTGATTTTAGGGCATTTCCAATAAAATAGATTGGAAATGGCTAGGACATACTTTCAAAAGTAGAGTCAGTTTTTCTCAATGATGTTTTCAGGAGCCGTCAAATCCAGGGTAGCGCTAAATTTTTCGTAAAAAAAGCTCAGTTTCTCTTCCTTGTTTTCACTGCCTTCTACCAAAACCACTTGGGTGTCAGGAAGGTCTTGCAGCGTCCAGAGGTTTTCTTCTAGTACGGGAGTATAGTTGTTATTATTTGGGGCCATAAAATATTGTCTAATAAGGAGGCAATCTAATGCCTACAGCATACATAACTCAAAGAATGTACCATTTAGTATGCAAGACGCATAGTTTATTCTTCCTAACTACCTAATAGCCAAAATACTGCCAATTTATAACCTTGTTGAAATTCGGTGGGAATTAGATTAGATAATTGCTGTAATAACCACCGGTTTCTAAAATATTTTAGGTTGTATTACCAAGTGACTACCACCTTCCCTACAGTCTTGCCCCTCTGAAATAGACGAATGGCTTTTTGCATGTCTTGATGCGGGTACACGTGTCCAATGTGCTGAGGTGCCAGATCCAAGGCCTGAAGCTCACGCAACAGTTGGTGCATGAGATCGGTTTGCTCATAGAGGTAGATAAGGTTAAAGCCCATCAGGGACTTGTTTTCGGTGGGCAGTTTAAGTGGATCTATTCTTGGCCGTTGCAAATACTTCCAGAATAGGCGCGGGTAGTTAGGTTGGGCACTATGACTAGAAAAGCTGGCATTACCGTATACCACCATGCGGCCCATAGGCGCGAGTGCTTTCCAGCCTTGGGCTAGTACTTCTCCTCCTATGCATTCCATAATTAGATTCAAGGGCCTCTCTGCTAACGTTTGCCGCAACTGGGCGCCAAAATCCTTGCCGCGCAAAATCACAGCATCAAATTTCTCTTCCTGCCGCAGGAAATCTACTTTGTTGGGCTGGCCCACCGTTCCTATGGTATAGGCGCCGTACTTTTTACAGATTTGGTTGGCCAAAAGGCCTACGCCACCAGCGGCACTGTGAATAAGAACGGTCATCCCCTTTTGCATATTACCCAAAGACAACAGTGCATAGTAGGCAGTCAATCCTTGCACCAGAAAACCAGCGCCTTGCTCATAACTCCAATCTTGGGGCATGGGGATCACATACTGCTCATTAATGTTGATATAGGATACATAGCCGCCAAACCTAGTTACGCCCATCACTCGGTCCCCTACTTTACAACTGGTCACTGACCTTCCTACAGACACCACCTCGCCAGAAAATTCAAGGCCGGGTATAAAAGAACCGGCAGGTGTGGCACTGTACAACCCCTGCATGGCAAAGACATCGGCAAAATTAAGGCCCATTGCCTTTACCTGAACACAGACTTCATCTGGTTGCGGATTATCCAGAGCTTCGGTTTGCAGCGTCAAATGGTTAATGGACCCTGCCTTGGGCATACGGAATACCTGACGTAGTGGCATTTTAGAGTATAAGATAGATGGTGAATAATACCTTAAAACGAAGGGCTTAAAAAAAGGTAAACCTGGCTTAGGTACCTTTCTGATTCAATAGTTAAGCCTAAGTTTAGCTACACCCAAACGGTAGGAAAAACACGTGAACCAAAGCAAGCTAACTTCCCATAATCAGAATTCTGATTACACTATGCAGACGCAACCGCCTCGTAAGTACCATTGCCTTATTGATTTTTCGCCCAGCCGCTTCTTAATTGAAAAGTTAGTTAGCAATTTACAGAAGGCTGTGATGTACATGTGCCTTGATTTAAGGCCTTTGGCATTTGGCTTAACTACCGTCAGAATACCAATTATAGCTTAATGCTCTCACATAAAAATCCTTCCGTTTTTAGCTTGTTTTCTGGAAAACAAGCTAAAAACGGAAGGATTACTAGACTCTGCGTGAAATTTTATGCTTTTTGAAGTTCAGGCTTGGGCTTCCATTCTTCGGCGTTTTTAATGCCCAATTTCTGGGCGTCAAAAACCGGGTCCAGGCCGGCTTTGCGTTGTTCTTGATAGTCGCGCAAGGCTTTCATGGCCGGTTTTTGCAAGAGCAGAATGGCTATAATGTTGAGCCAGGCCATAATGCCCACGCCAATGTCCCCCAGGGCCCAGGCGGACTCGGCGGTTTTGATAGATCCTAGGAACGTGGCCACTAAGATGGCTGCCCGTAAGCCCCAAAGCGCCCATTTACTGGTACCTTTCTTCATAAGGTAGCTGAGGTTGGTCTCGGCTATGTAGTAATAGGCCATGATGGTGGTAAACGCGAAGAGCAACAAGGCGATGGCTACAAAGCCGCCTCCCAAGCTTGGGAAATACGTGTTCACGGCTTGTTGCGTATACTCAGACCCAATGGGCACGTTAGGCATGTTCTCCACCAGAAATCCGCCGGCCGGATTGACTACGTTGTACTGACCCGTAAACAGAATCATGAACGCCGTGGCCGTACAAACAAACAGCGTGTCTACGTACACCGAAAACGCCTGCACCAAGCCCTGCTTGACCGGGTGGCTCACCTCAGCGGCGGCGGCGGCGTGCGGTGCGGTGCCTTGTCCGGCCTCATTGGAGTAGATGCCGCGCTTCACGCCCCAGGCCACGGCCATGCCAAAGACCCCGCTAAAGGCAGACTCTAGGTTAAAGGCAGATTTGATAATCAAACTCAGCACGGCTGGCACCTCTGTTATGTTCATGGCAATGATGATAACCGCCATTAGGATGTAGGCGCCTGCCATGAAGGGCACAATGATCTCGGCAACCCGGCCAATGCGCTTAACGCCACCAAAGATGATTAAGGCCAGCACCAGCGTCACCACCCCGCCCGTCACGGCAGGTGGAATTGGAAATGCGTTGGTAATACCCAGCGCAATGCTGTTGCTTTGGACGCCCGGCAACAAAAAGACCATGCTAATGATGGTGGCCACGGCAAACACTACGGCGTACCATTTCACGCCCAGCCCTTTTTCAATGTAGAAGGCCGGCCCGCCGCGGTACTGCCCATCTTTTACTTCCTTGTAAATCTGACCCAGCGTGGCTTCAATAAACGCCGAGGCGCTGCCCAGAAAGGCAATCGTCCACATCCAGAAAACAGCACCCGGTCCACCCATGGCAATGGCCGTGGCCACGCCGGCAATATTGCCCGTGCCTACCCGGCCCGCAATGGCTATGGAAAACGCCTGAAACGAACTCACTC
Source organism: Nibribacter koreensis (assembly GCF_039541795.1). NCBI lineage: Bacteria > Pseudomonadati > Bacteroidota > Cytophagia > Cytophagales > Hymenobacteraceae > Nibribacter > Nibribacter koreensis. Next base: position 587,330 of record NZ_BAABGX010000001.1, on the reverse strand, counting down.
CCTTGGCAGAAGAGGCATTGTTGAACAACAACCTGATCATTTCCCTTAAGTAGCGCACCTGCAGAAACCGCGTGATGACCGAAAAGTAAATGCCCGTGCCCAGGCACAGGATGATTAAAGCGTTGCTCCAAACAATGTTGTTGATACTGCTGATGATCTCTTCCATGTGCGGGATGTGCGAAGATGATAAGGACTAAGACAAGGTAAAAAACAGCCTCTTGACCAGAAGCCAGTTCTTTGCTTAGTAAAGAAAAGAAAAATAATCTGGAGTTGAAGAAGGGGCCGTAAACTTTAAGCAAACGCACACCCATCATTTTCGGCCTGTTTTTCAGGAATTAAACAAAAAACAACCACCCTCCCTCAGTTAAATAATCCTTTTCTATTCAGAATATAGAACTCCAACTTCCTTCTCCCCTAACGTCCGCCACTGGCCAGGCTGTAAGTCACCTACCTCCACATTCACCATCCGTACCCGCACCAAGCATTCCACTTCATACCCTAGCTTAAAGCACATGCGCCTGATCTGGCGGTTGAGGCCCTGCGTGAGGACAATGGAAAATGTCTTCTCTTCTACTTGGTTCACCTGTGCAGGCCTTGTCATCTGGCCCATGATCACCACGCCGCCGGCAAGGTGGGCAAGTGCTTCTGGCGTGAGGGGCTTGTCTACCGTCACCAAGTATTCCTTTTCCTGATGCTGGTCTGCGTTGGCAATGCGGCTGTAAAGATGGCCGTCGTTGGTGAGGAGCATGAGGCCTTCAGACTCTTTGTCTAATCTGCCAATGGGGAACACCCGCTCTTGGATAGCCAGCGCCTGGGCTAAGTTGTTGTCTATAGATGGGTTGAGGGTAGATTCTACGCCCCTTGGTTTGTAGTAGGCTAGATACAGGAATGCTTGGGATGCTTTTAATACCTGGCTGTCAAGCGTTACCTCATCTGCAGGCACTAGAGTTTGTTGCAACTGCCCTTTTTGCCCGTTCACCCGCACCCTACCAGATAAAATAGCTTGTACAGCCTCTTTATTGGACAGCCTTCCTTTCTGTACCACAAAATACTGAAGAGACGAAGTGAAGGCTTTCATTTGGGGCTTAAGCGAAGGTGGCTGTGTTAATCATCAGCAAAGATAAAGGAAAGGAAAGAATGCCTAAGTAGCCTTCAGGGGCAACAAAGGACCATTCTCTGATTAGTTTACGCTAATTGTCTTTATGACTAAGGGTAGCTTTGTTTTTAGCCTATTTTCCAGAAAACAAGCCAAAAATGCAACGTATCTTATTTTTCTAACAGGCTTTGACTCTAAAGAGAGACAAAGATTGACTGGTATAAAGAGCTGTATCTTATAAGTATACGGGCATCACCTGCACGCTTCCAAAAAACTTAACTCATTTAATCCTATTGCTTGTTTAAAATATTCCATATACTTGCACTTCAGCTAAGCGTACGCATATGATTGTAGTAGCTGCCCGCATCCAGTAAAGGGCACCTTCCCTTCCTCTTTTTTTCATCTGCCGGCCTTTCTGGTTTGGTAACAGGTGAACTCTGTTTACTACAATCTATTTTCTCATGTCACAAGTGAATACCTCTCAGGGGAAGCTGTCTTCTTTCCTGTCTATCATAAAACAATCTCTTAACGGCGAAGAGCTGGATTACACCGTGGGTAGCATCCGGCGGTCGGTGGTGCTGTTGGCCATTCCCATGATGCTGGAGATGATCATGGAATCTGTCTTCGCGCTGGTAGACCTCTATTTTGTGGGCCACCTGCACAACAGTTCATACGCCATCCAGACCGTGGGCCTCACTGAGTCTGTCTTGACCGTCATTTACTCTTTAGCCATAGGCATGAGCATGGCCGCCACTGCCGTGGTGGCCCGTCGCATAGGCGAGAAAAACCCCGAAGCCGCCACCAAGGCCGGCATGCAGGCCATCTTGATTGCCGGCGTTGTGACCCTGGCGCTAAGTTTGGTAGGCGTTCTCAACGCTACCAACATCCTTTTGCTGATGGGTGCTTCTTCAGAGGCGGCCTGGGTGGGTACGCCGTTCATGCAACTTATGATGGGGAGCAGTCTCTTCATCATGCTGCTGTTCCTGATCAACGGTATTTTTAGGGGAGCAGGCAACGCGGCCATTGCCATGAAAAGTCTGTGGGTGGCCAACGTAGCCAACATCATCCTCTGCCCTATCTTCATCAACGGCTTTGGGCCCATCCCGGCGTTTGGCTTGACGGGTGCGGCCATGGCTACCACCTTGGGTAGAGGACTGGGCGTGGCTTACCAGATTTACCACCTCACCAATGGGAACAGTTCTTTGCGCGTACGTCTGGCGCATTTTGTACCAGACAAGGAACAAATCAAGGCCTTGGTGCAGATTGCCTCGCCGGCGGTGCTGCAGTTTGTGATTGCCTCCTGCAGCTGGATTTTTCTGGCGCAGCTGGTGGCCACCACCGGCGGCGACCACGGCTCTGCCGGGTACCAGACCGCTCTGCGCCTCCTTATGTTCTTCATCCTACCAGCCTGGGGCTTGAGCAATGCCGCCGCTACGTTGGTGGGCCAGAACCTGGGCGCCCAACAGGTGGACCGCGCCGAACGGGCCGTCTGGAAGACCGTCAAGTACAACGTCATCTTCATGGCCTTCGTGACGGCCATCAGTTTATTGGGTGCGGGTTACTTTGTGGCCTTCTTCACCAATGATGCGCAGGTGCAGGCCGTGGCGGTGCAAGCCATCAGGATTATGAGTGTAGGTTATATCTTTTATGGCATAGGCATGGTGCTCATCAACACGTTCAACGGGGCTGGTGATACCTGGACGCCTACCTGGGTAAATCTGGGCGGCTTTTGGGCGTTCCAGATTCCGGTGGCGTATCTGCTGGCCAAGACGTTTGGGCTGGGCCCTTTGGGCGTGTTCATTGCCATACCCGTAGCCGAGACCTTTATCACCCTGGTGAGCATTTACCTGTTCAAGCGCGGTAAGTGGAAGACCGTGAAGGTGTAGCCTTCCTCAATCAGGAAGAGAGTTGTAGCCGTTTTTAGCCTGTTTTCCAGAAAACTGACCAAAAACGGCAGGGAGGCAGCCTCCTCAAATAACCTAAGTTCTGGTTTTCGTATAGGCTAGTATCTATGAAGTTTCTGCCCTCGCAAATGCTTGCCATCCTGAAGAATAGGCCAGAGCGCCGCAATCTTCAGCTGCTCTTCAAATTCATGCTGGTCTTGGTAGCCTTGACAGTGCTCTTCACGGTCATCTTCCATTTGCTGATGCTGCGCGAAGGCCGCACTTTTTCCTGGATTACCGGCTTGTACTGGACGCTCACGGTCATGTCTACGCTGGGCTTCGGGGACATCACCTTTCATAGCGATATGGGGCGGTTTTTCTCCATCATTGTGCTCAGCACGGGCATGGTCTTTCTGCTCATCCTGTTTCCGTTTACGTTCATCAATTTCTTTTACGCCCCCTGGATGAAGGCCCGTGAAAATGCGCAAGTGCCACGTGAGCTGCCTCTTAACACCAAGGGACACGTTGTGCTCACCAAGCATGACCCGGTCACTGAGGCGCTCATCAAGAAGCTGGACCGGTTTGGCTACCAGTACGTGGTGCTGGTACCTGACATTGCCGAGGGGCTCCGGCTGCATTCCCTGGGCATTAAAGTCATGCTGGGCGACTTGGATGATCCTGTTACCTATGAGCGGGTACGGGTGAAACAGGCGGCTATGGTGGCCACCAGCTCATCAGATGAGATCAATACCAACGTGGCTTTTACCGTGCGCGAGATTAGCAGTGAGGTGCCCATTGTCTCTACCTGTAATTTTCATGCCTCGGTAGACATTCTGGAGCTGGCCGGCAGCAACCACGTCTTGCAGTTAGGCGAAACCATGGGCAACTTCTTGTCTAGGCGGGCCAGCGGCGGCGATGCCTGCGCCCTGGTCATTGGCGAGTTTAAGAGTCTGCAGATTGCTGAAGCCACCGTAATCCGGTCACCCTTGGTGGGTTTGACCATCAAAGAGACACAACTGCGTGAAAAAATAGGCGTGAACGTGGTAGGCGTGTGGGAGCGCGGTAAGTTTCAGGCAGCCCAGGCCGAAACCCTCATCACCGACCACACCGTGTTGGTGCTGGCCGGCTCTAAAGAACAGTTAAAGAATTATAACAGGCAGTACACTATTCCCCAGCACACCATTGCCCCCATCATCATCATTGGCGGCGGACGCGTGGGGCGGGCCACGGGAGAGGCACTGGCTGCGCGCGGGCTGGACTACCGCATCATTGAGAAAGCCGCCGACCGTCAAAAACCCAACCGGCATTACATACTTGGCAACGCCGCAGATCTGGAGATTCTCAAAGCCGCCGGCATTGACGAGGCGCCCTGCGTGATCATCACCACCCATGACGATGACGTGAACGTGTACCTGACCATTTACTGCCGCCGCCTGCGCCCCGACATTCAGATCATCACCCGCTCTACCCTGCAACGCAACTTGCCTACTATGCACCGCGCCGGCGCCGATTTTGTCATGTCCTACGCCTCCATGGGCAGTAATACCATCTTCAATCTACTCAAGCGCAGTGACATTGTCATGGTAGCCGAAGGACTTGATTTACTCCAAGTCAAGGTGCCAGAATCCTTGGCGGGCCGCTCAATTGCTGAGTCTTCCATCCGGCAGGAAACCGGGTGTACCATCATTGCCGTTCGGCATGAGGGCTCCGTGGTGATCAACCCAGAACCCACGTACGTGCTTCCGCCAGAGGCAGAAATCATTCTCATTGGCACCGTTGACGCAGAGAACACCTTCTTTAATATGTACGGCACAGACTAATTCGCTTTCAGCACTTCTGCCATAGGTTTGAGTCTGCTTTCAAGATCTAACCTTCGTTGGTTTTGTAGACCTAGCTCGTTTTTGGCTTATTTCTTGGAAATCGGGCTAAAAACGCCCTTCCTTGTCTCTGCTTCAAGTTTTTAACTTGCCCGAACGAAAGCTCCAAGTCACAGACTTGAAGCAGAATATGTAGGCATGTAGGTAGCGTTTTCGGCCTGTTTCTCAGAAAACAGGCCGAAAACGACGGTTCGATTATAGTCACTGCTTGTATAGTTCGCCCACAAGATCCTTTTAGGATGACAAATGTGGTGAGAGTCGTTTAACTCGGGGAAATTCTTAATTCTAATACCGAGGGTCTTGCTGGAAGGGCAGTTTGACCATTTTCTCTACCTCCATGCTGGGGAATTCAAACTCCTCTACTACTTTACCCAGAAGCAGGTAGACGCCGTTGCCTTTGAACGGCCAGGCTTTGAGGGTCTGCGGAAAATGGACAGTGTCAAAGAAATCACCGGCGGCGTCCAGGAAGGTGCCAAACTGCATGATGTCGCCGCGCACGGTGCGCACGTACTTGGTGGCCACCAGCACGCCCATCATGCGCACCTTCTGCTCTACAAAAGCCCGCAGGTCCCTAGCTGGCACATCGCCGCGTTCAGCGGTTTTGAGCAGATCAAAGTACGTGCAGGTCACCGGAAACCCCAGCAGTTCCATTTCGTCATACACGTCTTCTATGACCGTATGCGTGAGGGTGGGCAGGGTAAATGTCTTGGTTGGCGTCTGGAACAGCAACTCCGTAGACTGCGCTTTCACTTTATGGCCTAGTTGCAAGTGTGCTTCCCAGAGCAGGTTCTTCTTGCCCTTGTTGGTAAACCTAAGCGCCTGAATCCTGATGAGCACCAGGAGCTGCTCCAGGGAGATTTGGGTGCGCCGAATGAATTCCTCCAGGCAAGTGTAAGGCCCGTTCTCCTCGCGCTCAGCTACAATCTTACAAGCCACTTTCTGCTCCAGGTTCTGTATGTGGACCAGCCCCAGAAAGACATCGGTGCCAGAGAGGGAAGTGTAATAGGTACTTTGGTTCACGCAGGGTAAGTGCAGGGTGCCGCCCGCTTTCTGGGTCTGCTGCACGTATACCCACGTCCGGTAAAAGCCCCCGAAATTGTTGATGACGGCCACCATGAACTCCAGCGGATAATACGTCTTCAGGAAAAGGCTCTGGTAGCTTTCTACGGCAAACGACGCCGAGTGCGCCTTGGAAAACGAGTAGCCCGCAAAGGACTCCACCTGCCGCCAGACCTCTTTGGTGATGTGTTCTGGATAGCCCTTGGCCCGGCAGTTGTCAAAGAACTTGTCTACCAGCTTCTGGAACTCGGCCTTGGACCGGTACTTGCCGCTCATGCCCCGGCGCAGCACATCGGCGTCGGCCAGGTCTAGCCCGGCAAAGTGATGACAGACTTTGAGCACGTCCTCCTGGTAGACCATGACGCCGTAGGTTTCACCCAGCTGTTCAGCCATGACCGGGTGCAGGTGCTGGATTTTCTCGGGGTGATGGAAGCGCTCAATGTAGGCTTTCATCATCCCACTCTTGGCCACGCCCGGCCTGATGATGGAACTTGCCGCCACCAGAGACAGATAATGATTACAGCGCAGTTTCTTGAGCAGACCCCGCATAGCCGGACTCTCAATGTAAAAACACCCGATGGTGTCGCCGGACCGGAGCTGTTCCTTCACCTTCTCATCCTGCTTGAACTTAGCCACCTCATGGGCGTCTACCTTGATGCCCCGGTTCTGCTGCACCAGTTGCACGCACTCTTTGATGTGCCCAATGCCCCGCTGGCTCAGGATGTCCAGCTTCTCAAACCCGATGCTCTCGGCTACATACATGTCCCATTGCGCGGTGGGCAGGCCCTTGGGCGGCATGTCCAGGGCGGTGTAGTTGTAGATGGAGTCCTCAGAAATGAGCACGCCGCCGGCGTGGATGGAGCGCACATTGGGGAAGTCTGTCAGCAGTTGGCCGTACCTAAAAATCTCCTTGGTGAGATGATTGGCGTTGCTGGGCGCCTGCGGCTGCTCTACCAGCGCGTCCAGCTCAGTTTTAGGCAGGCCGTAGACTTTGCCCAGCTCACGCAGAATGGAACTCTGCTGAAACGTGACCATGGCCCCCATTAAAGCGGTATGCTCCCGGCCGTAACGCTTGAAGATGTAGTCCAGCACCTCGTCGCGCTCATCCCAACTGAAGTCAATGTCAAAATCGGGCGGACTTGTGCGTTTGGGGTTGAGGAAGCGCTCAAAGTACAAATCCAGCTCAATGGGGTCTACGTCCGTGATGCCCAGGCAATAGGCCACTACGCTGTTGGCCCCACTCCCCCGCCCAATGTGATAGAAATTGCGTTTTTTGGCGTAGCTGATGACGTCCTCGGTGATGAGAAAGTACGCCCCAAACTCCAGCTTCGCAATGATGTCCAGTTCATGCAGCACCCGCTGTCTGGCTACTTTATTGCCACCCCCGTAGCGCCGGGTAGCGCCGTCCAGGGCCAGTTTTTTCAATAACACGATGTCCTCCTGCGCGCAGGTGGTGAAGTAGAGTTTGTTGCGGCGCTTCTTAAAGTCAAAGGAGAAGACCGCCTCCTTTGCCAGTTGCTCGTTGCAGTTGAGTAGTTCCGGATAGTGGCTCACCTGCTTTTGAAGATGATGTACCGTTTGGAAGCAGGGCTCGTGGGCAAGGCCGTGGCTGTGGTCTAGCTGGCTGAGTAGGATGTTGTGGTCAATGGCCCGCAGGTGCCGGTGCAAGGCTTCGCCCTCCTGGTTTTTGCAGGTGAAGAGCGGGTAGAGCATGAGTCGCACGTTCTTCTTCTTCCGGAGGTCTGAGAACAGTAGCTGGTTCAGCTCTTGGGGACGTACGCCCACGTACTCATTCTCACGTAGCGGCTGCACCGATTCCTTGGCGCGGGCAAAGGGATAAATGATGACCACCTGCTGGAAAGCCGGTGGTGTTTCTGGCACTTGTTGATGCTGCAGTAAGTAGCCACTCAGAAACTCGTTCAACTCCCTAAAGCCTTCCTGGTTTTGGGCAATACCCGTGTACACCCAGCAATTGCCCACCCTGAACTCAATACCCACCACCGGCTCAATCCCTTGGGCCACGCACGCCTGCACAAACGGAAATACCCCAGACGTAGCGTTGATGTCGGTCAAGGCCAAAGCCGTGTAGCCGTTCTTCTTCGCCTCAGCGACCAGCTCTTCCGGCGATAAGGTGCCGTACCGCAGACTATAATAGGAATGGACGAAGGCTAGCATAAACTGGTATCAAGTAGCAGGTATCGTGTAGCACGAGTTGAAGCGTTGGGGAAGTATGACATTGTATGTTAGGTAATGGCATACTCCCCTTTTGTCATCCTGAAAGGACCTTGTGGGCGGATTAGAAAGTCAATGGCAAAAAGCAACCCTTCTCATTTTTGCCCTATTTTCTGGAAATCAGGTCAAAAACGGTTCTCCTGTTATTTCTGCTTCAAGCTTACAGCTTGGAGCTTATCATGCAGGCAAGTTTTCAACTTGCGTAAAAGACTGGAAAGAAACGTAAGTTTGTAAACTTGCCTCAGGTCTACCCACAAGCTGAAAGCTTGCGGAAGGGCGTTTACCGTTTTTAGCCTCTTTTCCAGAAAACAGCCCAAAAAAGGGTTTAGCGCTTAGCTTCTGCCCATCTTTTAGCCCACAAGGTCCTTTCAGGATGACAAAATATTGAGTGATTGAATGATTGATAGAATGAGAGAATGCTTGAAAAGGGTTGGCGTCCAGGGAGACTTAATTCTTAATTCTTAATTCTTAATTGAATTAAACTCCCACCGCCCGCTTCACGGCCTCACCGCCGTACCGGAACCTGATTTTGTCCATGGCTTGGTAGAGGTTGGTTAGTTCTGCGGTATCCTCAAAAAGGTCTATCTGCTGGAAACCCTGCACCAGGTTGCTCAGCCGCACGCCCAACAGCCTAATGAGCAGGCGGCGGTTGTAGAGCTTCTGGAACAGTTCCTTGGCTTTTCTAATAAGGATATGGTCAGAGGCGTTGTAAGGAATGGCTATCTGCTGGGTGTGGGTGTCAAAGTTGGCGTAGCGTATCTTGACCGTGATGCACCCGGCCAGCTTGCCTTGGGTACGCAGGTCAAAGGCCAGCCCTTCGGTCATGGAGACTAATAGACTGTTCAGGAACTCCATGTCGGTGGTATCCGTCCCAAAGGTCTTCTCCGTGCTGATGGACTTCTGCTCGGTGTACGGCACTACGGGAGCGCGGTCAATGCCATTGGCCTTCTCCCAGATGTGCACGCCCTCCTTACCCAGCACCTTCTGCATCATCTCTACGGGTACCATGGTCAACACCTCAATGGTAGGAATGCCCATGTTGCGCAGTAGCTGGTAATTCTTCTGCCCCACTCCCGGAATCTTCTTGATGGACAGCGGCGCCAAAAACGGTTTTACCTGCTCCTTGCTCACCTGCAAAGCGCCGTTGGGTTTGGCCTGGCCCGTGGCAATCTTAGATACCGTCTTGTTCACTGACAACCCGAAGGAGATGGGCAGTCCGGTTTCTTTCATAATGGTCTGCCGTAACTCATTAGTCCACTGCCAGGTCCCGAAGAACTTGTCCATGCCGCTCACATCTAGGTAATGCTCGTCAATGGATGCTTTCTCATAGACCGGGGCCTGGCTGGCAATGACGCTGGTCACGTCATTGGAGTATTTGCTGTAGGCCTCCATGTCGCCGCGCAGGACGATGGCCTCAGAGCAAAGCTGCTTAGCCATGCGCATGGGCATGCCCGCGTGCACCCCGTAAAACCGCGTCTCATAACTGCAACTGGCCACCACGCCCCTGTCTGAGAGCCCGCCAATGATAACAGGCTGGTCCTTAAGCTGGGCGTTACGCAAACGCTCCACCGAAACAAAAAACGTGTCTAAGTCTAAATGCGCAATGATTCTATTGTCTGCTACTACCATATTCTCTCAGAAAAGCTATGTCACACGGCCTACAAAAGGCTAATTATGTTAGCAAATACGAGAGATAAATATAGAATAGCTAAATATATGAGAACTATTTATACACAGACTTACTAACATAGTTAGTATTTATCCACAGAATATAGTCTTGTACCTATATAAGTATATTTAATATATTGCTCACTGACAACCAGTTATAGAAATATACATACCGCATACAGAAGCTGAAAGTAAGGGGAAGCACGAAAAACCAAGCACATCAATCCATAGCAGACTATTAAACCCGCAGCTAATTTTGACCTTATTTTCAGAAAACAGGTCAAAAACGCTGGGTAAGGCTAGTAAGTGAATGTGTATTAATGAAGTGATCTTGATAAGAGTATTCTGCGCTATACATCCTACCAGAGAGAAAATAAACGCACAACTACTGCTTACTTTTGCTTATCAAAAAGCAAGCAGAATTTGGTTATTTCTTGTAGTACAGAGGTATCCTAAAAAGAGATATCGTCTTACTAAGAGTTGATTCAAACTAGAAATAAGGAACCCTAAAATCAACAATTAATCTGGTGAATTGATGCTTTCAAAAGTACCGTCATCGTACATAAGCAGAACCTGTTTCACCTTCTTTTGAGAGCCAGAGATAACAGGTTGCACATCCTGTTTTGGCTCAGATGCCGCAGCCATTGTTTTTGCACTTTCACCCGCCGTGTCAGCAAACATCTTAGATAAAGCCTCAGGTGGGCTTACTATCTGTCCAAAATTTTCTTGCTCGGAATTTTCTAAAGATGTTAGCATTTGACCATTACCTAACAGAAGCCAGTGTGCTTGCACCTCTGGGAACCGGGCTAGTATTTTTTGCACTACTTCTAGGCTGGGCTTATTTCTCCCTGCCAGAATATGGCTCATAACCGGACGCGACAAACCAATGGCATCTGCAAAGGCCGCAGGACCACCGCCTGTCCAGGTCAATAATTCTTTTATTCTAGGCAAGAGATCCGTCACAGACAATACGTTTAAAATAATAGGCACTTACAGAGAAGCAGCGCATTTGTAAACCTCTAGCGCGGCGCTTGTACTAGGCCATTGTGGAAGACATATTAAAGCTTCACTGCACCCAAACACTCCAACCCTCTTATTTACTTATACTTAAAACCACAGCCGTCATTAATTGCTAGATGGAGTTTTAAACACAGTTTACAATTTACAAAACAGTTTACAATTGTTTTACATTTGTAAACTGTTTGTTGGGAGGAATCAAAGCACCTTAACCGAAACCTTGCGGTGAACGGGGAAATCCTCAAAGGATTTAGCAGTAGAGGATGCCTGACCAAATACCACTGAAGACACCAGGCCAATTTGTCACCTTCTCAAACCATAGCACAATTCCTAGCAACCTCTTCTAACCCTACCCTGTCTAATCTTGTCTTCTTAAATAGAAAAGGCACTACAACCTATCCCATGCAAAAGACGCGCTTTGCCGGTATGTTTACAGCTTTTCCTTAGATAGACAAGTGACCAAGCCCCTACTCAGCCCAGCCACTTTTGCATATTTATAAGAGTACCCAACGCACTTGATATAAAAAAAAGAGCCGGACCGCTTACCTGATAACAGGCAGTAGTCCGGCTCTTAAGTGAGGGAATAGCAGCTAAATTAAGCTGCCTTTTTTATACTTATTATCTAAAATAGGCCATCTCTAAATCACGGTCATGGCCGTACACGTCGTCTCTAAAATGCACCTCGCCGTTGTCATCTACCCAGGTGGTAAAATACACCATATATACGGGCACTTTGGCAGACAAATTCACATACTTTTCTTGTCCACCCACCATGGCCGCCTTGATGGCAGAAGGCGTCCATTGCTTCTGGTCTTTTAACAGGTACTGGGCAAATTCAAAGGGCTTCTCAATACGTACGCACCCATGGCTGAACCCACGCTCTGTCTGGTTGAACAAATGGTCTGCGGGCGTGTCATGCAGGTAGACGTTGTGCTCATTCGGGAAGATGAACTTGACGTAGCCTAGCGGGTTCTTCTTGCCAGGACGCTGGCGCACTCTGATCTTGGCCTTGTTGTCTATAGAGTACCAATCCACTGAGGAGGCAGGCAGAATCTCTACCTTGTTGTTGCCTATGTCCTTCACCACTTCCATGTCATTACGGGCCAGGTAGTTGGGATTCTTGGCCTGGGCAGGGGCAATTTCTTCGGCTAAAATGTCAGGGGTGATGTTCCAGTACGGGTAGAAGACAATGTACTCCAGCTTATCACTGAAGACCGGCGTGGCGTTCATCTCCTTGCCCACTACCACCTTCATAGACAGGACTTCTTTGTCTTTCTCCATCACGTGCATCACGTATTCTGGAATGTTCACGAACACGTACTTGTCTTCAAAGCGTTTAGGCACCCAGCGCCAGCGCTCCATGTTGATGATGATTTGGTCAATGCGCTCGTCTACAGACACGTTGAGCTTTTTAAGCGTCTCGCCGCCCACTACGCCGTCTGGCTTAAGGCCGTGGTTTACCTGAAACTTCTTCACGGCAGTGGCCAGGTTCTGATCATAGGTGGTAGCGTTGGCGACCGCTGCCGCACTTTTTCCTAGCAAGCGTTGACGCAAAGCTAGCACCGCCTGGGTAGAGTCGCCGGGTTTAATGGACTTGGTGGTCAGTTCAATCTTGGGCCATCCTCCTTGCTGCTTAATGGCACGGTAATTCTTAAGGGCATCACGCAGACGTATATACCCGGTATGCAGAGCCTCAAACTCATAATACGGGTACCGGCTGTCACGCTCCTTCAAAATAGTCTGCAGGGCCTTATGCAACTTGATCTTGTTCTTCTTTACCTCCCACTCAATGTTGTCCATTTCCTTGGGATTTACGGTGCCTCGGTAAAAGTCTGAGGCATAGTTGAAATAGGTAGCGGTTAAAGCCACGTCTATCTCCTGCTGAATCTTATGCTTGGCAGAGTCATCCTTGGCGGCCTCATAGTTCTTGAATAGTGAGGCAATGTCTACTACCTGGTAGTCGCGTGGGTTCAGGCCTTCCTCATGGGCGCCTTTCAAGACCTCCTGCAGCTTGGCCGCCTGCGGAATGAGTTCGCCGTTTTTAAACCAGGCAAACTTGTAGCCACGCTCCCGGTAGAACAACTTCATTAAAGGTAGGTGCTCTTTAAAAGCGGGCTTAGCCAAGGTGTACTGCGTTACAAACACGCTGTCTGTCTGCTGGGGCAGTGGAGCCGCAGCCTTGGCTTTGGATTGTGATTTTTTGTCATTTGACTTAGCGCATGCACTAAACACAAGAATTCCAACCAAAAGGCAGAGCATCAGGCGGAAATACATATTCGGAAACTTCATAGGAGCTTTCATCTTATTTGGAATGTGGTACTTATACTGAACGGCGGCCTAAAAAGTTAGAAAACCGCGCAAGTTCTAAATTGGACAAAAAATATAATTAGCAATCTTATATATTCTTCTCCCAAGCCATGTTTCCATAAAGACATTGCCTTGCCTTGACCCGCCTAAAAACCTTAGGCGGCTGGTTAAGTATGATCAGTACTATGTATATTGAACCCGGGCAGCCACAGCCTTCGATAATGCACTGGCCTTGCCACTCACCTTACAATTAGAACCATGAACCAAGATTCTTCCAAGGCGGTGGTCCTTCCGCATGACCCGCATAGTTTCTCAAAACCCCAGGACGCCATCATTCAACACGTAGACTGGCAGTTGGTGGTAGATTTTGCCCAAAAGCAAATAAAGGGGCATGGGATTTACCAGATAAAGCACCAACACTCCTCTGAGATTGTCCTGGACGTGCGCGACCTGAACATCCTCTCCGTGCGGTTAGATGATGCTGCGGCAGAACAGGCATTCAGTGTTTCTGCGCCTGTCAAATACTTGGGACAAGCTTTGCGCATTCCCTTGCAGAAAGAAACCAACAAGGTGACCATTGCCTTTGAGACCACGCCGCAGGCCGCTGCCCTACAGTGGCTAAGTCCGGCACAGACGGCTGGCAAGGAACACCCCTTCCTCTTTACGCAGTCACAGGCCATTCTGGCACGCACCTGGCTCCCATGCCAGGACAGTCCGGGTGTACGGTTCACCTATACGGCGCGCGTAAAAGTCCCCTCGCACCTGCTTCCGCTAATGAGCGCCGACAATCCGCAGGAGAAGAACCCAGAGGGCGAATACCTTTTCAAGATGGATCAGCCCATACCATCCTATCTCCTGTCTTTGGCAGTGGGCAATCTGGAGTTCAGGCCGGTGGGTAGCCGATGCGGCGTGTACGCAGAGCCAGAGACCATCCAGGACGCCACCTATGAGTTTGCCGACACCGAGAAGATGCTGGAGGCCGCCGAAGCCCTCTACGGTCCTTATCTATGGGGACGCTATGACTTGCTGGTCTTGCCACCCAGCTTCCCGTTTGGTGGCATGGAAAACCCCAAGCTCACCTTTGCCACGCCCACCATCATTGCCAAGGACCGCTCGCTTACCAGCTTAATTGCGCATGAACTGGCGCACTCCTGGTCGGGAAATCTGGTCACCAACGCCACCTGGAATGACTTTTGGCTGAATGAAGGCTTTACCGTCTATTTTGAACGTCGCATCATGGAAGTGCTGTATGGACATGACTATTCAGAAATGCTACACACGCTGGGTTACCAAGACTTACAGCACGCCTTGCAAGATGATCTGGCCGGTCAACCTAAAGACACTTGTTTAAAATTAGACTTACAAGGCCGTGATCCAGACGAAGGCCTCACTGAGATTGCCTATGAGAAGGGAAACTACTTTCTGCGGCACATAGAGCGGCAAGTTGGCCAAGAACGCTTTGACCAGTTTGTGAAGAACTACTTCGGCACTTATCAATTCCAGTCCATGGATACTACCCGTTTTGAAGAGATTCTGGAAAAAGAACTCATAAACGGAGACGCCACCCTGCGCGACCAGATCAACGCGAAGGCCTGGATTTACGAACCCGGCATCCCCGCTGGCATAGAAGTGCCGCATGCGCGTAAGTTTGACCAGGTACAGGAACAACTGCAGCTATGGGAAAGCGGCACCTCTCCAGCAGACCTAAAAACCCAGGAATGGAGTACGCATGAATGGCTTTTCTTCTTGAGAGGTCTGGCCAAAAACCTTAATCAGGAGAAGATGGAGTCCCTGGACCAAGCCTTCTCCTTTACCCAGTCTGGCAATTCAGAGCTAGTGGCCGTCTGGTTGCAACACGCCATCAACCACCAGTATGAGCCAGCCAACGCCCGTCTGGAAGAGTTTCTGACCCACGTGGGTAGGCGCAAGTTTCTGGTGCCCTTGTACAAGGCCCTGCTAGAGCAGCCAGACGGCAAAGCAAGAGCCCTAGAACTTTACCGAAAGGCAAGACCCAATTACCACGCCGTGGCCACCAGCACCTTTGATGACATGGTAGGCGTTTGAAAGTGACTAGCCTTCAAACAAAAAGGCCAGCCGAGATTTCCCGGCTGGCCTTTTTCGTTTGTATAAGTTGGAGCTGATTAATGATTCTCTGCTTTTTTGTTGACCGCGGTCTCGGCAATGAACGTCAGCTTCTCATCTGTTTTCTTTTCTTCGCTCAGGGTTTCCTGTAGCAGGTTTAACACCTCTGTATGACCCAAGAACTTGGCGTAGGTGCAGGCGGTACCATATCCGGCAATCTCATAGTGCTCTACGCGCTGGGCGCTGGCAATAAGGCCTGCGTCCATCACCTCTGCGTCTGCGTCATGCTCCATGAACTCCTTGGCTTCTTTCAAAAGACCTTCCATGGCTTTGCACTTCTCGCCGTCACCGTTTACGCCCAGCACTTGAAAACACTGCTGCAGGCGCTGAATCTGGATTTCGGTTTCTTTCATGTGGTTGAGCATGGCCGTTTTGAGGTCTCTGTTGGTGGCCTTCTCCATCATGTCTGGCATGGCTTTCAACAATTGCTGCTCAGCGTTGTACAAGTCTTTTAATTGATGGACAAACAGGTCACTTAATGATGTTAACTTCATAGCTATGGAATTTAAATTGAATGTTGAGTTGGTATTTAGCTATACGACACCCTATCTGGGAGGTTAAAAGATTCCTTGTAAATGCGCTTTTAAAATCCTTGGCAGATATGTGCGTCTTTGGGCCCAATGTTGCGTATAAGCGCTCAAAGAAAGCACCCAGATCCCTGCATGATTACATTAGACCAAACCCCTAAAGGCATTTTAATTGCGGTAGGCGGCAATGAAGACAAAGGCACGTACCCGCTTAAGAAAAAGCGTTTCCACCTCAATTTCTTTGAGTTAGGCATCTTGCGCAAAATCATAGACACCATGGGCGGTCCAGAGGCCCGCATAGAGGTCATCACCACGGCGTCCATGATCCCCGAAGAGGTGGGCGAGCTGTACTTGCGGGCTTTTCTGGTGCTGGGTTGTAAAAATGTAGGTTGGCTGGACATTAGGAACGAGGACGATGCCCATAAACCAGAATACCTGGACCGCCTGCGCACGGCCAACGGGGTCATGATGAGCGGCGGCGACCAATCAAGGCTGTCAAACATCTTTGGCGGTACGGCCTTTCACCAGATCATGCGCGACCGGTACCTGCACGAGGCTGATTTTGTGATTGCCGGTACCAGTGCAGGCGCCATGGCCATGTCAGATATCATGATCAAGGGCGGAAGCTCCCCCAGTTCGCTATTGAAAGGATCTGTGAGGCTGGACACGGGCTTGGCTTTTCAGAAAAACGTAATCTTTGACTCGCATTTCGTGAAACGGGGGCGCTTTGGTAGATTAATGGAAGCCGTGGCCACCCACCCATATAAAATAGGAATTGGTTTGGGAGAGGATACGGGCGTCCTCATCCGGCATGGCAACATCATTGAGACCATTGGCTCCAACCTGGTCATCATAGTAGACGGCCACCACATCAAGCACAACAATACGCCTTACGCTGAGCCGGGCATCCCCTTGTCCATAGAACACCTCTTGGTACACGTGCTGGCATACGGCAACTTCTATGATATCAAGGAGCGCAAGTTCTCCCATGTCCCCTTTCCGGGATGACAAGAAACCGTTTTTGGCCTGATTTCTGGAAAAGAGGCCAAAAACGAATTAGTCCTTGTAAATGGCCACCACCGGCGCTTTGCCACTTACCCAAGATGCCCGGTACATCCCTTCTGAGTTGAAAGGCATGGTGATTTCTCCACTCGCCGAGACGCCTATCAAGCCGCCTTCGCCGCCCAAGCGCACCAGTTTGTCATGCACCACAATGTCTGCGGCTTGCGTAAGGCTGAGGCCTTTGTATTCCATGAGGCAGGAAATGTCATAGGCTACCACGGCTCTTATAAAGAACTCGCCGTGGCCGGTGCAGGAAATGGCGCAGGTGTTGTTGTTGGCATAGGTACCGGCGCCTATCACGGGGGTGTCCCCTATGCGGTTGAAGTTCTTGTTGGTCATGCCGCCAGTTGAGGTGGCAGCGGCCAGGTTGCCGGCTTTGTCCAGGGCCACGGCGCCCACGGTCCCAAATTTCTTGTCTTTGAAGTCTTCGGTATGGTCCAGCATGTACACGTCTGAGTCGCGTAACTGCTGCCATTGCTCATACCGGTGCTGGGTGTAAAAGTACTCATCTGGCTCAAAGGCCAGCCCTTGCTTGCGGGCAAACTCCTCAGCGCCCTGCATGCACAAAAACACGTGGTCTGAGTGGCGCAGCACCTGCGTAGCCAGCTGAATGGGATTTCGCACGTTCCTTACCCCCGCCACGGCTCCGGCCGCCAGGGTCTTGCCGCACATGATGGACGCGTCCATCTCATGGCGGCCGCGCTTATTAAAGACAGACCCTCTACCGGCATTAAACAAGGCATGGTCCTCCAAAGAAACCACGGTGGCCTCCACGGCTTCCAGGGCAGAGCAGCCCTGACTGAGCAACCGGTGACCCACCGTCAAGGCATCTTGTAGGGCAGTTCTGTAGGCAGTATCCAGCTCAGGGGTAAGCAGTTCACGGGTAATGGTGCCGGCACCGCCGTGCAGGGCTAGGGCAAAGGTATTCTCCATAAAAGAAGCGCAGTGTTTTTAAGTCTGTAAGGCTTACGCAAATACAATCGCAAAAGGTCTAAAAACGGGTTAAATGGTCTTGACGGACTCGCAAATTTATATGTCTTAGGTGGAATCTTAACCCTCTAATCTTTGTATATTTGTAACTGAGTTACTTTACTAATCTTATAAAATTATCACCTATGTCTTTTGATGTTCAAGGAAGATTACACGAGATCTTTGACGAAACCCAAGTGAGCGAAAAATTCCGTAAGCGTGAATTCGTTCTTGAAATTCCGGATGGCTCTTACACGCAATATGCTAAGTTTCAGCTTACCCAAGACAAGTGCTCCATTCTAGACAACTATAAAACCGGCGACGAAGTGAAAGTGGCGTTTAACCTAAGCGGCAAGCCGTTCACCAAAAACGGGACCACCATGTACTTCACCAACTTGCAGGCCTGGAGAGTTGAGCACGCAGGTGCCCCAGCCCCAGCGCAGAACGGCGGTGGCGGACGCCCGGCTTTCGCACAAGAGCCAGCCAAAGCCAACTCATTCATCAGCGATGACATGGACAACGACCTTCCTTTCTAAGGAAAGTCCTTTTCAATAACAGAATGCGGCCCCATAAAGGCCGCATTTTTTGTTTACCATCAGAAATCCTCCTATTTCGTAAATAATTACAGCCAGCCTCCAATAATTTACGTAGTGGCAGTATTCTGCCCAAGCGGGCAAGGTTCAACAACATGACACAGCAAGACAATTCAGGGAAAGTGATGGTGGTGACGGGCGCCAGCTCAGGCATAGGCAAGGCCACCGCAGAGGCCCTGGCCCAGACCGGCGCCACGGTGGTGATGGTGTGCCGCCATGAGGGCCGCGCCCAGCAAGCCATGGACGCCATTACGGCCACCGTGCCCAATGCCCGGCTCAAGCTGCACCTGGCAGATTTGTCTGAATTGGAGATGGTGCGGTCCCTGGCCCAGGAGCTCAAGGAACATTACCCGGCCATTGACGTGCTCATCAACAACGCGGGCATCATACCAGGGCTCATGAGTACGTCTAAGGAAGGACTGGAACTAGCCTGGGTTACCAACCACCTGGCGCCGTTCCTGCTCACCAACCTGCTCATGGACAACCTGCTGGCCGCCCCGCAGGCCCGCATCATCAACCTCACTTCAGAGGCGCACCGCCTGGGGCAGATTGACTTTGGGCAGTTGGGCAATCCCAAGCATTACAGTGCCATTACCGCTTACGCAGACTCTAAGTTGGCTAATATCTTGTTTACCTATGAGCTGGCCAAGCGCACAGAATTCACCAACCTGTCTGTCAACTGCGTGCACCCGGGCGTGGTGGCTACCAACTTTGGCAAGTCTAGCAGCAGGTTTGTGCGCGCCATGCTGTGGATGGGCAGGTTGTTTATGCGCTCCAGCCAGAAAGGCGCAGAGACGCCCGTTTTCCTGGCCACCTCGCCTTTAGTAGAGAAGGTTAGCGGCAAGTACTATAAAGACAAAAAGCAGATTAAGTCTGCCATGGGCACCTACAACGCGCACACCGCCCGCCGGCTTTGGGAGCTGAGCGAGGAACAAACCGGTTTTTAGCCTGTTTTCCAGAAAAGAGGCCAAAAACGCAAAAAGCCGCTTGCATGCATGATCTGTATCTTCTCATATTTCAGGGCGAGGGCGAGACGCTGGAATTTAAAAAGACCATCACCCACGCCAACCGCATTGCCCGCACCCTTGTGTCCTTCGCCAATGCGCATGGCGGGCAGATTCTGGTAGGCGTGCAAGATGATGGCACCGTCTGCGGCGTAGACCCCGAAGAAGAGAAACACACCCTGGAGGAAGCCATCCATTTTTACTGCCAACCACCGGTGCACGTGCGCTATCAAGAGATTGAGATGGAACAGGGCACCGTCCTAAAGGTCATCATCCCAGAAAGCCAACAGAAACCCCATCTGGCCAAAGTCAAGGAAGACGACTGGCGCGGCTACGTGCGCGTGGGCGATGAGAGCGTGCAGACCAGCCAACTGGTAGAGAAGTCCATGCAGTTAGAACCTTTACAGGAAAGCATTGCCGAGGTGTTGAATTACCAGGAGTCAAAGGTGTTAGAGTTGCTGGCCAAGCACCGCAAACTCACCATCAAGCAGTTCACCCAAATGGCCAACCTGTCCCGGCGGCGCGTGCAGCGCATTCTGGTAGACCTTACGCTGCAAGGCAAAGTACGCATGCATGACAAAGAGAAAGTGCCCTACTTTACCTTAAGCTAATTCATGCCACTTGCTCGTTTTCGGGCTGTTTTCTAGAAAAGATGCAAAAAACGGCTGCTTATAACCTGGATGGGTTGAGGTTCATCTTGGTCTTGATGGGTTTTTCTGACAGCGCCTTGCCGCGGTGAAAGGCCTTCCACCCTACCCAGGCGCCCGTAGAGTCATAGTACTGCCAGTCGCCGTGCCATTTGTACATGAGCAGGCTGTCCTGTTCAAACAAGTAGGCCGTTCCTCTGTGCGATATTTTCCCGTTGGGATAGTAGAAGGTAGTTTGGATGCGCTGCCCCTGGCGCTCATATTTCTCTAACCGTTCCAGCTTACCCGTCTCGGCAAAGGTCTTCCAGGTGCCATGGTCTTTGCCGTGCTGGTACCGCCCCTGCGACATGACCTGGGTGGGCTTGTGCTCATAAAACACCCGCCAGCGGCCGTGCCGGTTTCCGTCCTTGTCTACCTGGTTCCATTTCCAGGGCCATACCTGCGCCTGCGTCAAGGGTTGGCCTATCAGCGCCATGGCCGTAACCAAGATCAGAACCAAAGCCAAGGATTTATTCATGCGCATAAAGCTAGGGTCTTTGCATTTAAGGGTCTAAGGTAAGAATCGGGAACGATTTGCGCCAGTCCCCAAGTCGCTAACCTTTACCAAATCTTAACCTGTAAACGGTAACTTCTGTCATAATTGTTTGTACCTTAAAGGTATGAGCCACTAACCCATTCGTCATGAAGAAACCTGCCAGTCCCCGCAAGCGTGCCAGTGCCCCCGTTGAGGGTATTCCGCATAAGGTAAAGAAGGTGTTTGTGTTAGACACCTCAGTGATTTTATATGACCACAGCGCCGTGGAGCATTTTGGCGAACATGACGTGGCCATACCCATCACGGTGCTAGAGGAGCTGGACAACTTCAAAAAAGGCAACGACATCAAAAACTTTGAGGCCCGCGAGTTCATTAGGTTCATTGACGAACTCTCCAATGAGCACATGCTGCAGACCTGGATACCGCTGAACGGGTCCAACAAGGGCCGGTTCAAAGTGCTCATGAGCCATGGCTCGCCGCTGGACGCTGAAAAGATCTTTAACGACAACAAAGCCGACCACAAGATCCTCAACGCCACGCTCCTGCTTCAGCATGAGATGCCCGATTACAAGGTGGCACTGGTGACCAAGGACATCAATCTGCGCTTGAAAGCCCGGGCCCTGAACCTGGCCGCTGAGGATTATGAGACCGGCAAAATTCAGAACGTCACCAATCTATACCGCGGCAATGACTTGGTGGAGAACATCTCGCAGACGGTTATTTCTAAATTATACGATGAAGGCATGTGCCCTATTGAGGACGCCATGCCCAACCCACCCTCAGACAACCATTACTTTATATTACGCAGCCTAAAATCATCTGCCTTAGCTTATTACAATCCAGAAGAAAGAGTTTTGGAACGGGTAGACAAGCAGGTGGCCGTAGGAATTAAACCCCGGAACGCGGAGCAGACCTTCGCGCTGCACGCCATCCTGCACCCAGACATCAAGCTCATCACCATACAAGGCGTGGCGGGCACGGGTAAGACCTTACTAGCCCTGGCCGGGGCCCTGGAACAGCGCCAAACGTACAACCAGATTTACCTGGCACGCCCCATCGTGCCGCTGGGCAACCGGGACCTGGGCTTTTTACCCGGCGATGCCAACTCCAAGATTGGCCCTTACATGGAACCGCTCTGGGACAACCTCAAATTCATCCAAAACCAGTTCCCGGATCATAGCAAAGAAGCCAACCGCATCAAACAGATGGTGGATGATGACCGCCTAGTCATCACGCCGCTGGCTTATATTAGGGGCAGGAGTCTCTCCAACATCATCTTCATTGTGGACGAGGCCCAGAACCTGACGCCGCATGAAATCAAGACCATCATCTCTCGCGCCGGCGAAAACACTAAAATCATCTTCACAGGAGACATCTACCAGATTGACACCCCCTACTTGGACACCCAAAGCAACGGCCTCTCTTATTTGATAGACAAAGCCAAGAACCACAAACTCTACGCCCACATCACCCTACAGCGCGGCGAACGCTCAGAACTAGCCAACCTGGCTAATGAGTTATTGTAATTGCCGATTGCTTAATATTGATTGCTTATTGTTCATTTAAAATAAAGAAGTCCGTTTTTTAGCTGTTTTCTAGAAAACAGCTAAAAAACGGACTTCTGCATCTAATAAAAATCAGCTAATTCCTTAAAACAATTAGCAATTAACAATTAGCAATCAATTACAACTTAGCCAGATAGCGTTCTTTTAAGATGTTGAGGTGGTGGCGCTCATGACCGGCAATGATAAAGGCAAGGGCAGCCACGGTCATGGGATTGCCGTTGGCGTTGCCTATTCTTGCCAAAGCCTCTGGAGTAAGCGACTTGAAAAGAGACACAGAGGCTGCTCTGATGGTAAAATGCTCGTCTACCAGATCATTCAAGGTGCGCTCTGAGAAGTTAGCATGTACCACATAGTCGTTCTCATCAAAGCCCGGTAGCGGCTGTTGCTCGCCTCTGGCAAAGCACAAGGCCCGGTAAGCCATGATGCGCTCTGTATCATTCATATGGCCCAGCAGTTCTTTGATGGACCATTTGCCTGGCTCATAGGCAAAGTTCGCTTCGCTCTCGCTCACGCGGGCAAATAACTGTACCACCTCTTGCTGTTGGGCCTTCAACAAATCCAAAACATTGGTTTGGTCAGAAATGGCATTGATGTATTTTTCATAGTACGCAGGGTACTCTGTAGGCTGTGGCTTGGGGATCATGGGTATATTATAAGATGATGGAAAGTACGTAAGAGTAAACGTTTTTCACAAATTCAATCAAATTCCTTTGTAAAATAGGCTCAGTTCAATGGTTTAACAGGCGTAATCTGCACTGTGCTATCACCATTCTCCTTGTACTGGATGGTGATGATCTCATTACCCTTTCTGATCATTTTTACTCCACTCCTAGTATTGCTTTGATTTTGAGGTTTTTTGGGAAGAACGACAGGAGGAGCTGGGGATTTGATCACCTTACCGTCAGCATAAGTTGTCATAACGCCCCAACCGTTTTCATACAGCACCTTCTTGTCTGGCGTCCCATTTTCCAAGAAATAGGTCCATTCTCCCTTTAAGTAAAATCTTGGGGAGGGCCCGGACTTATCCAACACGGCAATACCTTGCTTCTTCAACTGGCCATTTTGAAAAAACTCAGAGGTTTCTATGAGGCTAGTGCTATCCACTAGCAGGCTCTTTTCCACCTTTCTAAGCTTTCTGTTAGCGTCAAATGTTTTCCATTGCCCTATCATTAAACCATGCTTATATCGGCCTTTGGATACCATGCTTTCATTATCCCCTACTGCATCGGTGGTAAAAACCCAACGCCCGTGGTGATTGCCATTTTTATCAAACTGATTTTTGAAAAACAGGTTAAGCAAGGGCCAGGTTTTTATTTGTGCCTGAGTGCCTGAAGAAACAAAAATCAAGCAACACGTCAGAACCAATACTGCATGACTTTTCATATAGGTAAATTTAAAAATGAAATCTAGGAGGCACTTTTTCGCTCTTTGTTATTCGGTCAAAGGATGTCCTTAAAACGCATACCGCTCTTTGCAGATGTGTTGGTTGGTCGTAACTTCATTGCCCAGGCCAGTGACTGTCTTGGTAATCTTCGTCTCACATTCCAAGTGGTCATTACTTCTGTAAATGAAGAATATAGAAATGAACGTTAAAACGCATAAGGTAAAGAAAACTAGCGCGTAAGAGTTTTTCATGAGTACTAAAGATTGAGGTAGAATAGAAGGAGCTGTGCAAGAATTCAAGGATTGGCTTTAAGGCTTCTTTACACGCAATTGGTGGAGCACCGTAGTATCTGGCACATGTACCAGCAGCTGGTATTGGATGGCAAGGTCAGGTTTTAAGACAGGCATAGTAAGCAGTTGTGAGACATCTGCAGGCTGGTCCTGCATCACCACACCCAAAACAAGTGGCTGCACACTCACTGCAGGCGCAGCTTTCTGGAAACCACCCAGCTTTATTCCATCGTCTTGGTGCATTGCCTGCCCAACTCCTGTTGGAGATTCCCCAATCTCCTGAGAAAAGCCTGTTAACGCGAATAGCATACATCCCATAAGAATACTTAGACGTTTCATAAATCCTTGGTTTTACATTCGGATAATGGGTAGACTAAAGAAAGGTACAAGGAATCTGGGAAAGAGCCAAGCATGTTCGTTTTTGCCTTGTTTTACCGGAACCAGGGCAAAAACGAAGGCTGCGTGATATCCAAGCCTCTCCCTTGCCCGTATATCACGCAGATTATTTGTTGAACTAATAACCCTAGCCATATGAGCACTCTAGCCGATAAAGGATTTAAATTATCTAAAAACGTTTTCTTTAAGTACATACTAGGCAAAGCCACCGGATTAATGGGCAAGCCCGTTAAAATAGGCATTCTGCTCACCTCTGCATATGAGAAACTGACTACGGCTAAGAGCAATGAAAGCGGCTTTGAGCAGATTAAAGGCATCATGATGCGCTTCATGCGGTTGGTCAAAGCGTACATGAACGGCACCTACCGCGACATCAACACCAAGTCCCTGTTGTTAGGCGTGGCCGTGTTGCTGTACGTGGTGACGCCATTGGACATCATCCCAGATTTCATTCCCATCCTGGGCTTTGCAGATGACTTGAGCTTAATGGCCTGGTTTATCACTGCGTTTCAGGAGGAGCTGCAAAAATTCCAGGTCTGGGAAGAAGGCTCTGTGGCCATCGGGCACTCGTAATCCTTGTTTAATTACCTTACAACAGGCTGCCTTCTTTAAGGGTGCGCCTACTTAAACAAAGCCGTTTTTGCCCTGTTTTTCAGAAAACAGGGCAAAAACGGCTTTTATGCGTTTGGTGGCATACAAATTGCATTTCATTTGCCGTTCAGATGCTAAAACCCGCTAATATCTACAGGCTAACGCATCATTATTAGTACCTTTGCAGAGACAAAACACCTTAAAATGACTAATTGCAAACAACTAGCCTTGGCCTTGCTGCTGGGGCTGAGTTCTCTTAGCGCCTGGGCGCGGCCAGATGAGGGGATGTGGCTGCCTATGTTGCTCAAGCAACTCAATGAGTCTGACATGCAGAAGAAGGGTATGCGCCTTTCAGCGGAGGATATCTACTCTATCAATAAATCTAGTTTAAAAGACGCGGTAGTACAGTTTGGCAGCGGTTGCACAGGTGAAGTCATCTCTAACCAAGGCCTGCTGTTGACCAACCACCACTGCGGCTACGGCCAGATACAGTCCCACAGCACCGTTGAGAACGACTACCTCACCAACGGCTTCTGGGCCATGAGCAAAGATCAGGAAAAACCCAATCCAGGCCTTACCGCCACGTTCATTGTGCGCATGGAAGACGTGACCAAACTGATCTTAGGCGATATTCCGGGCAACCTAACAGAGGCCGAGCGGGAACAGCGCGTAACAGCCAACATCAAAAAAGTGCAGTATGGCGCCACCAATGGCACGCACTATGGGGCCATCATTCGTCCGTTTTTCTATGGCACGGAGTATTACATGTACATCACGGAGACGTTCAGGGACATCAGGCTGGTAGGTGCCCCGCCTGAAAGCATTGGCAAGTTTGGCGGAGACACGGACAACTGGATGTGGCCCCGCCATACCGGCGACTTCTCCATCTTCAGGATATACGCAGGACCAGACAACAAGCCCGCTGACTACTCTCCCAACAACAAGCCCTACACACCCAAGCACCATTTGCCTATTTCTTTGGCGGGCATCAAGCCGGGTGATTTTACCTTGGTGTTCGGGTTTCCGGGGCGTACCACAGAATACCTGCCGTCACAGGCGGTGAGTGAGATAGTAGACATCTCAGACCCTGCCAAAATCAAGATCAGAACCATGCGCCTGCACCTGTTGGAGCAAGAAATGCTGGCTGACCCTAAGATCAGAATCCAGTACGCGGCTAAATATGCCAGCGTAAGCAATTCACATAAGAAGTGGATTGGTGAGATGCGCGGGCTCAAGAAACTGGACGCCGTGGCCAAGAAGAAAGACCTTGAAAAGCAGTTTGCGCAGTGGGTATCTCAAGAAACCGGGCGCAAGAGCACCTATGGCCACGTTCTGCCCCACTTTGACCAGAATTACACCATCCTGGCCAATGACATTACCCTTACCCGTGATTATTACCAGGAAGCCGCGCTGGGCATTGAATTGTTAAGCTACGCCCAGTCTTACCTTGACCTGGCAGAGCTCATCCAGAAAGGCAACCAGACAGAGCAGCAGAAGGCAGACATTCAGGCCTATATCCAGGCATTATTAGAAGCGGCACCTGCCTACTTCAAGAACTACAGCCAAGCCACCGACAAGAAAGTGTTTGCCTCTTTGCTAGAGATGTACGCCATAGACATTGCAGACAAGTACCAGCCCGTGGCCCTGACCAAGGCCATGGAAGGCAAGAAGTTTACCTGGGCCGGCTATGCGGACAAAGTGTACGGACCCTCTAACCTGGTGTCTCTGGAGAAAGTGACCGCCTTGCTCAAAATGTCGCCCAATGCCATTAAAACCAAGCTATTGGCAGACCCAGCCATCAATTTATTGCAGAGCTTTAACACGGTCTATTACACAGACATTCTGCCGGTTTTCAACCAACTCACGGAGCAGAACACCTTGTTGAACCGCCTGTACCTGCAAGGCCTGCGTGAGATGCAGAAAGACAAGAAGTTCTACCCAGACGCCAACTCCACCCTGCGCATCTCTTACGGCCAGGTAGAAGGCTACAAACCCACCGAGGACGTGACCTATGACTACTATACCACGCTAGAGGGGCTTATTGAAAAAGCTGACATGACTGAGGTGCCGGACTACAAGATTCCTAAGCGTCTGCGCGAGCTGCATGTAACCAGAGACTATGGCCTGTATGCCTTGAACGGCAAGATGCCAGTGGCTTTCATTGCCTCCAACCATACCACCGGCGGCAACTCCGGGTCTCCGGTGATCAACGGTCGCGGTGAACTGATAGGGCTTAACTTTGACCGCAACTGGGAGGGCACCATGTCTGACATCATGTATGACCCAGAACGCGTGCGCAACATCTCGCTCAACATGAACTACCTGCTGTTCATTATTGACAAGTTTGCCGGCGCAGGTCATTTGGTGCAAGAAATGAACGTGATCTATCCTAAGGCGGATGCCGCGCCCGTCCCCAGGAAGGAACCTGTAGAGGCCCGTCACAAAGACAACATCTTCAAAACCAAGAAAAAAACCAAGCAGGAGGAATAAAGCCGATTTTGGCCTCTTTTCATGAAAAAAGCCCGGAAACGCTTCGGGCTTTTTTCATTTACGGCATTTTGCCTTCTGCTGCTGCTTTAAAATAGTGCAGCCGGTTTTTGATGTCAGTGCGCAGGAGCCAGGTCAATACGGGGTTGAGGACCAAGCCAGCCAAGGCTCCGGCCTTTGCCTGGTAGTTGTACCTGAAGAACACCCTGGTCTGGCCTTCTGCCTCTTCTTTGAACCGCCAACTGCCTGAGAACTTCTTAAACACCCAGGGCCCCTCCGTCATTTCCATGGCCACCTGCTGCGGAGGATTAAAGCTTACATAGCGCACGGTCATGCCAATGCCCTTCTTGCTTTCACAATAGGCCTCCACTCCTTTTCCCGCTTTGCAGAGACCGTGCTTTAATTCAGCCACGCGCAGGTACTTATCCCAAGCCAGCCGCTTGCTGTAATCCTGAGAAAGCCAAAACAGCTCCTCTTGCGTTGCCTTTATGACAATGGAATCTTCTAGGGTGGGCATGGCCTTACTCTTTTCCCTCTGAAGGCTTCTTGCCCCTAACCATCTGCTCTACCACATCCCACATCTCTTGCGGCACCTGGTCTAGATTATTGAACTCCCCGCCACCGTACAGCCATTCGCCGCCATCAATTGTAATCACCTCCCCGTTCACGTACGCCGAATAGTCTGACATAAGGTAGGCGGCCAGGTTGGCTAGTTCCTGGTGCTCACCGTAGCGTTTGAGAGGAATGCGCTTTAAAGGATCCAGTTTCTCTGCCAGCGCGTCTGGGAACAACCGGCTCCAGGCCCCCTCGGTGGGGAACGGGCCCGGCGCTATGGCGTTGGACCTAATGCCGTATTTAGCCCATTCAGAGGCCAGTGAGCGCGTCATGGCCAGTACGCCAGCCTTTGCTGTGGCAGAGGGTACTACGTAGCCAGAGCCCGTCCAGGCATAGGTGGTGACTATGTTTAAGATGGTACCGGCTTGCTTCTGCCCTATCCAGTGCTTGCCCAGCGTGAGCGTACAGTTGTAGCTTCCTTTTAAAACAATGTCCACAATCACGTCAAAGGCTTTGGGGCTGAGGCGTTCAGTGGGGCTTATGAAATTACCAGCCGCATTGTTGAGCAAGCCATGCACACCCCCAAACCGGTCTAGGGTGGCTTGGAGCATGGCTTCTACTTCTAGCGGCTTGCGTACGTCACAGGCCACGGCCAGCACCTGCCCGCCGGTTTCCTGCATCATCTCTGCCGCAGTTTTCTCCAGCACTTCTAACTTACGACTGGTGATGACCAGGTTGGTGCCTAGCTTTAAGAAATAAGTCCCCATGGAGCGGCCCAAGCCTGTACCGCCACCGGTGACAATTATTGTTTTTCCCTGCAAGGCGCCGTCGCGCAGCATTGGTTCTGTGTATTGGCTCATAGATATGGTTTTGTTAATACAAACTAGTAACGAATCTTCTTTATGCTCTTACTCCTTATAATAGACTATTCTGCCATCTTACATGTTGGTGTCTAGCTGGTGATCAAGATTTTAACTTTCTAATAGCCCTAGCCTCTTTCAAAAAGCGTCAAAAATACCAGCATGGCCGGCTCTTTCTGTTTTAAGAAAAATATAATTTAAAATGGCAGTGGTAATCCGCTTGCATACTATTGAAAATTGAAATTATCTCCTAACTTTACCAGTGTTATTACCACATATGAGAAACTTTCTTTTGGTGGTAGTGCTCTTATTGTACACTACCATTGGCCTGGCAAAAGGGAGAGATACCCAGCAATTGCTCCAGGATTTGAAGAACGTCTCTGCCCCCCAAGAGAAAGCTGAACTTCTAAACACCATTACCCAACACTACTGGGAGATTGATCCATCCCTCTCGGTAGCGTATGGGCTTAAGGCGGCGGCCTTCTGCAAAGACCAGGGCTTTCAGAAGTTGCTGGCCACCGCCTATAACAACACCAGCGTGGCCTATTACTGGCTCAACAACCTTCCTAAAGCCACTGAGTTTGCCAGAAAATCACTTAAGCTGCGCGAAAACCTGAAAGACTCCATTGGGCTGGGCAGCAGCTACAACAACCTGGGCAATCTGCTCAGGGATCAGAATCAATTTGACCTGGCAAGGACGTATTTCCGGAAGGCGTTGAGCATTGGGGAAAAGACGGGTAAAAAGAACGTCATCAGCACCACGCTCAGTAATCTGGGGACCGTTTACGAGCTGGAGAAGAAATATGACACGGCGCTGGTCTATTACATACAGGTCAATGCCATGAACCAGGCAGCCAACGATCCTTATGAACTGGCCATTGACCACTTCAACATAGGCAATGTGTACCTGGCCATGGAGAACGAGTCCCAATCTTTTTTCCATCTGAACAAAGCCTTAGCCTACAGCATCCAGACCCGCAACAAGGTAAATGAGATGTACGTGGTACGTTCTCTGGCCAACCTGCATTTGAAAAAGGGAAAGCTCAGAGAGGCGCAGGCGTATGCCTTACAGGCGCTGGCCATCTCTAAAAAAATCCCTTCGCCAGAAGGGATTAAAGAAAGTGCGCACCTGTTAAATAAAATATTCATGGCCAAGAAAGAGTACCAGAAGGCCCATGAGTACCTAACCCTGTACACCAGCACCCAGGATTCTTTAAGATCTCAGATTCAAGCCCAGGCGCTAGCAGAGGTGAACGCTAAATATGAAACAGATAAAAGCGCCATTGAAATTAAACGTTTAAAGGTGGAGCATGAGCTACACTCAGAGAAGCTGGCCCAGAAGTCTAAAACGCAGTACACTATTGGCATCCTCCTGTTTCTGATTGGTTCTTTGGCGGTGGTATTCTTTAGAGGCCGCAACCGGGTGCATAAAATCAACAAACAGCTATCTTCTTACAATCAATTGATTCTGGAGAAGAATGCCAGTATTCAGGAGCAGGCCAATGCTCTGGTGGTGCAATCTGGTTTACTGCAGAGCCAGAAAGAACAACTAGAAAACCTGAACCAGGTAAAAGACCGCCTCTTTTCTATTGTAGCGCATGACCTGAGAGGTCCTTTGATTTCGCTTCAATCGCTTTTGCAGATCATCTCCATGGGTAACCTGCCCCCAGAGAAGATGGACCGCTTTATACAAGACTTAAACGTCCAACAACAAAATACCCTTGGCCTGCTAGACAACCTACTCATGTGGGCTAAAATACAAATGAAGGGCATGCAGCTAGAAAACAAACCTGTGCACTTGCAGCAGTTGGTAGACCAGAACCTTAAGCTCTTAATGCCGCAAGCGGCTAAGAAAGGCATTCAACTAGAAAACAATATCTCAGGAGAGGTTTGGGCGCAGGCAGACACAGAGACCCTCAAGCTGGTGTTTAGAAACTTGATATCCAATGCCATCAAGTTCTGCCAGGAAGAAGACCTGGTGGAAGTGACGGCCACGGTCACTGGGCAAGACCTGGTGCAAGTGTCGGTCAAAGACACGGGCAAAGGCATAAGCCCAGAAAACCAACTGAAATTGTTTGGCCCTAACCATTACAAAGAGTCGGGAACGGCCAATGAGAAAGGGAATGGCCTGGGCCTGATGCTCTGCAAAGAGTTTATTGAAAAGAACGGCGGCACCATCTGGGTAGAAAGCCAGGTAGGTCAAGGCAGTCAGTTCCATTTCACCATCCCCTTAAGAACAGAGGTCTTAGAAACAGAGGCTACTCCTAAAAGCAAAAGACTAGCGCTGGCGTAACAAGCTGACCTTAGCCGGAAAGTGGTCCCTTAAGAGTTTCTGCGCTGCTATAATACCGCCCAGGCAAACGCCCGGAATTCCCTGGCCCGGGTAGACGGTGTCTCCGCAGACATAGGCTTTTTTACCGTCCAGCCGGGCGTCTTTCATCTGCCAAGGCTTGATGGACAAATACTGCGGATACCCCCCCACCTGACCCCATTCCCGGCCAGTCCATTTAATCCAGGCTCCTGGCGTGGCGGCCTGGACATACAGCACCTTGTCAGGCATCAGAAATCCTTGTTGGGCCAGAAACTGTACCACCCACTGTTCTAACTCTTCTTTCTTGTCAATATAATTTGCCGCCGGATGCGGAACGTGCGTGCTTACCGCCGCCAGGCAGATACCTGCTGGGGCCCGCTGGTCATCTAAAGGATGGCTAAGACTGATGAAGATGCTTTCACTCCCTACAAACGGCACCCCTCCTGGCACATGTACCTGATGGTGCAGCACCTGCTTCTCTGAACCTGTCCGCTCAAACGCGATGCTCCAGGTTAAGGCGCTATTCACTTTGTCAGATTGCATGACATAGTTTTGTACCGATTGCTGTATGCTTTGGTCCTTAAAAAGACGCGCCACATTATTTAAGGGCAAGCCCGCCACTACAAACTCTGCTTCCATATCTCCCTTTGAAGTAGATAACAAGTACGTGCCATTTTGCTGACTCTGAATGGAATTTACCTGGTGCTTGTAGAGCAGCCGCGCTCCATTTTGCTCTAAACTGCGCACGGTGGCCAGAGCCAATTGCCGCAATCCGCCTGGCACGTAGTAGTTGCCATAGAGCGTGTAGCAAAGGGCCGTGGCTCCAAACAATACATTCACGTCTTGGTGCTTGTTCTGTGCCGTGATGAGCAACTGCTGATCTAGGAACTCTATAAACCGATGATTTTCTATTAAGTTATGCTTAGCTAACAGGCGTGTCAGGGACTGAAACGCCAAGGGAATGAGGCCCAATTGCTCCCACTTAAAATTCTTGATAGCCGAACCCAAATCAGAGAAGGAACTGAAGGGAAAACTCAATTGCCGCAGAGACGTGCGCCAAACTTTTTGACTGATGGCAAAACAGGTTTCCCAGAAAGGCCGCTGTCCTTGTTGACCAAAGACCCGCTCAGCTTCTTGAATCCAGTCCTCCAAATCATTGTAACGTGTAATGTACGTGCCATCTGTTAGGCGTACCTGCATAGGGACCTTCAATCTTAGAGGAGATACGTCTATACCGGTTACGTCCAACAGATACTTTAAAGGCATGTCTTCATCCAAACCTACCAAGGTGGTGGCCCCGGTTTCAAACCAATAGCCTTTGCGCTTGTACGTAGAGGCACAGCCGCCCGGGTATTTGTTCATCTCCAGCACGCTTACCTGCAACCCTGCCTTGGCCAGGAGCGCCGCCGCCGTCAACGCCCCAAATCCAGACCCTACCACGGCCACTTGTACCTTTTCCATATCTGCTAGGAACAGGAACCACTCCATTTTGTTGCGAACCTCTCTGCTGTCTGCGTACTTTGCAGCATGGCTAAGAAAAAGATAAGTGTCATAGGCTGCGGCTGGCTGGGATTACCCTTGGCGAAAGCCTTGGTCCAGGAAGGTTATTCGGTGAAAGGCTCTACCACCACTCCGGACAAACTGGAGCTTTTGCAGCAAGCCGGCATTGAACCGTTTTTGGTGTCTTTTCCAGAAAACAGCCCAAAAACGATTTTAGAAGATTTGCTTGACGCAGAGATAATAATCATTAACCTGCCTCCCAGGCGCACTGCCCCAGAAGCCGGGGATTATGAAAAGACCATTCGGCTATTAATAGATTCGTTGCCTAACCCTACCTCCAACCTCCTATTCGTGTCCTCCACATCCGTGTATGCAGAGCTTAACCGGGAAGTAATAGAACAGGACGCACTACCGTCTCCTACATCAGATGCACAACTGTTGCGCTGCGAGTATTGGGTGCAGAAAGCCAAGTCGCAGCAGGCGACTATCGTGCGCTTTGGCGGATTAATGGGTGGGTCCAGACACCCAGGCAAGTTCCTGGCCGGCAGACAGAACCTTCCCCAGCCCAATGGTCCCGTCAACATGATTCACTTACAGGATTGCATTGGGCTTTTAAAAGCGATAATCCATCAAGAGAAATGGGGATTTACGTTTAATGCCTGCGCCCCTACCCATCCTACCCGGGAAGAATTTTACACGCTGGCCACTCAACAGTTAGACCTGGCTCCGCCGCAATTCTTGGAGGAAGATCTCAGCCAGTATAAGGTCATCAATAGCGATTTACTTGGTCGTGAGCTTGGCTATTTCTTTGTCTTCCCAAATCTTTTAGAATGCCTTAGGTCTTCGGAGTTTTAACGGCACTGGTAAAGTCTGCCCCGGTTCACTGTCGTTTTTTGCCTATTTTTGTAGAAACAGGCCAAAAACAGATGCGTGAGAAAGTAGTAGTGATTGGGGGCGGGGCCGCCGGTTTTTTTGGAGCGATAACCTGCGCAGAGGCCAATCCAGACGTGCATGTTATTCTGCTTGAGAAAACCACCAAGCTGCTTTCAAAGGTCAGGGTTTCGGGAGGCGGAAGATGCAACGTGACGCATGCCTGTTTCCAGCCTTCGCAGTTTGCCCAGCACTACCCCAGAGGGCACAAGGCCTTAAAGAAATTATTGCCGCTTTTCAGTGCCACCGACACCATTCAATGGTTTGCTCAACGCGGGGTGGCCTTGAAGACGGAGCAAGATGGACGCATGTTTCCTGAGTCCAATTCTTCTGAAACCATCATAGACTGCCTTTTGGCGGCGGCGCGCAAGGCCGGGGTAGAAATTAGGACCGGGCTTGGCGTCTCCTCCCTCCAAATAAACGAAAACACTACTGGTGCAGAACGCTTTACGTTACAATTAACCAATGGCGAGACAATGTCAGCCGCCAAGGTTTTGGTGTCTACCGGTGGCAGTCCTAAGCCCGAGAGTTACCAGTGGCTGCAGGACTTGGGTCATTCCATAGAGCCCCCCATCCCCTCTTTGTTCACGCTTAATGTTCCCGGCTCTCCCTTTAAAGACTTGCAAGGCGTTGCTGTACCAAAAGCCAAAGTGAAGCTGACCGGTCAAAAGCTGGAAACCGAAGGTCCTTTGCTCATCACGCATTGGGGCTTGAGTGGTCCCGCCGTGTTACGGTTCTCGGCGTGGGGCGCTAAAGTATTGTTTGGATTGCACTATGCTGGCACTGCCTTGGTGAATTGGGTCCCTGACAGCCCTGAAGAACAAGTACGCCAACTTGTGCAACAGCAAAGAACGCTATCGCCCCGCAAAACGGTTAGCACCAATGCCTTGTTTGCCTTGCCTTCCAGGCTTTGGCAGCGGCTCTGTGAACTAGCTGAAGTGCCTGAAGACGTCAAGTGGGCAGAGCTGCCTGGCAAGGCCCAAAGCAAGTTGATTGAGCTCCTGGTGCGCACTCCATTTTCCGTAAAAGGCAAAACCACCTTCAAAGAAGAATTTGTAACCTGCGGCGGCATTAAGCTAGAGGAACTGCACCTAGAACGAATGGAAAGCAGACTACACCCTGGACTGCACTTCGCCGGCGAAATAGTAGACATTGACGGCATTACCGGAGGATTCAACTTCCAGGCAGCCTGGACCGGTGGTTATCTGGCTGGTAAGGCTATGGCGGAAAGAGTTAAGAGTTAAGAGTTAAGAGTTAAGAGTTAAGAGTTAATGTGTACTAATCCCTAATAAGGGAAGTTCTTCAATAAATCAACTATTTGAACCTCAACCTTGTCTTTCCCGCCCGCAGGGCAATTAAGGCATTGCAACGCATCTTCCACCTTAAGGCCCGCCGACCGACCTTTCGCAGGGCAGCCTTGGCTGTGCGCCCGGAGCATGAGAAGGGACCGAGTTAAACTTGGCATATGGCAGAGGCGTAAGCGGACTTTTAAACAGATAGCTTCAGCCAGGTGCTGAGTCTGAAGAAAAGACTGTCTGATCGGAAGCGAGTTTCTTTTCTTCTTGATTCTTTTGATTACTTTTCTCATCAAGGAGAAAAGTGACAAACGCGGGCAGAAAGTAATAACAGAGGGAACTTGGAAGAACGGCGTTGGGAGGTAAAATCTAAACCTTTATTAATCAGCTATAGTAGTCATCCCCCTACCCCCTTCAAAGGGGGACAGAGCAACTTAAACCGTAGACTGGATCGTTGATGATAACCTCTATAACTACGGGCTAGATCAATGGCATTGAGCCTAATTGACACAAGATTCAGTACTATTCGGTCATCCCCCTTCACAAACGAGTTCGGAATCTCGCATTAAAAAACTTGTAATTTGAACGGTAGTCTTTGATCTTGATTAAAGCTCAAGCAGGAGTCAGAAGCTAACCTGGTACATAAACTATTAAATAAAACTGAAACCGTTTTCACGCTATTTCTCAGAAATCATGCAAAAAACGCTTAGGTAGGGACAAAAAAATAATGGCCGCATTCTAGGTGCGGCCATTATTTTAAAACAGATACTAAACCCTTTATTAACTTTTAAGCTCTGTCCCTCATTTAAACGGAAGGCTTTAGGCTAGGGTTACAGTATTTATGAAAATATTTTAGAAATCTCTTCTTTTCCTTTCACGGAAGCCTCCGCCGCTGTTTCCACCGCGGTCACGATCACGGTCTCCACCACCAAAGCGGCTTCCACCTCTGTCGCCACCACGTGAGCCACCTCTATCGCCGCCACGGTCACGGTCTCCACCGCCGAAGCCGCCTCTGCTGCCTCCACGATCTCCACCGCCTCTGTTTCCACCGCCGTAACCACCGCGGTCTCCACCAAAGCCACCTCTGCTGCCGCCACGGTCACCGCCGCCGCCACCAAAAGGCTTGTCATAGAATTTTCTAGGACGATCCTCTAGCTCTTGCAACTCACGGCCGCCTTCAGCAGGGTCCATGGTTTTCTTCTCAGCCTTCTGGAATTTAACGGTCATGCCGTTGATCTCCGTCATGCCCAGTCTTTCCAAGATCTCTTGCGTGTACTCAGAAGGCACTTCTACAAAAGAGAAACGGTCATACAGGTCAATATCACCTACCTTGTTACCAGGGATGCTGGTATTGTCGGTCATGATGTCTACCAAGTCCTTAGGGTGCAGACGGTCTTTCTTGCCCAAGGTGATGAACAGACGGTCAAAACCTGGTTTAGGGCCGCCTTTGGTTTCATTGGCTTCGGCGCCTTTCTCTTTGGTTTTGGTGTCTTTCATTAACAGCTTCAACAAAGCAGCTGCAATGTCAAGGGTGTTGAAGTCTTGGGCAATGAGGCGCTCTACCTTCACAACATGCTTAGCAAGGCCGCCTTTCTCAATTACTTCTTTCACCTGGTCCAAAACCAAGGTAGTACGTACTTCGGCTACGTCTTCATACGTAGGCACCGGCTGACGAACAATCTTGGCTTTGGTGAAGCGCTCAATGTCACGCAGCTTATAAAGGTCACGTCCTGCTACGTAAGAGAAAGCCTTACCAGATTTACCGGCACGGCCTGTACGGCCAATACGGTGAACATAGTTTTCTTCGTCTTGTGGCAAGTCATAATTAATTACCGCTTCTACGTTGTCCACGTCAATACCGCGGGCGGCAACGTCTGTGGCTACTAGAATCTCCAAAGTACCCGCTTTGAACTTGTTCATCACGTTGGTACGCTGGTTCTGGTTCAAGTCACCGTGCAAACCATCGGCAAAATAGCCGCGGGCCTGTAGGTTGCTCACCAACTCGTCCACCATACGCTTGGTGTTACAGAAGATGATCACCACCTTGAAGTTGTACATGTCAATAAGACGAGTGGTTACCTCCATCTTACCGCTGCTGCGCACTTCAAAATAAACCTGCTCAATGTTGGTCACGGTCAGCTCTTTGTGCGTCACCTTTACAATCTCTGGATTGGTCTGGTACTTGCGCGTAAGCTCCATGATAGGCTTGCTCATGGTTGCCGAGAAGAACACCGTCTGGCGGGTTTCTGGCATCTTGGTTAGAACAAACTCAATATCTTCTCTAAAGCCCATGTCCAACATCTCATCAGCCTCATCTAGGATGATGGTTTTGGTGGTCTCTAGTCTAAGGGTTCCTCTTTCAATGTGATCCATCACACGACCAGGCGTCCCGATCACGATCTGTACCCCTTGCTTAAGGGCGCGTAACTGACGGTCATAGGGCTGACCACCATAGATAGGCACTACGCTGATGCCTTTTTTGTATTTACAAAGTTTTAGAATCTCTTCAGCCACCTGAATAGCCAACTCACGCGTTGGGCAAAGAATCAACGCCTGTACCTCGCGGTTGTTAGGGTCAATGCCTTCAATGGTAGGGATGGCGAAAGCGGCGGTTTTGCCGGTACCAGTCTGCGCCTGGCCAATCACGTCGCGGCCTTCCAGCAACACAGGGATGGCGGCAGTTTGAATAGGAGAGGCTTCTTCATAGCCTAAGTCAACGATAGCACGTTGCATCTCTTCCGATAGCGAAAGCTCCTGGAATTTAATTCTTTCCATTAATTATTGATAGTGTGATATATAAAGACAATACACCTGCCCTAGGGTATTCGTCATTTATCAAGATTTCGTTGCGGAGAAACCGCATAGAGGAGTGCTTGAGAAGTGCGTTCTGCCAAAAAATGAGACCAAACGGAGTCTCGGCGTGTATTGTGGGGCAAAGGTACGCAAAAAAATAGCCAGTTCCTAATATACTTCTATTCAGGGACTTGGTCCCTGCACTTGAGACAAGAGGTATACATTTTTATACATAAACAAGAATTTAAAATTTTTATGGTATAATTTAAAGAATTTTATAGACTTTACTTGACTTTGAATATTTAGAATCGTATCTATACATAACCCTTAAGGAGCATTCCACAGCAGACAACAAAACCCACTTGTCTTGCTCACGCGTAGCAACGACCCGCATTGAGGCTGAATTAAGAGCGGCTGCAGAAACATTTCTAACGGACTAATGTTCCACTTCACTTCTATCTCAAAGAATGATAGAGAGGTCCATCTCATTGCGTATGGCTCTCTGGCGTTCAAGGCGTACTCCCAGATTTTGCGGGACAAGATGGTGCAGGGGTGTCACCTAAAAACGATGCCTTTTAGTGCATCCAATTCTTTTGTGGACGATTTCTCTCACAAAAAGCAACTGTTCCTGGCCTTGGTCTCTGACCTGGAACCCGGTAACATTGGCAAGCTGTGCCGCTACATCATGGAAGCCCGGTTACGGTACAGTTATGTTATTGGCGAAGTTATGGCCCTGGACGATGACCCTAACTATGACCGCTCTGTAACCCGGCTCAAGAATTCTTTTGATGAACTCATTGAGCTCAATGATTTTTTGGTGGTAGACTCTGCCGAACTGCATCCTATTGAAAAGCAAACCTTCTTGAGTTGTAAACTCACCAAACAGTTGGCCCGGATTGTGGTCACGCTGGGTCATTCTGAGTTTGGCATGACAGAAAGCTTAAGAAAGGCCGTCTAATCTATCTCTTAATGGTGGTAAACCACTAGCTGGCAAGCTGTAAAGATTTTAATGTAAATAAATTGTCTCTCTACCGTTCTTTTTAATGACTCGTTAATTTCCCTTCTATGAATCCATATCCTATTGTACTCTTGTGGATTTAGCTGGTCACTGCAGCTGCATTTAAAAAGGACGGACAATAGCCATTCCAGGCTATTACAAAGGCCAGGGGTAAAGATGTTTAGGCATCCACCACCTGGCCTTTTCCTATTGCCCCCTCCCCTACCCTGTTCATTTCCTGAAAGTTATAATTAACTCAACCCGCCCTATCCGTTTTTTGCCTATTTTCGCTAAAACAGCCAGAAAATGAGTGACTGAATGATTGAGAGTATGAGTGAATGTTATTCATTGCTGATCGTCAATTGCTGATTGCTTCTTGTTCATTTGCTTTTGAGCCCCACCAATTCTTAATTCCTAATTATTAATTCTTAATTAAATCCGTGCCTGCCACTTTTAAAATATACTCTTCTTCTGCCGGCTCTGGCAAGACCTACCAGCTCACCAAGGAATATTTGAAGTTGGCCTTACAGAGTGAGGACGTTTCTTACTATAAGAACATCCTGGCCATCACGTTCACCAATGACGCGGCCCAAGAAATGAAGACCCGCATCTTGGGCGCCCTGCGCAGTTTCAATGATGCCACCCTATCTGAAAAAGACAAAGCAAAAAGTGATGCACTTCTACTTGACATATTACGTGATATACAGAAAGAATACGACCAGCCTACTTTAACCGAAGAGACGCTGCGAAGCCGGGCGGCGCAGGTGTTTGACCATTTGCTGTTCCATTACTCAGAGTTTGCCGTGAGCACCATTGACTCCTTCGTGAACCGGGTGGTGAGTGCCTTTACCACTGAGCTTAAACTACCCCACAACTTTGAAGTGGACATGGACGCGCAGACGCTTCTGAGCACCGCCGTGAGCCTGCTCCTGAACAAAGTAAACACCCATCAGGACAATAAGCTTCTCGCCGAAACCCTCCAACAATACGCCCTGGAGAAAGCCGAAGAAGGTAAAAGCTGGAATAACTTGCCGGAAGAATTAGCCGAGTTTGCCCGACATTTGCTGAATGAGCAGACCTATGAACATCTACTTGACATAGGTACGCTTACTCTTCAGGATTTCAAGAAGATACGCAGTGACTTATACACCCAGAAACAAGGCGTAGAAAAGCAGATTCAGGCCTTGGCCCAGGAAGCCACTGACCTCATTCAGACCCATAACATTCAGCCCGAGGAAATGTCCTATGGCAAGAATGGCATCTTCTCCTACTTCAGGAAATGGAACGTAGCTTTTGATATCACTTCATCTAACAGCAACGCTACCAAAACCGTCAACGAAGACAAATGGACCAGCGGTAAGGCCAGCACCGGCGCTAAGGTCAGCCTGGACCAAATTAAAGGCAGACTGTCTGAACTGTACCGCGGCATAGAGGAACTGAAGGAGCGCGAAACGCAAAACCATATCCTCATCTCTTCCATGCTCCCCCACTTATACAAGCTGAGCGTGTTGAGTGAGCTGGAGCGTTGCATTCAGGAGATTAAGCTAGACAAGAACCTGGTGCACATCTCAGAGTTTAACAAGCGTATCACAGAGATTGTCCTGCAGGAGCCTATTCCTTTCATCTATGAGCGGTTGGGTGAACGGTACCAGCACATCTTGATTGATGAGTTTCAGGACACTTCGGTGTTGCAATGGAACAACCTGTTGCCTTTGGTGGAGAATGCCTTGAGCGGCGGCGGGTTTAACATGGTGGTGGGTGACGCCAAGCAGGCCATTTACGGTTGGCGCGGCGGCGAAATGGAGCAGATTCTGCACCTGCACCGCAAACAGACGCACCACCTGTATGAGAACTCCCGATTTGAGGAGAACGTGGCCCCGCGCTATGACACCCTCAACTGGACCATTTCTCCGGAGCGATTGGCTATCAACTACCGCAGTGCCCCCGAAATCATCACCTTCAACAATGAGCTGTTCTGGTTTATTAGCCAGGCCAATCCGCAATTCCAATTATTGCAGGCCATCTATGACGAAAGCTTTAAACAGGAATTACCAGCGGGAAAAACTACGGGCCAGGCGCATTTGCAGGTGTTGTTCACTAAAGATGACGTTCAGCCTTTGCAATTTGATTTAGAAGCCTGCCGGCAAACCGAGGAAATCTATGATGGCTACGCGCCAGAGGACCTCCTCTCCTACCAGGAAAGCACCTTGCAGCTGGTGTTGCAAATGGTGCGACAGGCCCAAGCGGAAGGTTATGCGCCGCGGGACATTGCCATCTTAAGCCGTACCAACCGCAACAGCAAGCTGGTGGCCAACTTCCTGAAGCAGAAGAAATATGACATTATCTCCCAAGATTCGCTGTCCTTGCAGTTCGCCGAGGTCATCAATTTGATTATTTCCTTCTTCAGGTTGCTCAACCAACCGGCCAACGGATTGGCGCGTTCGCAAGCACTGTACTTGGTCTACAAAGTAGTGCACCAGGAACTGCCCAACAACGTGACCACCAACAAAATTGCCTGGCTGGCCACGCACCCCAGCATTGACCCGTTCTTCCAGTTTTTACAAGAGCAGGGCTTTGACATTGCCTACCGCGACGCCGGCAACCTGTCCATCTATGAGCTCACCGAAAAGCTGATCCGCGTTTTTGACCTACTAGGCAAGAATAACGAGTGCGAGTACCTGTTCCGGTTCCTGGATTTGGTCTTGGAGTACACGCTCAAGAACAGCAACAACCTTAACAACTTTCTGGAGTACTGGGACCTGCACAAAGAGCACCTAAGCATCAACACGCCCAAAGACCGCGATGCCATCACCATCACCAGCATCCACAAGGCCAAGGGTCTGGATTACCCCGTGGTGATAGTACCGTTCTGTGACTGGAGCCTTGAGCCGCAGACCTCTTCCCTGCTCTGGGGCACGCTCCCGGCCAGCGTAGCCGGCGACAGCAAACTGCGAACCGCCGTGGTGACCCTGAACA
This sequence comes from Nibribacter koreensis, assembly GCF_039541795.1. Classification (NCBI taxonomy): domain Bacteria; kingdom Pseudomonadati; phylum Bacteroidota; class Cytophagia; order Cytophagales; family Hymenobacteraceae; genus Nibribacter; species Nibribacter koreensis. The sequence continues at coordinate 545,782 of NZ_BAABGX010000001.1, read as the reverse complement.
AGAAATTAGAGCAGACTGCTTTGCAGGAACAGTACGCCCAAAAGCTGGAGAAGACTTTTATTGAGAACCTGAACATGCTCTACGTGGCCCTCACCCGGCCCGTGGACCGCTTGTACCTCATTGCCAAGGCCCAGGATTTTACCAAAGGCGGAAACCAAAAGAACGTAAGCTATTGGCTACACAAGTTCCTGCAAAACAAAGACCTATGGCAGGACGGCCAATACTGCTACCAGTTGTCCAGAGGAGCGCAACAGGCGGTGCACCACATCCCCATCTCAGAAGACGTGTACGTGCTGGACAAATTTACCTCCGCGGACTGGGCTCAGAACCTGAAACTGAAACAGCATGCCAACAACGTCTTCGACTTTGAGACCCAGCAGGAACACCGCCGCTGGAACCGCAAACTGCACTACGCCCTAGCCTTGATTTCCTATGCAGATGAAGCACCCAAGGCCCTAAGGCAGTTAGTAAAACAAGGCATTATCTCCCAGCGCGAATTAACTACGCTTACCCAACTGGTAGACCACGTGCTCCACCACCCACAGATGGAACGCTACTTCAGCCGGAGCATGAGCGTGGAGAACGAGCGCGAAGTGCTGGACGTGCGCACCAACCGCTACAAACCCGACCGCATCGTGTTCGGGGAGTCCGGGGACGTGACGCTCATTGACTACAAGCTACCGCCAGCCAAGCAAGAATACGTGGACAACCTTAACTCTTACGCGGCCCTGTTCCGGGAATTGGTCTTCAGCAAAATCTCCTGCGTGGTTTATTATTTTGAAGAAGAGCGCGTGGACGAATGGGAGTATTTAGGGGAAGTAGTGGAGTAATCGTTTTTTGCTTCTTTTCCAGAAAACAGGCAAAAACGGGCTACATTTAACAATATGAAATTGACGCTTCTAAACATGAAATCACATTTCTGGGTTTTCATTATTTGTTTACTTACTCTGAGTAGTTCTAGTTCTGCACAAGGAACTGGCAATGTAGGCTCTTCAAATTCAGAAGCCCAAATTGGCTATAAAGAAACGTTGGCGCTCTTTTTAAAAGCTGAAAAGAAAGTGATGAGAATAAGAAAGTCAGCAAGGAACTTCAAAACAGATCCAGAGACAGACTTTTTAATCTGGAAGAAATCTTTCAGTCAGGAGGCACCTTCATTGCTTGCCAAACCTGAAAACTACTCTTCCTCCCTTCTCCAAATCCTAAAAGCAACAGACATTACCAAAGATGAAGGATTCAATTTTGATATTGTGAAGCTCCTTTATCCTATTTGCATAGAGGAGTATATTATGGTAATAAATGAAGCGCATACACTTTATAGGAATAAAGAATTAGACCTTAAAACGTTTGCGCATGTAGTTGCCCCATCTAAATTTTATTGTAGCAATGTTTACGATAACAAGGCTAACAAAGCCTTGCAGGGAGAATTACAGGCAGTTTTAGAAACAGTGAACTCTAATCCAATTACTGAAGATTTCGGTTTAAAAGTCAGATTAGAGGAATTGCTATCTGATGATGAAGATTTAGACTTTAGCCTAATTCGTCAATCACAACCAGCTTACATAAAGTATAAAAACTGTAAGTAAATCAGCAGCAGAATATTAAGACGCTTATGCTGATTATCGCTTTTTGCCTCTTTTCCAGAAAACAACCCAAAAACGGTTCTCCATATGACCATATCCTTTGACTTGGATGACACCATTATTCCAGGCACCAAGCGCTTTCCAACTGAGAGGCAAAACTTGATACAGCGGGGATTTGGATTGGAGAAAATTAGAGAGGGCACTGTACAACTGCTAAAAGACCTAAAATCTGAGGGTCATCAAATACTTGTGTATACCACCTCCTACAGGTCTGCTAGCTATATAAGATGGCTGTTTTTTTCTTATGGTATTTGGCTAGATGGCATCATCAACCAACGACGTCATGAGTTGATTTTGTTAACGGATGGTAAACTATATTCAAAGTACCCACCCGCTTTCGGGATTGATGTGCACATAGATGACTCTATTGGTGTAGAGATGGAAGGCCAGCGGTTTGGGTTTAAGACCATTATAGTCGCCGAAAATGACATGCAGTGGCAAGATACTGTGCGTGATTCCCTTATTGCGTTATCAATACAGACTTAACGTCTCTACCCAGCTAATCCGTCTCAAAACACTTTATACTAGTTTCCTCGTATTCTGAGGGAGTTAGAAAGAAGACTATGTTTAGAGACAAGAAAGACATTCCGGTTACCGAGCCAGATGTAGTGCTGATTGGGGCGGGCATCATGAGCGCCACGCTGGGCATTATGCTTAAGCAACTGCAACCCAACCTTACCATTGAAATATATGAACGCCTGGGCGAAGTAGCCGCCGAAAGCTCTGATGCCTGGAACAATGCGGGCACAGGCCACTCGGCGTTCTGTGAGCTCAACTATACGCCGCAGAAGCCAGACGGCTCTGTGGACATCACCAAGGCAGACGTCATTGCCGAATGGTTTGAGCAGTCGCGCCAGTTCTGGGCCTTTCTGGTGAAGAGCGGCATCATCAAATCTCCGCCCAGAGACTTCATCAACTCCGTGCCGCACATGAGCTTTGTATGGGGGCAGGACAACGTGAACTTCCTGCGCACCCGCTATGAGGCCATGATTACCTCGCCCCTGTTCCAGGGCATGCAATACTCAGAAGACCCACAGCAGTTGGCGCAATGGATGCCCTTGATTATGGCGGGACGTGCGCAAAATGAGAAAGTGGCCGCCACTAAAATGGACGCGGGCACCGATGTGAACTTCGGGTGCTTGACGCGTTTCATGTTCAAAGAACTGCAGGCCATGGAGGGCGTCACCTTGTACTTGAACCATGAGGTGCGCAAGCTTCGGCAGAAGGACACTGAGTCAGACAAACGCTGGCGCATACGGGTCAAAGACATCAACACAGAGGAGAAGAAACGGGTACGGGCTAAGTTTGTCTTCATTGGCGCGGGCGGCGGGTCCTTGCCCTTGCTGTTGGCCTCGGGCATTCCAGAGGCCGATGGTTTTGGTGGCTTCCCGGTGAGCGGCCAATGGCTCAAATGCACCAACCCCGAAATCATTGCCATGCACTCGGCCAAGGTGTACGGCAAGGCCAGCGTGGGCTCGCCGCCCATGAGCGTGCCGCACCTGGACACGCGCATGATAAACGGCAAGCGGGCTTTGCTGTTTGGACCCTATGCCGGCTTTACAACTAAATTCCTGAAGAAGGGCTCTTTCTTCGACTTGCCGTTCTCCATCAAAGTCAATAACCTAAGACCCATGCTAGCGGCCGGCTATACCAATATACCTTTGACCAAATACCTCATTGGGCAGGTGATGCAGTCTCCAGAGGACCGGGTGGCCGCCTTGCGCGAATACGTACCCACTGCCAGGCCCGAGGACTGGGAACTGGAGATGGCCGGTCAACGGGTACAGGTCATCAAAAAAGACAAAGACAAAGGCGGCGTGCTGGAGTTCGGGACAGAAGTGGTGGCTTCGGCCGACGGTTCCATTGCGGCCTTGCTGGGCGCCTCACCGGGTGCTTCTACCGCCGTATCCATTATGGTGGACTTGATTCAAAGATGCTTCCCGGTGCAAGCCAAGAGCCCAGAATGGCAGGCCAAGTTCAAGGAAATGATTCCATCGCTAGGCATATCTTTGTCTGACGACCCACAACTCTGCCAGGAGATGCGTGCCTACACCGCCGAAGTACTTCAATTGAAAGAAGGCCAGTTGGTTCAGCGCTAAAAGCGAAGCTGTAGCAATTTATGAAATCCGTTTTTGGCCTGTTTTCAAGGAAACTGGCCAAAAATGGATTTTTTTTATTAGACGACGACTATATAGTATATTCGCTAGAGTAATTACTGTTATCTGTCTGAATATAAAATAAACCGTATGTTTACCTCCGTACATAGGGCAGATAAGCGTATGTTTGCGTTTATACAGAAGTTAGGGCAAATGAAATAAAAATATAAAAATGGTTCTTAAAATGCTCTGCATGTGAAAATGAAATTTAAAAATGGGAGTAAGATTGTAGCTAAGCAATCTATAATATTTAGGGTTTTGGGTCCTTTATTCTGTAGTGCAATAAGTTAAAAGAACAGCAATAATTGTTGCTAAATCTTTTTCGAACGAAAATTTAAAATCCACTCAAAATGGCTTGTTAGTTTACAACTGTAATATCAACAACAATAAAAGCTATACAACTTAATAATTTGGATCGCATACAGTTTAAAATTATTAAAACCAAAAAATGAACAACAAAAACAGAAGATCAGAGAAAACAAATGGTTATTACACACAAATGATTACCTTTTTCTTTAGAAAAAATTTGTTTACAACAATAATCATATCAATACTTGTTATTTCTTGCAAAACAGCTATTACACCAACCCAAACAAATTACAATGTATTAAATGGTACTTGGGTGAATTTGTGCGACTCGGTACTTGTGGGAGAATACAAAGGGGAGCAAGTATGCACATTATTAGGAGAAGATGCCCCTGAAATGCTTTTTAACATTAACTCTGAAAGCAAAACCTTAGTAAGGTCAAGCAATAAATATGACACTTTAAAGGTAGAGTTTGAGCAGAAAGAAGGTAAATTATTCATCAAAGGAATAAATAAGAATAGCAATTGGATACGTGAGATTAATAAATTCGACAATGAAAGACTTGAGATATATTATAAAGACAAGACCTCAATCCAACTCTTTACAAGAAAAAAATAGTTATTTGTTTTTGATTGAATGTATTATGACACGTAGCAACGATACGAAAAAAGTCAAAATGCTATAAAATCAATTGACCTAATAAAAATAAATGAAAGCTGGGTTTATGGGTTCTAGTCATTTGTCGAGTTCCGCTACATGAAAAGCTTAATTCCTGAGAAACGACTTATCAATAATCAGCCAGCATCAACTCAAACGTTGGCGATCATTTTATTTTACTAGGCATGAAAACTAATAGCGAGGTTTATAGTTTGAGCAAAGGTTATGGCCCATCTATTTATAAAAGTGAAACCGGTCTTATATATTGTTTTCCTGTTTCATCAGGTCATGCTGACTTAACCTTTGAGTTCGGTATTTCGGAACAAGATTTAGATATATTAAAATCAAGTCAATATCGATTTAAGGCATTATTTTATATACTTTTCCAAGAAGCTCAGTCCACCTTTGGAACAGGTCACCCAAACCCACGGCGATATACAGTTGTAGAATTTGAGAATGCCAAAAACAAAGTGTTATATAACTCTGAAAAGGATTTGCAGTTATACATAAAGGAATTTTCGAAACGATGGAATTTAGGAGAAAATTACTTCCAATACTTCTCAAGTAATGTATATTAAAAAATAACATAACGACACGCCAACAGTTCTGCTAAAAACCATATATACCTTGCTGGTTGGCAACGGTTTTTAGCAGAACTGTTGGGTACTATTTATAAACATAAAAACAGATCTAAAAATTAATATACTTCAAAAATGATAGTATGGAAAAGCTACAATACACTGTAACTATAAATGCACCTGTAACTAAGGTGTATGATGTTATGCTTGGCATCAACAGTAAATCAACCTATGAGCAATGGACTTCTTTGTTTAACCCTACATCTACCTATGAAGGAAACTGGGACAAGGGAAGTAAAATTCTATTTGTTGGCGTAGATGAACAAGGCGAAAAGGGGGGTATGGTTTCTAGAATAGTTGAAAACATTCCCAACCAATTTGTATCCATTCAGCATTACGGCCTACTACAAGCTGATAAGGAAATCACAGAAGGTCATGAAGTGGAGAAATGGGCAAACGGATTTGAGAACTATACTTTCGAGGAAAACAATGGTGCAACAACCGTTACAGTTGACTTAGACACTATGGAAGATTTTGTAGACTACATGAACCAGTCTTACCCAAAGGCACTAGATAAATTAAAAGAGCTTTGTGAGAAATAATGTCATTAAGGATATTTTAAAAACACAGAGAAACTAACTTAGCTACTAGGAATTGGCGGTTCAGAAGATATTTAAATTTTCTGTTTCTTATCCGCCAACTTCTTGTAATTACAACCCGTGACCCCAATTCGATTTTTGCCTACTTTCTCCAAAACAGCCCAAAAACGTAGTATCTTTACTTTCACCGCCCCTTTCACAGATACTACACCCGCATGCAATCCTTCCTTCGGCAAGCCGCTGACCATATTTACCAGACCTACACAGACCAGCTCAGTGACTTGTGCATTGTGTTGCCTACTCGCCGCGCTACCTTGTACTTCAAGAATGCTTTGGCAGAGGCCGCGCCCACGGGTATTTGGTCGCCGCAGATTTACTCCATGGAAGAGTTTGTCTGCAACATGGCCAACGTAGACGTGCTGGAGCCCTTGCATCTGCAACTGGACCTGTATGACATCATGCTCACCTTTGACCCGAAACTGGATTTTGACCAGTTTGTGGGCTGGAGTTCCACCTTGCTGGAAGACTTCTCCCGCATGGACATGGAGTTGGTGGACCCGGCGGCGGTGTTTGAGTACGTGAGCGAAGCCAAGGCGCTGGAGCGTTGGGACCCGGGCAAACCCGGCAGTAGTACGCCCACTGAGAACGTGAAGCAGTACTTCCAGCTCTGGACCAACCTGGAACGCACCTACAACGCCCTGCAAGCCAAACTTAAGAAAGACAAGCAGGCGTATACCGGCATGGCCTTTAGGATGGTAGCCGACCGCATCAAAGACATTACGCAAAGCACCGCCGGTTGCTATAAATATATTTTCATCGGTTTGAATGCCTTGTCTCGGGCTGAGCAAAAAATCATCCAGACCTTACTGTCGGCGGGCAAAGCCGAAGTATTCTTTGACTCAGATGACTTCTACATGAACCTGGAGTCAGACAAGCGCGCGGGGCATTTCTTGAAGCGCTACAAAGCCAAATGGCCCCTACCCGAATGGAACTGGCAACAGAATCTGCTCCTGACAGACACCAAAGAAATCAACGCCATTGGCGTGGCCAACGCCAGCATGCAAGGCAAGATTGCCGGGCAGTTGCTGCGCGAGATTCGGGAAGAAGATCCCAACGCAGAAATTGCCATTGTCCTGCCAGATGAGACCCTGCTCCTGCCGGTCCTGCACTCCATTTCAGACGAAGTCTCTGACTACAACGTGACTATGGGTCTGTCGTTTAAAGGCACTCCCCTGTTCAACCTCATTGACTTGCTCTTTGACGTGCATTTGACGGGCGTGGTACAACCCACTGATACTGGTTACCGGATTAACAAGTACCACCACCTGGCCGTTACCAAGCTCTTGCAACATCCGTTCCTGCGCCGCTATGAACAGTACCTGAACGGGCTAGCCGAGCGCGAGGCCGACCTGGACTTGTTCCAGCACGTGTTGGATGAGATGGTAGCCAAAAACAGCGTGCTGCTCACCGCCGAAGAAATTATTAAGCTGGGTCGCGAGCATCCCATGTTCATCACGCTCTTCAGGACTTGGAACGACTGCACCGACCTCATTGACACCCTCTACCAACTGGTGGACGCGCTCAGCAGAATTTACCGGCTGGAGAAAGAGAACCCCATTGAGACCGAGTACCTTTACATTCTCTACACCATTGTTAAGCGCCTGGACTCGCTCTTTGACTGCCGCGAGCATAAGATATCGGTGCGCAGTTTCAAGAAGTTTTTGTACGAGCAAATCAACAACACCAAGTTGCCGTTCAGCGGCGAGCCCATCTCACCCACGCAGGTCATGGGGATGTTGGAGACCCGCGCCCTGGACTTTGAGAACCTCATCATCCTGAGCGTAAACGAGAACATGTTGCCTCAACCTAAGAAGCAAAACTCGCTGTTCCCGTATGACGTATTGCGAACCTTCGGGTTGCCTACCTATGCTGAACAAGAGAGTATTACATCCTATTACTTCTACCGTTTGTTGCAACGCGCCAAGCGAGTGAACCTGCTGTACGTCTTGCCTTCAGACACCTATGGCTCCGGGGAGAAGTCCCGGTTTATTTTGCAGTTACAGCATGACCTGGCCCCAAGAAACCCCAACATCACCTTCCGGGAATTAACGGCTGTGGTGGAGCAACTGGACACCAAGGAGTATGAGCCAGACATTGTTATCCAGAAGGACGAAGAGGTCTTAGGCAAACTTAAAAACGAGTTACAGCGCGGCCTTTTCCCTTCGCACCTGAACCAGTACGTGAACTGCTCGCTCCAGTACTATTTCTCGCGCATTGCCAAGCTGCAGGAAGTAGAAGAGATTGATGAGCTCGTGGGCGCAGACACCTTCGGGACGATTGTGCACCAGGTGCTGGAAGACTATTTCAGGCCGTTCGCTGAGGAAGCCAAACCCATTGAGCACGCTGACATTGACCAGATGCTGGCCGGTTTGTCTGAGAAAGTGAAAGAGGAATTCAAGCGTGGCACCTTGGGTAACCTGCCTGAGCAAGGCATGAACCTCATCCTCTACAAGGTGGCCGTGCAACTGCTCACCCGCTATTTAGAAGGACTGCAAACCTCAGAAGAACTGCCGTTGTATATCCTTTCCCTGGAGGACAAACTCCAGACAGAGTTGGAAGTCAAACTACCATCCGGCGAAAAGGTAACGGTGCAGATTTCTGGTAAAGCTGACCGGATTGACTTAAGCGGCCGTACCCTGCGCGTGATTGACTACAAAACTGGTAAAGTGCTGGCGCCAAGCTTGAAAGTAAAACCCGAAGACCTGGAAGCCACCCTGCTGCATGACCGCCATCTGGACAAGGTTCGGCAGTTGTGGCTATATCGCTACATTCTAGCCAAAGAGATACAGAAAGGAAGTTTGCTGGAAAGCAAAGTACTCAACCTGCCTAAAAGCCAATATGAATACGAAGCCGGCATCATCTCCTTCCGGAACTTGGGCGCAGGCGTCTTAACTTCAGAACTGCCTTTCGTGGATGCCCAAGGAAACCCTGCAGACTTTATGGAAACCTCTGAGCGGCTGTTAAGGGAATTGGTGGTACGTATGCTAGACCCCGCAGAGCCAATTAAAAAAACCAATGACCTAGAAACTTGCCAATACTGCGCCTACAAAAGCATCTGCGCCAGAGGATAGTTAAGTAAATTACCAAGTATTGAATCCCCCCTCGAGAGGGGCGACGGGGGGTGTTTACATCAGCAGGCAATGTTCAGGATTGCGTCAAAGACAAGGCAGTGCCTAGTCTCTACATCACCTGTTCCGTTTTTAGCCTAATTCCCAGAAACCAGACCAAAAATGAAAGGCATCCCAAAATCTGGGATGCCTTTCGCTTTATAAGGAAAACGGTTGTACTGTTATTTCACGACCAAAACGCCGTCGGCTACAATCTCAATGTCTTTCTTGGGCTTGGTAATCATGGCAATTTCTTCGGCGCTTTTACCGGCGTCTTTCGCGAAGTGCTGTAAACGCTCTACCGTGGTTTCAGTCACTTTAGCGGTACCGTCCACCACTACGGTCTTGCCTACAATGTCCATCGGCATGAAGAAGGCATAGTCCGTGAACTTCACCATCACCGCCTCGCCGTTGGGTCTCTCTAATTTCATGAAACAGCCTTTCTTCTTGCACACCTCTACCACGGTGCCTTCAATCTTGCCTTTGTACTCAGGGGCCGTCTCTAGCTTAGAAGACAGGTCAGTCATGGCAATAGCTTTCTTGGCGGTTACTTTTTTGCCGTAGGTCACTCCAGGTTTGGCGGGGCGCACATTATCTTGCGCGAATGCAGAAGCAGAAAGGCAAAGGACAAGCGCGAAAGGAAGAACTGCTTTCATCATAATTTTATTTGTAAAAGTGTGAGTACTGGGTAAACCGTAAAACCAGATAAGTAATTCATTCTCTTTTCTTTCTGGTGCTCAAAGATAAAAGGAATCTTATAAAGTATCAGAATTTACTCCGTATAAATCGCAGCTCGTTTTTGGGCTATTTCTGAGAAAACAAGCCAAAAACGGACTACGCCACTTCTGGGACAGGCAAAACCCTGTGCAAGACTTTTCTGCTGGAAAAATACACCGCTAATCCAAACGGCACGAAGCACAGCATCCAGGCAAAAATCCCCAGCAGGTTGGCAAACCACACCTGTTGCAACGCGTTCACCCAGTCTATTTGAAACATAGCCATCAACTTCTCTAAGGAGAACGGAATGGGCGTAACCGGAAAAATGGTCTGGCCCAAGTCCACAAACGGCACATACAACGCCAGTTGGAACGGTTGCATCAGGTAGCCTATCAAGATGGTGAAAGCCACGTTCAGGCGCAACCTAAGCGCCCAGAAGGTACACAGTATGGTAGTGAGGCCAATAAACGGAATCATCCCGAAGCCGGAGCCCAAGGTAATGGTGAGTGCTAACTGGTGAGGGGTGAATCCCTGTTTTGCCAAGGCCATGATGGGGTCCCACAGCTTTCGCCGCACAAACCGCATTATTACCGCATTGGCTCTTAAAATCATGGTCATGGTGTCTGGGTCTCTTGTAGCTCAGGAAAGCGTACGTAGTAGACAACGCTAAAAGTTGGAGGGAATTCCCTTTTTAAGGAAAGAAATTCTGGCCTCTCTGTTAATACCCAGAGAGGCCAGAAGTAACCACTCTATTTCAGCTTCTTTTCGTCAGATAATCAGCTGTCCCTACTATGACAGCCAAAACCATTGCTAACCCTATTACTATTGCGAATATTTTTAGAACTCAGGCACTAAACCCGTATCTTTAACTGTTCTCTCCGCTAAACACCTGTTTTCTCTTATGGACATCACGCTCACGCTGCTCGCATTTCTGGTTGGTGCCGTTCTGGTATACTTTCTGCTGCAAGGCAAACTGGCCTCGTTAAGAAAAACAGTGCAGGAGCATGAGCTGGCCAAAGCCTTTGCGGTTAAGCAACAGGAAGCCGCCATAGCAGATGCCCAGAAACTACAGGAGCAGGTACGCCGCGAGCAGGCCAAGGTGATGGAACTGCACGCTGAGGTCACCCGCGCCGAAAACGACATCTACCACCTCAAGCAAAAACTCTCGGACGAGCGCGCCGAGCTGTCCCAACTGCGGGAGAATTTCCTGCAGCAGTTCACCCAGGTGTCCAACCAAGTGCTGGTCAACAACGCCGAGCATTTCCGGAAAACATCGGCGGAGAACCTGGAGCAGGTCCTGTCTCCCTTGAAGGAGCGCATCAAGGAATTTGAGAGCAAGGTGGAGCAGACCTATGAGAAGACCCTGAAGGATACTACTTCTTTGAAAGAGCAGATTACCTACATGGCTTCTTTGAACCAGCAGATGAGCCAGGACGCCCTGAACCTAACCAGGGCCCTGCGCGGCGAGAAAAAAGCCCAAGGAAACTGGGGCGAGTACCTGCTGGAGAACCTGCTGGAAAAATCTGGACTGGAACGGGACGTGCACTACCGCCGCGAGCAGGTTTTGCAGCACGACGATTCTAAAATATTTAGGCCAGACGTCATCATTGACCTACCAGATAATAAGCATTTGATTATTGACTCTAAAGTGAGCCTGGTGGCGTATGATGCGTACTGTAACTGCGAGGATGAGGTGCAACAGCAAATCCATTTAAAGAGCCACATCCAGTCCATCAGGACGCACTTCCTGGACCTGAGCCGCAAGAACTATCAGCACCTGCACGGCGTCAACTCCCCTGACTTTGTCTTGATGTACATACCCATTGAGCCAGCCTTTAACCTGGCCATTCAACAGGACCGTGATTTGTTCTTAGAAGCGCTGGACCGTAACATCGTGTTTGTGACTACCTCTACCCTCCTTGCAACGTTAAGAACCGTGGCTAGCGTCTGGAAACAGGAAAGCCAGAAGCGCAACGTGTTGCGCATAGCCGAGGAAAGCGGTAAGCTCTATGATAAGTTTGCCAACTTCCTGGAAGACCTTAAAGACATTGGCGTGAACTTGGACCGCAGCCAGCAGAAGTACCATTTGGCCATGAACAAGCTCTCAGAAGGAAACGGCAACCTGCTCAAGAAAGTGGAGCTACTAAAGAAACTGGGTGCCCGAACTAGCAAGACCATGGAGACCCAGTGGCTCCTCAACGCCCCGGTTATCTCGGCGGCCTTGCCCAAAGAGGTGGAAGAGCCCAGCGAGGACTTAGAGGAAGCATAAACCTCTAACGTTTCTCTGCCATAATTATAGACAAAACCTGAAGCCTTCCGTTTTTGGCTTGTTTTCTGAAAAACAGGCCAAAAACGGAGATGGCAGATTTGCTAAAAGGAAGGTTGGCCTTATAGGTTGGTGGCTTTCAGTTTGGTTAGGTTCTCCTGCACCTTCTCCCAGTCTTTTTGAGCCTCCTGGTCAGAGGGCGCAGGTGCTTTGGCCGAAGCGTAAAAATTGAGCAGATTCACCTTCAGTTCTGGGGGTAAGTTTTTAAAATCGTCTTTGGCCAGTTTATCCAGAAGCTCGGCATATGTCTTATCTGCCTTACCGTAGGTCCCAATCTGGCTTTTATCGCCGGTGTCCAGGTCAGTGTTGAGTAAGGTGACATCCGTCTGGGTGATAGTTTTCAGTTTGGCCGCATACTTATCTGACGTCACGTTGAAGCTCTCCATGAACACCTTCTCGGCGGCGGGCGTGGGCGGCTTAAAGGCAAGCGCCTTATTAGGGCCAATTTTAGGTAACACCTTCAACAGCCAACTCAAGGTCCGCTGGAAGAAGTTTGGCCGCTGGTACTCCCTTCCCCATTCCTTATGGTAATCTGTCTTGCTGATTCGGTACTGAAATTTACGTTTGGTAAGTCCGGGTTTGGAGGCTTGTATGTCTTTAGCTTTTAAATTCCAGGCGGCTTTGGTGAGGCTAGGAATCAAGGTACTCACAGACCTCCGGAAGGTGCTAATGGTCAGATCCAGGCTCACAAACAAGCTCTTAAGTTCCAGGCCGTACGTTTTCTGGAAAGCCCGTTCTAAGTGCTCCTTGCTTACCTCAAACCCAATAAAATCATGGTAGGCCTTGGGCGCGTAATTGCCTCTGGCCACCTGCAGCACGTCAAACCCAAACTCGGTTTTTATGTGAGCCGCCGGATCTTCTTCATACGTCACTTCATTCCCGTGTTGGGCTTTTACCTCGGGGTAGACCATGGCCACGGCGCGGTTGGTGCCAATGGGATGACCGTAGTTGTCTGCGTAATAGTGGGCCAATGCTCCCAAGGCAAAAGCATATTCCTCAATGGTGGTAGCCTCCTGCAACAAGGCTTCCACAAAGTCGCCGCTTCTAGAATAGTGCGTTAAGTCCGTGAAAAACACATTCCCGAAGGGGTAATAGCCCATGTCCTGAATGATGGCCCCGCCGTAGGCATGGGCATGCGCCTTGCGCAACTGCTCCTCAGTGGCATTCGGGTATTTTTTCTTCAGGATGGGGATAATGGAAGGTTGCCAGGCCACATCAATAATGGCCTGGTGGGTTAAAACGCCGTAACTCTTCGCTTTCATGGGGAAAACCAGTTGAAGAAGCACCACGCAGGCAAACAACAGAAGGCTTGGCTTCATAAGAAGGCGTTATGGGGAGTTGGGAAATAAGTCAATATGCGTATATATACGTAAAGAAGTACTTCAGCAGCTACATAAAAAAAGCAGACAAGGCATGGCCCCGTCTGCTTCCTTCATTCTATTAGCTAAATGGCTTAATAATTGGCTTCTACCGCAGGCACATCTATCAAGATGAACGTACTGTCTGCAGAGGCTTTGATTCTGAGCGCATCTACGTCCATGGACCGTACCTGGTCATTCTTCTCTACCTGAATGCCGTTCACAAACAGCTCTCCGGTCATCACGTAGATCAATCCTTTTCTAATCTGAAAGGTCTTAAAGTTGATTTCCTTGTCCTTCTCCAGATGGCCGTAGAACACGGAGGAATTAGAATTCATGTACACCACGTCTTCCAGCACCTTCTGCCCCGTCACCAGAGGAATCAGTTCGTTTTTCTCCTTTAAAAAATCAATAGATTTCTGCTCATAGCTAGGACTAGCGCCTTTCTTATTAGACATAAACCAGAGCTGGAGCAGATGTACCTCTTCGTCTTTGTCGTTTTTCTCTGAATGCGTAATACCGGTTCCGGCCGTCATGCGCTGTACTTGTCCGGCACTGATCACCGTCTCATTTCCTAAGCTATCTTTGTGCGTAATCTCCCCTTCTAACACAATGGTGACAATCTCCATCTCTGAATGGGCATGCTCCGGAAAACCGTTTTTGCCCTTTATATAGTCATCATTGAAGACACGCAAGGGTCCCCATTGCAGGTTATTGGCATCATAATAGTCTGAAAAGGAGAAAAGGAAATAGGAATTGAGCCATCCATGGGAGGCATGGTGCCTATCTGCGGCAGAGATCACTTTGATCATGTTGGTAGTGTTTGGTGTACAGTCACTCCATACGTACAGGATTAAAAGGAGTTCCTTTTGCCTTTTCTGTAAACGCAAACTGCCGTTTTTGGCCTGATTTCAAGAAATCAGGCCAAAAACGGCAGTCAACAAAGGTATCTTCTATTCTAGTTAACGGTCTTCAGTTTTTGCACTTCTTGTTGCAAGTCTAAGACCAGGGATGTTAGGCGGTCCAGAGAAATCTCAGCCATTGGGAAAGAAGTGCTGATGTAGGCCTTCGCTTCCCAAAGCTCTACCACGTCTGCCAGAGCTACCTCATACGGCTGGTAAGTGGGATTGTCTGAGTGCAACCGCAAGGCAGAGGCATTAGCTTTCTGGTAGATGCGCTTAAACACGATGCCCTCTTGCAAACTCACCACAATACAAGGAGTGCCGTCTTTTACGTCTTGCCAACGTTCAATGTAACGGCCCACTATGACGGTGCCAGAGGGGATGGGCAGCATGGAGTCTCCTTTGATTTCAAAGGCTCTGTACGTACCTGGCCCTTGAATCATAGGCAGCCTGAATTTAGGGAGTTCTTCCATAAACTCTGGGTCTGCGTACCCATTCAAATAACCAGCACTGGCTTTATAAGGCACTAGTTCAATGTTCTCACGGTCCTGGGCGTCTACTGTAATAGATAAGACCCGCACGTTAGAAGCATGCCCGCTGCCGCTTTTAGCAAGATTAGGAAGCTCTGGGTTAATCAGCTCATCTACTGACATGTTAAATACCTGTGCCATTTTTACCAGCGTAACCAGCTTAGGCTCAGCCCTTCCCTCTTCATAGGCTCCAATCAAGGAGCGCTTGATCTGTAGTTTTTCGGCAAGCTGCACTTGCGTCAAATTCTCTCTTTTTCTCAGGTATTTTAAGTTAGTGCTAAGCATGCTAGTGGCCATTAGGTATTCTGTTAGTAAAAATACGTTTTTATTAGCAGAGAACTAATGATTTTGGCAAACTTATTTTAACGGTTCTTAATTGTTTCCTATTAAAGTATTGAAATAAAAACAATTACGGTTAAATAACCGTTAGAATTTGTTTAAATCACCATTTTAATAAGCTTAATTTTACTATATATAAGTTATTATATATCAATAGCTTATATTTTTATTTTGCGCTCCGGTATAGAATTTATCTCTATATTTGAACCACTTCAAAAGGAAGTTGGTTACGACAATATCAAAATGAGGTTTCACTAATTTTTCTCTTTTTGATGCTTTTTCTTTAACACTTTAAATTGAATGCGTATGAAGTCAGGAACGTTTAAGAAAGCAGTCTCTTTCTTTGCCTTAGCCTCAGTATTTACCATGGCGGGCTGTCAGAAAGATGAAGTTTTAGAAGAAACAGCCACCGCTCCGCAAGAGCCTGCTGCCACTTCCAATGCCATAGATGGAAAATTCATTGTTATTCTAAAGAATGGCGTTAAAGCTCAAAGCTTACGTGAAAGAGTGCTAGGTACTCACCGTTCAGCTTCTGAGCGAATTCAAAACTTATCAGATGGTGCTTTTGAAGGCTTCTCTGGCTCTTTAAGCAAGGCAGAAGTTGATTTATTAAGACAGGACGAAAATGTAGCTTACATTGAGCCTGAACAAGCGGTAATGTTAGGTAAACCTTCTAAACAGACAACCACTTCAACCACTACTACTCCTCTTTCAACTACCACTACTACTTCTACATCTACCACCTCAACCCAGGTTGTTCCTTGGGGCGTTGCCCGCGTAGGTTACGGTGACGGAACCGGTAAAACAGTTTGGATCATTGACTCTGGTATTGACATTAACCACCCAGATTTAAATGTTGATGTGGCTCGCAGCCTTTCCTTCATCTCTGGTGTAACCTCTGTACAAGATGGTTACGGCCACGGTACTGCGGTGGCTGGTATCATTGGCGCCAAGAACAATACAGTAGGTGTGGTAGGAGTTGCGGCTAATGCTTCTCTTGTAGCCCTTAGAGTATTTGACAACACAGGATATGGTACGCTAACCCGCATTTACTCTGCTTTGAACCACGTGTACAAATATGGTAAGGCTGGTGACGTAGTAAACATGAGCCTTCGTGTAAACGGTTCTACCTTGTTAGATGACCTGGTTAAGAAAACTGCCGCCCGTGGTATCTTCATTGCCATTGCTTCTGGTAACAGCGGCGTTGACTGCATGCTGGATTCTCCGGCTCGTGTAAACGCTCCTAATGTGTACACCGTGTCTAACATGGACACCTACGGCAAATTCAATCCTTCTTCTAACTTTGGAGCCTCTGTTGATTTTAGTGCACCAGGTACTAACATCACTTCTACTGGTACAGGCGGAAGATATTTAGGTGGTAGCACTGGTACTTCTTTTGCAGCACCGCACTTGGCAGGTTTGCTAGCCCTTAAAGGAACCGCCATCAATAACCAAGGTTTGGTGGTAGGTGACCCAGACGGCAAGCCAGATCCAATCATCTTGAAATAGGTAATCAATAAATACCCATAGAAAAGGCCCTGTTATAAACCGGGCCTTTTCTATGTAATAGCTTTTGTGTCTATAGGGCCTAGACAGTGGCGCTCTCCTTGTTAAATCTAGCCAAGGCCAACCGTATTTTAAAATAGTCTATCTGCCCGTCCAGATGCTCAAAGATGGGTTTCATGGCAGAACGGCAACCGGTCTCTAAAATAGCCTGATGTACTCTTGTGTACTCACTCTCTGAAATGAAAGGCTTTAAGTCTACCTCATAGCCCTGCTGGTACAAAGTGGCAATATGAGAAAAGACTGTCACTAACTGTAGTTGCCGGTCAACCGAGATTTCTTCAGGGGATTTTCCTTGCTGCAAGGCCTCATAAGTGAGCAGATGGGTAGCACCCTTTAGTTTTACCTGTTCCACCTTAGACTGCTTAGACAAGAAAGAGAGAATGGAGTTGATGAAGATCTCACCGTACTGCTCATACTTGGCCTGCGCCACTCCAGAGATGGAGAGGAAGGCCGGTTTGCTGGTTGGGCGTTCTTCTGCTATCTCTTGCAAGGTATTGTCATTAAAGACTAGGTACGGAGCAATGCCCCTCTCCTGCGCCAGGTCCTTGCGTAGCTGCCGCAGATGCTCAAACAAGGCAGTGGCCAGCGGGTTTCTGTTCTTGCCTCTGGTGGCTCTCTCCTTCTCCTCCTTAGGGCTTGCCGCTTGAAACTTCACCAGCTCCACTGACTTGCCGTTAAAGAGAATGTCCTGGCTTCCTTTGGTCAATTTTAAAGCGCCGTGCTCATCATAGGCCACCTCTAACATGCCCTGGTTAATGAGTTGATGTATGTACCGTTGCCACTCAAGAGGCGGCAGATCTTTCCCCACTCCAAACGTCTTTAACTTATCATACCCTTTGGCCAGAGACATCTGGTTTCTAGAGCCTCTTAAAATATCCACCACCTGCGCTGGCGCAATGGTTTCTTTGGTACGGGCCACGGCAGACAATATCTTCTGGGCTAGTTCTGTGCCGTTAAAAGACACCGGCGGATGATCACATACATCGCAATGTCCGCAATCTTTCGGGTACTCCTCGCCAAAGTAATGCATGAGCGTCTTACGCCGACAGCTGGTACTCTCGGCGTACTGCTGCATGCGGTCTAGCTTGGCCAGAGACAGCGCTTGATCTTTTTTGTTGTCTCCTTGCGTGATAATGTCCCTGAGCGTCATAACGTCGGCCAGGCTATGAAACAACAAGGCTTCGGCAGCGGCACCGTCCCGGCCCGCTCTGCCAATCTCCTGATAATAGCTTTCCAGGTTTTTTGGCAGGTTGTAATGAATCACCCACCGCACGTTAGACTTATCAATCCCCATCCCGAAAGCGATAGTCGCGCACATGATCTGCAAGTTGTCTTGCAGAAAGCGCTCCTGTACTTTGTCTCTGTCTTTAGCAGACAAACCAGCGTGGTAGTATTCGGCGTTGTAGCCCTTCTCTTTGAGCTTTTGCGCCAGGGATTCTGTGGCTTTGCGGCTAAGGCAGTATATGATGCCTGGCTGAAATGGACGGTCCTCCAAAAAATCAAGGATAGCCTCCATTCGCTTTTGGCCGGGCTGTACCTGCAAATAAATATTGGGACGGTCAAAGGATGAGCTATAGACCGTAGGATTTTGTAGGTACAGCTGGGTTTGAATGTCGCGCTGGGTGAGTTTGTCAGCCGTAGCCGTCAAGGCAATGACGGGAACCTCAGGAAACTGTATCTTAAGGTTTTTCAGTTGAAGGTACTCCGGCCGGAAGTCATGCCCCCAGGCAGAGATACAGTGCGCCTCATCAATCGCGAAAAGGTTTACTTCTAGTCGTTTTAAAAAAGAAAAGAACCCGGCAGACAGCAATTTCTCTGGCGAGACATACAGCATTTTGAGCCTTCCGTCAAAGCACTGCTGCTCTATGAGCTGCTGTTCTTTAGAGGATTGTGAACTGTTAAGGTAACCTGCATTTACGCCATTGCCTAACAGCGCTTCTACCTGGTCTTTCATGAGGGCGATGAGGGGTGATACCACCACGCACAAGCCAGGCATCACCAAACCGGGTACCTGGTAGCAGACAGACTTACCACCGCCCGTGGGCATAAGCACTATGGTATCGCGCTTAGCTAAGACATTGGAGATGATATCCTCCTGACCCGGCCTGAACTTGTCATACCCAAAATATAGCTTTAGTACTTCTTGCGCTTCCCTCACGTCCATTTTTCTGCTCTTTTCACAAAAATACCTCAAAAACGGCCCTTATTCAAGTGACTCTGTACCAGATAAAACAAAAAGCCCGGAGCAGACGCCCCGGGCTTTTTAGAAATAGGTAGTTCCTTCTATTTTCTTACAAAATCAATGATGGTGGTTATCACAGACATGGCCAAACTGAACAACAAAGCACCTAAAATGCTTCGCAGCTCAAAGCCGTCAATCAGGTAGTCTGCCAGGTACAGGATTATCACGTTGATGACCAGCAGGAACAACCCTAACGTCATAAACGTGATGGGAATGGTTAGGAATACCAAAATGGGCCGCACGATGGCATTTAAGAGTGCCAGCACAAGCGCCAAAATAATAGCGCTCCCTATGCCATCCAGGTAGATGTCTGGAATGAACTGCGCCAGGAAAAAGGCGGCAATGCCTGTCAAGATGATCTTAATGATGAATCCCATAGTAAAAGCCTTTCTTTATAAATGGTTATTAAATAGACTCAATCTTGCCCTGTGAAACCGCCATCCAGTTGCACAACTTATACAAAAGGCGTGCGCCCACATTGCCATTCCACTCCGTATCACCGGGAGCCACTTCGCATAAGTCAAACCCAATGATCTGCCGGCCAGATTTTACCAGTGCCTTTATCAAATACACAGCTTCCTCAAACTCAAACCCGCCGGGCACCGGTGTACCCGTACCTGGACACAGTTTAGGATCAAGCCCATCAATGTCAAAACTGATGTACACTTTCTGCGGAAGCTGGGCTATGATTTTCTTGCATTGCTTCTTCCAGGAGCTACCGGCGTACATTTTGGTTTTGAGCGCGCTGTCATAAAAGGTAATCACACGGCCGTTGCTTTGCTCTACTAATTCTGCTTCGCCTTGACAAAGGTCTCTGATGCCCACTTGCACCAATTTCTTAACCTGGGGTATCTTCAACGCATTGAACATGATAGAGGCATGCGAGTAGGTGAAGCCTTCATAGGCGTTCCGCAAATCTGCGTGCGCGTCTACTTGCAAAATGCCATATTCTTCATGCTTTTCGGCTAAGGCATGCATGAAGCCTAGCGGCGTGCTGTGGTCACCACCCAATACTCCTACCAGTTTGTTTTGGTTCAGGTAATCCAGAGTTGCTTGCTTAGACCATTGCAACAGTTCTTCACCCTTCTGGTTAACTTCTGCCACCGTCTGGTCATGCGTATGATTGCCGTCTGGCTGGCCGTTCTCTAGCCATTGAATATACTCTTCGGTTTTCTCCCGCAGTCGCTTGCTTTCCTGGGCCCACTCCGCTGGTATTTCTGGCATGTGCACACCTAATTGCCAAACGTTAGGCAGCTCTGGATCAAACAAATCCAATTGCGGCGACGCGTCTCTTACGGCGGCTGGCCCCTCGGCGGTACCAGCGTTGTAAGAAACCGTTACTTCCCAGGGAATTGGGAAAATGACAACTTCAGATTCTTCTTCATTAAAGGGTAAGCCAAACAAGCCGCTTCCAATCTCACCCACCCCGTTAGGGTCAAAAGCAGAGATTTTAGCGCGCTTAGATTCACACATGGAGGTCAACTTCATATAGCTGGCGTTGGGTTATTTCTTTAAAAGGTCTTTCACGAAGTTTGGCAGAGCAAACGCCGCATGATGTATGTCTTCATTGTAATAGCGCAGGTTATGCTCTCTGGAGAACGCCGCCGCCTTGGCCATGTCTACATCTTTAGGGTGCGCATTGCCTTTGGAGCTAAAGGAGAAGCTCCAGGTACCGGTAGGATAGGTTGGAATGGCTGCCAGGTAGCAATGCACCTTCTCCTGTCCAAAGATGCCTTTGTACGTATCATAAATCTCTACAAACACCTTGGTGTTGAACCTAGGCGATTCGCTTTGGGTGATCATGATGCCGTTAGCCGTCAGGCAGCGGTACACTTCCTGGTAAAATTCTGCCGTGAACAGGCCTTCTCCCGGACCCACTGGATCTGCAGAGTCCACAATGATTAAATCAAAAGCCTCATTAGCGCATTCCTGAATATACTTGATGCCATCCGCTACCAACAATTTCAATTTAGGATGGTCAAAGGCGCTGGCCGTTTCTGGCAAATGCTCTTTGCAGGCCTCAATCACCAGTTCATCAATCTCTACCAGCACCACTTCCTCAATGTTTTCATGGCGCAAAAGTTCGCGAACCGTTCCGCCGTCGCCGCCGCCAATCACCAAGGCACGCTTTACGTTGCCATGGCTCAAAACCGGTACGTGGGTGATCATCTCGTGGTACACATACTCGTCCTTCTGGGTGCACATCACCATACCGTCCAGCGTTAGCATATTTCCATACGCTAGGGTCTCAAATACCTCTACTTTCTGGTAAGGCGATTGCTTTTTATAGAGTTGGTTGCCAGTGTGCTTTAAAGAAAGGGCAATGTTCTCGTCACGCTCTGTAAACCAAACGTCTCGCGTGATTTTAGGAATAGGCGTAATCTGCTGGCCAGAATCGCGGGCCTCCACGGTAAAGTCGGTGCGCTGCAATAAGCTCTGCTGGCCTCTGCGGCACTCCATGGAAGAACCGTGGCTGGCTTTGAACGCCTTCTGCAGAAAATCATAAGAAACCCATGGGTCTACGGTCTCGCCGCAGGTAAACAAGTCTACCGCCGCGTAGCCATACTCTGGCCAGGTATGAATGGCCAAGTGGCTTTCCTGAATCACCACTACCCCAGAGACGCCATAAGGAGAAAAATGATGGAAGGTGCTGTTGATGACGGTGGCACCGGCCGTTTCGGCGGCTTCTACCATGCTGTTCTCAATGTGCACTACATCATTCATCAATTCTGGGGAGCAATTGTAAAACTCCACCAATATGTGTCTTCCTAACGCGTCCATCGCCATACTTGTATTTTTAATTAATGTGTTGAAAGCGCAAAGCAACGAAAAAGATACGGGAATGGAAAGATTCCGGCGGCTTCTCCGTTTTTGGCCTGTTTTCCATAAAACGAGCAAAAAACGGAAATGGCTAACCCCACATGCAAAGAGCCGCACAAGGCGGCTCTTTTACAGACTATATTTTTAACACCAGGTTTACTTTGCCAGGAAGTTGTATGACCTGATAATCTCTAAGATTTTGACGAAGGTGGTTGTGTCAAAAAACAAGAGCAAAGGCAGTTCTACCATCTGGGTATTATTGGTAAACTGCGTGATGACGGTAAACACCAAGGGCTGAAACAAGGGATGCTCCGTGAAAATACTCTTCAAGGATTCAGCAATGTCATTCTTGGGGGCCACCGGCGGAGATCCATAGATACTGGCCTTAAGAATGTTGGCCAACTGCGTTACCAAAGCGCCGGTAATAATATTGCTAATCTCTAACAAAAGAGACTCCTGCATCTCTGTAAGGGGAGCTTTTGGATCTACGGTCATTCCCAAACAAACCGCAGACAACTGCTCAATGTGCAGCTCTGAGAACAGCATGAGCGTGGACCCGTTTAGGTCACCTTTAATATCTGACTGAATAATGGTGTGCGATTTTTCATAGGCGCGCACAATTTCAATCAGTTCATTGGCCTCCATTAACTGCAGGTCGGGCACTTTGAGCAAAACGCGGTCTTTTGCAATAGCTGCAAACGAATCTGCAGCCCGGGCCAACCCTATGTTCAGGATTTCTTTGATAATATCCCGTTCTAGTTCATTTACTTGAAGCTCCATGAATCAGGCTTTAAATTTTTAGTACCCCTCCAACAATCTTACCTTCTGGCAATAAAATATCTTGTAATAGCGGCCACGTCCAGCACCAGGCATACTTTTCCTGAGCCTAATAACGTCACGCCCGCATAAATCTCAATCGTGTTCACCGGTTTGCTTAGGGCCTTGATCACAATGTCCTGCTGCCGCAGAAGACTGTCCACAATGAGACCTAGTTTCCGGTTGTTGTACGTGACAATGATGACATTCTGTACATCTCCCTGCAATTTTGATTTTCTACCGCTGTATTCGTGCAAGTCTACATTGAATAGCTCTCGCAAATACACAATGGTAATTGTCTCCCCCTTAATGTCTGCCACCAACAAGTCACCCACCTCATGCAATTCTGTGGATGGCAAAGACACCACAGAGTCTGTGTGCATAAGCGGAATGGCATAGTAGTTCTCCTCAACCTGACACAACAAAGCGCCTTTTACCGCAATGGACGTTGGCATGTACATGGTAAACGTAGTGCCTATCCCCTTCTGGGAATCTACTCTAATACGTCCGCCAATAGAATCAATGGCATTCTTCACCACATCCAAGCCAACGCCGCGCCCAGAGAACTCAGTTACTTCTTTGGCTAGGGAGAACCCCGGCTCAAACAGGTAGGACAGCACTTCTGTGTCTCTAAGATCCTCCACTGCATCTGCCGGCAAGAACCCTCGGTTCACAATCGCCTTCCGTACTTCTGCCTGGTCAATGCCCTTGCCATCATCTATCAATCTAAGGATCACCGTGTCTCTGTCATTCTGTGCTGACAGAATAATATTTCCTTGAGGCGATTTTTTCTGCTTCTTACGGACGTCTGCCTTTTCAATGCCATGCGAAATGGCATTGCGCATTAAATGCAACAAAGAGTCTGTGATAATCTGCAGGATGTTCCGGTCAATCTGGATGTCCTGTCCTACAATCTCCAGGTTTATTTCTTTCTTCTCTGCAACGGCAATATCCCGCACAATACGCGGGAATTTGTTAAACAGCGAGCCCACATTTACCAGACGGGCATCCATCACACTAAACTGCAATTCCTCGGTAATGCGATAGAGGTGGGAGCTGACGCTTTTCAGGTCGTCGTGGTCCAGCTCTTTGCTGATGGAAAGGATACGGTCCCGGTCAATGATCAACTCGCCCACTAGGTTCAGCAGGTGATCCAGCTTTTTAATCTGAATGTAAATGAGGTCAGAGAGCGAAAGGTTTTTAGAAGTATAGTACTTCTGTACCTTAGACAGCTCCTCACCAGTATTCTCAGAGACAGAATTGGCAATAATGTCCAGGTTGCGGAGCAAAGCAGCGCTTGGCTCCGGCGAATTTGGATTGTCAATCCCGGCAATCAATTCGCCCAGCATGTCAATTCCGTCAAAAAGAACGGTAACTACCTCGTCACTAAAGTTAAGCTCTCTGTTTCTGATCAACCCAAAGGCCGTCTCTAACTTATGGGCAACGTCAGAAATATTGAGGTACCCAATCGCCTTGGCATTGGCCTTAAGGTTATGGAGTAGCCTGAAAATCTCGGCAAGCACCTGCTCGTTGTCAGGGTTCTTTTCAAGATCACTGATGTGCCGGCTGAGCGCGTCATAGTACTCCAGCGCTTCGGCTATAAATATCTCCTTGTATTCCTGCTCTCTCGCCTTCATCTACTAAGGTCCCTTTGGAGCGTGTGGCTCAGGTGTCTTTCTGCCGCAAAACGGCTAATCATGGAATGGATCTGGCCTAAGGCCACCACTCCGTTCACTACCCCATTCTCAATAGCCGACTTGGCCATTCCAAAAATAGAGGAGGTCTCTGCGTTTTGAGCGATGATCACACCGCCCATGTTTCTAATTTCTTGTGCACCCTTGGTACCATCCTGCCCCATGCCCGTCATGATGATGCCCATGACATGTTCACCGGCACAATAGGCGGCAGACTGCATCAAAGTATCCACAGACGGAGAGTCTAATACTGCAGAAGTAGCTGGTACCAGGTCAAGTGTCAGCAAGTCTGGCTTCAAGGCATTGCGCCTAATGAACATATCATGTCCACCTGGGGCAATGATGACCGTATTGGCTTGCAAGGCCATTCCTTTGCGCCCCTCTTCCACCTGCCACTTGGTCACCTTTTGCAGACGTCTGGCTAGACGCTTGGTAAACTTCTCTGGCATATGGATGGCCACCAGCACCACCGTGGGTTGTTGCACCTCTAAATCACGCAACACATATTCTACCGCCGTTGAACCACCAGTAGAGGCGCCCAAGACTACCAGGCATAAGGGTTTCTGAGCGGGGTTAATTACAGGAGTTGGATGGTATTTTACCTTTAGAACCTCAACTTCTGGCTGCATGCCTCGCCAGGTGAACGTGCCACCATATCCTTTCACCAGAGCGCGCAGTTTATTCATCAACTCTACCTTAACCCCCACCAGTTTTCCGGCTGCAAGGCTACTGTCAGACTGCAACACGTACGCGCTTTCCTGGTCTGTTAAATTAGGCTCAGAATACAATTCCATTTTCTGTGACACCATTAACAGCAATGGTGACTGGTCTTTGTAAACAGATCTGAACAGCGGAAGCTTGCCGCTTACCGTCAATCCCGGTTGGGCCACAATCACATCTGGTTGCAGATCAAACGCCTTGCTTAACAATTCATCTTTGGTTTGGGCAGTATCCACCACCTCCAGATGGGGCTCGGCATTGATCATGCCAGAGAGCACCAGTCTAGACCGGACAGAGGTATCCCCTATTAAAACCTTGATTTTTGTATTAGGCGCGTGTAGCACGTGGTAAGAGACGAGTGAAGCGAGATTATTCTATTCCTGGAAAGCCTGGTTTAAGGCCTCCAATACTTTGTCTTCTGAGAACGGTTTCACAATGTACGTCAAGGCACCATGCTCCGTGGCCTCGTTTACAATTACCTCCTGCCCTACGGCGCTCACAATGATCACCTTGATGTCTGCATTGTTCTGCTTGATGGCTTTTAACACATCCAAACCTGTGTTATCAGGAAGGATGACGTCTAAGGTCACCAAATCAGGAATCTTGTCTTTGGCCATTTCTATGGCTGTTTTTCCGTCTGGGGCTTCACCCACCACGTCATATCCTGCATCTAGCAACATGTTTTTCAACATGGTGCGCATGTAGAATGAATCATCTACAATCAGTATTCTTTTTTTCTCAGTGATTTCCATAACGGTGTTTTTAAATGGTTAACCCCTCAATTCCATAATCTCATCTGAGGTAAGGATCTTAAAGATATCCAGCACAATGATGAGGCGGTTATCTATCTTTCCAATGCCCTCAATGAAGTTTTCATTGATGTTGATGTCTTGGATGAACGAAGGTGCTTTGTCAATGCTAGAAACCGGCAAGGTCAACGACTGCGGCACTTCTTTCACAATGAACCCCAGCGTATAATCTTTGGCCTCAATCACCAGTGTATAGGTATGACGATCAACGGATGCGGAGCGCTCCACCTGGAAGCGCTCCTCTAAATCCATGATAGCTAGAATGTCACCTCTAATGTTGGCCACTCCTTTAATAAAAGAAGGGGTCTTGGGCATACGGGTTATTTCTGGGGTAATGGTCACTTCCTTTACCTGCTCAATACGAATCCCGAATTCCTCAATACCTAGCTTGAAGACAATCAGGTGGACCATTGGTTCAACCACGGAGTCCTTCTTCTCGCGGGCGTTTTGTACCTCCATTACTCTTGTCCTCTACTTTTTCCTGCTTTTCTGGTAGCCTTTTTCAGTAGTTCCTCCTCTTCTTCGCTGTCTGTTGTAAAGCTGCGCTTTCTACCAGGCACCGCGCTCAACTTGCGCTGGTTGCGGTTAGGGAAAACCAGGTTTCCATTGATCAGCTTGAAGGCAGAAATACCCAATTGCAAGTCATCCGCAATGTCATTCAGGCGCTGGCTGGACGTAGTCAGTTCTTGCATGGACGCCGACAGTTGCTTAGCCGTACTTGCCACTTGCTGCGTACCAGAAGCCGTTTGTTCGGCAATGGCTACCACTTCTTCCACATACTTCACAACGTCCCCAATGGATGACTTCTGCACCTCGGTAGACACCAAGATGTCCTGGGCAGAGCGGAGCGTTTCACCGCTGGAAGTCGCAATGTTCTTAAAGGCGCCGGACGCTTCAAATGTAGCGTTCTTACCTTTCAATACACGGCCTTCCATGGTCGCGATCGCCGCTGCTGCAGAAGAGGTATCTTTCTTCACGTCTTCTACCAGAATGGCAATCTCACTCGCAGACTTGCGTGATCCCTCGGCTAGTTTTCTGATCTCCTCGGCTACTACCGCAAAACCTCTACCTGCTTCACCGGCTCTGGCTGCCTCAATGGCCGCGTTCAAGGCCAGCAAGTTGGTTTGTGCCGCAATGTCTGTGATCACACCCAATGACTTGGAAATCTCCTGGCTACGCGTGCTTAGTACTTCAATGGTTTTAGCAGTAAGCGCCGCAGAAGAAGAAATCTCTTCCATGTTTTTCACCACCTCAGCCACCGTCTTCAGACCTAATTGGGAAGTTTCCTCACCCATTACCGCTGAACGGTTCACCACGTCTGCCTTGTTGGCGGTTTCTTTGGTGGCCTTCATGATTTCTTCAATCAGTTTGAAGGCTTGGTCTGTTTTGAGAGCTTGGTTCTGCGCACCCTCTGCCATTTGTTGCATTGAGAGAGCCACATCTACCGTTACTCTGTTCATCTCTAACCCTTTGGCGGCCATATCTTCTGAAGAGCTTCCCACAATCAGTGAGCTTTCATTGATTTCACCTAATAGGGCATTTAAGTTATCTACCGCCAGGTTCAAGGCATTAGACATGGCCAGGATGTCACCAGCGGTATGAATTTCTACTTTTTGTGTTAAATCACCTTCAGAGATGGCGCGTACTACGCGTGACACTTCCAGAACCGGCGTTACGATGGACTCTAACAGGTCATTCAAGGTATCTACTAGTTCTTTCCAGCTTCCAGACACACCACTTACCGTAGCGCGTTCGGTCAGTTTACCTTCAACACCCGCTACTCTTGCCACGCGGCTAACTTCACCCGCTAAGCGATTCAAGTCTTCAACCATGCTGTTGATGGTGTCTGCCAGGTCGGCTAGTTCGCCTTTGGCTTGCAAGGTCAGTTTCTGCGTCAAGTCACCCTTAGATACCGCGGTTACTACTTTCACAATACCGCGTACCTGCGTAGTCAGATTAGAAGCCATCACGTTTACATTATCGGTCAGGTCTTTCCATACCCCGCCAATGTTAGGCACTTTGGCTTGTCCTCCTAGTTTACCCTCGGTACCCACTTCAAGCGCCACTCTGGTAACCTCACCCGCGAAGATGTTCAGGGAGTCCACCATTCTGTTGATGTTCTCTTTCAGCTCTAAGAGCTCTCCTTTTACATCTACCGTCACCTTCTGGCTCAAGTCACCTTTCGCCACGCCAATCGCAACTTTTGCAATGTCACGTACCTGCGAGGTTAAGTTGGCGGCCATGGTGTTCACATTGTCGGTCAGTTCCTTCCAGGTACCACGTACTTTCGGAACATTCGCCTGACCACCTAGCTTACCTTCGGTACCCACTTCTCTTGCCACACGGGTCACCTCGTCGGCGAAGATGTTCAGGGAATCCACCATCTGGTTCAGGTTTTCTTTCAGTTCCAGGATTTCACCTTTCACATCTACCGTCACTTTCTGGCTCAAGTCACCACGGGCTACCGCGGTAGCTACTTTGGCAATATCACGTACCTGGCTCGTCAACTGACTTGCCATGTAGTTTACGTTCTCTGTTAATTCTTTCCAGGTTCCACCTACGTTTGGCACAGAAGCTTGCGCTCCCAGTTTACCTTCGGTACCCACTTCACGGGCTACTCTGGTTACCTCATCCCCGAAGATGTTGAGGGAGTCCACCATCTGGTTCAGGATGTTCTTCAGCTCCAGGATTTCACCCTTCACGTTCACGGTCATCTTCTGGCTCAGGTCACCTTTCGCCACCGCAGTCGCTACGTTGGCGATGTCACGTACCTGAAGCGTCAGGTTGGAGGCCATGTAGTTCACGTTGTCCGTCAGGTCTTTCCAAACACCACCCACATTCGGTACTGATGCCTGGCCACCCAATTTCCCTTCGGTACCCACTTCCAACGCCACGCGGGTTACTTCCCCGGCAAACACGTTGAGTGAATCCACCATTTGGTTTAATATATTTTTCAGTTCAAGGATTTCGCCTCTTACCTCTACGGTCATTTTCTGACCCAAATCTCCTTTTGCTACGGCGGTTGCTACGGCGGCTATGTCACGTACCTGATGGGTCAAGTTAGACGCCATGTAGTTCACATTGTCCGTCAGGTCTTTCCAAACCCCGCCCACATTCGGCACTGATGCTTGTCCGCCTAGTTTACCCTCTGTGCCTACCTCAAGCGCCACGCGGGTTACCTCCCCGGCGAAGATGTTGAGGCTGTCCACCATCTGGTTCAGGATGTTCTTCAGCTCCAGGATTTCTCCCTTCACGTTCACCGTCATCTTCTGGCTAAGGTCACCCTTCGCCACCGCGGTCGCCACGTTGGCGATGTCACGTACCTGAAGCGTGAGGTTGGAGGCCATGGAGTTTACGTTGTCCGTCAACGCTTTCCAGGTACCAGCCACGTTTGGCACGTTGGCCTGTCCACCCAAGATTCCTTCGGTTCCTACCTCAAGTGCCACACGAGTTACCTCACCAGCAAAAGTATTCAGGGAATCCACCATCTGGTTCAGGATATCCTTCAGTTGAAGAATTTCACCCTGCACGTTCACCGTCATCTTCTGGCTCAAATCCCCTTTCGCTACCGCAGTCGCCACGTTGGCGATGTCACGCACTTGCAGCGTCAGGTTGGAGGCCATGGAGTTCACATTGTCAGTGAGGTCTTTCCAAACCCCGCCCACATTAGGTACATTTGCCTGGCCACCCAAGATACCCTCAGTACCCACTTCACGGGCAACACGGGTTACTTCATCTGCGAAGATGTTAAGGCTGTCCACCATCTGATTCAAGTTGTCTTTCAGCTCAAGGATCTCTCCTTTTACCTCAACCGTCATCTTCTGGCCCAAATCTCCTTTTGCCACCGCAGTTGCTACGTTGGCTATATCACGTACTTGTAGCGTCAGGTTAGACGCCATGTAGTTTACATTATCTGTTAGGGCCTTCCAGGTACCGGCTACGTTTGGCACGTTCGCCTGACCACCTAGAATACCTTCGGTGCCTACTTCTCTTGCCACACGGGTTACCTCATCTGCGAAGATGTTAAGGCTGTCCACCATCTGGTTCAAGTTGTCCTTCAGCTCGGCTAACTCACCGCGTACATTCACGGTGATTTTCTGGCTCAAGTCACCTTTCGCTACCGCGGTTGCTACGTTGGCGATGTCACGTACCTGAAGGGTCAGGTTACCTGCCATGGTGTTCACGTTGTCCGTCAACTCCTTCCAGGTACCACCTACGTTTGGCACGCTTGCTTGTCCGCCCAGTTTACCTTCAGTACCTACTTCACGAGCAACGCGGGTTACCTCGTCCGCGAAGATATTGAGTGAATCCACCATCTGGTTGATGATGTCTTTCAAGTCAGCAATCTCACCACGTACGTTAACCGTAATCTTCTGGCTCAAGTCACCCTTCGCCACAGCGGTAGCAACGTTGGCGATGTCACGCAACTGGCTAGTCAGATTACTAGCCATGGTGTTTACATTGTCAGTAAGTTCTTTCCAGGTACCGCCCACGTTTGGTACACGGGCCTGGCCACCTAGTTTACCCTCAGTACCCACTTCACGGGCCACTCTGGTTACTTCATCCCCGAAAATGTTTAAAGAGTCCACCATTTGGTTGATGTTCTCCTTCATCTGCAACATTTCCCCTTTCAGGTCAACAGTCACTTTCTGGGTCAGGTTACCTTGTGCTACCGCGGTAGTTACTTTTGCAATGTCCCGTACCTGAGAGGTAAGGTTAGACGCCATCGCGTTTACATTGTCGGTGAGCTCTTTCCAGATACCGGCAACGTTTGGTACGGATGCTTGTCCACCCAGTCTACCTTCAGTACCTACCTCTAGTGCCACACGCGTTACCTCACCGGCAAATAGGTTTAGGTTGTCAATGGTACGGTTGATGGTTTCGGCCATGACCTTGAAGTCACCAGACACCGGAATCTGGAACGTCTCATCCAGGTTACCCCTAGAGATGTTCTTCAATACCTTGCCCACTTCCAATACCGGAACGGCAATGGAATCCACCAGGCCGTTGATATTGTTGATCATGTCCTTCCAGAAACCAGAGGCGTTCTCAGCAGAGGCACGGGCTTTCAGGTTACCCTCCACCCCGGCTACCTTAGAGATACGGGATACCTCGCCTCCTACCCCACCAATCATCTCCACCATGGAGTTGTAGGCTTCGGCTATCTCAGAGAAGATGTCATTGTTCTGCTTGGTTAAGCGAACGGAAACGTCTCCTTTCTTAAAAGCATCTAACGCGTAGAGCACGCGGTTCAACTGCTCATTGATATAGTCATTGTCTTGCAACTGGTACTGCAAACGAGGCGTGTTGCTCCGTCTGGCTTGGTCAGCCTGTACTAACGGCACTGCCAATAAAGGGGATTCTTCCGTTCTATCCGTCTCAGTTTCTCCAGCACTAGCATCAGAATCAGCAGGGGAAGCGTCAGTAGTGGCATCCAGGGGAGCGCTGGTGTCAGTAGCCACAGGAGCGGTCTCCTCTACTGGCGTGGGCGTCTCTTCCACAGTAGCTTCGGCTGGGGTCTCTGCCGGCTGGGCCACAGGTTTCTCAGCTTCTGACTTCCCAATCAACTTGTCTTTATTGAGTTTTAAGTTTTTACCTAAAGCCATTGTATATGTGATTGTAGAGCGTTTTTACATGCTTAGGCAATGGTCTTGCCACGCCATGGTTTGTTCGCCTTAAAAAAATAGGCTATGCAATATACTATAAATAGGGTTAAGAAGAACCCCTTATTTGGTGGCTAGAAATTCTTTAGCCAATGCCAGGTAGTCCTTGGCACCATTAGAGGCTGGGTCATATTCTATCACGCTCTTACCAAAAGAAGGTGCTTCTGCCAGCTTCACGTTTAACCGTATGCGTTGGTCAAAGATATGCTCCTCCACGTTCTCCTGCAGGTATTCCTCAATCTCTAGGCTAAGCTTGCGGCGCTTGTCATACATGACCACCACAATGCCCTTCACCCTTAATTTAGGGTTAAGCGTATCTTTAATCTGCTTGACGGTATTCAAAATCTGCCCCAGACCTTGCAATGTCAGTACTTCCATCTGCAAGGGGATGATCACCTCCTGAGAGGCGGTGAGCGCATTCACCGTCAACAAGGATAAGGACGGCGGACAGTCAATCAAGACATAGTCAAACCCCTTAATCTCCTGTAACATGCTTTGCAAAAACTCCTCACGACTTGCCTGCCCCACCAAAGATATCTCCACATCCACCAGATCATTGGTTCCAGGGGCTACCTTCAAACCGTTGCAATCTTGCAGAATATCCACCAGATTTTGCTGTCCGGTAAAGACGTCTGCCAGCGTATGTTCTGGCTCAGTGATTCCTAAAGAATAAGATAAGTTGGCTTGTGGGTCTAAATCGATCAACAGCACCCGCTTTCCCAGCTTTTGGAGCGCGCTTCCCAGGTTAATGGTGGTAGTGGTTTTACCTGTCCCCCCTTTTTGGTTGATGACCGATACGATAGTTGCTGCCATAGGTTACACGAAAACTGAAATTTATTTTTCTGCCGTTGAAACGGGTTAAAGCTACAAATTTAAAAGGCGTTAAAATGCGTTTTTGGCCTGTTTTCTGGAAATTAGCCCAAAAATGAATCTGCCGGTGCTATAAATCTATCCTGCACCATAAAGTCTATTGCATTATTATCTCCCTCTTCTTTGACCTTGTGGGTTAAAGAGAGGATGGTGGCCGGTGAAAACAACAGCCTTCTGCCGGTCAACGCTTGGGCTAAGTACCCGATGGTGGGATTGTGACCTATAAGTAATAGAGTCTCCACGGCTGGGTCAATGGTATCCAGAAGATGTTTCATATCCTCTTCATCTCCATGGTAAATGTCGCGCTCCGTCTGCACAGGCACAGACACGCCCAGGCCTGCTAAAACCCCGGCCAAGGTAGACTGCGTACGTACCGCTGGGCTGCAGAAAATCAAGTCAGGCACCAGGTTTTTTTCTTTCAGCCACAGGCCCGCGGTCAAGGCTTGCCCATGCCCAAGAGGGCTAAGGTCGCGGTCCAGGTCTGTCTGCCCCGGAACTTTTTCTAGGGCGGTTGCGTGCCTCATTAACAAAAGATGTTTCATAGCGCCAAACTCTAGCTTTAAAACTTTTTTACTGCCCTAAGGTATATGGTTTTGCGCTCTTCTTACAAGCCACTTACCACCTTGGGCTTGCATTGTCTCAAAATTTTACGTCATCTTTGAAAAATTTTTGGGCGCCGCCCACCTCCTTATATATATGATAAAGAACTTAGTAATTGTGGAGTCCCCGGCCAAAGCCAAGACCATTGAAGGGTACCTGGGCAAGGATTTTATCGTGAAATCTAGCTTCGGGCACGTGCGGGACCTCCCCAAGGACAACAATGCCATAGATATTAAAAACGGCTTTAAGCCCACCTACGTGGTGTCTCCAGACAAGCGTGAGGTGATTAGCAGCCTTAAGAAACTAGCAAAGGAGGCCGAGACGGTGTGGCTGGCATCAGATGAGGACCGTGAGGGAGAAGCCATCTCTTGGCACTTGGCCGAGGCCCTAAACCTGAACGAGGCCAAGACGCGCCGCATCGTATTCCGGGAGATTACCAAGAACGCCATCTTAAACGCCATTGACAACCCGCGCACCATTGACATTAACCTGGTGAACGCCCAGCAGGCAAGACGTGTGCTGGACCGTCTGGTAGGTTTTGAGCTGTCACCGGTGCTTTGGAAAAAGATAAAAACCGGCCTATCGGCTGGGCGCGTTCAGTCCGTGGCGGTGCGCTTTGTAGTAGAGCGCGAGCGCGAGATTGAACGCTTCAAATCTGAGTCGGCGTTTAAAGTGGTGGCTATTTTTGACGTGGCTGGCAAACGCCTTGAGGCCGAATTGAACACGCGCTTTAAAACCCGTGAGCAGGCCGAAGACTTCTTGAACCGCAACATTGGCGCTTCTTACACCATTGACAGCCTGGAGAAAAAACCAACCAAGCGCAGCCCGGCCGCGCCGTTTACCACGTCTACCTTGCAACAGGAGGCCAGCCGAAAGCTGTATTTCTCAGTAGCTCAAACCATGCAAGTGGCCCAGCGTCTGTACGAAGCTGGTAAGATCTCCTACATGCGTACCGACTCCGTGAACCTGTCACAGGACGCCATGGCCGCCGCCGCCGCAGAGATTTCCCGCAGCTTTGGTGACAACTTCGTTAAAACCAGACAATACAAAACCAAGTCAAAATCAGCCCAAGAGGCCCACGAATCCATCAGGCCTACGGATTTTGCCGCGCTCAAAGCCAGCGATGACCGCAATGAGCAGCGTCTGTACGACTTGATCAGAAAACGTGCCATCGCCTCCCAAATGGCAGATGCCGAGATTGAGAAAACCACCGCCGTTATCTCCATCTCTGGTCAGCCTGAGAAGCTGGTAGCTACCGGTGAGGTGGTGAAGTTTGAAGGCTTCTTGAAAGTCTACGCCGAGTCTACGGACGACGAGGAACTAAGCGATGAAGAAACCCAGGGCATGCTTCCTCCTTTGAAAGAAGGTCAAACTTTGAACCTTCAACGCTTACAGGCCACGGAGCGCTACAGCCGTCCAGCCCCGCGTTATACAGAGGCCAGCTTGGTAAAGAAACTAGAGGAAATGGGCATTGGTAGACCATCTACGTATGCACCTACTATCTCTACCATCCAGAAACGAGGCTACGTAGAAAAAGACAATAGAGAAGGGAAGGAAAGACCCTACCAAATCCTGTCTTTGGAGAACGGTAAAATCAGCGCTATGACCAAAACCGAGATGGCCGGCGCCGAGAAAGCCAAGCTCTTCCCCACGGACATTGCCATGGTGGTGACTGACTTTTTGGTGGCCCACTTCCCCAGCATCATTGACTATTCCTTCACCGCCAAGGTAGAAGAAGAGTTTGACCAGATTGCCTTGGGTAACAAAGAGTGGGACAAGATGTTAGACGTTTTCTACTCAAGTTTCCATGGAACCATTGAAGCCTCTGCAGACATTGAGCGCGCCAGCGTAAGCGGTGCCCGTGAGCTGGGCCTTGACCCAATTTCTGGCAAGATGATGATTGCCAAATTGGGACGCTTCGGGCCGTATGTGCAGTTGGGTGAGGAGAACGAAGAGACCGGGGAGAAACCCGTGTATGCCAGCTTGAGAAAAGGCATGTTCCTGGAGTCTATCACCGTAGAGCAAGCCCAGGAATTGTTCAAATTACCACGCGTAGTAGGCACTTATGAAGAGAAGGACATGAAGGCTGCCATTGGGAGGTTTGGACCTTACATTCAGCACAACAGCAAGTTCTATTCTCTGCCAAAAACCATGGATCCGCTCTTGATTTCTGAGGCCGAGGCCGTTGAACTCATTGACGCCAAACGCAAGGCAGACGCCGAGAAGATGATCAAGACCTTCCCGGAAAACCCAGAGGTAACGGTATTGAACGGACGTTTCGGGCCGTACATTGTGGTAGGCAAGAAGAACGTCAAAATCCCGAAGGGACAGGAACCAGCAGAGTTGACTTTAGAGCAGTGCCTAGAACTGGCGGCCAACACCCCAGACAAACCAGCCCGCGGCGGCTTCAAGAAAAAAGCAGAACCCGCCGAAAAAGCAGACGCTCCTAAGAAAACCGCCACCAAAAAGCCGGCCGCCAAGAAAGCGCCTGCTAAAAAGGCCACCGGCACAACGGCTAAAAAGGCAGCTCCTAAAAAGAAAGCCAGCTAGTTTTAAACAGACACAGGACGTAAGATTCAAGACACAAGACTTGAATCTTAATTAAGTCCGTTTTTGGCTTGTTTTCCAGAAAACAAGCCAAAAACGGACTTCTTCCTTTTGTAGATATTTGCGTATTTTACTCTACTTGTAGAATAATCTTATGCCTTGAATCTTGTGTCTTGTGTCTTGTGTCTTAAAAAAATGCGTCTTATGTCTTCAAAAAAAAAGAAAGTAGTAGTCTTAACCGGGGCCGGTATCAGTGCCGAAAGTGGGCTAGCGACGTTCAGAGACGCAGACGGGCTTTGGGAAGGGCATGACGTAATGGAAGTAGCCTCGCCGGAAGGTTGGCGCAAAAACCCGGAACTGGTGCTGGAATTCTACAACCAGCGCCGTAAAAGCGCCTTGGATGTGAAACCTAATGTCGCGCATCTGGCCTTGGTAAAGCTGGAAGAAAAGTTTGACGTGCGCATCATCACCCAGAACGTAGACGACCTGCACGAACGCGCCGGTTCCTCCCATATCCTCCACCTGCACGGCAAACTATTTGAAAACAGAAGCACCCAGGATCCGTCACTCATCTATCCGGTAAATGGCTGGGAATTGAAACTAGGCAACCTCTGCGAGAAAGGCTCTCAGCTACGGCCTAACATTGTCTGGTTCGGGGAGCCGGTGCCCTTGATTGAACAGGCCATAGAAGAAACCATGACCGCTGATTACCTGCTGGTGATTGGCACGTCCTTGCAGGTATACCCCGCCGCTGGGCTTCTCTCCTACGCTCCGCATGACACGCCCATCTATCTGGTTGACCCCAATACGCCCGCCGTGTCCCATAGAAGAAACCTTACCATCCTCAAAGAAAAAGCCACCGAGGGCGTCCCTAAAATAGTGAAGCAGTTGCTGGAAGAAGCCTAAAGAATGCCCTCCGCAAAACGGAATTCACCAATAGAATTTACCAATGGAAAGAAAAGTAAAATTGTATATAGCCGCCAGTTTAGATGGTTTCATTGCCGGACCCAATGATGAGATTGATTGGTTGAACGCCTACATGGATGGCAGCTCTGATTATGGCTATAATGCGTTCTATGCGGGTGTAGATACCACCCTTATGGGCAATGGCACTTATAAGGTAATTCAGAATTTTGACCCATTTCCCTACATAGGTAAAACCAACTACGTCTTCTCCAGGCAAACCACAATACCGCCAGCGCCGCATGTAGACTACATCTCACAAGACCCGGTACAGTTTGTCACGCAGTTAAAGACCACGCCGGGCAAGGACATTTGGCTTATTGGTGGTGGTCAGATAAACGCCATACTTTTGAATGCCGGCTTGATAGATGAAATCATCCTGTCCTATGTGCCCGAGATACTAGGCCGAGGTATTCCTCTCTTTACGGATCAAACCCACCCTACTAAATTTACCCTGGTATCTACAGAATCTTTTAAGTCGGGCTTG
Source organism: Nibribacter koreensis (assembly GCF_039541795.1). NCBI lineage: Bacteria > Pseudomonadati > Bacteroidota > Cytophagia > Cytophagales > Hymenobacteraceae > Nibribacter > Nibribacter koreensis. The sequence goes on along the minus strand of NZ_BAABGX010000001.1, from coordinate 508,709 downwards.
GTTCAACTTGTGCTTGCAAAGCGAGGGTAAAGCCGTTTTTGGCCTATTTTCAGGAAATCAAGGCAAAAACGGCACTCACTCACTCACTCACTCACTCACTCACTCACTCACTCACTCACTCACTCACTCACTCACTCACTCACTCACTCACTCACTCACTCACTGGCAACTCCCATGCAGCGGTTTTGCTGTACCAAAGTTCTTCTCCCCGTATCTCCAGCGGCGAGGCCAGGTTGTTGTGGTATAACTGACCCGTTCCCAAACCCTGGGGCAAGGGATTGTTAAAACTGGCCGCAAACTGCGCAATGGCATTGAGTCCTATGTTAGACTCCAGCGCCGAGGTCATCCACCAGTCAATCCCCAATGACTGGGCCACTTGAATCCATTCGCGGCTACCGGTGAGGCCGCCCAGTAAAGTGGGTTTTAAAATGACATAGGCAGGTTTTATAGCGTCTAGCAACTTCCATCGGTTTTCCTTTTGGTTCACGCCAATCAACTCTTCATCCAAAGCAATGGGAATAGGCGACCGCAAACAAAGCTCTTTCATTTCCTTCTCCTGGCCCGCCTTGATGGGTTGCTCGATGGAATGGATGTCAAACTTGGAAAGCTGGTCCAGTTTACCAAGTGCGTCTGATGGGCTAAAGGCACCGTTGGCGTCCAGGCGCAATTCCAGTTCACGCGGGGTGGCCATCTTTCTTATTTCTTCCAGAATACCTAGTTCCTGGCTAAAATCAAGGCCTCCAATCTTCAGTTTAAGACAAGTAAAGCCCTGAGCCAGTTTCTTCTCAATCTGCTTACGCATGAACGCGGGAGCGCCCATCCAGATCAGGCCGTTAATTCTTATCCCTTCCTCAGACTTGGAAAACGCACTAGGATATAGTTGAAAATTGGCTCCCCGCATGTAGTCTACAAAAGCCGTCTCAAACGCGAAGTTGATGGACGGCCACTGCTCTAAGTTCTTCCAGAAGGCAAAGCCGGCCTCGTCCTCAAAAGAATCACTTTCTAAGGCATTGTATTGGTGGCATAACCTGGTCAGGAGCGCAAAGAAATCTGGCGAGTAGTCTGGGCTGAGACCAGGTAAGGGAGAGCATTCCCCCCAACCTACCTTTTCTGGCAAATCTGTGTGGTGCACGCGCACGTAATGCGCCTGGTGTACCTGCATGGCGCCGCGCGAGGTTCGGGCATCAAAGGCGAATTGCAGCGTTCTATGAAAAGGCGTCAAGACGTACGGCATGGAGCTAGTAGAAATACGGAGGCCTGAAGTTATAACCTTTCAGGCAAAATCTAGTTTAGAGAAGACTAGAACATTTAAAAACCATGTCTACGTCCTCTCAAAGTCCATCTGCTACGTTGCTGGCCCGTTTCCAGAGCTTCAGAACGCAAACCGAATCCCTCTGCGCACCCCTTACGCCAGAAGATACGGTCATGCAACCCATGGTGGACGTGAGCCCGCCCAAATGGCACCTGGGGCATACCACCTGGTTTTTTGAGACCTTCATTTTAAAACCGCACGCACGTAACTACCAGGAGTTTCATCCGCAGTACGCGTTTCTGTTCAACTCATACTACAACACGCTGGGCAGTAGGGTAAACCGCGCCGAAAGGGGCACTTTGTCACGGCCGCCTATGGCCGATATTCTGGCGTACCGCGCGCACGTCAACCACGCCATGGAGACGCTCTTGCAAAGTGATTTCCTTAGCCAGAATCCTAACCAGGCGCCTTTGTTTGAACTGGGGTTGCAACATGAGCAGCAGCATCAGGAACTACTGGTCACAGACATCAAATATATTCTCTCCTGCAATCCATTATTGCATGCTTACCTACCAGAAGACTCCACCGTTTTTGGCCCGAAATCCGGAAAACAGCCCAAAAACGAATGGGTCACCGTATCGGCCGGCATGTACCAGATAGGCCACCAAGGTGAAGGCTTCTGCTTTGACAATGAATTAAACCCGCACCAAGTATATCTAGCCGAATTCAAGGCCCGTGCCTGGTTGGTGACCAATCAAGAATACCTGCGGTTTATAGAGGACGGCGGCTACCAGAACTTTGTGTACTGGCTGGGCGAAGGCTGGGATCTGGTGCAGCAGCAACAATGGCAGGCTCCTTTGTACTGGCTCCAGCAGGAAAACGAGTGGTACTATTACACGTTGCACGGCTTGCAGAAGCTAGACTTGGAGGCCCCCGTCACGCACATCAGTTTTTATGAGGCGCTGGCGTATGCCAATTGGAGCGGCAACCGTCTGTTAACCGAGTTTGAGTGGGAGGCCCTGGCCCAAAAACACGCGGGCAGTCCCGCCGCAGGTAACTTTCTGGAGTCACAGTCTTTGCAACCAAAACCGGCTTTTCAGGCAGATGAGAACGTGGCCGCCGTCCAACTCTTAGGCGATGCCTGGGAATGGACGTACAGTGCCTATTTGCCGTATCCAGGGTTTGAGACCGCGCCTGGCGCCATTGGCGAGTACAACGGCAAGTTCATGATCAACCAGATGGTCTTACGCGGCGGCTCCTGCGCCACGCCGCAAAGCCACATCAGGACCACCTATCGTAATTTCTTTCACGCAGACAAACGCTGGCAGTTTACCGGTATTCGTCTGGCCCAGAAATAGACCTTCTTTATGACACAGATTTCCTCCAACGCCACCATGCCCCTCATCAACCTGCTTCCAGAAACCGTCACGGCAGATACTGGCCTGGGACAGGACGTGGCCCAAGGGCTGGCCGACTACCCCAAGCACCTCTCCTCCAGGTTTTTCTATGACGCTAAAGGCAGTCAGCTGTTTCAGCAGATCATGAAACTGCCCGAGTATTACCTCACTAAGCTGGAATTCCAGATTCTTAAACAGCAACGCAAAGAGATTCTGTATGCCTTCGGGACGCAGGAGCCTTTCCAGTTGGTGGACCTGGGCGCCGGCGATGCCTACAAAACCAAGCTGTTGTTGCAGGAACTGGTGAGCCAGAAGGCAGACGTGACGTTTGTGCCCTTAGATATCTCGCCAGAGCAACTGAAGGAGCTGTTGGAGGACTTGGCCTTGCGCTTCGCGGACTTGCAGGTGACTGCGCTGGCCGCCGAATATTTCCCGGGCCTGGAATGGCTCCAGGAAAACCACACCGAACGCAAACTCATTCTATTTTTAGGTTCTAACCTGGGCAATTTTAATCAAGATGATGCCAAGGAATTCCTTTGCCGAATCAGGAAAAACCTGCAATCCAAAGATCGATTTCTACTGGGCATTGATTTAAAGAAGGACCCCGAGAAAATACGCCAGGCCTATGATGACGCGGCCGGGGTGACCGCGGCCTTTAACCTGAACTTGCTACACCGCATCAACAAAGAACTGCAGGCTAATTTTGACGTGGACCAGTTCCAGCACTTTGCTGAGTATGACCCCGTGGAAGGCACCATGCGCAGCTACCTCATCAGCAAGCAGGCCCAGGAAGTGTACGTGGGCGCGCTGGACCAGACCTTCAGCTTTGAGGCCTGGGAAACCATCCACACCGAGAATTCTTACAAATACTCGCTTCGGCAGTTAAAAGAGATGGCGCTTGGTTGCGGCCTTGGCATTGACGACATCTTCACGGATGCCAGCCACGGCTTTGCCAACGTCCTCTTGAAGCCTTTGTAATTGCTGATTGTTAATTACTCCTCAAATCCGTTTTTGGCCTGATTTCCGGAAATCAGGCCAAAAACGGATTCTTCTTTTTAGATGGAAATGTAAACGCTCTCTTGTACTTTGCCAGTGATTTAAGCCATGAACGTTTTCCTGCTTTTAGCACCAAAAACAATCAGCAATCAACAACCAACAATTAACTAAATGGACCAGATTCCAATGCATTTGGGTGTTTCGCACTTTACCACGCCTAAGGTGGCGGTAGAAGGCTTGCAGGAGGCGCTTTTACAAAACGACACGTTTTATGGCCCTACAAAAGGGACCTTGAGTCTTCGCCAGGCCATTGCCAAACGGCATTTAGAGGAAGATGGCATTCCATTGCCCGAAAGTCAAATTCTAATTACGCACGGGTGCAAGCACGCCATTCATTTATACCTGCAAAGCCTATTGCTGCCCAGTGATGAAGTGATCATGCTGGCGCCCTACTGGTTTGCTTTTCCAGATTTGATACGCTTGAACGGCGGCACGTTGGTTTCTATTGAGGCCAATCCAGAAGAGAACTATGCCTTGCCCCTGGAAGCGATAAAGAAAGCCGTTACCCCCAATACCAAACTGCTCATCCTTTCCAATCCCGGCAACCCTACGGGCAAGGTTTACACCCAGAAAGAATTGCAGGCCATGGCAGATTTGGCAGTTGAGCATCCTCTCCTGCATATCCTCTCAGATGAGATTTATGACGGTTTGCAGTATGCGGCGGCCCCTTACAGTTTCCTTCGGTTTGAACATTTGCGCGACCGCGTGGCGGTGGTGAATGGCTTTTCCAAGTCCTTTGCCATGTCGGGTTGGCGAGTGGGGTATTTGATAGCACCGTTGGAGGTATTAGAGAAAGCCACTGACCTGCAATTGAAAACCATTTCTGGCGTGTCGCCTTTAAACCAGGCCGCGGCGGCTCAAGCCATGGAGCACCGCCAGGAGATATGGAAATCGTTTAAAGAAGACCTGGCTCCAAAACGAGAGCGTGTGCAAAACGTCTTGCAAAGCATACCTGGCCTTCAGTTTTTCGTCCCGGATGCGGGGTATTATTATGCTTTGGATGTCACCAATTTCCTGCGGCCCGCTAAGCTTGCTTCTCCTTACCAAACCGCAGAGGACTGGGCGGCAGCGTTGAAGGCCCAAGTGGGTCTGGAAGTGTTGCCCGGCACCAACATGGGCATGCCCTGCGCCGTTAGAATGTCCTTCGCCTTACCCGACCATGTCTTAGAAAGCGCCTTGCTGCGCCTAAAGACTTTTCTAGAACAATAGCCACCTTCCTTTTTTTGGCCTCTTTTCCAGAAAATAGGCTAAAAACGGCACTCACTCACTCACTCACTCACTCACTCACTCACTCACTCACTCACTCACTCACTCACTCACTCACTCACTCACTCACTCACTCACTCACTCACTCACTCACTCACTCACTCACTCACAATGGACAAATGTCTGGGGCGGCTTAGGGAAATAGCTGTAGTTTTGCAGTCTATTCCATTCTACCAGCATCGTGATTTTTTCTCCTTCTTATAGGCAACATTACAAAGCCACTTTTCTATTAGCGTTTCCGGTGGTGTTAAGCCAGTTGGGCCATATTCTGGTGTCCGTGGCGGATAGCATCATGGCCGGGCGCATTGGTACGCCGCAACTGGCCGCCGCCTCTTTGGGCAATAGCATCTTTACCATCGTGCTGGTTTTTGGCTTGGGCATCTCATACAGCATCACGCCGCTCATTGCCCGCGCCGATGGCCGCAAAAACCATCTGCGCATTGCCCTGGTGCTATTAAATGGCTTAGTGCTCAACACCTTGATTGGCGTCTTTTTGTTTCTGGTATTCTACGGCCTCTCGCCGCTTATCCATTACCTGCAACAGCCCTTGGATGTGGTAAAACTGACCATTCCGTACGTCAACATCCTGTTCTTGTCCATGGTCCCGTTAATGGTGTTCCAAGGGTTTAAACAGTTTGCCGAGGGGCTTTCGCTCACCAAGCAGTCCATGTACATCTCCATTTTTGCGAATGTATTGAACGTGGGTTTGAACTACATCCTGATATATGGCAAGTTGGGCTTTCCGGCGCTGGGATTGAACGGCGCGGCTTGGGCTACGCTTATCTCTAGGGTGGTGATGGCGGTGATGATGGGCGGCTACGTGCTCCTCTTTCCAAGATTTGCCAAGTACCGCAAATACCTTAAGAAACAGCACCTTTCCTGGGCGCACATGCTCACCATGCTTAAGATTGGCTTCCCTATCTCTTTGCAGATGATCTTTGAGATGGGCGCGTTTAGTTTCTCGGCGGTCATGATTGGCTGGGTAGGCGCAACGCAGTTGGCCGCCCACCAGATTGCCTTGAATGTGGCTTCTGTCACGTACATGATGGCCAGCGGAATATCAGCGGCGGCCACCATTAGGGTGGGCAACCTACGCGGCTCCGGCGACGGGCACGGCGTTCACACGGCGGGTTACAGCAGTATGATCATGGGCGCCTTGTTCATGGCGGGCACCGGCGTGCTGATCATCCTGGCCAAAGAATTGATACCTGCGTTTTACGTGAAGGACGTGGCCGTGCAGGCCCTGGCCTCTAAGCTGTTGATTGTGGCCGCCCTGTTCCAGATCTCTGACGGCGTACAGGTGGTGGCCTTGGGTGCCTTGCGTGGCTTAGAAGACGTGAAAGTGCCCAGCATGATCTCCTTGTTCTCCTATTGGCTTATTGCCTTGCCGGTGGGTTATACGCTGGGTTTTGTGTTTGACTTGGGGGCCATGGGCGTTTGGACGGGCTTATTAACGGGTTTGTCTATCGCGGCGGTGCTTTTGTTCTTCCGTTTCCGTAAATTCAGTCCGGCGTAAGTTTCTTGCTTCATTTGAAACTTGCGAAGGTACGGTTCTTGTTACGGTCACATCTATGCCAATATCCATACTATCGCTGTGGTTAAGCGCCCTGTTTCTAGGCCCTTCCGCAGATACTATACCCAATGTAACTAAAGCCGCCTCAGACATTCCGTGGGCCACGCAGAAGCGCCTCTCCTGGGATGATTTTGCCGGCGAGCCCGCGCCCAACAACAGCCACCACGCCCTTACTTCTACCAACATGGAGATGAAGGTGAAGTGCGAGAACAACCAGCTCAAATTCAAGGTAGAGGCCGTTTTCAACCCTAAGGAGTCCTGGACCCGCAACCGCGAGTCGCATGCGTTGCTGGCCCATGAGCAATTACACTTTGACATCACAGAACTGCACGCCCGCCAGTTGCGCAAGCGTTTGGCCTCTTTGCCCAACCCCTGCACCAGAGGCGCCGCAGACTTGAACAAGTATGCCAACCTAGCTTTTGAGGCCTGGCACAAAGAAGAAGACCAGTATGATAAGGAAAGCCGCCATGGCCTGGACAAAGCCCAGCAACAAGCCTGGCAAGATTCTGTGGCAGAACGCCTGAAAGCCCTGGAAGCCTACAAATAAAAAAAGCCTGCTACGTGTAGCAGGCTTTTTTTAGCATTAAGTCAATTTATGGTTTGTCCAAGTCCCTCACGGCAGGCCCGGCTATCACTTTGCCATGGGGGTCAAATCTGGAGCCGTGGCAAGGGCAGTCCCAGGACATTTCTGAGTGGTTCCAGTCTACTATACAGCCCAAGTGGGTGCAGACCGCTGAGCATTCAGTGCGCTTTCCGTCTTCGTCACAGTACACGGCCACTTTGCTCACGCCTCGCTGTACCACTTTGCCGGTGCCCGGGGCAATCACCTCTTCCTCATCTGCGCCCGGTTTTACCCAATCCACGTATTGCGCGGCCACGTTGAGGTTCTCTTTCAGGTACTCTTTGGCCGTCTCCAGGGAAATGGTCACTCTGCCTGGATCGTAGAGTTTCTCCCATGGGTTGGTCTTGCCTTGGATCAAGTCTGAAATGAGCATCCCGGCAATGGTGCCGTGCGTCATGCCATGACCTGAGTCACCAGTAGCAATGTACACGTTCTTGGTGTCGCCGGGATTACGGCCAATGTAGGCCATGAAATCTACCGGTTCCAGCACCTGGCCAGACCACCTGAAGACGGTGTCCGTCACCATTGGGAATTTCTTGCGGGTCCAGTCTTCCAGACAAGCAAAACGTTCGTTTTCATCGGTGTCTGACTGGCCGGTCTTGTGGTCTTCGCCGCCTACAATCAAGACATCATGCGCTTCTTTCTCTTCACCGGCTACAGAGCCCAGGCGCACATAGTGGTAAGGGTCAGAGTCGTCCCAGTAGAGGGCGGCAGGAACACTGTTTTTAGGCACGCGCATGCCCACCACGTAGGTACGGTACGGCGCCTGCTTGGTGTGCATGGTCACAAAATCATTGACCGGCGTGTTGGTGCAGACTACCAGGTGATTGGCACTCACAGAGAAGCCGGCATCTGTGGTGACTCTGGTCACGTTGCCGCTCTCAAATTGCTTGACATGGCTATGCGTGAAGATGAGGCCGTCATGGTCAATGATGTACTGCGCCAGTTTCCAGAGGTATTTGATGGGATGGAACTGTGCTTGGTTGGGGAACTCCAGGCAAGGACCGTCGCTCACGCTCTGCACCGGACAGCGCTTGAGCTTCACTACCTCTTTTATGCCCAGCTGGTGGCAGGCCTGCATTTCTTCGTCCAGTTGGTCTTCAGTGTCAGTGGCCCCCAGGAACAAGTAGCCGGGTAGGCGGGTAAAGTCGCAGTCTATTTTCTCGTCTTTGATGATCTGTTCAATCTTGTTGATGGCGTCGCGGTGACTTTCATAGGCCAGTCTGGCATTGGCATCACCTAGAACGCTTTTGATTTTACTGAACCGGTCGTCCAGGGCCCAGGACAGGTGGGCAGTGGTACGGCTGGTTTCGCCGCCGCAAATGTCGCCGGCATCCAGCACTATTACTTTCTTGCCAGCCTTGGCTAAAAGGTAGGCCGTGGTAAGGCCCGCAATACCAGCGCCTACCACGCAGACATCAGTGGTGAGATTTTCTGACAGTGAAGAAGTGGCCGGCATGGTGACGCCCGGTTGCCAGACAGACAAAGTGGTACCCGTGTTATTTCTCATAGTTTGCAGGTTTGAAGTGATTTGCTAAAACCTTGTGGCTAAGCTTTCTTAACGTACGAAGTCCGTGCAAGGAGAGTTCTTGCCCTGTACCTGCCCTTGCTAACTGCCCATCACCGCTTATCTTTCAGGAAAAAACACAGAGATGGACCAGCACATTACATGGGATCAGTTCATGGCCGTAGACCTTAGAGTAGGTACCATCATTCAGGCAGAACCTTTCCCAGAAGCCCGCAAACCCGCTTACAAACTGCGAGTAGACTTAGGCGAACTAGGCATAAAGAAATCCAGCGCGCAGATTACGCATCATTATACGGCAGAGGAACTGGTAGGCCGGCAGGTGCTGTGCGTGGTCAATTTCGCGCCAAAGCAGATTGGCCCCTGGATGTCTGAGGTCTTGGTGACGGGATTTGAGGATGAGAACAAGCACATTGTCCTGGCGCAACCCCAGCAAGCCGTACCCAATGGCAAGAGGTTGATTTAAGTGCTTGTTGAGGATAGGTTAATCCTTAGTAGATGGATTTGATTAACTTGTTTGAACCCTAAATCTGACTGGAAAAATCAAAACTATACAAGGAGCTCCATTTGCGTTCAGGCCCATGGTAAGTTCTACTAAACGTGCGGACAAAAGCGGACGCTTGCGCCATGGTATGCACCTAAATTTAATGCAGAAAATTGATCCGTTTTTGGCTTGCTTTCTGTAAAACAGGCCAAAAACGAAGGAGCGCTATTGTTGGACGGGCACTTCTTCTTTCGCGCCAGCTGACTCCACTACCGGTTTAGGATCTTGAATGACCTAGCCTGTTTTGGGGGTGAGCTTGGCTTCTTGCAGGCTTAGACTGTCCAGCACTTTCTCGTAGATTTTGTCTAACAGCGCAGGATTCATAAGATAGTAGTCATAACTATGCCTGAAGGAGCTGTCTGTGATGCCATGCTTCTTAAAAATATCCTTCTGCACGTTCTTAAACACCATCTTGGAAGTGTCATACTGCGTGATGGTTCGGCCAATGCGCGCCTCGGCTAGGTGAATGTCTAAGAGGACGCTGGTCATTTTGTCTTCGGGGACCAGGTCTGCGGGGGCAGTGGACTTGGGCGCGCAGGCATACACAACCAATGACAGCAAGAATAGGCTCAGACGTTTTTTCACGCGGTTGTCGGTAAGATTCGGTAAATTTAGGACGCTGCACAAACCTCATTCGGCATGAAAGACTTGGTCAGGAAGCTACGAAAGTACGAGATACAGATAAGAAAGGCAATTGACGCACAACTCCAGGGCGACTTCAAATCTGTGTTCAAAAGTTCTGGGCTGGAATTTGACGACGTGCGGGCTTATCAGTACGGAGATGACGTGCGCTCCATAGACTGGAACGTAAGTGCCAAGGGCCATGGTACATTTGTCAAGACCTACCGCGAAGAAAAAGAGCAGAACGTGTTCATTCTCCTGGACGTGTCTGGCTCACAGGCGCTGGGCGTGCCCGGTCTGCAGAAAATGGATATCGGCAAGGAGATCAGTGGTATTCTGGCGCTGGCCGCCATCAAACAGGGCAGTCAGCTGGGCATGATTTGTTTCAGTGACACCAAGGAGAAATACCTGAAGCCCGGCAAAGGCAACGAGCACGCCTACTCCATCATCAAGACCCTGGCAGAGCTGCAGCCGGCCTCCAAGAAAACCAACATCGGCGAGGGAATTCGGCTAGCCCTGAACGTGGTCAAACGCAAGAGCATCATGATCCTCATCTCAGACTTTATTGACCTGAGCTATGAGCGTGAACTTATCATGCTGGCCAAGAAACACGACCTCATTGTGCTCCAACTTATGGACCGCCGCGAGACCGCCTTCCCCAGCCTGGGCATTGTGCCGCTGCTGGATAAAGAATCTGGCAAAACCATCTGGATCAACACGTCCTCCAAAGCATTCAAGGAGCGCTATCTGCTGCCATATGCCGAGAACCAGGAGAAGCTCACCAAGATTTGCCGCAAGTACCAGGCAGACTTCCTGCCCATTTACGTGGACCAGGACTACGCGCCGCAACTCGTCAACCTCTTCAGGGCCCGTAACAGAATCATGAAGCGCAGTTCTTAAACAATGTGCTAATGAGTTAATGTGCTGATGTGCTACTTCTTTTTAATTTAAAAATGTGGAGATGGGCAAATATGGAAATGTGCAGATCTGGAGATGGAGGTATGAAGGAATTTCAATTAAAGTAACTTCCATTTAATTAAAAGATATACCGTCCGTTTTTGGGTTGTTTTCTGGAAAATAGCCCAAAAACGAGAAAAAAAACTCTTGTGTCTTGTATCTTGCGTCTTGTGTCTGATTTAAAAAAAGGCTGGTGGGTATTGTTGTGGTTGCTTCCCTTTACGGGGCTAGCCCAGATTCCTACGGTCCAGTTGCAAGGCTATTTCTTAAAAGACACGGTTGAAGTAGGCCAGACCGTACGGTACGTATTGCGCTCTGTCCATGCCCCAGAAGCCGAATTGGTGTTCCCGGACAGCACCTTCAAATTCACGCCCTTTGAGCTGGTCAAGAAAGAATTTTACCCTACCCGTACGCAAGGCACCAAGAGCATTGACAGCACCATCTATGTGTTGCGCACCTTCAGCCTAAGTCCCGTTCAGAAGTTGCAGGTCTATGCGCGCCTTTTTTTCCAGGGAGACACGCTCCAGTTGAACACCCTGCCAGACTCAGTGGTGTTGCGGCAATTGGTGACCACCGTGACAGACCCTCTGCCTCTGCGGTCTGACACTAAGCTCACGCCGGTACCGGAGATGTTCAACTATCTGTACTGGGGTTTGGGAATACTAGCGGGCCTCATCTTGATTGGCGGCATCTGGGGCTTGTTTGGCCGAAGCATCGTCACGCGTTACAGACTATATGTTCTGCAAAAATACCAGACCCAGTTCCAGAGCAGGTTCCAGAACACCATTGACCGCTTTCAAAGAACCAGAACGCTGGAGCAGTTGGAACGCGGCACTACCCTCTGGAAAAACTACCTGACCAGGCTAGAAGAACAGGAGATCAGCTCTTTCACCACCAAAGAAATCACTACTTTTTATGAGGAAGATGAACGGGTGGGCAATGCCTTAAAGGTCTGTGACCGGGCCATTTACGGAAACATCATCTCTGACGACATCTCTGAGGTGACAGACGCCTTGCATCAGCTTTCAGACTTCGCCGCTTATCGGTTTACCATCATTAGAGACTCCCTGCGCAATGTGGCAAACACCCTCTGATTTTACCTGGCTCAACGTCAACTGGTTTAGCTGGCACACCTGGCAGTCTTTTGACTGGGAGAACCCCGGGTTTCTATATGGCCTGCTGGCCGTGCCGCTGTTGTTTGTCTTGCGCTGGCTGCTGCACTTAAGGTTTAGAAAGAAGCTGGACGTGGCCTTGTTTGAGGGCAAAGCCAAATGGCATTGGACCAGCACCCTGCGGTACGTGCCAGACGTGGTGTTTGGCTTATTTTTAATGCTGGTGTTGGTGGCCTTGGCCAGACCCCAGAAAACAGATGAGACCATTGAACAGTTTGCCGAAGGGATAGACATTGTCCTGGTTCTGGACGTGTCTGGCTCCATGGAGCTCACCGACTTTAAACCCAACCGTCTGGAGGCCGCCAAAAAAGTAGCCCTGCAGTTTGTGAACGGCCGCGTGCAAGACCGCATTGGCGTGGTGGTGTTTGCCGGGCAAGCCTTCTCTCTCGTTCCGCTCACCACTGACTATTCTTTGGTGCAGGAAAGCATCAAAGGGATAGAATTGAACATGATTCCGGAAGATGGTACCGCCATTGGCAGTGCCTTGGCCGTGGCTCTCAACCGCTTGCGCGAGTCAACTGCCAAGTCTAAAGTCTGCATCTTGATTAGTGACGGTGAAAACACCGCCGGCAGCCTTGACCCCGAGCTAGCCGCCCAACTGGCGCATGCCTTCCAGGTAAAACTGTACACCGTAGGCATTGGCCGCGAAGGCACCATCCAGCTACCGCCAGACTCTACGGGGCAAGTGGTGACCGTGCAGACTGGACTAGAAGAGAAGACCCTGCGGCAATTGGCTTCCTTGTCTGAAGGGCAGTTCTACAGAGCGCAGGACGCCAACACGCTCACCAGCATTTTCAAGAAAATCAACGCGCTAGAAAAGACCGAATTAAAGGAAACCCGCTACAGAGACACCAAAGATTTTTACCAGGTATATTTGCGCTGGGCCATTCTACTCTTTCTGGTCTGGCTCCTGCTCAAAAACACCTTTTTCACCAACGCGTTAGAAGACTAGTTTTATAAGACATTAGACGCTAGATATTAGAAATAAGACTTTTCTAATTAGCCTAAAAAATGATTTATAACTCGATTTTATAATCTAGTATTTAACGTCTAATATCTAACATCTCATAAAAATGTCCATCCAAGAAAGCATTCAGGAATTTAACAATAGACTGACCGGATCAAACTGTCAATTGATAGCCGTTTCTAAGACGCATCCGGTAGCCTTGATCAGGGAGGCCTATGCCGCCGGGCAGCGGGCCTTTGGGGAGAACAAGGTACAGGAAATGATGGAGAAGCAGCCTTCCTTGCCAGAAGATATCCAGTGGCACATGATTGGTCACCTGCAAACCAACAAGGTCAAGTACATCGCGCCCTTCGTGCACTTGATACAGTCAGTGGACAGCTTTAAGCTCTTGCAGGAAATCAACAAGCAGGCGCTCAAATATGACCGCGTGTTAGACTGTCTTTTGCAGTTTTACATAGCCGAAGAGGAAACCAAGTACGGCTTGTCCTTAGAAGAAGCCCAGCAGATGTTGCGGTCCCCTGAATTTAAAGCCTTGCAGAATGTGCGCATTTGCGGGGTGATGGGCGTGGCCACCAACACAGATTCTGACGAGGAACTGCAGAAGGAATTCAGGTTACTTAAGCGCATCTTTGACACTTTGCATCAGGAGTTTTTTAAAGATGCTGACTACTTCAAAGAAATCTCCATGGGCATGAGCTCTGACTACCAATTGGCTATTGCTGAAGGCAGTACCATGGTACGCGTAGGCAGTGCCATCTTTGGCCAAAGAAATTATCCATCTCCTTCTAACCAATAAATTATGTCACCTAAAATCATCCTTATACTGGGCGCTTTGATCAGTGGCTTGGGCGTCATGATTGGGGCCTTTGGCGCGCACGGTTTAAAAGCCGTTCTAGCCGCCACCAACCGCGCCGATACCTTTGAGACCGCCGTCAAGTACCAGATGTACCATGCCCTGGGCTTGTTACTGGTTGGACTTCTCATGGCGCAATTCCCAGCTATCACGGGTCTGAAATTGACGGGCATCTGCTTTTTAGTTGGCATCCTCATTTTCTCTGGCAGCCTGTATGTTCTCAGCCTCACGGGCATCACGTGGCTGGGCGCCATCACCCCCATCGGTGGCCTGTTTTTCATCATCGGCTGGGTAAATCTAGTGTGGGTTCTGGCAAAGAATCTATAATTGCTGGTTGTTGATTGCTGATGGCTTGGTGTAGGTAGCTGATAGTGATGGTTGATTGTTGAGCTTAGAAAGAACTTCGTTTTTGGCTTGATTTCCATAAAACAAGCCAAAAACGCACGGCTCGTTACAGACCAACTACGTGTGCCAAATCATTAATCCTAGGTTGTGATAAATGTAAAAACTGGCTACCATGGCGCAAGCGTCCGCTTGTGTCCGCCCGCGTTGGTGATCCTATATGCGCGTGGAGACAAGGCAGTGCCATTGTCTCTACCCCAAAAAATGGGTTGGTTTGAAGCACGCGATTCCATTAAGGTTTCTACTTTTAATTACCACCTAATACCCTGCTATTCGGGATTTATCAATCCCGAATCTCTCTGTCGGGGATTTATCAATCCCCTTTGTGAACGTATGAGAAAACAGGGAACCGGGGATTGGTAAATCCCCGACAAATAACTTTCGGATTGATAAATCCGAAAGAGCCAGTTAATCAGAAAGAGCTATAATACACCGGCCAGGATTTAATTAAAACCAAAAAAGCCGGAAGTTATAATCCTCAATCATGCTACCCGCAGATTAAAAACTTGCGGAAAAAAGGAATCACATATGCATGCGGACACAAGCGGACGCTTGCGCCATAAGGAAAGAATCAATCAAACTTCTGTAATCAACCTTACCAACGCAAAAACGCCTCTCCTGCTTTGAGCAAGAGAGGCGTTTTTACGTTATTTTCTGGGAATTAGCCCGAAAACGGATTACTGAGCGGCTACAATAGTGGTAGCAATGATTACCTGCGTAGTGCCCTGCAGAGCGTTGGAGTCAATGGTGATGACCTTATTTTGCTTGCCCATCTTACCAGCGCTGTTAAATCGCGCAGTAATATCAGCGGACTGACCCGGCTGAATTGGCGCTTTTGGCCAGGTAGGAACGGTACAGCCACAGGTGGTGCGCACATTAGAAATCATCAAAGGCTTAGACCCGTTGTTGGTGAACTTGAAGGTGTATTCCACTACTTCGCCTTGCTTGATGGTCCCAAAATCATGCTTCTCCTCTGCAAACAAGATGGAGGGCCCAGCAGGAATAGGTGGAGCTGGTGCAATAACTTCTATGAATGTACTGTCTTGCGTAGTCTGAGCCATGGCCGCAGTGCTTCCTAAAAACAAGAATAGAATCCCAAATAATATCTTTTTCATATGTACATTTTTTACTTTTTACAAACTGCTCTAAAACGGCAATTATTATTCCTCCACCTCAATAGGAGCGCCTTCCAGCAATTTAGAGTTAAAGTTCACCAGAAACAACTGCTCTGAGGCACGGGTGGTGGCCGTGTAGAGCCAGCGCGCGAATTCCTGGTTCACCAAGTCCTCTTTCAGGTACCCGTGATCCACAAATACTGCCTGCCATTGGCCACCCTGCGCTTTGTGGCAGGTCAAGGCGTAGGCAAACTTTACCTGCAGAGCGTTTAGATACTTGTCCTGCTTCATCTCTATCGTGCGCTGGCGTTTGCTTTTGATATGCTGGTAATCAAGCAGAACCTCGGCGTAAAGTTGCTTGTTCTTGTCGGCGGGAAGGGCGGGCGTCTCTGAGTGCAGGGTGTCTAGCATGATTTTTATTTCAAGCTCCTCTTCCTGCGGATAGTCCACAAACTTTATCTGCACATCGGCAAAGCGCATGTTGTACATCTCCTCATACCGGATGATTTTGGTAATCTCCACGAAATCGCCGTTGGCCATGAAGCCTATGCTGGAGTCTTTGGGCAACCAGCCGTAGTTGTTGCGCACAATCATGAGGTAGTCGCCGGCGCTAATTTCGTCTTCATGGAAGAAGATCTGACGGCGTATGTGCTGGTTGTAAAGGTTGGCGGTTTTGTTGGAACGACAGATGACGGTGGTGTTCTCAATCCCGAACTTCTCATAAGCATAGCGCAAGCCGTCCTCCAACTTCTCGCCGGTCATGGCAAAGATGTCGCGGTAGCCTTTGGTCCTGAAGCTCAGTTCGGGCTGTTCCTTGATGAGCTCGTTCCGCATTCGGGTGGCGTTCATTAAGATGCCAGATTCCTCAGCCTGGCGCATCACCTGGCGCATTTCCATCTGGTGCACGTGTACCTGGAAGTTATTTTGCAGGTAGGCAGGATCCAGCGACGGGCTGATGGTCTGGTTCACCGGCGGTAACTGGGCGGTGTCGCCTATCAAGAGCAGTTTATTGTTGGTGTGCTCAAAGATGTAGGCCATCAAATCCTGCAAGAGGCCGTTGTCCCCGAAGGCTTTCTCATCTGAGATCATAGAAGCCTCATCTACTATGTAGAGCACATTCTCCTGCTTGTTGGGTTGGCGGGTGAACGACAACCCGTCTGAATAGGCGTTAGCCGTCTGCTTGTATATCTTCTTGTGGATGGTGGAAGCCTGTTTGCCCGTGTAAGTAGCCATTACTTTGGCGGCTCTACCGGTGGGCGCCAACAGCACGTACTTGTAGCCAAACTTGTTCAGGATTTTAACCAGGGCGCTTACCACGGTGGTTTTACCCGTACCGGCAAATCCTTTGAGCATGAAGACTTCCTTGAGGCCGGTTTTGCGCAGAATGAACTGCTCCAGCTTCTGGAATAGGGCCACCTGGTCAGCGGTGGGTTCAAAGGGAAAGCTCTTGCGTAAGGCTTCTGCGGGGGTCATGCGGGGTTTTGTGGTTTGGCGTCTTCGGGGTGCAAGGTAGCCATGGTGGCCGAGGCTTTGGCAATGAGAACCTGCTGGCCCTGCTCCCCTTCTGAAAAGATTTCGGCCTCACAAAAGTTCAACTTGCGGCCTTGTTTAATCACCCATCCCTTGGCTATCAATTTGGTGCCTAAACCGGGGTTTAAATAGGATACGCGCAGGTCTACCGTCACCACATGGTTATCTGCCGGCACTAGCGTCACCGCGGCAAAGCCCATCACAATATCTGCCAGCGTAGCTGTGACGCCGCCATGCGCAAAGCCTTTATGTTGCTTATGTTTCTCCTCCAGCGCTAAAGTACCTTCTACCCTGCCCACTTCAATAGCGTCTATTTCAAAACCCAACAAATGCATGTAAAATTGCCGCTGAAGTTTTTCTTTTACCGTATCTCTGTACTGAGGATTATACGTCTGTATCATTTGGCAAAAGTACGGCCAAAGGAACTGCCCTACAACCTATGGAGAACATTCATCCGCTTGCTGAATCATATAGTCATAAAACGCGCGTAAGGGTCTGCGGACTGCTGGTACAAGACAACACTTTATTGCTGGCCCGTCATACGGCCGCCTTTGGCGCGGGCTCCTTTTGGATTCCGCCGGGCGGAGGTCTGGACTACGGCGAAAAGGTGAAAGACTGTCTCACGCGCGAGTTTGAGGAGGAAACCGGTCTCGCCATTGAAGTGGGCAGATTTCTATACCTGCATGAATTCCTGAGACCTCCCCTCCATGCCATTGAGCTCTTCTTTGAGGTAAAACAGGTTTCGGGGGAATTAAAACTGGGCCATGACCCTGAGCACGGTCAGGATGCCCAGTTGTTGGAAGAGGTGAGGTTCATAAGCGTGCGCGACATGTACAAAATGCACCCCGAAGAACTGCACCCCGTCCTGCACGGCTTGGTCAACATTGACGACCTCTACATCCCTCGGTTTGAATTTGCTAAATAGTCTCTCCATAAATTTCACTCTGTAAATCAGGCTTCTCTAATTCCAAAGCTATCCAGAATTGGAGGAGCCCTGACCAAGAGGTGTGCATGGTTGGCGTAAAATCTGTATTATTGTACTTCTTGGGCAACCGGTGAACGGTTCCTATTTTGTATTACTTCTACACCCTTTCTTTTGGATAGCTTCGCCGCCGCTTTCAAGCAATCGCAACGCGTGGTAGATGACGCCTTTGACGTGTCTGCCTCTGCCAACGCCCACCTTTATTTTTGCTTCGGGGCGCACCGGCTGCGTTTAGGCGTGCTGGACACAGAACGCAACAAGTTTGTGGCATTGGAGGATTACGAGTCCAGTAGACCGGTGAGCGTAGACGGCGCCATCTCCTATTTAGAGTCCTTGACGGCCACCAGCCCCATTCTGCAACAGAAGGCTTGGAAGGCGGTGCGCATAGCCATCAAAAGCCAGCAGTTCACGCTTCTGCCCGCCACCCTCTTTGACGTCAACGCCCGCGAAGAATACTTACAACTCAACGCTGAACTGGATACCTCTACAGAAATTGTCCATGATTACGCGCACCCCAGACTAGAGCTGATCAATGTGTTTACCGTACCCACCAAACTACAGGCATGGGCCGAAGGTCATTTTCAAACCTCAGAACTGGAATTTGTGCACCAGACCTCCAGCCTCATGGAAGGTTTCCTGCACGTGGCCGAGCGCAATACGCGTCCGCAGTTGTATGTGTACGTAGATAAAAACTACGTGACGCTGGTGGTATTGCATGAATCCCGTCTGGAGTTTTGCAATTCCTTCTACTTCTCCTCACAGGAAGATTTCATCTACTACATTTTGTTTGTTTTGCAAGAAAAGAAGATGAACCCTGACCAAGACAACATCTATGTCTGGGGAGAACTGCTAGTGCACTCTGAATTGTTTGATGTGCTGCGCAAGTACATACGCCATGTGCAGTTCGGGAAGAAACCTACGGGCGTAGGTTACAGCTACCGCTTTGACGCCTTGTTTGAGCACCGCAACTTTGACATGTACAGCCTGCATTTTTGTGAGTAGGTAAAGTCAATTTTTATTAAAAACCAGTCAGCTCCACTTCAAACCATAGTTCAATTAACCGGAACAATTTACTCGGTTTACAAAATAGGCGTAATTAAACCTTTGCCATTGGCTAGCACTAATTTTGCCAGACAATTAAATCAATAACTGCTATTAAGATTTTACATGACCAGCATACAACAACGAGCTGAATTACAAGCTAAAATATGGAAAATAGCCAACGATGTACGTGGCTCTGTAGACGGGTGGGATTTTAAACAATTTGTATTGGGAACCCTGTTCTACCGGTTCATTAGTGAAAACTTTACTATTTACATTGAAGGTGGTGATGACAGCATTGATTACGCCAGTCTACCTGATAATGTCGTTACTCCAGAAATAAAAGAGGATGCTATTAAAACTAAAGGGTATTTTATCTACCCTAGCCAACTCTTTGTAAACGTCACCAAAACTGCTAATAATAATCCCAATCTTAACACAGATTTAAAAACCATTTTTGACGCCATTGAGAGTTCCGCAAACGGTTATCCTTCTGAACCAGATATAAAAGGACTGTTCGCAGATTTTGACACCACAAGCACACGTCTGGGCAATACGGTTGAAAATAAGAACAGCCGTTTAGCGTCTGTTTTAAAAGGGGTGGCAGAATTGAGTTTCGGAAATTTTGAAGACAGCCAGATTGACCTTTTTGGTGATGCGTATGAGTTCCTTATCTCTAACTATGCCGCAAATGCGGGCAAGTCTGGTGGTGAGTTTTTTACCCCGCAACAGGTATCTAAGCTCATTGCCCAGTTGGCTATGCATAAGCAGATCACAGTCAACAAAATTTATGATCCAGCTGCAGGATCAGGTTCTTTACTATTGCAAGCCAAAAAGCATTTTGATAACAATATTATTGAAGAAGGTTTCTTTGGGCAGGAGATAAACCATACCACCTACAACCTGGCCCGCATGAACATGTTCTTGCATAATATTAACTATGACAAGTTTAACATTGCGCTGGGGAATACACTTACAGATCCGCACTTTGGTGATGATAAACCTTTTGACGCCATTGTGTCCAATCCTCCATATTCAGTGAACTGGATTGGTTCTGATGACCCTACGCTGATCAATGATGACCGTTTTGCACCTGCTGGTGTTTTAGCGCCTAAATCAAAAGCAGATTTTGCCTTTGTACTGCACGCCTTGAGCTACCTATCTGGTAAAGGACGGGCTGCAATTGTATGTTTTCCGGGTATTTTTTACCGGGGTGGTGCCGAACAAAAAATTAGAAAATATCTGATAGACAACAACTTTGTAGAGACCATCATTTCTTTACCTCCCAATTTATTTTATGGCACCTCTATAGCTGTGACAATTTTGGTTCTCTCAAAACATAAGCTTGATAACAAAACCCAATTTATTGATGCCAGTGGGGAGGATTTTTTCAGAAAAGCCACTAATAATAATGTGTTGACTGATGTGCACATTGAAAAAATCATAGGAATTTTTGACAGCAAGGCGGAGGTGCCGCATGTAGCTCAATCTATTGGAAATAATGAAATTGCACAAAACGATTACAACCTTTCTGTTAGCTCCTATGTGAAACCGAAGGATAACCGTGAGAAGTTTGATATTGGAGAATTGAAAGATGAGGTTTTAAAAACGGTGGAAAAAATAAATGTACTTCGTGCTGATATTGATGCGATAATAAAGGATATAGAGGTATGAAGTATTTAGAGAAATTGTTAGAGGGAGTTGAGGTTGATTGGCAACCACTGGGAGAAATTACCGATTATGAACAACCTACTAAATATTTAGTAACATCAAAAAACTATAATGCCGATTTCCAAACTCCCGTTTTGACTGCTGGTAAAACTTTTATTCTCGGATACACAGATGAAACGGATGGCATATATAAAGCATCGGAAAAACCTGTAATAATCTTTGATGATTTTACTACTGCCAATAAATGGGTAGACTTTGACTTTAAAGCTAAATCATCGGCAATGAAAATGATTACATCAAAAGATGAATCTAAAGCATTGTTAAAATATATTTATTATTGGTTAAGTGCTTTGCCTAGTGGATTAGTTGATGGTGATCACAAAAGACAATGGATCAGCAATTACTGCAACAAACTAATCCCAATTCCACCACTCCATATACAAAAAGAAATAGTTCGTATTCTAAGCGCTTTTACAGAGCTTACAGCTTTACTGATAACAGAGCTATCAGCAGAGCTTACAGCTCGCAAAAAGCAGTATAATTACTATAGGGAACAATTGTTGAACTTTAATGAAGGTGAAGTAGAGTATTTACCTATGGGGCATGAAAGTCTAGGCAAGTTTATTCGAGGTGGTGGATTACAGAAAAAAGACTTTACCGAAACAGGAGTTGGATGTATCCATTACGGTCAAATCTACACCTACTATGGCACTTATACAGATAAAACCAAAACATTTGTTTCTGCTGAATTTGCTAAGAAAGCACGAATGGCTAAATATGGAGATTTAATCATAGCGACCACAAGTGAAAATGATGAAGATGTATGTAAATCAGTAGCGTGGTTAGGGGCGGAAGGAATAGCAGTTAGCAGTGATGCTTGTTTTTATACTCATAATCTAAATCCAAAATACGTCGCTTATTTCTTCCAAACAGAGCAGTTTCAAAAACAAAAAAGGCCTTTTATAACAGGTTCAAAAGTAAGACGCGTAAATGCAGATGATTTAGCAAAAATTAAAATTCCTATCCCTTTGCCTGAAGAACAAGAACGTATTGTTTCAATCTTAGACAAATTTAGTATTCTCACTAAGTCAATTAGTGAAGGCATACCTAAGGAGATAAAGTTGCGAAAAAAGCAGTATGAATATTACCGTGACTTATTACTAACCTTTCCTAAGAATAATATAGAATCATAAAGTGGGACAGTCGTTAACAGAAATAGCACAAACACTTAAAGATACTGATAAAAAAGTACAGCTAATCTATGCCTTTAATGGCACTGGTAAAACTAGGCTTTCACGAGAGTTTAGACTTTTAGTTGCTCCAAAAGATGAAGAAGTTGGAGAAGAAGCAGGAATAAAAGTTCTTTACTACAACGCATTTACGGAAGACCTTTTTTACTGGGACAATGATTTAGATGCTGACACTATTAGAAAGTTAATCATAAGACCTAACAATTTTACTGGGTTTGCCTTAAAATATTTAAAAGACCAAGGTTTAGACAATAGAATTGTCACCAATTTTCAGCATTATACTAACGATTCAATTACTCCAGTTTTTAATGAAGAGTATGCTTTTCAAGATGGAAATGGGAATGATATTGTTGTTAAAGCATTTTCAGAGGTAACATTTTCAATAACAAGCGGAGATGACCAAGGCTTACCAAATATTAAAATTTCTAAAGCAGAAGAAAGTAATTTTATTTGGTGTGTATTTTATAGTTTATTAGAAGAGGCGATTGAAACATTAAACGAAACAGATTTAACTAATCGAGCAACAAACCAATTTAACAATTTAGAATATATTTTCATAGATGACCCAGTAAGTTCATTGGATGATAATCATCTTATTGAGTTAGCTGTTAACATTTCAAGATTAATAAAAAACAGCAAATCAGAACTTAAATTTATAATAACAACGCACAACCCGTTGTTTTATAATGTCATTTCAAATGAACTCAATAACAATATCCAAAATCCTTTACATATAAGAGGTGAACAAAATAATGGTATAGGAAAATGGATTTATCACTCTGACAATTCTATAAAGTATCGTTTTGTTAAATTTGCGGATGGTAATTTTAGCCTTGATCCGCTAGGTAGAAAAACACCTTTTTCATATCATTTGCAACTTTTTAGAGAAATTCAAAAAGCTAAAAACAATCCTATTCTAATAAAAAAATATCATTTTAATTTTATTAGAAATATTTTAGAGAAAACTGCTACTTTTTTGGGGTATTCTAATTGGGAAAAATTATTACCAATTGTAAATGGTGAACCAGACCCTTTTGCTAATCGTATTTTGAACCTTTCAAGTCATTCTGCACATGCAGGTGATGAAAATGGTGAAGTACAAGAAAACGACAGAGATAAGCTAATTGAATTAGTAAATTATTTAGAGAGTTATTATAAATTCTCAGAATTAATAGAACAAAATGAAGCTGTATAAACCCATAGCCGAATCAAATAACTTTATTGTTCTTGACCAATATACCAAGCAATCAATGGTGAATGAGGCGCCGGCTGTCTATCAGACAGAGGCGGCATTGGAACGGGAGTTTATTCAGGATTTAATAAACCAAGGGTATGAAAACCCAACCAACCTAACTACTGGCCAGGCCATGCTGGCTAATGCCAGAACACAGCTTCAAAACCTTAATAATGTAGCCTTTACAGACGGTGAATGGGCGCGTTATGTGGAGGAGTACCTAGACAAACCTAGTGATAACCTGTTAGAGAAAACTAGGAAAATACATGACAACTATATTTATGATTTTGTCTTTGATGATGGGCATATCCAAAACATCTACTTAGTTGACAAGAAGAACATTACCCGTAACAAGGTACAAGTTATCTCACAGTTTGAACAAAAGGGCACGCACGCTAACCGGTATGATGTCACCATCTTAGTAAACGGTTTGCCATTAGTGCAGGTAGAACTAAAAAAACGGGGCGTTGCCATTAGAGAGGCGTTTAATCAGGTGCACCGCTATACCAAAGAGAGTTTTAATAGTTCTGATTCGCTTTTTAAATACATACAGATTTTTGTTATCTCAAACGGCACAGACAGCCGTTATTTTGCCAACACCGTTGAGCGAAACAAAAACAGCTTTGACTTTACAATGAACTGGGCCAAGGCTGATAATAAGTTGATCAAAGACCTGAAAGACTTTACAGCCACTTTTTTCCAGAAGAACACCCTCTTGCAAATACTGCTTACCTATTCGGTATTTGACATCAGTGATACACTCCTCATCATGAGGCCCTATCAAATTGCCGCAACTGAAAGAATCTTATGGAAAATTGAAAGTTCTTACCAATCAAAAAAATGGTCAAGCCAAGAAAGTGGCGGATTCATTTGGCACACCACCGGGTCCGGTAAAACGCTTACTAGTTTTAAGGCTGCCCGCTTAGCCACCCAACTTGGTTTCATTGACAAGGTATTCTTTGTAGTAGATCGTAAAGACCTTGACTTTCAAACCATGAAAGAATACCAACGGTTTACGCCAGACAGCGTGAACGGCTCAGAAAACACCGCGGGGTTAAAGCGTAATATTGAGAAAGATGATAATAAGATTATTGTCACCACCATCCAGAAACTCAATAACCTCATGAAAACGGAGAGTGACCTCTCCATTTATCAAAAGCAAGTAGTCTTCATTTTTGATGAGGCGCACCGTTCCCAGTTTGGCGAGGCGCAGAAAAATCTGAACAAGAAGTTTAAAAAGTTCTATCAATTCGGTTTTACTGGTACACCTATATTCCCTCAAAATGCCTTAGGAGCAGAAACTACGGCAAGTGTTTTCGGCCGAGAATTGCACTCCTATGTCATTACAGATGCAATTAGAGATGAGAAAGTTCTAAAATTTAAAGTA
Source organism: Nibribacter koreensis (assembly GCF_039541795.1). Taxonomy (NCBI): domain Bacteria; kingdom Pseudomonadati; phylum Bacteroidota; class Cytophagia; order Cytophagales; family Hymenobacteraceae; genus Nibribacter; species Nibribacter koreensis. The sequence goes on along the minus strand of NZ_BAABGX010000001.1, from coordinate 484,292 downwards.
GACTATAATGATGTACGGCCTCAGTTCAAGGGTATAGAAACAGAGCAAGATGAACAAAAGTTAAGCGCAGCGGAAAATAAAACCGCTTTGCTTCACCCTGCTCGTATTAAAGAAATTTCTACCTACATTTTACAGAACTTTAAGTTTAAAACGCATAGGAACCAAAGCGGTAATAAAGGGTTTAACGCCATGTTTGCGGTGAGCAGTGTAGATGCTGCCAAATGTTATTATGAAGAATTAAACCGGTTACAGAAAGGTAATGAAAACCCTTTAAAGATTGCAACCATCTTCTCCTTTGCCGCCAATGAAGAGCAAAATGCAATAGGGGAGATTTTAGATGAAACTTTTGAACCATCTGCCCTTGACAGTAGTGCCAAAGAATTTTTGACTAATGCCATTAACGACTATAATGCCCATTTTAAAACCAGCTATGGCGTGGATAGCAAAGAGTTTCAGAATTACTACCGTGACCTTGCCAAACGTGTTAAGAGCAAAGAAGTAGACCTCTTAATTGTGGTGGGCATGTTTCTAACCGGCTTTGATGCCCCTACCCTCAATACGCTATTTGTAGATAAGAACCTGCGGTACCACGGTTTAATGCAGGCTTTCTCGCGCACCAACCGCATTTATGATGCCACCAAAACGTTTGGCAACGTGGTTACCTTCAGAGATTTAGAAGCCGCCACTATAGAAGCCATTACCCTTTTTGGCGATAGTAACACGAAGAATGTAGTCCTTGAAAAGAGCTACAAAGAATACCTAGAAGGTTTTACGGACGTGGCCACCGGCGAAGCCCGCAGAGGCTACATAGAGGTGGTAAACGAACTGAAGGAAAAATTCCCCAACCCAGATGAGATTGAAAAGGAAAAAGACAAGAAAGAGTTTGCCAAGCTATTTGGTGAGTACCTGCGGGTAGAGAACATCCTCCAGAACTATGATGAGTTTACCCAGCTTAAAGCTCTTCAAGAGACAAAACTAGAAGATCCCAACGCACTTGAAGTCTTTAAAAAGGCTACTTTTAAAACAGATGCCGAACTAGCGGCTATGCTGGAGATACAATTGCTACCGGAGAGAACCGTACAAGATTACCGCTCCACATACAATGACATCAGGGAATGGCTAAGACAAGAGAAAAGAGGAGGAGAGTTAGAAAAGTCAAAGATTGATTGGGATGACGTAGTCTTTGAGATAGACCTTCTCAAGTCACAGGAAATAAACCTAGACTATATTCTTGAACTAATATTTGAGCACAATAAGAAGACAAAGAATAAAGCTGAGTTAGTAGAAGAAGTCCGTCGGGTTATTAGAGCGAGCATAGGCAACCGGGCAAAAGAGAGTCTAGTGGTTGACTTTATCAATGAAACAAATCTAGATAGTATTAACGATAAAGCGAATATTCTAGACTCATTCTATGCGTATGCACAAGGCAAATTGAAGACTGAGGCAACAGAATTAATTGAAGATGAGAATTTAAATGAGCAGGAAGCCAAACGCTATATAGCTGCCTCCCTAAAACGTGAATTTGCCAGTGAAAATGGTACAGAGCTCAATGCTCTTTTACCAAAAATGAGTCCTTTAAACCCACAGTATTTGACAAAGAAGCAGAGCGTTTTTCAAAAGATTGCTTCATTCGTGGAAAAATTTAAAGGTGTAGGAGGCCAAGTATAAAGTAGATAATTAACAGCATTGCTAATAGCGCTCTTTTTCTCCAAGAGTAATTAACCACTTTTCACTGATGATTAACTGTCTATCTAGCTTGCCCACAAGATCCTTTCAGGATGACAAAGAGGGGTGAAAAGCTTTTAGTTATTGAACTAGGCGACGGCTTCCATTTTTAGGCTATTTTCCAGAAAACAAGCCAAAAACGAATCTCAGAGAATATTCTGCACTCTAACCTAAAGCGGCAAAGAAATTATTTGCCATCTTCGCAATCCTACTTACACTCACGCACCTTTTATGAAACGCATCGCCCTCTTCCCTGGTTCTTTTGACCCATTCACCAACGGACATTATGATGTGGTACAGCGGGGCTGTGAGTTGTTTGACAACATCATCATTTCCATTGGCAATAACAGCAGCAAGAGCCGCTATTTTCCGGTAGAGGACATGGTGCAGATCATTGAGGACGTCTTCAAAGATAACCCGAAGGTGTGGGTACAGGCTTATAAAGGATTGACGGCAGACTTCGCTAAGGAAGTGGGCGCTAAGTTCCTGTTAAGAGGCTTGCGCAACACCACTGACTTTGAGTATGAGAATACCATTGCGCAGGCCAACCGGCACGTGAACCCAGAACTGGAGACGGTGTTTTTAATCACCTCGCCTAGCCTGGCGGCCATTAACTCTTCCATTATCAGGGAGATCCACCGTTTTGGCGGCAACGTGCAGGATTTTATTCCTTTCCAGCTTTCTTCATTGAAGCCAAATAATGCCTGATCACAAACTCAACTGAGGTATAAGCCTCTGGGAGTAAGGCTTTTACTTCGTCTGGAGTCATAAAGCGCACTTCTTCAATGGATTCTTCTGCTTGCGGACGCATGAGCGTGTCGTCCAGGCATTGCATGGTGAACCAACTGGTCTTCTTCAGGATTTTCTTGCCTTTGAACGCGTAAGAGTGCCAGGTATTGGGGAGCTCGCCGGTGATGGCCACTTTAATGTTGCACTCCTCTTCTACTTCGCGCAGGGCGCCCAATTGCTCTTCCTCGCCTTTGTCCAGCTTGCCTTTGGGTAGGTCCCACACGCCTAAGCGGTGGATCATGAGAATCTTACCGTCCTTCACCACCAAGCCGCCCGCGGCTTTGATGATTTTGAACTGGTCCTTTAGGTGCTCAATCAGCTTTTTCTTTTTGTCTGTGACCAGCGTGATAGAATCCAGCTTCTTGAGCTTCTTCACCTCCATGAGGCGCACCAAACGGTCAATGAGCACAGCGTCCACGTCTCTAAAGAGCACGTCGCCTACCAAGTCCTTGGAGGTAAATTGATCGTCCTTATCCAACACCAGATCATACTGGTGCTTAAATATTTTTTCACTGGTCTTTTTAATAATCAGTGGGATGTCGTTGATAAAGACATTCATGTAAGTTCGCTTATAGACAGAGCGTGATAGCTCACAAAATAAGAAAGAAAATTTGCATTGTACAAGGCACATTCAAGGGGAAAAGCTGAAGCCTTTTGCTTATTTTCGCCCATGCCACATACAGACACCGCCGCCCAGATAGCCACCTATCTTCTAGAGTCACAGGCCGTACGCCTGCGCCCAGAGCAACCTTTTAAGTGGAGCTCCGGCTGGAACTCGCCAATTTACTGCGACAATCGCGTCACGCTCTCCTTTCCGCATATACGCAGTTATATAAAAAATGCTTTGGCGCAAGCCATTCAGCAGCGCTTCCCGCAGGTGCAGGCCATTGCCGGCGTTGCTACGGCCGGTATTGCGCAGGGCGCCCTGGTAGCAGACCTTTTGGAGTTGCCGTACTTATACGTACGCCCCGAACCAAAAAGCCATGGCATGGGCAATCAAATTGAAGGAAAATTAGAGCAAGGCCAAAAAATAGTGCTCATTGAAGACCTTATCTCTACCGGCGGAAGCTCTTTAAAAGCCGCCAAAGCCGTCCAAACAGCCGGTGGCGAGGTCATTGGCATGGCCGCCATCTTTACTTACGGCTTTCCGCAAGCCGAGCAGAATTTTCAGCAAGCCAACATCCCCACCCTCTGCCTGAGTGACTACAACACCCTGGTGAAGATTGCCGCTGAGCAGGACTACATCTCCTCAGACTCCATTGAGACTTTGAACCAATGGCGCCAAGCCCCGGAAATGTGGAAGTAATTAATAATTAAGAATTAATAATTGGAGCTTTATGCTAGGCCGTTTTTGGCCTGTTTTCTAGAAAACAGGCCAAAAACGGATCTCCTATTAGCTATTGCTTCGCCTTTCCGCGTATTCCACTATTCTTAATTATTAATTACAATGAAGATTGGTTTGCTCTCAGACACGCATAGTTACCTGGATGACCGCATTCTTGCTTTGCTGGAAGGGTGTGATGAGATTTGGCACGCGGGGGATTTTGGGAGTGTGGACGTTTCTGAGCGGTTGGCTCAGGTAGCGCCCTTGCGCGGCGTCTACGGGAACATTGACGACCCAAACATCAGGCACTTGCATCCTAAAAATATTCGTTTTGATTGCAACGAACTGGACGTGCTCATGACCCATATAGGTGGTTATCCGGGAAGGTACGCGCCAGAGGTACGGGCTATGATTCAAACCAACCCGCCGGGGCTTTTTATCTGCGGGCACTCGCACATTCTCAAGGTGATGCATGATCCCAAGCACGGAAATCTGTTGCATTTAAACCCTGGCGCAGCAGGCAAGCACGGCTTTCATAAAATCAGGACCATGCTCCGGTTTGAGGTGGAGGCTGGCAAGGTGCAGAAGCTACAGGCCATAGAGCTGGGCAAGCGGGCATAAAAAAAGTGTAACCGGGTAGGTTACACTTTAAATTTCTTGAACAGAAAAATCGCGTTGTTTATGGTGTTTGCCGAAAGGCAGCAGGCGAACGAAAAAACGCGAAATTACTCAGCAGCAGCCGTTTGGGCTGGAGCGTTGGTAAAGCGAGACTTCAGCTCCTCAATATCAACATTCTTAATTACAGGGACCATCAACAACTGCTTGATCACGCGTTGCTTGTTGTTTTGTCTTGCCTTATTCTTACGGTCTTTTCTTTTTAATCTAGTAACTGCCATCGGTCAATATTTAAAATTGAATCGCAAAAGTAAGTCATTAATTTTACATTCTCAATACTTACTTGAATTAAAACGCATGAACCCCATAGACCTAAGAAGCGACACGGTCACCAAACCTAGCCCCGGCATGTTGCAGGCCATGTTCAGCGCCCCCGTGGGTGATGACGTGTACAATGAAGACCCTACCGTCCATGAACTGCAGGACTATTGCGCCAGCTTGTTTGGCATGGAGGCCGCTCTCTTCTGCCCCACCGGCACCATGACCAACCAGATTGCCATCAAGATGCACACCCAACCTTTGTCTGAGGTGATCTGCGAGAAAACCAGCCACATCTACCTCTATGAAGTGGGCGGCATTGCGTTTCACTCGGCGGCCTCGGTGCATCTGGTAGACGGCGTGCGCGGCAAAATTACGCCGCAACAGGTTTTAGCGGGCATCAACCCAGACAACGTCCACTACCCGGTTACCAGCTTAGTTTCTCTGGAGAACACCTGCAACAAAGGCGGCGGCTCTTACTACACCTTGGCTGAGATTGCGGCAATTGCTGAAGTTTGCCAGCAAAACGGGATTCCCCTGCACCTGGACGGTGCCCGCGTGTTCAATGCCCTTGCCGCCTCTGGTGACAGCGCCTTGGAGTATGGCAAGTACTTTGACTCTATCTCAGTTTGTCTTTCTAAAGGCTTAGGCGCGCCGGTAGGGTCTGTCTTGTTAGGCAAGAAAAACTTTATTGAAAAGGCCAAACGCGTGCGCAAGGCCTTGGGCGGTGGCTGGCGTCAGGCTGGTTACCTGGCCGCGGCCGGACTGTATGCCCTGCAAAACAATCTTGACCGCCTACAGGAAGACCATGCCCGTGCCAAGCAGATTGCCCAGGAGTTGGCTCTCTCCAGCTACGTGGCCGAAGTAATTCCCGTAGAAACCAACATTGTCATCTTTAGGCTGGCAGACGAGGTGGACATGGACCAATACCTGGAGTATTTGAAGGAGAACGGAGTACTGGCTACCTCCTTCGGGCCGCAATTGATCAGGTTTGTCACCCACCTGGATATCTCTGAGGACATGATGCAGACGCTGTTTGAGGTGTTGGACGGTTTTCAGGCATAAGTTTTTACATACCACCTTCCGTTTTTGGCCTGTTTTCTGGCAAACAGGCCAAAAACGGAAGTTTCAGGTAGCAGATGTCATAATTTGGCAGTACATTTCTATAACAATCCTCCATTGAACTTCCTTTGAAACTAGCTTTCGGCTTATTCCTTTTCTTGCTGGCATGGTGTTTTGCGCATGAGAGCAAAGCGCAATCCATAGACAGAATCATCTATTATGATATTGATGAATATGCCGCAGCTACGCCAGACAGTCACCGAAAGTCCATCATAAGCCTGACTAATTATCTGGTAAAGCCCTATGCTTCTGATCATGAAAAGGCCAGAAGCATTTACGCCTGGATTGTTAAGAACCTTAGCTATGACCATGCCCTGGCCAAACGCAAAAACATTCCAAGCCCTTCCATCAAACACATCCTAAGGACTAGAAAGGCCATTTGTTCAGGCTATAGTGCTCTCTTTAAGGCCATGTGCGACATTGCAGGCTTAGAATGTGAAATTGTAATTGGCTATTCCAGAGAATATAATGAAAAGGTTAAGAGACGGAAAAGCTTTACCTGGTCTGACCATGGCTGGAATGCTGTTAAAATTGATAGTGTCTGGTACCCCCTAGATGCCACTTGGGAAAGAAAAGAAAAGCGGCAAAAAGGAACCACCATTGGGTACAACTACTTCCTCACAGACCCCAAAGAGTTTATTTTGGACCACTTACCGGCAGTGCCTTACTGGCAACTACTCTCCTGCCCTATTTCTCTAAAAGAATTCAAAAAACCAGAAGAAGAAATTAAAGTCCTTCTTAAAAAAGACACCTTTTGTCAATCTTTTAATGACAGCATTTCAGCTGATTCTAAACTGAGTGACGCCCATAGAAATTATAAAATGGCGACAGATGCCTTTCGGTTTAACGACAGAAACCATTTAGCTATGGGCTTAGGCTATTTAAACCACGGTACCTACTTCCTAAACCTATCAAACTCTTACACTTTCATAGAAGCTAAATTAAGCGGAACTGTCTTGGCTCATTCTTATTACGCATCCTCCTTAAGCCATTTAAGAAAATCTAAGAAGAAGAAACACCTAGCCAAGAGCAAAAAGTACATAGCCAGCACAAAAGCAAGGATTAAAAAGCTGGAAGCCTTACAAAAGAAATCAAATCAGAAAAGCAACCTGGCTGTAACCAAATAAAAACCCTAGCCCCTGCTTTGACTGGGTCTAAATCAATATCTCATTTAACTACATGACCTTTTTAAAAGTAACCGGCATAGGCAAAGTAGATGCGCGGGGCACGGTGTTGCGGGATATTAGCTTTACCCAACAGCCCAAACAGAAGATAGCCATTGCCGGAGAGACGGGCGCCGGAAAAAGCACGCTGCTAAAAATCATTGCTGGGCTCATCCAACCGGATACGGGCATGGTGCATTTTGAGGGAGACCGCGTGCTGGGTCCGCATGAGAAACTGGTGGCCGGTCATGAGGGCATCGCGTACCTCTCTCAGCAGTATGAACTGCCTGCTTTTCTGAGGGTGGAGCAAGTGTTGAGGTACGCCAACGTAATTGGTGAACAAGAGGCCCGCAAGCTGTTTGAAATCTGCCAGATTGAGCATTTACTTGCCCGCCGTACAGATGAGCTCTCGGGTGGTGAGCGCCAGCGCATTGCCTTAGCCAGACTGCTTACCTCCTCACCCGGTCTATTGTTGCTGGATGAGCCCTACTCTAACCTGGACAAGATTCACAAAAACACGCTCAAAACCGTCATCCAGAACATCAGCGAAGAGTTGGAAATTACCTGCATTTTGGTGTCGCATGACCCTTTGGACACGCTTTCCTGGGCTGATCAGATTTTGGTTTTAAAGGATGGACATCTGGTACAAGAGGGGGCTCCAGTAGAAATCTACCAAACCCCAACAGATGAATATGTAGCGGGTTTGTTTGGCGAGTACAATGTTTTCACCACCCAGGAATTACAGCAGCTATATGCCCAGGACACAGATTCTCCTGAAAAAAAGACTCATCCCATTCGGCCAGAAAAAATATCGCTTAGGTCATCCAAACTGGCTGGTGTTACAGGAAAAATTGTTGAGATACTGTTCTATGGTAGTTACTTTGACGTGCAGGTTCAAACACCACATAGCCTGGTGACCGTGAAAGTAGCAGAGACTGATTTTAGCGTGGGAGACGTCGTTTCTCTGTCTGTACTCATTTAACTGCTTTGTTTCTATTACTTTCCTAACTCGTTTTTAGGCTATTTTACTCAAACCAGGCCAAAAACGGGATTGCCCCTACTACTTTTCCTTGTCTTCTTACATTTAGGGAAGTCCTGAAATTCTTGTTTCTTAGCGCAAAGATTTTCAAATACTGCTCTACCCTTAGTGAAACTCCTTAAAAGTTTGGTGATGGTTTGGTGGCTCTGCCTCTTGGGTGGTAGCACTAATGCTATGCCGGTGAGTGGCGGTGAGGGCGCCATAACGTTAGGCAACCTATCCTTCAAGACGCTGTCGTCTTGGGTGTCTGGGATTGATTCTGTGACCAGCGTCATTCCGTTCACCAGGGCTGGCAACCTCATCATCCTGCAAGGCAAGGCTGACACTACGGCAGGCAATTTCATCCTAGACACTGGTGCCCAGCACCTGGTTTTGAACATCATCTACTTTCGGGACTACCCCAAGATACCCGTCAAAGGCGCTGAAAGAACCAGTGTGGCCGGTGTGTCTGCGCCCGTCATCAAAACCATTGTCAAAAGTTTCGTTTTTGGCGAAATGAAATTTGTGCGCCCCAAGGCTGATTTAATTGACCTGGGTCACATTGAAAACACCAAGGGCATCAAGATTCTGGGATTGCTGGGAATGGAGCTGTTTAGGCAGTGCGAGGTGATCATAGACTATGAGAACAGTCTGTTGTACGTGCACCAGATTGCCAAAAAGCAGGCCCAGACCTATAAAAGCAGTTTGCTGGCAGACACCAGCGCTTATCAGACCGTGCCCATCAGCTTAAATGACAATCGCATTGTGGCCCGGCTGGAGATGGATGGAAAGAACCTGGACTTTATCATTGACTGCGGCGCAGAGACCAATCTATTGGACAGCCGCCTGCCCAACAAGGTCTTTGAGAACGTTATCATCACCGGTCGTGTTTTGGTGAATGGAACGGGCACCAGAAAGATAGAGGCGCTCTCTGGCAGTGCCAACAAGCTGACCCTTGGTGGTACGGCTATCGGGGCCATGCCCGTCCTGATTACTAATTTGGGGAACACCTGCTTTTCTTACAATGGCTGTATTCAAGGCGTGCTGGGATTTGACTTCCTGTCCTTCAACAAGAATAAAATAGGCTTTAATTTTGTGACAAGAAAGATGTACATATGGAAATGACACTCACCCATGCCTTGCTATTGAGACTGGTGCGCTGGGGTACGTGTCTGCTGTTGGGATTCCTTTTAGTCCCACAAGGCGCCCATGCCCAGACCCACGTGAAGAAGTATTCTGTGCGGGATGGTAAAATGCTGATGGAGCTAAGCCAAAACCTGCCCCTGGCTACTTTGGATAGTTTCATGGTGCAGTACAACCTTTCAGATGTAGCCCTTAAGCGCTTATTTATTTCTCAACAGGATGATTCACTAAAAGCCCAGGGATGGCAAGTGGAAAGAGACGCCACTAAGCAGGTATTCTTGATCAGCAAGGGATTGGCGGGCTTCGGGAGCATTAATAACCCGGCAGATAGAATGCGCATGACAGGCCGGCAGGCAGAGGCACATTCAACCTTTGAGGCCATCAATGCCAATGTGCAGTTTGGGTACAATCGTTTTAAAAACAAGGCACCCTTTATGGTGCGTGACTCGGTGGTTACCTTTTACCTACGCAATAGCCATCAGGTAAAAAAAGCGTTTCTGGCGGGCACCTTCAACAACTGGTCGCCTACCTCCCTGCCAATGCAGAAAACGGACAGCGGCTGGGTGACCCAGGTTAAACTACTGCCTGGCAAGCATTGGTACAAGTTCATCACAGACGGCAATTGGGGCTTGGACCCTGACAACCTGGCCAGAGAGGATGACGGGCAGGGCAACACCAACTCGGTCTTCTTTGCCCCCAACCATGTCTTCAAGATAAGCGGCCACCCAAGCGCGAAGAGGGTGTACCTGGCAGGAAGCTTCAATAATTGGCGAGAGCGTGATTTGCTGATGACGAAGACCGCCACCGGCTGGCAGTTCCCCGTGTACCTGAACCAAGGCACTCATCTTTACAAATTCATCATTGATGGTAAATGGTACCTTGACGCGGCCAACCCAGAACGACTCCCCAATGAGCACGGCGACTTTAACTCAGTAGTGAGACTGGGAATACCCTATGTTTTCAAGCTAGCCGGTTTTCAAGAAGCCCAGAGAGTGGTCTTGGCCGGTACGTTCAATGATTGGCGAGAGCAGGAATTGTTTATGCAGAAAACGGCTACGGGCTGGGAACTGCCCTACACCTTAGGACCTGGCGCCCATGAGTACAAGTTTATTGTAGACGGCAAGTGGATGATGGACCCGGCCAATCCTGCACCAGGCAATTCACGTGACGGGAATTCTTATTTAATCTTACAGCCCAACCACACGTTCACATTACAAGGGCACGCCAATGCCAGGGAAGTGTTTGTGGCCGGCGACTTCAATGACTGGAACCCTAGCTCACGGCCCATGCGCAAGGTGGGCAATGCCTGGCAATTACCTGTAAGACTGCCTGCGGGCAAAAACCGGTACAAGTTTGTGGTGGACGGCAAATGGATCCTGGACCCGGGCAACAGACTATGGGAACAGAATGAGCACCAGACCGGCAACTCCATTATTTGGATAGAACTCGCCCATTGATTCGTTTTTGGTCTGTTTTCCAGAAAACAGACCAAAAATGGGGCCTCCTTACCCACTCGGTCCGTATTTCTACGGGCAATCTCAATATTTATCAGGCCGGTCTAAGATTTTCAAGTAACTTTGCAGTCCATAAGACAACCACTACTTATGGCTTCAGCGAAATACGTTTTTGTTACCGGGGGTGTCACCTCCTCTCTTGGAAAAGGCATCATCTCTGCTTCACTGGCTAAGCTCTTACAGGCCAGAGGCTTTAGGGTAACAATCCAAAAATTTGACCCCTACATCAACATTGACCCCGGTACGCTCAACCCTTATGAGCACGGCGAATGCTTTGTCACTGAAGACGGCGCCGAGACTGACCTGGATCTGGGCCACTACGAACGCTTCTTAGACACGCCTACTTCGCAAGCCAACAACGTCACCACTGGCCGCATCTATAACCACGTCATTACCCAAGAGCGCCAAGGTGCTTATTTAGGCAAGACCGTGCAGGTAGTTCCTCATATCACCGACGAGATCAAGCGCCGCATGCTCATGCTGGGCCAGTCTGGTGAGTTTGACGTAGTCATTACTGAGATTGGTGGTTGCGTGGGGGACATTGAGTCCCTGCCCTTTATTGAAGCCGTGCGCCAATTGCGCTGGGACCTCAACCCCAATGACTCTGTAGTCATCCACCTGACCTTACTGCCTTACTTAAAAGCGGCCGGTGAGCTGAAGACCAAGCCTACCCAGCACTCGGTGAAGGCCCTTTCGGAGGCCGGCGTACAGCCAGACATCTTGGTGTGCCGCTCAGAATACCCTATCCCAGCAGAGATGCGCAAGAAAATTGCCCTTTTCTGCAACGTGGCCACCAACTCAGTGATTGAGTCCTTGGACGCCGAAACCATCTATGATGTGCCCCTGCACATGAAGAAGGAGAAGTTGGATGAGCGCGTCATGAAAAAACTACGTCTCTCTGGCGGCCATGAGCCTAACCTGGACTCCTGGAAGGAATTCCTGGGTCGCTTAAAAAACCCAACCGAGGAAGTGACTATTGCTTTGGTGGGAAAATACGTGGAGCTGCCAGATGCTTACAAGTCTATCATTGAGTCGTTCATCCACGCGGGCGCCTTCAATGAGTGTAAGGTGCATTTGAAAACCATCCAGTCTGAGTTTATCTCTTTTGAAAACGTAGACCATCATTTGCACGGCGTGGACGGCGTATTGGTAGCCCCTGGCTTTGGCGAGCGTGGCTTTGAGGGTAAGATTGAGGCCATCCGGTACGTGCGCGAGAACAACATTCCGTTCTTCGGGATTTGCCTGGGCATGCAGTGTGCCTCTGTAGAGTTTGCCCGCAACGTGCTCAGTCTGCAAGGCGCCAACTCCGCTGAGATGGACCCGGCCACGCCGCATCCTATCATTGACATGATGGAAGAGCAGAAAAGCATTACTCAAAAAGGCGGTACCATGCGCCTGGGTTCTTATGCCTGTGACCTTAAGAAAGGCTCTAAAGCGCACCAGGCTTACGGCCGCTCACACATTCAGGAGCGCCACCGTCATCGTTATGAGTTCAATAATGAGTATCTTGCCGCGTTTGAAGCCGCCGGCATGGTGGCTTCAGGCATTAACCCAGACACAGGATTAGTGGAAGTCATTGAATTACAGAACCATCCTTGGTTTGTGGGCGCGCAGTACCATCCAGAACTGAAAAGCACGGTACTTACCCCACATCCTTTGTTTGTGCGCTTTATCAAGGCCGCCATCACCTACACCAAAAACAAAAACAAGTAACCCTTTTAACATTATTTATGGATAGGAATTCCGCAATAGGCTTGGGCCTGATTGCCGTAATCATGCTAGTCTATAGCATGTTCTTCATGCAGGAGCCCACGCCGGCCACCCCTGCTCCCAAAAAGACAGAAACACAGGTGGCAGCCTCAACTGCGCCTGCTACGCAAGTAAACGATTCTTTAGTGGCAGCGCAGCGCGTGGCCCAGTTAGGTGAGTTTAGCGCCCTGGCCACCGGTCAAAACCAAACCATCACCCTAGAGAACCAAGTGCTTAAGCTTACGCTGGGCAGCCAGGGCGGCGCCGTCGAGCAGGTAGAACTTAAGAACTACAAGACCTGGAACCAGAAGGCGCTTTTGCTTTTTGACAAAGGAAGCAGTGAGCAGGTATTTGCGTTCCAGACCAATTCTGGCCGCACCGTAAGGCTGAACGACTTGTTCTTCCAGCCGTCTGCCGTTAAAAACACCACGGTCAACAAATTGCCAGCCAAGGTGATTACATTCTCGGCGCAAGTGGCCCCCGGCCAAACCATTGAGCAGGTCTACACCTTGGTGGACCAGTCCTATGAGGTTGGTTACCAGCTAAACTTTAGAGGCATGGAGCAGATGGTGGCCCAAAAGCCCATCATGCTCACTTGGACCGACAACCTGAAGCGCCTGGAGAAGGACGTGAAGCAAAACCGCGCCCACTCTACCGTTAACTTCTATACCGCAGAGGGCGACTTTGACAATATTTCGGCCAGCGCCACTGAGAATGAGACTGTCAAACTGGAGGAGCCTGTGAAATGGGTAGCCAACAAGCAGAACTTCTTCACGGCTGCCATCATTGCGCAGAATGCCTTTGAAAGCGCCGAGATGCGCGTGGAGGTGCTGCCGGATACTGATACGGTTGGCATTAAAACCTTGCGCTCTACTCTGGGCATTCCGGTGCAAGACGCCTTGTCCAACAAAGCGCATTTTACCTATTACTTCGGGCCCAATGATCATGACATCCTGGAGAACACTACTGAGGGCTTTGACGAGAACATTGAGCTGGGCTGGGGTATCTTCAAGTATGTGAACAAGCTCCTCATCTTACCGGCCTTTGACTTCTTAGAGGATTTCTTCGGTAACTATGGTATCATCATCATCTTGTTGGTGTTATACATCAAATTGATCTTGAGCCCGCTTACCTATAAGTCTTACATCTCCATGGCTAAGATGAAGGTGTTAAAGCCTGAGGTAGACGCCATCAAAGAGAAGTATGAAGGTGACATGCAGAAGACGCAGGCAGAAACCATGTCGCTCTATTCCAAGATGGGTGTGAACCCCATGAGCGGTTGTATTCCTATGCTCTTGCAGATTCCTATCTTGTTTGCCATGTACAACTTCTTTCCAAACTCCATTGAGTTGCGTCAGGAGCCGTTCTTATGGGCACATGACTTGAGCACCTATGACGTGTTTGCCAAGTTGCCGTTCACCATACCATTCTATGGCAGCCACGTGAGTATGTTCACCTTGTTGATGACCGCCTCTACCATCTTGTACACGTGGTCTAACAACCAGGTAAGCTCCATCCAGGGCCCCATGAAGTTCTACTCGTACCTGATGCCCATCATCTTCATGTTTGTGTTGAACAGCTTCCCGGCCGGTTTGAGCTTCTACTACTTTGTGTCAAACATTGTGACCTTCGGGCAGCAGGCCTTGATTAGAAAGTTTGTAGATGACGCCAAAATCCGTCAGAACCTGGAGGAATACCAAGCCAAGAACAAAGGCAAAGAACCGAAGGGTGGTTTCCAGAAGAAGATTCAGGATGCTATGAAAGCGGCCGCTGAAAAAGAAGCCCAGCGCAAGAAGACCAAGTAATCTTGCTTTATTGAGATAAGAAGAGCCCGGCCACATGGTCGGGCTCTTTTCGTTTGTGGTAAGTTAAGGACGTTAGGAAGCAGTATGTGTAGACACCCGTTCCACCAAACCGTTTTTGGGCTTTTTTCCAGGAATCAGGTCAAAAACGACCTTAAGCGAGTAAGAAGGATTACCATAAACCTGAGCAGGCCGCGCTAACCTCTAAGGCATTGCACTTTTGACGGCAGCAACTTTCAGCGCTTAAAGCAACTGAACTACCTCCTACTCTTACTGATATTCTAACTTAAGCACGGCTTTTTCGTCCCAAGGAACGCCTAAAGGTGACTTGGCGGATTGTTCCTACATGTATACACGGCCTTTCATATACCGGCGTTAGGATGCAGAAAGCATTGGTCGTTTTTGGGCTATTTATCGGAAAAGAGGCCAAAAACGCCTGCTTACGTATAGTGAAAATAAGCCCAGCTGGATACTCCTTGACCTTTCAAACTATCGTTTATCAGAAGAATTTTTAAGAGTTATTTCCGGGTTAAGGATTCTATGAATCGTACCAATTGGGATTCTTGGCGTCTTGCTTGGCTAAAGTGATTCTTTTACCTGCAACTTGCCCTTAAAATTTCCTTTCTGCCTTAGCTGTCAAATCGTTAGACAATCCAATCATTACCTCCACTTAAGGTAGAGATCTTCTAAAAATGGGGATAAATACCTGCTAAGTGTTAATAAGTTGCACTAAAAAGTATCTTTTAATTCCCGTATCTTTGTGAAAGCATGAAATGTTTAGTATAGCGCGAACTTAGAAAGTCTCCTACCATGAACATCACTTACTACGGCCAATCTTGTTTCCTGCTTGAAGTGGGCGGAACCAAAGTGCTTTTTGACCCCTTCATCTCGGCCAACCCCTTGGCCTCTGAGATTGAGTTGGATCAGATTGAGTGTGATTACATACTGCTGTCACACGGGCATGCAGACCATGTGGCAGACGCTGAGTACCTGCTCAAGAAAACAGGTGCTACCCTGGTGGCCATCTTTGAGATTGTAACTTGGTACCAAAAGAAGGGCATTGACAAGGTGCACCCCATGAACATTGGAGGCAAGGTGCATCTGCCGTTTGGAACCGTGAAAATGGTGAACGCCATTCACTCCAGTTCCTTGCCAGACGGGACTTATGCTGGCACGGCCGCTGGCTTTGTGGTAGAAGGCGCTGAGAAGACGTTCTACTTTGCCGGTGACACTGCCCTGACGCTAGACATGAAATTGATTGGTGAGCGTTATAAGGTAGATTTTGCCATGCTACCCATTGGGGACAACTTCACCATGGACGTGGAGGATGCCCTGGTAGCCGCCAATTACGTGAACACGAAAAAAATAATAGGGATGCATTATGATACCTTCCCTTACATAGAAATTGATCATGTGGCCTCTCTGGAACTAGCCAGACGCCAGCAGAAGGAGTTGATATTGATGGAGATTGGTCAAACCATAGAACTGTAATCTTTAGAATGGGAAAAATAATTGCCGTTGCCAACCAGAAAGGCGGAGTAGGTAAAACTACTTCGGCCATTAACCTGGCAGCAAGCTTAGCCGCTTTAGAATTTAAGACCTTGCTGGTAGATGCAGACCCGCAGGCCAATGCCACCTCTGGGATCGGTTTCGACCCCAAAGATATTGAGAACAGCATCTATGAGTGCATGGTAGATGGCATTGACGCCAACAGCATCATCATGACCTCGCCTATAGATTTCCTGGATTTGATTCCGTCGCATATAGATCTGGTAGGCGCTGAGGTTGAGATGATTAACCTGCCCAACCGCGAGGAAAAGATGAAGGAAGTGCTGGTGCCGTTTAAGGACAAGTATGACTTCATCATCATTGACTGCTCGCCTTCTCTGGGTCTCATCACGGTGAACTCCTTGACGGCCGCAGACTCGGTGATCATCCCGGTGCAGTGCGAGTACTTCGCCCTAGAAGGCTTGGGCAAATTGCTCAACACCATCAAGATCATCCAGTCCCGCCTGAACCCGGACCTGGAGATTGAAGGCTTGCTGTTGACCATGTATGACGTGCGTCTGCGCTTGTCCAACCAAGTGGTGGAAGAAGTGAAAATGCACTTCCAGCAGATGGTGTTTGACACCATCATTCCTAGAAACGTGAAGTTGAGTGAGTCCCCTTCTTTTGGGGTGCCGGCCATTTTGCATGACGCAGAAAGCAAAGGCGCCATCAGTTACCTGAACCTGGCCAAAGAGATTGTGGAGAAAAACGGCGTAGCCGTGGCCCAATAATTTTAGAAGAGAACCTACATGACTGATAATTCAGCCAAGAAAAAACCAGGAGGCCTTGGAAGAGGCCTCAATGCCCTTATATCGGGGAGTTATGACCGCAAGGAAACTCCCTCCACCCCTAACGCCGTCAATACCATCGCGGACATTGCTTTAACCCAGATTGAAACCAACCCGTTTCAGCCCCGCACGCACTTTGACCAAACTGCGTTAGAGGAATTAGCCGAGTCCATAAGAGTACAAGGCATCATTCAACCCATCACGGTACGTCAGCTGAGTGCAGACGCCTATCAGTTGATTTCTGGTGAGCGTCGTTTCCAGGCCGCTAAACTGGCCGGTTTGGAGGCAATCCCTGCGTACATCAGAAAGGCAGATGACCAGCAGATGCTGGAAATGGCCTTGATTGAGAACATCCAGCGCGAAAACCTCAACGCCATAGAAATTGCCCTCAGCTACCAACGTCTTTTAACGGAGTGTAGCTTAAAGCAGGAGGAACTAGGCGACCGCGTAGGTAAGAAGCGCACCACGGTGACCAACTACCTGCGTTTGTTAAAGCTTCCGCCAGACATCCAGATTGGCATCAGGGACAACTTGATTTCTATGGGCCACGCCCGCGCCATCATCAACATGGAAGACGTGGAGATGCAGTTGGAGGTGTACCGCAAGATCGTGAATGAGGAATTGTCGGTTAGAAAGGTGGAGGAGTTGGTTAGAAAGATCAACCAGGAAAACAAAAAGCCAGATCCGCAGACCAAACTCAACCTACATCCGTTAGAAAATGAAGTGAAGCGGGTAGAATCCAGGTTGTCTACCTATTTTGGCACCCGCATCCAGGTCAAGTCAACGGCAGAGGGCAAAGGCGAAATCAAGATCCCGTTTGTTTCTGTAGATGACCTAAACCGAATTTTAGAAATCTTAAACTACGCCTAATATGCGGTCTAGTATAGCCGTATTTATCTTCTTCTGTGCCTTTGCTTTTGGTTTTCTACCAGAGGCAAAGGCACAAGTCATTACAGCAACCCCTGACTCTGTACTAGTACCGGCCGCGGCAGCCATTGATACCACCGCGGCTAAGAAACGGTTCTTGACGGACTGGAGCAAGCCTGCCAAGGCCGCCTTTTACTCTGCCGTACTGCCAGGCCTGGGTCAGGCGTACAACAAGAGTTATTGGAAGATTCCATTGGTATATGCCACCGGCGCGGTGATCGGGTATTTTATCTATGACAACAATCGCAAGTACCAGACCTTTGCCACGGCTTACCGGTACCGCACAGATGGAGACCCCGCCACGGTAGATGCTTACGTAGACAACGGCAATTATAAAATTGACCTTGCTAATGACCAAGGCACCAACAACTTACGCAGATCCAGAGACTTTTTCAGGAAATATAGAGATTTAGATATTATCTTGGCAGTGGTGGCGTATGGCTTAAATGTGATGGAAGCACACGTAGATGCGCATTTAAAGGGCTTTGATGTAAGCGATGACCTCTCCTTGCAGTTTACTCCTGGTCTTCAAAGGATGGCCAATACCAGCTACGCCCCCATGTTCACCTTGCAACTCAATCTTAAAAAGTAACAAATGCGCATTCTGCTTATTGGCTACGGAAAAATGGGTCATACCATTGAACGTCTTGCCCTAGCCAAAGGACATCAAATTGTAGCGGCCCTGACGGTAGAGGATGCGCACCAGCTTTCTTCCTACACCAAAGACCAGGTAGACGTGGCCATTGAATTTACCAGCCCGGCGGCCGCGGTCAACAACATCCTCACTTGCTTTGAACTAGGCATACCGGTGGTATGTGGCACTACAGGATGGTTACAGGATCTACCTAGAGTGGAGGCCAAGTGTCAGGAACTCAACGGCGCCTTGTTATATGCTTCTAACTTTAGCGTGGGCGTAAATCTGTTCTTCCACTTTAATGAGTACGTGGCCAAGAAGATGCAGCAATACCCAGAGTACGGCGTGCAGGTAAAGGAAATCCACCACGTACACAAACTAGACCAGCCCAGCGGTACCGCCCTCTCCATTGCCGAAGGCATCCTGAAGCAGTACCCAACCAAACAAGGCTGGGTAAACGACAAAACCACCTCAGAGGACTTGTTAGGAATTGAATCTGAGCGCGAAGGCGAAGTAGTAGGCACCCACATGGTACAGTACACCTCTGCCAATGACACGCTGGAACTGAATCATATTGCGCATAGCAGAGATGGGTTTGCCGCCGGTGCCATTTTGGCCGCTGAGTGGTTGCCAGGCAAGCAGGGCGTGTTTGGCATGAATGATTTATTGCAACTTTAAATAAGAATACATGAGCACCCGTTTCTGGACTAAGAAAGAATCAAAGCCAAAGCAACGCAAAGGTTTTTTGCGCGAATGGGGAGATGCTATTCTCTTTGCCGTGGTGGCCGCCACTCTTATTAGATGGGCCACTTTTGAGGCCTACACCATCCCCACTCCGTCTATGGAGAAGTCTTTGCTGGTGGGTGATTACCTTTTTGTGAGCAAGTTGCACTATGGTCCGCGCACGCCCATGACGCCCTTGCAGGTACCGTTAACGCACCAGACCATTTGGGGAACGGACATCCCGTCATATTCTAGCGCCATCCAACTAAAATCACACCGCCTGCCGGGCTTTACCTCTGTTAAGAACAATGACGTGGTGGTGTTCAACTATCCACCCGAAGAGCAACACCCTGCAGATTTACGCACCAACTACATCAAACGCTGCATTGCAATTGCCGGTGACAAGATTGAGATGCGCAACATGCAGACCTACATCAATGGCAAGCTGTTACCAGAGCCTGAGCAGGTGCAGTATTCTTATTTACTGTTAAGCAAGGACCCTATCACGCCTAAGTTCTTCAAGGAGCATAACATCACAGACATTTACCCAACCTACGGCGTACAAGGCTACCAGATCAACACGTCTGCGGCAACTGCCAAGAAATTGGCTGGCTATGATTTCATTCAGCGCATACAGTTACAGAGTGACACGGCCGGCATGGTAGACGCCAAGGTGTTCCCGTTCAAGCCGTCCATGTACCCGTACAACAAAGACAACTTCGGGCCTTTTGTGGTACCCAAAGAAGGCATGACGGTGCAGATAAACGCCCAAACCATTCCTTTGTATGAGATGGTCATCAGAAGATATGAAGGCAACCAAAACGTAATCGTTAATTCTGACAACATCCTGATTGACGGAAAAGAAATCAAGGAATATACCTTTAAACAGGACTACTACTGGATGATGGGCGACAATCGCCATGACTCCCTGGACTCCCGCTACTGGGGCTTCGTGCCAGAAGATCACGTGGTAGGCAAAGCCGTCCTGGTCTGGATGTCTGCCGACCCGAATGAAGGCCTGTTAAACAAAATCCGCTGGAGCCGCATTTTCAAGGGCATTGAATAAAGAACAATCGTTTTTGACCTGTTTTTCAAAAATGAGGCTAAAAACGAATTGGAATATAAAGAAGAAGGCCACCTTATTTGAGGTGGCCTTCTTCTTTATGATGGTATTGCTAAATAGATGAGATTCCAAATCACTTGCACTTGGTGATGTAATCACCAACAAGCAGAATAGCCCCCGCCCATGAAAATTTGCCGGAGCTGCATTTATAAGGGCATTGAACAATCTTTCCGTTTTCAGTCTATTTTCCAAGAAATAAGCCAAAAATGAGATCTGTACATAAAGCAAAGGTCAGCTTTTTAGTAAGGTGCCCTTTGCTTTATTGATGCCATTTAATTTTACCAATCAATCTCCCGCAGACCATGCTCCTTCAAATAGGCATTGGCCTTACTGAAGTGGCGGGTGCCGAAGAAGCCTTTGTCGGCGGCGAAGGGTGACGGGTGCGCGGCTTTCAACACCAAATGCTTTCGCTCATCTATGATCATGCCCTTCTTTTGGGCATAGGCGCCCCAGAGCATGAAGACCACGTGCTCCTTCTCGTCAGATACTTTCTTGATGACCGCGTCCGTAAACTCCTCCCAGCCTTTCTTCTGGTGCGAACCTGCCTCATGCGCCCGTACCGTTAAGGTAGCGTTCAACAACAGTACGCCCTGTTCGGCCCAGCGCTCCAGGTTACCCGATGCCGGAATAGGCTTACCCAGGTCTGCCTGAATCTCTTTGAAGATGTTTTGCAAAGAAGGCGGTGTACGCATACCGTCTGCCACAGAGAACGCCAGACCATTAGCCTGTCCCTTGCCGTGGTATGGGTCCTGGCCCAGTATCACCACGCGCACCTGGTCAAAGGGGCATTCCTGAAAGGCATGAAAGATGAGTCTGCCGGGGGGATAAACCTCGGTGCGGGTGTATTCTTCCTTGACAAACTGGGTTACTTTCTGGAAGTAAGGCTTAGTAAACTCGTCCTGCAAAACGGCTTGCCAACTTGATTCTATCTTTACCTGCATAGATTTCTATATCTTTAAAGGATTTTCACGTATTTTTAGGGTATGAATCCGGCTGGCTAAACTAATCCACCAGGATAGCTGTTTCTTTCTTACCAATCAACGGCACGCATGGATACGAAAACAAACCAAGGAGTAAACGTAGTGGTCACCACCAACTACCTCCCAGACTATTCTAGTCCGGCGCAGCAGCACTTTGTTTTCGCCTACAAGATCACCATTGAGAACAACAGCGAATTTACAGTAAAGTTGTTACGCCGCCACTGGCACATCTTTGATTCTAACAATGAAATACGCGAGGTAGAGGGCGAAGGTGTGGTAGGCCAACAACCAGTCTTAGAACCCGGCGAGAGTCACCAGTATGTTTCTGGCTGTAACTTAAAGACAGGCATTGGCAAAATGGCGGGCACCTTCTTGATGGAGCGCCTGGTAGACGGCAGACAGTTCTACGCCACCATCCCAGAATTCACCTTGATTGTTCCCTATAAGCTCAACTAACCGCTCCTCTTTCTTGCAGCACGCTGGCATAGTTTTACGATACGCCTCCTTTTGGTGGCGGTCAGGGAATGCGCATGGGTTGCACTCCCCGTTTGTATTCAATCTCTACTGTTTCATCATTCACCATACGGGCCACTATACTGCCTATGACCTGGTAGAAAGCCTGCGCGATGAACTGCTGGAAGACAAAACCTTGCTAGAAGTCACTGACTTTGGCGCCGGCTCCCATTCTGGCAGAACCAAAAAAAAGCGCATCTCAGACATTGCCAAAACTTCCGCCAAACCGCCGCGCTTAGGCCAATTGTTGTTTAGGCTGGCCAACCATTTTAAGCCAGACACCATCCTGGAACTGGGTACGTCTTTGGGCTTGACCACGGCTTATCTGGCTTTGGCTAGACAGAAGGCTAACGTATATACCTTTGAAGGTTGCCCAGCCATTGCCGCACAAGCTCGTCAAAACTTTGCTAAACTGAGACTCAAAAACGTGCAGCTGGTGGAAGGAAATCTAGACGCTACCCTTCCTGAGACCTTGGACACGCTGGAGAAAGTGGACTTCGTGTTTTTTGACGGCAACCACCGTCTGGCCCCTACCCTTGCCTACTTTGAGCAATGTCTGCAGAAAGCCCATGAAGACAGCGTGTTTATTTTTGATGACATCTATTGGTCCAGTGAAATGTCCCAGGCCTGGAAACAAATCAAAGCCCACCCGCAGGTAATGATCACGGTAGACCTGTTCTACATGGGCCTCGTCTTCTTCCGGAAAAACCAACCCAAGCAAAATTTTACGCTACGCTACTAATGATTAGTGATTAATGACGAATGATTAATAGGCAAAAAGCAAAGTCCCCGTTTTTGGCCTGATTTCTTAAAATCAGGCCAAAAACGGGGACTTTGCTGTAAGTGATTAATTTATAATTCTGGATTCTTACCAATTAATCATTAATCATTAATCATTATTTAACTGCTTCTCTAATTCTCACCAGCTTCTCCAGAAGTCCTTCTAAATTAGACAATTGAAGCATGTTGGCGCCATCAGATTTAGCAGTGGCGGGTGTTGGATGGGTTTCAATGAAGAGTCCATCTGCGCCCACGGCAATGGCCGCTTTGGCAATAGTCTCAATCAAGGCAGGCTTGCCACCGGTCACACCTGAGGCTTGGTTGGGCTGTTGTAGAGAATGCGTCACATCCATCACCACCGGCACCTGGTTTTCTTGCATGGCGGGAATGTTCCTGAAATCCACGACCATGTCTGAGTACCCGAACGTATTGCCACGGTCCGTTAAAATGACATTAGCGTTACCAGACTCCTTCACCTTGTCTACGGCAAAGCGCATGGACTCCCCAGACAGAAACTGGCCTTTTTTGATGTTCACCACTTTCCCGGTTTGGGCGGCGGCCACTAATAAATCTGTCTGCCGGCACAAGAAGGCTGGGATCTGTAACACGTCTACATAAGCAGCAGCCATAGCGGCTTCATGACTCTCATGAATGTCCGTGACCGTAGGTACGCCAAACGTCTCGCTCACCTTGGCCAGAATCTTAAGAGCCTTCTCATCGCCAATGCCTGTAAAGGAATCCAGGCGAGATCGGTTGGCCTTGCGGTAAGAACCCTTGAAGATTAACGGAATACGCAAACGGTTGGTGATGCGCACCAGTTCTTCGGCAATCTGCAGGGCCATTTCTTCGCCCTCAATGGCGCAAGGGCCGGCCATCAAGAAGAAGTTGCCAGAATCTGTATGTTGTAATTTAGGAATGGAGATAGTCATGTTGGGCAGTAATCAATGAACAGTAATGAAGGAAACAGTGCAAGCCAACCTTTACGATTTTGCCTCCCGATTTTGGCTCATTTTCTGGAAAACAGGCCAAAAACGATGCACTTGAGCTGAGTTAGGTCTTAAGCACAAAAGTACATATTCTAGGCGATAAACTGAGGCTTTGAGCGGCGTTCCAGAATCATAAACCATTCCCGGCCTTGGCGTGGCGGAATGGAGTTATGGCAGGGCTCAAAGACCTTAAACGTAAAATAGGGTTCAAAATAAGCTTGGTACTCCGGGGGTGTTCCTCCAAAGGGCGGTCCCTGGGTCTCAAACTCTTCAGAAAACAAAACACCTACTAATTTCCCACCGGGTTTGAGGAGCTCAAACATCCTTCTGGCATAGTCGGGTCTCATCTCCTTAGGCAAGGCGCAGAAAAAGGTCTGCTCCAAAATTAAGTCAAACGTGAAGTGAGTCTCTGCAAAAAAGTCTTGCTGCAACAAATGCTCTGCCTCAAAGTTAGGGTTTCGGCTTTTAAAGCGCTCCAGCGGCTCTGGCGCGAAATCCATGATATAGACGTTGGTAAAGCCCTGCTTGTGCAGATACTCGGCCTCATGGCCATGGCCACAGCCTGGTATCAAGATGGCCATGTCTTTACTGGCCAGTTGGTTAATGTACGCTTCTAAGGGAGTAGTGATAAAACCTGCATCCCATCCGGTCTCCTTTTGCTGGTACCTATTGGACCAATAGCTGGCGTCTAATTCTGGTTTAGTTTGCATACCCGTAAGGAAGTATTTTCTATGGAGATTTGCAAAGGATAGAGAGAACCGTATTTTTGTAAGGATACGGTACGCCGTGCATTACTATTTACCAACCCATATACCCATCCTATGGCCACTGAGACCCCTGAAAAGGATAGCAACCGTAAACTGTTAGTAGTAGGTTTAATCATTGTACTCCTGAGTATCAACGGCATCTTGATTTACATGCAACAGCAGAAGACGCAAGAGAATGAGGAGCAGAAAGAGATTATTGAGGTAAAAAGCACTGAGCTTGAGAATCAGATCAAGGTATATGAAACCCTAAAGGCAGACTTTGAACGCCAGAACAGCGAGTTGAAAGCCATGGGTCTGACCAATGACTCTCTGGAAACCCGCATTGCCGCTATCAACGCAGACTTGGCGCAGCTGCGCTCGTTCAGAAACGGCAGCTTCTCCTTAGCAGACCAGAAGCGCTTTAGAGACCGCGCCGCCGGCCTAGAAACCGCTCTTAAACGTAAGGACGAGGAAATAGCCAAACTGCAGGTAGCCAACGAGGAACTGCACGTTCAAAACACAGACTTAAGAACCACCCAGAATAAACTTTCTGACTCCATCACTACCTTAGCCACTGATAACCAGGCACTGGTAGACAAGGTGAACCTGGCCTCCAAGCTAGAGGCCCAGAACGTGCGCGTGACCATCTTAAATGACAGAGGCAAAGAGAAGGAGGACGATGACATGGAGTTCAGGGCAAAGCAGGTGGACAAAATCAAAATCATGTTCAACCTAGCCAAGAACGAGGTGGCTCCCAAAGAAAGCAAAGAGATTCAGATGCGCTTGATTGAGCCAGATGGGTCTCCCCTCTACAACCTGGCCATGGGATCTGGCACGTTTGAGCACGAAGGCAAAGAAGTGTTTTACACCTCAAAAAGAGACATCGTGTTTGACAACTCTCAACAGCAGGTGACTTTCTTGTATTCAAAAGGAGCCGCCTACAAGCCTGGCAAGCACACCATTGAGTTGTACTCTGGTGGTTACTTAATTGGCACGGCCAGCTTCACATTGAAATAGCCGGCGTTTTTAGCCTGTTTTCATAAAAATAGCCCCAAATCGGATGTCCGGTTTGGGGCTATTTTTATGAAATGACTGATTGAGTTAATGAGAAAATGAGTGAGTAACTATTTAAAGTATTCATTCAAACTCTCAATCATTCAATCTCTCAATAAATTAGTCTACCATTACGCGTCTGTCTTGGATGGTCTTGAAGTTCTCCACCAGTTTAATGGCTTCAGAGATGTCTTCAGAGAAGATGGTGATGAAGGAGTTGCGTTCTGCGTGCTCCAGGGCATAGGCAATGGCCACCATCTCCTGCGGAATCACGCGGTAGGGTTTATTGGGGTCTGCCTTCATAATACCCTCTATTACATTCCGGTTGATTTCTTCAGGATTGCGGTCCCGGGTGTCTTTGTCCTGGCGCACAATGACCTCGTCAAACATTTCGGCGGCCATTCTGCCTAGTTCCACCATGTCCTCGTCCCGTCTGTCGCCCACGCCGGCAATAACGCCCACACGCTTGCGGGCATCCGTATTTTTCAAGAACTCGGCTACGCCTTTCATGCCGGCTGGATTGTGCGCATAGTCCACCAACACCTCAAAGGTGGGGAATTTAAAGAGGTTCATGCGGCCTGGCGTCTTACTAGCCGAAGGAATGAAGGTGCGCAATGCCGTCTTAATCTCTGAAATCTCAAAATGAGAAATATAGCCCGCCAAGGTGGCGGCCAGTACGTTCTCAATGTTGAATTTTGCCCGTCCGCCAAACGTCAGCGGAATGTCTGCCACGCGGTCTACCCTAATCTTGTAGGTATTCTTGAAGATAGAGATGTAGCCGTTCTCAAAGACTGCCGCCAGGCCTCCTTGGGCCACATGCTTTAAGATACGAGGGTTGTTCTCATCCATGCTAAAGAAGGCTACCTTAGACTCTACCTCCTTGGCCATGTCAAAGACGTGGTCATCATCTGCGTTGAGGATAGAGTAACCGTCTTTGCTCACGCTCTTAGGGACAACGGCTTTCACGCGGGCCATGTCTTCCAGGGTGTAGATGTCGCGCAAGCCCATGTGGTCTTCGGCTACGTTGGTCACAATGCCAATGTCACACTGCTGAAAACCCAGACCAGAGCGCAACATACCGCCCCGTGCGCACTCTAAAACGGCAAAGTTGATGGTAGGGTCACGCAAGACAAACTCGGCGCTTTTAGAACCAGTGGTGTCCCCTTTCTCCAGCATCTTGTCTTGTATGTAAATGCCGTCTGTGGTGGTAAACCCTACCTGGTAGCCAGCAGACTTGACCATATGGGCAATGAGACGCGTGGTAGTGGTTTTGCCGTTGGTACCCGTAATGGCAATGATAGGAATTCTGGAAGGACAATTACCCGGAAACAGCATGTCAATCACAGGTTCGGCTACGTTACGTGGCAAACCGTCTGTGGGCGAGGTGTGCATTCTAAAGCCCGGCGCGGCATTCACTTCAATGACGGCACCGCGGGCTTCTGGCAAGGGTATGGCAATGTCTGAGGTCACCACGTCAATCCCGCAGATGTCCAGGCCAATGGTACCGGCAATGCGTTCCGCCATGAGCACGTTGTACGGGTCAATAAGGTCCGTGACGTCTGTAGCCGTACCGCCCGTAGATAAGTTGGCGGTGCTTTTTAATTGAAGTTCTTCGCCGTCGGCAATGACCGTGTCCAGGGTATAGCCTTTCTTATGGAGAATGCCTTGCGTGTCTTTGTCAATAGAGATTTTGGTAAGCACCTTTTCATGGCCTACACCGCGGCGTGGGTCACTGTTCACCTGGTCAATGAGTTGCTGGATGGTAGACTGACCATCACCTGTGACCATGGCCGGCGTGCGCTTGGCCGCCGCTACAAACTTGCGGTTCACAACCAACAGCCTGAAGTCATAGCCCTCAATAAACTGCTCCACAATCACGGCTTCTGAGTATTGTTGAGCGGCCTCAAACCCAATAACGGCTTCATCCCAAGACCGCAGATTGATGCCTGCGCCCTTGCCATGGTTACCGTCTAAGGGCTTGGTGACAATGGGATAGCCCAAGTAATTAACGGCCTCCTTGAGTTCTTTTAAATCATAGACAATGTCTCCTTCTGGCACTGGTACGCCCGCCTCGCGCAGCATGTCTTTGGTGGCGTTTTTATCGCCGGCAATCTCTACGGCAAAAGAAGCGGTGCGACAGGTCATGGTGGCCTGTATGCGCTTCTGGTTGACGCCATAGCCTAGCTGGATCAGTGAGTTCTTGTTGAGCCTGATGTAAGGAATGCCTCTGGCCACTGCTTCAGAGACAATGGCGTAGGTGCTTGGTCCAATGTGCTCGTCTTCCCGTATCTCATGCAACTCATGCACGTCTGGGCCAATGTCATATGACTCGTTCTTGGCTAAGGCGTTGACCACCCTAAGGGCGGCGTGCGCGGCATAGACCCCGGCTTTTTCTTCCTGGTAGGAGAATACTACATATTCAAAGCCTGGCTGCGGCGCGGGGTAGGTTCTTCCAAAGCCCGAGTTCATACCGCCCATGGTCTGTAACTCCAGGGCTACGTGCTCTACTACGTTGCTTAAAGGCACGCCTTCTTCATGCACTCTTCTAAGGTAGCCTCCCTCCTGGCCATCTGTGCTGCGGTGCTCTATCATGCCCGGGAACATCTGCTCCAACTTACGTGCAAAACCATCCAGGTGGGTGGTGAGAACTCCATCATAGTTCTCCATGTCCAACTTCAATACTACAATCTTCGGGTGCTTAACAGACCAAAAATTAGGTCCACGCATGACGCGTATTTCTGCGATTTTCATTCAATTAGTACTGTATGGATCTTGTATGTGTAGGTGTTAGAAAATTTCTAAGGTGTAGGTGTCACCTTTTCCCAATAAATGAACCCGTAAGTCCCGCATGGTCACCGGGGCGCCCTCATCTATCTCATAAATATTGGTGTAGGTACTTTCTCTGCCGTCTACTATGGTCACCAGGCCGCTGCCAATCACTTCTAGCTGGTTGCCCTTCTTCACTACTACGCCGGTGTCTTCTTCCAGGCCAATACCAATGAAAGTGGGGTTGGTGGCAATCATCTGTACCATTCTTACAATACGGCCTCTGGCAATAAAGTGGGTGTCTATGGCCACATCATTTAACAATTCTAGTCCGGCGGTAATGCTCACAGATCCTTTGATGAACCCCTCACTTTTGCCTTGAAAGATCATTTGCGTAGACATGGCAGCCGCCCCAGCGCTGGTACCGGCAATGACCAGCTTATCTTTGTAATAGCGGTATTTAATCAACCGCATGATCTCAGTCCCGCCAAAGATGGAGGTAAGCCGCAGTTGATCGCCGCCGGTGAACATAACACCGGTTGCTTTTTGGATAAGAGCCAGGTACTCTTCCTGGCAAGAATCCTCCCGTGAGGCAATGTTCAGGACCTTGACGTTTTTCACTTTCAGTTTCCTGAAGACGCGTACATAGTCCTGGCCTACGGCCTCCGGCGACTCTGAGGCGGTTGGAATGACTACCACTAAGGGGTTTTTAACCTTTAACTCATCCACAAAGCGTTGCAGAATCTCAAATTTGACGTAGTTATGGTTTGCAATTTCTGCATGCTCATCTGTAGCGCCTTTGCTTTCTGCCCCGCCAATGGCAATCAAAATGCCATTGGGCGTCTTATATTCAATGGAAGACTTAAAAATCTCTTCTCTTTCTACTGTTTTCACAGTCATACCCTCTCCTTATAGCCTAGATAATGCCTTCTTGCCTGACTTGAGATTAAAACGCCCACGCACTCTTGTAGAGGCAGGTTTTGCTCACGCTTGCAGACGTAGGGGGTACGCAGAAAATAGCAAAAAGATTAGAGGTTTTGAATATTTGCGTGTAACCACAAAAACAGCATACGGAAAGTACTGAGACCTGTTTTAATCAGTTAAAAAGACACGTGGCCGAGCCGCACAGTAAAAGACCAGAGGAGAAATTTTGTAGAGGAAAGCAAAGGAGTGGTTCTATCCCAGTTTCATGAACTAGACTAGACTGAAAAAGAAAAACCCTCTCAGAACTAAATCTGAAAGGGTCATCTTGTCCAGGTGAGGTAACGAGCGGATTCGAACCGCTGTACGAGCTTTTGCAGAGCTCTGCCTAGCCACTCGGCCACGTTACCGTGTTTGGGAATGCAAATATACACCCATTTTAATATGAGGCCAATTTTATCTGCAAAAAATCACCCTAGGCACAAAAAAAGAGCCCCAACTGCTTGGGGCTCTTCTCTATAAATTTGATATGAACTTGAGATTACTCAGCAGACTCAGTTGCTTCAGTAGACTCAGGAGCGTCAGCTTCTGGAGCTTTCTCAGTGCGTGCTTTGGCAGCAGCAGCTAATTTCTTCTCACCAGCTTCTTTCTCAGTTGACATCATTTGATCCTTCAAGGCAGAAAGTGCGTCTAAGTCGCCCAAAGTAGCACGTACTTCTTCTTTCTTAGGAGCAGCAGGGGCAGCAGTTTTAGCTGTACCAGCGGCCGGAGCGTCTTTCTTCTCAAATTTCTTTCTCTTAGCATCTTCTGGCTGAGCCGTGTGGCTAGCAGTGTGCGACAAGATGATCTTACGATCTTCTTTAGAGAACTCAGTTACTTTGAAATCCAATTGCTCACCAGCTTCAACGGCAGAACCGTCTTCTTTGGCCAAGCCTTTAGGGAACGCGAAACCTTCAATACCGTAAGGCAACTCTAGCGTAGCACCTCTGTCAGATTTCTCCAACACAGTGGCTTTGTGCGTAGAACCTACTGTAAATACAGTTGCGAACGTATCCCAAGGGTTCTCTTCTAGTTGCTTGTGACCAAGGGCCAGACGTCTAGAAGTAGCGTCCAATTCAAGAACGATTACATCCAGGTTCTCACCCACTTTCACAAACTCAGAAGGGTGCTTGATTTTCTTAGTCCAAGAAAGGTCAGACACGTGTACCAGACCGTCTACGCCTTCTTCTAGTTCAATGAACAAGCCGAAGTTAGTTAGGTTACGAACAACACCTGTGTGCTTAGTACCCACTGCGTATTTAGTCAATACATCTTGCTTAGTCCAAGGATCTTCAGACAATTGCTTAATGCCTAGTGACATTTTGCGCTCATCTCTGTCCAAGGTCAACACAACTGCCTCAATTTCATCATTTTGCTTGATGAAGTCTTGTGGGTTGCGTAGGTGCTGAGACCAAGACATCTCTGACACGTGGATTAAGCCTTCTACGCCTGGCATCAATTCTAAGAACGCACCGTAATCGGCTACGTTTACAATTCTGCCTTTCACGCGTGAGCCAACTTCCACTTCGCCAGGAAGTGCATCCCAAGGGTGAGCCGTCAATTGCTTCATACCTAGAGAAATACGCTTCTTGTCGTCATCAAAATCCAACACTACCACGTTTACTTTCTGGTCTAGCTCCAACACCTCTTGTGGGTGGTTGATGCGTCCCCATGAAATATCTGTGATGTGTAGTAGACCGTCAACACCACCCAAGTCGATGAACACACCGAAGTTGGTCATGTTTTTGATCACACCTTCTAGAACCTGACCTTTTTCAAGGTTGTTCAAGATGGCGGCACGCTGTTGCTCAAGGTCTTTCTCGATCAACACTTTGTGCGATACCACTACGTTATCAAAAGCGGCGTTGATTTTCACCACTTTCACTTCCATCTTACGACCAACATAAATGTCGAAGTCGCGGATTGGTTTCACGTCAATTTGTGAACCTGGCAAGAAGGCCTCTACACCGTAAAGGTCTGTGATCAAACCACCTTTGGTTCTGCGTTTCACTACACCTTCCAGTACAGTGTCGTGCTCCAAAGCGCCGTAGATCATCTCCCACGCTTTCACAATTTTGGCTTTCTTACGAGACAGGATTAACTGACCGTTCGGGTCTTCCTGATCCTCAATGAATACCTCAACCTCATCACCGATTTTCAAATCCGGCATGTCGCGGAATTCAGAAACCGGAACCAGACCATCAGACTTAAAGCCGATGTTCAAGATTACGTCGCGATCAGTGATACCAACAACGGTACCTTTAATCACTTCCTCTTCCTGAACGGTGTTCAGGGTGTCGGCATACATTTGCTCCATTTCGGCTCTCTCTGATGCAGAGTAAGAACCGCCGAAGCCCTGAGAATCAAATTTTCCCCAGTCAAAATCTTCTAAATTTGCCATAGATAAGCATTGGCCCAGAATATAACGCCTGAACTATGAGCCACTTGCCCAAGCGTAGTTTCTAAAACAGACACAATCTTTACTCAAAGACTGCGGCATTCACCTTGAACGCGCCGCGAAGTTACAAAATTTCCAGATAGAATTAGATAAGGCTCAGCGATATTCTCTTTTGAGTGTTTGATTTTCAAAGAGTAACCAATTCTGTGAATGGCTTTAAAAGAAGAGCCCCGTTTTTGGCCTGTTTTCCAGAAAACAGGCCAAAAACGGGGCTTCCACCAAAATCTGTTGAATCCTTATTCTTTTCTACTATTCAAATACAGCTGTGCCTCTTCTGCGTTTGCTTCTTTAATGGTAATGACAATGGCACCATCTTTGGCCTTCTCGCCATACAGGTCTATGGCGGTCTGGCCTTTGAAGACTTCTACCTTATCAAACCATTCAGAATTCATCTTTCTGATTTCGCTTTGCATCACAACGGTAAGGCTATCCTTGATTTTAATGACACAATACGGCGTTGGTTTCTGGTAAATAACCCCTTGCGATTTCTCCTTAGGGGCTGAGTAGATCATTTTACCGCCCTGCGCTTGTGAATTAAGAGTCACAAGACAGAGAAACGCGAAAAAAAGTAGGCCTATATTTTTCATAAGAAGTGGAATTGTAATGAAAGCCTAAGATACAGTTAAAATTCATGCCCGCACTCGCTCTCCCAGATACGGCAACCAGACGTGATCCATCTCCTGAATACTATTGCGTAGGAAGGAAACCAGAGATGGCTTATGCGGTTTGCTGGCGGGCTTCATGGACACTTCTTCTGGTGTCCTATCCCCTTTGAGAGAGTTGCACCTGGAGCAAGCCGTGATCAAATTGTACCAAGAAGTCTCACCGCCCCGGGAACGAGGCACCAGATGGTCTAAGGTTAAATTTCTGGTGGAGCCACAGTATTGACAGCAATGGCGGTCGCGGCGCATCACATTCTGGCGGGTTAAGGAGATGCCTTTGTAGGGTACGCGCACATAGTGTTGCAACCTGATAACCTGAGGCAAGGGATAAAACGTGCGCACGGTATGGTACCCGTTTAGCTGGTCCTGGGCAATCATTTCGGCCTTCTCCAGGCATAAAAGCACGAAGGCTTTGGGAATACTGCACACGGCAATGGCTGAATAATCTTGATTCAGCAAGAGGACTTTTCCGTTCATAAGACATCCAGCTAAAAGTTGAGAGCATGTTTAACCTTGTCTTTTGCGCTACTAAATGGAGTCAAAAGAACCTGGCCTCGTCATTTCCTCACACCGTAGCTTGGCTACGCTGCTCAAAAATGGCTTCGCCAGAACCTTCCGCTTCCATTTCTCGCTTTCAAAATCAAAGTTTAAACAAACTCTAACAGGAAGATACACAGAAACTTCCAGATACTTAAAAACTGAATATACTTATTTTGAGTTACACCGTTTGGCCTGTTCTTAGGAAAGAATTCGCTTAATGATGCGTAATTTGTGGGTGTAGCGCTTAAGCTCGCGGTTGTAGATGCCGTGGTGGTCTAGCTGGTCTATGCGCACCTCACCAGAGGCATGGATGATCTGCTGGTCTTCCAGCACAATGCCCACGTGCACAATGCGGCCTTCTTCATTGTCAAAGAAAGCCACGTCGCCGGGACGGGTCTGGGTCACAAAATGAACCTCTTGGCCGTGCACCACCTGCTGGTAGGCGTCGCGTAACAGGGAATGCCCGCAAAGACCGTACACTTGTTGTACAAAGCCAGAACAATCCAGCCCGAACACCGATTTACCGCCCCAGACATAGGGTGCTTTCAGAAACAGCAGGGCCATTTTCTGCAGGAAGTTCTCGCGGTAGGGCAAAGACGGATTGGTGGCGCGGCCGTTGTAGACCATCTTCTCCTCGCCTACCCTAATGTTTATGCCATCAAAGAACGGAAGCCGACTGCCCACCATAATGGGAATGACCACATCGGCACCACTCACGGTCTGCACTATGTCCATGGACCGCGGATGCTCTATGGTGGCCCATTCCTGGTAATAGGCATCTGACACGGGCGTGTGCTGTTTGTAATCTATCCAGCCTTGGTAGTCGTCGGCCACGGTTCTAATCTGTAGCCACTTGTCCTGGGTCTGCAGCACCTCATAGCACTCCCCGAAGATAAGCTGCGTTAACTGCTCACTCCTATCGGCTGGCTCTCTTCTCACCGGCACCAAACTCAGCTTACAAATCCCGACGTTCACTTATGTTAATTAGAAATTCAAAATTAGAAATTAGAAATGGGGCTGTGCCCTGTAAGGATTAGAACAATTAGAGGCGTTGGCAATTTCTAATTTCTAATTCTTAATTTTTAATTGACGCCTTTGGCGCTAATAGCGTTCGCGGGCCATTTCGCGCTTGATGTCACGTTCTTTGATGTCATCCCGTTTGTCAAAGAGTTTTTTACCCTTGGCCAGGGCAATCTCTACCTTGGCGAAGCCGCGCTCACTAATGAACAGGCGCAAGGGAATGATGGTGACGCCTTGCTCCTGCGCCTTCTCCTTGAGCTGCTTGAGTTCGCGCTTGTTTAAGAGCAGTTTGCGGTCCCGGGTGGGCTCATGGTTGTAATGCGTACCCTCTGTGTATTTGGCAATGGTGACCTGGTGCAGAATAAGCTCCAGGCCATGAAAAGTGCAGTAGCCATCGGTCAGGTTCACGTTGCCCTCCCGGATGGATTTGATCTCAGTGCCCTTGAGCATGATGCCCGCCGTGTACTTCACTATGAAGGAATACTCATAGCTCGCCCTCCGGTTGACAATGCTCACCGTTTTCTGCAGTCTGTCTTTCTCTTTTCCTTTCGCCATCTACTGGGGTTTGTTCGTCAAAAGTCGGTGTAACTTCTCTTTTTTCAAAATCTTCTGGCCGGTTTGGCCGGTGGCCACCAAGCGTTCTCCTGCGTGTACGGAAATATCACAGAGCAGTGCGTTGCCGGTCAGGTTTTTATAAGTGGCCACCACCTGCAAGGTTTCGCCGGCAAAGGCCGGGCCTTGATGGTCTATGTGCAACATGGTGCCTATGCCTTCCTCGTCTGCGTCTTTCATCTCCAGCACAAACAGGCGGCTGGCCCATTCCATGGCTTGGCCCAAGGCGAACGTAGAGCAGACCGGGTGCACTAAACCTGCCTCAAATTGCGCAAAGTCTGCCGATGTTACCGCTTTCATATACGTCTTTTGGTCTCCTAGCTGGAACAGGTCTTGCATGTTACGGGTGGTTTTTGCTGCAAAGTACGCACACTGGCCTTATCATGCTACTTTGGCAATTCGGTCACAAGACCTATTTAAACCGCAAACGCCCCGTCTGCAAGTTGCAAACGAGGCGTTTGGGCAAGGTGGTTACCAACCTTAGTGACTTCCGGCTGAGCTACCTGTGCTCTGGCCGCCATCGTCTACGCTTCTAGCGCCTCTGCTTCCGCCTTGTTGGTTAGGGACACCCGGCATGTCTTTGGTGTGCCGTTCATCTGAAGAAGCATCTGGTTGTACTACTCTATTTTTCATGGCATCGCCTTTTGTCTCTGAGCTAGGGTTGCCTAATTTATCCTTGCGGTCATCACGGTTCTTATTCAGTTCATTCGCCATAATCCTAGTGGTTTAAGTGAAACGGATAACCATTCATACGCAAAACAATGGGCTTGGGTCAAAGAGTGGAGTTGAGAACCTTGGCAAATCTCCTTTTGACTGGCAGCAGAGTTACTTCCGTTTTTGGCCTATTTCTTGGAAAACAAGCCAAAAATGAGCGTAGTTACCTATTTAAAAAAACAAGGGTTCACCCAAGCCTAAAATGCGCAACTCTCCTTTTAAGGCGCCAGACTTTTCAAGGGATTTTAGCTTGTTCACCGGTTCACTGCTGGGCTCATCTGAGAGGTCAAAGGTGCCGTAGTGCATGGGCACCATTTGTCTGGCGCCCAGGTCATGAAAGGCCTGTACAGCTTCCTCTGGGTTGGTGTGGCTGTCGCGCATCATAAAGTTGGGACTATACGCACCCACGCCCAGTATGGCGGTGTCAATGTTTGGGAACAGTTTCTGCACTTCCTTGAAATGCCGCTCATACCCAGAATCTGCCCCAAAGTAGAGCGTATGCGAAGGCCCCTGCAGCATGAAGCTTCCCCAGAGGCAGGTGTCTTCATCCAGCAAGCCACGCTTGTGCCAATGAAAAGCTGACAGTAAAAACACCTTAGGTGCGACGGGCAAATTAAACTGCTGGTACCAGCCTGCTTCTTGTATTTTAGTATGGGGCAGCCACTTCTGTACAACTTTGCTTAAATGGAAAGGACAGAGCAACTCAAACGCAGAATGTTTTCTCAACTGTTTCAGGCTCTTCTTGTCACAGTGGTCATAATGGCCGTGGGACAGCAGCACGTAATCTACCTTTGGCAAGTCTTTCACGTGTACGGGTAGTTCGGTCTTTCGCTTCATCATGGGTCCGCCAAAGAAGACAGGGTCTGTCATAAAGGTCACGCCAGATAACCGGATAAAGAAGGTGGCATGGCCCAGCCAGATCATGCCGTCCTGGTTTCCTTGCAAAAATTTTTTGGGGTCATGAAGGGCCGGCGTCCAGGTGTCCTGTTTTTTTTCTTGCTTCTGGGGATTAGGCTGGGTTACCCATTTGAGTACCTTCTTGAGAGAATGGTCACCGGGCCTGAACTCATTTAAGAAGCGGCCTTTGTAAAACCCGTTACCGGACCAGTTCTCTCTAATGACAGGCAGGCTAGGGTTGAGCAGGTATTGGTCTGGGGTGGGATTTTTGGACATGGGTGCGTTTTTGGTCTGTTTTGACCAAATCAGGCCAAAAACAGAAATAGTGATAGGGTGCATAAGCGTTGTGTTTCTTTAAATGAGACTAAGCCGGCATGTTCATTTTTATGCCCTTCTTAGCCTACCCTTGCGCACTGGCTATGTAGCTGGCAAATTTTAGTTTTCTTATCTGCGAGTTTCTAGTAAAAGGCATTCTAAATTCTTACATTAAAGCCATAAACTAACAGCTTTCTCAACAATTTTATTTCCCCTTAACCAAAAATTGCATGAAGAAAATCTACTTTTTGCTAATCCTCCTCTGTATACTGTGCAGGATGGAAGACTTGGCGGCCCAAGACCAGAAAGTCAGCGGACGGGTGCTCTCTGCCGCAGACGGTACGCCCGTCATAGGGGCCAGTGTAGTAGTGAAAGGCACTACCAACGGCACCAACACAGACGTTGACGGCAATTACACGCTCTCCATTCCCTCGCCTAACGCTACCTTGGTGATCTCCTTTATTGGCTACACCACGCAAGAAGTGGCCGTGAACGGTAGAACTTCTCTCAACATTTCCTTAAAAGCCGATGTGCAAGCCCTGCAAGAGGTAGTGGTCACCGCCTTTGGAAGGGAGCAGGAGAAACGGACCTTGGGGTACTCTGTGCAGGAAGTAGGCGCCGCTCAGATTGCGCAAACCCAGAACCCCAACGTGGTCAACTCTTTGCAAGGCCGCGTGGCCGGGGTGCAGGTGTTGGGCTCAGGCGGTACGCCAGGGGCTGGTTCCAGAATTCAGATTAGGGGCATCAACTCACTTTCACCAGGTGCCAACAACCAACCTTTGTTTGTAATTGACGGGATTGCCATCTCCAATGAGACCATTGCCGGTAACCAACTGCCCAGTGCCGGCTCTAATGCCGTAAACAGCGCCGAGCAGTTTGCCTTCACCAACCGCGCCGCCGACATCAACCCCGAGGACGTAGAAAGCATGACTGTTCTCAAAGGTGCTGCCGCTACAGCCTTGTATGGTTTGCGCGCCGCCAACGGAGCCATCATCATCACCACCAAAAAAGGCAGAGCCGGAGCTACTACCGTGACCTTGTCTTCTAATTTCGGGATTGACAACATCAACAAGACCCCAGAGGTACAGACCCGCTACCGCGAAGGCTTGAGCGGCCGTCTGCGTACTACCTCTACCGGGGCTCCTAACCGTTTCCAGACCTTCGGACCGCCCGTGGCCGGTGACGACGTGGTGTATGACAACTTTAAAGACTTCTTTCAGACGGGGACCCGCTTTGACAACAACGTGAGCATCTCTGGGGGCAATGAGAAGGCTACCTTTCATACCTCGCTTTCTCATTATAACCAAGAAGGCATAGTTCCTAATTCTGACTGGGCGCGCACTACCGTGAAACTGGGCGGAAACGTCAATTTCTCTGAGAAGTTTGCCGTGAACGGTACCGTGAGTTACAGCCAGTCTGGTGGTAACAAAGCAGCCTCGGGTGACAAGGGCATCATGTCGGCGCTCAACTACCACACCACCACGTTTGACGTGAACGACTACCTCAACCCAGACGGCACCATGAAGGTGTACTCACCGGGCGTCATTGACAACCCGCGGTATCTGGCAGAAAACAGCACCTTGAAAGATGACGTGAACCGCGTGATTGGGAACGTGGGCTTTAACTATGACTTTAAGCCATGGTTGCGCTTTAACTACAAAATAGGTGCTGACGTGTACAGTGACAACCGCAACCGCCTGGTGCCGGGTCCTATCTTCCAGGGCGCTCCTACGCTTGACATTGCCGCTGGTACCGGTGGATTCCTGGTAGAGGAGCGCGTAAACTACCGTGAGATTACCTCAAACGCCTTCTTGACCGCAGAGCATTCGTTCACTGAGGACATTAACGCCTCCTTAATGATTGGTAACTCTGTAGAAGGCCAGTATTCAGACATCTTGAACACCCGCGGGGAGCGTTTTACCGTGCCTTTGTTCTATCACCTGTCTAACACGGCCAACGTGTTCACCAGCAACGCCATCAGTGACCGCCGCCTCATTGGCGCTTTCTTTGACGCTAAGGTAGACTACAAAAACTACCTGTTCTTGAACGTGACCGGCCGTAATGACTGGACCTCTACCCTACCTAAAAAGAACCGTTCGTTCTTCTACCCTTCCGTGAGCACCAGCTTTGTGTTCTCAGAACCTTTGGCTTTGTCTGACAACCGCATTTTTAACTTTGGAAAGGTGCGTGCCTCTTGGGCGAAGGTAGGTAAGGACACCCAGCCGTACCGCGTAGGCACCTATTTTGGGGCGGCCAACGGCTTCCCGTTTGGCAACAGAAACGGTTTTGTGGTAAGCACTACCTTGGGTGACCCAGAGCTGAGACCAGAGAAAACCACCTCTATAGAGTTTGGGTCTGAGTTGCACTTCCTGGCAAGCCGCCTGATTATTGACGCAACGTACTACCGTTCCAACTCCAAAGACCAGATCATTCCGGTGCCTACCAGCGTGACGTCAGGTATTACCAACTACACCACCAATGCCGGAGAAATCCAGAATACAGGGGTGGAGTTATTGATTACCGGTACGCCTGTGAGAACTAGCAACTTTAACTGGGACGTAGTCCTGAACTGGTCAACCAATGAGAGCGAAGTAAAATCCATCACGCCAGCCGTGCCTGAGATTATTTTCCAGGATGACCGCATCATGAACAAACTAGTGGTGGGCGGTTCTGCCGGCGACTTGTACGGCCGCGTTTACCAACGTGACGCGCAAGGAAGATTGCTTATTGGCGCCAACGGCTTCCCTACACTAACCCCAGCCACAGCGCTGGTAAAAGTGGGTAATGCCTTACCTGACTGGCAGGGCGGCATCACCAACACCATCACCTGGAAAGGCTTGAGTTTGTCTGCTTTGCTAGAAATAAGACAAGGCGGCGATGTGTACGACGTGTCCATGCGTAACCGCATTAGAAACGGAATTGACATCAGAACCGAAAACCGCTACCAGCAAATTATCTTTAACGGCGTGAACGCCGCCGGAGAGCCAAACACCATTCCAGTGATTCTAGAGGAAGGTTTCTACCGCAACTCTGGTGGGTTCAATGACGCCGCAGACGTACTGTTGCAGGACGCATCTTGGGTACGCCTGAGAAACGCCCAATTGGCCTATACTTTGCCAACCAGCCTGACGGGTAGAACTCCTTTCAAGAGCGTTCGGTTTAGCTTAACAGGAACCAACCTATTCTTACTGACGCCATTTGAGGGCTTTGACCCAGAGACGCCTACGTACGGTTCTGGCAGCAACGCCCTGGGCTATACGGGCTATGGTATTCCGGCAGTACGCAGCTACACGTTTGGTTTGAATGTTACCTTATAATTGTTTGAACATGCTACAACTAACAAAAAAATATATACAGCTGGGTCTAGTGGCATTACTGCCACTGGCTAGCTGCGACTCTTACCTGGACGTGAACGATGATCCCAACCGCGCCAAGGCGGTGAGCTCAGACGCGTTGCTGTCGCCTATCATCGTGGCCACCGCCGAGGGTCATTACAGTCTGGCCATCTACACGTCTATGTTTGCCCAGCAACTGGCGGCGTATCCGTCTGGTTTTCAGCAGGCAGACCAGCACATTGACGTGCGCGCCAACACGGCCTTCAATACCCTTTACCTGAACAGTCTGAACAACGCAGACGTCCTGGTGAAACAAGCCGCCGCTGAGGGCTCCTCGCACTATGTGGGCATTGGCAAGGTGTTGCAGGCCTTAAACCTGGGTTTGCTTTCTGACACCTGGGGAGCCGTTCCTTTCTCGCAGGCCTTTCAGGGCCCATTGGAATTGACGCCCGCCTATGACAGTCAGGAGCAGATTTACACCACCATTCAGCGGTTGTTGGATGAAGCCTTGGTAGAGTTGCAAAAGCCTACCTCTACGGTGAGACCGGGCGGTGATGACTTGATCTACGGCGGAAAGATTTCAAGTTGGATCAAAGCAGCTAATTCCTTGAAAGCCAGATACGCCATTCATTTAGTAGAGAAGGACGGCGTAGCTGCGGCCAACAACGCGCTTACCTATTTGGCAAATGGCATCTCTTCTAACCTGGAGGACATGCAGGTGGTTTACAATGACAAGAACCTGAATCCCTGGAACCGGAACATCGCCATTGGCACAACTACTGGTAATTTTATCACGGCGCCTTCTTCTACGCTTATCAACCTAATGAACGGCATCACCTACCCTGGCTTGGTAGACCCTCGTTTGCCCTTCCTGGCGGACAAGGGAACGTCCACGGCCAACTATGCGGGTCTTAGAAACGGCTTAGGCACCGGCGGCAATACCAACATCACGGCCAACACCTGGTATGCCAAGCCCAACTCACCGCTTTTGATGGTCACTTTCAGTGAGATGAAGTTCATTGAAGCAGAGGCTCGTTTTATCGCCAACGGCGGCACCAGAACATCGGTGGGTAGCACGCCCGAAGCCTACGCCGCCTACCTGGCCGGCATCAACGCGCACATGGACAAACTAGGCGTAGCCAACAAAAGCGAATACCTTAACAACCCACAGGTGGCCGTTGGCGCTGAGAACCTTACCCTTTCACTTATCATGAAGGAGAAGCTCATTGCGCTTTACTTAAACCCAGAAGCTTGGGTAGACGTGCGCCGCTATGATTATGCGTCGGCTATTTACCCGGGCATGGCCTTACCAGCCAACCACAACCCTGCCTTAAACGGTCAGTTCATCAGGAGAGTGTTGTACCCAGAGTCTGAAGGGGCCAGAAACGCAGAAGAAGTTGCCAAAGTCACCAAAGGCCTAGCAGAGAAAATGTTCTGGGATTTATAATCACTTTAAAAAGAAAATCACATGAAAAAGATAGCATTTTACGCTTGTCTGTTGGGCTTCGGGAGCTTCTCTTTGACGGCCTGTTATGATGAGCCAGATTTCATAAAAGACAACACCACGGCCACCGGCGTAGGCAGTGCCCCCGTGAGCGCCAATGAGTTGAAAGACCTGGCCACCAACACCAACATCTCTACGGCTAACAACGCCAACACTACGCAGTACATGGCCGGCACCGAGCTGCGCTATGAGTTACAGTTCTTCTCTGAATCACCCGTGAAGGAAATCAACGTGTACGAGACCGTAGGCGCCGGCACCCGCACCAAGGTAAAAACCTACCCGTACCAACCTGCCTTCTCTAAAACAGACCGCACCGATACGCTGGTGGTAAGCTATACCGTTCCGCAGGCACCTGTGGGCACCAATGTAAAAATTGAGACCGAGGTCCTGAACCAGAACAACCTGAACGTGCTTAGGACAATCTGGATTAGAATTAAGCAGTAACCTTACTTATTTTCATAAAACAGAAGCGGCTCCCAAATGGGAGCCGCTTCTGTTTTATGGTAGCCTTTACTAGGTTTAATTCTCCTGGGAAGCCAATAGCAATTCAACCTCTGCTTTCAGTTTCTTATAATTAATAGCATCAGCTTGCTCTTGTGTTATGACCAACTCCTTGCCATCTGCAGTAGGATATGTTCCAGGGGCGCTGGCTCCCTGAGAGTAGCCCACAATCTGCTGGCTTCTGGTCACTAAGTAATTGGTAGGAAAGCCAAGGATATGTTGAAAGCCCGAGATGGAAATGGAATAAATATTCTCAGTTTCCTTTAGGGAAGGTACCACCGCTACCGGCGCAGTATACCTTTTACTCAACCTTGATAATTCTTTACCTAAGGTATCTGCAAACAACACCATAAAGGTCACTTTGTCTCCGTATTCACGAGCAATCCGGTTGAGGGCAGGTATCTCAGCTACACAGGGACCGCAATACGTAGCCGAAGCAAGAATAAACAGAGGTTTCGCTAATGCCTTGGTGTCTATAATTTTACCTTCTAGTGTTTTAAAGGAATGGTTGCCTAGATAAGAGCCTATGATAGCCAGCTTTACTGAATCTCTGTAGATTTCACCTAATTCCCCTTTGCCATCCTCATAAGCCTTATTCACTTTTTCTTGATAGTTGACAATCTGCTTTTCAGCGTCAGAGAAAAGTTTTTTCTGTGAATAATTTTGTCCGGCTGCCGCCAAGGAAAGCATCAGAAAGGCACTCAATCCAAAAATTCTTTTCATGAAGATAAATCCGTTTATTCCTAAACGGTATATAATGTTTTATCTATATATCCTTAAAAGCTGTACTCCGTTTTTGGCCTGGTTTCCGGAAAATAGGCCAAAAATGAGCTGCCTATTTAAAGAACAGATAGGCTAACGCGATGGCCGCAATTACCCCGGCTAAGTCAGCGAGCAGGCCACACACCAGCGCGTACCTGGTTTTCTTGATGCCCACAGACCCGAAGTACACGGCCAGAATATAGAACGTAGTCTCCGTAGAACCTTGGATGGTAGAGGCAACGCGGGCCACAAAAGAATCGGCGCCGTAGGTTTGCATGGCTTCTACCATGAGGCCGCGGGCCCCGCTTCCGCTCAAAGGCTTCATGAAGGCCACTGGTAAGGCCGGCACAAAGTCAGTGTTCATTCCCGTCAAGGCCAGCAGATAGCCAATGCCGCCCACCAGATAATCCAAGGCCCCAGACGCTCTGAATACGCCCACCGCTACCAAGATGGCAATGAGGTAGGGAATGATGGTAATGGCCACAGAGAAGCCTTCCTTCGCTCCTTCAATAAACGCCTCGTACACGTTTACTTTGCGCACTAAGGCCAAAGCTATAAACGAAACAATGATGGTAAACAGAATCACATTGCTGGCCACCGAAGAGATAACCCCAATCTGCTCCTGCGAGATGGTGGAGAAGTAATAAATCAACCCGCCAATCAACAAAATCAAAGTGCCCAGATAGGCCATGATCACCTTGTCAAGCAGGTTGATGCGCTGGTACAAAGCCGTAATGGTAAGCCCGGTTAAGGTTGAAAAGAAGGTGGCCAATAGAATGGGGATGAAGATGTCTGAGGGATCTGCCGCGCCCATCTGCGCCCTGAACACCATAATGCTGATGGGTATGATGGTCAAGCCCGAAGCATTCAGTACCAGGAACATGATCTGCGCATTGGAGGCGGTGTCCTTGTCTACGTTCAGTTCCTGCATCTCTTTCATGGCCTTGAGGCCCAGCGGCGTGGCGGCATTGTCCAGGCCCAGCATATTGGCAGAGAAGTTCATCAAGATAGAACCGAACACTGGGTGGTTTTTAGGAATCTCGGGGAACAAGCGGTTAAAAAAAGGGCCTACCGCTTTGGCGAAGATGGCAATGATGCCGCCCCGCTCCCCTACCTTCATCAATCCTAGCCACAGCGTCATGACCCCGGTCAATCCCAGAGAGATCTCAAAGCCGGTCTTGGCGTTGTCAAAGGTGCTGGTCACCAGCTTCTGGAAAATCTCTACATCCTGGAAAACGATGAGCTTGAACAGGGCAATGCAGAAGGCGATGATGAAGAACGCCGCCCACAGATAATTTAAAACCATGAGAAAAGGAGTAGCTACAGAAAGATTAAGGCGGTAAGATACAAACCCGGCACGAATAAAATGAATGAGTGAATGAGTGAATGTTTGGTTAAGTGGAAGATCAACTCTCAATAATCAGCACTCAACAATTCACCCTCTTCCGTTTTTGGCCTCTTTTCCAGAAAAGAGGCCAAAAACGGCTATTTACAAAACCAATCCATGGAAGCGTCTGGGTCTTTCGCCCTGCAGGTCATAGACAAAGCCGTTGACAATGGCGTACCGCACGGTGCCGTCCTGCTGGCGCAAGACAAAATTGGCCATTCTATCCAAGCCCAGGTTGTGAGAGACTTTGCCGCTCACGTGCACCACGTTCAAAGGCAGTTGCTCTACGGGGTTTATGTTCTGCGGAATGGTTGCCATGCGTACAGTGGTGTAACCTTCAGAGAGCAGTTGCATGAGCCGCTCATGGGTTAGGTCTGCCAGGTCTTGGATGGGTGTCTCCAGCACTTTGCCCGGCACCAGGTTCAGGCCCTTGCCGTCAACTTCCTGGTACCCGTAAAACACGCTCATGTCGCCAATCTCTTCTACCGTGCTTTTGTGATAGAACCTTTGCGGTATGCTGGCGCCTATCTCGTCTTGGAGTACGCCCACGTCTACTATGCAATCCTTTCCGTTTTCTTTGTAACGCACATTGCGCACCACCACGTCAAAGAGGTTGCGCTGGTTTACTGGAATTTTAAAATACTGAGCACGGTCAAACTTGGCATAGCTCTTATCCCCAATCATGTGGAGCGCCGTTAAAATGGTGGCGAAGTTCAATTGCCTGATGTACTGCTTTTCTGGGTCGCCTTTCATGCCGCCAGACTCAATCAAAATCAGGCTGGTGCCCCACTTCTGGATATTGTCACCGAAGGCGCGTGGCTCATGCTCATCAGAGTACTTGGCCACCTGCCCCGGTATGAACTGCTGGACCGCTTCGTTTAAACCCACAATGGCCCGCATGGCTCGTTCCCGCACCGGGTTAATGCTCTGCTTGTAATCATAGGCAGGCGCCAGAAAAGAGATGGTGGCAGGTTTCTCGGTGTCGCCCACGGTATACAGACGGCTCTGGTCATGCAGGTTAAACCCAAAAGAGGGCTTTATCTCATCTCTTAAACTTTTAAGCAGCCGCGCCTCAGGACTTTGCAACCGCAAAGCGTCACGGTTCAGGTCAATGTCCAGGGCGTTTCTGCGCTTATATACCTCTGCCCCGTCTGGGTTGAGCATGGGCAAAAAATATAAGGTATTCTCTTCCAGAATAGACTTTCTTATTGGATCAAGCTCATCAGACGCCTGTAGAAAATTAAAGATGTCTAGCAAGGCCATGGTAGCGGTGGGCTCATCACCGTGCATCTGTGACCAAAGCATGATTTTGTTGGGGCCGGTCCCCGCCTTGACCAGATACAAGTCGCGCTGTTCCACAGACTTGCCCACTACCTTCACTTGAAAAAGAGA
Organism: Nibribacter koreensis; assembly: GCF_039541795.1. NCBI lineage: Bacteria > Pseudomonadati > Bacteroidota > Cytophagia > Cytophagales > Hymenobacteraceae > Nibribacter > Nibribacter koreensis. The sequence continues at coordinate 439,384 of NZ_BAABGX010000001.1, read as the reverse complement.
ATTCTGTTTGAGCTGCTCTAAAAGGGGCACTATGTCTTTATGCTGAAAGCGCCGTTCTTGGATGCTGCGTTCTTGGTAGCCATTGTATTCTTCAAAAAGCGTTCTGGCAAGTTGCACATGGTTAGTGGAAGTTTGACATTGTGCTTGTATCAGAGTCATGAATGTAAATATGAGAATGAGGACTTTTCGCATAACCACAGGCTAAATGAGTGGTGGTAGAACCTACCTTTTCAGGAATACATAAACGGCATCCTTCTAAGTAGGTTGAATGTAGGAAGGATTCTGCTGTTTTAAAAGTCCTTCTGCCTATGACATGTCCGCATCCCGTTTTTGGCCTATTTTCTATAAAACAAGCCAAAAACGGGACGATACTATTGATTTATTTATAGGGAGATTTTAAGGCGTGGATCTGGACTGGCGTATTGAGACGTGAAGTCACCGGCCAGGTATTTATAGTGCGCGGCCATGGCAATCATGGCGGCATTGTCTGTGCAGTACTCAAAGGCCGGCAGGTACACATTCCAACCATAGCGCTGGGCGTAGTCCTGCAAGGTCTGGCGCAAGCCTGAGTTTGCTGATACGCCGCCGGCAATGGCAATCTCCTTCACGCCCAGATCCTTGGCGGCCAAGACCAGCTTCTTTAAAAGCGTCATGATCAAAGCCTTCTGGATGCTGGCACAAATATCAGCTAAGTTGTTCTGCACAAAGTCTGGGTCTGCAGCCGCGTTTTTCTTGACAAAATTGAGGATGGACGTTTTAATGCCGCTAAAGGAGTAGTCATAGCCGTCCATGTTCACAATAGGGAACGTAAAGCGGTCTGGGTTGCCGGTGCTGGCCAGCTTGTCTAGCATGGGTCCGCCTGGGTAAGGCAAGCCCAGAAGCTTGGCAGACTTGTCGAAGGCCTCGCCCACGGCGTCATCAGTGGTCTGGCCCAAAACTTCCATGTCCAGGTGGCTACGCACCAATACAATCTGCGTGTGACCACCGCTCACGGTCAGGCACAGGAAAGGGAAGTTAGGCTGAGGATCATCAATGAAATGGGCCAGGATGTGCGCCTGCATGTGATTCACCTCAATTAAAGGCAGGTTTAAGCCCAGCGCGAACGACTTGGCAAACGAGCAGCCCACCAATAAAGCGCCTAAAAGGCCAGGACCACGCGTAAAGGCCACCGCATCCAAAGCAGATTTTTCTATATTTGCCTTTTGCAGTGCCTGGGCCACCACCGGGATGATGTTCTGTTGATGTGCCCTGGAAGCCAACTCTGGAACTACCCCGCCGTATTGCTCATGGATTGCCTGAGTGGCCACAATGTTAGAGAGCACCTGGCCGTTCCGTATAACAGAAGCCGAGGTTTCATCACAAGACGATTCAATCGCTAATATCGTAGGGTTCATATTTCGTTGGAAACGCAAGACCAAGAGACGCAGAAGAATAAAAATTACCCGCAAGTTATAGCAAAAGCCCTTCTTAAAATAATTCTGGGCCTGTTTATCTTGGTGTTGGTATTGGTGGGCGGGCTCATGCTGGCCCTGCGTTTTCCGAGCGTCCAAACCAAAGTAGCCCAGAAGGCCGCCTCCATCCTGTCAGAAACCATTCACCATGAAGTGACGGTGGGCAGCGTAGACCTGGAGTTCTTCAACAAGCTCATTTTAAGCGATGTGCGGGTGTTGGACCGCCAAAAAAAGACGCTCTTCTACGTGGGTACCCTGGACGCGGACATCAGCATGTTCAGCATCTTGAATCCCCAGCGCCGCGAAATCAGGTTATGGCCCAGCCAGAAAAAGCTGGTGCTCTTCAAGGATGCCCAACCCAACCGGCTGTACATCTCCTCGCTCACGCTTACCAACCCAGAGGCCAACCTCATCCAGTACAAGGGCAGTGACTCTTTGAACATGAGCACCTTTATCCGGTCCTTGAGCAATCTCATCAAGACAGACACGGCTAAAAAATCTGCGCCCTTTGACTTCAAGATTGACCAGATTGTGTTAAAGAACGGCCTGTTCACGTACCATGACTACAACTTACCGCGCCAGGAGTACGGATTGGATTACAAGCACATGGACCTGGAGAACATCAACGGCACGTTCTCAGACATCCAGCTTAAAGGCGATACCATCCAAACCCTAGTCACCAGCCTTACTACTAAAGACAGACGCTCTGGTACCTATCTAAAAGACCTGGATACGCGCATGACCTATGCCCCCAAGTTCTGGGAGTGGGACAAGCTGAATCTGCGCGTAAACGGTAGCCATTTGGCCAAGTACGTGCGGTTTGATTACGAGCGCTTCGGGAATTTCACGTCCTTTAATGACAGCGTAAAGGTGACGGCCAACTTTGACAGCACCTATGTGACCACAGATGACATTGGACTCTTTGCGCCCGTGCTAAAGGACTGGGATGAGAAAGTATTGCTGTCTGGTCAGGTGAAAGGCTACGTAAAGCAGTTTCAGGCCAAAAACGTAGACATACGCTACGGGCAGAACACGCGGATTAGAGGAGACATCAGCGCAGACGGCTTACCCGACTTTAAGAACGCGTTTGTGGACCTGCATCTGCAACCCAGTTCCATCAACGCCCGCGACCTGCGCCGCTACATCCCTAAAAAGCCCTATGACATTGCCGCTAGAGCGGGTACCATCAAACTGGCCGGCGAGTTTACCGGGTTCTACAATGACTTTGTAGCCAACGGAAACTTCAACACCGCGCTGGGCAAGTTTGTCACAGACATTAACCTCAAGTTCAACAAGAACGATGCAGAGAACGCCTCTTACCGCGGGTATTTGCAGACGGGAGGCTTTGACGTGGGCGGCTTGATTGGGGACCGAAGCGTCATTAAAACCGTGGCCATGAACGGGCGCGTGCAAGGAAGCGGCTTTACCTTAGAAACGGCTAGGCTGCAGCTGGATGCCACCATCCGGTCCATTAACATCAACAACTACAATTACCAAAACATAGTAGTGGACGGTGCCTTGCGCAAGCAGTTGTTTGAAGGTGACTTCACCATCAAAGACCCCAACCTGTCCGTGTCGGCTACGGGAACCATCAATTTGCAGAACAACCAGCAAATCTTTGACCTGGACAGCCACATTGCCAGAATTGACCTGCGCGCCCTGGGCCTTACCAACCAGAACGTGGTCTTGACCACAGACGCCGACGTGAATTTTAACGGCCTTAAGCTGGATGAATTTAGCGGGTCTGCCGTCTTCAGGAATTCTATTTTACAGTACAGCGGCAAGCAGGTGAAAGTGGATTCCGTAGCCATTGTGTCGCATTTTCATGATGGCATCCGGGAGTTGCACATTGACTCTGAGGTCATGAACCTGACGGCCGGCGGCAACTACCAGTACTCCACCCTTTTTCAGGATCTGAAGACCCTGTACCGTGAATATGAACTCAACTTCAGGAACAACCCGGTAGAACTTGCCAACTACTACCGCCAGAAAAGAGCCGTTCCGCCCAAAGAATACGCCATTGATCTGAAAGTACAGCTGCGGGACATCAATCCAGTGTTGCACGCGTTTGCACCTAACATCTCACTCTCAGACTTTGCTAAAGTAGAAGGCTCCTTCCGGAACGGGGCTACCGCTATTCTTTCTTTGGTGGGCCAGGTGGACACGGTGCTGGTAGGCAAAAACGCCTTTTATCAGAATGATGTGGAATTCACGTCTTCTAAGCTCTGGAACAGCCCAGACGTGTTGGCCAATGCCGTGGTCACCTCAGAACGCCAGAACCTGCAAGGCGCCGGAGACACAGACAACCTGTACGTAGAGGCCGTTTGGAATGAGCGACGCATCAATTTCTCCAGTAACATTGCGCAGACCGGCACAACCAACAGAGCCAACATCAGCGGGGACGTAGCCTTTGAGCGGAATGACGTAAAAATGGTCTTTAACCGGTCTAACATTAACATCCTCAACAAGGAATGGACCATCTCTCCTAACAACACTATTGTCTTTAACAGAAACGGCATTAGGTTTGACAACGTGACGCTGTCTTATGGTCCGCAGAGCGTGAACCTGTTTGGGATCATTTCCAGGAACCCGCAGGATTTGTTAAACATCAAGATTGCCAATTTTAGGTTAGAGAACCTGAACCCCTTGCTCACCACCCAGTTGGACGGGCGCCTGAACGGGGATTTCACGTTGCAGGACATTTACAATCAGCCGGGCTTGTCTTCTGTAGTGCAGGTAGATTCTTTCATGATGGACAAGATCTACATTGGCAACATTGACGGCCAGGCCAATTGGGACAACCGCCGCAACCTGCTAGAAGTGAACGCGGGCATTAGCAGAGACGCCCAGAAGGTTCTCAACGTGACCGGTACCTACACGCCCAGCGCCGCCGCCAACCAGCTAGATCTTTTGGCGGTGATGGATGACGCACAGCTAAAACTGGTGGAGCCCTTGCTGAAAACCATCATGTCAGACCTGGGCGGCACCATGGACGGACGGGTCAGAATCATGGGCAAACTAAACGCGCCCATCCTTAAAGGATCTGTCTTGGTTTCGGAGGGTTCCTTCATGTTCAACTACCTCAAAACCCGCTACACGTTTGCAGACAGAGTGTATTTTAGTGAGGATGACATCTCCTTCAGGAACATTCGTCTGAGAGACATCTACAACAACACGGCCATCTTGAATGGGGGCATTTTCCATGACGGATTCCAGAACATGGTCCTGGATCTGAAGGCGCGCTTTACCAGGTTTATGGTCTTGAACACCACCAAGGCAGACAACCCCATGTATTACGGTACGGCTTTCGCGACGGGTACAGCCTCTGCGTTTGGAGCACCTAGCAATTTAACGGTTGACATTACCGCCAGAAGCGAGGACAACACCAACATCTCCATTCCTCTGGACAATCAAGCTGCCTTACAAAAGCAGAATTTTATCACGTTTGTGAACCGCAACGTCACGGACAGCACGGCCAATGCCATACCATTAGTGCAGAAGAAAGTAGACCTGTCTGGCATACGCCTCAACTTTGACTTTGACATCACGGAGAATGCCTACCTGGAACTCATCTTTGACGAACGCACCGGTGACATCATAAGGGGACGAGGCAAAGGCAACATTAAAATGACCATTGACACCCGCGGCGAGTTTGCCATGTTTGGGTCTTATGAGATTGTGCAGGGACGCTACAACTTTACCATGCTGGGTCTGGTGAACAAAGAATTTAACGTACGCCCCGGTGGCACCGTCACCTGGAACGGAGACCCGCTGGAAGGAATCTTGGACATCACGGCCACCTACACCCAGCGCGTGTCATTACAACCCATCTTGGGCCAGGAAGCTCAACAGACCGTCCGCTACCCGGTTACCGCCGTAATGGACCTGGATGGCCCTCTCACTACGCCCCAGGTACGCTTAAACCTTGAATTTAATAACCTACCCGGCACGCTGGAAACTTTACTTTCTGGGTATCTGAGTGACATCAGGAATGATGAGCAGGAACTCAACCGTCAGGTGTTCTCTTTGCTGGCCTTCAAGCGCTTATCGGCTAAAGATGAATTTCAGATTGGGACGGCAGATATTGGCTCCTCTGTGGGCGAACTGTTCTCAAACCAGTTAAGCTACTGGCTGTCTCAGATTGACACCAACCTGGAAGTAGACATTGGGGTAAGCGGGTCACAGAACCAAGTACTGGATGACGTGCAGTTGCGTCTAAGCTACACCTTGCTGGAGGGCCGCCTTAAGATCACCCGCGAAGGCAATTTTAATAACAACAACGCCAACAGACCTGGCGGCAATAGAAGCACGGCCACCGGTGACTGGTCCCTGGAATACTACCTGAGTAAGAACGGCCAGTTGCGCCTGCGCGCTACCTATGAAACCACGCCGCGCGACTTTGAGGCCGTTTCGGCCACCAGCCGCCAAACAGTCAGCGTTTTGCACCAAGCCAACTTTGACCGGTTTGGCGAATTGTTCAGGCGTAAGCGGCTGAGCCGCCGCGCCCAACGCGCCCAGCAGCGCGAAACGCCCGTCATCACAGATGATGATATCACGCCAAGGCCCATTGTTCCGCCGCCGGTCAAGCAATAGTCGTTTTTGGCCTATTTTCCAGAAAACGGGTCAAAAACGGCATGGGCTCCGGCTAAGTTTGAAATAATTGCTATTTTTGTCGGGATACTCCCTTATGGCTGCAAAACACCTTCAACATACCAAAAAGAAAAAACTGGGCGCTTACCCGCACGCCATGGTGGTCTTCAGCATCACGCTGGCGCTGTTTGTCATTGGCCTGTTTGGGGTCCTTTTGATTCATGCTAAGGAGATTTTCAACCTGGTGAAGGAGAACATGGAGGTGCAGGTGTACCTGGAGCGTGACCTTACCCCGCTGGAGATAGAAAAACTCAAAAACACCCTTAGTAGAAAAGAATTCATTGCCCTGGACAACGGCAAGCCCCAGGTAACCTTCCTTTCCAAAGAGGAAGGCGCCCGTGAGTTCATTGATGAAAGTGGCGAAGATTTCCTGACCTTTTTGGGCGAGAATCCTTTAAGAGATGCCTTTATCCTGCGCATCAATCCAGAATACGCCACCTCTGCCCAACTCAAGAAAATACAGGAAGACCTGCAGAACACCGTAGGCGTGTATGAGGTGGGGTATGTAGAGAGCCTGATCAATTCCATCAATGAGAACCTGCAGAAGGTGAGCATCATCTTGCTTTCTTTTGCGGCCATTCTGGTGCTCGTGGTGATGATCTTAATCAACAACACCATCAAACTGGCGCTTTTCTCGCAGCGTTTTTTGATCAGAAGCATGCAGTTAGTGGGCGCTACCTCCTTCTTCATCCAAAGACCTTATCTGAACCGAGCCACCATTCAGGGCTTGATTAGTGGCTTAATTGCCTCTGCTCTGTTAATGGGTTTGTTGCAGTACGCCTACAGCCAGATTGCTGAGCTTTACCTGCTGAGAAACGATGAGCAGATTCTCATTCTCATGGCTACCTTGTTGGTGCTGGGCAGTGTGATTGGCTTCTTTAGCTCTTACCGCGCGGTGCGTAAATACCTGCGCTCTTCCCTAGACGATCTTTATTAAAATATTCTTCCTCATGGAAAACAATAACAACACGTCCCCTTCTTCGGCCTTTGGGCGCCGCAACTTCATGCTGATGATTATTGGCTTGGTGATAATGGCCGTTGGCTTCATTTTGATGTCACTAGACACGGAGCCGTATGGTTACGGTTTTCTGGGTTTAACCCTGGGCCCTATTGTGTTGGTAGCGGGTTTCCTGTTCCAGTTTTATGCTATCCTGGCTAAACCACGCAAAGACGTCTAGATGGATATTTGGCAAGCTATCATCCTGGCCATTATTGAGGGATTAACTGAGTTTTTACCGGTGTCTTCTACCGGGCACATGGTCATCGCCTCCAGCCTTATGGGCATTAGTGCCTTTGAGTTTACCAAGATGTTCACCGTCACCATTCAGTTTGGTGCCATCCTTTCTGTGGTGGTGTTGTACTGGAAGCGCTGGATCAATTCCTTTGATTTTTACAAAAAACTGATGGTAGCGGTAGTGCCTGCTCTCTTGATTGGCTTCGCCTTGAAAGATGTAGTAGACGCCATGCTGGAGCGCGTAGAGGTAGTGGCTATCAGTTTGGTCTTAGGGGGTATTATCTTGGTGTTTGTGGACAAATGGTTCAAAGACGTAGAGAATCCTGTGACTACGCCTAGCTACAAGAATGCCTTCATCATTGGTTTCTTCCAGTGCATTGCCATGATTCCTGGCGTGTCTAGGTCGGCGGCCAGCATCATTGGCGGTTTGACGCAAAACATGACCCGCAAGACCGCCGCCGAGTTCTCCTTCTTTATGGCGGTACCTACCATGCTGGCGGCAGCCACGTACTCTGTTCTAACAGACTTCCTGAAGCTGGAAATTTCTGACATCGTATCATTAAACGTTCCTAAGTTTCAAGCTGGTTTAGCTGCCATCAATACCCACGACTGGCAAGTCTTGTTAGTAGGAAACGTGGTAGCGTTTGTGGTAGCCATGGCGGCTATCAAGTTTTTTGTAGGCTTCTTGACCAAATACGGTTTTAAGCTGTTTGGCTATTACCGTATTGTAGTTGGTTTGATCATTTTGTTGCTCTTAGCCATGGGCATTGACATACAGTTGGTATAATGCAAGAAGCACCCTATGATTTTGAGGCGGGAGCCATCCTGCTCTTTAACAAGCCTTTGACCTGGACGTCTTTTGACCTGGTCAAGAAAACCAAGTTCGCGCTTAAGATTAAAAAGATTGGCCACGCGGGTACCTTAGACCCTTTGGCGACGGGCTTGCTGATCATGTGCACCGGTAAATTCACTAAGCGCATTGAAGAGATTCAGGCACAGGAAAAAGAGTACACCGGTAAATTCATCATAGGCCATACCACGCCTTCTTTTGACCTAGAGACCGAAGTGGATAGCACCTCTCCTACAGACCATCTCACCGAAGAAATGCTTCAAGAAGCGGCCGCGTCTTTCTTAGGAGAGATTGACCAGACGCCGCCTATTTATTCGGCGGTGAAGGTGAACGGCGAGCGGGCCTATAACATTGCCCGTCGTGGGGGCGAAGCTGAGATTAAATCCAAGCGCATCACCATTAAAGCCTTTGACTTAACCGCCATTGAGGGCAACCAGGTGTCTTTTAGGGTGGTTTGCTCCAAGGGAACCTACATCAGGAGCCTGGCCCGTGACTTTGGTTTAAAGCTGGGTTGCGGTGCGTATCTGTCTGAACTGGTGCGTACCCGTATTGGAGAATACCGCGTAGAAGATGCCATGTCTTTAGACCAATTACAGGAACTCCGTGAAAAGCAACTGGGGCCGGCATGATTGTCATTAGGGAGCTAAAAGATTTTCCAGAGCTGCCGCAGGCGGTGGTGACGTCGGGTACCTTTGACGGGGTGCACGTGGGTCATCAGAGAATCTTGTCGCGCCTGACAGAGACTGCCCGCCAGCACAACGGCCAGAGCGTGGTGCTCACCTACTGGCCGCATCCGCGCACCGTCCTCAACCCAAATGATACCTCGCTTAGGTTACTCTCTACCATTGAGGAGCGCATTGAGGCGCTGGAGAATTACGGCGTGGATTACATCTTGATCCTACCTTTCACCAAAGAGTTTGCCCAGCTATCCTCAGAAGAATACATTCAGCAGATTCTGCTCAACACCCTGCACACCAAGAAACTGGTGATTGGGTATGACCACCACTTTGGCAGAAACCGCGAAGGCAATTTTGACTACCTCCAGCAGAATGCCAGTCGCTATGGCTTCGCCGTGGAGGAGATTCCGCGACAGGACATTGACGAAGTGGGCGTTAGCTCCAGCAAAATTAGAACCGCCCTGGAGAAAGGCGATGTAGAAACCGCCCACAAATACTTGGGCCGGCCTTATACCGTCACTGGCACCGTAGTCAAAGGCAAGCAACTGGGCCGCACCATTGGCTACCCAACCGCCAACCTGCAGGTTAAAGATACGCTTAAGCTCATTCCCGCGCAGGGTGTGTACGCCGTTCTGGTGAACACGCCGCAAGGCCAGTACAAGGGCATGCTCAACATTGGCGTGAACCCTACCGTGGATGACAGCGGCAAGCAGACCATTGAAGTCCATCTCTTTGATTTTAACGCAGACTTGTACGGCCAAGAAATCACGCTTCTGTTCATCGCCTACATTCGGCCGGAATTGAAGTTTGACGGATTAGAAATGCTCACCCAACAACTGCACCAAGACCAGGAATCTGCCTTACACCTGTTAGGATAAATCTGGCAAATCCGTAACTTCACCTCGGGCTTACACGATAAGGAAGAAGCGCAGGCAGCCCTCATTGCTGATTCACTGTCATTAAACTTCTTGGCTATGGTTAAAAGCATTCTTGCCGTTCTTACGGGATTAGTTGTGGGATTCATCACTATTTTCTTGGTAGAACTGGTCGCGCAACAAGTCTACCCACTTCCTTCTGAAGTCAACCTGCAAGACCCCGAAGCCATGGGCGCCTACATGGCCAATGCCCCTATGGGTTCGCTTGTGCTCGTTTTAATGGCCTATGCCTTAGGCTCTTTCTTGGGTGGCATGGTGGCTGCAAGGTTAGCACCCAACAAGAAAATGGTCCACGCTATTGTAGTAGGAATTCTACTACTCTTAGCTGGTATCGCCAATTTCTATCTATTGCCTCATCCTATTTGGTTTATCATCTCAGCGGTGATTATCTACCCTTTGATGTCCTTCTTCGGCGGGGCCATGGGCTCCAGAGACATGCCGTAAGCATGTCGTTTTTGGCTTATTTTCCAGAAACCAAGCCAAAAACGACATTCCTATTTTAAAACACGATTGCTCATCTTCATACTATATTTCTTTTTATGATTAATAAAGTAGTACAAGACGCCGCGGCCGCTTGCCAGGACATTCCAGACGGAGCCACTCTCATGTTGGGTGGTTTTGGCTTGTGCGGCATTCCAGAGAACTCCATCCAAGAGTTATTGAAAAAAGGCGTGAAGGACCTTACCTGCATCTCTAACAATGCCGGTGTGGATGACTTCGGAATTGGTCTATTATTGCAGAAACGCCAAGTCAAGAAAATGATTTCCAGCTACGTGGGTGAGAATGCCGAATTTGAACGGCAGCTATTGTCTGGCGAGCTGGAAGTGGAGTTGATTCCGCAAGGCACATTGGCCGAGCGCATTAGAGCCGGAGGAGCCGGTATCCCCGCGTTCTTCACCCCTGCCGGGTATGGCACCGAAGTAGGTGAAGGCAAAGAAAGCCGCGAATTCCACGGCAAAATGTACCTGATGGAAGAATGGCTGAAGGCTGACTTCGCCATTGTGAAAGCCTGGAAAGGCGACACCGCCGGCAACCTCATCTACAAAGGCACGGCCCGCAACTTCAATCCCATGATGGCCACCGCCGGCAAAATCACCATTGCCGAGGTAGAGGAACTGGTACCCGTGGGCGAACTGGACCCGAACATGATTCATACGCCCGGCATCTACGTGCAACGCATTTTCCAAGGCAAAGACTACGAGAAACGCATTGAGCAACGCACTACTCGGTAATGTGCTAATTGTCTAATGTGCTCATGTGCTATTTCTAGCGGATGAGTTAATGAATTAATAATGGAACGTGAAATAGGGAAAGGAAACGCTATAGTAGCGAAGTCTTTTGATTTTGCTTTGTCCATTGTTGTCTACTCAGAGACATTAGAACAATTACGCAAGTATGTAGTGGCAAATCAACTTTTGAAAAGTGGGACTTCTATAGGTGCAAATGTTTGGGAAGCTCAGCATGCAGAAAGCAGGGCTGACTTTATTCATAAGCTCAAAATTGCAGCTAAAGAAGCCAACGAAACTGAGTATTGGCTTTTGCTTTGCAAACACAGTGAACATTATCCTGATATTGAGGATAAGTTGGAGAAATTATTAGAACTGCAGAAACTGCTTTCCAAAATTATTTCCTCCACAAAAAACAATTAACACATCAGCACATTCTTAATTAGCACATTATGCTAGATAAACACGGAATAGCAAAAAGAATAGCGCAGGAAGTAGAAGACGGCTTCTATGTGAATTTGGGTATAGGAATCCCCACGTTGGTGGCTAATTATATCCCAGAGGGAATGAACGTGGTCCTGCAGTCTGAGAACGGCTTGCTGGGCATGGGACCTTTCCCGACGGAGAATGAAGTAGATCCAGACATGATCAACGCGGGCAAGCAGACGGTGACCACCTTGCCGGGCTCGGCGCTGTTCAGCTCTGCAGAGAGTTTTGCCATGATTAGAGGCGAGCACGTGCAGCTGACCATATTGGGGGCCATGGAAGTCTCTGAGCGCGGCGACATAGCCAACTGGAAGATTCCGGGCAAGATGGTGAAGGGCATGGGCGGTGCCATGGATTTGGTAGCCTCGGCCAAGAACATCATCGTGGCCATGCAACATACCTCCCGGGACGGCCAGTCCAAGCTTCTGAAGAAATGCTCGCTGCCCATCACCGGCTTGGCCTGCGTAAAGAAAATTGTAACGGATTTAGCGGTGATTGACGTGACGCCAGAAGGCTTCCGGTTACTGGAAAGGGCACCGGGCGTGACGGTAGAACAGATTCAGGCGGCTACTGAGGGCACGCTGATCGTAGAAGGCGACATCCCCGAAATTAAAGTGTAAAAATCAACGTTACCTCTCAGGCGAAGGCTCTTCTCAACAAGGGCCTTCGTCGTTTTTGGCCTGTTTTCCAGAATAGAAGCCAAAAACAGAAACTGCGCAAATTGCGTTACCTTTGAAACGCCCAACGCAAAGCAGTAACTTTGTGCTAATTACCTTTCTTTACTATGAGTGAAAATACCGAACATAAATTAATACTTCGTCCGCTTACCACCGCCGATTACAAGGAGGTAAAACAAATCATGGAGCTGGTCTACACCAACCTGGGCGGCTCCTGGACCCAGAAAGAATTCTCCTCGCTGTTAAAGCGCTTCCCAGATGGCCAGTTGTGTATTGAAGACAAAGGCCGTGTGGTGGCTGCCGCATTGGGCCTCATTGTCCAATATTCTGAGTTTGGTGACAAACACAGCTATGAGCAGATTACCGGTGGCGGTAAGTTTGACACCCATGATCCTAACGGTGACACGCTGTATGGGGTGGATGTGTTTGTACATCCAGAATACCGCAACTTGCGCTTAGGCCGTCGTTTATATGATGCCCGCAAGGAACTTTGCGAAAACCTGAACCTGCGCGGTATTATCCTGGGTGGCCGTATACCGGGCTATAAGGAGCATTCAGATAAGATGACGCCGGGCAAGTACATTGAACAGGTCCGCAACAAGGAAATCTATGACCCTATCCTGACCTTCCAGCTGAGTAACGGATTCCACGTTAGGAAAATCATCAAAGGCTATATGCCGCAGGACAAGGAGTCCAAGGCCTACGCGTCTCTGTTGGAGTGGATCAACGTCTACTATGAGGAGAAGGAAAAGCTAGTGGGTGGTACCAAAAAGGTGGTACGTATTGGCGTGATTCAGTGGCAGATGCGCCAGATGACCTCCTTGGAAGACTTTGAGCAACAGTTGGAGTTCTTCGTGGACACGGTGAGCTCGTACAAGGCAGACATGGTCATGTTCCCTGAGTTCTTCAACGCGCCTTTGATGGCCTTGACGGATGAGAAATCCCCATCAGCGGCCATTAGAAAACTAGCGGACTATACAGACGGGATCCGGGAGAAGCTGATTCACTTGGCCTTGTCTTATAACATCAACATCATTGCGGGCAGCATGCCTGAGTATATTGACAACAAGTTGCACAATGTAAGCTACTTATGTCGCCGAGATGGTACTTATGACAAGCAGTACAAACTGCACGTGACTCCAGACGAAGCCCACTATTGGGGGATGCGCGGCGGCAACAAGCTCAACGTCTTTGACACCGACTTCGGGAAGATTGGCATATTGATTTGCTATGACGTGGAATTCCCAGAACTGGCGCGTATGCTGTCTGACCAGGAGATGAAAATCTTGTTTGTGCCGTACCAGACAGATACGAAGAACGCGTATCTGCGCGTGCGTCATTGCGCCCAGGCCCGCGCCATTGAGAACGAGTGCTACGTGGCCATTACGGGTAGCGTGGGCAACTTGCCCCGCGTGGAGAACATGGACATCCAGTACTCACAATCAGCGGTATTCTCTCCTTCAGACGTTGCCTTTCCGCACGATGCCATCATTGCAGAAGCTACGCCTAACACCGAGATGACCTTGATCGCCGACCTAGACTTGGACCTACTCAAAGATCTGAACACCACCGGCAGCGTGCGTAACTTGAGAGACCGCCGGAAGGACTTGTACAACCTAAGCTGGCTCCACCAAAAGGAAGACGATCTCACCGAGATTTAATATAAACAGCAGAGGCGCCTAAGTAGGCGCCTCTGCTGTTTAATGGGAATTCCGTTTTTGCCCTATTTACCAGAAAACAGGCCAAAAACGGATTTACTTCTGCTTTAGATCGAACCTCAATTTCAAGTATTTCTGCAAGGTGTAATCATATGCGTACTGGCCTAAGACCCAGCCCACGGCTCCATCCCTGAATCCTTGTTTGATGAGGTACCATTTCACCCAGGCGGCAAACGGACTGAACAGTATCTTTTCCCAAGTAGCTTTCTTGCCCCTCGCGGCCATGTCTTGCGCGGCAATGGACGTGTAGAGGTTCAGCTTCCTGTAGAGGTCTTCTACTTTGTTGAACGTGTAATGAAGCACGAATCCGTCTAAGGTAGCTTCACGCTCATGCCCGCTGGGGGTTTCATGCACCATGTTGCTGCGGTCATTGAAGTTGACCACGTCTTTCCTGAACAACCTTAGCGGGAAGTCTGGGCTCTTGATAGGATAAAACGTCTGCACCTCCTGCCCCATCACCACCCATTTACGCTGAATTTTTAACGCTTGAATATTAGTAGTGCCTGCCGTCTCTTTAAATATTCGCAGAGCATCCACTAAACTTTGGTCAGGCACCTCGTCAGAATCTAGACTTAAGACCCATGTGTGCTGGCATTGTTCCAAGCCAAAGTTGCGCTGGTTCTTGAAGTTGTCCAGCGGCCGGTATACAAACCGAGCACCATACTGCTCGGCTATGGCTTTGGTTCTGTCGGTACTGCCAGAGTCTATGAAAACCAGATCATCCACTACGTACTGCAGCGGAGCAATCACTTGCTCCAGATACTCCTGGCTGTTGTGGGTAAGAATGTAGCAAGAAAGCGAAACAGACGTCATGGCGATTCAAATTCAATTTTGGAACGTGAAGGTACTAAATCCGGCTCACTCACAGGTAAAGCTACCCTTTGGCCTTTTTTAAAAGCAGCTTCGTTTGTGGCTTGTTTTCCGGAAAATAGGTCAAAAACGATTTCCTATTAGCTTCTCTCCTGCCCTTCCTGCCAACTCATTGGTTTTTGCTATCTTCGCGGACTTACCCATTTTACCCATGAGCAAAGACAAACCATCCATCCCCAAAGGCACCCGTGATTTCGGTCCGGCCACGGTGGTGAAACGTAATTATATCTTCTCCGTCATCAAGCGCACGTTTGAGAAATTCGGGTTTCTGCCGCTAGAGACGCCGGCCATGGAAAACCTGTCTGTCTTAACCGGCAAGTACGGCGATGAAGGCGACCAGCTTATTTTCAAGATCCTCAACTCCGGTGACTATGCCAGCAAGATTACGGCGCAGGACCTGGAGAATGGCTCCAAGCCGCTCACCCCAAAAATATCAGAGAAAGCCCTTCGCTATGACCTCACCGTGCCGTTTGCGCGCTACGTGGTCATGAACCGCAACGAGGTGGCCTTCCCGTTCAAGCGTTACCAGATCCAACCTGTTTGGCGCGCCGACCGTCCGCAGCGGGGCCGTTACCGCGAAT
Source organism: Nibribacter koreensis (assembly GCF_039541795.1). NCBI lineage: Bacteria > Pseudomonadati > Bacteroidota > Cytophagia > Cytophagales > Hymenobacteraceae > Nibribacter > Nibribacter koreensis. Next base: position 424,029 of record NZ_BAABGX010000001.1, on the reverse strand, counting down.
TCTACCAGTGCGACGCCGACGTGGTAGGCACTAATTCCCTGCTCTGCGAGACCGAAATCATCCTCATGATGGACGAGGTGTTGAGCACCCTGGGCTTGGATGATTTCACCATCAAATTCAACCACCGCGGCTTATTGGCCGGTATAGCCGAAGCCATTGGCGCCAACGGCCGCGAAGCGGATCTGTGCGTGGCCATTGACAAATTGGACAAGATTGGCCAGGACGCCGTGAACCAGGAGTTGTTGCAAAAAGGCTTCACGCAAGAGGCCATTACCAACCTGCAACCTGTCTTAGGTTTGAGCGGCGATGTAGCTGATTTGCTTCCGCAGTTGGATACGCTTTTGCAGAACTCTGACGAAGGGAAACGCGGCTTGCAGGACATCAGAAGCATGTTAAGTTATCTGGAAAGCCTAGAAGTAAAACAGGCCAAATTACAGTTGGATGTGACCCTGGCCCGCGGCCTATCTTACTACACCGGTTGTATTTTTGAGGTGAAGGTTAACAACGTGCAGATGGGCTCCATAAGTGGTGGTGGCCGGTATGACAACCTCACGGGCATGTTCGGGTTGCCGGGCGTGTCGGGCGTGGGCTTTTCGTTTGGCGTGGACCGTATTTTTGATGTGCTAGAAGAATTAAACCTCTTCCCCGAAGGTAGTCAGACCATCACGCAGGTGCTCATAGCCAATTTTGACGAGGCCTCTATGCGCTATTCCCTGCCGGTCTTGCAGGCACTTAGAACCATGGGCATTTCTACGGAGCTCTACCCAGATTCTACCAAGCTCAAAAAGCAGATGACGTACGCTGACCAGAAGCAGATTCCGTTTGTGTTGTTGATTGGTTCTGAGGAAATGGAAACCAGCCTGCTCAACCTGCGCAACATGCGTACCGGCGAACAGCACCGCTTAAGCCTCACTGAGATTATTGACCATCTACAAACCTACTTTTCTGCCTAATGCCTGAGCAACACCTGATTTCGGCGGCCCCGTTTTCCTTAGCACAAATAAGCCAGGTTTTGCGCGGCAACATGTCCTTGGCCCTGTCACAGGATGCGGAGCAACGCATCACGCACTGTTTTGAGTACTTGCAACAGCGGCTGGAGCGGTCGCAGGCGCCGGTGTACGGCATTAACACGGGCTTCGGGTCTTTGTGCAACACCATCATTGGCCACGACAGCCTGGAAGAACTGCAGCGTAACCTCATGATGTCCCACGCCTGCGGCACCGGGGACGAGGTACCCGCCGAAGTGGTGAAAATCATGCTCCTGCTCAAGGTACAGTCTTTGTCCTACGGGCACAGCGGCGTGCAACTAGCTACCGTGAACAGGTTGATTTCCTTTTACAATAGAGAAATTTTCCCCGTCGTCTACCAACAAGGTTCTCTAGGCGCCAGTGGTGATTTGGCTCCCTTGGCGCATTTGTGTCTGCCTTTGTTAGGTTTGGGCGAAGTGCGTTTTCAGGACTTTAAACTGAAGGGCCATGAAATTCTGGACATCTTCAGCTGGGACCCAATTCAGTTGCAGGCCAAGGAAGGCTTGGCGCTATTGAACGGTACCCAGTTCATGAATGCCTATGGTGTTTTATTGTGCCTACGTGCCCGTCAGATTGCCGCCGCCGCCGACGTTTTAGCCGCGCTGTCTCTGGAAGCCTTCGACGGAAAAGCAGACCCGTTCCAGCCGCACATCCATCAGGTGCGTCCGCACAGTGGGCAACGCCAGTCAGCGGCTACTATTCTCCACCTCTTGGCCGGAAGCGAGTTGCAACAGCAGCCCAAACAGCACGTCCAGGATCCCTACTCCTTTAGGTGCGTGCCGCAGGTGCACGGGGCCAGTTTAGACGCTTTGGCCTACGTGGAGCAGGTCATTACCACCGAGATGAACTCGGTGACGGACAACCCGAACATCTTCCCGGAGGATGATTTAATCTTGTCTGGCGGCAATTTCCATGGGCAGCCTTTGGCCTTGGCGCTGGACTTCTTCAGCATTGCCCTGGCAGAGTGGGGAAGCATTTCAGAACGCCGCACGTACCAATTGATTTCTGGTCAGCGCGGATTGCCGCATTTTCTGGTTTCTAACCCGGGGCTTAACTCGGGGTTGATGATTCCGCAATACACGGCGGCGTCCATCGTTAGTCAGACAAAGCAATTGTGCTCCCCGGCCAGCGTGGATTCCATCGTCTCCAGCAACGGACAAGAAGACCACGTGAGCATGGGCGCCAACGCCGCCACCAAAGCGTACAAAGTGCTGGAAAATGTGGAGCGTGTGCTGGCCATTGAATTGATGACGGCGGCGCAGGCCATGGAGTTCAGACGACCGGCGCGCACCTCTCCCGCCTTGGAACGCGTCTTAGAAGCCTACAGGACGCAGGTGCCTGTGCTGGAGAAAGACCGCGTGTTGCATGATGATATTCAGCTGAGTGTGCAGTTTATTCGGCAGTTTCCGTTTCAAGAAATTATAGCGTGAGAAACCTTCTCCTGATTCTGTTCTTTTTCTGTGGCTGGGCGTTCAATGCCCAAGCCCAATGCTTTTTAGCCTACAATGAACAGAACCAGGTAGTAGAGACTTTTTGCGTAGGCCAGCGCATTACGTTTAAAGACAATACCACGGGCGGCACCGAGTACTACGATTTTGACAAGAGCAACGGCCTGGACTTCAATGCCCAGCAAACGTCGTTTACCTTTACTGCGCCCGGCACTTATACCGTCACCCAGCTCAAGAACGTTAGCAGCACGCTCTGTGAACGAACGTTTGAAGTAAAAGCCGCCGTTCCCTCCTCCCCGCCGGTCATTCAGAAATTGGTGCTCCAATCCAACGGGATTCAACTACAGATTCAAGCGAGCGCCATAAATGACTTGGTGGTGGAACAAGCCGCCGCCGCTAATGGCACGTTCTCTCCGGTCACCACGCTGGCGCGGGTGCCGGTAGGCCAAAGCTCGCATTCAATTACTCTACTATCTGTCTCTGGATGTTTTAGGGTGCGTGTGATTAATGTGTGCACCGGGCAGGAGGACATTATCTCCAACATGGTCTGTGCGCAAGGATTGCAAGTCACTGCCGGAGACCGCCAAAATATAATCACCTGGACGGCCAATCCTAGCCCTGGCAGCGTGGTTAACTACCAGTTACTGCGCGGGGGGCAACTCTATCAAAATCTTCTAGGCACTCAAACTACTTTCACAGACGCCCAGGTGGCCTGCGGAAGAACCTATACTTACCAATTGGTGGCCTTGCTGAATAATGGAAGCCAAAGCATCTCCCTGCCCGTGCAAATCGTGACAACCGGTACCACCCCACCGGCGGCGCCTTTCCTGCTGGTGAGCTTCAATCTGCAGAACCAGGTACAGGTAGAATCCTTTATCCCTGCCCAGGAAACGTTTAAGGAGCAAAGCATTTACCGAAACCTGAACAACGGTGTTTTTGGTCTACTTTCTGAAAAACAAGCCAAAAATGCGGTAGACGCCACTTTGCCAACCTTAACCGCCAGGCCCTGCTATCAAACCACCTACGCAGACTCTTGTAGCCTCACCTCTGCCAGAAGTAACACCGCATGCCCGGCCATCCTTACCGCCGAGCGGCAACAGAATGGTCAGGTAAAATTGAGTTGGTCGGCGTATGAAGGTTTTCCGGAGGGCGTTGAAAGCCAGACCTTAGAACTGCTGGATGAGCAAGGCTCAGTTTACTGGAGCACGCCAGTCACCGGTCAAGGCTATGTAGATGTGCAACTCCAGGACCGTTTCCAGCGCCTTACTTACCGTATTTTATCCAAGGCCAGAAACGCAACTTACCAAAGTTACTCTAACACGGCCAGCGTAGAACAGGCCTTTCAGTTCTACTTCCCAAATGCGTTTACGCCAAACCAGGACGGCCTCAACGACACGTTCAAGGCCATAGGCAAATTTGCAAGCAAGTTTGAGTTGCAGGTGCTCAACCGCTGGGGCCAGGTGGTGTTTGAGAGCAAGGATTTCAGGCAGGGCTGGGACGGCACCTACCAAGGTAAACCAGCCCCGGCCGGCACCTACTTGTACCGGTTTGAGGCCGTAGACGTGAACGGTCAGCGGCTCAGCAAAAGCGGACCGGTGACTTTGGTGCGTTAGTCGTTTTTGGGCTATTTCCCGGAAATCAGGTCAAAAACGGAATTTCACTTTACGTTTGAAATCTTTGGCTTTGGCTGTACTTTTGGCAGTAGAGGCAGCGCAGGAAAATCCCTGGAAAGCTGTTTCGCGTTAATAAAAATCTAAGGTGGAGATCCTCTACCTATCCACTAAATAGAAAGGAGAAGCTATGTTTGATATGATGGGAATGATGGGCAAGGTGAAGGAAATGCAGGCCAAGATGAAAGAGGCCCAGGAAAACCTGAAGCACATCACGGTCTCAGCAGAGGCGGGCGGCGGCTTGGTAAAGGCCACGGCCAGCGGCGAAAAGCGCATCTTGAAGATTGAGATAGACGAGACTCTCATGAAGCCAGAAGACCGCGAAATGTTGTCTGACCTGGTGGTGGCCGCCGTGAACAAGGCCCTGGCAGACGCCGGCGAAAAGGCACAAGAGGAATTGAAAAAACACACTTCGGGGATGCTCCCTAATATCCCTGGCTTAGACTTGAGCGGCTTTGGATTATAAGAAACCTACCGTGGCGGTGGTCATTCTAAATTGGAACGGCCGCCGCTGGTTAGAACAGTTTTTACCCAACGTTTTGGAGCACAGCCCAGACGCTGAGGTCATCGTCGCGGACAATGACTCCTCAGATGACTCTGTGCAATATGTCACAGCTAATTTTCCGCAGGTCAGGCAGATTGTGCTGCCAGAGAACTTCGGGTTCTGCGAGGGCTACAACCAAGCCTTGCAACAGGTAAAGGCCACGTATTACGTCCTCCTCAACTCAGACGTGGAAGTGACGCCCAACTGGTTGACGCCTTTGGTGGCTTTACTAGAGTCCAACCCCAAGATTGCCGCCTGCCAGCCCAAAATAAGATCCTATTACCAACGCATGCACTTTGAGTACGCCGGTGCGGCCGGTGGTTTTTTAGACGCGTATGGCTATCCCTTCTGCCGTGGTAGGTTGTTTGACACCGTGGAGGAAGACCTGGGCCAGTATGATGATACCCGTCCTGTCTTTTGGGCCACGGGCGCTTGCATGATGGTGCGGGCCAGTGCCTACCATGAGGCCCAAGGGTTAGAGAAAGCCTTCTTCGCGCACATGGAAGAAATTGACCTGTGCTGGCGTCTGCAGAACCTGGGCTACCAGATTTACTACCAAGGCGAAAGCCATGTGTACCACGTGGGCGGCGGCACCCTACCCAAAGCCAATCCTAGAAAGACCTTTCTCAATTTTAGAAACGGCGTGGCGCTGTTGTATAAAAACCTGTCAGAAAAAGAAGTAAACCGGGTCTTGCTAACCAGGTTGATTTTGGACGGCGTGGCGGCAGTGCAGTTTTTATTGAAGGGTCAGTTTAAGCAAGTGCAAGCCATCTGGGATGCGCACCAAGAGTTCTTCGCACAGAAGAACATCTATTGGAAAGAAAAACGCGCGGCCTACCCCCTTAAAAAAGAAACCACGCAATTGACTGGTTGGTACCGCAAAAGCGTGGTGTGGCAATATTTTGTTAAGGGCAAAAAGACGTTTAACGCGCTAGACGTCCCAGACGGTGCTACGCTCCCGGCGTAGCGTCTTGCGCACGTTCAGCCAGAAGGCCATGATCAAATAGACGATCACCGGTGACCCGAACGTTAGGAAGGAAAGATAGATAAAGGAAAGCCGTATGCTACTGGTGGCAAAGCCCAGCTTCTCCCCGAGTTTCGTACACACTCCAAAGGCTTGGCTTTCTAAGAAATACTGCACTTGTTTCATGGTAAGAGAATTAGGGTGCCTAATATAAATAATTTTACAGCCAAACGTCAATAAATCCACGGCAAAAGGCGCAATAGAGTACCTTTACCTAACGCTGTAAGCCGTGTTATACGATTTTCCTTAACTTTAGATATGCCCAAGTCCGTTACCCGCTCCCTATCAACTGTTCTGGTGTTCCTCTTATTGTGTCTGGCCAACGCCTGTACCTTTCCTAGACTAGTGAAAAAGCTGGAGCGGCAACAAACCCTCACCGTAGAACCTAAGGTCTTGATGACGCGGGGCCAGGAGGTGCCGGTAGAAGTAAGAGCTGAGGTGCCTCAAAGCCTGCTCAAGAAAGACTACCGCTACGGCATACGCATCTATTACAAGACGGACAAAGGCACCCAAGACCATGTAGGCTCCCTCCCCTATGACTTTGGCGAGTATAATTTTGAGGCTGGCAAGGCGTATTTGCAACGGTCGTTCAGTTTCCCATTCACTCCTTCCAAGGCCCGCGGTCAGCTGATGGCGCAAGGCGTGCTCACCAATCCCAAAGGCAGGATTCGCTACACCAAACCAGTTGCGTTGGCACCCGGCATCAGAACCACGCCTAGTTTGGTCAAACACGCATTTGGCGCCGAGTACATACCCGGCGAGTATAAGAACGAAAGCACTGAGCCCTTAAAATTCACCATCTATTTTGACCAGGGATTGGCTACGCTCAAACACGGCTTCGGTAACAATTTGCAGCTACTGGATGATTTCATTCTGTCTAACAAGAAAACCAAGCGGGTAGACATTTTGGGCGCCCACTCCCCAGACGCCGAAGAGGCTTCGGCGCGCAACCTGGCGGCCCGCCGGGCGGTGGCCCTGGAGCGGTATATCAAGCAAAAGTTTGAGACCGAGTCATATGTAAATGACACCAAAACCGTCAAGTTCAACGTGCGTTCCCTGCAACAGCACTGGGACTCCTTTTTAGGACGGGTACAGACATCTGCTTTACCTAAGGACCAGGTCAATGAGATTCTAGAGATAGTGAACGGCGAAGGCTCTTTCAAGGAAAAGGAGGCCATGCTTCAAAAACTCCCCTCGTTTGAATACCTGGAAATGTACGTGTACCCGGTGTTGCGCTACGCCGAGGTGGCCGTGGACTACATTCCCAATCCACGTAAAGACTACGAGATTTACCTGACGGCCCGCAAAATTGTAGAGAACAAACTAGGCACTGACGCCCTCACCCCTGAGGAGATGCAGTACGCCGCCTCCCTCACCCCGCTGCTAGCCGAAAAGAAAAAGATGTACGAGGTGGCCGTGGCCACCCACATGCAATGGCGCGCCTTGAACAACCTGGGCATGATTTACCTGGAGCAGGCGCAGAAAGAACTGAAACCAAAAGTAAAGCAAACGCTGCTGGAGAACGCCATCCTCAATTTCAGGTACGCCGCGCACCGTCAGCCCACGGCCCAGCTGTTTTACAACCTGGCCATTGCCCACCACCAGCACGGAGACCACTTGGAAGCCCTGCACAGCTACAATTACAGCGTGAAGCTGGGCGGCCCGTTGCCCGTCTTGCAACAGGTTTTTACAGACAAGGCCGCCCTTGAACTAGAGGTGGGACAATATGACGATGCCGCCGGCAGTCTGGCCTACGCCGGAGATGGCTACGCCGCGCAATACAACCGCGCCCTGCTCTACTTCCTGAAGGAGAATTATGAAGACGCCGCCAAGCTGGCCCAAAAAGTCCTGGACCAACAGCCCAATGATGCTACCACGCACTATTTGTTGGCCGTGATGGGAGCCAGAACCAAGAATGAGCCTCAGCTCACAGAGCACCTCAAGAAAGCCATTCAGGCAGATGCAGACTTGGCGGGCAAAGCCATTGAGGACCTGGAGTTCATGGACTACCACAAAACGCCGGCTTTCAACGCGGCATTCCAAAAATAAAAAGCGTCGTTTTTGGCTTATTTCCTAGAAAACAGGCCAAAAACGGAAGAACCTGAGATTTGACGGCCCTAACCTGCCCCCTCGTTTTTTTATTTAGGCGGCAAGTCTTAATTTTACAACCTATACTGACGTAGAAACCACTTAACATGCGTACTATACAATTCAGAGAAGCATTGCGTGAAGCAATGTCAGAGGAAATGCGCCGCGACCCAAAGGTGTTCCTGATGGGCGAGGAAGTAGCCCAATACAACGGTGCCTATAAAGTAAGCCAAGGCATGCTGGACGAGTTCGGGCCGGAGCGCGTGATTGACACGCCTATTGCCGAGCTGGGCTTTGCCGGTATTGGCGTGGGCGCTTCTATGAACGGACTACGTCCGATTGTAGAGTTCATGACCTTCAACTTCTCCTTGGTAGCCATTGACCAGGTGATCAACTCTGCTGCTAAGATGATGTCCATGTCGGGTGGTCAGTACTCTTGCCCAATGGTGTTTAGAGGCCCTACCGGTAGCGCAGGTATGTTGTCCAGCCAGCACTCTCAGAACTTTGAGAACTGGTACGCCAACACCCCAGGCTTGAAAGTGGTGGTTCCTTCTAACCCCTATGACGCCAAAGGCCTTTTAAAGACCGCCATCCGTGACAATGACCCAGTGATCTTCATGGAGTCTGAGCAGATGTACGGTGACAAAGGCGAAGTTCCGGAAGAAGAATACCTTATCCCGATTGGCGTAGCCGATGTAAAGCGCAAAGGCAAGGACGTGACCATTGTTTCCTTCGGGAAGATGATGAAGATTGCCCTGGGAGCCGCTGAAGAACTAGCCAAAGACGGTGTAGAGGCTGAGGTGATTGATTTGCGTTCGGTTCGTCCTATTGACTACAAGTGCATCATTGAATCTGTGAAGCGCACCAACCGCCTGGTAGTAGTAGAAGAGGCTTGGCCGTTGGCGTCTATCTCTTCAGAGATTGCCTTCAACATCCAGCACAACGCCTTTGACTACTTAGACGCTCCAGTAAAACGCGTTACCTGCCGCGACGTTCCGTTGCCGTATGCGCCTACTTTGATTGAAGCATCTCTGCCAAACGTACAGCGCGTAATTGAGGCCGTAAAATCGGTGACGTACGCCAAAGCGTAGGCAAACCCGTATACTAGTGCACAAGAGCCGGCCGTTTTATGATGGGCGGCTCTTGTGCTTTCAGGCGTTTTTTGCCTGATTTTGTCAAAAGACGCCAAAAACGAAACCTATGAAAAGAAATCTCTTGGTGTTTAGCGCCATACTTGGGTTAGCAGCCGCCACCAGTGCCTGCACAGAAACCGCCGACTTGGTGGAGGTTATAAAACCGGTGCCTGCTGACAGCACTGCAAATTTTCCGGCGGGCAAAGTTAAAGTAGACACTACCTTGTTTTTAAAGGTGTATTACCAGCCAAGCAATGGTTGTGGTAGGTTTGCCATGAGAGATTCTAGCACGGTGCCGGAACCTAATAAGCCTAACACCACCATCACCACCATCAAAATATACGCAGCGTACCCAGAAGAAGGACAGGACGTTGTGTGCACGGCCCAAGCCCGCCGGAGCATATACACCATTAACTTCAAGCCTACCACGGTGGGCAAGCACGTCTTCAGGTTTTGGAAAAGTGATACTGAGGTGGTAGCAGATACCGTGGAAGTGATAGCCCGTTAAACCATTGGCTTTAAAATTCCCTTACTGAAGGCATAAGTAATCAAAGAGGCTGTGTTTTTGGTCTGGGTTTTCTCCAGCAGGTTCTGACGGTGGGTTTCTATGGTGCGTTTGCTGGTGAATAGTTTCTCTGCAATCTCACTATTGGTAAGACCGTCTGCAATTAAATTCAGGACTTCTAGCTCGCGCTTTGACAAGTCTGCCCCTGAGTCTTGGGACTGTTGTTCCTGTGACTTGGGCGCCTCCAGGCTACAGTACTTGTGCAGTAAGTTTAAGGCAATTTCTGTGCTTATGTAGGCACCGCCGTTGGCTACGGTCTTGATGGCATGCGCCAGTTCGCGTTTGCCTACGCTCTTTAAAAGATACCCGTTGGCACCGGCCTTGAGCATCTGCATGATGTAATGCTCATGGTCCATCATGGTCAGGGCTAATACTTGGGTGGTGGGCATCAGGGACTTTACCTGAGTGGCTGTCTCAAAGCCATCCATGCCCGGCATTTTAATGTCCAGCACTACCACGTCTGCGGGGGTAGAGGGCAACAAGAACAGCAGTTCTTCCCCGCTGGACGCCTCCCCTATCACTTGTATGTCCAGATCATCCTGCAAGAGTGCTTTTATGCCGTCCCGTATAATGGTATGATCATCGGTGAGAATTACTTTGTACTTGGTTTTCATTAAATATTATATACAAATGAACAACCGACATTGTAGGGGGCAACAACGGCTTTTATATCTAAACAGCCCTATATTATAGATAATCTCTACCATCCGCAAATTGTATATTTTTAAGATAAAGTTTCTAAATCCCTCCTCCCCGTTGGCTTCCTTATAGATACTTAAGAATCACCATGTTACATGGCATCAAAAAGGCATCAAAGGATGGCTACGTATTTATACCTATCTAAAATTAAGTATTCTATCAATCAATTGATTTCCATGAGCCCCCTATATTAGCTTTTGAAAAACTAAATAAAGGAAACCATACGGCTATGCCCCTTCTAGGCCTCTTGTAGGCGGGGGCTTAGGTAATTTTGCATTATGCTGGTGATTTTGTACAACGAAGAGCAGGATTTTTTGACAGTCACCTTGCAAGGATTTCTGGTTGCCAAAACCACCCCTCTCTTTGAAGAGGCATTAGAGAAAGCCAGCATTTGTGGCAAAAGGCACATTGTCTTTCAATGCGCACAACTCTCTACCTTCTCCAGTAAAGGAATAGGTATGCTGATGGCCTATCTCCCATATTTTGAGGATAGAAAGATTTCGCTCACGCTGGCAGACCTTTGCCCAGATATTTTTTACGTTTTGCAGATGCTGGGCCTTGACCGGTATATGCAGCTACTTGTCCGGGAAACGACAGACCCCTCAAATTTAGACTAAGTCCCTACTTTTTTAAGGGAAGCAGGATGTGATTCTTGGTTCCTTTGCCCGGCTGAGAAATGACGGACCAGGTACCCCGCTGGGCGTTCACCCTGTTTTGAATTGTGACCAAACCTGTGCCGCTTTTCTTAGGGCGTGACGCGTGCACATAGCCTAGGCCGTCATCCTCTACCAATACCTCCAGCATCTTGCCGTTTCTTTGTAAGTGAATGGCCACCTGCTTAGCCTGAGCATGTTTAATGGCGTTGTTAAGCAGTTCTTGAACAATCCGGTACAGGCAGATTTCTAGTTTGGAAGAAAGGCGTTTGTCCCCCACCTCTACAGACACCCTCACTTGGACGGTTGCCGGCGCAATTTTAAGGGCAAGTTCTTCCAGAGCCACGGCCAAACCAAAATCCTGAAGCAGGGAGGGCATTAGCTCAAACGCTATCCGCTTGGTGTCTTTGATGGCCTCTGTCACCATACCTTCTATCTGCTCCAAAAACTGCTGATGCTTTTTAGTAAGTTTCTGGGAGGCCAGGTACTGTTTTAGTTGCATGCCGGTGCCATAGAGCAATTGCCCCAGGTTGTTGTGCAGGGTTTCGGCCATGCGTTTTTTCTCTTCTTCCTGGGTTTGCAGCACGGCCTGTAGAACGGCCAGTTGCTTTTCTTGAGCGGCTAGCGCATTCTTTCTCTCCAGCTGGAATTGCTCCGTCACGTTCTGGATGTGCCCTACGCCGCCCGTAACGGCACCTTGGTTGGAAAGAAGGGGCCTAACATAAATATTAAGGACCCGCTTCCCGTCTTTGCTCACGTGGTTCATCATTTGCAAGGTTTCTCCCTGCAAGACCCTGGCCAGTTGAGCGACAATGGGAGAGGAACGATAGTCTGGGTAAAAGTCAAAGGCAGATTTGCCTATAATGTCTTGCGCCGCTATGCCAGACAGGTTTTCCATGGAGGGGTTCCAGGAGGTGATGAGAAGGTCATGCCCCACAAACGTGAAAATAGACACCGGACTGTTGCTCAGGATAGTTTGCGCCAGCGTCTGCGCCTCCTGCAGCAACTGGTCTTTTCTTTGCGCCTCTTCTTCAGCCAATACTTGCTGCGTCACTTCATGCAGAATGCACATGGCACCCACCGTTTCTTGCCGGCCGTCTTGCAAGGGAAACAGATACCCGTCATGAAACCGCTCTGCATGATGCGCCGGTCGGCGCTTTACTTGAAAGTATTCGCCTTTAAGGGCCTCTTGAAAAAATGCATACTCTGTGGTAGTCTCAAAATAGGGAAACACCTCGGTTACTCTTCTGCCCACTACCTGGTCTCTGGGTTTGCCGGTCAGGTCTTCCATGTACGGGTTCCAGAGGGTGTACCGCATCTCCTGGTCAAACGCAAACAACCCGTCAATGCTGTGCCGCACAAACGCCGAGTGGTGAAGCAACGCCTCCTCTTGGGTATAGGATTCAGGGGCGGCTTGGGCTGATTTTCGTTTTGAGTTCTTCTTTGAATGCTGGTTGTCTAGAAAGGAAAGAAGATAATAATACGGGCTATCTACCGGATGCGCAATAATGGAAACTGTACAAGTAGACGTCCCCTTAGAAGAGATGCCGGTCAGTTGCACTTCGCTTTTTCCCTGTGGGCTTACGTGAAGAATTGCCTCTTGCAGTTGCTGACCATGACCTCCTGGTAAAAGAGCAAACACCGTTTCGCCGGTTTTCTGTTTTGCGGGCCAGCCAAATTCCTTCTGGGCCGCCATGTTGCTGTACACCAGTTGGCCCGTCTGCTCCACCAAGACAGTTGGGGTAGGTACGTTGTCTAAGAAACTGACCGGAATGGGTATAGTGGCTGGCACTGTCATGCTATCTCTTTAAGAATTTTGGGATTCTAAAAGGGTAATACCATGGGGCACCAATAGGTAAGCGTTTTTGGCCTGTTTTTATGAAAATACCCCAAAAACGCTTACTTCAAACTCAACCGGGCCAGATAATGACTGTCCTCTTCCTCACGTATCAGTTCTACCTCAAAGCCGGCCTCTTCTGCGTACTGCTGCAAGACACCAACGTCTACAAACAACCAGGGAAAGGGTTCCGTCTGCTCTTTTTTGTACTGCATGACATAGGTGAGTTCACCGTAGTAGCTTCCGTTTAAATTTACAAGAACAGAACCGTCTTCTTCTTCATAGAGGTACAAAATATCTGAAGACTCCAGCAGAACCTGCCCACCCGGGGCCAACCAGTTTTTACAGGTTTGCAAAAATTGAGGCAAACGGTCCAGAGTTCCCGCCAACCCTATGCCGTTCATGAGCAACAGCAGCGTGTCAAAAGGCTTCGGGTCAAGGGTGTAAAAATCACCGCACATCACGTTTTCTACCCCACGGGCTTTCATCACGTCACAGGCTTTTTCAGAAATCTCGAGAGCCGTCACAGACAAACCCTTCTGCTGCAGCACCAAAGCATGAGAGCCTGCCCCTGCCCCTACGTCTAATACCTTTCCCCTGCACAGGGACAAGGCCTCCTGCTCTCTTTCGGGCATTTCTTCTTCTGACCTGAACAAATAATTGATGGGCATGACGTCTGGGTCTGCCTGGTCAGAGAAAACCTTCACCTGGGCCCTTTTAGCACCATGCCAGAAATCTGCAATGGCACTGCCCAAAGGGTCTATAACAGAAGAAAAAGGAGAAGTCATAAGCTAGAGTTGTGTGATACGCAAAAGTACACTGTATCTGCGCCATGTTATAATCCTGCCAAGCAAATACTTGCTTCCCTTTTTAACCAAGATTGGCAAAGCGTTTTTGGCCTATTTTCTAGAAAACAAGTCAAAAACGAATAAAACTGTTTTTTTACCTTTGGCTTATATTTCAAAAAAGTTAGCGAATTGAACCGGCAAAATGGCCCATTCATCGAAATCTGCTTTTTATCTTCTGGTAGAAGCTAGATTTTTATATTTCAGGGGATGTGGAGATGGCCTAACAAGGTAATGAGAATATAGTTTTTGCACACGGCCGTTTTTTCTTGCTCTTTCCACCAGGGCTAGCAAAGAAACCGGCGGCCAAACCAGAAACTAGGTCTTTCAATACGGCAACTATAGCCAGGGGCTGCACTTTGATTGATTTATTTTCCCTGAGCCAGTGAATGATAAAAGGTATACGTCTGTTGTACAGGATTGAAATATAGCTAATTGAAAACTACTACCATCTCTCAACTCCTGCGCTCTGGCATATCACGCATGAAACTTATCACCACCATCCATTTAGGCATAGGGTTTATTCTGCTCATGTTCTGCATAGTGACGCTGGGATATGTGCAGCAGACCAGGCAGGTACGCGCAGACATCAATGAGGTATTGTATTCTTCTAACATCATTAAGCAGTCTGAAAGCGCCCAAAAGCAGCTAATAGACATGGAGACTGGTTTTAGGGGCTATTTATTGACCGGTGAGGAAGGCTTTTTGGAACCGTATACCAGAGGGCAAAAGGATTTTTTTGTCTCATTGGCTACTTTAGACACGCTCACCAAGGCATATCCTACCCAGAACCAGTTGGTGCATACCATCAGCAAAGAGGCAAGCGTTTGGATTACCACGTTTACAGAACCACTCAGGATAGCCCGGGGCGAAGCTAAAAACAGCCCTGCCGCCAAAGCCAGGTATGACTCTCTTTTCAATGCCACGGCACAACGCGCGGTGGGCAAGAAAATCATAGACGGCATCCGCCAAAAATTCTCCACCATTGAGCAGGAGGAAGAGGTAGCCAAGCAGATGCGCGTGGCAGAGTTGAATGGCTCTTTTGCCAGGACCAATTACATTGCCATTGGCTTGACCTTAATTGCCATCATAGCCGGCGTGCTCATCTCTTTCATGATAGGCAAAAGCATCAGCCGCAGGTTTGTCAAAATGACTGCCCTGGCCAACAGCATTGCCAACGGAAACTACAAAGTGGCTTTGGTGGATGACCGCAAGGATGAGATTAGTAGTCTTACCAGGTCTTTGAATAAAATGGCCGCCAAGCTGCAAGACAGTTTTGCCCACCTTACCAAGGTAAACAAAGAGCTGGATCAGTTTGCTTACGTGGTCTCCCATGACCTGAAGGCTCCGCTGCGCGCCATCAACAACTTAGCCGAGTGGATCTCTGAGGACCTCACGGAGAAGGACCCCGACATTCTTCAAAACCTATCCATGATGCGTGGACGCGTACACCGCATGGAAAACCTTATCAACGGTATTCTGGACTACAGCCGCGTAGGCAGAAAAGAGCTTCCTAGCACGCATTTCTCTGTGGAAGAACTGTTAAAAGAGACTGTAGAAAACCTGTCACCGCCTGCAGGATTTACCATCAAGGCCACCACTCCCCTGCCCAACCTATTCACTGAGCGCACGCTGTTCTACCAGGTTCTCGCCAACCTGCTGAGTAATGCCTTTAAATACCACCATAAAACAGAGGGTACCATACAGGTACGGTGTCTGGAACTGTCAGACTTTTACCAGTTTGAGATAGAGGATGACGGGCCGGGCATCCCGCAGGAGTACCATAAGAAGGTGTTTGGCATTTTCCAGACCATGGAGGCGCGTGACGTAAAAGAAAGCACTGGCGTGGGGCTGGCCATCGTCAAGAAAATCATTGAAGAAAAAGACGGCGAGATTTGGATTGAATCTGTGAAGGGAAACGGCTCTATCTTTAAGTTTACCTGGCCTAAAGAAAAAGCCTTTGCGGCTTTAGAAGAAGAAGAGGAAGCGCATTACCAAGAAGCATTATGAACCAAGAGCTAGAACAATCCTCTTGCCAAGAACAGCTTGCCCGCTTAAAGCAGGAGTATGAAGAGTTTGCCTACATAGTCTCTCATGACCTAAAGGCTCCCCTGCGCGCCATCTGCAACCTGTCTGGCTGGATTAGCGAAGACCTTGACCAAAACATTGACCCAGACATAGCCCATAACATCAAGCTTCTCCAGAACCGCGCAGAGCGTATGGAAAGGATGATCAACGCCGTCCTCTCCTTCTCACGGGTAAACAGAATGGAACTGGACATACGCCCCGTTGACACAGGGGCCGTAGCACGAGAAGTTGCCGCCCCGTTCATGCAAAGCCATGGTTTACGGCTCACCCTAGAGGATATGCCATCGCTTACCACGTATGGTAAGAAATTTGAGACCGTGCTGGCCAAGCTATTACAGAACGCCGTTACGTTTAATGACGCAGAAGTGCCAGAAGTCCACCTCACGGCCACAGACCAAGGCGCTTATTACACGTTTAAGGTAACCGACAACGGCATTGGCATTAGCGAGGACGCCAAGCATAAAGTGTTCAATCTATTTTACACCGTACAACCCAAGGACGAGGAAGAGAACCTGGGCGCTGGCCTTACCATTGTCAGAAAAATAGTGCAATTTGTGGGAGGAACCATTGAGGCTCAGTCCAACGCAGGCAAAGGCACCACGTTTCAGTTTACCTGGCCCAAGCATATTGTATAAAGCATTAGATATACCTAGTAACGTAAGACATCATGGAAGAGAAAGTAGTGAATATATTATTGGTGGAGGATGATGAGGTAGATATCATGAATGTGCAACGCGCCTTCAAAAAGAACAACATCAACAATCCCTTGCACATAGCACACAACGGCATTGAGGCCCTGGACCTGCTACGCTCTGGCTCCATTCCCATGCCGCCCATCATCATCCTGGACATTAACATGCCCAAGATGAATGGCATTGAATTCTTGCAGGAACTGCGGCAGGACCCTGAACTCAACAGAATAAGCGTCTTTGTGATGACCACCTCCAATGAGGACAGTGACAAGATTAACGCCTACAACTTGAACGTGGCGGGGTATATCTTAAAGCCGTTGTCCTTTGAGAAGTTCATCT
Organism: Nibribacter koreensis; assembly: GCF_039541795.1. NCBI lineage: Bacteria > Pseudomonadati > Bacteroidota > Cytophagia > Cytophagales > Hymenobacteraceae > Nibribacter > Nibribacter koreensis. The sequence continues at coordinate 407,376 of NZ_BAABGX010000001.1, read as the reverse complement.
CGGCGGTGGCCACCCTTGACCGGTACTGGAAACTTTGCGAGCGCCCGTAAGGCCCGCTCACTTAAACTGGCCCCTTATTTAGAACTCCAAGCCTTTTAACCACAGCATTTTGAATAGTAAGAACTCGGCCATTCTGTTGGTAGAAGATGACCCACTGGATGTAGAAAACATACGAAGAGCGTTCAAGTGCCTTGGTATGGAGAACAAGATATACGTGGCTAGCAACGGAGACATTGCTCTGGACATGTTGATGGGCACTTCTCTGGACGCGCCATCTCCAGTTCCGCAGATTATTATCCTAGATTTAAACCTGCCCGGCAAGAGCGGTCTGGAGGTATTAAAAGCCATCAGGGAAGATGCGTCTTTGCGGGCGTGCAGTGTGTTTGTCATGACCTCATCGCAAGATGAAAAGGACGTCCTGAACGCTTATAACCTCAATGTGGCCGGATACATTGTCAAGCCCTTACAGTATGGGTCGTTCACTGAGACGGTGGCTACCCTCAACTCCTTCTGGGAGCTGATAGAACTGCCCAATTAATTGTATTTGCCTCCATGGAGCCTCAAGTCAGACTATTAGTTGTAGATGATGATGAAGTAGACCGCATGATCATCAAGCGGTCTTTGCGTACGGCCAACGTAGACGCAGAGGTACATAACGCCGCCAAAGGCGCAGAGGCCTTGCAAGCCCTGGCTCAAAAGCAGTTTGATTTTATCTTCATTGACTTCATGTTGCCCGACATGAACGGCTTGGAGCTATTGCAGATCATTCGCGAAAGAGGCATTACCACCCCGGTGCAGATTGTGACCTCACAAGGCGACGAACGCATAGCCGTAGAGGCCATGAAGACCGGAGCCTCAGACTACCTGCCCAAAACGCTGCTAACCCCAGAGGGGATCTCCCAGAGCATCAGAAGCGCCATTAGGCTGCACCGCATTGAACAAGACCGCCTAAGAACCGAACAAGAACTAAGGCACACCCAGGAACAGCTAGAAACCGTTATTTCTGGAGCCCCCATCATCCTTTGGGCCATAGACACGGCGGGCACGTACTCCATGTGCCGCGGCAACGGGCTTTCCTTGATTGGCCTTCAACAAGATGAACTGGTAGGTGCTTCTGCCTTTGAAGTGTTCAAAGAATTCTCCAGCGTCATGGCCTGCATGCGCCGGGCCTTAGGTGGCCACTCTTGCAAGTGCACCATCCAGATGCAGCAAGTTTGGTTTGACTGCCTGTTTCTGCCCATGAGAGACCAGGACCAGGTGGTGGGAGTCATAGGCGTTTGTTATGACATCACGGAGCGCATTGCCATTGAGCAGGAATTAAAAAACGCCAAGGATGCCGCCTTGGGAGTAGCCCGCGTCAAAGAACAGTTTCTGGCCAACATGAGCCATGAGATTAGAACGCCCATGAACGGGATTCTTGGATTAACCGAACTACTCTGGAATACCCGGCTGGATGACAGGCAGCGCGAATTCCTGCAGGCCATCAACACGTCTGCCAACAACCTCATGGTCATCATCAATGACCTCCTGGATTTTTCTAAAATTGAGGCTGGCAAGATCACTCTTGAGTCCATTCCTTTTGACTTGAGACCCTTAATTAAGCAATTGCTGGCCATCCTAGAAATCAAAGCCAAGGAGAGAAACAACTCCCTCAAGTTTTTCTTGGACAGTGACATTCCAGACATTGTGCAGGGAGACCCGGTACGGTTAAGCCAAATCTTAAACAACCTCATTGGCAACGCCTTAAAATTCACTGAAAACGGTAGTGTCAAACTTAGCATAGAGGTGATGGCCCAGGAAGCCGAACGGGTATTTATTGAATTCACCGTCTCAGACACGGGCATTGGCATACAAGAAGAAAAGCTTACTACCATCTTTGACAAGTTCACGCAAGGCAGTAATGATACCACGCGCCGGTTTGGCGGCACCGGCCTGGGACTGTCCATTGCCAAAGAATTGGTAGAGGTACAAGGCGGAAAGATTGCCGTAGAAAGCGTGATGGGCCAAGGGAGCACATTCAAGGTAGTCATCCCCTTCCTGAAAACAGATGCGGCGCTCCCCTCAAACGGAACTCTTCTTCCAGAGGCAGACAACCATTTAGAGAAACTGGCTGGAGCACGCGTACTATTGGCCGAAGACAACCCCATTAACCAATTGCTTGTCAAGCGGCTTTTAGAAGACCGCCACATGTCCTATCAAGTGGCCAATAATGGCAGAGAAGCTTTGGACTTGCTGACAGCCCATGACTTTGACTTGGTGCTCATGGACATGCAGATGCCTGAAATGGACGGTTATGAGGCCATGCAACACATCAGGCAGGAGATGGGCGCTAAAAGCACCATTCCCATCATTGCCCTCACCGCTCACGCCACCCAAGGCGAAGCCACCAAATGCATCATGGCCGGCGCAAATTCATTTGTGTCTAAACCCTTTAAGGCGCAGATACTGCTAAAAGAGATGGCCTCCTATTTAAGCCATAAGACAAATCCAATCCCTGACGCATCTATTCCAGCAGAGCCTCATAAAAACCTTGCGATGGAGACGGAGCGCGATGGCCTGGATCTCTCCTATTTGAATCAGTTTGCCGAGGGCAACCTGGGTTTCATGCTTGAGATCATCCACATCTTTTTAGAGCAGACGCCGGCACAACTGGCAGAAATGCAAGAAGCCGGTGCCCGCTCAGACTGGAAGACGGTGAGCGCACTTTCTCATAAAATGAAGTCTTCCTTGGCTTTGATTGGGATAGACCAACTGCAAGAACTTAACGGGCAGATAGAATATGCGTCCTTACACCGGGTAGACACCCAGGGCTTGCAAGACCTGATCCAAGCCTTTTCTCAAATGGTCCATAGTGTAATCAAGCAGTTGCAGGTAGAAGCGCAACGCCTGAAACTAAGCATGAAAGATGGCAAAAATATTGGTGATTGAAGATGAGCAAATGATGCTCAAAGCATTAGAGTTCAGGCTGAAAAAAGATGGGCACCAAGTGCTGGTTGCCTCTAACGGCAAAGAGGCTATGACTACCATTGAGTCTAACCAGTTAGACCTTATCCTAACGGATATCATGTTACCCTTCGCGTCTGGCTTGGAGATTATCAATTATTCTAAGAACATTTTAAACCGGCCCACTGCCATTATCATTTTGTCTGCGGTGGGCTTAGAGAAAACGGTCTTAGAAGCCTTTGAACTGGGTGCAGATGATTTTATCACGAAACCATTTAGCCCCAATGAACTATCTGTCAGGGTAAAGAAGATTCTACTCAGAACTAAATCATAGATCAGCCCCACCGTTTTTAGGCTATTTCTCAGTAAATAAGCCAAAAACGATTGAATGCCATGTTTCATTAACATCCCCCTTTATTCTTCTAATGATTAAAACGTTACTGTTAAAGAAAGCTTGTTTGCTGCCTTGCCTCCTGCTGGTCATCCAGGCAGTGAATGGCCAGCCTGCGCCTTCTTCACAGTCCAGCTCCTTACCTCTGCCATCCTTTAAGGTAGTACCGGAATCTAATGAGATTCTACTGCCTGAGGCAATGACGCCTGCTGTTATATCACCAGTGCCGGGGGTGGTCTTTCCGCAGCCAACCCCACAAATTATTGAGCTTAGCACTACCTCCTTAGAATCTGGACTAAACGGTGCAACAGAAGCTAAGGCACTTGAGAAGCCACGTTTCCAATACCCTACCCTGGCAGAAAGAAAACATAAAATCACGGAAGGGCTCAACCGCTTAAACCCGCTCACGCCTTATCAAGAATGGGAAGAAGTACAGGTACGGCATAAAATCCTTCTCCTTTTTATAGCCGTTTTCTCAGCGCTGACGGTAGCCATGCTGGTGGCCGTTTTATCCAGCCGGTTTTACAAACTGGGAGTGCAGGCCAGAACAGAGAAATTAAAGAAACGCTTTGAACTACTCTTGATGCACGTCCTGTTCTTTGAGGATGCCAAGCCAACCGTAGATTGGGACCAAGATAAAATAGTCCAGCACTTTAAAAAGAACTACCTCAAGAGCACCTTTAAACGAAAAATTCTCATTGCTGAGATTCTGGATCTGAACAAAAACTTCACCGGGCAGTTTGCCGAGAACCTACGCTTGCTCTTCCTGTACCTTAATCTTGAGAAAGACTCGTTTGCGCTATTGAAAAGCTCACAGTGGAACCTAAAGGCCCAGGGCATTTGTGAATTGGCGCAGATGCTGGTCTATGAGGCGGCGCCCTATATTAAAAAGCTCATCAACCATCCCAATGACTTGGTCCGAATGGAGTCACACATTGCGCTGGTGAAGCTGGACAAACGCAGGGGTATGGCCTTTCTGCCGCATTTGCACCGGTCCTTCACGCAATGGCAGCAGTTGAACCTGCAGCACGCCCTTTCCAAACTTGACCGCGAAGACATTCCAGACTTCAGTGAATATCTGGGATCTTCTAATGTTCAAGTGGTGGAGTTCAGCTTAAAAATGATTGGCATTTACAACCAGGTGGACGCCTTGCCAGCCGTGGAGCAGTTGCTTAAGCACCCAGAGGAACGCGTAAGGCTTACCACCATTGAAACCATACAGCAGCTAGATGCCGCGCATGCGGTACCGGCCTTGATGGCGTATTTTCCGGCGGCTAACAAAGTTAACCAAGTAGCCATCTTGCGGGCAATAGCCAGTTTGGGCGGCGCACCCGTTGAGTTCTTTACAGAGCAGCTTCTCTCAGGTGACCATGCCCTAAGAGTGGTAGCCGCCAAAGCCCTGCATGATGCTCAACAACTAGAGGCTTTTCAAATGATGCAAGCCAAGGTGATGGACGCCCAGCTGCAGCAGATCATCAGACACGCCCTGGATCACAGAAACTAGCATGCATTTCTTGATAGAGCTCCTTTCTGACTTCTTCAGCTACGGCATCTTGGTGTATGCCATCACCCTGGCGGGGTCTTACCTTTTTCTGGCAGCCGTTTCTGGCCTGGAGATGGTGTATTACAAGCGCAAGAACAGTTTTGCAGAATACCGCGCCATTTTAACGTCACCGCTGGCCCCGTCTGTGAGCCTGATTGCCCCGGCCTACAATGAAGGCCTGACCATTGTAGACAACGTGCGCTCCCTCCTGTCTCTGCACTATTCCAACTTTGAGGTCATCATTGTCAACGACGGCAGCAAAGATGACACATTGCAAAAGATGATTGACGTCTATGAACTGGAGAAGGTGGAGTTTGCCGTGCATGAACGCCTGGCCACTAAGCCTATTAGAGGCGTTTACAAGTCCACTAACAACGCGTACAGCAAACTGGTGGTGGTAGACAAGGTGAACGGCGGCAAAGCCGACGCGCTCAACGTAGGCATCAACGTATCTGCCCAAAGGCTCATTACCTGCATTGACGTGGACTGCGTGCTAGACCAAAACTCCATTCTTAAGATGGTCAAGCCTTTCATTGAAACGGAGCATCCTACCATTGCCACCGGCGGCGTCATCAGAATAGCCAACAGCTGTGAGATTGAGGATGGCCGTTTAGTAAAAGTACACGCCCCCGAAAGTTTCTTGGCCAGAATTCAGGTATTGGAATACACAAGAGCCTTTTTGCTGGGCCGCATGGGCTGGAGCCGCATAGATGGGCTGTTGCTCATTTCTGGGGCCTTCGGGCTGTTTGACAAAGAAGTGGTCATTGCCGCCGGTGGCTATAACCACAACACCGTAGGCGAGGACATGGAACTCATAGTGCGCATGCGCCGCTACATGAAGGAGCGAAAGCTGAAATACCACGTGCACTTCATCCCTGACCCTTTGTGCTGGACCGAGGCGCCGGCCTCGCTTAAGATCCTGGGACGCCAGCGCAACCGTTGGACCCGCGGCACCATTGAGACGCTCCTATACCATAAGAAGATGTTCTTCAACCCGCGCTACGGGGTGCTGGGCTTGGTGAGCTATCCGTATTGGTTTTTCTTTGAGTGGCTAGCACCCTTAATTGAGGCAGGAGGCCTCTTGTACCTGTTGTTGGCGGCCATTATGGGCTGGCTCAACTGGCCGTTTTTTCTGCTGCTGTTAGTTAGCGTGTACACGTTTGCCGTCATGGTTTCTTTTATGGCCATTCTCTTTGACGAACTCTCTTATTACCAGTATTCAGACCGAAAGGACATTTTCAAACTCATGGGCACCGCCTTGCTAGAACCTTTTGTCTATCACCCCATGACGGTGCGCTGGGCCTTACTGGGTAACCGCGACATGATTACCGGCAAAAAGAGCTGGGGCGAAATGACCCGCACTGGCTTCGCCGCCAAGAAAGCCGCGTAGGATTGGAGAACTCTTGATTTTGGCTTGTTTTGCGGAAATCAGGTCAAAAACGTACCTTTTGCCAAATATTCAGGTACTCCTATGCAAACCGCATTACAGGCCAAGTTTGACCGCCTAGAACAACAACGCCAAGCCTACACCACCCAACTCAATTCTCTTACCTCTTTGCAACAAGCAGAGAAACCCGCAGAAGACCAATGGTCGGCGGCGCAGTTGTATTATCACCTCTGGCAAGTAGAGCAAACCGTTCTACAATCCATCAAAGACAATATGGCCAGTGGCCGGGTGCACAAGTCCAACTCCTTTAACACCAGGTACCGCTCTTTTCTGCTCAACCTCTTTCTATCTCTGCCAATAAAGTTTAAAGTGCCCAAGATGATTGGCGAAATGCCGGTTTCCGTGAACGCCCAAGAGGTAGAACAGAAATGGCAGGAAACCCGCAACGCCTGGCACCAGCTTCTAACTGAATTCCCTGCCCATTTATTAAACAAGGAGATATTCAAACACCCGCGCGCCGGCGTCATTACCATTCATCAGACCCTGGACTTTTTAATTGAGCACGCAGATCATCATAAAAAGCAAATGAAACGGCTGGTGGCGTAATTGTTGGCAAAGGACATCACTGCAGGCTTTTCTTGCGTACGGTGTGGTATGAACCAGGAAGAGAACATGCCTACGGCAGGCTTCATGCGCGAAGCTATTCATTTATCCATAGAAAAGATGAAAGAAGGAAAAGGCGGCCCGTTTGGGGCGGTAATTGTCAAGAACGGAGAAATCATTGCCAGAGGCTACAACAACGTCACCTCCAGCAATGACCCCACTGCCCATGCTGAGGTGGACGCCATCCGGAAAGCCTGCCAAGCCTTAGGCACCTTTCAGTTGACCGGTTGCGAACTCTACACCAGCTGCGAGCCTTGCCCCATGTGCTTGGGCGCCATCTACTGGGCCCGCCCCGACCGCGTTTTCTACGGCAACACCAAGGCAGACGCCGCCGCCATCGGCTTTGACGACGCTTTTATTTATGAAGAGATTGAATTGCCCCTCCACCAGCGCACCATTCCTATGCAACAATTTCTGCGAGAGGAAGCCTTAGAAGGATTTAAAGAATGGGAAAAACACGAAGGCCGGATTGATTATTGATTGTTAATTGCTGGTTGACTCAAACAGAAGATAGCATCCCTCAACTTTCGCTCAGAATCAATCTATTTGCATGACCTTTCCGTTTTTGGTCTATTTCTGCCAAAACAGGCCAAAAACGAAAAAGCCAGCTCTGTCGGATTTATTAATCCGAAAGTTATCTGTCGAGGATTTACCAATCACCGTTTCCTGATTTCCCATACGTTCACAAAGGGGATTGATAAATCCCCGACAGATAGATTCGGGATTGGTAAATCCCGAATAGCAAAGGTAGAGCTAGTTGAAGAGAAAGAGCTAGTAAAAACCCAATGGCTAGGATATGATTACAACCATAAAAGCCGGATGTTGAAAACTTCCATCATACTACTCACATTTTATAAACTTGCGGGAGAAAGGGGGAGACATGAGCATGTCTGATCATCAAAGCGTGCGGACGCTTGCGCCATGAATCGCCTCGGCATAAAGTTTCCAAATCGTTTTTGGCCTCTTTCCACCAAAACAGGCCAAAAACGAAGAAGCCCGAACCAACCGGTCCGGGCTTCTTTTATATTAACAATTAGCAATTGACAATCAACAATTATCTGCGTCCCATCATGCTGCCCAGTTTGGCAAGACCTCCTTTGGTACCGGCCATCTTGTTCATGGACTTCATCATTTTCCGCATGTCGTTGAACTGCTTCATCAAGTTATTCACCTGCTGGATGTTGGTGCCAGAACCTTTCGCGATGCGGTTACGGCGGCTACCAGAAATCATGTCTGGGTTTTGACGCTCTTCCTTGGTCATGGACTTGATGATGGCCTCAATCGGTTTGAAAGCACTTTCGTCAATCTCCACGTCCTTCATCATCTTGCTCACGCCCGGTATCATGCCCACCAGGTCTTTGATATCACCCATGCGCTTGATTTGCTCCAACTGCGACAGGAAGTCGTCAAAGTTGAACTGGTTCTTGCGGATGTTCTTGTTGATACGCTTTGCTTCGTCCTCGTCAAAGGTTTGCTGGGCGCGCTCTACCAAGGAGATAACGTCACCCATACCTAAGATACGCTGGGCCATACGGTCAGGGTAGAACAGGTCAAGGGCCTCCATCTTCTCACCAGTTGAGATGAACTTGATAGGCTTCTCTACCACGGCTCTAATAGAAAGGGCCGCCCCACCGCGTGAGTCACCGTCCAACTTGGTCAAGACCACGCCGTCAAAGTTGATGCGCTCGTTGAACGTCTTGGCGGTGTTGACTGCATCCTGACCCGTCATGGAGTCTACCACAAACAAGGTCTCAGTTGGCTTGATGGCCTCCTTGATGTCGTAGATTTCCTTCATCATGGCCTCATCCACGGCCAGACGACCGGCGGTGTCAATGATGACTACTTTCTTACCGGTTTTCTTGGCATGCTCCACGGCGTTGCGGGCAATAGAAACCGGGTCTTTAGACTCGCGCTCAGCGTAGAACTCCACGCCCACCTGCTCAGCCAAAACGCTCAGCTGGTCAATAGCCGCCGGACGGTACACGTCGCAGGCCGCTACCAGAACACCTTTGCCTTGTTTCTTCAAGAAATTAGAAAGCTTACCTGTGAAGGTGGTCTTACCAGAACCCTGCAAACCGGCGATTAATATGATAGCTGGAGAACCAGTAATGTTGATGTCCTTCTTCTCGCCGCCCATTAGTTCGGTGAGTTCTTCGTGCACAATCTTCACCATCAACTGGCCTGGTGACACGGCAATAAGCACGTCGCGGCCCATGGCCTCGTCCTTGATTTTGTCAGTCACGGTTTTGGCCACCTTGTAGTTCACGTCAGCGTCCACCAGGGCGCGTCTAACTTCTTTGATGGTTTGGGCAACGTTGATTTCAGTGATGCTTCCTTGGCCCTTAAGCGTTTTAAAGGCGCGGTCTAGCTTGGTACTTAAATTCTCAAACATGTGGTTTATATGGCTGAGTTAGGTGATTATCTAGTGTCAGTAACTACAAAAATACGCAGAATTTCGGCAAGTTCACCATCTTTTCAATACAGACGCGTATATTCGGAGGTTTCTAAACGAGTAAGAACCAGAAACCGTTTTTGGCCTTTTTCCTGGAAAACAATCCAAAAACGAAACCTGTTCTTCTACCAGACTAAAAGTTAAGACCATTGCCTTTGGAATCTGCTGACAAAACTGCCGCTCAAAACGTGTTGTTCATGACGTACTACTGGCCGCCTTCGGGCGGGGCCGGGGTACAGCGCTGTCTTAAGTTTGTAAAGCATTTACCAGAGTTTGGGATTACGCCCACGGTCATCACCGTTGATGAGAAACAGGCCTCCTACCCTATTCTGGACCATTCCTTGGAGGGCGAGATTCCGGCCAGCGTGCAGGTGATTAAAACCGCCACGCGCGAGCCGTTTGAGTTTTATAAGAAGATTACTGGCAAGAAAGATATTCCGTTTGGCGGCTTCGCCAACACCGGCAGGGAGAACTGGAAGCAGAAGCTCTTCAAGTTCCTGCGCGGAAACTTGTTCATTCCAGACCCACGCATAGGCTGGAACCGCTTTGCCCTGGACGCTGCCACCAAGGTCATGAAGCGCAAGGACATCAAAGCGGTGGTCACGTCCAGCCCGCCGCATTCTACGCAGTTGATTGGCTTAAAGCTCAAGCAAAAGCACGGCCTGCGCTGGATTGCCGACATGCGCGACCCCTGGACCGACATTTACTATTACCAGGACCTGAACCACACCGCGCTGGCCCAAAAGCTGGACGCCAAATACGAGCGCGAGGTTTTAGAAAACGCAGATGAGGTCATTGTAGTAAGCGATGACATGAAGCGCCTGTTCCTCAATAAATCGGCGGCGCTCAACCCTAACAAGATACACGTGATTCCCAACGGCTACGACGAGGCTGATTTTGTACACCCGTCCACGCCGTCTTCTGAGGAGTTCATCATCACCTACACTGGCACGCTCACCGAGGCCTACAACGTGGAAGGCTTCTTCCAGGCGCTCTGTGACACCGTGACCCGCAACCCATTCATTAGGTACAAATTGCGTTTTGTGGGCAAGGTTTCTGAGGGTATCAAAAAGCAGATTGAAGCCGCCAGTCTGCCGCTCATCACGGAGTACATAGATTTTGTGCCGCATGATGAAAGCATTAAATACCTCATGGCCAGCACCGTGCTGTTAATGGCGATTCCGGACGTGCCCAACAACTTCGGGATTCTGACGGGAAAGCTGTTTGAGTACCTGGCCGCAAACAAACCCATCATTTGCATCGGACCCATCCACGGCGACGCCGATAGAATCATTGACGAATGCGGTGCAGGCAGGGTGTTCCATTACTCGGGCTATGAATTGATGACCGACCACCTCATGCAGATGAGCAAGACCTGGCAGATTAACACCAACCTAGACCTGCCGTTCATTAATTACACCCAGTATTCACGCCGCGCTCTTACCGAAAAATTATCTAAGCTGTTAGTATCCTAAGCGCCGTTTTCGGGCTGTTTTCCAGAAAGTAGCCCGAAAACGCATACCAATATCCAAAGGCGTATCGTTTTCAGCCCGTGAATATCCTCTTTGACTACGTCCTTTTTCATTTCAGGCAGGTGTACCATTTGCCGGCAGACTTAGAGATAAGTTATGGTCTAAATGGCCAGAGCCGCCTTCAGATTATCCCAACCACCAGCAGCTTTTTTGAACGTCAGCAGGCCCAGCCCGTGCAGGTGTTTTGGAAGGAATGGCAAGGCACCAATATGCCCCTGTTCTTTAACGAGGCCACCTACCAACCTTGGTTTACCCAAAATGCGCAAGGCCAGGTGATTGTGCCGTATGACATCATTGCCTCAGCTTTCTACCTGTTGAGCGGCTGGCAGGAATACTATGGCAAGGACCGCGACCAATTCGGACGGTTTCCTTTCAAAGCCTCCTATCAAGCCCGACACCGCTTCATCACCAAGCCCCTGGTCAACTACTACTTTGACATCCTACGCGAAGCTGTTGAAGTAGCTTACGGCCAAAAGATAGAAGCCAAACTCTGGGCCGGAAAACCGTTTGCCACCTGCCTTACATATGACGTGGACTACTGCCAAACCGCCTGGAAGGTAGCCGGCAAACCCGCCCTGCAAAAAGGCAACATCAAGCTCTTTCTGCAACTCTACCTCAAGCACCTAAAAGGCCAGGATGCGTGGTTCAACCTGCCCCAGGTGGAACAAGAGCTTCAGGCGCTTAACGCCAAAGGCACCTTCTTCTTTCTGCCTGAAAAAGCCCTTTACCAGGGTCATCCCAATGCAGATTATGACGTGGCTTCTCCTAAAATTCAAGCTGAAATAAAAAGACTGAAAAGCGCTGGTCATGAGATAGCCCTGCACGGGGGTCACGGAAGCGGCAACAAAGCCCGGCAACTGCGGCAGGAGCAGGAGAAAATTGGTCAACCCGTTCAAGGCAACCGCTTCCATTATCTTCGCTTTGATCCAGTGAAGTCGTTAGAAGTTTTAGAAGAAGCAGGTCTACAATACGATAGCAGTCTGGGCTTTCCGGAGCGGTTTGGGTTCAGAAACAGTTACTGCCATCCGTTCAGGCTGTTTGATTTTAAGAACCGCCGCTTGAGTTCTGTCTGGGAATTGCCCCTCAACCTTATGGACATTACTTTGAATCATCCCAACTACCTGCAGTTGAAGCCCGAGGAAGTGATGCCCGCCCTTACGCCTATGCTGCAGGAAATTGAGAAGTTTCATGGGGTGTTTACCCTGCTCTGGCACAACGAGAATTTCACGCCCTACGCGCTCCCCCAAGGCTTGGAACTGTTCCGAGAAATTACGCAGTACGTGCAAAAAAGAGGCACTCACTTTCTCAAAGCACAGGAGGCGGTGCAGTTTCATTCTTAGTGCTATTTCACAAAATTTATAGACGCTCCATGGCGCAAGCGTCCGCTTGTGTCCGCACGCATTGTTAATCTGATATGCGTGCGGACACAAGCGGACGCTTGCGCCATGGTATCTATTTGATAATGTAAGCCGTCTATTTTTACCAGCATAGTAAAAGCCCCGATAGAAGCTGTTATTTTTGCTTCTTCTATCTGGGCCGTTTTTGGCCTGGTTTTCAGAAAATAGCCTAAAAACGACCGCCACCCGTCCATGGACACTATCCGTAAGCAGGGTTTCCTGAACACCATCATCTCATATGCCGGGATGATTATTGGGTATGTGAACCTGGTGGTGCTGTTTCCGGTTCTCATCCCCGATGCAGATGAACTGGGCCTCACTCGTTTCCTGATTTCGGTGGCCGCTATCTACGCACAGTTTGCGGCCTTGGGCTTTACCAACATCAGTGCCAAGTATTTTCCCTATTTCAGAGACCGGGACAAGAAACACAACGGTTTTTTGTTTCTGATGCTCTTGATTCCATTGGCAGGTTTTGCGGTGGTGACGGTCCTTTTCCTGTTGTTGAAGCCGGCCGTGGTGGATTACTTCGGGAAGAATTCGCCGCTGGCCGTGGAGTATTACTACTACATCATTCCGCTCAGCTTTTTCACCCTCTTATTTATCTTACTGGACGCCTACTTGCGGTCTTTGTACAAGACGGTGGTGCAGTCGTTTCTGAAGGATTTTCTGGAACGGGTGTTGATGCTGGCCTCGGTGGTGTGCTATGCCTGGGGCTGGGTGGATTTTCAGTGGTTTCTGGTGCTGTTCATCGGGGCGAACTCGGCGGTGACGTTTATCAGCATTGTTTACCTGCTGTGGCTCCGGCAGTTCTTTGTGCGGCCCAACCGCAACATGTTCCAGGTGGTGCCCATGCGCGAAGTGGTGCAATACGGCCTCTATTCCTTTCTAGGCAACGTCTCCTCTGCGGTCATCACCTTTATTGACCAGGCCATGATTGCCCACTATCTGGGCTTGGACGGCGTGGCCTACTATACCACGGGCTACTTCATTACCTCGGCCATCATGGTCCCGTCGCGGGGGCTCAACAAGATTGTCTACCCACAGGTAGCAGACTTCTTCAAGGCGGGGAATATGGCCGGCCTTAAAGTGCTTTACCGCAAGATGACCCGCGTGAACATGGTGGTGGGTTTTCTGCTGTTTCTGGGCATCTGGTGCAACGTGGACAATATTTTCGCCATCATGCCAAAGGACTTCAGCCAGGGCAAGTATGTGATTCTGTTCATGGGCCTCAGCCGCTTATTTGACCTGGCCACGGGCATCAACGGCATGATCTTACTCACCAGCAACAAGTACCGCTTTGACCTGTATTTTAACCTGCTCATGATGGCGCTGGTGGCCTATACCAATTACCTATTGATTCCAGAATACGGCATCAGCGGCGCGGCCTTCGCGTCTATGGTGGTGTTTGTGGTGTACAACCTCTTCCGGGTGATCCTGGTCGCGCACTTCTTCAAAATGCAGCCCTTTGGCTGGGACTCTCTGCTGATTGTGGTGATTTCTCTTTTGGCCTTTGGCGCTTCCTGCTTATTGCCGCAGTTGTCTAATGTGGTGTTGGATATTGCGGTGCGGTCCGTGTTGATCACCGCGGTGTACGGCGGTCTGTTGGTGTTCTTGAAGGTTTCCCCAGAAGTGAACAATGGCATCCGGAAAACACTGGTGCGCTTCGGGTTCAGAGAATGGAAATGGTTGTAATTCCTTCTTGACTAAAGAGAAATTGGACGCTTACAACCTTTGTAACAATTGAAGTAATTCCTCTTCGCGCCGCGCTTCTGGGTAATGGTTGGCAATATTTTGCCTGGCCATTTCCCCCAAAAAGGAAGTGTCTGAATCCATCGCTTTTTGAAGCAACTCTATCAACAAGCCACTTTCTCTTTTTTCTAGGACAAATCCAGCACCCCCCACAATCTCCGGCATAGAAGATACATTACTCACTATCGGTACACACCCGCAGAGCATGCTTTCGCTTAAGGCATTCGGGAAGCCTTCTGACATGGAAAGTTGCAGGTAGAACGTATGTGCGCTGTACACCGCTTTTAAATCGGCCAGCGGCATCTTGGGTAAAAGCTTGACGTTTACAGGTTGATTTGGAAAGGCAAATCCGGCTGGTGCGCCCACAATGGTAAAACTAGCTTCGGGTAGTTGGCGGGCCGCTTCCAAAATTAAGTCTATCCCTTTCAAGCGCTGCGTGAAGCGCATGTGCAAGCCCGCACAAACTGTGAGGAAAGATTTAGGCTGGCGGTGAACGGTAGCACCTGGCCTCCAGAAACTGGCGTCATACCCATTATACACCACCGTATGCGGCGTCTTCAACCCGGGACAATGGAACCGAAAGCCTTGGTATGGAAAATCATTGGGTTGGTATTTGTATTCTTGTCTCACCAGCTTCTCATGCACCGGTGCAATGTAGCTGGCCAGTTGGTACGACCACCGCGTGAATTTACCAAGGATGGGTTTAGCGAAACAACCGTAGCCAATGCTGGGAAAGGAAACACAGTCAGTGCCACCAGCTACAATCAAGACTGGCTTTTGGGCTATTTTCCCGAAAAGAGCCGGAAACCAGGAATGGTAACCGGCAAACATACAGACTAGTTTTTGGGCAGTCCAGATATGCCGCAACAAAAAGAAAAACTGCTTCAGCCAGATCAAAGGCGTCTGCCATTTCTTAGCCGGCAGAAATCCTATATGCCGCACCTCGTACGCCTTCTCCATGATCTGCAAGTCCTTCACCACAAACGACGAAAGGCCAGGATAGAAATAGAGAAGAACCGGACGGTGGGCAGACATAGAAGGCAGTTAGGCGATTACAGCCACTTTGAAGACAAATCCTGCAACTTGAGGTCTACCTTTGATTTGGGCTCTACTTTGGCAGGAACCAGGCGCTGTTTCAAGACAATCCATTGGTAGTCTTCCACCTGCGAGAACAAGGAATAGCTTTCCAGCGAATGAAGATACAAACCGGCGGCATACGTATTTCTAAGCAACTCATCGGTATGGATAGGTTGGTCAATCACTTGCAACAGCTCGGGCTGGTTTTCGCGCACCCAGGTCAAATACAAAGGATGCGGAATATTAATGGCCACCACAGAGCCCGCGTGCAGGTGCTGAGCAATCACCTGAAACAAATGCGGATGCTGCTCCAGCGGAATGTGCTCAATCACGTCTGGCAAAACCACGAAGTCAAAACGCTCAGGGCGTGCAAAATCCGTCATGTCAGACACCACAAACTCAACGTGGTTGAACTCCTGGTTAAAGCGACGGGCCATGTCAATGCTCTTAGGCGAGATGTCCACGGCCAGTACCTTGCCTTGCGGCGTGGCCTTCGCCAGCAAATGCGTCACGGTCCCAATGCCACAGCCAATTTCTAACACCTTAGAATTGGATTTCAATCCAGCCTTTTTCAGGTTATGCAAGATGGTGCGGTGCCGGATGTGGATGCCTTTTTTGAATTGCTGCTCGGTATAGTCGTCGTAGAAATTGGAAACGCTCATTATAGTTAAGAGTTAAAAGTTTTGAGTTAAGAGTTAAGTTTAAAAAAAGCCGTGTTAAAAGTGGACCTGCAATTCAGGCACTTTTAACTCATAACTCTTAACTTTTAACTAGCGATGGCGCTCGCAGGGCATAGATTCGTTCAATGATCTCTACCACTTTGAGGCCTTCCAGGGCGTTGGTGGTCGCGAAGGTTTTGCCTTTGAGGGTGTCAATCACGTTCTCAAAGATGAAGTGGTGGTTGGCGGCGCTGCCTTTGTAATGGCCGTAGTCGTTGGCGGGGCTGCTGGGTGGCAACTCTGGCATTACGTAATCCTGCACGTGGCAATATTCTACCTCGTTCATGTACTGTCCGCCCACCTTAATGCTGCCTTTCTCGCCTATAATGGTCATGCTGCTTTCCAAGTTGTTGTCCCAGACGGCCGTAGAGTAATTAAGCGTACCGGCTCCTCCGTTCATGAACTCAAACTGAATCAGACCGCTGTCTTCAAAGTCGGTGAGCTGGGCATGGTTGAAGTCCATGAACCGGCCCGAGATGTTCTTGATGTCCCCAAACAGCCAGTACATGATGTCAATGAAATGGCTGAACTGCGTAAACAAGGTGCCACCGTCCAGAGCTTGGTCGCCCTTCCAGGTGCCGGGCTTGTAGTAGCGCGCATCACGGTTCCAGTAGCAGTTAATTTGTACCATGAAGATTTCGCCCAGACGGTTCTCCATGATCATTTCCTTGAGCCACAGTGACGGTGGACTATACCGGTTTTGCATCACGCAAAACACCAGTTTAGACGTTTGCAGGGATTTGTAAATGATGCGCTCACAGTCGGCCTTGCTCAGAGCCATGGGCTTTTCACAGACCACATGGCTTCCGCTTTCAAGAGCCAGCATGGCTTGATCGGCGTGGAAGCCGTTGGGCGTGCAGATGCAAATCACATCGGCTTTAGGACCACGGGCCAGGAAGTCATCCATGCTCAGGAAAAAGGGAACACCATAGGAGTCTACTTCTGACTCGCGCGCGGGATCTGTATCTACCATGGCCACCAACTCGCCTTCGGGATGACGTTGTACCATGGTGGCATGGCGCTTACCAATGTGCCCCGCCCCTATTACCGCAAATTTTATCTTCTCTGACATGTACTGCCTGTTATTCGTTTTTGGCCTGTTTTCTGGAAAATAGCCAAAAAACGGCATTCTAATGGATAGCCAAAAGGCTAAATTTTACTGTCGGAATCTTGCCCTATTGTTGAAAGAACCGAATCACTTTCTCGGCAATGAAGGCTTGTTGCAACTCGGTCAATTCTGTGTGCATGGGCAGGGAGATCACGCACTTGCAAAGGGTTTCAGACACCGGAAAATCTCCGGACTTGTAGCCCAAGTAAGCATAGGCCTCGTGTAAATGCAAAGGAACCGGATAGTACACCATACTGGGCACTCCCGCTTTCTCTAAGTAGGCTTTCAAGGCATCGCGCTTCTCTGGTACCACCTGCAAGGTGTATTGATGAAATACATGCGAGCTGTAAGGCGCCCTTGCTGGGATGGATAGGCCTTCAAGATCCGCGAAATAAGAATCATACCTGGCAGCAGCCTTCTGGCGGCGCAAGATGAAGTCATCCAGGTGTTGTAGTTTCACCTCTAGCAAAGCAGCCTGCAAGGTATCTAACCTAGAGTTCACGCCTACTCTGGAGTAATAGTATTTTTGCTGCTGTCCGTGGTTGGCAATCTGCTTGAGAACGGCAGCCAGTTCCTCGTCTTGCGTAAAAATAGCCCCGCCGTCTCCCATACATCCCAGGTTCTTGGACGGAAAGAAGGACGTGGTGCCTATATGCCCCATGGTACCCGCAAAGGAACTTCCTCCCTCAGCATCCATATACTGCGCGCCAATGGCTTGGGCGTTGTCTTCAATCACGTACAGCTCCTGCGCAATGGCCAGGTCCATGAGCTCTTCCATGGGAGCGCACTGGCCAAACAAATGCACCGGCATAATGGCCACGGTCTTGTCTGTGATGGCAGCGCGCACCTTGGCGGGGTCAATGCACATGGTGTCTGGCAGTACGTCCACAAAGACCGGTTTTAAGCCCAAAAGCGCAATCACCTCGGCAGTGGCCACGTAATTAAACGCCGGCACAATCACCTCTCCACCCGCTGGAAGTTCTAAGGCCATCAAGGCTATTTGCAAAGCATCTGTGCCATTAGCGCAAGGTACCACGTGTTGCACGTGCAGGTAAGCTGCTAAGGATTTAGCAAACGACTTCACCTGTGGACCGTTGATAAATGCGGTGCTTTCTACCACGGCTTGCATGGCGGCGTCTATTTCGGGTTTCAGGCGTTGGTATTGACCTTTCAGGTCTACCATCTGGAGTGGGTTCATGCTCTAAAAAATTGCAGACAAATATACAGATAGGTTTCTACATGGCCTGCTTCTGGTTCTACACATTCCAAAAAAGATAATGGCTGACTACCTGCCAAGCAATATATTTAAAGTACAAAATGCGCTAAAAATAAAACGGGTTAACCCTATTTGAAACAAACGCGTACAAGCACCGTTCAAAGGCATGGAGGAACATGTCTTCCAAAAAACTAAACTAACCACAACTATGAAAAGCACTAATTTCTTCAAAAAACATACGCTGGTGTATGGCGCATCACTTCTTTTGGTGTCTACGCAATTTGCCTGTAGCAAAACAGAAACCAAAGATACTGCCACCAGCACCACAACCACCACTACCAAAACCAGTGATGAAGCGTATGACGATTACAAAAACTACGTGACCCAGATGGAGACCGACGTGCGCGGTGGCTGGGATTCTACTGCCACGGACTGGGATACCCGCATGCAGACGGCCCGTACCGACTATGACACCCGCTACAACGAGGTAAACCAGCACGCCGCAGACTTTGATGATACCCGTCGTCAGGAGTATGAGGAGTTGCAGTCTCGTTGGAACACGGCCTGGACTACCCGTGAACAACAATACAACACCTGGAAGCAGACCAACCAAAGCGGTGGCCGCGCCATGACCAAGGTAGACATGTCATCTATGGATGTGAAAAGAATTCCTTCATATACGGCCACTAACATTAGAACCGCATATGAAGAATTTGTAGCCCACGTAGAGGCCAACAAGTCTAACTACACTAATGATGACTGGAAGATGGTAGACATGTACTGGGCGCAGTTAGATGACCGTAAAAATGCCATCCAGAGCCAGTTATCTGACAAGGACAAGTGGGAAATTGCCAAGGCTAAAACCAAATACCAGACCATGAAAGCTGGTAGCAAAATCGGCAACTCGGCTAGTAACATTGGGTCAGAGACCAAGGAAGTGGGTAAAGACCTTTCTAACAGCAAAGTAGGCGAAGCCACCAAAGACGCCGGTAAAGCCGTGGGTAACACCGCTAAGAAAGCCGGTCAGAAAATTGGTGATGTTGTCAAAGACAACGACTAATTCATAAGCAATCAAGTATTCACAAGAAATATGTGAATGTGATTCCCCAGTTAGTTTCTCTTAGAGGAGCTTACTGGGGAATTTTGTTTTTGCCCTGTTTTCCGGAAATGAGGCCAAAAACGGCCTTTATAAACGCAGGTAGCGATCTAACAAGAGTAGTCTATAGAAATCAAATTGCCGCAAAGAAGGCCTAGCAGAGAGGAGTCGATTTTTAAGCTTGCGTATCAACCAGTAACTATATGGTCTTAGCAAGGCCATCACGCCCGTTTTGACCAACCTTTGATGCATATCCAGGAGTTTACTTTTGCCTTGAACCCACCCACTTTTACGCAGCAGCACCAGGTTTTTGATAGCTAGGTCCGTCTTAAACAAAAAATTATCAGCGGTATCTAAACCTAGATGGTACACCGGGTTCTCAATATGGACCACCTTTACTTGGTGTTGCCGCAAAAGGTCTGCAAACAAAGTATCCTCATGGCCATAGGCCGTCACGACGTCCTTTTTAAAATACTCCAGAAATAGAGGCTTCTCTACCAGCAAATTACTCAAGAATACTCTCTCATAAGGATTTTTCTGCCGCTGGGTGGCAACCGCCTCCTCCCGCTCTTTGCCGTAGGCCCAGCGTAATTCCAATTCAGGGCTAGATGGCTTTTCCTGATAGGCAATACCCCCTACCGTCACCGAACCTGAATGGCTAGAAAGGTAGGTGGCCAGAAAATCTGAATGCACCGGCATGACATCATTGTCTAGGAAAAGCAAGGTAGCAAAGCGCGCCTCCTGCGCCAGCAGATAGCGTATCTGCGAGCGGCCCACGTTGGCTGGCAACTCTTTATAGATTACCTGCGCACAAGAAGAAAGTGATTGATTGAAGGATTTGAAGACTAGCTGAGAGCCATCGTCATATACCCGTATCTCAATAGTAATACCGAGGGAAGCTGCTTGCCGGACCAGTGACTGGACCAACTCCTGCACGTCACGGTTATGAACCGGAATGAGGATGGAAAGCTCAGATACCATCTACCAGCGAGAAATCTTCGCGGGAAGAGTCTAGCACGCGGCCCTGGTCACACTTGATAATGCGGCGTGGGTAGCGTTGCAGGGTCTGGTGGTTGTGCGTAGCCATGAGGATGGCGGTTCCGCTTTTGTTGATCTCTTCAAACAGACGCATGATACCATCGGTTACGTCTGGGTCCAGGTTCCCGGTAGGTTCATCGGCGAACAATATCACCGGTTCATTCAGCAAGGCTCTGGCAATCACCACACGCTGTTGCTCCCCACCCGATAACTGGTGTGGCATTTTGTTAGCAGCAGAATCCAAGCCTACGCGCATTAATACTTCTGAGATGCGGCCTTTGATCTTGGACTTGTCTTTCCAGCCCGTGGCTTTCAACACAAAACGCAGGTTCTCGGCCACGCTTCTGTCAAACAGCAACTGAAAGTCCTGAAACACGATGCCAATCTTGCGACGCAGATAAGGCACTTGTTTCCAGGTAAGGGATTGGATGTTGAAACCGGCTACCTGGGCGCTTCCCATTTTCAGGGGAAGGTCGGCATAGAGGGTCTTCAGCAAGGAGCTTTTACCGCTTCCGGTACGGCCCACCAAATAGACGAATTCGCCTTTGTCAATGGAAAAAGTCACATCACTCAAGATGGTGTTCACTTCTTGAAAAATTGAGACTTTCTGTAAGGTTACCACTGGGTTAGACGAAAATTCCATAGCCGTTTTTGTTAGATGCTAGACATTAGACGCTAGTATCAAGACTAGATAAAACTGATAGGTAAAAGGTAATGGCGCAAGCGTAATGGAACTGACTACAAGTCTAGATTTCTAGCTTCTGCAGTTTGCCAAATTCCAGGCTCTCAATGAGCGCGGCTAGCGGTTCTTCTTTGCCTGCCAAGCCATAACGGTCCATGTTCTTCAACGGACGGTCTGCCCTGAAATACGCAATCAGCACGAAATTCTCATCGCGCAGCTGAATGTAATCCGGAATCTTGGCCTTGCCTTTTACCTTAATGATGTACACTTCTTATTAATTAGAAATTAGAAATTAGAAATTATGGGTTAGAAACGCCGAACGGCTCATTTGTTTACCATAATTTCTAATTTCTAATTTTAAATTTCTAATTGTATTGACCTTTAGTCAATTATCCGTTCGCTTTCTTGTGGTCTGCCAAGAATTTAGCCAAACCGCTGTCGGTTAACGGGTGGTTCAACAGGGCAGTGATTACGTTCAATGGGCAGGTTACCACATCAGCGCCAATCTCTGCGCACTGCACCAGGTGCATGACGTGACGCACGGAAGCCGCTAGAATCTCGGTTGGGTAGCCGTAGTTGTCGTAGATCTGTCTGATTTGCTCAATTAAAGCCAAACCGTCAGTCGCGATGTCATCCAAACGACCCACAAACGGAGAAACGTACGTGGCACCTGCTTTGGCTGCTAATAAAGCCTGACCAGCGGTGAACACCAGCGTACAATTGGTTTTAATGCCTTTGTCAGAGAAGTATTTGATGGCTTTTACGCCGTCCTTGATCATAGGCACCTTCACCACAATGTTGGGGTGCAGTTGCGCCAGGTCCTCGCCTTCTTTGATCATGGTCTCATAATCTGTGGCAATCACTTCGGCAGAGATGTCACCGTCTACAATCTCGCAGATGGCTTTGTAGTGCTTCATGACGTTGTCAAAGCCTACAATGCCTTCTTTGGCCATCAAAGAGGGGTTGGTGGTTACGCCATCCAACACGCCCAAGTCATGGGCTTCGCGGATTTCATCAAGGTTAGCGGTGTCAATGAAAAATTTCATAGCAGAATGAGTTAGGAAACACAAATCTACTTGAATCTAAAAGAAAACCGAACCGGGTTGTGAAGTATTTTGCCTGAGGCGGCTAGCGGGAGAACGGAGAATCCGTTGGGGTATGGGCAAAAAAAAGCGGCAAATCGAGTATCGCGCCGCTCAACCACTTACCCTTGCTCCCTTCCGGGCCTGGGGGAGTTCAGTAGGAGCTGGCCGTACCGATTTGCCGTTGCAAAGATACGAACACTTTCCAGCAGAACAAGTCGTTTTTCGCCTATTTTCTGTAAAACAAGCCAAAAACGAAGATTTTGATTGAGGTAAAAAAGTAAGCCTCAGATTTATAACAAGATAAATCTGAGGCTTTGAAGGATGAGACGGTTAAGACAGGGCTATTTTTTCCTTTTAATGTTCTTGAAGGTTAGGTTGATGTTGCGGTTGCTACCGCTACTGCGCAAAATATTGCCGTTGCGGCTAGAGAACGTGTAGGTGGGCACGTGGTACTCCAGACCGTATTGCAATTTTGAGATGGACCCACTAATGACATCTGTGGCTTTGTCATATTGAAGGGTTATGGTACCGTCCAATACCACATCACAGCCGGGTGACAGGGCGCGGGAGCCGTCAGCAAAACTTTGTCCGTTCTCAACGCACACAATGGCGCCGTCTTTGGCAGAAAAGGTAGCCGGCAATTGATTGACGGTTCTGTTTTTAAACGTCAAAGCCAACCAAGGCTTGGCATTCACCTTTGAGGTGTCTTCAAACATGATAATTACCTCATTGTCTTCTTCCACAAAAAACACGTCGGTCTTGTCCTTTGAAGCCACTTTGTAGGTCTGGCCGTTCATATCATGGTAAAGCCCTGGATAAGAGTCCCGGTACCGGGCATCTACCTTAATGCTGTCTACCATGGAGAACTCCGTTTCAGTAGGGCCGGCCACCACAGTTGGTTCTTCAGTATCTTTATCTTCATGGCAAGACACCAGCATAAAAGACAAGGCCAGTACGCTAAGAAGGTTTTTTGCAGGGTTTAGTAGAAGGCTTTTCATACTATAAGTAAGTTAGAGAATAATATCTGTTTTCTTGTATATTCCTTTAAGCTAATATCTTGCCAAAAAATCAAACAGGTAGACCACATTATTGTAACCAATTGAATATCAACCCAAAAACAAATATTCAGTCTTTTAGAAGGTAATTCATCTTTGCCTAGGTGTTCAGGATCAATACACCTATGACCGGCCAACTACTTAGACCGTGAAGTTTTCCCTCTCCCCTACGCCTAAAATCGCTATCCATGAAGTATTCAATTTATTCTTTCACTTTTTAACAAGCCCGTGTACCTTTGCACATGCCAGAAAAGATTCTCATCCTTGACTTTGGGTCTCAGTATACCCAACTCATCGCCCGCCGGGTTCGCGAACTGAATGTCTATTGCGAGATCCATCCCTACAACAAGATTCCTGCCTTCAGCCCAGACTTGAAAGGCGTTATCTTATCTGGAAGCCCCTGCTCTGTGCGGGAAAAAGACTATCCTAACCCAGACCTCACCCCTTTCTTAGGCGAACTGCCCGTTCTTGGGGTTTGCTACGGTGCCCAGCTAATGGCCCAGGAAGGCGGCGGCGAAGTCATTGCCTCTACTATTAGAGAGTACGGCCGCGCCAAGCTCAACCACGTGGACCAGCACAACCGCCTGCTCAAGGAAATCACCATGGATTCTCAGGTGTGGATGAGCCACGGCGATACCATCAAGCACATTCCAGACAACTTTGAAATCATTGCTAGCACCGAGTCTGTGCAGGTAGCGGCCTATAAGGTAAAAGATCAGGAGACTTACGGTATTCAGTTTCACCCAGAGGTAACGCACTCTACTGAGGGCAAGACGCTCCTGCGCAACTTTGTGGTGCACATCTGTGACTGCTCCCAGGATTGGACCCCGGATCAGTTCATTGAAACCACCGTGGCCGACCTGAAAGAGCAGATTGGCACCGATAAAGTAATCTTAGGCTTATCTGGAGGCGTAGACTCCAGCGTAGCGGCCATGCTCATCCATCAGGCCATTGGCAAGAACCTGTACTGTATTTTTGTAGACAACGGTCTTTTGCGCAGAGATGAGTTTGAAGGCGTGTTGCACTCCTATAAAGACATGGGCTTGAACGTGAAAGGTGTAGATGCCAAAGACATGTTCTACACCGCCCTTGCCGGTCTCTCTGACCCAGAGGAAAAGCGCAAAGCCATTGGTAAGGTCTTCATTGACGTGTTTGACCAGGAGTCGCATTTGGTAGAGGATGCCAAGTGGCTAGGCCAGGGCACCATCTACCCAGACGTGATTGAGTCCGTGTCAGTGAAAGGTCCAAGCGCGACCATCAAATCCCACCACAACGTGGGTGGTCTGCCCGATTTCATGAAATTGAAAGTAGTGGAGCCGCTTAAGACGTTGTTTAAGGACGAAGTACGATTGGTAGGCAAGACCTTAGGCATTGACCCGGCTATCTTAGGCCGTCATCCTTTCCCGGGTCCGGGTTTGGCCATCAGGATTCTGGGCGATGTGACTCCAGAAAAGGTGGCCATCCTGCAGGAAGTGGATCATATCTTTATCAAGTCGCTAAGAAATTCAGGCTTGTACGACCAGGTATGGCAGGCGGGCGCTATGCTGTTACCGGTACAAAGCGTGGGCGTGATGGGTGATGAGCGCACCTATGAACGCGTGGTGGCTTTGCGCGCAGTGACCAGCATTGACGGCATGACCGCCGACTGGTCGCATTTGCCGTATGAGTTCTTGGCTGATGTTTCTAACGAGATCATCAACAAGGTGCGCGGGGTCAACCGCGTGGTCTATGACATCAGCTCTAAACCACCCGCTACTATTGAGTGGGAATAGCGTTTTTGGCCTAATTTCCGGAAAACAATGAAAAAACGACTTGTCTTGGCGGCCGCATTTCTCACCTTCGGGTGGCAGGTGCAGGCCCAAAACAATACAGAACAGTCTACGCGCTTTAACAACGGCCGCTTTCTTCTGGACCAGGAAAAGTATGCCCTGGCCATGGAAGAACTGCTGCCCCTCACTTCTATTTCGGCTAGCAGCCAGTATGCGCCAGACGCGGCTTTTTTATACAGCGTAGCGGCAACTAAGCAGAAGAAATGGAAAGAGGCTGAGCAGATGTTGACGCAGATGCAGATGCAATTCCCGGCGTGGAGTGGCCTGCCAGATGCGCAGTACTTGTTGGCGCAGGTGCAGTTTGAGAAAAAGGAGTACCAAAAGGCGCTGCAAACGCTCAACGGATTGCAAAATTCTGGGCTTCAGGAAGAGGCTAATTCCATGAAGCGCCATTACCTGCTGCAATTGTCAGACAAGTCCACGTTTCAGTATTTGGTGCGCCAGTATCCAGATGATGCTACGTTGGGTAAGGCCTATGTTGACCGTTTGGTCAGCGGATGGTACACGGCTCAAGACAGAACGCAGTTAGAGGATTTGGTTCGTAAATTCAATCTGGATAGAAGCTACCTCACGCGCACTACTTCACTCAAGAAGAATGAGTACAACTTGGCGGTGTTGTTGCCATTTAACATCACCGATGCCGGCTCCAGGTTAGAAAAGAAGAACCTCTTCATCACAGACTTTTATGCGGGCATGAAAGCCGCCCAGGACTCTCTGCAACGCCATGGAATCAAGGTCAATCTGTTCCCGTATGATTCGGGCACGGACACGGCCCAAGTTAGGCAAGTCTTGCAGATGCCAGAGCTGTCCAGTATGGACGCAGTGGTAGGTCCAATCTTTAAAAGCACCAGCGTACAGGCGGCCAAACTAGCCCAGCAACGCGGCCTAAACATGTTCAATCCTTTCTCTGATGATCTGGAGATGACCAAAGGCAACCCCTACCTGTTCTTGTTGGAGGCCTCCATGGCCACCCAGGGACAGCGCGCGGCGGCGCATGCCTACCAGAACTTCGCTAAAAAGACGGCGGTCATCATCTATGACAGCAATAAAGAGGATACCACGTTTGCAGGAAGTTTCAGGAGGACGTACACTGCACTAGGTGGAAAGGTACAGGTCTTTCAGAAGATCAACTCCAAAACCAGCGGTTCTATTGGTGGCATTTTAGGCTCTCTTAATTTAAGGGATTTGGGCGTGCTGGTGATTCAGTCATCGGCGGTGAATGTGGCTTCCAGTGCGGTGAGCAACCTGGAGCAAAAGGCGTCTAAGGTGCCTTTGTTGGTGCCTGCCACTTGGTTAGAGTTTTCCCAGATCAGCTTCTCGCAGTTAGACTTTCTGGAAGCCTACTTTTACTCGCCTAAGTTTGTGGATCTAGACGACCCGGCGGTGCAGACCTTTAAAAGAAACTATACCCGTAAACATAACCTACCTCCTTCTGCTTTTACCTACAGCGGTTTTGAGTTGGTGTATTATTTGGGCCAGCAATTAAATTCCCAAGGCTACGCTGCCCCTTTACGCTTAGGAGGGTTATTACCCAGTTATTTTTACCAAGGTTTAAGCTACCAAAACATCAACGGGCAGCCTACCCAAGACAACCAATACGTGCCCATTCTCAAAATTGACAACGGCCGCCTATTGATAGTAAATCCAGTTCTATAAAATGAGAGATTGAATGATTGAGAGACTGAATGATTTATTTTTATTCTCTCACTCATTCAATCTTTCAATCACTCAATCCAAAATATGTCCCTAATCCATACCACCAGCCAAGAACTATTTACCAGAGCCCAGGATTCTATTCCAGGGGGCGTAAATTCACCCGTGAGAGCCTTTAAAGCCGTAGGCGGACAGCCGCTTTTCATGAAAGCAGCTAAAGGCGCTTATCTGTTTGACGAAGATGGAAACCAGTACCTGGACCTCATCAATTCCTGGGGGCCTATGATTCTGGGTCACGCCCATGAGGTGATTGAAAAGGCCGTGCGCGATGCCTTGCCGGGTTCGCTTTCGTTTGGGGCTCCTACCCGCCGCGAAGTAGAGATGGCCGAACTCATCATCAGCATGATACCCAGCGTGGAGAAGGTGCGCATGGTAAATTCAGGCACAGAGGCCACCATGTCTGCTATTAGAGTAGCGCGTGGGTATACCGGAAGAGACAAGATCATCAAGTTTGAAGGCTGTTACCACGGCCATGGCGACTCTTTTTTGATTGCCGCTGGTAGCGGTGCTGTGACCTTGGGCGTGCCAGACAGCCCGGGCGTGACCAAAGGCGTGGCCAATGACACCTTGACGGCTCCTTACAATGACCTGGCCGCCGTACAGACCTTGATCGATGCCAATCCTTCGCAGGTGGCGGCCATCATCTTAGAGCCGGTGGTAGGCAACATGGGTTTGGTAGTACCCGCTAAAGGCTTTCTGCAAGGCCTGCGCGACTTGTGTACCAAAGAAGGCATCGTGTTGATTTTTGACGAGGTGATGACCGGTTTTAGGTTGGCCAAAGGTGGTGCTCAGGAATTGTATGGTGTCCTACCAGACATGACCACGTTGGGTAAGATTATTGGCGGCGGCATGCCGGTGGGTGCCTACGGAGGAAAGCGCGAAATCATGAATTCAGTAGCCCCAGTGGGACCGGTTTATCAGGCAGGTACCTTATCTGGGAACCCAATTGCCATGTCGGCGGGAATGGCGGCGTTGACGTATCTGAATGAGCACCCCGAAGTGTACACTCACCTACAAACCATCACGGATAAGTTGGTAAATGGCACCAAACAAAACATGCAACAACTGGGCTTGAACTACACCATCAACCAGGTGGGCTCCATGTTTAGCTTGTTCTTCACAGAGCAACCCGTAACCGACTTTGCCTCTGCCAAGACTTCAGATTTAGGGCGCTTTGGCAAGTACTTCCATGAGATGTTGCAGCGTGGCATTTACCTGGCCCCTTCTCAGTATGAGACGCTGTTTGTCTCTGCGGCCATCACAGATGCCTTGGCAGACCAATATCTAAAGGCGAATCTTGAGGCTTTACAAGCCACTTTGTAACGCTTTCACTAGTAATAAAAAAGGCACTTGAAAATATCAAGTGCCTTTTTTATTACTGAGGATTTGAGGATTCATTTTTCGCTTCATTCCAAGAAAACAGGCCAAAAACGAAACGATTGTTACTGCTTCTATCTATCTTCCTTTAAAAATTAACTTATCTCATGCCACAGCCCCCCAAAGGCAGCTTCAGCCTATCCATAAAAGTTTCCCCAGAAGATATAGATGAACTAGGCCATGTGAACAATGTGGTCTATGTACGGTGGGTGCAAGAGGTTTCTGCTGCCCATTGGGCCTATGTGGCTCCGCAAGCTATAAAAGACAAATACCTGTGGGTGATCCTGCGCCATGAGATTGACTTCTTAAAATCTGCCATGCCAAATGACAACATTACAGGCTATACGTGGGTGGGCGAACACCAAGGCGCTAAGTTTGAACGGTTTGTAAGTCTATACACAGCAGGCACAGAAGAACTTTTGGCTTCGGCGAAGACCATCTGGTGCTTATTAGATGCCCAAACCATGCGGCCCAGGCGTATTGAACAGGAGTTGATTGATTTGTTGTAAAGTTTATAACTTGGCTGGTGGTTATGAAGACACTCTAACCTTGCATCACGACCTTGACATGTGAACGACGAGACGTAGTTGCACGGCAGGGCACTGAGCGGCAACAATCAAAATACTTTGGTATAATAGATAGCCTTTACCCTATTTGGTACATTTGCGCTAAACCACGGCAGGATTTAAATTGGGTAGCCAGAATTCAATTAGCCTAACGCAGAAGACTGCCTCACTCCTCTGCTTCAGGCTGGGTTATAGCTTAAATTATAAATTCTTATTTTGGGTAGGATTGTCTACCAGCCTCATGCAAATCGCAAAACCCTTAAAGGTAAAAATACTGGTTTGGACCATAGCAGTTTTGCCATTGTTATCTTTCTATGATACCCTTCTGTTTTGGTGGGAAAATGTCTTCTCTTATCATAGTATGCGTTGGTCATTCAGCACGCATTTTGACAAGCCTTCCCTGGCATGGTTTATTTTTTGCGCATTGGCCCTAACGGCTTTTTGCCTTCTTTTTTTGGCGCTGTTAACCTACAAGGAGCTAATTAGAGAATTTGTAGCCAAGTTCTTACTGCTTTGGCTAGTGGGTAGAGTACTTATGCTTGCCTCTGCCATCCATTTTGCTAGGCAGTTGACGTTCACCAATTTATCAGGTCTTATAAGCCAGATAAGCACTTCAGATTTACCATTATACCTGTTGACGGTTTTGCTTATTGCCTTTGCGCTTTGGGGCTTAACCAGAAAGAATGTAAAGCGTCATTTCTTGAATTAGTGATGACCTGCTGCTTATGCAATATAAACGCCAACCCAAGGATTTATTTAAACCGTACGGCAAGACCCTCCCGTTTTTGGCTTATTTTCCAGGAAAAAAGCCAAAAATAGCGCTTCCTTCCTAATCCATGGCAAAACACACATTTTCAGCGTACCTTGCGGGCTAATACAACCATCCAATCTGCATGATCCTCACTGACCGTCAAATACTGGAAGAAATAGAGAAAGGCACCATCAAAATTGAGCCGTACGACCGCTCTTGCCTGGGCACCAACTCCTATGACGTGCATTTGGGCAAGTACCTGGCTTCTTACCGAGATGAGGTCTTAGATGCCCGCAAACACAACCAGATTGACGTTTTTGAGATTCCGGAGGAAGGCTACGTACTGGAACCGGGAAAACTTTACCTGGGCGTCACCGAAGAATATACCGAGACCCACGCCCACGTGCCATTCCTGGAAGGCAAATCCAGCGTAGGCAGATTAGGTATTGACATCCATGCCACGGCGGGCAAGGGAGATGTAGGCTTCTGTAACCACTGGACGCTGGAGATCTCCGTGAGTCAAAAGGTGCGCGTGTACCACAACATGCCCATTGGCCAATTGATCTACTTTGTAGTGAACGGCGGCATTGAGAACTACTACAACCAGAAGGCAAACGCCAAATACAATGACCGCACGCCCTACCCGGTAGAGTCCATGATGTGGAAAAATACTTTTTAATTGAGCTTAAAGCTGGTTCATGGAATTATTTTTAGGCCACCACGGTTCTATTAGAGCCTATGCAAAGGTTTTCTTGTCCAAGTCACATAACTCTTGCGCATAGGAATCGTTTAAAATTCTAATGGATAAGACAAGCCCCCCACTGATGATTTTTATCTGAAAAGATGGCACGGGAATTGTATTATAACCACTAAATAAATTGATTAGCTATGAGAAAATTTGTGTTTGCCTTCGCTATAATGTTCCTTACAGGGTTAGCAACTTCTTTTGCGCAGACCACTGCCGAAGCAGAAAAAAGGGCAGCCAGCTTGTCTGACAAGATGATCAAGGAGCTACAACTAAATAATTTCCAGGCTAGAAAGCTGAGAGCCCTTAACCTGGCCAACGCCCAAAAAATGGTTGCCTTTGAGCAGAAGTTCTCAAACAATCCTGCTGAGCTGGACAAGTGTATTAAAGGGGTTTGTAAGGAGCGTGATACGGAGTTAGAGTCTTTGTTGAGCACCTCACAATATTCTCGCTACTACAGCTCACGCAAGGCCTTGGTAGCCCATGACAAACAATATGCCCTGCAGTTAGAGAAACAAAACGGAAGAGCTGCCAAAACCATGGTCTCTCAAACGTCTCAGGAATCTCAAAGAACGTTTCCTAAGCCTGAGGTAGCCGTTGTGAAAGCCACTTCTTCTGTAAACAAATAGACTTTCTCATTTACATATAAACAGAAAAGCCGCTCATTTGAGCGGCTTTTCTGTTTATATGGGCTTCTGTATTAAGCGGTAGGATTGTTCTGCGCGTTTAGACGCTGTTGGTCTTCTACGTGCTTCATCAACTCCTGGCAAAGCGAGCGCATCTTTTCTGCCATCACCTTGTCATTGGTAGCGCCTTCCAGGCTCTGGGCCATAGCTCCTAAGGTGTCAATGTAGAAGTACTTCATCTCATCTACGGGCATGTCCTTGGTCCAAAGGTCAATCTTCATGGTGCCGCTGTCGTTGCGGTCCCAAAGGGCAATGTTGATAGCCTTGGCGAAGTGAATGTCATCACCGGCGTCGGTGGCCCGCCAGCTAATGGCTTCTGGCACGCGTTGGTCATCCAAGGCAATGCTGAAGTGTATCTCTGATTTTTTCATCTGTTTCATGGTTCTTAGCCCCCTTAGGCGCTTTGGTTCACTTCTGCAAAGGTAACAGCTTTTTCTCAGTTCTTCAGTTTCCTATCCTCTTGTAAACCAATTCTCGTTTTTGGCCTGTTCTCCAGAAAACAGGCCAAAAACGACTGGCAAAAAGAAAGCCTTCCCTGTTTCCAGAGAAGGCTTTCTTTTTTATAAAAAACGCTGTTTATACGTAGTTGTTCAGCATCACAGGCATAACCAGCATCAAAATGTTTTCTTCATCGTCGTTGTTGGCTGGCATCAACAGACCGGCACGGTTTGGTGTAGAAAGCTCCAGGGTGATCTCATCAGAATCCATGTTGCTCAACATCTCTGTCAAGAACTTGGCGTTGAAACCAATCTCCATGTCCTCGCCGTCATACTGACACGTCAGGCGCTCGCTGGCCTCATTGGAGAAATCTAAATCCTCGGCAGAGATCTGCAACTCGCTGCCCGTAATGCGCAAACGAACCTGGTGCGTGGTTTTGTTAGAATAGATGGAGATACGCTTTACAGAGCTCAGGAAGTCATAGCGGTCAATGCTCAACTTGTTAGGGTTCTGCGCCGGAATCACGTTCTCATAATCTGGGTAACGCTCATCAATCAGGCGGCAGATCATCTTTAGGTTGTCAAAGCTAAAGTACGCGTTAGACGTGTTAAACTCTACTCTTACCGCGGTGGCCTCACTTGGCAACGTAGACTTAAGCAGGTTAAAAGCTTTCTTAGGGATGATGATAGAAGCGGCGTTCTCACTGCTCACGTCTTTGCGTCTGTAACGCAACAAGCGGTGGCCGTCTGTGGCTACAAACGTGATGTTGTCACTGCCCAACTGAACAAAAATACCGGTCATGGCAGGACGCAGCTCATCATTGCTCACGGCAAAGATGGTCTTGTTGATGGCCCGGCTCAATACGTTAGATGGAATCTCAATGGCGGTGCCGCCTCTCACTACCGGTACCTTCGGAAAATCTGTGGCGTTTTCACCAGATAGCTTGTAGCGGCCATTAGAAGAGCTGATCTCAATGGTGTAGGTCTCCTCGTCAATGGTGAAGGTCACCGGTTGGTCTGGCAGGTTCTTTAGGGTGTCAATCAGGATTTTGGCCGGAGCGGCAATTCTACCGTTCTCGCGGGCCTCTACGTGTATCTCCGTGATCATGGATGTCTCCAGGTCACTGGCGGTGATGGTCAAAACGCCATCGTTGATCTCGAACAAGAAGTTCTCCAGAATTGGGACAACCGGGTTGTTGGCCACTACCCCGTTGATGCTGGTAAGCTGCTTTAAAAGCGCCGTAGAAGATACAATGAATTTCATCCTATATAGTCGGTTTGGAAAAGGTCAATAACAGAGCAAAGTTATACAAAAAAGGCTCTTTTCCTACGTCTGTAAACAGGTTTGTTCTGCGCGCCAAGCCGTTTTTAGCCTATTTTCTGGAAAGCAGGCCAAAAACGAATTATACCTTTAAACCAAGGTCTACTTTATCTGCTTCATTTCCTTAAGAATGGTCTGCGAGGCCGCTCCGTCTAAGCCGCTGGTTTTGGCCTGAAAGATAAAGTTAGGCTCTGCTGAAACCACAAAAGCCTGTTGGTTGAAGAGGTTGCTCATGGCCAACGCATCTCCATTAGAGTTCTTGTCTGCTGAGAGCAGGTGCAGTTCTTCTGACAGGGAAAAAACAATGCTGGTCTGGGTGCTGGCCACTAGCACCTCTAATTGGGGCTGGGTACCTGGCTCAATAGACACCAAAAACTCATTGGGCAGGCCAATCCAGGAGATTTCGGGGTCTTGGGTGGCAAACGCGGGGTTGGCAAACAACACCTCTGGGTACCGTTCTAATTGGGTTCTCAACAACTCTACATCAGCGCAGGTGCTTCTGGGTTTTAACTGGACCAAGGTAATAGGGCCAGAGTCCAGGGCTACCTCGCCTACAATATCCTTATACACAGAACTGGTGCGTACAATCTGTTGCTTTTCCTTTAAGCTAACGCCCTCTCTAAAGCCTACCAAAACTATTTGATTATAGGCAGTGCCGTAACTAGTCACGTCACCCGCTTTAGAAATATACTGGTAGGTGCTACAAGCGCCGTAAGACTCTTTGGTCTGGGAATTGGTGGCGCCCGCAGGGGCTACCAGCTCACTTTCACAGGAAACCAAGAACGGAAAAACAATCAGGATATAGGAAAAAAGTAATAGACGCTTCATACCAGAGGATAATTTGGGGGTAAGTAATTATCTTTTAGCGTGTTTACGCAACTCCTCCTTTTAGGTCAGGTTTTCCTTAAAATTTATTTGAGGACAGATATTTTACGATGACCAGAAGGCATAAAAAAAACAGAGCCTCTTAGGATGAAGCTCTGTTTTTTGCCTGTTTTCTGGAAAATACCCTAAAATCGGTTTGGTTATTCTACCGTGTATAAAAACTGATAGACCTCATCAGAGACAGAAACCTGGTCCTGCGGGCTTTTGGCGTGCTTTAGTTTAATGGACAAGACATGAGGCCCTATCTTGGTAGGCTTAAAAATGTAGGTAAACGTCTGGTTATTGGAAGAGGTGCCAGTGGCAATGGGGATGAAGTCGTCCTCGGTGGCCGTGCCTATGACCATGGTTACTTTGCCAACCGGGGGCTCTATCAGGTGCACGGTAAAGGCATTGGCGACGCCAAGCTTAAGGACGTCATCATTGTCACCCATCACCGGGAACAAGATGCGCTCGGTGACTTTCCCTAGCACGCTTAGTTTCTCCTGGTACAAGGCATGGCCATTCTCTGAGTAATGGATCTGGTCTGTGATGATTCTGGTTTTGTCTTTATGCTCCTCTACGCCAACTTTCATGCCATCAGCATACATCACCCAGGTGCTGTTGCCTAAAGAGTCATACAATTCATGCGTACCGTTTAACTCACCTTCAACATACGCGCCTTTCTCTTTTATGTCACCGTTGGGGAAGTACCTGGTAAATGGTCCTTCGCGGTAGCCCTGCTTCCAGAAAGCCGACTCAATCAAGACGCCGCTGCTGTCATAGTCCTCAAAAAAACCTTCGCGGTGGCCGTTCACCAACGTTCCTTTGGTTCGCACCCATCCGTTGGAGTCCATGTCCTTTACCTCTTCTGTCTTAGGAGACATGCAAGAAAACAAGAGGACGGCTAGGAGAACCGGCAATACAAAACCTTTCATAATGACTTGATTATCTGGCGTACTTGCGTTTTCTCAACCAGAACTTGAAGCCCCCGAATAGTAGCAGCAACGCCAAAGGAATCCCCAAGTTAAGGGCTTGCCACTTGGTACGCTCGTCGCGCAGTTTGGCTTTGTCCAGGGGTCTCAATTTGATTTCCTTACCCCGCAATTCTATAAGGCCTTTCTCATCCAGCAAGAAATCTACGGTATTCTTGAGGAGCTCTTTGTTGGCGTAACGCAACCGTGTAAACCGGTCATAGCCTAATTCCATGGGACGCCCGTTCTTAGGGTCCACCTCATTGGCGCCCAAATCACCGTCAGAGAAAACTACCAGCTTGGTAGGCTTGCTAGTACCAATAAAAGGAATGGACGTACCCACCGGCGGCTGACGATTGGTCCAGAGAGATTTAAATTCACCCTCTAGCAAGTAGCCCATAGGTACCGCTTGCTCGCCAAACAGCTTGGGGTCCCGGTCAATTCTAGGATCGTTGAGGGAAAGCGAGACCGGTGCCGGGCGCTTGCGCGAGTACTGCGAGGACCACAGCAACGGCGTCTTCTTGATGCCAACAGCCTTCACAGTGTCAATAGAGCTTACAAACTTAGCCTGCACCGCATCCAGGTTACGGGTAATGGGCAACTTACTAAAACTGTTCACCAATGGATAATAGCGCCATGGCACCAACTGCGTCTGCGGCTGATTGCCCATGTAGCCTGTGACCATGGGCAGGAAGCTAGCGTTCAAGTCCTGCACCAGATCTGGGTTCACGCGGGCCCCGTACTTGAACAGCAAGTCCTGCAAGTTGACGTCATTGGGCAAAGCCAGCATTCCTTCATTCTTGATGCTGTCCAACTCGGCGCGTACGCCATCCAGCATGAATAAAACCTTTCCGCCGCGCATCACAAACTGATCCAGCTTGTACTTGTCCTGCTCTATGTAGGGCTGCGTAGGCTTCATCATGACCACCAGGTTAAACGAATGTAAGTCCGGTACTTGTGACAGTTCTACGCGGTTGACGGTGTAATACTCAGAAAGCGTGCCCAAGAAGTCGGCGGCCTTAGGTACCCACAATTCGCCGTGACCTTGCAAGACGCCTATGCGGCCACTGCTGGTAGCGGCCACCTTGCGCACCGCTGAGGCCAGTTCATACTCCAGCCCTTCTATGGATTGGTTTAGGCGCTCGTCTGGCGGAGCGGCTTGATTCCCCTTTAGCAATGTAGCCGCAGTCTGTTTGCCGGCACCAGCCACAATGGCTCCCGGGAACACAATCTTCTCTACCTTCTTGTCGCCTTCCTGCGCGAACAGGTTAGTAGGTTGCAGGCCCTGCTGCACCAGTTGCATGTAGAACTGGTTACGGGCCTCTTCATTGGTATTGGCACTGGGGTCTACAAAGTTGTAATCCAGTTTTCCGTCGCTGTACAGCCTGAACTCCTCCAGCATCTCACGGGTAGAGTTCTGCAAACGCCTAAAGCCCGCCGGAAATTCGCCTTCAAGATATACCGTTACCTGCACCGGCTCTTTCAGGTTGCCCAGCAGGTTCTTGGTTTGGTCAGAGATGGTGTAACGCTGGTCCTCTGTAAGGTCAATTCTAAAAAAGTAGCGGTTGGCCACAAAATTGAGCACCAACAGCAAGCCAACGGCCACCAAAAAGAAGGTCCAGTCCTGGCGTCTTCGGCTTTCTGCTACAGGTGCGGTTGTTTGAGGAGTGGGATTTGTCTGCTCTACCATTTTCTGCTCTCTAATACCAGTTTAGTCCCTAATAGCATTACCGTAATTACGCTCAAGAAATACAGCACGTCCCTGGAGTCAATCAAACCTTTGCTGATGGAGCTGTAATGATAGGAAATACCCAGTTGCGCAATGTAGTAAGAGGCCGTTCCCCACGCATCAATAGACGCCAACAAGTCAAAGCCTGTGTACACCAAATAGCAAAGGAAGACTGCCAGAATAAAAGCTACAATCTGATTCTCTGTGAGCGAAGACGCAAAGATGCCCATGGCCACGAACACCGCCGCCAAAAAGATCAATCCCAGATAAGAGCCCGCTACCGCCGCCGAGTCAATGTTGCCCACCGGATCACCCAACAGGTACACACTCACATAATACAACAGCGTAGGCAATAGCGCGAACAGGGCCAACAGCAGACAGGCAAAGTACTTGCCCAACAACAACTGCGTGTCAGAAAGCGGCTTGGTCAAGAGCAGTTCCATGGTGCCGGCTTTGCGCTCCTCGGCAAAAGCCCGCATGGTAATGGCCGGAATCAAGAACAGGAAAAGCCAAGGCGCTAATGAGAAAACAGACTGCAAATCGGCGTAGCCGTAGTCCAGCACACTGCTATCTGGAAAGACCCACATAAACAGGCCCGTAGCCACCAGAAACACCCCCATGACTATATAGCCAATGAGCGAGTTGAGATAGGAATTGAATTCTTTTGATAAGATTGCTAACATATTGGAGAGACACTAGATGTTAGACGCTAGTATCTAGACTTTGTGTTTTAGTTGATTCGATTTTGGCCTATTTTCTGGAAAACAAGCCAAAAACGGCTTCACTATTTCTTGCTCTGAGTTAAATCTTGGAACAACTTCTCCAGCGAGTTTTCTTCCTGCTGAAGTCCCACCAAAGGCCAGCCTTGTTCTCCAGCCAACCTGAAAATGGCTGAGCGCAGATCTGAGCCCGAGGTGGCAATGATTCTGTACTTGTGCAATCCAGCCGGTTCAATGCGTTGCACCTGAGGCAAAGTAAGAATGGGTGAAGTATCCACCTCGGCTTCAAACTCTGCCAGGATGCGCGTCTCCTTGCGGCCCATGTTCTTGAGTTCGGCCACGGGGCTGTCAGCTACCAGTTTGCCTTGGTTGATGATGAGCACGCGGTCACAGAGCGCGCTTACCTCCTGCATGATGTGGGTAGAGAACAAGACCGTTTTGGCCTGCCCTACTTCCTTGATCAATGCTCTAATTTCTACAATCTGGTTCGGGTCCAGGCCGGTAGTAGGCTCATCTAAGATTAACACGGCTGGGTCATGAATCATGGCTTGGGCCAGGCCTACGCGCTGGCGGTATCCTTTGGAAAGGGCACCAATTTTTTTGTGTTTTTCACGATCCAGCCCGCAAAGCTGAATCATCTCCTCGGTGCGGGTTTGTAAAGAGCTTCCGCCTAAGCCATGCAATTTACCCACAAAGTGCAGGTACTCGCGCACGTACATGTCCAGGTACAAGGGATTGTGCTCTGGCAGATACCCTACTTGCCGACGCACTTGCTTGGGATCTTCCACTACGTTAAAGCCATTTACCAGCACCGTGCCGCTGGTAGGTGGCAAGTAGCAGGTAGCAATTTTCATGGTAGTGGATTTTCCTGCACCATTGGGCCCCAGAAATCCCACAATCTCGCCGGTGCCTACTGTAAATGAGATATGGTCCACAGCTGCCTGCGGACCATATACTTTGGTCAAATCTTTTATTTCAATTCCCATTCTTCTGGGTTAGGCTTTCTTTTTCTCAGGTCTGCCCTTGGGCATTAACGGGCGCACCTCAATGTCTACGTGGTGGTAGTTGGGCGGTGATTGTAGAACGTGCAAGATGGTAGAAGCAATATCCTCGGGTTGCATCATATTCTCTGGTGATGTGCCAGTGCCTTCAAAGCCGTCAAAGAAATGCGTGGCTGTTGAACCCGGATAGATGCACGTCACTTTGATGCCATGCGGTCTCACCTCTTTGAACAAGGAATGCGAGATGCCACGCACCGCGAACTTGGTAGCACAGTAACCACTCATGTTCTCAATACCCGTCAGGCCGGCAATGGAGGATATGTTGATGATGTGGCCTTCCAACTGCTTCTTCATTTGGGGCAATACCAGACGCGTGCAGTAGAAGATACCGTTCACGTTGGTGTCCATCATGGTGTGCCAGTCTTTGGGGCTCATGGTGTCTAGCGCGCCTTCAATACCCAGGCCGGCATTGTTGATCAACACAGAAATATTCTGGCGAAGGCGCTCCACCGTCTGCTCATACGCTGACCAAACCGACTGCTCATGGCGCACATCGCATTCAAAATAATAAAAGTCTGGGTGTGAGATTTTGGGTTTAGAGCGGCTCCAGCTCACCACGGTGGCTCCTTGCTCCAATAATGTCTTAGCCGCCGCCAAGCCAATGCCACTGCTGGCTCCCGTAATCACCACTACTTTTCCTTCTAATTCCATATCAAAGATTTTGTTCAAATTTAATGAATATGTTATTCGTTTTTGGTTGTTCGTTGATCAATCAAAGTTCTTTTTTAGAAAAGTGTTAAGTATATAAATCTGTTTGTGGCATGCGCAAGTTTTCTGTTTTTGGCCTGTTTTACGCAAAACGGGCTAAAAACGAAGCTTAATTTTCTATATACTCATCAATCAACGAACAACCAAAAACGAACAACGCTGCTTAAATATCTCCTAATTGCGGCCTTAGCAATAATTCCTCTACCACTGTCTGTTTAGAGAGGCAGTTGGCTCCCCAGATGGCGTTGGCTACGTCCTCGGGTTTCATGAAGCGGTCATGCGGCAGGTCCACGCCTTCCCAACTGGCCGTAAGCGTTGCGCCTGGCAGGACGGCCGTCACGCGTATGCCATGCTGTTTCAACTCTTCGCGCAAGACGCGGGTCATACCATATAGGGCGTGCTTGGCAATGCAGTATGAGCCTCCGTTAGTGTACGCCATGATGCTGGCAGTGGAGCAGATGGTGAAGATGTAGCCGTCCTTGCGCTTAATCATGTCCCCCACCAAGCCTTTGGTCAAATCATAGGCGCTGTACAGGTTGGTGTTGATCATTTCCCGCAACACGGTGTCACTTTCCTCATGGATGGTACCTGGTATAAAGAAGCCGGCATTGTTCACCAGCACGTCTACCTTCACATTAAGTGATTTGATGTAATTGATGAACCTCTTCACCTCGCCGGGCAGACTTAAGTCTATAGCCTGGTAAAAGACCTTTGAAAAGGTATAATCCTGTTCAATGTCCAGTTTCAGTTTTTGCAGATCTTTCTCATTGCGCGCGCAGGTGATGATGTGATACCCTTCGGCGGCAAACTTATCTACAATGGCCCGCCCAATACCCTTGGTCCCACCGGTCACCACTATATATTTTTGCATGGGATAGATGTTTTTTCTTATTTCAACGTAATATAGGCATTTGAAAACAAGAAGTGCCTATTCTGCTCTGGTTAGAGCAGGACAACCTACGGCCTACGTTCCCATTCATGAAAAACTTTGGTGCATACCTCCTATTTTTAGGCTCGCTCTTCAGGCGCGGGGAATCTCCTAAAATCCTCTTTAAAAGAACCATTGACGAAGCCATCTTAATTGGCATTGACTCTATCTTTATTGTAGCGGTTGTCTCTACCTTTATTGGCGCGGTAACCTGCGTGCAGATTTCCTATAACCTCACCAGTGCCTTAATCCCTAAGTCTACCATTGGCTTTATGGTGCGGGAAATGACCGTGCTGGAGATGGCGCCTACCATTACCTCTATTGTATTGGCGGGCAAGGTAGGCTCCAACATTGCTGGCGGTCTGGGCACCATGAAGATTACGGAGCAGGTAGACGCCCTTGAAGTGATGGGCATTAACTCTACCTCCTATTTGGTGCTGCCTAAGATCATAGCCTCCATTCTGGTGTTTCCTATGCTGGTGATCATTGCCATGTTCCTGTCCATTTTGGGCGGCTATGTAGCGGGTACATTAACCGATACCTTGACCGGGCAAGAATACATCACAGGGCTTAGGACGGCATTCATCCCGTATAACATCACCTTCGCGCTGATAAAGTCGGTGGTCTTTGCGTTCCTGATCTCCTCTATCTCTTCTTACAAAGGCTACTTTACCACAGGTGGTGCCCTAGAAGTGGGCGAGTCCAGCACCAAGGCGGTGACCAGCAGTGTCATTGCCCTCTTAATTGCTGATTATGTCTGCGCCCAGGTACTGCTGTAAGCTTGCACTGGGTCTTTATTTGAACTGACGTACATGATTGAAATACATAATATCCATAAGTCCTTTAATGGCAAGAAAGTGCTGGATGGCATTAGCGGCGTCTTTGAGTCTGGCAAGATGAATATGCTC
This sequence comes from Nibribacter koreensis, assembly GCF_039541795.1. Lineage (NCBI taxonomy): Bacteria > Pseudomonadati > Bacteroidota > Cytophagia > Cytophagales > Hymenobacteraceae > Nibribacter > Nibribacter koreensis. The sequence continues at coordinate 366,930 of NZ_BAABGX010000001.1, read as the reverse complement.
TTGGGGGCCAGCGGCACCGGAAAAAGCGTATTGCTCAAATGCATAGTGGGCCTGGTGAAACCAGACGTGGGCAGCATTACCTATGACGGCCGCGTGTTCACCAACAACAAACTGGACATACGCCAGGAGATACGCCGCAAGATTGGCATGCTCTTTCAGGGGAGTGCGCTTTTTGACTCCATGAACGTGAATGAAAACGTGGAATTCCCGCTTAAGATGCTCACAGACATGGACCGGGCAGAACGCATTGAACGGGTTGAGTTCTGTCTAAAACGGGTAGGCCTGGAAAATGCCGGCAAGCTGATGCCCTCTGAACTGAGCGGCGGGATGAAGAAACGCGTGGGTATTGCCCGCGCCATTGCGCCGCACTGTACCTACCTGTTCTGCGATGAGCCCAACTCTGGCCTAGATCCTTTGACAGCCATCAAGATTGATGAGCTGATTAAAGAAATCACTGAAGAGTATGATATCACCACCATTGTAGTGACCCATGACATGAACTCGGTGCTTGAATACGGCGACAAGGTCATGTTCATGTACCAAGGCAAGAAGCTCTGGGAAGGGCAAAGCTCAGAGATCATGGACACCAAAGTGCGCGAACTCAACGACTTCATCTTCTCTAACCGCCTCATGCGCGATGCCAAGAAAGTGGAGCAGATTGAAGAAGATGAGCGCCAGGAAGAAGAACGCCAGAGCAACGAATAGCCTGTAAATTCATCCATAAAAAGAGGGTCCGTTTTTGGGCTGTTTTCTAGAAAACAGCCCAAAAACGGACCCTCTACCTTTTAGACCTTTGGTCTGTTACAATTCAAACAAGATGCCGGCAATGGTAGCGGTCATCATACAAGCCACTGAGGCACCTAGCAATGCTCTTAAGCCCAGACGTGACAAGTTGCCTTGCTGACTGGGGGCCATGCCGCCAATACCGCCAATCTGGATGGCAATAGAACTGAAGTTAGAAAACCCGCAGAGCGCGTAGGTTGCCAGGATGATAGATTTAGGTGTCAACGTGCCAGCTTCTTTCATCTTAGCCAAGTCCATGTAAGCCACAAACTCGTTAATGGCAGTTTTTTGTCCTAATAAGCTACCTACTTGCAAGGTATCTGCCCACGGGCTGCCCATCAAGAAGGCAAAGACTCTAAAGATCTGGCCTAGGATGTATTGGAAATTGAGACCTTCAAACCGACCGCCGGTACTGGTTACAATCACTTCATTTAAACCCGAAAACTCACCCAGGCTTAATAAAATATAATTCAACAAGGCAATCACGGCAATAAAGGCCAGCAACATACCACCCACGTTCAAGGCAAGCTTCAAGCCATCGGCGGCACCTGTAGACATGGCATCAATCACATTCACGCCTAATGACTCTTTGTTAACTTCTAGCTTAGTGTTGATTTTATCGCCTTCGGTCTCAGGCACTAAAATCTTAGCCATCACAATACCCGCCGGAGCATTCATGATAGAGGCCGTCAACAAGTGCGCGGCAAAGATGGCTTGCTGGGCAGGGTCATCGCCGCCCAAGAAAGCCACATAGGCTGCCAATACACCGCCCGCCAACGTAGCCATACCACCGGTCATCAAGCACATGAGCTCAGAGCGGGTCATGTTGGCAATAAACGGACGCACCAGCAACGGCGCCTCTGTCTGACCCAAGAAGATGTTACCTGCCGCTGAAAGGCTTTCTGCCCCAGACAGACGCATGCCTTTGGACATTACCCAGGCAATGCCGTACACAATTTTCTGCAGGACGCCCAGGTAGTACAAGCCGGCCGTCACCGTTGAGAAGAAGATGATGGTGGGCAATACTTTAAAGGCGAAGATATAGCCCGTGCCAGCCGGAGAATTAGGTTTGGCCAGTTCACCAAACAAGAATTCGGCGCCGGCGTCTGCAAAGCTCAATAATTTCACAAAGCCTTCGCTCACCGCCTCAAAGCCGGCTTTTACAAACCCAACTTCTGTGACAAGAACCCCGAAGATGATTTGGATGAGAATCCCCACTCCTACCAGCTTCCAGCTGATGGCCTTGCGGTTAGTAGAGAATAAGATGGCAATCCCGATGAGGACAAAATAGCCGATGAGGCCTTGAAAAACACTGGACATGGAGAAACAAATTTTTCAAAAATAAGCCAAATTTCACGTAAAAAGAAAAAGTCCTGAGGTACCTCAGGACTTTATTTTCAAATCTGTTAAAAAGCTTAGTTCCGCTTGTTTAACTCATCACGTATTTTGGCGGCCTTTTCATAGTCTTCCTTCTCCAAGGCCTCATTGAGCATCTTGTTCAGTTCATCCACAGACACCTCGGTGAGCTTGGCTTTGCTGGAAGAAGACCCGGCAGAAGCGCTGCTTTCCTTAGCGGAAGACGTTGGGATTTCATCGGTTTCCTCGTCTTCATCCTCCTCTTCATCCAGATCACTTAAGATGATACCGGCCTCAGAAAGGACAGATTCTACCGTGTAAATAGGAACCCCAAACCGCAGTCCAATGGCGATGGCGTCAGAGGGACGGGCGTCCAGCTCAAACTCCTTCTCGCCGGCGTGGCAGACAATCTTTGAAAAGAACACCCCTTCCTTTAAATCTGAGATCATGATCTCCTGCACAGACACGTCCATTTGCAGGGCGAATGTCTTGAACAGATCATGCGTCAGCGGACGGGTGGGATTGATCTTCTCTATCTGTATGGCAATGGACTGCGCCTCAAACATACCAATGATGATGGGCAACCGGCGGCTTCCGTCTTTCTCCCCCAGCACCAGGGCAAACGACCCTGACTGTGACTGGCTGGAGGACAAACCCAGAATCTCTAGCTCAATTTTCTTCACAATATCTCTTCTATTTGTCTAAAGCCTTGGCGGCTTCTATCAATTTAGGAACAACCTCAGTAGCGTCACCCACAATGCCGTAATCGGCGGCTTTGAAGAATGGTGCTTCTGGATCTTTATTGATAACGACAATTACTTTAGAAGAGTTAACCCCCGCCAGGTGTTGGATGGCACCAGAGATGCCCACGGCAATGTATAAGTTAGGGCTCACGGTGATACCGGTTTGGCCAACGTGCTCATGGTGAGGTCTCCAGCCTACATCTGCCACTGGTTTAGAGCAGGCGGTAGCAGCACCCAAAGCTTTGGCTAAATCTTCAATTAAATGCCAGTTCTCTGGGCCTTTCAAACCACGGCCGCCAGAAACTACCAGATCTGCCTCGGTTAACAAGATGTCACCAGACTGTTTAATGGTTTCTTTTGGAGCGGCGGCAAAGTCAGCGTCTGTCAAAGAAGCAGAGAAATTCTCTACGTTGGCAGTGGCACCAGCAGACGTTTCCACATCTACTGCGTTTTTCTTCACCAGGATGATTTTCTTATCTGACGTCAGCTCCACGTCAGAGAACGCCTTACCCGAGAATACCCCGCGGCGTACTTTGAAAGAAGAACCAGAAATCTCAGGATAAGCCACTACGTTAGTCGCCAAAGAAGCGCCTAACTGAACCGCTAACCTAGAACCAATGGCGGCGCCAATGTTAGAGTTAGAGGCAATGATCACGCTGCTGTTCTCCTGCTGCGCGGCGGCGGCAATCACTTTCACGTAGGCAGCGCCCACGAAATTGGTCAGGCGGCTGTCATTGTCCAACAAGACTTTGGTAATGCCCTGCTCCCCTAAAGAAGTCAATGCATTGGCTTGTACGTCTCCAATGGCCACGGCCGTGGCGGTGGTGCCTAAGGTAGACGCTACTTTGCTCCCGTACGAAGCTGCTTCCAGGGAAGACTTCTTCACTTCGCCGTTCGCGCATTCTATCACTACTAAAACTGACATGCTTATAGAACTTTAGCTTCGTTGCGTAATAATTTAATCAAGTCACCGGCATTCTCTGCGTCAATCATCTTAACGCCAGATTTAGCTGGAGGCAACTGGTATCCTTGCACCTGCGTCTTGGCCTCTTGACCAACCGCCTCTACCACTTGCAATGGCTTAGTACGGGCGGTCATGATACCACGCATGTTCGGGATTCTAGGCTCGGTCATAGGCTGCTGCGCGCTCACTACCAAAGGAAGTGACGCTTCAATGATTTCCTTGCCGCCTTCAATCTCACGCTCTACCGTGGCGGTGGTGCCGTTGATGTCCAGCTTCATGGCTGGCGCGATGGTGGGAATGCCCAAGAGCTCGCCTACCATGCCGTGCACCTGAAAACCGTTGTAGTCAATAGACTCGCGGCCCATCAAGATCAGGTCATACCCGCCTTCTTTGGCGTAGTGGGCTATCTGGGTAGAAACAAGGAAAGCGTCGGTTGGTTTGATGTTTACTCTAATGGCGTCATCGGCGCCAATGGCCAGGGCCTTGCGGATATTTGGTTCGGTGTCAGCCTCTCCTACGTTTAAAACGGTTACGGTTCCACCCAAAGCTTCTTTCAGCTCAATGGCGCGGGTTAGCGCGTACTCATCATATGGGTTGATCACGAATTGAACACCCGCCGTGTTAAATTCTTTTCCGTCTCCGGAGAAAGTAATCTTGGTGGTGGTGTCTGGTACGTTACTAATGCAAACTAAGAATTTCATCTCACTTAAGGTTAGTGGATTTTACATTAAATTTGTGGGCAATTTAAAGAATAATTCATCAAATGGAAACGTCTAACAGCAGATTGGCTCAACTCCTGGCCTTTTACCAGGATGACCCGCAGGACCCGTTCACACTTTACGCCATCGCCACGGAGTACCGCGCCTTTGACGTAGAGAAGGCCCGTTTTTTCTACGAGAAACTTCTGGCAGAGCACCCGGACTATGTGGGAACTTACTACCATGCCGCCAGCCTTTACTTACAGTTAGACGAACCCACCCTGGCCCAGCAAGCCTACCAGAAAGGAATGCAGGTAAGCCGCCAGCAGGGTCAGTTGCACGCCTTCTCTGAGCTCCAAGGGGCGTACAACAAGATGATGGGTTTGGATTACGAAGATGACTAAAATTTAGTTGGCATGCATACTATTTCTTAGTTTTTTTGCTTCGTTCTCTTGTAACAGGCTAAAAACGGAATTGTTGAGGTTGCTTCTGAAAACGGAGAGGCCGACTGTTGACAGTCGGCCTCTCCGTTTTTGGGCTATTTTTCAGAAAACGGGCTAAAAACGCCCTATATAGTTTTGCTCTCTCCTTGTTTGCGGTGCAGGCGGTGGAGCTCAATGTTTTGCCGGATGAGTTCCCGGCGGGCATTCACCAGTTCATTGTTCACGCGGCTGAGTTCTTCCAGAAGTTCTTCGTGTTGCACTTCGGGCTCCCAGCCACTGTGGGTGTGTGAGGAGTCTTGGTCATCTTCTGTATACACCGTCCCAGGGAGAGAAGGCGGCGGCGGCAACAGAGGCTGCACGGTGCTCCAGAACAGCCAAAGTTCTTTTCCTGTCTGGGTAAGGCCTAAGGTAAACACCTGCCCCGTTGGGTCTTGGGCCAGGCGCATGTTGGGCAATAGACTAGTCTGTGCGGGAAATTTCTGAAACCACTCAGTGGCTAATTCTTTGGAAGTTTGGTTAAGCAGGTTCAAGAAAGACTTGCCGGCAGGATTTTCTGGCAGGGTTGAAAAGTCTGTTGAGACCACTTCCAGCACCCTGCCCGCCTGCGTACAACGCCACACCATTCCGCCTTTCTTTTCCAACCTCTCTCCTTTGCTTTCCTATTTGGCGACCAACTCCTTGGCCAGTTCTAAGGCTTCTTGGGCATCTTTGCTGTAGCCGTCTGCGCCCACTTGCTGCCAGAGTTCTTCTGCCGTATTAAACGGATACCCACCCACCATTATTTTGAGGTCCTTTAAATCTTCTGCTGCCCTTACTGCCTGAATGGCCGCCTCTACCGCGGGTACATGATAGGTCATGGTAGCCGATAGCAGCAACAAGTCTGGCTTCTGGTCCCTGAGCGCGCTTAACAGGCTATGTACAGGCACGTTAGATCCCAGGTAGTAGGTATCCCAGCCTTCCATCTCAAAGAAGTCACTCACCATGCGTACGCCCAATTCATGTAAGTCTCCGGCGGCGCAGGTAGACACCAGCTTTAGGCCGTTGCGCTCTGTACCAAAAACGTGCGGGTACAACTGAGACATGGCCCATTGGGTAGCGGCGGTGCAGAAATGCTCCTGGGCCACGCTTATTTTGTTTTTCTGCCAAAGGCGCCCAATCTGATGTTGCACCGGCTGAAAAACGCTCAAATAAATTTCCTTGACGGGCACGCCGCGCTCTACCTCTTGCATGACAAGGTCAATGGCTTGGTTGCGTTTGCCTTTTAAAAGCAATGCCAGGTATTGCTCAGCTACCTCAGTGAGAACGTTCTCTGTTTGAGTGGCCAGGCCGTGCTTGTCTTCTAACACTTGCAGGCCGCTGTTCAAATGATTGGCCACCCGCACGTAATGCTCAATGGGCAGATTCTGGGTCACCACATCCTTTAAGGCGGCCAAGTGGGCGTGCAGGTCTTTGGCAGGAAGGTTGCGGGTCTCCAGTACTTGCTGGGCCCACATGACATAGTCATTGAACAATGCTGAGCTGCCTGAGCCCACTGCTTCAATCAAATAAGAAAAATGGAAGTGGGTGTCTTGTCTGCACTTTTCCTTCCCCTCTGGGCCATATCTTGCCTCCATGTCGGGATTCTGAGCATACACCAAGTCAATGGTCTGCGCCACCAACTCGGGTTCCAGACGCTTTAAGAGCGCGGCAGATTTTTTTCTGTTCTCTGACATCTCTGCTTCTTACTGGCTACTCGCAGATATGTTCAAAAAAACGAACTTTGGCGGAACGCGGCACTAGCTTAAGGCCTTTAGGAATGCCGCTGTGCGAATCATGGTACATGTGGCTATGGTGCCAGGTTTTGTAGCTTTCCTCATCTTGCCAATGGGTGATCAACCAGATTTCCTGTGGGTTGTCTTGCGGAGAAATGACCTGTAGCCGAATAAACCCGGGAGCGCCTTCTACCAAACCGGGTCTGTTGATGAAGGCCTCTTTTACGGCCGGCGCCATGTCATTGGCAATGGTAAAAGTACTGAGTGCTATAAACATTCTGAATGGACTAAAACAGTGACGCCCGCCACAGGTAAAGACCACCAGAAAGACACTTGTTTTATTGTTTCACTGGCTTGGCGGGAGAAATAAAGAATAGCAATTTAAGGGCTGTACCGCATTAAGGCAAGAAAAAATTAACCAAATCTAATTAGATAAACCTTCATATATTTTTAGACGTATCTAAATTTACCTTACTTTGCTAGGTCATTTTCAACAAGATTGCTTTTATGATTAGATTATTCTCTACTGTATTTATTACACTCTTCACCACTTTATCAGCCCTAGGCCAAACAAAAGGCATTGACTCCTTAAGCGCCATTGAAACCGACCGTCCAGATCAGACTGAAGCTGCCAGCGTGCTACCCAAGGGATTCATTCAACTGGAAGCAGGCTTTTTTAGACAAGTAGACAAGCAAGAGGGACTTACATTCGTCTCGCAGCTTGCACCTACTGCCTTGGTGCGCTATGGATTGCTGGAAACCCTGGAATTACGCTTATTGGTGGAGCGGTGGCAATTAAAAGAACAGGAGTCAGGTCTGGGTAGAGTCTCTGGCCTGGGCCCGATAGCCATTGGCACTAAGATTAAGATAACCGAGGAGAAAGGCCTCTTGCCCGCCATGGCGTTCATTGGGCACCTGACCTTGCAAACCGGCAAAAGTGAGTTCAGGCCTAGTTACGTGGTCCCAGATTTTAGATTCTCACTAGCTCATACCTTGTCAGACAGATTTAGCCTAGGCTACAACGTGGGTTATGAGTGGGCACCCGACGAAGCCTTGGGACAAACCATCTATACCATTGCCTTAGGAGCATCCTTAACAGAAAGACTAGGCTCGTTTGTTGAGTTTTACGGCCAAAAGCCCCAATCTCTGAACTGGCAGCACCATTTGGACGGCGGCTTAACGTACAAGTTGTTGCCCAACCTCCAATTAGACGCTTCTGCCGGAATAGGTTTGAGCCAGGATACGCCAGATTACTTTGTGAGCGGAGGTGTAAGCGTCAGGCTACCCAGATAGACGCGCGTTTTTGGCCTATTTTCAAGAAATCAGGCCAAAAACAGAAAGGCGGACCTTGCACTAAGGTTCGCCTTTCTGTTTTATGTCATACTCTCAAAACCTGTTATTTGGCTAAGAATCTAATCTCCAGGCCATAGTCCTCTACTGGCAAGATCTTCTCAGGTGTTGCAGTTGCATCTGCTAAAGCGTAGCCTTTGGATTGCAGGCGCTTGGCATTTATACCGTTGGCCACCAGATAGTCCAACACGGCCTTGGCACGGCTCTCTGCCAGAGACTGCGTGGCATCCTGACTCTGGGGCAGGCCGGCCACTTCTACCCTCAGGCTTTTCTTATCATTCAACAGGGCAACCAATCCTTTTAGCTCATAGGTTGCCTCAGGCAGCAAAGCGGCTTTGCCTTCTTCAAAGAAAATGTTGTGTAAGGGTAAAACGCCCCCGGCCTCTAAGGGCTGGAGCTGCACTGGCTGATTTACTTGTTTAAATCCAGCGGTGGCTGGTACATTGAAATGCGATGAGTGGAATATATAATCATCCCGTTTAATAGCCAGCCCATAGTTTTTTCCTGCCGGCAAGGTTACCAGATAATGACCGGTGGCGCTGTTAGAGGTAAAGGTGGTCACCACCTCTTTTCTTAGGTTGTCAATCACTTCTACCTTGGCCTCCAGGGGTTTCTTGGTTTTTGCATCTAGGATGATGCCTTGTACGAGAATGGTCTGCGGGGTCTTCAAATCCAGGACCGGCATGCTGACGGGCTGAGGCACTTGCATGGACGTGCTGGCAATCAGGTCATCGCTTGTGTTGAGGACCATGTGCTTTTCTGCCCCAATAAACGTAAGGCGGTAGATGTCGCTTTCGCCCTGGCTTTTGTCTAAACGGCTAGACGCCATGTACCCATAGCGGCCATTGGCCGTCAAAGTCAGGAATTTGTCATCTTCTGGGGTGTTCACCGGGTAGCCCAGGTTCTCTGGTTCTGACCATTGCCCATTTTCCAGGACGCTTTTAAAGATGTCATAGCCGCCCATGGAGTTGTGCCCTTCAGAACTGAAGTATAACGTTTTCCCGTCTGGCAGCATGAACACGGCACCTTCATCATATGCGGTGTTGATTTTCGGGCCGGCGCTCACGGCCTTGCCCCAGTTACCTTTGGCATCCAGGACCACGAAATAAATGTCACCCTTTCCAATGCCGTTTGCCCGGTCACTTACAAAATAAAGCGTTTTACCGTCATAAGAATACGTAGCCGACGACTCCCGGGCACTGGAGTTGATTTCCTTGGGTAGTTCATCTGGTTTGCTCCACTCATTGCCTTTCAAGACACACTCGTACAGGTTTCCGTCGTTCTCATCGCCGGTAAACAAAAAGCGCTGCCCGTCTGGCGAGATGGCCACCACTACTTCATTCTTGTCTGTGTTAATGTGCTTGTCTAAGGGTTTGGCTGGAGTCCATTGACCATTGACCTTGGTAGAGATGTAGATGTCATCCTGTAACGGCTTGTCTTTGTCTGGCTGGGTCTTTCCTTCTGCCAACACCGCTCTGCGCGAAGAAAACAGCATCACCGTCTCATCTGCATTGACTACCGGCTGCGTATCAGCAAACCTAGAGTTGATAGTTTCCCCGGCCTTGTCAAAGAAAACGCGTACCGGTTTCTTTTCTAGCTTTTCCCCAGATAGACTCTCCCGAATGTACTTGTTCACCACGTCTACTTTGGCGCGGCCTTTATCTGTGGACAAGGTGGCCAGGTACTTCTTGTAGTCTGTGACGGCCTTCTGCCACTCCATGTTCATCTGGTAGGCTCTGGCTAAGTAAAAACTCAGCTCTGGATCAACAGAAGGGTTCAGTTTCTTGGCTTTCTCCAGATACGGCAAGGCCTTTGCCTTCTGGTCTGTGAACAGGTAGGCCACGCCCAGGCGGTAGTTTAAGAGCGCATTGTTGGGGTTAAGCGCATACGCGTCCAGGTACGGCGCTACGGCGTCTTTGTAAAACTTCTGTCGGTAAGTATCGTCTGTTTTCTTTGAGGTGGCGGCAAAGATATCATTGCCCTCGTCCAGGCGCTTCTTGGCTTCTTTAAAGCCGTCTTTGTTCTGCGCGAAGTTTTCTTTCACAAACTCCACGTTCTGGGCCATGGCCAGGCTCACGCTCAAGGAGCACCCCAGCAGTAAGGCTAATTTTTTCATATCCATCTTATAGGTTTTAAGAATTGGAAGGCTATTTTTCCTGGCAATACAACAGATAGGCTTTGGCGGCTGGCACATTCAGGCTTACCGCCTTTTCCCAGTCCTGGCACGCGGAGGCATCCCGCAGCATTTCTTTGGCATTGCCTCTGTTAAAATAAGCGTAGCCGTATTCTGGGTCTAATTGAAGCGCGAAGTTGCAGTCATCCAAGGCCCCTTTAAAATCCTGCAACTTGTATTTGGCAGCCGCCCGGTTGTTAAAGGCGAAGGCGTACTGAGGGTTCAACTGCACGGCTTTGGTAAAATCTGCCAGCGCACCTTCATAATCGCCGGCCTCATACTTGGCTTTGCCCCGGCTGTTATAGGCTAGGTAATAGTCCTTTTTGCGCTCAATGGCTTTGGTAAACTCTTCTATGGCACCCGAGTATTCCTTCTTGCCAAGCTTATGGTTGCCTAAGCTAAAATAGGCCATGGCCACATCTGGATTGACCTCAATGGCCTTTCTGTAATCTGCCAATGCTCCTTCTACATCATTCAGCTGGCGTTTGGCCGTACCGCGGTCATGGTAGGCGTACCCGTTTCTAGGACTTAATTTGATGGCACCGGAATAATCTTCAATGGCCGCTTTGTAGTCTCCACTTTCAAAATGAAGACCGCCTCTGTGGTAGAACGCTTGATAGAAAGCAGGATCAGCTTCCAGGGACTGGGTAAAATCAGAAGCGGCCCCGGTTTTGTCTTTTAATTGATACTTGGCTCTGCCCCTATTAAAGAATGCCTGCGCGTTTTTGCTGTTGAGGGACACCACTTTGCCATAGTCGTCAATGGCGCGCTGCACTTCTTTAAGCTCCTGGTACGCGGCGGCACGCCCCATGTAGGCTTGTTCAAAAGCAGGACGCAGGGCAATGGCCGAGTCTAAGTCAATAACTGCCGTGCGGTACTCCTTCTGTGCCAAGTATTCTAAACCCGATTTGTATAGCTTGTCTGCTACTAAGGCCAGTTCAGCCGCCTTAGACGCCTCTGTGGTGTCCACAGGCGTAGTAGGCGTGACTTGGGCAAGTTGTGCCTGCGCCGTTAAAAAACCAGCACAGCCTAACAAGAGGAAAAGTAGTCTTTTCATCATAGAATGCTTATTTAAGAAAGGAAAAACAAAGAATTAGCGGAGGCAAGAAGCCGCCAAGCCACAGTAAATACCAACGTCACAAACTCAGAAACATAAGAAAGGCTCTGCTTGCTATAGAAAGGCCATAAAGAAGCAGAGTAAGTACCAGTCTCTTCTTAGGGGGTGAAGAAGAGAGCCATCTGTTTAAGCCAACAATTCCTTTGATAACAGGACAAAATTACGACTTAATTGAATATAGGCAATAGCCGGAGTTAAGCGTAAAGTATTGTATACTATTTATTTAAATTTGGGTTTAAATGATTTTACTGCTTAACCCGACTTGGTCACTTTATACAATCAAGCAAAAAAAAGGTAAAGAACACCCAGAGGCGCCTTTACCTTTCTTAAATCTTAGTACCATTATAAGACCCTAGTTCCCGATCAACTTATAGCCTAGGCTGAAGATGATCTGCTTGCCTGCTACGTCAAACTTGTTAGCAGCGTCATCTGCATAGGTGCGTGTCAAACGCTCATACCGCACGTCTAAGGTGAGTCTAGAGATGTCAAGACCCGCGCCCACCTGATAGCCCCAGTCTGCGGAATCAAAGTACTGGTCTATTTTCTCATCCCCAAAATCACTGCTTACTAGGATGGAGGCCACGGGGCCGGCATATAACCTGGCCACTTTTAAGAAGTTGTAGCCCACCAATACGGGTACGTCTAAATGCGAAAAGCCCATCTCCTCTACTTTTTTGTCTCCAGAAACGGCTTCTTGAATCTCTACTTTTCCGCCCGAAGCCGAGAAAACGCCCTCTGGCTGTACAAAGAACCCGCCCAGTTGCACCCGGGCAAAGGCCCCGGCATGAAAACCCGTAATGTTGTCTTCGTCTTTGAACTGCGCGGTATTGCTGGACGCATTCTTAATATCTACGCTAGAAGAACTGATGCCTGCCTTTAAGCCCAAAGCAAACTGAGCCTGTGCCTGTACCATAACCCCTAAAAGAAACAAAAAACAGAAAAAAGTCTTTTTCATAGGAATTCTAATTGCTTGATATATAAGACCTTTTACGTGCATGGGTCCCCTATGGACTAGGCAAAAAAAACTTCCGTTTTTGGCCTTTTTTCCAGAAAGTAGGCCAAAAACGGAAGAAAGAAGGAATTGTATGCTTATCCTAGTTTAAACTGATCACCAGGTCATCTGCCTGCACCAACGTACCGTCTGCCAAGTGAATGTCTGCCACCACCATGTCTTCTGGCGCGGTGATGGTGGTTTCCATCTTCATGGCCTCAATGATGAACAAAGGCGTATTGCGCTTGACCTGCTGGTCTTTCTGCACCAACACTTTGGATAGCATGCCTTGTAGCGGCGCGCCCATCTGCTTGGCGTTGCCCTTCTCAATTTTGCGGTTCTCGCGGCTTTCTACTTTAATAGACTTGTCACGCACTTCAATGTTACGCGTCTGGCCGTTGAGCTTGAAGAATACCGTTCGGTTGCCATTGTCATCTGGCTCGGTCATGGACATGTACTGCACAATGATGGACTTGCCTTTGGCCATGTCAATGATGTACTCTTCGCCCTGACACATGCCATAAAAGAACACGCGGGTGGGTAGTTTTGACACGTCACCGTATTGGGCTTCATGCTGGCAGTAGCTTTCCCAAACTTTAGGATACAGTTGGTAAGACAGGTAATCTAAAAAGCTTCTATCACGTCCAAATTTCTCTCTAAAGTCCTCAAAGGTGGTGTCAATGTCCAGCGGCGGAATGTGGTCATTAGGCCGGCCGGTGTAGGGTTGCTCATCCTTTAAGACCAGCTTCTGCAACTTCTTAGGGAAGCCGCCTTCTGGCTGGCCAATGTCTCCTTTAAAGAAGGACTGCACACTTTCTGGGAACGAAATCTGGTCGCCTTTCTCCAGCACGTCTACCGTAGTCAGGTTGTTGCTTACCAGGTATAGGGCCATATCCCCTACCACTTTTGAGCTAGGCGTCACCTTGATGACATCGCCAAACAGCTGGTTCACCTCGGTGTAGGTGTCTTTGATCTGTTCCCATTTGTCACCCAAGCCTAGCGCCTGGGCCTGCGGACGCAAGTTAGAGTACTGTCCGCCCGGAATCTCATGTTGGTAGACCTCGGCGGTACCAGCCAACAGCCCACTTTCAAACGGATAGTAGTACTCACGCACGGTCTCCCAGTAATTGGAGAACTCGTTTAAGCTTTTCATGTCAAAGTCACGGTGACGGTCCTGAAACTTCATCATTTCCACCACCGAGTTAAAGTTAGGCTGCGAGGTCAACCCCGACATAGAACCCAAGCACACGTCAATCACGTCTACATCGGCTTCAATGGCTTTGAGATACGTTGCCGCCTGGATGGAGGCCGTGTCATGGGTATGCAGGTGAATAGGCAACTTGACCGTATCGCGCAAAGCAGTCACCAGTTCCTTAGCGGCGTATGGCTTAAGCAGACCCGCCATGTCTTTGATCGCGATGATGTGCGCACCAGCGTCCTCCAATTGCTTACCTAAGCGCAAGTAATAGTCCAGGGTGTATTTAGTTTTGGCTGGGTTGAGGATGTCACCGGTGTAGCAGATGGAACCCTCCGCTAGGCCCTGCGTACGCTTGCGCACGAAATTGATGCAAGACTCCATGCCCGGCATCCAGTTAAGCGAGTCAAAAATCCGGAAGATGTCCACGCCTGTCTCCCAGCTTTTCTCCACGAAGGCCTCAATCAAATTATCTGGATACGCCTTATACCCTACCCCGTTTGAGCCCCTGATGAGCATCTGCAACAAGATGTTGGGAACGGCCTGGCGCAATTGGCGCAGACGGTCCCAAGGGTCCTCGTGCAAAAAGCGCAGGCAGACGTCAAAGGTAGCACCTCCCCAAACTTCCATACTGAAGGTCTGTGGATGCATTTTGGCATAACCTTCGGCTACTTTCATGAGGTCAAAGGTGCGCATACGGGTGGCCAAGAGGCTTTGGTGCGCGTCTCTAAAGGTGGTGTCTGTGTAATGGATCTGTTTTTCGTTGCGTAGCCACTGCGAGAACTTCTCTGGGCCCATCTCGGTGAGCAGGTCTTTGGTGCCTTTGGGATACTCGCCGTATTTAGGGTAAGCCGGAATGTGGGGTTTCTCCAGGTTACGGTAAGGCGGCTTGATTTTGATGTCTGGATTGCCGTTCACGATGGTGTCTGCCACAAAGCTGAGCAAACGCGTGGCTCTATCCTGGCTCTTCTGGAACTTGAACAGCTCCGGATGGTCCTTCACGAAGTCTACCGTGGCATTGCCGCTCACGAACACCGGGTGGCTCACAATGTTGTGCAGGAACGCCATGTTATGCCGCACGCCGCGCAACCTGAACTCGTCCAGGGTCCGTTGCATCTTGACGGCCGCGCCCTGCAAAGTATTGTCATGCGCAGAAACCTTTACCAACAGTGAATCAAAGAACGGACTCACTTTGGCACCCTGGTACACGCTTCCTTGGTCTAATCTAATCCCGAAGCCACCGGCACTGCGGTAGGCAATGATAGTCCCGTAGTCAGGTTTGAAGTCGTTTTCAGGATCCTCAGTGGTGACGCGGCACTGGATGGCAAAGCCCGTTGGGGCTATCTTCCGCTCCGGTCCCAGGTTTATTTCGGGGTCAGAAAGATTGTAACCATCCGCTATGTAAATCTGGGTTTTAATCAAGTCTACACCCGTCACCATCTCCGTTACGGTATGCTCCACCTGAATGCGGGGATTCACCTCAATAAAATAAATCTCTTCGTTCTCTGGGTTTACCAAGAACTCCACCGTGCCTACGTTGGTGTAATTAACCGCCTTACAGATGCGCAGCGAGTAGTCATACAGCTCCTTCTTCACTCTGTCTGACAAGCCCAAGGCAGGGGCCACCTCTACCACTTTCTGGAAGCGCCGCTGCACGGAGCAGTCGCGCTCAAACAGGTGGGTGATGTTGCCATGGTTGTCTGCTACAATCTGCACCTCAATATGCTTGGGGCGTTCCACAAACTTCTCCAAGAATAAGGTATCATCCCCGAAGGCCTTTGCCGCCTCGTTCTTCGCCTCAAAGAAGCCTCTTTCCAATTGCTCATCATCTCTAATCACGCGCATGCCGCGCCCACCACCACCAGCGGCGGCTTTTAGCATGACCGGATAACCTATGCGGTGGGCTTCAGAAAGAGCGATTTCTTTGTCTGTGAGGTCTACTTCATTGCTTTGTATGAGCGGCACGCCTTGCTCCAAGGCCACTTTCTTGGCGGCAATCTTATCCCCCAGCGCAGCCATGGCCTGCGGTTTGGGTCCTATGAACTGGATGCTGTTGTCTTGGCAAGCCTGGGAGAAGTCTTTGTTTTCTGAGAGGAAACCGTAGCCTGGATGGATGGCGTCTACGCCGCTGTCTTTGGCTATTCTGATGATTTCCTCAATGTTGAGGTAAGGTTGTAGCGGTTGGTTTTCCTTGCCTATCTGGTAGGCCTCATCTGCCTTGTAGCGATGCAGGGAGTAGCGGTCTTCATAGGTGTAAATGGCCACTGTCTGAATGTTCAGCTCATTACAGGCTCTAAGTACACGAATAGCGATTTCGCCGCGGTTGGCGACCAACAGTTTTTTAATTTTCATGGAACGTGCGGTAGTGGAGGTTTGGAAATCTGCCACCCCTATGGCCGTTCATCAAATAGCACGCTTAGGGGCAGTTGGCTAGATTCCTCCCGATACGTAAGAATGCTCCAAAAGTATTCATTTTGGCAATAATCTTATTTTTTCATTGCACTTTTCATAAAACACAAGCGCATTATGTATTACAATTTTCTGAATTGGCAGAACTCCATTTTACAATAAAGCTTTGGTCGCAATCGATTTCTTAGACGCTTTTGGGCTAATTTCTGCAAAACAGGCTAAAAATGGATAGCAATATTTAAAAAGACTATAAAGAAGACCTCCAAGAAAACTTTATTCAAAAGAGACTACTTACTTTTACCTGAAGAACGCTATCAACCAAAGTAAGACCTTCTCTCAAGCCTTCAGCATCTAGCTTATGATGCAGACTCTTCTCATGAAAAAAACCTTATTCTTAGCCATTTTAACTACAATCCTTTCAGGTTCTGTCACTTCTGTATTTGGACAAAATTACCAGACGCAAGCTGCCAACTTATTAGCCAACCAACACATGCACAGGCAAATGCATCAACAAACGCAGATGATGCTTACCATGTCTATGGCGGAAAGAGAAAAAAGCTTTGCCCTAAAAAATCCTTTGTCTACTTATATAGTAGTGATGAAAGACAGTACCGTCAAAAAAATGCAGGGTAAAATAAGGTTTGACTGGAAAAACTCCAGCTATTTAGAAACTCTGGATTTGTCTAAAAAACTAAACGACCCAGCCCGAAATTTGAAAATATATCCCCAAGATACAAGGTCTATCACCAAGGTCTTCACTAATAAAAAACAATCTGTACCAGGTATTCCCACTGGCAATTGCTGGCTGTTCAAATCTGTGGAAGGGAAGATTAATGCGTATTCTTTTCTGCCGGCACCGCAAAACACTGCGAGTCTGCCCAGCGGGTACTTCAAATTTTTTCAGAAAGGTGAAGGCAAAATGCAAGTACTACAGCAAGATTCTTTGTTAGTGATGATGCATGATAACGAGAAGGCAAAGAATATTCTAAAAAAAGAAACCCCATACGAAGCACTTCTAGAATACAATAAACAACCCAAAGTCAAATAATAAGCTTCTAGAGGGTGGTTGTGCTAAATTGTTGTAGGCCGTTTTGGCTTGTTTTCCAGAAAATAAGCTAAAAACGTCCTACAACAAGGCCATTCCTCCTCTACGGTCTACCTTACCAGTAGCGGTTTCTGGTAGTCTGGGCAGGTACCCAAACTGCTTGGGAATCTCATACTTGCCCAATTGCTCGGTGAGCATCCCTTTCAGGTTTTGTTCTTCCTCATCTGTTAAAGGAGAACCCTCCAATACCGCAATCAATCGTTCGCCCAAAGCCTCATCTGGCAGGGCAGCGGCAAAAAACCTTCTGCTCATGCCCAGGCTGGACATAGCATCGCCCAAGGCCTGTTCTACTTTTTCCAACTGTACTTTCACCCCACCAGAATTGATGGTATTGTCCGCACGGCCCAGCCATTTAAAGGATTGAGAATCACGCATTTCTACCAGATCATTGGTCACCAACGTTTCATGTTTGGTAACCTCTGCGGAAATGGTGAGACAGCCTCTCTCATCCTGTCCCAGCGTCACTTCTGGGGGAGCCACGTAGTACTCGCTTCGGTCTTTGCCGTTCAACTGCCTCACCGCTACATGCGAGACGGTCTCGGTCATGCCATAGCTTTGGTAAACGGGCACTTGAAGGCTTTGCACTGCGTCCTCAAGGTTTCTTTGGATGGCGGCCCCGCCCAAGAGCAAGGCTTTCATTTGGTTAAGCTGTTCTACCTTCTCTGGAGTCTGCTCTAGCAGTTGTTGCAGTTGCAAGGGCACCATGGCCACAAAGTCAAAAGAGGCGTCTGCGTCTACATTGGCCAAGGGATTCCCAATTGGTTCAATGATGGTCATGTGCAACTCACCTACTAGTCCGCGCACCAACATCATCATGCCGGCAATGTATTCGGTGTTCAGGCAGACCAGTACTTTGTCTTCGGGCTGAAGATTAAAAATACGCAACGTGCGCTTGGCGCTGGCTTCCATCTGCTCCCGCGTCAAAGTAATCACCTTGGGCGTGCCCGTACTCCCCGAGGTCATGACCGGAAACTCCTGCACGCCTTGCAACCAATTCTTACAGAACTCCAGCGTCTTTATCTCATAGCCGTCCAAGGGAATACTCTCCCGGTAAGAGTACTCTTGCACTTCATCCAGAAAAAACTTCTTTCCATTTAACAGCAGGTGGTCAGGCATAGATGTGGCGTTTGAGCATTTGATGTAAGACACGTGTTGGACGTAAGACACAAGACATAAGATTCAAGACTTTAAAAATTTATGCGCGTTTAATGACCCTACTGGTCCAAAGATATGGCAGAAAAAAAGAGGTAGCTTTTATAAAAGCTACCTCTTTTGAAAAAGTCTTGTGTCTTAAATCTTATGTCTTGTGTCTATAAAAAATCAAGGGAACTTTGGATACTTAGAGAAGTCTGGCTTGCGCTTTTCCAGGAAGGCGTTTTTGCCTTCTTTTGCTTCGTCTGAGAGGTAATATAACAAAGTAGCGTCACCGGCCAATTGCTGGATACCGGACTGACCATCCAACTCGGCGTTGAAAGAGGCTTTGAGCATGCGCAGGGCCAATGGGCTTTTCTCCAGAATTTTCTCGCACCAAGCTACGGTAGTTTCCTCTAGTTGCTCCAACGGCACAACCTTGTTCACAAGCCCCATATCTAAGGCTTCTTGAGCATTGTACTGGTCGCAGAGATACCAGATTTCGCGGGCTTTCTTCTGACCTACCACGCGGGCCAAATAAGAAGCACCAAAGCCGCCATCAAACGAACCAACCTTAGGTCCCGTCTGACCGAAGCGTGCATTGTGTGCCGCTATAGACAAGTCACACACTACGTGCAATACGTGTCCGCCGCCAATGGCCCAGCCGGCTACCATGGCAATCACGGGCTTCGGGATGCGTCTGATCTGCATCTGCAAGTCCAGCACGTTTAGGCGCGGAACGGTGTCTTCGCCAATGTAGCCGCCATGTCCGCGTACGCTTTGGTCGCCACCCGAGCAGAAGGCCTTTCCGCCTTCACCGGTCAAGATGATGACCCCAATGTCTGAGTTGTCACGGCAGATGTTCATGGCATCAATCATCTCAGCCACGGTGCGCGGCGTGAACGCGTTGTGCACCTCTGGGCGGTTAATGCTGATTTTGGCGATGCCGTTATAAAATTGAAATAAAATTTCTTTGTATTCCTTAAGGGTAGACCAGTTGTAGTTGCTGTTCATGAAATCTTACGTTAGTAAAACAATACAGCCGTAAAGGTAGAAAGTCCTGGCACGTGAATGCAAGGACTTTCTAAGTAAGCTACATAGGATGCTGTATAGGGATTATACGTACGGTAGGTAAGCCGCTTAGGTTCAGGCATCATTTTTAGCTTATTTCTTGGGAAACAGGCCAAAAACGAAACTTGATCAAAAGGTATTAATCATAACTGTGGGTGTCATGGTGCCACAATGGGTCTGTTCTGGTGGCATGCTCATCCATTTTACGGTCTAGGGAGTAATACCCAGAACCGCCAATCAAATACACCACCAACAACACCAAGGTAATGATGGAGAGCCACAACTCTGTGTTCTCAGAATAAAAGCCTCTGTCTGGATTCACAAACAACACCGCGCCCAACAGAATGGGAATTTGCACCGCCGCCGCAAACCGGGTTTTCAGGCCCAGGGCTATCATAGGACCGCCTACCAAGTGGGCAAACGCCACCAGGTGCGCCAACCCTAAAGCCACAAACTCAAACTGGCTTTTTTCCATGATCTGTGCCAGTGCCGACGTGTCTGAGATAAACATCAAGCCCTTGTATAAAAGGAACAAGCCTAAGGCCACCCTTCCTATGTCATAGATGATAGGATGATGTTTGGTTTGCCAGGAATCAACGTTGTTTGTCCATGCCATCTTTTTTACGCCTTTACTGTAGCGCCCTACCTCCTTATACGTTGGTACTTAAAAAGATGCAATCACAAAAAGCGAATATTGCTATAGTTAGAGGGACGAATTCTTATCCAGCGAGATTTCTTGTTGCACCATTTCTCGGTATGCGGCAAACACCTGATAATTTTCCGGGCTGCTGGTCTCCACCTCCAATAACTGAGGCCCGGCGCTAAGGTCGAAGAATTTAGGCAAGGCTTCTGCTAAGGCATTCCCATCGGTGACTTTCAGATAAGTCAAGCCCATGTCCTCGGCAGTTTTCTGGGCGGTCTGGCGTTGGTCGGTTTCAAAGAAAGGACGCAACTCTGGCTGGTTGCGCGGTCCTTCTATCATCCTGAAGATGCCGCCGCCGTGATTGTTCAAGACTACTATCCTTAGGTTCTGCGGAAGGTAGTTGTGCCAGAGCGCGTTGCGGTCATACAAGAAGGCCATGTCGCCGGTGAGCAGGGTCACCAATAGGTCAGTGCTGAGGGCGGCGCCCACGGCGGTACTGGTACTTCCATCAATGCCGCTGGTGCCGCGGTTGGCCATCACTTCTACGTTCTCCAGTTCAGAAACCCCAATCAAATTGGCATAGCGCACGCTCATGCTGTTGGCTAAATGCAACAAACTGTTGGCCGGCAGATTCCTAAGCACTTGATGACAAGCCTTGAACTCCGAAAATGGGCTGTTTTCCTGGAATCTCTCCAAAACTGAATGCCCCTGCGCGTTCAACTCAAACCAGGCGTTGGCAAAGGCAGGTGCCACGGTTTGCTCGCTTTGAGTGAAGGTGATTTGCTGGAAAAACGACTCTGGCCTTGCTCTGATAATGCGCGTCAAGGCCTGAAAGGTGTCAGCCACCTGCCCTGCGGGTTGCACGTGCCAGTGTTGCATTTGCTGCTGGCCGCGCAAATACAGTTTCAGGTTTTTGGAGATAAGCGATTTATGGAAAGTAATGAGTAAATCAGGTTGAATAGACGGCTCTGCCTTCACTGCCTTGGCCGCCAGAAACACGTCGTGGTAATTGATGGTCTCGCCTTCTATCTGCAGGTTGCTGATGGTATCCGTGACAAACACAGCCCCTGTCATTCGGCAGAAGTTCTGCACCGCCTCTTGCAAGTCCTGGTCTTTTCTTCCCTGCCCAGCCACTACCAGAACCCGCTTGAAGCCTTTCAACTCAGCCTGCAAAGTGGAGACTGCTTCTGATGCCAACTGCCCAGAAGGTGATACTTCCTCAATAATCTTAACCTCTGAGCTGTAAGCAAACGTCTCCCCTTCCTCCGGATAAAAAGGCTCACGTAAGGGGATGTTGATGTGCACGGGGCCTTCCGGGAAAGCTACGGTTTCATTGAGCGCTTCATTGATAAGCCGAGTGGCATGCCATTGAGAATCTGCATGATTGGTCTCCACCGGAAAATCCAGACTCCGCTTAACATGGCCACCATAGATTTGCGATTGTTTGATGGTCTGTCCGTCTAGCTGGTCTACCCATTCCGGCGGACGGTCTGCGGTCAAGACCAGTAAAGGAATGTGCTGGTAATAGGCTTCGGCCACGGCAGGCGCATAATTATAAGCGGCCGTGCCCGACGTGCATACCAAGACCACCGGCTTCTGGGTTTGTTGGGCAATGCCTAAACCTATAAAGGCCGCGCTTCGCTCATCTGGAACTGTGCGTACGCGCAATTGCGGGTGACGGGCAAAAGCCAGCACCAAAGGCGCGCACCGGGAACCCGGCGACAAGACAATGTCTTGCACGTCTTTGCGGGCGCAGATTTCGGCTATGTCAATGACAGATTGTAAAATCATGAATCAGAATCTTGGAAAAGACGCAGGACGGTCTGCATCTTCAGTTCGGTTTCCAGCCATTCTTTGGCCGGGTTTGAGTCGGGGGTCATGCCCGCGCCAGCGTAGGCAGTCACGGTGTCTTGGCCCAGTTCCACACAGCGCAAATTCACAAACAGATTGGTCTCCCCTTCTATCTGCACCGGGCCTAGATACCCGCTGTAGTACCGTCGTTGGTGCGGCTCCAGTTGGCTAATCATTTTCAAGGCCGCGGCTCTGGGCATACCGCCTACCGCCGAGGTGGGGTGCAACAACTGCAGCATCTGGGTACCCAATTTCGGGAAGCCTACTTCGTCCATGGCCGCGCTAAAGTCGGTGCGCAAATGCAAAAGGTTACCCGCCAAAATGGTGCGAGGGCCCATCTCCACATATTCGCGCAGGCGCAAATGCCGGAAACAGCTCACAATGTAGCGCTGCACTAGGGCTTGTTCCTCAATCTCCTTCTGGCGCCAGATAGCATCGGCGGGCGTAAGGCCATCAGTCAAGGGTTGCGTCCCGGCCAAGGCCACCGTCCTGAACACTTTGTGCTTGTCTATCTGCACCAATAATTCTGGGGTAGCGCCTAACCACGTCCCCACTCCCGGAATGGCTACCAAGGAAATAAACGCCGTCGGGTACAATTGAGTCAGTTGGGTGAATTGTTGCAGGATGTCTACCTCCTTCGCCAGCGGCAAGGTTTTGGTACGTGACAATACCACCTTCTCCAGACAGCCGGCCTGCATGGCGTTCACGGCGGTGGTGACCGTTTCCTCAAAGGCTTCTCTGGCTATTTGGGATGTCTGTCCATCAGGGTGAACCGGCCAGTCTGTCAATGGGTGAAGCTGCCGTTTTTGGGCTATTTCCTGGAAAAGAGGCCAAAAACGCTCTGGCAGTGCAGTGGTGTTGACCTGAAGCTGAGCATCGGCTTTACCGCAATAGTAGATATCTGCGGGTAGAAACTGGTTGAGCGCCATTTCTGACACTTCAAACGGGCAGAACGCAAAACCAGGGACGGGTCCCTCTAAAGGCGGAAGCGATGTTTGGCTGCCTGAAGTGGCTACCAGCACCTGTACTTCGGTTTGATTGGGTAACCGCCACAGCACAGACGGTAAGTCCGTCTCTACGCCAGCCAAGAAAAGCGAATGGGCAATGTCAATTGGCAAGGCTTCCGGCAAAGGGGAAACCGAAGTACTATCGTCTGGCATTCAATTATAATTAAGTGCAACTAGCTTTTTATTTAACAGACAATATTAATTCAACTGATTCTGCATAGATTTTAATAGTTTGGCCTCCCCTAAAGTGGAAAACCATATCGTCGTTTTCATAATCAGGTTTAGCCCCAAAGCTATCCATAACTTCCCTCATCTCTTGGGGTAGAAATCCAATTATGTCTATGCATGTGTCCTCACTGTAAGGCATTTCATTGTCTCTTTCCTGTATCTTCAGAAAATCTACCTCCTCGAATCGCAATTTTAAACCAGTAACTGGATTTGTGACGGTACTAATTGATTGTATTGGCGTCCAACTCATTTCGAAGATTTGGGAGCTTACTGAATACTTAAAATCAGTAAAATCATAATCATTATGAAGGTCTAGATATTGATTAGCATATCTGAGCGCAATAGAATCTTCAATTTCGAAATTCGACAGTTTCATGCTTTGCCAATAATCCCAACTAACCTCTATCCAACACGGCCATGGTAATGCGACTGATGCACACCAAATCGCCGGATTCTGTGGTGATACGGATTTCCCAGACTTGGGTCTTTCTGCCAATGTGCACCGCCGTTGCCTTGCCGTACACATACCCGTTGCGCGCACTCTTGATATGGTTGGCATTTATTTCCAATCCCACGCAGTACTGCTTCTCTAAATCCAGAAACATGGTGGCGCCTACGCTTCCCAAGGTCTCAGCCAGGGCTACGGATGCGCCCCCGTGCAAGAGGCCCATGGGCTGGTGGGTGCGGTGGTCCACAGGCATTTTGCCTACCAGATAATCGTCGCCAATCTCAGTGTATTCAATGCCTATATGCTCGCCCATGGTGTTTTTGTTCCAGGCGTTTAACTGCTCTAAAGAAACGTCAGCGCGTCTTTTCATGGCTACTTTTCGTATTTATCCCCTACCTTTAGGGCCTGCAAATTAGCGTAAAATTGAGCCTCAAAAAAATATACCTCATCCGGCACGGCCAAACCGACCTGAACCTGCAAGGCATTGTTCAGGGAAGCGGCGTGGACTCGCCATTGAATGAGACGGGCCGCTGGCAGGCAGAGAAATTCTTCCAAGCCTACCAGCATATAAAATTTGACAAGGTTTACACCTCTACCCTGCAACGCGCGCAACAATCCGTGCAGGGGTTTATGGATATGGGTCTGCCGCATGAAGCGCATGCCGGCCTGAATGAGATTTGCTGGGGCTGGCGCGAGGGCACCAAAATATCTCCCGAAGAGGACGCCTATTACTATGAGGTGCTGGGCCGCTGGCAGAAAGGCGAGATTGACTTGCCCATTGAGGGCGGAGAAAGCCCAGTGCAGGTAGCCGAGCGCCAAAAACCGGTCATAGATTTGATATTGTCCCGGCCCGAAGAGGAAACCATCCTCATCTGCATGCACGGCCGGGCCATGCGCATTTTCCTCTCGCAGTTGTTGCATTACCCCTTGAGCCAGATGGACCGCTTTATCCATTACAACCTGTGCCTGTACCAGCTCAACTTTACGGGCTCCATGCTGTGGGTAGAGAAGTTCGCAGACGTGTCTCACCTGTCCTAACCCGCTGGCTATTTCCGTTTTTGGCCTCTTTTTCAGAAACCAGCCCAAATACGGTCAGAGAATCAATTCCCCGCGTATTTGTATTACACCAATTTTGCCTCTATTTTTGAGGTTCTAAAACCGAGCAAAGAATATGGCTGAAATCATCCGAATGCCCAAGATGAGCGACACTATGACCGATGGCGTGATTGCCAGCTGGTTAAAGAAAGTTGGTGATTCTGTGAAATCTGGGGACGTTCTCGCCGAAGTGGAAACCGACAAGGCGACCATGGAACTAGAGTCTTACGAAGACGGAACCTTATTATATATTGGCCCAAAAAATGGTGAGTCTGTTCCGGTAGACGGCGTTCTGGCCATTATTGGAAAACAAGGCGAAGATATTTCTGGCCTCATGGCCGAGGTGAACGGCGGAGCTGCCCCTGCCCCAAAGGCAGAAAAGGCCCCTCAAGCCGAGACGCCCAAGGAAGAGCCTAAAAAGGAAGAAGCCGCTCCCGCCCCGCAACCAGCCGCTGCTGCTCCTGCCGCCAACGTGAACGCCGAGATTGTGCGCATGCCTAAGATGAGCGACACCATGACGGACGGTACCATTGTGGCCTGGCACAAGAAAGTAGGCGACAAAGTAAAAGCCGGTGACCTACTAGCCGAAGTAGAGACTGACAAAGCCACTATGGAGTTGGAGTCTTACGAAGACGGCACGCTGTTATACATTGGTGTAGAAGCTGGTTCTTCAGTGGCCGTTGACGGTGTTCTTTGCATCATAGGTGAAGCCGGCGCTGACTACAAGGCTCTACTGAATGGCGGCGCGCAAGGCGGCGGAAACGCCAACCCGGCCACTGCCCCTACCCAAGAACAAGCCACCCGCTTAGAAGAACATAAAACCGAAGCCCAGTCGCAGTCTGGCGACGGCGTTGGCCAGGCCTCAAGCTTGCCTACTCCGGCCCCTGCTACAAATGCTTCGGCGCCAGCGCCTGCCGCTGGCAACCAGGGACGTGTACTTGCCTCGCCGTTGGCGAAGAAGGTAGCCCAAGAAAAAGGCATCAGCCTAACCCAGGTAAAAGGTTCTGGTGAGAACGGCCGTATTGTGTTGCGTGACGTGGAGAACTTCACGCCATCAGCCGCCGCTCCTCAAGCCCAGGCGCCTGTTGCTTCGGCCCCTGCCCCATTTGCCGCTCCGGTGGCCGCCCCAGGCGAAGCCTACTCAGAGGTGCCGGTATCGCAGATGCGCAAAATCATTGCCAAGCGTCTAGCTGAAAGCAAATTCTCTGCCCCGCACTTCTACCTGACCATGGAGATTGACATGGATAGAGCCATGGAAGCCCGCGCCAGCATGAATGAAGTATCTCCGGTGAAAGTGTCGTTCAATGACTTAGTCATTAAAGCCGCCGCTGCTGCATTGCGCAAGCACCCTGCCGTGAACTCTTCCTGGTTAGGTGATAAAATCCGTTACAACAACGTCATCAACATTGGCGTGGCGGTAGCGGTAGAAGATGGCCTATTAGTACCAGTGGTTCGCAACGCCGACCAGAAGACGCTTTCTGCCATCTCTGCGGAAGTGAAAGACTTAGGTGGGAAAGCGAAGAGCAAGAAACTACAGCCTTCAGATTGGGAAGGCAACACCTTCACCATCTCTAACCTGGGCATGTTTGGCATCGAGGAATTCACCGCCATCATCAACCCACCAGATGCGTGCATCCTGGCCGTGGGTGGCATCAAGCAGACGCCAGTGGTGAAGAACGGTCAGATTCAGATTGGCAACATCATGAAAGTCACCTTGTCCTGTGACCACCGCGTGGTGGACGGCGCCGTGGGCTCTGCCTTCCTGCAGACCTTGAAAGGCTTCCTGGAAGACCCGGTGAGAATGTTAGTGTAAGTACTTAGCATATCTTTATAAAAGAGAGCCGCCGGAGAAATCTGGCGGCTCTCTTCGTTTTTGGCCTGTTTCTCAGAAAACAGGCCAAAAACGAAAACCAATTCCTGCGTATACCAAGCGTGCCCGCCGCGCCAACTACCAAGAAATGCGCAGGCGTGGCATTATGGAAAGAATGTCGTAGTTTCGCGGCTGGTCCCGCAAGGGAGATTAAACAGAAGATATATGGCTAAAATACGTTCTACCACGGTGCTGGGCATTTACCACAACGGCGAAGTAGCCTTGGGGGCAGATGGGCAGGCCACCATGGATAAATACATTGCCAAGAGCAACGTGCGCAAGGTGCGCGTGCTGCAGGACGGCAAGATTGTGACGGGCTTTGCTGGTTCCACCGCAGACGCCTTCACCCTGCTGGAGCGCTTTGAGGAGAAACTCAACGCTTACGGCAACAACATGAAACGCGCGGCCATTGAACTGGCCAAAGACTGGCGCAAAGACCAATACCTGCGCAAGCTAGAGGCCATGATGGTGGTGGCCAACAAAGAGGAGCTCCTGATTATCTCGGGCACCGGAGACGTTTTGGAACCCGACCACCAGATTGCCGCCATCGGCTCAGGGAGCACCTATGCGCAGTCGGCGGCTCTGGCCCTGAAGAAGCACGCACCACACTTGACGGCAGAGGAAATGGTACGCGAGGCCTTGACCATTGCCGCAGACATTTGCATATACACCAACCACAATCTCATTATTGAAAAACCGAACTAACCTACCCGTTATTCGGTTTGCTTTTCGGTCCGGCATTTTACATGCTTAAGGCCCATAAAAGCAACATAAATTAAATAGTAAAACGCTTTTTAAAAGAACAGTAACGATATGAAGGTAACGCAGTTCCTGAAAGACCATTACAAGCATTTTAACGCGGCCGCCGTCATTGACGCCGCTGAAGGATACAAACTCCACCTGACCAACGGTGGTAAAATGATGATTACCCTGGCGGGTGCCATGAGTACTGCCGAGCTGGGTATTATCCTGGCAGAAATGATTCGTCAGGACAAGGTGCAGGCCATCACCTGTACTGGTGCCAACCTGGAAGAAGACATCTTCAACCTGGTAGCCCATGATTTCTATGAGCGCATCCCTAATTACCGCGATTTGACGCCGCAGGACGAGCAAGACCTGTTGGACCGTCACTTAAACCGCGTAACCGATACTTGTATTCCAGAGGAAGAAGCCATGCGCCGTCTGGAGCACGTGGTCTTGAAATACTGGCAGAAAGCCGACCAAGCCGGTGAAGCCTATTTCCCGCACCAGTTCTTTTACCAAATCCTTTTGTCTGGTGAATTAGAGCAATACTACCAGATTGACCCGAAGAATAGCTGGATGCTAGAGGCGGCTAAGAAGAACCTACCTATTTTTGTACCAGGTTGGGAAGATTCTACTTTAGGTAACATCTACACCGGCCACGTGATTTCTGGTGACATCAAGAATGTGCATACCATGCGCACGGGTATCCAGTACATGATGGAGCTGGCCGAGTGGTACACACAAACCGCTACGGACGAGTCAACCATTGGCTTCTTCCAGATTGGCGGCGGTATTGCCGGTGACTTCCCTATCTGCGTGGTGCCTATGTTGCACCAGGATTTGCAGCGTACAGGCGTTCCATTGTGGGGCTACTTCGCTCAGATTTCTGACTCTACCACCTCTTACGGTTCTTACTCGGGCGCCGTGCCGAATGAGAAAATCACCTGGGGTAAACTGGGCGTAGACACGCCCAAGTATGTGATTGAGTCAGACGCTACCATTGTGGCACCGTTGATCTTCGCCATCGTATTGGATTACTAAGAAGTACTCAAGCCGATTTTAGGCTATTTTCTGGAAAGGGGGCGGAAAACACCGCTCCCTTTTTTTGTGCCTCTCTCGTAAGCGTTGCTTCAAAGCGCGTTTCTTTGCCTATTAATTATATACCTGAAATTCAGTAAATTATCAACAGACGTTGATTTTCACCTTTTTTAACAATTCTTATAAATCCATAGAATCTTTGCAAGGCTGGGCGTCGTAAGTAGAAGACTGATAGAGTTTTAAACTTAGAGCGCGAATGAAATGAGAAACAAATACCTTTTCACCCAGCTTTTGGTGCTTCCGTTGGCCTTAGTCTTATCCGGATGCATGATATTTAACAAACAGAAGTACGGCTCTGACTACAGCTACTCTGGGATGTTCAACAAGTACAAAACCTTCAGTTTTGTGACGCATGCCTCTAATGAAGACAGCCTCACCCTCAAAAACTATGAGGTACTCAAAAAATTTATCAAGGAACGTCTGGAGGTGCAAGGCTATACCTACACAGAAAAAAAGCCCGATCTTTTGGTGAGCTACTTTATCTTTTTTGACGACCTCAACATGAAAGGCTATGACCAGGAGGAATTTGACATCTGGCTAGCTGAGAACGCAGACAACGGCGAAGGCGTGAAATCCAAAGATCCTTACAAGCCCATTAAAATCTACATGAGCCAGGGCACGCTCATGGTCACCCTTCTGGACCATAAACACAATAATGCTGTATGGCAAGGTTACACCTCTGGCGTCCTAGCCGACAAAAACACTGAGAGCACCGTGTACCTGAACCGGGCCGTACGGACCATCTTTGACCAGTACCGGGTATTTAGACAAGGCTATCTTAGAGAGAACTCTACCCATAACTAAAGTTTTCTGTCCATTGTGTACCTTGTGGATTGAAACCCCAGGAACATGGATGCACAGACACTTGAACAAAGGCTACAGGAACTAGAGCAGCAAACCCTCCTTTTAGAACCAACCTCCCTAGAGCGTCTGCCGGTGCAGCAGGCAGTTGAAGCCTATGCCCAGTCCTTTCTGGAAGACCTGCCACACTTGCCAGTGTTTGTAGAGATGCCAGACAAGGGAGCAGCCTTGTTAGATAGCCCTATCCAAGAAGATGGAATGCCTGTGCAAGCAGCTTTGTCGCTGCTGCAAGCGCATGTAGATACGCCCGGCATCAATCCGGCTTCTGGCGGTCACATGGGCTACATACCGGGCGGCGGATTATACTATTCTGGTTTAGGCGATTATCTGGCGGCGGTCACTAATAGGTATGCTGGTATTTTCTACTCCTCACCAGGTGCGGTGCGCATGGAGAACATGCTCATTAGGTGGATGGCCCAGGAGATCGGCTTCCCGGCAGACACCTCCGGAAATTTGACCTCCGGTGGAAGCATTGCCAGCCTCATTGCCTTGGTCACCGCCAGAGACGCCCAGGCCATCACCTGCCGCATCATCCCAGACAGCGTGATCTATTGCACGTCACACACGCATCATTGCCTGGACAAAGCCCTGCGCATTGCCGGCTTAGGCGAATGCCAACTGCGGCACGTGCCCATGGACGCCCAGTACAGAATGAACCCTTCGGCCTTGGCGCAAGCAATAAAAGAAGATACAGAAGCCGGCCTTAAACCCTGGTTGTTAATAGCGTCTGCGGGCACCACAGACGTGGGCGCGGTAGACCCGCTCCCAGAACTGGCCGCCATTGCCCAACAGCACCAACTTTGGTACCACGTAGACGCGGCCTATGGCGGGTTCTTTGCATTGTGTAAAGCTGGAAAGGAGAAACTGAAAGGCATTGAACTGGCCGACTCTGTGGTGATGGACCCGCATAAAGGCTTGTTCATTCCGTATGGCTCTGGCGCAGTGCTCATCAAAAACCAAAACCAACTGGCAAAGAGCCACCACTACCAGGCCAGCTACATGCAAGATACGCTCTCCGTGACCGGCGAGGTTTCACCTGCTGATGTCTCTCCAGAGCTAAGCAAGCATTTTAGAGGGTTGCGCATTTGGCTTCCTTTAAAATTACACGGCATAGCCCCTTTTAGAAGCGCCCTGGAAGAAAAGCTGCTGCTGGCGCAATACACTTACCAGCAGTTGCAGGCACTGCCGGGCTTTGAGGTACCGGTGGCCCCAGATTTGTCTGTCTTGATTTTCAGGTACGTGCCAGACGCGGCCATTGACGCCAATGCTTTCAATCAAAATCTGATTAAGGCGGTGCAGTTAGACGGGCGCGTGTTTCTCTCCTCTACCCTGCTAGAAGGCAGGTTCATGATCAGGTTTGCCATCCTCTCCTTTAGAACACACAAAGCCACCCTGGACCTGGCCCTGGAGATCTTGCAACAGAAAGCAAAAGAATTGGAAGCCGCCTGGGAGCAGACTACAGTTTGTTAAAGATTTTGACCGGCTGGCCTTTTTTGTAATCTTCCAGCGGGAAATAGCTTTCACGCAGGTACTTATCATCTACTTTGGTGAGCAGAGACAGGTTGTCTAACTTGATTTCCCAGTTAAAATTCAGGGAATTCAAAAACTGAACGGCCTGCCCCAGAAGCACCGGCGTGGTATCTGCCAGGGCCAACGTGAGGTGAGGCAACCAAAAATCTGGCTGATAGTTGGGTCCCACTTCTTGGTTTGAATCTGTGATTGCCTCAAAGAGATGGCTCTGAAACTGATTGACGGCCACCGTTCTGATGACGGGCACATACAACACCGGCTTCTCGCCCGGGAAAATGCCCAGTCCAGTAGTTTTTACGGTAAGGCTGCAGCACAGGCCCGCCGCCTTGGTCAGCGCTTTTTTGATGTTAGCCAGGCTGGCGTCACTGGCGGTAAGCCATGTTAAGTGGGGATCTGGCGTTGCCTGTACTCCTTTTAAGCCAAACTCCTGCTCTAAAAGAAATATTAGATGGTTCATACGGGCGGTATGGACTTCATCTAACAAAGAAACAATTGCAACCATAAGTACCTTTGCCGTTTTTGGTCCGTTTTGGCTAAAATAAGCCAAAAACAAAATCCTGCCTCTTATTAACGAAGCAATTCTATAAGTGATTAAAATAATCAGCCTTATTCTGAGAGCTTCCTCTTAGGCTCGCCTTCATAGACTCCTGTGCGCTTTGGTTTTTAACCTGTTTTCCAGAAACCAGCTCTAAAACGAAGAAAAGGTAGTGGTTCTTCTTCATCTCTCCACAAGTTTTCTGCATTAAATTTTAAAGGCAAGGTTAAGGCCTAGCTACTTGCTGGAAGCTGGTCAAAACCTCAGTCATAAAATGCGTATCTTTGCGGCTTATTCGCCTTGCCACATGATTTCCATTAATAACCTGGACTTCCATTTCGGGAGCCGCACCCTCTACGAAGACGCCAACCTGCACATCAAACCAAAAGACCAGATTGGCCTGGTTGGCTTGAACGGAACCGGCAAATCTACCCTTTTGCGTCTGCTGGTGGGCGAGTACAAGCCTGACCGCGGAAGCATCCAGATGAGCCGGGAGACAACCTTGGGCTTCCTGAACCAGGATTTGCTGTCCTATGACACCCATGAGAGCATCTTGAAGGTGGCCATGCAGGCGTTTGAGGAGGCCATTCAGGTACAGCACAAGATTGACGAGGTGCTCCATGCCATGGAAACCGATTACCAGGACGAACACATTGACAAGCTGGCCAAGTTACAGGAGCAGTTTGAGGCCCTGGACGGCTATAACATACAAGTAAAAGCAGAGGAGATTCTGGAAGGCCTGGGCTTCTCCACTGAGGAATTGCAGCAACCGCTTCGCACCTTCTCGGGGGGTTGGCGCATGCGCGTGATGCTAGCCAAGATCCTCTTGCAGAAACCTTCTCTTCTACTCCTAGATGAGCCTACCAACCACTTGGACTTACCTTCCATCAAATGGCTGGAAACCTATCTGAGTGCCTATGAGGGAGCCGTGGTGATAGTGTCCCATGACAGGGAATTCCTGGACAAGACCACCAACATGACCGTAGAAGTATCTGGCCAGAAACTGAACGTCTACGCTGGTAACTACAGCTTCTATCTGGAGGAAAAAGAACTCCGGAACGAAATCCAGAAAGGAGCCTACGAGAACCAGCAACAGCAGATAAAGCAAGCCGAGCAGTTTATTGCCCGCTTTAAGGCCAAGGCCACCAAAGCCAAGCAGGCGCAAAGCCGGATGAAGGCCCTGGACAAAATGGAGCGCATTGAAGACGTGGCTGGTGATGCACCGGTCGTTAACTTTAAGTTCCAGTTCACAGTACAGCCGGGCCGTAACATCCTGCGCCTGGAGAACGTGAGCAAAAGCTACGGAGACAAGCTCATCTTCAAGAACACCAATGTCAACATAGAGCGCGGCGACAAGATTGCCCTCATTGGGGCCAACGGTAAAGGTAAGTCCACGCTCATGCGCATCATCTCGGGTGATGAGCCCATTCAAGGAGAGCGCCAGCTGGGCCACAACGTCATCATGGCCTTTTACGCCCAGCATCAGTTGGAGAGCTTGACCGTAGAAAACGAGATTCTGCAGGAGATGGTCCAAGCCGGTAGCCGCCGCACCGAAATGGAGTTGCGCGGCGTCTTGGGTTCTTTCCTGTTCACTGGTGACACCGTTTTCAAGAAAATCAAGGTCTTGTCTGGAGGTGAGAAAAGCCGCGTGGCCCTGGCCAAGACGCTGATCTCAGAAGCCAACTTCCTGCTACTGGATGAGCCTACCAACCACTTGGACATGCAGTCCGTGAACATCCTCATCCAAGCGCTGGAACAGTATGAAGGCACGTTTGTGGTGATTTCCCACGACAGGTACTTCGTGGAGAACGTGGCCAACAAAATCTGGTACATTGAGGACCACGTCCTGAAGGAATACCCGGGCACCTACCATGAATATGAGTACTGGCAGGAACAACGCGACCGTGACGTAAAACGCAATGTGCAAGCCCAAGCCACTGTTCCAAAAACTCAACCCAAAGTTCAGGCCACGCCCAGCGAACGCCAAAACCTGGAGCAAGAGCTCAAGAAAGCCAATCAGAAACTGAAGCAGGTAGAAGGCCTGGTGCAGGACTTAGAAGGCAAGCTTAAGAACTGCGAAAATAAACTGGCCCTGCCCAGCACCTACTCAGACCCCAACGCCCTGCATGAAGCCACCCAACAGTTTGAGAAGATCAAAAGCCAGTTGGACAAAGAGCAGGCCATCTGGGAACAGCTCATGGAACAGGTAGAAACTATCGAAAATAAATTGAGCTAGCCTCTGCAAAACCTCATCGTCTTAAAAGATTGGTGAGGTTTTTCCGTTTTTGACCTATTTTTAGGAAATCAGGCCAAAAACGGACCCTAGTCATAAAATAGGCGTACCATGGCGCAAGCATCCGCTTGTATCTTTAGGCATGGTTGATAAGGCATGCCTAAAGATACAAGCGGATGCTTGCGCCATGCTTATCTATTATAAAAATGAACACATGCTATTTGAAAAGCCATCATTCCTAAGATTTCTACCCAACTGGGAAT
Source organism: Nibribacter koreensis (assembly GCF_039541795.1). Classification (NCBI taxonomy): domain Bacteria; kingdom Pseudomonadati; phylum Bacteroidota; class Cytophagia; order Cytophagales; family Hymenobacteraceae; genus Nibribacter; species Nibribacter koreensis. The sequence continues at coordinate 333,244 of NZ_BAABGX010000001.1, read as the reverse complement.
CTGCCTTCTATACTGGTATTTTAAGTGCCACTTTGCTGACTGGTTGTGTGCCGGTAGAATCAACTGGTTCAGGGTCTTCAGGCGTTTCTGGGTCTTCTGCTTCTGCCACGTTACGCTATGAAGACGCAATCTATGCTCCAGATGTAAAGTCGGTGCAGTTGTACACGCAGAGTTATAATGCGGCAGACGTGCTGGCTCCGGCGGTGGTTTCCTTGGCGCAGTCTTCGCCTTTGATTCTGGAGTTTGACCGGCTCAATGCGACTGGTAGCCGGGTGGAAGTGAAGATTCATCACTGTGATGTGAACTGGCAACCGTCTCAACTGGCGTCTTTGCAGTATTTGCAGGACTTCAATGAGTTCTTTATCCGGGACATGAATGCCTCAACGGCTACCAAAGTCCCCTACTGGCATTACCGCTTTCAAGTGCCGCCGGTAAAAATTAGCGGCAATTACCTGTTAGAAGTGTCTCAGGAAGGCGGCGGTTTGTTGTTGAGCAGACGCTTTGTAGTGTATGAAGAATTGGTCAACGTAGGCCTCAGACCAACGGCCACGCCCGGCGCAGGTGACCGTTTAGAACGTCAGCAACTAGACTTCAACATCTTCTTTGCGCAATATCCTCTGGTGAATCCTAGCCAGGAGGTGAAAGTGGTCATGCGCCAGAATCACCGCTGGGACAATGCCAAACAATTTAACCGGCCTACGTTTGTACACGAGGCCCAGCGCCGCTTGGAGTATCAACTGTTTGACGTAGATCAGGCCTTCCTGGGTTTGAGCGAATTCAGGGCCTTGGATACCAGAAGTGAGCGCTTTAGCGGCGTGGGCGTAGAACGCAGGGACATCACCACCTCACCAGATAAAGTATATGCCCAAACCGGAAAATCACGGGCCCGAGACGCGTACAGCACCCAGCCAGACGCCAACGGCAAGTTCCTCTACGGGAGCCGCGAGTACGGCAACGCCCCGCTCAACGCCGATTACCAGCATGTCATCTTTCAATTGCACTCCCCAGAACCAGCGCCTGGCCCGGTCTATGTCTTTGGCGGCTTAAGTGACTGGCAACTGCAGGAGCAATTCAAGTTGATATATGACGACCAGAAACAACTGTATACCGGCTCAGCGCTCTTAAAACAAGGCTATTACAACTATTACTTCGCGGTGAAGGGCGCCAACGGGCAGGCAGATGCCAAATATTTTGAAGGCAGTCATTTTGCCACGGAGAACGTCTATGACGTGCTGGTCTATTACCGACCACCCGGCACGCGCACTGATTTGATTATTGGGTACGCCACTGTTCAGGTAAATCCACAGCGGTAACTGATAGAAACGGAAACGGCTCCTTTTACAAGGAGTCGTTTCCGTTTCTATCAGTTACCGTTTTTGGCCTATTTTCAAGAAAACAGCCCAAAAACGGTTAATGGCCATGGGTTTGCAAGTAAGTGGTTAACTTCTTTACCAAGACCTCATTAATGCGTTGGTAGGACTCATGCGTCCAACCGGCAATATGCGGCGTTAATACTACGCGAGGGTGTTCAAATAAGTATTCCAAGTGCTTTTGCTGGTCTGGGGTAAGTGTAGAGAGTTTTTCGTTCTCAAGCACATCCAACGCAGCACCCAGCACCTTGCCGTGCTTCAGCCCTTTCACCAGCGTGGCGTGGTCCACTACCTCTCCCCTGGCGGTATTGAGCAACCAAAACGGATTCTGAAATTTTTCAATGAAGGCCTCATTCACAAAATAACGGTTTTCCTGAGTGTACGGAATGTGTAAACTCAGGACATCGGCCCGTTCCTGGATTTCTTCCAGCACACACAAATTAACATAAGAAAAGGGATTGTTGACTTTTTGCTGATCATAGGCTAGCACCTCACAATCAAAGCCCGCCAGCCGCTTGGCAAAGGCCTGGCCCATGTTGCCGTAACCAATCAGGCCAATAGTTTTTCCGCCAATCTCCTCTCCCCGGTTTTCCTCGCGCAGCCACAAGCCTTTCCGTACCTGGGCATCACCAGAATTAATCTTCCGAAACAAAGTTAATAGCAATCCCAAGGTGTGCTCTCCTACTGCGTCTCTATTTCCTTCGGGGGCGTTGAGCAAGATGATGTTGTGCTTCTCTAGTACGCCGTCGTCAATGTTGTCTAGCCCGGCACCCGCTCTGGCCACTACCTTCAGGCGCGGGGAGGAAGCTACCAATTCTTCGGTGACTCTTAGTTTGCTGCGCACCATGAGCATATCATAGAACGGCAACAACTCTGCTACCTGGTCCTTCTTGATGTGGGGTACGTAGGTTACTTCCACGGCCATGTTCTCCAGCATGGGCAAGAGGCTCTCATGCATGAGGTCAATAATGAGACACCGGAATCTATTGGAAGAAGAAGTAAGCATAAAAACTACAGATTATACAGCGAGTGCGCCACCATAAAGTATACGGCTAAGCCCAGCAAGTCATTAGCGGTGGTGATGAAAGGTCCGGCGGCCACAGCAGGGTTTACCCCAAACCGGTCCAGAATCATGGGCGTGACGGTTCCCATAAAAGAAGCCAGCAATACCACGCTAAACAAGGCCACGGACACGACAATAGACAGTGTGAAATCCACATTGAACAACACGTTGAACCCCATCACCAAGCCAGACATTACTAAGCCATTGATCACGGCCACCAGCAACACTTTAATAATACGTTGCGCGAAGTTGTCAAACATCACTGTCTTATTGGCCAGTGTCTGAATAATAATGGAGGAGGATTGAATGCCTACGTTTCCGCCGGTAGCGGTGATAAGCGGTGTGAACATGGCCAGGGCCGGAATGATGGCAATGTCGCCTTCAAAGAGACCAATGAACTTGGCACCCAGCAAACCACCCACCATGCCCACCATAAGCCACGGCAGACGCGCTCTGGACAACCTGAACACGCTATCATCCTCTTCAATGTTCTCGGTAATACCCGTCATCAACTGACGGCTCAGCTCGGCTTGCTCCTGAATCACGTCAATGACGTCATCAATGGTAATACGACCTAATAAGCGTCCCTGAATGTTGACCACGGGAATGGCGTCCAGGTCATATTTCTGCATGACGGTGGCCACCTCCTGCTCGTCTTTATAAGACTCAATGGCAATGACATCATCGTCGTAAATCTGGGAGATGGGCGTGTTGTCATTAGTGAGGATGAGCGTTTTCATGCCTAGCCTGCCCACCAGTTTGTCGCGGTCGTCTACCACGTAAATGGCATAGACTTTCTCTACTTCTTCGGCCTGGCGTCTTATTTCTTCAATGCACTGCCCTACCCGCCAGTTGATGTTCACTTTGATTAACTCCTTGGCCATGAGACCGCCGGCGCAGTCTTCGTCATAGTGCAAGAGGTCAATAATGTCGGCTACCTGTTCCTGATCCTCCAGCAAGGCGATGATTTCCTCTTTGCGCTGCACGGGCTGCTCGTTGAGCAAATCCACGGCGTCATCTGAATCCATCTGGCCCAGGTAGCGGGCAATCTCCTCGGTGGTGAAGTTCTTCAGGAAGCTGGTGCGCACATCCGAATCCAGGTCAGAGAGAATCTCGGCGCCTACGTCTGAAGGCAGAATGTCGATGACGTACTTGCTTTGCTCCGCATTGAGTTCATACAGCACCGTGGTGATGTCGGCGGCGTACATCTCCTCCATGTTAGAGAGGATGAACTCGCTGTCGCGGCGCTCAACAGCGTCTTCTATCTGATCAATGAACTCGCGGGTAATCTCAGACTGCATGTTGTATCTGAATCTGGTGAGTCAGTTGAATGAAATCCTGCACGGAAAGCTGTTCGGCGCGCTTGTCAAACAAGGGCACCTTGGTCATCTCCTCGGGAAGGTTGAAGGGCTTCAAGCAGTTTCTAAGCGTCTTGCGGCGCGTGGCAAAGCTGGCTTTCACCACCTTTACAAACAGCTTCTCATCCACGGGCAGGGTTTCTACCTTGTTGCGGGTTAACCGGATGACCGCCGACTTTACCTTGGGTGGCGGATTGAAAACGTTCTCATGCACCGTGAACAGGTACTCAATGTCATAGAAAGCCTGCAAGAGCACGCTCATGATGCCATAGGTTTTGGAGCCGTGCGGGGCCGCAATACGCTCTGCCACTTCTTTCTGCAACATGCCCACCACCTCGGGTACTTGGTTTCTGTGGTCCAGTACCTTGAAAAGAATCTGGGTGGAGATGTTGTAGGGGAAGTTGCCAATCACGCAGAAAGGTCCGTCAAACAGCGTTTTTAGGTCGGTTTTCAGGAAATCAGCTAAAAGTACGCGACCCTCTAATTGCGGAAAATGCTCGTTGAGCCAGGCAATGGACTCGCGGTCAATGTCTACGATGGTGGTCTGGTACTCTGGATGCTGAATCAAAAACTGCGTGAGCACGCCCATGCCGGGTCCTACTTCCAAGACGTGTTTGGCACCATTGGGCAGGCGCAGGGCCTCCACAATATCCTGGGCTATCTTGAGGTCGGTGAGAAAATGCTGACCTAGGTGTTTCTTGGGCTGGACGAGCTTCACTGGTTTTCGGTTTCCGTTTGTTAAGGCTATATTGCAGCCAAAGATACACATCTTATGCGCACAGAACTGACATACTCCGCAACATTAGCCGAGCCTACCAGCAAGGCTGTATTGGTTTCAGGCCGTGACCAAACCCTCCAAACCCAATTCTCAGCAGATGAACTCACGTTCATCCAGCGGCAATTGGAGCTTAAAAGCAACGTGGTCACGCTCAACAGATATACGCATCAGGTGTATTTGGTGTACACAGAAGCGAAAAAGAAACAAACCGACACCAACGAGGCCTGGCGCAAAGCTGGACATGCCCTGCACCAACGCCTCTCCGCAGATAAAGTAGAGCACATTGCCCTCATAGATACCACGGGCGCAGACGCCGCCCTGTTTGTAGCCGAAGGCCTGGTCTTGAGCAATTACTCTTTCCTGAAGTACAAAACCGAGAAGGCCACGCCGCCCACGTTGCAGAAAGTAACGGTGACCGGTGACAGTTACAACGAAACTCAAATCCAGGAGACCGCCAACCTGTTGCACGCCGTGTACCAGACCCGCGACCTCATCAACACCCCGCATAACCAGCAGACGGCCACCTTGCTCACCGAGCAGATTCAGGAGATGCTGGAAGGCACGGACGTGAAAGTGGAGATTCTGGATGAGGTACAAATCCAGTCCCTGAAGATGGGTGGACTTTTAAGCGTAAGCCAGGCCAGCGATGAATCCCCTACCTTCTCTATTTTAGAATGGAAGCCTGAAAACGCCACTAATGAGCAACCGGTGGTATTAGTAGGCAAAGGCGTGGTGTATGACACCGGCGGATTGAGCCTGAAGCCTACGCCTAACTCCATGGACTACATGAAGTCAGACATGTCAGGAGCCGCCGCCGTGGCCGGAACCATCACCGCCTTGGCTAAAAACAAGGTGCCTTTGCACGTGATTGGCTTGATTCCGGCCACAGACAACTTAATCAGTGGCAAAGGCTTCGCGCCGGGTGATGTGATTACCATGCACAGCGGCCATACCGTGGAGGTTTTGAACACCGACGCTGAGGGCCGTTTGATTTTGGCGGATGCCCTGCATTTCGCTAAGAAGTACAACCCTTCATTGGTCATTGACATCGCCACCCTGACCGGAGCCGCCGCCAGAGCCATTGGCCGCGAAGGCATTGTGATGATGGGTACGGCAGACCATTTAGTAAAAACAGACTTGAAACTGGCCGGTGACCTGGCGCATGAGCGTCTGGTGGAATTCCCGTTGTGGGAAGAGTATCAAGACCACTTGAAGTCTGACATAGCCGACTTGAAGAACATTGGCGGCGCGGAAGCTGGTGCCATCTCGGCGGGAAAATTCTTAGAGTTCTTCACCAACTACCCTTGGATTCACCTGGACATTGCGGGTACCGCCTATTTGCTAAGCCCAGACAGCTACCGAGGCAAGAACGCCACGGGTACCAGCGTGCGCTTGTTGTATCATTTCCTAACGTCTCTGGCTACGGCCTAATCTATGGAGCAAAAGAACAAAGTAAGGATAGGCATTACCATTGGTGATGTAAGCGGCATAGGCCCCGAGGTGATTTTAAAGACCTTGGCAGACAACCGCGTCTTGCATTACTGTACCCCAATTATCTACGGCACAGCGAACGCCATCAACTTTTACCGCAAGCAACTGGCGCTGGAGAATTTCAGCTTTCAAGTGATTCCTTCTGCTGACCAGGCCCAACCACGCAAAGTGAACGTGCTCAACTGTCAGGAAGAGGAACTGGACTTCGCGCCGGGTAAGCCTTCTGCCGCTACGGGTACCTTGGCCAGACTAGCCTTGCTCAAAGCCGCCGAAGACTTAAAAGCCGGCTTGATTCAGGCAGTGGTGACGGCTCCCATTGACAAGGACAACATCCAAGGCGAAGGCTTTCAATTCCCGGGTCACACCGAGTTTTTCACGCATTACTTTGACGCCCCTGAGAGCCTTATGTTCTTAGTGGCAGACAAATTGCGCGTGGCTACGGCCACCGGCCATATTGCTATAAAAGAAGTGGCCTCGCGCATCACGCCAGAGTTGCTCATCAGAAAACTGACCATTCTGGATAGCTCACTGCGCAAGGATTTTGGCATTCAGAAACCTAAGATTGCGGTTTTGGGCCTGAACCCCCACGCCGGCGAGAATGGTTTGTTGGGTACAGAGGAGGCAGAGATTATTTCACCAGTCATCGAACAATTAAAAGCGAAGGGAAACCTGGTGTTTGGTCCATTTCCGGCAGACGGTTTCTTCGGCACGCGCAGTTATGAGAAGTTTGACGCTACGCTGGCTTTGTACCATGACCAAGGCTTGATTCCGTTTAAAACCCTGGCCTTTGAGCGGGGCGTGAACTTTACCGCTGGTTTGCCTGTGGTGCGCACCTCCCCTGACCATGGCACGGCTTATAACATTGCCGGGCAGAACAAGGCAGATGAGACCTCGTTCAGAGAAGCCTTGTTTGCGGCATTGGACATCTTGAAGGCGCGTACGCCGTTAGTGTAGAATGAACTAGTACCGTTTTTGGGCTGTTTCCAGCAAAACACCTCAAAAACGACAATAACTAATCATCGCAAAAAAGGCATCTGTATTTTATTATACGAATATTCTTGCTAATTTTGCGACTTGCAAAAAAAGTCTGCAACGTGAAGGAGATAAAGAAGTACGATATCCATTTGACCAAACTCAGCAACAAGACGCATGAGTATGAGTTTGAATTGGGTAACCCGTTCTTTGAGATGTTCAGCCAGGAATTGATTCACGGCGGCAACTTAAAGGCGCGCGTAGTGCTAAAGAAGTCGGAGCTTTTACTGCATTTCACTTTCTACATTAACGGTGAGGTACGCGTTACCTGTGACCGCAGCCTGGAGGAGTTCAACCTGCCTTTAGACATAGAAAGAGTACTGTTGGTGCGCTTTGGTCCAGAAGATTTAGAAATGGACGAGAACGTATTGCAGATTGTACCAGAGACTCAGTTCATAAATATTGCCCAGCACCTCTATGATTTCATAGGCTTGGCAGTACCCATGAAGAAACTGCACCCTCGGTTTATAGAGGAGGCAGGTGATGAGGACGAAGAGGATGAGTCAGAAGGACTCTTAATCTACACCACTGGCACAGCAGATGAAGAAGAGGACGACGATGACGAGGACGGTCCGGTGGACCCTCGTTTTGAAGCCCTGCGTAAGATTAAGTAAATAAGTTTTTAAACCAATTTTGTAATAATTACCTGAGATGGCACATCCTAAGCGAAAAATCTCCAAAACCAGAAGAGATAAGAGAAGAACGCACGACAAGCTTACTGAAAAGGCTATTGCTACCTGCCCAACTACGGGTGAGGTTCACCAATACCACAGAGCTTATGTAGTGGACGGTGACTTATACCACAACGGTAAAGTGGCTATTAAAAATTACGCCTCTGTTGCTTAATAAAGCTTGTCTTTTCAGGCTTTATTTTAGTTACTTGTAGGATAGTTACGCAAATACCCTTTACATGAAAATAGCTCTGGATGCGATGGGCGGCGACTTTGCCCCCGAAGCTGTTGTAGAAGGCGCCATCAAGGCCGCTGAGACACTGAAAGACGAGGTACAGATTATCCTTATTGGAAAAGAAGACCTTATTCACCCTCTCCTGCAAAAGCACGGTTATACCGGCTCCAGAATTAAGGTAGTACACGCGTCTCAAGTGATTGAGATGGGTGAGCACCCTACCAAAGCATTGACACAAAAACCGGATTCGAGCATTGCCGTGGGGTATGGCATGCTCGCCTCCAAAAAAGCAGACGCCTTCTGCAGCGCCGGTAACACCGGTGCCATGCTGGTAGGCGCTGTGTTTAGCGTAAAGCAAGTGGAAGGGATTTTACGCCCTGCCCTTGCCAGCTTTATTCCTAAACTGTCTGGCGGCTACGGCATCATGCTGGACGTGGGCGCCATTGCAGACTGCAAGCCAGAGATTCTGGACCAGTTTGGCTTAATTGGCTCCTTGTACGCAGAGTATGTCTTCAACATAGACAAACCACGCGTAGGCCTCATGAACTTGGGGGAGGAAGAAGGGAAAGGCACCATGCTCACCCAGCCTACTTACAAGCTTCTCAAAGAAAACAAATCCATCAACTTTATCGGTAACATTGAAGGGCGCGACCTGTTCAATGACAAAGCAGACGTGATTGTCTGTGACGGTTTTACCGGTAACGTCATCCTCAAAATGGCTGAGTCTATCTTTGACATAATCCATGAAAAGCAAATCTCTGACCCGTTCTTTGACCGTTTCAACTATGAGGCGGTAGGCGGCAGCCCCATCCTGGGCGTGAACGGCAATGCCATCATTGGCCACGGCGTCTCTACTCCTACGGCCATCTGCAACATGGTGCACCTGGCTAACAGAATGGCCGAGGCCAAGATAGCAGAGCGACTCAAAAAAAGTTTTAGCGCCAGGTAAGCGCTTTCCCATTACAAGCCTCAGAAGATTATGAGTAAGATAACCGCGGCAATTACGGGCGTGAGCGGCTATGCCCCTGACTATATCATGACCAACAAAGAGTTGGAGACCATGGTAGACACCAATGATGAGTGGATTGTCAGCAGGACCGGCATTAGTGAGAGACGCATCCTCAAAGGCGAAAACCAAGGTACCTCCGCCATCGCTATCCCAGCCGTACTGGACCTTCTCAAAAAAACCAACACCAAGCCAGAAGAGGTAGAACTGCTTATCTGCGCCACCACCACCCCAGACATGGTGTTCCCGGCTACGGCCAACATCATCACTGCTGAGACCGGTTTGGTGAATGCTTTTGGCTATGACATCCAGGCAGCTTGCTCTGGCTTTCTTTTTGCCTTGGCTACCGGCGCTCAGTTTATTGAGACGGGCAAATACAAGAAAATAATCATAGTGGGCGCAGACAAGATGTCTTCTATTGTAGACTATACAGACCGCGCCACGTGCATCATCTTCGGGGATGGTGGCGGAGCCGTCATGCTAGAGCCTAACACAGAAGGGCTGGGCATCCAAGACAGCATCTTAAAGTCTGATGGCTCTGGCGCTCAGTTCCTGCACATGAAAGCAGGTGGCAGCCGCAAGCCGGCCACTGCAGAGACCGTGGCAGCCCGTGAGCACTTTGCCTACCAGGAAGGCCAGCAGGTATTCAAGTTTGCCGTGAAGGGCATGGCAGACGTCTCTGCCGAGGTCATGGAACGCAACAATCTGACCGCTGACGATGTGGCCTGGTTAGTGCCACACCAAGCCAACAAGCGCATTATTGATGCCACGGCCAATCGCATGGGCGTGGGCTCTGAGAAAGTGATGCTCAACATCCAGAAATACGGTAATACCACCAGCGGCACCATTCCTTTGTGTCTGTGGGAGTATGAGCCACAGTTAAAAAAAGGCGACAACCTTATTCTGGCGGCCTTTGGCGGTGGCTTCACCTGGGGTGCCATCTACTTGAAATGGGCATATGACCCTAAGTAATCCATCAGTGTTTTTATACAGTTTTCCTATATAAATCAAGAAATTCGGCTATCTTTGGCCGAATTTTTTTTGTGTAAATACGAAGCATTTCGGCTTCCCATTTTTTGAAAATAACGCATTACTATGGCAACTACCGCTGATTTTCGCAACGGGCTATGCATTGAATTCAACGGCGACTTGTGGCTCATCTCTGAGTTTCAACACGTGAAACCAGGCAAGGGTCCCGCTTTCGTGCGCACTAAATTAAAAAACATCAAAACCGGCAAAGTGGTAGACAATACCTTTACGGCTGGTATCAAGGTGACTACTGCCCGCGTAGAGCAACGTCCGCACCAGTTCATCTTTAAAGATGACTATGGCTACAACTTCATGGACGCCAACACCTTTGAGCAGGTGACCTTGAATGAAAAGTTGGTTCCTTTTGCAGATTTGATGAAAGAAGGCCAGGAAGTGACTATCTTGTTCCACGCAGAGACAGAGACGCCGTTAACCGCTGAACTGCCTACCTATGTTGAGCTGACCGTTACGTATACAGAGCCTGGTATCAAAGGAGACACGGCCACCAACGCTTCTAAACCTGCCATAGTAGAAACAGGAGCCACTATTACCGTTCCTTTGTTTATTGGAATGGACGAAAAAATTAAAGTAGACACGCGTACTTATTCATACGCCGAACGAGTAAAATAACCCTATGAAAGCTAAGGAACTACAAGAACTCATTGATTTCATCGCGAAATCTGGTTTGAACAAAGTGGACATTGAGACAGAAGAATTCAAGATCTCTGTACAACGTGAGCCTAACCAGAAAGTAAGCTACGTAACAGGTGGCGCTCCTGCCCAACAGTCGGCCCCTGCTCCCGTGCAGCAAGCTGCCCCGCAAGTGGCTGCTCCTGCTCCGGCCGCTCCATCGGCGCCTGCCGCACCGGCAGACGACAGCAGCCGTTACGTGGCCATCAAAGCTCCTATGATTGGTACCATGTACCGCTCAGCCAACCCAGAGTCTCCAGCGTTTGTGAATGTGGGTGATGAGGTGAAGAAAGGTCAGGTTATCTGTATCATTGAGGCCATGAAGCTGTTCAATGAGATTGAGTCTGAGGTATCTGGCCGCATTGTGAAAGTCTTGACCGACAACGCAACGCCTGTTGAGTACGACCAACCTTTGTTCCTGGTAGATCCTAGTTAATGTGCTAATTGATTAATGTGCTGATGTGCTAATGTTTGTATTAGGCAGAATCCGTAGGCGCATGCCTCTTTCTGCAAATACATTGTAAGCAGCTCATCAGCACATTATTTATTTGTCATAGCACATTAGCACATCCACTAATTAGCACATTAAACAATGTTCAAAAAAATACTAATCGCTAACCGGGGCGAGATTGCGTTGCGGATCATCCGTACCTGCAAAGAGATGGGCATTAAGACGGTGGCCGTTTACTCTACCGCCGACAAGGAAAGCCTGCACGTGCGCTTCGCAGATGAGGCCGTATGCATTGGTCCCGCTCCTAGCCCGCTTTCTTACCTGAACATGCCCAGCCTGATTGCCGCTGCTGAGATCACCAACGCAGACGCCATTCACCCGGGCTACGGTTTCCTTTCTGAAAACGCTGAGTTCTCCAGAATCTGTGCCGAAAACGGCATCAAGTTCATTGGCGCCAGCCCTGAGATGATCAACTCCATGGGAGACAAATCGTCTGCCAAGGAGTACATGAAAAGAGCCGGCGTACCTACCATTCCAGGTTCTGAGGGTCTATTGGACTCTGCTGAGCAAGGCAAGAAACTGGCCGCTAAAATCAAATACCCGGTCATCATCAAGGCTACGGCCGGTGGTGGTGGACGCGGTATGCGCATCATCAAATCTGAGGACGAGTTTGACAAGGCCTGGAACGATGCCCGTCAGGAAGCCAAAGCCGCTTTCGGGAACGACGGCATGTATCTGGAGAAATTTGTAGAAGAGCCCCGCCACATTGAAATCCAGATTGTGGGAGATCAGTTTGGAAAGGTATGCCACTTGTCTGAGCGTGACTGTTCTATCCAGCGCCGTCACCAGAAACTGATTGAGGAAACGCCATCGCCGTTCATTGATGATGAATTGCGTGAGCGTATGGGCCAGGCGGCCATTGCCGGTGCCGCCGCCATCAACTATGAAGGTGTGGGTACCATTGAGTTCCTGGTAGACAAGCACAAGGATTTCTACTTCATGGAGATGAACACCCGTATTCAGGTGGAGCATCCTATCACCGAAGAAGTGGTGAACTATGACTTGATCAAGGAGCAGATCAAGGTAGCCGCTGGTATTCCAATCTCAGGGAAGAACTACTACCCGCAAATGCACGCCATTGAGTGTCGTATCAACGCAGAGGACCCGAAGGCGGGCTTCCGTCCTAGCCCGGGTAAGATCACTACGTTGCACATACCAGGTGGTCACGGGGTACGCGTAGACACGCACGTGTATGCGGGCTACACCATCCCGGCCAACTATGACTCCATGATTGCCAAGCTAATTGTAAGCGCCCAAACGCGTGAAGAGGCTTTGGTGAAGATGAAGCGTGCCTTGAGCGAATTTGTGATTGAGGGTGTAAAAACCACTATTCCTTTCCACTTGGCCATGATGGACGATGAAGGGTTCAAATCTGGCGAGTTCACCACCAGCTACTTAGACAACTACGATTTCACGAAATTGTAATCTTAAGAATTGCACAAAAGAAAAGGCCCACAAACTAAGTTTGTGGGCCTTTTCTTTTGTGCAATTCTTTTTGCAGTCTGCTAACAATGAGAAAGCCGTTTTTGGTCTGTTTTCCTGAAAACAGACCAAAAACGGCTTTCTCTAAAACTTCTAACCAACTATTTAGCTAATTCCTCACTGGCCACCATGGCGTCCAGTTCATTGAACCACTCCTCACCGTATCTTCTAATCAAAGGCTCGCGCAAGAACTTGTAGACCGGCACGCCCAGCTCAGCCCCGAAGGAACAGGCAGGATTGCAGATTTCCCAGCGGTCATAGTTTAGTGCCTCAAAACCATCGTACTTGGTGATTCTGATTGGGTATAAATGACAGGAGATGGGCTTCTTCCAGGAGATTTTCCCGTCCAGGTAAGCGGCCTCAATGGCGCATTTCAGGGTGAGGTTCTCATCATAGATGGCGTAGGCGCATTCACGGTTGCCAATGGTGGTGGTGCTAAAGTCTCCGTCAAACTCCTCAATGTAAAGGCCTTGCTCCTCCACGGCCTTCACCCCTTCTAAAGACATGTAGGGCTTTACGTGTTCGTAGACTTCGGCTAAGACAGAAAGCTCTTCTTTCTCCAGGGGTGCGCCTAAATCACCTTCCACGCAGCAGGCTCCTTTACATTTGTCCAGGTTGCAGACAAAGAACTTGTCTTTCAAGTCGTCAGAGAGGACGGTATTTTGCAGTACTATCATTACAAGTCAATTTCAGGAGAAGGACAAAAGTACCGGGATTTAAGTTCGGCTACAAATGATGGGAACGGCACATGGTTTTCCCTAAAAAAGAAAAGTAGCCGTTTTTGGGCTACTTTCTGGAAAACAGGCTAAAATCGGTTAGTCCTCTAGTACCCATTCCTCGGCGTCTGGAACGCTCTGGAAGTACCGGGTGTCAAAAGGGACTATGCCTGCTGCCTTGATGAACATATTCTCCACCGCCATTTTGTTGAAGAGGTCTTCTGCCACCACCACGGCCATTTTGCGCAGTTGACCAGCCTTCGCAAATTGCACGGCCCATTCTTTAGCGGTCCATTCCTGGTCTGCGGGCCGTATGGCTTTGGCCTTAGTATTATTGCCAATCCACAGTTTGACAGGCTTTTCCTGCACCAGTTTCAGGTAAAGGTTTAAAATGCTGCGGTAGTCTTCACTGTTGGCGAAGTCGTGCCATTCTGTAAATACCAGCTGACGCGCCTCGTCATACTGGATGGTGATGATGTCGTTCTCAAAATAAATCATGGTAGTTCCCCCGAACTGGCTTATAAGCCCTTTAATTTATTTAGTCAAACCGTAAAAGTAGGGCTTCTGTGTACAAACATAAAATCTGAGGGGATGTTTTTACCCATCTTCTCTACCATATCGCCAGATGGTGGCACACAGGAAGACTGAATTTCTTTCATGCTGTCACCCTCTTGACTAGCTAAGACTAAACTTAAGATGCCAAAACTGGCGGTTCTTTCCCTTTCTGGCTAAAGACCTTAGCCAATGGCCAAAGAAGTGTGATCTTATTTCCGTAATTTTGTGTTCTCCTAGACAGAAAGAATACTTGTGAGCATGGATTATCTCAAACTCCTGAATGAGTCACAGCGCGCCGCTGTTTTAAATACTGAAGGCCCTTGTATGATCATTGCCGGTGCGGGCTCGGGCAAAACCAGAGTACTTACTTACCGCATTGCGCATTTGCTGGAAAAGGGCGTTGATCCTTTCAATATACTCTCTTTGACCTTTACCAACCGGGCGGCCAAAGAGATGCGCGGCCGTATTGAGAAAGTAGTGGGCCCCGAGGCTAAGAACCTCTGGATGGGCACTTTTCACTCCGTTTTCTCCCGCATTCTACGTGCCGAGGCTACTAAAATAGGCTATCCTAGCCATTTCACCATCTATGACTCTGATGACTCCAAGACGCTCATCAGGAACATTGTAAAGGAAATGAACCTGGACGACAAGCTCTACAAACCAAACGTGGTGTTAGGCAGAATCTCCGGGGCGAAGAACAAACTTATCTCGGTGGCCCAATACCTGCGGGATGCTTCTATTCAGGCCGACGACGAGGCGGCCTTAAGACCTAAGATTGGGCAGATTTTCAAGACCTACCAGGAGCGTTGCTTTAAGGCGGGCGCTATGGACTTTGACGATTTGCTCTTCAACACCAATGTGCTCTTCAGGGACCATGTGGATGTCTTGAACAAGTACCAGAACATCTTTAAATACGTGATGGTGGATGAGTACCAGGATACCAACTACAGTCAGTACCTCATTACCCGTAAGCTAGCCGCCAAAGACCGCAACATCTGCGTAGTGGGTGATGACGCCCAGAGTATCTATGCGTTCAGGGGTGCGGATATTACCAACATCCTCAATTTTGAGCGTGACTATCCTGAGCTGGCGGTTTTCAAACTGGAGCAGAACTACCGCTCTACCCAGCATATTGTAAAGGCGGCGAACAGCGTCATCAAGAACAACAAGGCCCAGCTGCGCAAAGACGTTTTTTCTGAAAACGAGGAAGGCAATCTAGTGGACGTGATTAAAGCCAGCTCTGACAACGAGGAAGGCAAGCTGGTAGCGCACGCCATCTTTGAGGAGAAGATGAACCAGCACCTCTCTTATGAGGACTTCGCCATTTTGTACCGCACCAACGCCCAGTCACGGGCTATGGAAGAGGCCCTGCGCAAGATGAACATCAAGTACCGCATTGTGGGCGGCTTGTCGTTCTACCAGCGCAAGGAGATCAAGGACTTGATTTCTTACTTACGTCTGTCCATCAACCACAACGACGAGCAGGCCCTGCGCCGCATCATCAACTACCCTAAACGCGGAATTGGTGATACTACCGTGGAGAAACTGATTGTGACGGCCAATGACACCAACCACAGCATCTGGGAAGTGGTGAGCCATGCCTCGCAGTTGGGCATGGGCCGCGCCGGCGTGGCCATTGACGAGTTTGCCACCAAGATTAAGAGTTTTGCCATTGTAGCTGAGCAAAAAGACGCCTTTGAGGCCGCTACTTATATTGCCAAGCATTCGGGCTTGGTAGATGATTTGTACTCAGATAAAACCGTGGAGGGCTTGGCCCGGTATGAGAACATTCAGGAGCTCTTGAACGCCATCAAGGAGTTTGTGGATGACCCTGAGAAAGAAGACAAGAGCCTGCCGTCTTTCTTGCAGGACATTGCGCTCCTGACGGATGCAGACACCAAGAAAGAAGAAGAAGGCGAGTACGTGACCATGATGACCATCCACTCGGCCAAGGGTCTTGAGTTCCGGAACGTGTTCATAGTGGGCATGGAGGAGAACCTGTTCCCTAGCCAGATGATGCTATCGTCGCGCGCTGATCTGGAGGAGGAGCGCCGTCTGTTCTACGTGGCCATCACGCGCGCCGAAAAGAAGCTGACCCTCTCCTACGCCACCAGCCGCTACCAGTGGGGCAACCTGCGGGCCGCTGAAAAAAGCCGTTTTATTGACGAGATTGACCCAAGCTACCTGAACTTCAAGTTTGGCGATGAGCGCGGACCGTTTGAGAAGGTGCTACAGCGCAAAACACCGGTGAGCCAGCTCATCACGCCCGCCAAAAAACCTGCCGCTGCGCCTAACTACACGCCGTCTCCGGACTTTACGCCTAGTGATACCTCTAACCTACAGGCGGGTATGCGCGTAGAGCATCCTAAATTCGGGTTTGGCACCGTTACTAAAATGGACACCCAGGGCAATAGCACTAAAGCCATCATTGAGTTTGAGGGCGTAGGTGAGAAAACCCTGCTATTGAGTTTTGCCAAGCTCAAGGTGCACGCATAAAAGAGATTTAAGACGCTAGATTTAAGACATAAGACTTTCTTTTTATATCCGTTTTTGGGCTGTTTTCATGAAAACAGCCCAAAAACGGATAGTTTATTGTGCATAGGCATATTATCTTGTGTCTTATGTCCTGTGTCTTGCGTCTTACCTCAGTATAAATTCCTAATTTTGACCAAGCAATTCATCCCATCAACATGGTAGCCAGTTCTACATTTAAACAAGAGCTTTTATTGAGAGAGTACGGCCGCAACGTGCAGAACATTGTGCAGTACATCTTGACCGTAGAAGACCGTACCAAGCGTACCCAGTTGGCCCAGCTTCTGGTGAACCTCATGGGCAGGCTTAACCCCAACGTGAAAGACATCCAGGATGCGCAACAAACGCTCTGGAACCATTTGTACGTAATGGCCGACGGGAAGCTGGATGTAGACGCGCCGTTCACCTTGAGCGCCATGGACTACCTCAATGACAAACCTCAGCGCGTAGAATATCCTAAGAACACGCCCAAATACATGCACTACGGCTCCAACCTGGAAAGCCTCATTGAGAAGGCCACCCAGATTCAGGACCCGGTTGAGAAAGAGGCCGCCATCATCTCGGTTGGCAAGCTCATGAAAGTCTTGTACCGCACGTACAACAAAGACAGCGTGTCTGACCAGGTCATCTTAGAGAACCTGAGAGACTTGTCTAAAGGACAGCTGGATTTGGACGCCTCGCTATTAGAGAAAGGTGGATTGTTTGACAGCACCATCAAAACGTCACAGGGACCTGGCAACAACTACAGCAATAGCAGTAACCAGAAGAACAAAGGCGGTCAGCAGAATAAGTATCAGAATAACCGTAAGAATAAATAAGTACGCATGGCTTCTTTTGAAGTATTGGGTGGCCGCCCATTAAACGGCGAGATTATCCCGCAAGGGGCGAAGAATGAAGCTTTGCAGATTCTTTGCGCAGTGCTCTTAACTTCAGAGCCTGTGGTGATTACCAACGTCCCTAACATCAGGGATGTGAATAAACTCATTGAGCTGTTACGTGACATGGGCGTTAAGGTGGAGCAAAATGCGCCTGACACCTACACGTTCCAAGCCGTTGACATAAACCTGGATTACCTTTCTACCCAGCCCTTTGTGGAGCAGGCTAGAGCCATTAGAGGTTCTGTCATGATCATGGGGCCTTTGTTGGCACGTTTTGGGATGGCGAAGTTGCCAAAGCCCGGCGGAGACAAAATTGGCCGCAGAAGGCTGGACACCCACTTCATCGGGTTTGAGAAACTGGGCGCTACCTTCCAGTATGACTCACAGGACAGCTTCTACCATCTGGAGGGCAAAAACCTGAAGGGTACCTACATGCTTCTGGATGAGGCTTCTGTGACGGGCACGGCCAACATTGCCATGGCCGCTGTTTTGGCTGAAGGCATCACCACCATCTACAACGCCGCCTGTGAGCCGTACTTGCAGCAATTGTGTAAGATGCTAAACCGCATGGGTGCCAAGATATCAGGCATAGGGTCTAACATGCTCATCATTGAAGGCGTGGAGAAATTGGGAGGTACTGAGCACCGCATGCTCCCAGACATGATTGAGATTGGCTCTTTCATTGGTTTAGCAGGCATGACCGGTTCTGAGATTACCATCAAGAACGCACAAATCCATGAGCTAGGCTTAATCCCGGATACGTTCCGTAGGTTGGGCATTAACATGGAGTTCAGAGGGGATGACATCTTCATTCCGGCGCAGGACAGCTACGAGATTGACACCTATATTGACGGTTCCATTCTAACTGTCTCTGACCATACCTGGCCGGGCTTCACTCCTGACTTGTTGAGCGTGGCTTTAGTAGTTGCTACGCAAGCCAAAGGAACGGTTTTGATTCATCAGAAGATGTTTGAGAGCCGCCTGTTCTTCGTGGACAAACTTATTGACATGGGTGCGCAGATTATCTTATGTGACCCACACCGCGCCACGGTGATTGGCCAGAACAAACAAGTGCCTTTACGCGGTATTGACATGGTGTCTCCAGACATCAGAGCGGGTGTTGCCTTGTTATTGGCCGCCCTTTCTGCCGAAGGCCGTAGCGTGATCCATAACATTGAACAAATTGACCGTGGCTACCAGAACATTGATGGCCGCCTGAACGCTATAGGGGCTTCAATCACACGTATCTAAGCTCTTGCCTATAAGTTATTTTATTAAAGAGGAAGCCCTAAAAGCTTCCTCTTTTTTTATGTCTTACGCTGTATGCCATCAGTCCCGTTTTTAGCCTTATTTGCTGAAAACAGGCTAAAAACGACTGTACCTCATTATTTAATCCTAATGGTTGTGTCAACTTTCTTATCACAAATCTTGGTTAAACCATTTAAAATCAGGGTTTTTAAGAAATCTTGTAGTAGTGCTCATCAGGAACCAAGTAAGGCATGGTGATTGTCTAATAGATAGACCCGTTGCTACCCAACTTCCATCCTACTGTTAACCTTAAAATTATGAACCTTCTATTCGTATTCCTGAGTGCGTGGTTTCTGTCTGGAAATCCAACGTGGTTAAAAGACATAGAGCAAGCCAAGAAAATCTCCCATGAAACCCATAAGTACATCTTAGTCAACTTCTCTGGCTCTGACTGGTGCGGCCCTTGCATTAAACTAGAAAAGCAGATTTTTGAGAATCCGGAGTTCCAGGAGTTTGCATCTGAGAATTTGGTGCTGCTGAACGCCGACTTCCCCCGGTTGAAGAAGAACCAGCTGGACAAGGCACAGATGAGCCTCAATGAAAAACTAGCCGAACAGTATAACAAAAGCGGTATTTTTCCTTTAACATTGCTCCTAGACGAAAACGGCAAGGTGGTGAAGAAGTGGGAAGGCATTCCCGCCAAAGACGCCCCGGCCTTTATAGCGCAACTGAAAACGACAAAATAAGTGAACCACTCAGATTCCCCCCCAGCCAAAGTGCCGCAGTTGTTTAGACGGGTCCAGAAGCTGATGGGGAATCGGTTTGAGTTGACGGTGGCTAGTCCCAGCCAAGAGGCCGCTGACGCCGTGATAGACGCGGCTATTGTAGAGATACAGCACATTGAGGGGTTGCTTACCACATTCTCAGACACTAGCGAAACGCACCAGATAAATGCCAACGCAGGTATTGCCCCGGTTATCCCTTCTCCCGAGGTCTACGACCTCATCCAGCGGTCCCTCCGGATCTCAGAATTAACGCAGGGCGCTTTTGACATCACGTACGGCGGGGTAGACAAAAGCCTCTGGAACTTTGACCCGCACATGACGGCGCTACCCTCCAAGGAAGTAGCCCAGGCTTCGGTTAAGCTGGTCAATTACCAGAACGTCCTTCTAAATCCTAAAGACAAGAGTGTTTTTTTAAAGCACAAAGGCATGCGCATTGGGTTTGGCGGCATTGGCAAAGGCTACGCCGCTGAACGGGCCAAAAGCATACTCCTGAAACTAGGCGTGCAGTGTGGCATTGTAAACGCGGCCGGCGACTTATGCGCCTGGGGCCATCAGCCGAATGGGCAGGCTTGGACCATTGGCATTGCAGACCCTAACGCCAAGCACCAACCTTTCTCGCAGATAAACATCTCCAACCTGGCGGTGGCAACATCTGGCAACTATGAAAAATTTGCCATCATTGACGGTAAAAAATACAGCCACACCATTAATCCAAAAACTGGATTGCCCGTTACAGGTATAAAGAGCGTCACCATCCTCTGCCCCAACGCAGAACTGGCAGACGCCATGGCCACGCCCGTGATGGTGATGGGCGTGCAAGTGGGCCTGGACCTCATCAACCAGATGAAGGACATTGCCTGCCTAGTGGTGGATGATGATAACCGAGTACACTGTTCCAAAAACATACGGCTGAAGGAATGAATGCTACATCCAGAAACGGCGCAAGGCTCCTACTGCTATTCATGGCAGGGAGCCTTTTTTCTTGCCAGACGGTACAGGAATATAATAAGATGTACCTCAATGACGCCGAGATGGTCTTGAACGCCCGTAAGGTGCAGAAGACAGAGTTGAACTTCTTGTTGTACCGCGAAGGGGCCTCTGGTGCCAACGGCGGTAAGACGGGCGGTGGTTGCGGTTGTAACTAACAGTTAAAAAGATGCAGAAAATCTATCTTCACGCCTCGCTCTTCTTTCTGACCATCCTCAGCTCCTTCGGGCAGACCACGCAACCAGACAGTACTACCTTTAAAAGCAGGAAACTCAAAACCCAGGAGATTAATTTTGTCTCCAGCTACTACACCCAAGATGGGAACAACTCTGCCGTAACGGGTGGCATTGGCACCGAAAAGCTCACCGACGTAGCCACCACCTTTGACATTACCATGGCCAAAGGAGACGCGCAAAACCGATTACATTCCTTCAGGCTGGAGGTTGGCTTTGACCATTACTCGTCGGCGTCCTCAGACCTGATTGACCCCACCACCATCTCCTCTGCCAGCGCCAGAGACAACCGCATTTATCCTTCTCTCTCCTGGGTGATGCAGGACGATGTGAAAGGTTATTCCATGGGCGCAGGTGTTTCTGTCTCTACGGAGTATGACTACTTCTCTAAAGGCGTGAATATGAACTTCGCTAAATTCTCCAAGGACCGCAGCCGTGAGGTGGGCTTGTCTTTGAGCGCCTTCCTGGATTCTTGGAGCATGATCTACCCCATTGAGTTAAGGACCTTAGAAACGCCATCTGGCCCGGTAGACAATCCAGACGCGGGGGGCACCAATCCGCGCAACTCCTACAACGCCTCCGTGTCCTTGGCACAGGTCATCAATAAGCGTTTGCAAGCCTCTGCCATGTTAGACCTGGCCTATCAGACCGGGCAACTGGCCACGCCCTACCAGCGGGTGTATTTTACAGACAACTCAGTGCATGTAGAAAAACTGCCCGACAGCCGCGTGAAGATACCGGTGGGCCTGCGCCTGAATTACTTCGCCACGGACCGTATTCTGGTGAAGACCTTTTACCGTTTTTATACAGATGACTGGGGCATCACGGCGCATACCGCAGAGATTGAACTGCCCTACAAGTTGACGCCCTTCTTGTCGGTGTCGCCTTTCTACCGGTTCTACAGCCAGACAGCGGCAGATTATTTTGCGCCGTACAAAGAGCATTCTGCTCTAAATGAGTTCTACACCAGTGACTATGATCTCTCTAAATTTGTTAGCCACCTGTTTGGCTTGAACCTACGCTACAACTCAGCAGATGGGATTCTAGGTATCCATAAGCTGAACACGCTTGAAATGCGGTATGATCATTACAACCGGGACACAGGCTTGGTGGCAGATGCCGTGGCTTTGGCCGTGACGATCAAGTAATTCTGAAGGTATTCGAAATACTATCCGTTTTTAGCCTGTTTTGACCAAAAGAGCCCAAAAACGAAAGTCTTTGGGCTCTTTTGGTTTTACGCTATTGGTAGTAGTTAAACAGCAGCTTCTCTCCTACTGCCTCGGTACAACTCGTACTTGAACAGGCGGCATTCAATGGGACCGTTGTACAACACAATTCTTCTGGAGGGCTTTAAGCCGATGTGCTTGGCGGCCTCCAAATTGCCGGTAAAGATGAAAGCATCCCAGTCCTGGAAATTACTTTTAAGCGTGTCCCCTATCATCTTGTAGAGGTCATTCATTTCACGGTCATCCCCAATACGCTCACCGTAAGGCGGGTTTACCACGATGGTGCCTTTGTCCACGGGTTTGGTGGCCTCCGCGAAGTTGAGTTCTTTGATGCGCACGTATTCGTCCAGTTCGGCGTATTCCAGGTTTTGGAACGCAGCCTCCACGAAGTCCGGGTCAATATCAGAGCCGAAGATTTCTACTTCGGCGTCTCTATTTTCCAGTGCCAAGGCGGCTTGGTAAATTTCTTTGTACAGCCCGGCATTATAATCTGGCCAGCGCATGAACCCGTAATCACGGCGATATACGCCGGGCGCAATGTTGTGAGCCATCATGGCCGCCTCGGCGAGGATGGTACCAGAGCCACACATGGGATCATATAACGGCGACTTTCTGTCCCACCCCGAGAGTAGCAAGATACCGGCGGCCAGCACTTCGTTCAAGGGGGCCACGTTGGTCTGCTGGCGGTAGCCACGGCGGTGCAGAGAATCACCAGAGGCGTCTAAGGCCAGCGTAACGATGTTCTCATGCATGTGCAGGTTGATGCGCACATCTGGCGTGGCCACATCTACACTAGGGCGCTTGCCCGTTTTGTCACGGAACTGGTCTACAATGGCATCTTTGGTCAACTGTGACACGAACAGCGAGTGCTCAAAGGTAGAGCGCGCCACTACGGCGTTAATGGCAAAGGTGCTATCTACGGTTAAGTAACGACTCCAGTCCTGTTCCCGCACCTTCAGGTATAATTCCTTTTCATCACGGGCCTTGAACTGCGCGAAGGGTTTTAAGATACGGATGGCGGTTCGGCACCAAAGGTTGGCGCTATACAGCAGCCGTTGGTCACCAGAGAAGGTCACGGCGCGCACTCCCACTTTCACAAACTTCGCCCCTAAATCCGTCAACTCCTGGGCCAGCACTTCTTCCAACCCTGCCAACGTGGTGGCAGTCATGTTAAAGGTTTCGGGTTTGGTAGCTTTGGCCATAGACAAATTTGTGTTGAGTGGATGATGAAAGCGCAAGCGCATTTACAGGCGCAAGTTCCGAAAAAAAGCCCACGTCTGTTGCATTCCCGGGCAAAGACCGGCCGGTTCTCAAAAGATTCTCGCAGGTTTGGCCTGAAGGTCTTACCAATCCCAATGCGTTTCCGTAATTTTACCGCGCACCAGATTAGCACCGTTGCCCATGCAAATCAAGAAAGAGGTCTCTCTTAAGCCCTACAACACGTTTGGAATAGATGCCAAGGCTAGCCTGCTGGCCGAGTTCTCCTCTACCCAGGAACTGCAGGACATCTTGCAACATCCCGCCGTGAAGCCCCTGCCCAAGCTGATTCTGGGCGGAGGAAGCAACGTACTCTTCACCCAGGACGTGGAGGCGGCCGTGCTGTTGAACCGCATCAAAGGCATCACCCAAGAGGACCAACCCGACGGTGAGCATGTATTGGTAAAATCCGGGAGCGGCGAGACGTGGCATGACTTGGTGCTGTATTCTATTGAGCATCATTTGGGCGGCATTGAGAACCTGTCGTTGATACCGGGCACCGTGGGCGCGGCACCTTTGCAGAACATTGGGGCCTACGGCGTAGAGTTGAAAGACACCTTCTATTCTTTGGAGGCCGTGGAGATGGAGACGGGCAACTTGATTACCTTCACCAAAGACCAATGCAACTTCGGCTACCGCGAAAGTATTTTCAAGAAAGACGCCAAGGGCAAATACATTGTGACCTCGGTTACTTTGCAACTTACCCGCAAACCTACGTTTAACACGTCCTACGGCGCCATCACTCAGACTTTAGAAGAGATGCAGGTGAAGGAACTGAGCTTGAAAGCAATCAGTGACGCGGTGATTCATATCAGAAAAAGCAAACTTCCAGACCCAGCCAAGATTGGCAACGCCGGTTCCTTCTTCAAAAACCCTGAGATCCCCATTGCCCAATTTGAACTGTTGAAAGAGCAGTATCCCAACATGCCTGGCTACCCGGTGAGCGAGTTTACGGTAAAAGTACCGGCCGGCTGGATGATTGAACAATGCGGTTGGAAAGGCAAAGTGCTGGGCCAGCACGGCGTACACAAAGACCAGGCTCTTGTGTTGGTAAACTACGGCGGCGCGACGGGCAATGAGGTTAAGGAACTAGCCTATGAAATCATCCACTCGGTGCAGGAGAAGTTTGGCATCACGCTCACTCCGGAGGTGAATATTATTTAATTAGCTGATCAATGACCACTGCTGAATACACCGCTTTACTCACTGAAGGCAAGCCTAACGCCAAGGGCCGTACCGATGAGGTGGCCTTGTATATTCTTCAAAACGGGCAGGAGGAATTAGCCAATTTATGGCCAGCGGTGTATGATGCGAATTTTGGCATTCGCGCCCGTGCGGCTCATGTACTGGAGGCAGTGGCCAATCAAAAGCTAGAATGGTTCTTACGGTATCGTGCTGAGATTCTGGAAAGAGTCGCCCTGCCTACGTTAGACCCGGCTTACAATTTCTTTATTCCTAGTATGCTAGGTTTACTCCATTGGGCCGACGAAGACGTGGCAGAAGTGGTGGAACGACTGGAGTGTTGGCTACAGAACATAGACCACCAGTTTGTAAAAGTCTTCTGCCTACAGTCCCTCACTGACATCACCAGGCAACAACCTTGGCTCAAACATGAAACCGAAGAGCTGGTGCGCCAACACATGGCCAAAGGCGGAAAAGCCATCAACGCCCGTGGCCGCATGCTTTTGAAGACCTTAGCTAAAATCCCGACGGTTAACTAGAAGGTTTATATGAAAAAGACCAGCTTATCTAGGCTGGTCTTTTTCATATAAACCGTTTTCGGCCTCTTTTCCAGAAATCAGGCCAAAAACGATTATTTCAAGACAATGACAGAAGCGCCATCGCCGCCGCGCTCAATCTGCTCATTGGCCACGCTGGCTACTTCTTTCAAGGTTCGTACGTAATCACGCACTACCTGCTTAAGCACACCGTTGCCGCGTCCATGGATGATTTTCACCTCTGGGATACCCAGCATGATAGCGTCGTCCATGAAATTCATGACGGTGGTCAAGGCATCTTCTGCGTACCTGCCGCGCACGTCTAAGGTGTGCTGGAAGTCAGCCATGCGTTGGGTCACGTCCATGCCTTTGGTCTGACTCGAAGATGCCACCCGCTCTTTTACTTTCTTCTCCTTCATCCAAGCAGCGTTGTGGTCAGGGCGTTCCAGTTTATCCAGCTTCACAATGGTTTTCAAGCCCCCGAAGCTCACCTCGGCAGTTTTCCCTTTAACAGCCAACAATTCACCTACCGAATCCTGTCCTTGCAACACCACGCGCTCCCCTACCTGCAACGGACCGCTTTTGGCGTTTCCGTTTCTGATGATGGGCTTTGGCTCTGGCAACAGCTTCTCTTTGAAGGTCTCCAACTCCTGGCGGGCTACTTTGGTCTGTTCCTTTTCGGCTTGGCTTTTTCTAATCTGCTCAATGGTGTTCTCAATCTGTTGATTGGCGTCCTTGAGCAAGAGTTTGGCCTGGGCTTTGGCGTTCCGGATGACGTCGGTTTTGCTTTCCTCCAGGTGTTGCTTGAGGGCAGTATATTCTTGTACTGCTTTCTGAAGTTTGCGCTCCTGCTTGGCTACGCTGGCGTTGCGCACCTCAAAGTCGGTTTTCTCCTGCTCCAGTTGTTCCAGCAGTTTGTCATAGCGTATTTTCTCCTTGCCCACCAATGTACCGGCCTTGTCCAGAATGTTCTTCGGCAGACCAATCTTGCGGGCAATCTCCAGGGCAAACGAACTACCCGGCTTACCAATCTCTAGTTGATAGAGCGGCTGTAACTCAGAAGGGTTATAACGCATAGCCCCATTCACAATGCCTGGGGTCTTCTCCGCGAAGTTCTTCAGGTTAGTATAGTGGGTAGTGATGACGCCATACACGTTAGCTTGATGCAGTTGACCGAGCACCGCCTCGGCAATGGCGCCACCCAGGACCGGCTCTGTACCTGTACCAAACTCATCTATCAAAACAAGAGACTTTTTACCGGCAAAAAGCACAAACTGCTTCATATTCTGCAGGTGAGAACTGTACGTACTCAAGTCATTCTCAATAGACTGTTCATCGCCCATGTCCAGGAATACGTCGTCAAACATGCCCGCCTCAGAGCCCTCTCCTACCGGAATTAACAGTCCACACTGCAGCATATACTGCAACAGCCCTACCGTCTTCATGGCCACAGATTTACCACCAGCGTTCGGGCCCGAAATCAAAAGGATGCGCTGTTCTGGGTTCAACTCCAAAGACAGCGGAACTGCTTTTTTGCCATGGGCCAGCATGGTCAGATGCAGGATGGGATGGCGCGCATCCTTCCACTTGATAATTTGCTGTTTATGCAGCTTAGGCATGACCCCGCCAATCCGGTTGGCCAATACGGCCTTGGCCCGGATGAAATCCAACAAAGACAAGAACTGATAGGCCTTTTTAAGGTTGGGCAGATGGTGTCTGACCTGGTTAGTGATGGCCGTCAACAGTCTAATCAGCTCGCGGTGGTAGGCGTTCTCCAGGTCTTTGATGTCATTGTTGAGTTCAAAGACGCTTTCGGGTTCCAGGTAGATGGTCTGGCCGGTGGTAGACTCATCATGGATGAGGCCTTTGATGCGACGCTTGTATTCGGCAATAATAGGAATCACCAAACGACCACCCCTGATGGTAGGCTCGGCATCGCCGGGCGTCCAGCCTTCGTTCTTGGCGTGGCGTAGAATGCTGCTGATGGTTTTACGCAATTGCGTTTGCTGGCCAATGAGGTCGCGCTTTACGCGCTGCAACTCGGGTGAGGCGTCCTCCCGCACGTTGCCAGAGTCATCCACCAGCTTGTCCATGGCGGCCACCAAAGCACGGTCCACTTCCACGCCTTGGGTCAGGGCTTTCAGGGCTGGGAACGCGGCCTCATCCGACTCATAGAAGAAGCCCAGCGCCTGCCGAATGGCCCGCAGAGACATTTTGATTTCAAAGACGCCGCGCACTTCCATGAACGCTCCTTCCAAAGCTGCGCGGTTCAGGTGCTCGGTTACGTCAAAATAGTATTGAGAAGGAAAGTCCTCACCGGAATTAAGTATCTGCGAAAACTCATCAGCTTGCTGTAAAAGGCGCTCCACCAGGTCAAAACGGTTCAGGAACTGAACGCGTTCTACAAAGCGGCGGCCCAAGGGACTTAGACAAGCATCTGACAGCATTTCTCTAATCTGCCCGAAACCTATCTTCTGTTCAAAATTTGATGGATATATCAAGTTCGTTATGTGTTGTTCGTGGTTTGTATTTCGTTTTTGGCCTGTTTTCACAAAAGTAGGTTAAAAACAGCATTGCCAAGCATTGGATAACAGATTGAGGTAAAGGGATGTTCCTTGGTAGGAGGAATTATTTGAGGAAAATCTGGATAATGGCTTGCTGGGTTATAAGTCAGAAAGAGAATCCGTTTTTAGCCTGTTTTCTGGAAAAGAAGCCAAAAACGACATTGGCTGAAAGGCACAGTCTATCTAGCTTTCCCACAAAGATTCCCAGGGCAAGCCCGAGATGTGCCACTTTCAGTAGACAAAAGTGAGATGTGGGAATGTTAAACTCTCCCGCAAGCTTATAGCTTGTGGGTAGCAACCTAGCAAGTTTATAAACTTGCGCTAACCTCAGACTAAAAAAGGCTAGTTGAAAACTTGCCTGATTAATAGCTCCAAGCTGAAAGCTTGAAGCAGGGAGATGGTTAAGCCAAGCTTAATTCTTAATTCTTTAAAACTTCTCCTCTATCCCTAGTCCAAACAACGCGAAGTCATATTTAACGGGGTCTAACGGGTCATAGGCGCGCAGGTGGGCGGTAAGTTCTTCTGCCATGGCCCAGTCTGACTGGGTGCGCTCAATGAGGTTGAGTTTGCGGGCCACGCGCTGCACGTGCACATCGCAGGGACAAATCAAGTCTGCCGGAGACATGCGGTTCCATATCCCGAAGTCTACGCCAGACGCATCTTTTCTCACCATCCAGCGCAGGTACATGTTGATGCGCTTGCAGGCAGATTTCTTGGCGGGCGTGGAGATGTGTTTTCTGGTTCTGTGTGGGGCTTCTGGCAAAGAGAATACCAAGTTATAGAAGTGTTCCAGCCGCGCCTTCTGGCTGGTCAGGGGTGTTTGGCCAGTGCCTATAAATGCTTCTTCTAAGGTATCATGCTGTTCATAAAACCATCTGAAGAAATGGACCAGGTACAGCAAGTCCGTGTCATTGAAGGTGCGGTGCTTAAAGCCCAGCAGGTTTTTGAGGTCATCGTCTTGGTGGTGCAGGATGAACTGGTACGGGGCGTTGTCCATGCGCGCCATCAGCTCAGTGCATTTGTTGATGATGGTCTTGCGCTGGCCCCAAGCCAAGATGGACGCGAAGAAACCGGCTATCTCAATGTCTTGCTTCTGCGCAAACCTATGCGGAATACAGATTGGGTCATTAGCAATAAACTCCAATGTATTGTACCGCCGGTACCTGTCTTCTAGCAAGGCTTTTATCTGTGCAGACACTTTTTTTTGTAATGATTAATGATTAGTGAGTAATGATTAATAAAGAAGGATCAATCTTGAATGTGTAGTACGCTAAATGTAGGAATGAAATTACATCCTCTCAATATTCATTGTAAGGTCATTAAATCAAAAGAGGCGAAAAGCGGAACCCTGTGGGGATTTCCGTTTTTCGCCTCTTTTGGTAAAAACAGGGCAAAAATGCCTTATGGCATATAAGATAACTCTACTCTGAAACGAGCGTCATTGGCGCCAATCTGCTGGCAGGCTTTTTTAGATAGTCTAATGACAACTTTCTCGTTTTCGCCGGTTTCTGGTAGTTTGCCTATCACGCGCACGTACACCGTCTGGCTGTTCATCGGGTTTTTCACCGCCATGATGGTACCCACCGGAGCGGTTTTGTGCAAGGCCAGGAACTTGTTGTTATCGATTTTCTGATCAATGGCCTCGGCCATGCCGCTTTCAGAAACGCGGGCGCTGTATTCAGTGGTAACGGTTTCGTTTTCTTTTGTTTCAGCTTTGGCTACTGGTTTTGCAGGAGGAACAGCCGGTGTTTCAGGCTTAGGCGTTTCTGTCTTTGCAGCAACCGGCTTGGTAATGGTGGCTGGGATGGCTGGCTTGGCCGTTACGGGCTTCACGCCAGACTTAGATGGCGTAGCCGCCGGGGTGGCAGGCTTCTCTGGTGTCACCGCTGCCGTGGCCGCCGGAGTAGTTCCCGCTTGCTTCGGCATGGTTACGTCATCGTCCTTTTCAGGGACGTAAATCGGTTTTTTAGCGGCCGCCTGCGCATTTGGCTTATCGCCGGTGCCCACAATAAGCTCTTGTCCAATCTCTACGGTGTTATCCGTCAGGTTATTCCATTTCTTAAGGTTGTCCAAAGTCACCTGGTGCAATCTAGAGATGGCGTAAAGCGTCTGCTTAGGCAATACTGTATGGATTCTGTTGCCCTTGGCGTCTACCACATACGTTTTGCTGGCCGCTGGTACCGCCGCCGTGGCCGCAGGGGCTTTGGCAGTAGCGGCAGGCTTGGCCGCTGGAACCGCGGCTACGGTTTTCACCGGAGCGGCGGTAGTTTTAGTAGGGATAAGGACAATCTGCCCCACATGGATGGCTTTCTCAATATTGGTGTTAGCGGCCACAATCTGTCCTACCGGCACCCCATATTTTCTAGAGAGCGCGTAAAGGGTCTCGCTAGGCTCCACTTTGTGGGTAATGAAAATTTTACCGTTTACGGCCTTGGTTCCCACAGAATCACGCACTACCAACGTGCCCGCATGAGCCGCCCCCACACTAATCAGGGCGCATCCTAGAACAAACACAAATTTCTTCAACATTGGACTCTATTTCTTAATCAAAATTCACATTCACAGGCAGGGACACAGACAGCAGAACGTTTTTGTCCTGAACCAGAAAAAGCTGACCCGCCTGAACAAAAAACGGAGGCCCACCTATTCTTTCTGCATCCTTCAAGAGACAGCACTCGTATAAGACCGCCCCATTGAGGGTGTAAGTTACCAAAAATTTCACAAACAACCCGTTCTCTTGCCGCACATAGTAGCTGAGAATAAAGCAACTATCTGTTTCTAAATATTCCACTGAAGACGTAGCCACCTGCGCCCTGTCCTTTAACAAAAAGGTTGCCAGGTCGTCAAAATACGTGCTGCCCTGCTCATATATTTCTGGATACAGCACCTGATAAGCCGTGGCCTCTTTTGTATTTTCCTGGATTGTTGGGACTTCGGGCTGTGAGAAGGAGGAAAAAACTTCCCCAGAAAGTGCATTTACCCGGTACAGCACTTTTGGCTGTGTACCAGCTTCTGAAACAAGTAGGGTGCCATGACTTATTCCCTCTAAGGTTGCGGCGGGCAATTCAAAAAACACCTTTTGCGTGGCCCAATGCACTGCTGTGATGCCCTTTGGGTGACCTATCTGCCCTGTTCTTTCAAAGCCGTTCAGGTAAAGCACCTGTTCATGGATGCCGGCCAGCCCTACCCACCAACTTTCTGGCAACTGAAAATGGTCTAACAATACTTGTGAGGAGCCAACTGATATCAAGCAGAAGTAAACCTGCAACGAGGCCGTATCCCGCACTTCTACCCCAACAATGCCGGTAGCCTCGTCTGGCAACAGACGCCAAATGTCTCCCTTAAATAGAAAGCTGGTGGTTGATAGTTGGGAGGACATGCGTTTTTAGGCTGTTTTGGTAAAAGTAAGCCAAAAACGGAAATTAAACGGATCTACCCTTATCGCCTAACCTTTCTGGAAGAATACTATCTTTGGCTTGTTAACTTGACACGCCATGACCACCTTAGGAATAATCCCCGCCCGCTACGCCTCCACCCGCTTCCCCGGGAAACCTTTAATAGACCTCGCCGGAAAATCCATGATTCAAAGGGTGTATGAGCAGGCCCAGAAATCTGGCTTGACGTCTGTGGTGGTGGCTACGGATGATGCCCGCATCTTGTCCCATGTGCTGGCGTTTGGCGGCAAAGCGGTGATGACCGGGGAGCACCATCAAAGCGGCACCGACCGTTGCTACGAGGCCTACACCCAAGCTGGGCAGGAATTTGACGTGGTGGTGAACATTCAGGGAGATGAGCCTTTCATTCAGCCTGAGCAGATTAACAAAATAATTTCCTGCTTTGACCAGCCAGAGGCGCAGATTGCCACGCTCATCAAACCCATTCAGAGCCAGGAAGAACTTTTCAACCCCAACAGCCCGAAGGTGGTGATTGGAGCACAACAACAGGCTCTGTACTTCAGTCGGCATCCCATCCCCTATCTGCGCGGGGCAGAGCAATACCAATGGCTGCAGAAGCATGCCTATTACAAACATATCGGGATTTACGGGTACCGAAGTGGAGTGCTGGCTGAATTGACAAAATTGGCTCCCTCTGCCCTGGAGAAGGCCGAGTCTTTGGAACAGTTGCGCTGGCTGGAACACGGCTACCGCATTGTCACCGCAGTCACAGAATTGGAAACCATTGGCATTGACACCCCCGAGGATGTAGAGAAAGCCTTAGCCTACTTACAAAAATAATAAACCCGTTTTTGGCCTGTTTTCATGAAACCAGGCCAAAAACGGGTTTATAACTTATTCAGCAGACTCAGGACTCTAGACTCAGGACTAAAAATCATCCTCCCGCCTTTTTGGCTTTGTAGCCCAAATCCTGCAACACTTGCATGACTTTGTCCCGGAAGTCGCCCTGAATCATGATTTCATTGTCTTTGGCGCTTCCGCCCACGCCGCACTTGTTTTTAAGCGTCTTGCCTAGGGTTTGCAGGTCCTCATCCTGCCCCACGAAACCCGTAATCAAAGTCACTTTTTTTCCTCCACGCGCTTTCTTGTCTAGTTGCACGCGCAAATCCTGCTGTTGGGGTGGCAGGGTGGCGATGGCTTCGTCCTGCTGGTAATCGTATTCAAAGTCTGGGTTGGTGGAGAACACCACGCCGTCCCGGTTTTTCTTGTTCTTGCTCATCTTCTTTTCTTTATCCTAAAGCGGCTACTACTTCCAGTGATTTAGGGAACAACTTCACTTCAAATTCTGTGGCTTGGCCAATGTACTCCCCATCTGCGTGAAAATGCTGGGGAACGTTGCTCTGCACTTTTACAGTGGCGCAGGTATGGAACTCGGCTAAGGAAGAGGTAGCAATGGTCTTGGTCATGAGGCCATACCCCAATTGCAATGCCTCCGTTAAGCCCACGTGCCGAATCAAACACACATCCAACAAGCCATCCTGAATGTCGGCCATGGGGGCAATAAATGCATCGTTTCCATATTGAGAGGCATTGGCGAAGGCTATCACAAAGAACTCAGAGCTCAACTCCCGGTCATTCACGCTAACAGTGGCTTCCTGGGCAAAGTACGTTCTGAACTCCTTGATGATTAACTGCACATAGCTGGTCAAACCGCGTTTTACACTTTTAGCAAACGCTGAGCTTACCAAGCCGTCAAACCCAATACCCGACGTACAGAAAAACGGATGCCCATTGATGGCGCAGGAATCTATGTGATGAAAGGTGGCCTTGTTAATCAATTCCAGCGCCTGCGGCAGTTTCAATGGGATTTTCAAATGCCGCGCCAAACCATTGCCTGATCCCTTGGGCAGAATGCCCAAGGCGGTATTGGTATTGAGCAGGCCACGGGCCACCTCGTTCACGGTGCCGTCGCCGCCAACCGCCACTACCAGTCGGGTGCCGTCTGCGGCGGCTTGTTTAGCCAGTTCGGTGGCATGCCCGGCGTACTCGGTTAGGAGTATGCAAGGTTCCCAGCGCTGGGCGTCCAGGCCTTGCTCAATCAAGGCGGGCACGTCTACTCCATTCCTGGTTCCCGACTTTGGGTTCAAGATAAAGCATACTTTCTGGCGGGTTTGGCTCTGGCTCATGCGCTGGTTGTACGTCGTTTTTGGCCTGTTTTGGTAAAAATAGACAAAAAAAGTGGTGCCGCTGTAGAGCAACACCACTTCTTAAAAGGTGTAAAAGCTTTTACGCTAACTATCCGATGCGCGCGATTAAATCTGCGGCACGGTTAGAGTAGCCAGACTCGTTGTCATACCAGCCTACCACTTTCACCAAGGTACCGTTGGCAGAAGTTAGGTCAGCGTCAAAAATACAAGAGTGCGGGTTGCCCACGATGTCAATAGAAACGATTGGGTCCTCAGTGTACTCCAAGATGCCTTTCATTTTTCCATCTGCGGCAGCTTTCATGGCGGCGTTGATTTCGGCTACGGTTACTTCGCGCTTCAAGACAACGGTTAAATCCGTCAAAGAGCCATCCGGAATAGGAACGCGCATGGCAACACCATCCAACTTACCGTTCAAGTGAGGCAATACCAAACCTACGGCTTTGGCGGCACCAGTTGAGGTTGGGATGATAGAATACGCAGCGGCACGAGCTCTGCGCAAGTCAGAGTGAGGTGCATCCTGTAAATTCTGGTCTGCAGTGTACGCGTGTACCGTGGTGATGTACCCCTTCTCAATGCCGAAGGCATCGTCCAACACCTTCGCCATTGGGGCAAGGCAGTTGGTAGTACAAGAAGCGTTAGACATGATGGTCTCAGAACCAGTCAAAGTGTCTTCGTTCACGCCTAATACTACCGTTGGGATGTTTCCTTTGGCTGGGGCAGAGATTACTACTTTCTTGGCGCCGGCTTCTAAGTGTCCGCCTGCTCCTTTTTCATCTACGAAACGACCAGTAGACTCCAATACCACGTCTACGTTCAGTTTACCCCAAGGCAAGTTCTTAGGCTCGCGCTCTGCGTATACTTCAATGCGGTTGCCGTTTACGGTGATGCTAGATTCATCTGCAGTGACGGTGCCGTTGAAACGACCGTGTACCGAGTCATATTTTAATAGGTGCGCTAGCGTGGCGTTGTCGGTTAGGTCGTTGATGCCAACTACCTCTACGTTCTCGCGCTCCAACAGGGCTCTAAAGGTAAGACGGCCTATGCGACCGAAGCCGTTGATGGCTACTCTTATTTTCTTAGACATGGATAAATAAGGTTTGGTTATGGGTTGTACTAACTACCGGCGAAGTTACGCCTCTTGGATAGCAAAACAAACTAAAATTTTGGGGCTCATTTTGAGCAGCTTACCATTTTAGGCACTTT
Organism: Nibribacter koreensis; assembly: GCF_039541795.1. Lineage (NCBI taxonomy): Bacteria > Pseudomonadati > Bacteroidota > Cytophagia > Cytophagales > Hymenobacteraceae > Nibribacter > Nibribacter koreensis. The sequence goes on along the minus strand of NZ_BAABGX010000001.1, from coordinate 299,024 downwards.
TTTTTGTGCCCACCTTTTGCAAATCAAAATCACCCCGCTATATTTGCACCATCAAAACCGACAGATGGTCCGTTCGTCTAGGGGTTAGGACACCAGATTTTCATTCTGGTAACAGGGGTTCGATTCCCCTACGGACTACGATTAAAATTACTAAAGGCCTGTAAGACAAACTCTTACAGGCCTTTTCCTTTCATTTGCGGATAGATATACGTACAACTTTCTAAGCTTACAATTAATCCTCTAAAATTTTAACAACTCATCTCAGAGTCATAGTACAGGTTTAGTTTGTTAAGATGAGTGAATGGGATTCAACTTCACTGATCACGGCTTAATACTACATGGCCCAATTCTGTCTCGTAAAACGGCCATTTCATGAGACAATATTTTACCCAGATCATCAAACGACTTGATCTTATTTAAGAAGATTACAGCACTTCTGCAATATCCCCCCTTCCCTTAGTTAATAAACTTGGACACTTCTAATCTTTAACCTCTAAAAAGAAAGAAGCGGCGTCCAAAGAGACGTCGCTTCTTTAAGAGTAATAGGTATTTAATTCTACGCTTTATGTATGGTTAGGTTTCATGAAAGCTGGTTTTGACATTATCCACAAGAAGTATGTCTCTTGGTCAATTATATCTTCTTGGTTTTCTGCTCCAGTCGGGAAAGAATAGTCAAGAACTCCTTCCCAGTGGTCTCCATTTCCTGGAACCTCTCCCTAGCCTCGGTCTCCCGCCCAGCGTCCCAGCATTTAATCAAGGCCTCGGTCTTGGCCGTCATTTCGCTGTGCAGGTAGTTCGCCTCTAATACCTCATCCTCTTCAAGATGGTACCGGGTGGCCAGGGCCTCTACCCATGCGCCGAGTTCCCGCAGGTAGGCCTTGAAGGTGTCAGGGTCTGCCTCGCTCCCCAAGAGGAAGCCCCTCACCCTAGTCCTGAAGAAGGTGTGCTTGGAACGCGCCTGGTTAAAATCTATTACCATGGCTATGCAGAAAGAATTTCAGGGTCAATTCCCAGCCAAGCGCACGCGTCCTCCAGGGAGTCGAAGTACTGGAACTCGAAGGGGATGCGGTCGCCGATGACCTTCAATATGTTCTTGGTGGCCATCTGGTTGAACACATCCGTGGACTCTATGGTAGCGGACTTCCGGATTTTGGACAGCCTCAGGAACTCGGGGAACCAGACCGTGTTGATGTATTCCTGGTCAGCAGGTCTAATCACCTTCATGTTGCGGTTGTCTCCCAACCCCAGCTCCACGTCCTTGGTCGCCACTAGCTCTAGGGAGGCGTCCAGTATCCTCCGCAGCTCATCGCTGGGCGTGAAGCCGTGGTAAACGGTGAAAACCAGCTTCTCCCGCTCGAAGTAACTCATGGTGGCATGCTCGGACTCGTAAAAAATCATTTGTGCAGTTCTTATATTTAAACTTGATGACTTTGGCAAATATCTACTTAACTCCTAAGACTTCTACGTCCCAACTGGCAAAATCACTTCAACAACATCAAATCAGTGATCTTATCTGGTCAAGATGTCCCTTCTCTAGTGGTTTTGAGAGATAACCCTTAACGAAATGGTACCTTCGAACAGTCTCCATATCCCGGGAGTTGGACGAGCTGGAGAGAATGAATATCGGCGGAATGACTGTCAGCTCACCTTCAAACTCCCCTGCCAAGGCATCCAGTAACTCGAAGCCATTCATCACCGGCATGTTGAGATCAAGTAGAACGAGGTCAAACTGCTCACTCATTACAAATGAGAGCCCCTCCTCCCCGTTCTTTGCGCAAACCGTCTGCTCGGCGAAATTCTCCCGGGCAATTAACCTCCTTACTAAAAATCGGGAGGTTTCATTATCATCCACAAAAAGAACCTTCCTCAGACGCATTTTCAAGCAGTTTATGTTTTCTAATAAAGAATATTAAAGAGACCTTTCTAAAATTTTGCAGATGGGATATCTAATTTTCAGATAAAATGATGCTACCCCAATGAAACAAAGGTACAAAACATAAGTAATGTCCTTCTCAGGGAAAGCCTCCTTCAGAAAATGCAGACCGACTTTCTCCTATCGGTTGCGCACAGTCACTCTGAGATAGTCGTCCGTGGCGGCAAGAACCGTAAAATCCGGCGAGACCACCAGATTCTCGGGGACGTCATTGAAAAGGGAGGGGAAGTCCATATGCGCAGGTTTTATTTATGGGTTGGGAAATTTAACGAGTAAAAGTGAGGGTTTTACTAATTTTTGACGCCTTAGGTTATGAGAGAAGCCACCTTGCTGTCTGCTAGTAGCCTTGTGCGTCATGCCATAGTTAGGACTTATCGCTGTTGTGGAGTGCTAAAGCTTGGGTTAATATCATCTCTTAATTAGTCTGGTTAAAAAAAACAGTATCTTTCAGGCTAGGCAACCTTACTTATTAAACAGAGGTTGTACTAAGCAGGCCAACTGACCGCGATTATATTAAATAAAATGGAAAACACTTTCGGCTTGCCGATCATACCCGAGAACGAGGAACAGAGACTGGTCAAGCTACATAGCCTTAACATTCTGGATCAACCGAAGGCCCACGGACCGTTCCAGCACGTAGCCGAGATGGCCGCGCGCATGTTCAACGCCCCCATCGCGCTGGTGAACTTCGTGGACAGCGAGCAGGTCTTCACGAAAGGCAGCGCTGGGCTGGATAACCCTACTCCAGTGCCGAGGGGCACGAGCCTCTGCTCCCTTGCCGTCCTTAACAACGACGTCACCGTCTTCGAGAACGCCTTGCAGGAGCCTTGTCTTCTGGCAAACCCTATGGTAACGGGCGACTTCGGGCTTCGCTTCTACGCCGCCGCGCCGCTTCGGACGTCCGACGGCCACAACATAGGCGCCCTCTGCATCGTGGACAAGGAGAAGCGTGAGTTCCCAGAGTCGGAGAAGAGGGTGCTGGAGCACCTAGCCTCTATCATCATGGCCGACATCGAGAAAGGCGTAGCTTAACGAAAATCACATTTGGGAGTGGTCAGTGTCAAATTGCACCCATGGTTATTCCCCGTCGTTAATCGATTTAACCCAGCGGTTACGTAGCCGTAATCACTTGTTAAGTAGGAAAACTGGCCGCCAAGGTTGGTAGCAATAGCTTCAATATTATAATTAAAAAAGTATGATAATCAGCCAGAATGGTTTGATAACGCTGGAATACGATCCAGCGACTGATATACTTTCAGTATCCCTTCCAGACATCAGAAAGTTCACGGTTTCAGAGGTAGAGCGCTCCCTGGCCATGGTGGTGGAGGCAGTCCTCAGTTACGACATCAAGAAGATACTTCTGGACTCCAGCAAGTCCATCGTCGAGGTGGATGACGCCGAGTACAGGGTGGTCATTATGAAGTTCTCAGGAGACCTGATGAAGACGCGCCTCAAATACCTGGCGCGCGTGGGCAGCCCCATAGCCGCGCAGGAGAAAAGAGCCTCTGAGGTGGCGCAGGAGGTGACAAGGACCCAAACCCTGCCCGTAGAGTTTCAGAATTTCATGGACCGAGTAGAGGCGCATAGCTGGCTAGTAGCTAAGCACTAAGAAACTTCTAATTAAAGAATCTGCGTTCGCCCCTGGGCAGCACTATAAGAATACATGGATACAGAAAGAATTGGGAACCAGGACATGATGCACGGCAGCATCTTCGTCCTCTTGAAGCGTTTTGTGGAGTACACGCACGACCACAGCACCTGGCTGGGGCTTGTGGAGAGCGCCGGGGTGGAGAACGCCTCCTATCAGATGCATGACATGTACCCCACCGACGACCTTTTCGCCATCGTGGCGCGGGCTTCTGAGCTTTCTGGCACCCCGGTATACGACCTGATGGAACAGTACGGCGAGTTCATAGTGCCGGACCTGCTGATGGTCTACAAGAAGTACATCTCCCCCGAGTGGCACACCTATGACATGCTCCTCAATACGGAGGAGGCCATGCACGGGGCGGTGCGGCGCGAGGACCCAAGGACCACCCCGCCCATGCTGCTCGTGACCAAGTCAGGCAGAGACAGGCTCATCGTCGACTACTACTCCAAGCGCCGCATGGCGGGCGTGGCCGTGGGAATCATAAGAGGCATCGCTAATTACTATGGCGAGGGGGACCAGGTGACGGTGAACCGCATGTCAGACCCAGAAGACGAGCGGGTTCAGATTTTCGTAGATTTTAAAAGACGGGAAGGCTCTTCAAAGTAAAGTTTAAGATAGCATAAAAAGCATCTTAAGCAACCTAACTCTGAGCATGAACCTACTCCCTAACAGCCCCATCCGAATGGGCTACAGCCCGTCCACGGACATTCTTACAGTGGAGTACCCAGACCTAGACCCCGCCTCCCTACACATGATTCGGGAGAGCTTCACAGTGATGGTTGGGGCCATCTAAAACTATGACATAAAGCGCCTGTTATTAGATGCAAGCCTCTCTAGGATAACAGTTGGCGAGCAGCAAAACAGGGAGCTTTCTTTTTCATTGGGAGCTGAACTGGCAAGGACAAGGCTTGAGAGACTGGCTCGCATACAGCCTATGGATCAGGCCCGCGAACTGCAGGCACAGGCCAACATTGAGCAGATAAGGCGGTCAGGCCACCTTTCCTATCAAATCAGGACTTTCTCCAGAAAACAAGATGCTATCCTATGGCTAGAAGAGAAAGACACACCCATTTAATTTTAGAAACGTGCCTTTATAATAGCAGAACTCATAACAGGAATCTTTATACCTTTATTGTCTACTCTCTAAAAAGATTGGAGGGTATTAATCAATACGGCCTAGAGATATAAGCCATGACTCTGCGTTCTGCTCATCGTCAAAGGTCCTGATCTCAAAGTCATCTCCCAGACGCTGTATGGCCATTTCAACCGTCATGGTGGCAAAGACGCTGGTAGGAACCACATAGGCGAGGTAGCGTAAACCGGCTTTCCTCATCTCAGGTGCCCACTCGGTCTCCACCCATTCCAGGGCCGTGTCCCAGGAGCCTATCACCTCCTTGTTGCAGTTAAGCAATTTGGCATAGGGCCTTTCCCGCATCAGCTCAAGCATTTTAAGCCCCCCGCCTTTCACAGTCTCCTCTGACTGAGCACCAAACCACTGGGCATGTACGATTGAGTTATCGCTTTTTCTGGAAATACGGCAGTATACGTCACCAAACACCCTTTTCAACTCCACCTTTTCTGCATTCATCATTCCTGTGGGACTCATATGCTAATTTCTTGGAGTGAATACTGTCTTAGCCATTGTCGGGCTACGCTTATGTTGTCGAATACCTTCGCCTCGAAGGATTTTAAGTTGGAATAAAAGGCAGAGGCCGAGGATTCTGCGAAGGTCTGGGGGGCGGTGATCATGGCAAAGTGCTTCAGTCCGGCTTTCGCCGCCATGGGAGCCCATTCGTTCACAACCCAATCTATCGAGTGGTCCCAGCTCCCAATCACCTGGGTGGTGTCGTTCAGAACGCAGGAAAGTCCCGCCTTTCTGAGAGCGTCCGTATAAGCCAAGGCACCTGCCTTCACGCTTTCCTCCGTCAGATACCCCATCCAGTTCGTATGCACCCATTTATTCTCACTGTCCACCGTCACTGAGAGATAGACATTCCCGAATGCGTTTCTGTACTCCTGTGTCATAATGCTACCTAGACGTAAGTTGCCGCCTAAGGTTCTATAGATGTCGTAAATCGTTAAATAGCGTAAATCTTGTTACAGCCGGTCAATGTTTCAGTCCTTTCTCCAAATCTTATAGTAAATCATCGGTTAAGACATTTACTCATGAAAGCTACCTTTTTAAAAGTATTTCCCCATTTGGGAATTTTCATTAGGCTTTGCTTTCAATCTCATCAAGCAACCTTATCAGTTCTTCCTCCCATCTGTCAAGGTGGGTCAGCCCTGACCGGGCCTCGTCTATCTTGCCTCCTTTGTAAAGGCTAATCAAATCCTTGGCTATGCCGGAGATGGACAGATTGATCTTCTCGATCTCCCTTATCTCTGCCAAGTGTCCGTATTTTGCCAAGGCAGAGGCATACAACCACTGCCCCAGAGAGTTATCCCTTGGGGACAGCACCGAGTCGTCCGCGGAACTTCCGTACAGGATGGACCGCAGCTTTGACTTGAACAGGATGAATTTCACCCTGGCCTGCTTTATGTCTAGGCTCTGAAGACTATCCTGTTTGTGTAACATATTGGGGGATTGGTGTAGTAAAAACGAAAGCTACGATTGAAATATCCTTGCTATTCTTCTGATTTCACCTGATTGTCAAGCTTTGCCAGAACCAAGTCAGTGACCTCAAATCCAAAGGTCACGATTCCCGCAATTCTACCCTCTTCCTTAAAGGCCTGATACACGAAATTATAGTAGGTATCCACCATCTGCCCGTTCCCATGACGGTCTATCTTCGCCAGCATCTCATTGCCTACGAAAGGTTCGCCGGTCTGGTAAACTTTGTCCAGCAGTTTGAAAAAACCCTGTCCCTTTAACTCGGGCCAGGCCTGCTCCACCGTCTTGCCGATGAACTCCCTTCCTGGCGCTAGTTGCTGGTAGAACGGGTTGACCATTTCGTATACATGCTCAGGGCCCCGCTGTATGGCCACCAGTGCCGGCGCCTGCATGAACAGGTCGTGCAGAAGCAGTCGTTGGGACTCAGCCTTCTGGGAGGCCGCCACCTCGCGGTCGAAAGAGGCCGCCAGCTCCTCGTTGGTTGCCACGAGCTCCTCCACCATTTTTTTCTGCTCGTGGTAGTCGGTGGTACTGCCCACCCACATCATAACCTCCCCACTTTCATTCAGCCGGGGCAGGCCCTTAGTCAGGTGCCAGCGGTAGGTACCGTCGTGCCGCCGGACCCGGTATTCCACCTGGTACTCCGTCTTTGTCTCCACAGCCCTGTTCCAAGCATTGCTGGCCTTCTGGGCATCATCCGGATGCACGGTCTCCAGCCAGCCGTAGCCGTACAGTCTGTCCAGCGGAATGCCGGTATACTCCGCCCACCTCTGGTTGTAGTAGTCGCAGTACCCGTCCGGCCGGGTGGTCCAGAACATCTGGGGCAGAGACTCGGCCATGAACCTGAACTTCTCCTCGCTGTCCCTCAAGGCCCTTTCTGCCGCCTTCTCCTCGGTGAGGTCCTTCACCTCGATGACCGTGGCCACAGGCACCCCGTTCTCAAAGATCGGGCTGGCCGCACAGCTAACGGGGAAGAAGCTGCCGTCCTTCCTGATGAAGACGTCCTGGTGCGCCCGTACGTTGTTGTTGGTAGGCAGGGCCCGGTCAATGGGGCAGTCCGCCATAGGGTAAGGAGTGCCGTCGGGGTGGTGGTGATGGATTATGTCGTGCAACGGCTTGTCCTGCACCTCTGCAAAGGTAAAGCCTGTCATTTTCTCGGCCGCAGGGTTCATGAACGTGCAGAAGCCCCTGTCATTCATCATGAACATGGCCACCGTGGCATTGTCGGTGATGGTGTTGGTTATCTTGAGCTGTTTCTCCAGCGCTGATTCGGACTCAGTTTGTTTGGTCATATGCTCAGATGTTGTATTTTCCATTTGCAGTGGCGATAACTGTCAATCTATTTTTACAGAAGCGCAATATAAGGAAATAGGCGGTAAGACCTCCCAAAATCAGCCTCCGACCTTAATGATAAATAACCCTCGACAATGACTAGCGCCCGGCCATTCAACGCAGAATGCCGGATGCCTGTTTTGCGCCTTTCCTCAGTTCTTATGTAATCCAACGAAGACCCATATTAGTCTGGTTGTTCTACATGAGTACTGTTATAAATCATTGACAATCCTAAGGTATTTTTTGGCTGGAGTTACAGAAAAATTGACCAAGGTATAGCGACCGACAATAGGTAGTTGTATTTTTTGAAAAGGATCGTTTGAAAAGTATGGATAAGGAGATTCGGGCTTTCCAACGACAATCCATCAGAAGGGCCATCTTAGTTAGCCTTCTGCCTGTTAGGACGTAAATACTTCCTGCGACCGGAAGCCTGGAATACATCCACCTGTCTGCTTGGACTTACTATTTTTGGAGAAGCCAGGCCTTGGCGTCATCATAGTGCTTGAACTTACTGAAATGAAAAGGCAGACCCTGGATGTTAATCTTCTCCTTCCTTCAATCCACCCCACCTTTACCGATGCATTCATGTTGCTGCATGTGGCGTGTTTGAATGAGCGAACATTCTCTCAAAATCATTCATTGTATGCTCTCCTTGCCTCATCTGATTTATTTTTTCTTTATACTATACGTGGTTGACCATAAAATAAAATCAGAATAACCATAGTATTAATACTTATTAAAATAAAAAAACGGCTGCCTTGCAGGCCCCTTGTTAGCCAGTGACACTAAGGAGTTTAGTCAGAGCCGTGGAGTAAAGTTCTCATTGACCTATTAGAGACGGGCATTGGTTAATTGACTTGCTAAGAACATGGACTAAACTAGTGTATCTACATGCGTTTTCTTATCTTTGCGGACAAAATCTCCCCTATATGTACCATTTATACGCGCAACTTGTTTCTGAATCCCAGAAGTTAGAAGACGCCCAGAGCCTTACCTCTGAGGCGCACGCCCTTATTATTAATGAGAAGATTGTGGGGTATTTTAAAACATACTACTCTGCTTGTAGGTTCGCCATATCCGAGCTGGGTGATGACGATTTCAGAGTAGAAAAATTAAAGCATTGCGCTTAAGGGCATAAAACTAAAATCTAGCTACGTAGTCAAACGGCTATATATTCCAGGACGAACACCCCCCTAAGCTCAAATGGTAATTTAAGACGCCATGATCACTCTGGACTAGGACCCCGCCTAGTATGCCCCTGTCACCACCATGCCCGACAATCTAGGCATTGGGTATGTCAGAGTTGAGCTTCTGCCTAAGTCAAATCGTTGACACCCTCACTAACTATGACATCAAGCTCCTTGCATTGAATCGAACAAGTCAGTGATAGAGGTGAAGGACGAAGCTTACAAGGCTGTCACGCATAGGTTCTCCCTGAACTTGATGGGCACTAGGCTGAGGAAGCTAGACCGCATCCTTGCGCTGGATGAAGCCCGGGAGGTGCGCTCCAAGGAAATTTCCGATGAGGGTACCCAGAAAACAGGTTTATCTATTTAAAACAGGACATTCGTGACAAGAGCAGAAGCTGAGGCATGGCTTCTGGAAGTCTAATCAGATGATAAGAACCTTTTTATCTTTCGTTTAACCAGGCAAGAGCCTCCGACTCGGTCTCAAAAGACTTTATATCCAAGTGGTCGATAGCGTATTCTAGGAAGAAGCTAAAGGATTTTCGGCCATAAATTCCAGGACCCAGGATTTGGGCGAATTTGGTGACACCAGCCTGTTTGGCTTTTGATGCCCACTTTTTCCCTAAAAATAAGGCCCCATCATTCCATGGGCCGATTAGTTCTTTATTGCTGTTTAGGATTTTGGGACAGGGTCTTTCACGAAGCATATCCAAGACAACATTCGCGCCCATCATGATTGATTCTAACGACTGGATACCAATCCAGTTTACAAAGATAAAGCTATTATCGTGAGATCTGCTCGCTTCCAGATAGACATCTCCATTCGCCTTTTTCAACTCTCTTTTTGCCATTAATTGGAAATGGGCACACCCCTAGCCCTTGTTATTGGTTAGCAGTCTACTATTTTGACATGTTACTCCTGCAAAAAACCCTTGATGGCATCTACAGTATATTCTGGGGCACTCAAGTTGGGGCAGTGCCCCGTGGCATCCAGCAGAACAAAGGAGCTGCCTTCAATAGATTCATGTACGTACTTGCCAACTTCTATCGGTGCTATCACATCTTCCTTGCATTGCAACACCAGTGTTTTAACCTTGACCCTTTTCAAGGCTTCCCTCCCGTCAGAGAGGAAAGTCAGGTATGCGAAATTCTTCGCAATCTCTTCATTGCTCCGGCAGAAGCTCGCAGCCAGCTCTTCGCCTAACTCCGGCTTTTCGGCGTTTCCCATGATTACCGGGGCCATGGCATTGGACCAGGCTAGGTAATCACCATCCAATGATTCCAAAAGACCATTAATAGAATCTCGGTCAAACCCTCCCACGTACCCATTTTCATTTATATACTTTGGGGACGGGCCTACAAGGATTAATTTACTAAAGAGCCTAGGGGATGTATTAGCAGCCAGGACACCGATCATGGCACTAACCGAATGCCCTACGAAGATGACATCCTTCAGGCCCAACTCAGTGCAGATGCCGATGATGTCATCGGCGTAGGCTTGAAGTGAGCCATACCTTTGAGGCGAGTATTCCGAAACATCAGAGTGCCCGAACCCAACATGGTCAAATAACACTACTTTGTATTGCTCGGTGAAGGCTGGGTATACGAATCGCCACATGTTTTGGTCACATCCATACCCATGGGCAAAGAGCATTGGCGTGCTGCCATTGCCCAAGACTTTAACATTGTTCCTTTCTATGGCATTTATCATGGGCGGGTTTTGTTAAGCAAGGTCTTGCAATTTAGCAATAATAAATTTGCAACCTTTTAGTCTAAGGTTGGTGCTTATCTTCTCTGGCCCTCATATACGATAGCTTGCCTCTGTTCGCTGTGGATTAACGTTAAAGTTCGCCGTCATGTAAACACAGAAAGGACCTGCAGAACCCCAAGGGCATAGTATAGTACTAGGATGCCGGCAATCTAAACCTTGTCCCAGGCAAGAAGAACACATGCCAGTGGTTGATTTGCGGAAATGTTCTGGAAGCATGCCGGTTCATTACCCAGAATTTTCAAATAGGGCGTTCAAAATATAATGGATGAGTAAAACTTAGTGATCCGGCGAAAAATGCTCGGCGGGCTTTGCGACGGATTGGCTCTGGCCACTGTTGCCCCAGCCCTGTCCGTGCAGGGGACTTCCCTCCCTGCCGACGCTGCTCATGGGAGCTGGAAGACCCCACCGGGATATTGACAAGGCGCGGGGATAGGTCCAAGGGCCTTGCGCCTGCCTCCAAAGCCAGGGGGCTGTTCAGGATAGACACCGCCTCGGTGGGTTATCGGGTTTCCTTTTCAGCTCTCTCCGAACTTATCGGGGAAGGGGAGCTTTTTCCCGTAGGCGGTATTTCATGATGAATCGGATTACACAAGCTTTCTATACCTAGCCTTTACCAAAAAAAATACCAAAGCTATTATATGATAAATATTTAGGTATAGCTAGTCCAAGAACGGAGGTTATGTTCAGCAGACGCTATAGGATTTCAGGTTATGATTTAATGCTCAAGAAAATCGTAAAGCTATTTTTTTGGATAAGGGTCGACAATTCTATACCACAGACTTCAATTATAATCTCAAAAGGCCTGTAAGATAATCTCTTACAGACCTTTTTATTTGGTATGCGGAAAGATATACGTACAACTTTCTAAGCTTACCATTTTAATTCTAAAACATTTTGAGCCCGTCACAGAGTCGAAAAACTATCTTATTATAATGAGATGAGTTATTAAGGTGCCAACTTCACTGATAATGGCTTAATTCTACATGGTCAGTTTCCGTTTCATATGAAGGCCGTTTTCTGGGACACAAAACATATAAGAAGGAAGACTTTCCGGTAAAGTGGATATGATGTATAGATAAAAGCGTATTGAACTATAATGCTATACTTAAAAATAGCCCCGGCTCTCATATATAGAAAGAACCGAGGCTATTCAATTTATTTACTAAATGCGATGGATATTTTTTCCTTTAAAACTTAGACAATCTTAGTACCACTGGCACCTTGTCCTGTACCTGCACCGTCACGAAGTAGATTCCTGTGGCCAAGGCTTCCAGATTTATCTCGATACGGTCTTTCACTGTGGACTGGCTAACAAGTTTGCCAGATGCACTGGTCACTGTCACAACGGCCTTGTTTCCTTTACCCAACTCCAGTAGCGACTTTCCGGTGGACGGGTTAGGGTACAGTTTCATCACTGGAGCTTCTTCTAAGTCAACAGAAGACGTGACCGTATTAATGGTCAAGGTGCCATTGGCTGTGCCTGCGTAGTTAACGTCTACCACCTGCGTCACCACAGCATACGTACCAACCGCCGTAGGCACCGTGGCTGAGCCGTTATATGTAGTCTGCACTGTTAGGTTGGCTGGGTTGGTAGTAACAGTAACGGCCTTGGGCGTGTTGTCAAACTGTTGCGTGAGGTTAGAGAGCGTAACTGTGGCCGTAGCCTTATTGATGGTGAGCTCCATGTCATCTGAGCCCGCCAGGTAGTTGGCGTCTGTGGCCACAGTGGCTCTAACCTTTACCTTCCCAGACTTGACAACGGTCACCGCACTGTTGCCAGCACCAGAGAGCGCGACATCCCCTGGATAAGTAGCGGTGAGTTCTTCCAGCACCTGATAAGAAACCGTTCCTGAAGAATTGGTGGTAGCCGCTAAGGTAAACGTGCTTGGGCTATAGGTCCTGGTGACATCATCGAAGGCAACGGTTGGCGTGGCTTTTGAGGAAGCGATGATTCTTGAATAGGCAATGCCCTCCCCGCAGGCATTCACCGCCTTCACAGAGATTGCCCCGGTCGCTGATCCATTAGTGGATTTTATGATTATAGCATTCGTATTCTGTCCTGCTACAATTTCAAACCCTGCAGGCACTGTCCAGTTGTAAGAAGTGGCCCCCACGACAGAGTTGACCGTAAAGGTGGCGTTTGTACCATATGTGATAGTGCTGGCCCACGTTCCGGCGCCAGATGGTTGACCTGGCAAAGGATTGACCGTTACGTCTATCTTGGCTCTTGGGCCTTCCACCCCTTCTACCGTCTGGCTCACCCAGTAAGAAACCGTCCCCGCCGACGTGGTGGCAGGCACCGGTGCAGAGGAAAGGCTGGTGCTGGTAGTGGCCGTGGCATACCATTTTAGATTAGCGCCCGTGGCCGTTAAGGCACTAGCCGTTGCATTCTGGCAATAGGTAACAGGCGTGGTCACGGTTGGCGCAGGCGGCGTGGCATCCATAGTCAGGACGGCATACAACTCGCCCATTATTTCCTTGCTGGCTACACTGGTAAGCTCCAGATATTTGTCAGGACCATAGTTGTTGAATGTTCCAGTGAGCGAAGTGAATACCCCAAAGTTCTGCGGATTCATGTTATTCAATGGGTCATGGTCATTGGTACTCCCAAAGTACCGCATGATCTTGATGTCATTGATGGTTTTGCTGGTGTTGTATTTGGTGTTGAATGCCTGCACAAACTTGTTCAGCTCAGTGGTAGTATAGTACAGCCTTAAATTGGTGCCGTTCGCTAGGCTTGACCTGTTTTTAAACAAGATGCTTTTGTTCAAGAACATAACGTGCTCACTGTAAGCTTGGTCGAATTTGCCTACCATGGTTCTGTAGGGTTGCTGAGTATCTATGGAATTGACCTCATGGCATACTCCACTACCGCCACTGGTAGCGGCAATGACCGCTGAGAACAATTTGCCGTCCAGGTCATAAATGGTATGCGCGTAGTTGAGAGGAAGCATGTAAGAACCACAAGACTCTGGAGGATTGGAAATACTGCCTACCGTTGGCGTGAAGAGGCCTACCTGTTGTGAAACCCCCATGTCAAACTTGAGCTCATGCCATGCGTTTGAGGAGTAGGTTCCATAGGTTTGATTGCTACCGTTCTCACCGAATCCAAAATAGATTCCTGATGGAGTTGAGACAATGGTCTTGCTGTTAGTACTGAAGGGTTTGTTGATAATATACTGCCACGTATTAGCCACAGGATCAAATACCGTGATTTTCTCATCATACCCGTTGCCTTGGAGCACTAAATATGCCTTCCCGTTGTAGACATAAGCCTGGTTAGTAGTAGCTGTAGTATTATATCCTGGAACCGACACTGGAATGATTTGCCAGGTATTGGTTGAGAAGGAATACTTGAACATATTGACAGTTGCGGAAGTACCTCTGTAACTTAACACATAGACGGCGTCGCCTAAAACAAAATAGCTGAGCGAATGTCCATCGCTTGCTTCAAAAGGGGCGTTCCCTAAAAGTCTCCAGGCATTTGTGGCGGGGTCATATTCCCAAAAATCTTTGGTAGAAGTGTTACCTGTGTTAGCTCCCATACCCGCGTAAATCTTTCCATTGTAAACCAACGCTACCATTCTTGTCCTTCTGCCCCCGGGGAAGGGCGCCTTAGAAGTCCATTGGTTGGTAGCTGGATCATACTCTAACAAGGCATCTGTGTAGTTTTGACCATTTGAACCATACGGAATGTTTCTATCATAACCGCCAATGAAGTATCCTTTTCCATTCAGCTCCACTGCGGCTCTTTGGGCGTGGGTGGAAGGGAATGGGGTCTTAGAGGCCCATTGATTGGTAGCTGGGTTGTATTCCCAGAAATCGTCTAGGCTTTCGCTGTCATGCCCGCCACCCGCATATATTTTCCCATTGAGGTAGACACCAGCGGCTTCGGTTCTATTACCACCTAACTCCTCATCCGTAGTTTGCCAAGTGTGGGATATGGTGCTATATTGAAAAAGATTGTCTGAATATTTAGGAGGATTAGTGCCGAAGCTACCACCAAAGATGAATATGTCATCCCCGATGGCGGCAATCCCAGCTTTGGTGATGCGATATGGCGTATTGGTGCCCACGTCAGGCACGTCCATCACGTTCTGCCTTCTGGTCCACGTGTTGGCTACAGGGTCATACTCGTACCAGAGCTGGGACTTCTGGGTAGGGTGCTCGCCCAGGCCTGCGTAGCCTTTTCCCTTGAGGCCAATGGCAGACCCATATGTATAGGGATAAGGCATGGCAGCCTTTGGAGTCCAGGAGTCTGTGGTGGGATTGTACTCATAAAATGGGTTCGTGTTGGTTGCTGTTCCTCCCCCCCAGTAGCCTTTCCCATTTACACTGAAAGCAATGGTGCCGCTGTTATTACTGGGGCCAGGGTAATTACCTCTCTTCGTAAACGTCTTAGACACTATGTTGTAGGAGTAGAAGTGATTACCCATTTGGGAGGTCACAAAGATGGTATCGTTCACCACGAAACCTGCATCTGGATTTAAATCTGCCGGCAGGTGCCTTTCATGCGTCCATTCGTTCTTTGCAAAATCATACACAGACACGCCGGTGCCGTAGGCATTAAAGGAATAGATCTTACCTTTTACGGTAAATAGACTGCGCCCCCGTATAGCATTGGCACAACTTGAACCAAGGGGTTGTAGCTTCCTCAATACTCCAGTGGCAGGGTCATACTCCGTAAAATCTTTTGGCCCGCAACTGTTGTAGCCGCCTAAGATGTAGAGCTTGTTGTTGAGGGACGCCATGCCGGGCTCTTCCCTGGCAGACATGTCATTGCCTAGGGACTTTCTAGTCACCCAGGAGCCTACCTGCGCATTGGCACAGAGCACGAGGAGTAAGAATAGGAAGATTAGTGTAAATATTCTATTCATATAACAAAGTTTGGTGTACAGATTAAGCGATTCCCAAAGGTATTTCCGAAAATGGCCACAGGCTCAGGTGGACTTGCAATCTTTCCTGTGTCATCTTAGGACTGGGACATATCAAGAAAATCAGGTCAATGTATTGGGAAGAGTTTTTTTAGCACTGCTGTTTGCCTTCATGACAGTACTTGATTTGAAATACAAACTGTATCTAATTACAGGAATGGTGCGCACCTCACAGCCATAATGCTTTAAACATAAGAGAGTTATGCTTTTTGGCGAAAATAAAAAATGGTTTCTAATCCACAAATACCTAAAAGTAGGTATCTATTGTCAGGTGTTTCACAAGACTTTTTGGTGTCATAATTCGTAAATCAATAACCTAATACCGGCAATCATTTTCAGTTGATTTACTGAAAGTTTCTTCCATGCTCCAAGTTGCAGAAAGTCTAATAGATATGTTTAATGAATGATAAGGCAGGAGATAAAAAGGCGTAAATCTTCACAAAACACACTCAGTTTTTGGACGTTCGCAAAAAGGTTTTAAACAAGGTATCTTTAGATGAACACAGTGCTCACCTTGCTCAACGAAAGCGGTTTATAATTTTAACCAAAACTCATAACTTTGCGAATAACACCCACACTCATTCTCTAGACTGACAACCTATTCAATCCCAACTGTATGAAGATAAGGTTACTCACGCTTCTACTACTCTCCATATCGTTCACTTCCATAGCGCAGACCAACTGCGACTCCCCCACCATGGTAGCCTTTGGTGCATCAGAGAAAGCATTGGCTGACACGGCCCCGATCTTGGACTTTCCTGGTGTTTTCACCTTCAGGTTGGAGCCTAACACCTCGTGCCCCGCCGCCGTCGCCTACGAAGCGGTAGAAGGCATGGCATATTATATGAAAGGCGGTAAGCTGGTAGACGAGAGAAGCTTCAAAGGGAGCAGTTTCGTAGCCGTACCATGGCGCGACAATGCGAAGCCCGGTGACAGGGTGACTATCCAAGTCACGCATTTCTATGGCACAAACGCCAAGGGCCAGAAGAAGGCTTTCACCAAGCCCGTCATCAAGATCATCACTTTTAGATAAGGCAATCCTAAACCATATGAATGGCTGGGGCACTGAACCTAAACCGAGTATTCCCATTCATCCTCCCCTGGCCGGTGCAGTCGCGAGCCAAGTAGCCCTCCCTGTTGCCTTTGCTACCACTATGAACCAAATGAAACAAGTACTCTGCACGCTGGCGCTCCTCCTCTGGGGCGCAGTATCGTTTGCCCAAAACAAAACTACGCAAACCAAGCCCCCATGCTTATCTCCGGAGCTTGAGATTTACGACGACAAACAAGTTAAGCTTACAGAGGGTGCCATTCCAACTGGCAAGGTCACGCTGCGCCTTAAAAAGAACAATGCTTGCCAGGAAGGCGTCAAATATGAGGTGCAGGCGTTTAACATTACCCTGGCGCGCGGTTACATTGCAATGGAACAAACAACTGTAGGTGGGAATATGCTAGACTTGGCAGAATTGAAGAGCAAAGTGATGCCTGGTGACCGTATGGTGCTTTTTCTTTTAGTCAAGTATACCGCAGAAAAAGGAAAGGCTGGCGAGACAAATAACTACTATACCTGGATTTTCAAATAAGAACGATAAAAGGCTTAGGCAGTGTGTTTTTGAATATTCAAAGAGACAATCAGCAAAACCAATTACTGACTTATTTACTGAGGCCGGCTAAAGGAAAATCTTTTATAGTATTCTGCTTTTCATAAAAAAGGCCGCTCTGTGAAAGAGCGGCCTTTTCTTAATTTATAGAATACCTGCAACAACAGGCAAATTCTTATCTATATACTACAAATACCCTTTCACGACGAGATATTCCAGTATCTTCTTGTTCAGGTTGTTAACGCCTGTCACCTTTAGTTCATCAGTCTCCTTTTCCTTTACCAGGTTCATTTCAATCTTGAAATCCCCGCCTTGGTTCATACTTGAGCTCCAGTCGTAAAAGGCCCTCAACACGTTTTCCTCCTTTGAATTAAATACGCGAAGTTCACGCCTGCCCTCATTGCCAGGGACAGTGTGATTGCTTAGGGTTCCTATGATCAGGCCGTCTTGCAATATCTTGTTCTCTAGTGTTTCTACCGACTTGCTTTTATCCCGGACTATCAGTCCCTTATTGTCATAGGTGACGGCTTTGTTAGAATGGTAATAGCCCCCGTATTTTTCTATCCAAGCTTTTTTATACCCGGCGTTATATCCAGCCTTGGTGAAGATGGAGTCCTTGATGATGAATTTAGCAATGCTCTTCTCGTAGGCGTCTGCCGTGCGTGGAAGATGGGACTTGTTGTCATCCAAAAAGACAAGGGTCCCCTGGTCGCCTTCCCATTTTAAGCGAGGCACGTCTTGCAGGTCATAGATGGTGAACTCTGGCATGGTTTGCAGAAGCATGTTGCCCTTCTGGGTCTTCTTGATCTTGAAAAGATTCTGGCCGTCAACGGATACAACGCCGTTTGTGATGACCATTGTTTGCGCTATTCCACTGAATGAGAACAGCATGGCACAAATAAACAGGTAAATGTTTTTCATGTAAATTGTATGATTTAAAAAAATTGGCGCAATTTATTAAAAGTCACACATTTACCCTAGCCAAATAAATACTCGCGCCACTGATCTCATTTAATTTAAAGCACCCATGTCTAATTGCTTTATCAACTACTACCGAGGGCACAACCATGGTGAGGCATCTTTTTACGAGGATGGAATAAAATCCGCCCTTTAAAAAAGGTGCCAGATTAGGTGGCAAAACATCAGCTAACATCTATTAACTCGTAGGACGCCTGAAAGCCTTTTAAGCGGGAGGCCAAACGAGAAAAGCCCATAAGGTAATATGGCAGAATATGCAGAGGTGCCTAGGCACACGCGGAGGGAGTGAGGGTCTGATTGCCGAGCCCCTTGGTGAGGCTGGCCCAAATCCTAAGGAGCCCCTCATGGCAATCGCAAAGTGATATCTGCCACGTCTACTTCGGGTGCATAAGTGTGGTTTGGAGGGGGGCTTTGAAGAATGGAAATGTAGCTTGATTAAAAGCTCAGATAGGACTCATCCTTTGGACGAGCTTGGTCTTCCATCAAGTTTAAATTTGGTTGATCTACACTAACGATGGCTGGGAGATTTATGGCTAATCGGGAAAGGATGGATACTTTTAGCCTACCTTTAGTTAACCTTATTGCCTAACTACACCCCATAGCCAAATCTTATGATACAACATGTGTTATGTAAATCATAAGATTCTATGTCACTATTTCAGCACTCATAAAAATTGTTGTATTGTATAAGGTGACTTAGCACTTTTGCTTTGTGGCCTGTGTCTAATAGGGCAATGAACTTAGTAATCCACTTTGACAAATTCTGTTAGATAGAGAAACCATATATAACTGAGGGTTAAATATTTGTTAAGTTTCGGTGTATGGCTTTGAAAGACGCCAGGGATTTTTCAGCTTTAGCCCACTTTCAAACCTAACCCTCACTTATGAAAAAACTCTACCTCTTCGGATGGCTCATGGCCCTCCAGACTCTGCTCTTCCTGCCTGGATGCGAGCAGGAACTCATCAACCCCGCCTCCCCTGTTTCTGCTAGCCGCACCCAGGCCGCCAGCGTCCTGCACCAAGAAGGCTTCGAGACCGGCACCAAGACCAGCTACACCTTGGGCACGGTGGCCCTCACGGACGGCTCCTGGAACTTCCAAGACGCGCTCATCGGGAACAGCACCTCCGACGCCAAGCGCGGGACCGCCTCGGCCCGCCTGCAGAACAGCGGCAAGCTCACCATGCAGTTCGACTACCCTGACGGGGCCAAGTCCTTCTCCGTCCACTACGGCAAGTTCGGCAAGGACAAGTCCACCTCCTTCGAGGTGTACTACTCCACCAACTCGGGGGCTACCTGGACCTTGGCCGGTAGCCGCCTTACCGCGGGCTCTACCACCCTGCAACAGGCCACCATCAGCCTGAACGTCTCAGGGCCGGTGCGCTTTGAGATAAGAAAGACAGACGCCACCACCAGTCGCCTGAACCTGGATGATGTCAGCGTGGAGTCCAACCCAGCGGTCGTGGCCCCTGCGGTGAGCGAGGACTACGAGGCCGGCTCCAAGGGGAGTTACGGCGCAGGAGTGGTAACGTTCCCTTCCGGTAACTGGCTCCTAAATGAATCTCTGATTGGGACTCTGGACTCCGACCGCAAGACGGGCCTCAAGTCGGTGAGGATACGAGACCTGGGCTCTCTGGAGATGCAGTTCAACGTGCAGGAGGCGCAGAGCGTAACGGTGAGCCACGCCACCTACGGAACGGACGGTTCCAGCACCTGGGAACTCCAGGCCTCCACAGACGGCGGCGCCACCTGGGTGAAGCAGGGCAACACTGTTACCTCCACCACTACCCTTCAACCGGTAACCATTGCCGTTAACTTCACCGCTGGCGTGAGGTTCAGAATACAGAAGACATCCGGCTCTGGCCTCAGAATCAACATCGACGACTTCAGCGTGAGCGGCACGGCCGGCGGTAGCACCGGCGGGGGTGGCTCAACTGGGGGTGGCACGGCAGACACCACGGGTACGGCAGGCTCAGTTCATTTGAGTCTGGGCAACCCCTCCAACGCAATGACGGACGTAGCCCTTTACAACAACTACCTGTTGAGAAAGGACGAGTTCGTGATGTCTTACAGCAGGGACAAGGCAACGGCCAACTGGGTGAGCTGGCACCTGGACGAGTCCTGGCTGGGAAGCACCCCGCGCCAGGATGACTTCCGGGCGGACGTCACACTTCCTGCGGGCTGGTACCAGGTGACTGCCTCCGACTACAGCTTGAGCGGCTTCGACCGGGGCCACATGTGTCCGTCTGCGGACCGCACGCTCACGGTGGACGACAACTCCCGCACCTTCCTGATGACCAACATGATCCCGCAGGCCCCCAACAACAACCAGACGGGCTGGGCGAACCTGGAGAGTTACAGCCGCTCCCTGCTCACGGGCGGCTATGAGGTCTACGTCATCTCCGGTGGCTACGGAGTGGGCGGCTCCGGCTCCAACGGGTACGCCACCACCATCGCCAACGGCAGGGTGACCGTTCCCTCCAACACCTGGAAGGTAGTGGTCATCATCCCCGACGGCGAGAATGACGCCACCCGGGTGACCACCGGCACGCGGGTGATTGCCGTGGACATGCCCAACAACCAGACCGTTACCTCTGACTGGCGCCAGTACAGGACCACGGTAGACGCCATCGAGGCCAAGACAGGCTATGACTTGCTTTCGCTCATCAGCGACAGCGTCGAGGCCGTGGTGGAAGCCAGAGTGGACGCACTGTAGTTTAGCATCTGGCAACGCTTTAACAAAAAAGGCACCTCATTATCGTGAGGTGCCTTTTTATTGCTGGCATAAACATGACTCTGCCAGGTACTTTGTAACGAACTCCAAACTATCTGAATATTCCAATTTGCTACCGGGGCTATAGCTGAGCTTACTATATCCTTTTTAGCTGTATCTTCTTAGCCGAGTTGATGATAAGAGGCTCCTTCTCAAGCTTGAATGAGCTGGTTTGATGGGTAATGGAAATATGTCCAGCATCTAATTTTAAAATTCTCCCAGATTATTCACGCCCAGAAGAAATCGTTATATTTGAAGGTTGCGGGAGTACAACCATGGTTGAAAATGAATATGCAAATGGATTGCAATCAACTCGGTAAGACATGCCTTACCCGGGCATCATAACTACGAAACGATATGAAATCTTTCAAAACCCTCATTACTATTTTAGCCGCGGGTATTTCCCTGGCGACGCTGAGCGCTTGCGACAAGTGCGAAGGCGAGAACCCAAGCGCGCGCATCATCAACAGAGGCACGAAGGAAGCCAGCGTGCAGATTAAAACCTCCAACGGCAACACCGAGAACCTCAACAACGTGGCGGCCGGTACCACCTCTGCCGCCAGGCAGTATGCGGCGGGAACGGTCACTTTCACCATCACGGTAGACAAGGCCGAGGTAGTGAAGACCGTGCAAATGGACGAGTGCCACGAATATGACATCATCATCGCGCCAGACAACACCGTTACCACAGACTCCCGCGACCTAAACGACTAGGCTGGGCTCCCTTTAGATTTTACTGCATCATATACATGGCTCTTTTCAAGGGTTTATGTGAATGAAGTTTAAATTGGGAGACCGTTAAAATTGAAATTCTAATTTTATTATCCGCAATTGTATGTCAGAAGTTATGGCCAGATGACTTCAAAGGGTTTCAGAGTTTGATTTCCAGCTGAAGAAACTGACAAAACAAAGCCAAGTCACTGTGAATAAGGTTCGATAATTCCATCCTACGGTCTACTAAAAAGCCTCTCAGTTCATTCTGAGGGGCTTTTTTCGTTTTAACACTTTCATAATAGTTAAGGACTGTTTCTTGCGCCTCAATCATGAGACCTACATTACTGAGTCTCTGCCTGGCAGTTTTATCTTTTCTGCATTTGCGCAGACAGACTGCAACACGCCTACCACTCCCTATGCATTGCTTATAAGGACACGGCCTTTCAGCAATAAAGATCAAAACAAAATTTCAGGGAAGATCTGGGATGGGCTGCCGTCCACGCAGTAAAAAAAACCATTACAAGCCATCCCCGATCGCTATAACTCTACTTCTTGTATTTTTATATTTAGGAAAAAGTGGTTCGGTATTAGTTACTGCCTTATTGAGAAGGCTATCAAACCATGATTGACAGATGCTTAAGGCTATAAAACAGGCTTAAGAAGTGAGATTATTTGCCTAGCAAATGGCTAAGGCCTGCATATCAGGCATCAACTCTTTAGGGCCCTCCGCGTATAGACCTTCCGAACACAAACCAACAGAACCTATACCGCTATGGCTAAATTAAGAACATTAGAAGACCTTTTTGAACATCAATTAAAAGACCTTTACAGCGCCGAGAAGCAATTGATTGAGGCACTCCCTAAAATGGCGAAGGCCACCGAAGATGCCAAATTGCGCAAGGCCTTTGAAACCCATCTAGAAGAAACCAAGGAACAGAAAGCTCGCTTAGAGAAAGTTTGCGAATTGGTTGGCATTAGCCCAGGCCGCATGAAGTGCAAGGCCATGGAAGGTTTGGTTGAGGAAGGCGAAGAGACCATTGAAGAAGATGCAGAACCAGAAGTAAAAGACGCCGGTCTAATTGCCTCTGCCCAACGCATTGAGCACTATGAGATTGCCGGGTACGGCACCGCCGCTCACTATGCTGAACGCCTAGGCCACGCAGAAGCTGCTCAATTATTGAGACTTACTCTGGAGGAGGAGCAAAAGACAGATACGCTCCTAAACAAGCTTGCCAAAGGGTACATTAACCAGAAAGCTGAATAGGTTAAACAACATATGCATAAAAAAAGCCCGCCTACTAAAAGGCGGGCTTTTTTTATGTTCTACATCTACGTTGCCAGTTTACATGATTCGTTGGCAGAACACTGCTTTCTAATCTAGAAAAAGTATAAAAACCTATTCACAGGCAGATGGCCATAGTAATTTTAGAATTTGATCCTAGGGCTTTAGCACGCTCACTCAACTAGATTGTCAATTCTATTGCATAATCATTCCTTTTATAATAAAGGCACGGCTGTGAGAAGCATCGTTGAAGTCCTTTTCACCTTTTTTTATAATCAAGAAAAGAACAAATCTAGGCCTAGACTTCTATTCGCAAAGGATTATAAAATTTATCCAAAATGATAGTTTTCACGTTTCAATAACCAACTGTTCGGCAGGTTACCTAAGCTTACATAAACTAATAGGATGCTTGTGATTTCATGTTAACTCAATGTCTTTTCCTGATGTGGTAAAGAAAGTTGAACATGATTAAAAAAAAGATGGCAGGCAAAAGACAATTAGCAAGCACTATTAACATTTACCACCATAAAAGTTACTAGCTAGAGGATGCTTGTTTTTAGCTTGGCAACAGGCTTATCACCCAAGGCTTAGCAATTGTCTCTTTTTATCTTGTCAGAAATTGGTCATGAAAGTTGAAGGAAAAAGTAAATGCACTCGGGCATCATAAGGTAGCATTTACTTGAAACTATGATCCAACCAAAATTTTGATTGAATGGCTGATGACTATGTAGTACCCGCACACACCCGCATAGGGCACGTACACCTCAAAGTGGCCGACTTGGACAGGGCACTCGCGTTTTACTGCGATGTGTTAGGCTTTGAAATTACCACCCACTACGGCAGCCAGGCTGCTTTCATTTCTGCTGGCGGTTACCACCACCATATTGGGCTAAATACCTGGTACAGCCAAGGCGCTCCACCAGCCACTAAAGAGGGGGTGGGCTTGTTTCATACCGCCATCCTCTACCCTACCAGAAAGGATCTGGCAAAGATAGTAGACAGACTGCGGCAACTCAAATATCCCATTACAGGAGCCAGCGATCATGGCGTGTCTGAGGCCATTTACCTCAATGACCCTGACGGCAATGGCGTGGAGTTGTATTGGGATAAACCAAAAGAGGCATGGCCTTCTAAACCAGACGGAACCTTAGAAATGTACACCAAGCCCCTGGACCTGCGCCATTTGCTAGAGGAGCTAGATAGGTAAGCTTTTCCAAGGAAGCGTTCCAGTATATTGAGGTTATCTTACCCTTTTCTATGCTTTAGCATCATTTAAAGTCCTGTTGGTTTCATGAGGCGCTAAGAGCATTGATGATAGTAAAGACCAGATGCAAGTACATTTCTTTCGCTTTTTACTTAAAAACAAAGAGTCTCTGGCTCTGGTTAAGAGCATGTTTAACCCTATTATAGAAGTTTACTTTAAGGACCAAGAACCTATATGATAAGATCCCCTAAGACATTGGCTGTATTGAATACCTTGTTTTTTCTCCTGCATCTTATCCCCTCTCAACTAACGCAGACAAGAGTTTTCAATGACCAGACCATTGGTGATGTGTCAGACAAGTATCCAGCTCTATTCACTCCGGCAGGCATCACCTTCTCTATTTGGGGAGTCATCTACGTGGCACTGCTCGCTTTCTGCGTGTACCACTTAGTAAAGTCCTTCAAAGAGGCAATGGAACATGAAGCAAATGCAGACCTGCAACGGATTGGCTTTTTGTTTATGCTGAACAATTTGGCCACCGGCGCCTGGACCATTGCCTGGGTGTATGAGTGGCTGTTGTTGTCTGTACTGCTTATCTTCCTTCAGTTAGCGACCTTACTAACCATTCACCTACGCATAGGCATTTACAATGCTGGCAGGTCAGGAGCCTCGCGGTGGCTAACGCAGGTTCCTTTGAGCTTGTACTTTGGCTGGATCATCATCGCGACGGTTGCCAATGTCAGCTCAGCTTTGGTGGGCTTGGGTTGGAATGGGTTTACCTTAAGCCCCAGTCTATGGACTATGATCATGATTGCGGTAGCCACGGGCATTGTCTTGTTTGTTGTCTATACCAGGACAAACATAGCCGTAGGGTTGGTAGGTATCTGGGCATTCTATGGCATCATAGTAAAGCATCAGACCCTCTCCCTGCCAGATAGTCCTCAGATAATAGCAACTGCCTGGGTAGGCATAGGGCTTATTGGTGTGTTGGTAGCCACGGTTCTATTCAGGATTTCTAAAAAGCCAACCCAATTAGCGCAATAGAATTCACAAATACGTAGGTGCCTCTTACAAGCATGGCAGGTAAAATTCCTTTTCAGATATTAATTTAAGTATCAATAACTTGGAAAACCTAAAGGCGGTAATACCAAAAGCATAAGCAACCACTAGTCTTATCGGATATTTGCTAAAAACTATCTTTTGCCTATGTTGCTACCCACTTTCATTCAAGAATAATAAGCATATAGGCGTAGCTCTAAGATAGTCCGTTAAGGTGTTTGGCTAGCGCTACATGTCATGCATAGATAGCTCTGCTTAGGCTTTGTCTTCCTGCCAGCTTTTGCCGTTTTTATGTCCTTAAATACTACTTCGTTTTTGGCCTCTTTTCTGGAAAACAGGCAAAAAACAGTATATTGGCAGGATAATTTACCTCAGATTATGATTGCCTTTGCTACCATGGGCATGTTACAAAATACAATTTAACCTAAGAACTACCTAATGGCTTCAGGTCTTCTTGCCTTATTAGATGATGTAGCGGCGCTTGTAAAAGTGAGTGCGGCCAGTTTGGATGACGTGCCGGCCCAGGTGGCAAAAACCACCGGAAAGGTGTCTGGCATTGTGATAGATGACACGGCAGTAACACCAAAATACGTGGTGGGCTTGGACCCGTCTCGGGAGCTTTCCATCATTTTTCAGATTGCAAAGAAATCACTCTTTAATAAAATCATTTTCTTAAGCCCGGCGGCCTTGTTGCTGGGGTTCTTCGCTCCTTGGGCCATCACACCCATACTCATGCTTGGTGGCGCCTATCTGTGCTTTGAAGGATATGAGAAAGTGCACTCTATGTTTAGTCAACACCATGGTGACGGGACGGCAGAGAACGTGGAGCAGATGAAGGTCATTACGCCCGAAGAACTAGAGAAAGAGAGGATTGATGGTGCCGTAAGAACAGACTTAATCCTTTCTTCTGAGATTGTAGCCATCACCTATTCCACCGTGGCAGATACTCCACTGGCTAACCAAATCATTGTCATGTTGGCTGTGGCAGTCTTTATCACGGTGGCGGTTTACGGTTTTGTAGGCCTCATTGTAAAAGCCGATGACATGGGCGTGCACATGGCCAAAGACAAATTCCATCCGGCAGTGCAAAAATTTGGCCGTGGCTTGGTTAAAAGAATGCCAGCTTTTCTTAAAATATTGGCGTATGTGGGCACGGCGGCTATGCTCTGGGTGGGTGCCGAAATCGTGATTCATGGTATTCCCTTCCTGCACCATGCTTTAGAGAATTTAATCCTTTCATTACCCGAGGTTCCTATTCTTCAATGGTTGGTGAAAGTGTTGGTGTCTGCCTTGGCGGGTATTGTACTGGGTTTTATCATTGAGAAAATAGTCAAAGTGGTTCGTAAGCTTTTCAAGTCTAAAAAAACTGAAGCTGTTTAATCGCACCACAAAAGATTATTTTGGCGGTCAGATGCAAAAACTTTTAAAAGCCACCTTTTATCAATCCTGACTTTTAACAATCTGACACCTAATATTTTACTTTAACTTAGCGCCCTGTCATTTTCTTTTAGCAAGGAAACAAAGCAAATATTCTATATTTTTTCTTGGTTTGGCTTTTGCAAATCAAAATCACCCCGCTATATTTGCACCATCAAAACCGACAGATGGTCCGTTCGTCTAGGGGTTAGGACACCAGATTTTCATTCTGGTAACAGGGGTTCGATTCCCCTACGGACTACAGATTAACATTCAAAAAGCCGCTTTAACTTACGTTTAAGCGGCTTTTTTCATCTTAGAGTAACAAAAAAGTAACAAATAAATTTTCATCCTCTGTTACTCTCCCCAATTCAAAGTCAGACCTCATTTTCCGGCTTTGTACTTTCGCCAGGATTTATCCAGCTATCACGGCAGTACTCAAAACCATGATTGCTCCTTCAGGACCCCAATCCTAGAATAGGGATGGCCTCAAATCTAAGCCTTATCGCACCTATTGATCAATACCGTTTCGACTTATTAGTTGTCTCAATCATCCGTCTCACGAATCAAATAATTGTTTTGATTCGTGAGACGGATGATTGAGACGTTATAGAGTAAGTCACGCTCAACTGGTCAAAATATTAAACGGCCTCAAGAAACGGCCATTTTATGAGATAAAGATTTAATTTCTTTAACACTCTATATAAATTAAAGTGAAAATTCTATTTCATATAATAGAACAGCATTTAAAACTATAATCAAAGCTCAAGGCAAACTTCTAAATAAGAAGATTTGCCTTGAGCTTTGATTATAGTTTTTTAGTTAGAATCTATTGCTTCCAGCCGCCGCCTAATGCCCGGTAAATATTCACCATGGCATTCATTTGCTGCATTTTGGTTTCTATCAGGTCAAACCTAGACTCCAGCGCCTCGCGTTGGGTAAGTAGCACCTCTAAATAATCTGCCCGGGCAGACCGGAACAATTGATTGGAAATATCAACGGATTGGGCAAGGGCTTCTACCTCTTTCGCCTTTAGGTCATAGCTTCTCTCCAGATTATTGATTTTAGCCAATTGATTCACCACCTCAATGTTCGCGTTAAGAATTGTGCGCTCATAGTTGTACACGGCCTGCAACTGCTGGGCGTTGGCCCCTAAGTACATGGCCTTAATGGCATTCTTGTTCACCAGCGGGGCGGTCACATCTCCTATCAATGAAAACAGGATAGACTCTGGCTCCAGTAGGTGGCTTGGGCTAAAGGCCTGCAAGCCTATTCCCGCTGAAATACCTAAAGAAGGGTAAAACCTGGCTTTGGCTACCTGCACATCTAACTTGGATGCTTCCAACTGTAACTCTGCCTGCCTAATATCCGGCCTATTAACTAACAACTGCGCCGGAATACCTGCCTGAATGGTCTTGGGTACTAGGTCCTCAAACGTCTGGCTGCCCCGCTGCACCGGCTGCGGGAACCTGCCCACCAGGAGGTTGATTCGGTTCTCTGTCTCTACAATCTTCTGCTGGATGTCATATTGCAGGCTTTGGGTATGATACACCTGGGCCTGAAATCTGCGCACGGCAAGTTCAGTAGCGCGGGCCGCCTCTTTCTGCACCTTCACAATCTCCAAGGCGCTGCTTTGCAGCTTCATGTTCTGCTGCACTATGGCCAGCTGGTTGTCCAGGGCCAACAATTCATAGTAGGAGTTGGCTATCTCGGCAATCAGGTTGGTGACCATAAAGTTTCTGCCTTCCACGCTGGCCAAGTACCGGTTCACGGCCGACTTACGCGCATTGCGCAGCTTGTGCCAGATGTCCACTTCCCAGGTGGCGTAGGCGCCTCCCATCAAATCCGTTAGTGGCTCGGGCATTTTATGGCCCGGCTCCATATCAATGTTGGCTTCCATGGCGCCAATGTTGGTGAACCTGGCCACTTTCTCCACGCCGGCACCGCCTCTCAGTCCCACAGACGGCAGGTACTCTCCTATTCTCGCAAGCACCTCGTTCTGGGCGATCTGGATTTCCTGCAAGGTAATGTTCAGCTCCTGGTTGTTTTGAAGGGCGGTGTCAATCAGTGCAGTTAGGCTAGGATCAGCAAAGAACTCCTGCCACCTCATTTGGGCAGTGTTTGTAGTATCCTGAGAGTTGACAAAACTTGCAGGCACTGCCGTATTGGCTGTCTTTTGCACCAGCGTAGGCAAATTACAGGCCGTAAACGTGAGGGAAGCAAAAGCTACCCCCACCCATTTATAAATTCTGTTTCTATACATGATTTTACTTTTCTTCAATGAGGGATAAACTTTCATCTGCGTAGACATACCCTTCGGTTAAAGGGGTTTCATGTTCATCCCTGATTAGGTGACGACCGTCCGCCATCTTAGCGAAGATGTAGTACAAGCCCGGAATGATGACCACCCCGAAAATGGTCCCGAACAACATACCACCCAAAGCCGAGGCTCCAATAGTACGGTTACCAATGGCTCCTGCGCCCGTGGCAACAATCAAAGGAATCAGACCGGCAACAAACGCGAAGGAGGTCATGAGAATGGGACGGAAACGTACCTTGGCTCCTTCAATGGCGGCCTCCAGAATGGTGTAGCCCTGTAGACGTTTCTGCACCGCAAACTCCACAATCAATACCGCGTTCTTTCCTAACAGACCCACCAGCATGATCATACCTACCTGGGCATAAATGTTGTTTTCCAGTCCCATCAGCTTCAGGAGCAAGAAGGAGCCAAAAATCCCGACGGGCAACGAAAGCACCACCGCAAACGGCAGAATAAAGCTCTCGTACTGGGCCGCCAACACGAAGTAGACGAACAGCAATACCACCAGGAACACATACAAGGACTCATTCCCCCTGATGGACTCATCATAAGAAAGGCCTTCCCAGGCAATGTCATAACCTTTCGGAAGTGTTTGCGCCGCAACTTCCTGCACCGCCTGAATAGCGTCTGCCGTTGTGTATCCTTTAGCTGGAAGCCCTTGGATGGGGGCAGAGTTATACAAGTTGAAACGTGTTACCTCATTAGGCCCCTGCGTCTTCTTCAGTTTCATGAACGCAGAGTAAGGCACCATTTCGCCTTGGTCGTTTTTGACAAACAGGTTCAAGATGTCAGAGGGCATCCTTCTGAATTTAGGGTCTGACTGCACGTACACCTTGAAGAACTGGTTGAACTTGATGAAGCCCTGCTCATAGGTACTACCAATCATAATGTTCAAATTTTCCATAGCCTTGCCAATAGACACGCCTTTCTGCATAGCTAGGTTGTTGTCAATCTGCAGTTCATACTGAGGGTAGTTGGCCGCGAAGAAAGTAAACAAACCAGTCAGCTCTTTCCGCTTGCCCAGGTTCTCCATGAACTGCTTATTGATCTTATCAAACTCCTGGTAGTCGGTGCTGGAGTTCTTGTCCAGCAGACGCATGGAGAAACCACCCGAAGAACCAAACCCTGGGATGGCGGGAGGCTCAAAGAACTCCACCACTGCGCCCAGGCCTTTAGATTTCTCCTCCAACTCTTCCATAATCTCCTTCACCGTATGCTCCCGGTCAGACCAAGGCTTGAGGTTGATCAAACAGGTGCCGGCGTTAGATCCTCGTCCCTCGGTCATGATCTCATACCCGGCCAAAGAAGACACGGACTCTACCCCTTCAATCTCTTCGCAAATTTTCTGAAGTCTGTGCGAGACCTGGTTAGTGGTCTCAAGCGTAGAGCCAGGCGGCGTCTGCACAATGGCGTAGATGGTGCCTTGGTCCTCATTAGGAATAAAGCCTGCGGGTAGCAACTTGCTTTGCAAGAAGATTCCCACGCAAAAAGCAAGGAGAATACCCCAGGTGAGCAATCTTCTGCTCACAATGGTCCTGAGCAGTCCCACGTATCTGCCCGTCAGTTTATCAAAACCATTATTAAAACTGTCTAATGCTCTGTTCAAAGGATTTCGCTTTTTAGGCTTCCCGTGGTTGTTCTTCAACAGCATGGAGCACAGCACAGGTGTAAGCGTAAGCGCTATCACCGCTGAAATGACAATAGAACTGGCCATGGTGATGGAAAACTGCCGATAGAAAATACCCACCGGGCCTGACATAAACAGCAAGGGAACGAACACCGCCGTCATAACCAGCGTGATGGCAATAATAGCCCCGCCAATTTCCCGCAACACCTCAATGGTAGCCTTGTAAGGTGAAAGGTTGGTTTCCTCCATCTTGGCGTGAACCGCCTCCACAACCACAATGGCGTTATCGACCACAATACCAATGGCCAACACAAGTGCGAACAGCGTGATAAGGTTAATGGAAAGCCCAAAGAACTGGATCACAAAGAAGGTACCAATCAAGGACACCGGCACCGCCAGAATAGGAATCAAAGTAGACCGCCAGTCGCCCAGAAAAATGAACACTACCAGCGCCACCAGGATAAAGGCATCCCGCAGGGTGTGCAATACCTGGTCAATGGATGCATCCAGGAACTGCGACACGTCATAGCTGATCTTGTAGTCCATGCCCGGAGGAAAGGAGGCTTTCATTTCCTCCAGCTGCGTTTTTACGTCTGCTATTACGTCACTTGCATTACTGCCGTAGTTTTGTTTCAATACAATGGCCGCCGAGGGCATTCCATCAAGGTTGGAGTAAATGTCAAAGAATTCACTTCCCAGCTCTACCGTGGCAATGTCACTTAGGTGGACGCTCTCCCCTTCTGAGTTAGCCCTTACAATAATGCTTTCATACTCCTCTGGCTTGTTGTAGCGACCCTTGTAGGTAAGCACATATTCCAGGGACTGGGCGGCAATACCGGAGCTTTGCCCCAAACGACCCGGCCTCCCGATTATGCTTTGCTCGGCCAGTGCCTCCATCACTTCTTCTACAGAGATTTTATAGGCGCGCATACGTTCTGGGTTCAGCCAAACGCGCATGGCGTACCGGCGGCTACCTAATATCTGTGCTCGGGCCACGCCTTTTATCCGTTGTATCTCTGGAATCATCTTCACGGTGGCATAGTTGAACAGGAACTTCTCATCCATGCTCTTTTCCTTAGAATAGAGGTTGACGTACATCAACATACTGGGCTGGATGGGCGTGATCACCACGCCTTCTCGCTGTACCAGTTCTGGGAGAAGTGGCATAACTTGGTCTACCCGGGTTTTCACCCTAATTACCGCGTCATTGGGGTCGGTGCCCGGCTCAAAGATGATTCTGAGCGTGGCTTCCCCCGCACTGGTGGCATCTGAGGCAATGTAGCGCATGCCTTCCACCCCGTTAATGGCTTGCTCCAAGGTAATGAGCGTAGAGTTCACCAACACATCTGCACTGGACCCTGGGTAGGCAATGAAAATATTGACCGTGGTAGGCGCAATGTCCGGGAACTGGGAAATGGGCAGCTGTTTAATGGCCAAGCCGCCCACAAAAACAATCATGACCGATATTATAATCGCGAATACGGGCCTATGTATAAATTTACTAAACATGTCTTCTGGTTTTTGGGAATAGGGACCTACTCCGCATATAATTCTAACTGAGACATTACTTTACCTGGCTCCACAAACTTGGGGTGGATTTTCTCATTCTCCTTCACCAGACGCAAGCCTTCCAGAAGGACTCTGTCGGTTTCGCCCAGACCTTTCTGCACCACGTAAATGTGGGGGAGTTCGGCGGCTACGGTAATCTCCTTTGAGTGTATCACATTGTTCTTATCTAGCACATAGACATATTTCTTGTCAAGCACCTCAAAGGTGGCTTTCTGCGGAATGAGCAGGGCGTTTTTCATGGGTACCTCCATCCGGATGTTGCCCGTGGAGCCATGGCGTAGCAAGCCGTTTGGATTTGGGAAAGTGGCTCGGAAGGCAATGTTTCCGGTTTCATTGTTGAAGTCAGCCTCTATGGTTTCCACTAGGCCCGGGTACTCAAACACCTGCTGATTGGCCAAGATCAACTTGACTTTCTTCATGTTGTTGCCCTTCTGGCTGGTTTTATAGTCCAAGTACTCAGACTCAGGCACATTGAAATACACCCACATCTGGCGGTTGTCAGACAGGGTGGTCATTAACTCGCCCTCGTCTACCAAACTACCCAACCTAACCTCAAAGTGGTCCATTATCCCTTCAAACGGGGCCCGTATTTGCGTGAAACCCAGATGGACCCGCGCCAGAGACACCTCTGCTTTCGCTTTGTTCAATTTGGCCTGCGCCATGGCCAATTCATTGGGAGACACAATGTTGCTAGAGGTCAGCTTCTTGGTGTTTTGGTATTCAATCTGGGCAAAACTGGCTTCGGCCTGGGCTTTCTCCAGCTCTGCCTGGTACATGTTGGGCATAATCTGAAACATGAGTTGCCCTTTTTTAACCAATTGCCCTTCGTCCACAAAGATCTTCTGCAGGTAGCCTTTTTCCAGGGCTCTTACCTCAATATGGCTTATGGCGTGTATTTGGCTTACATAGTCCTTAGAAATCAAGGTGTCCTTTTTAAGAGGGCTGGTTACTAGAAACTCTGTTTTCTCTTCCTTTGCTTCTATTTTTGACTCACAGCTTGTCTGAAAGAACAAGGTGCTCAAACTCAGGAGCATGAAAATTCTCTTCATGGTAATTTGGGTTAAACTAAAAGTATGGGATGTAAAATTTGATGCTAGGCGCACCGCATTGGCCTGACGGCAGGGGCATTTTGTTTTGGTAATCAAGAGGAGCGCAGGCCATATCCACAACCTGCGCGGTTGCTATATCAAATCTTTCTGAGCAAGAGATGAAAATCTAAATGGCATTTACACGGTAGGAACAAGACTGTCCTTTGCCTGTCTATTAGCATTTGCTAGCAAAGGCCAACCATTTAGAAATAAAAAGGATAAGATTAGGCGGAGTTAGAAGCCTAGGAAAGTTTGCCTTAATTCCTGAAAACCTGAAGCAGGAGGTGTATTCTGTTGGAAGGGCAATAAAAAAGGCCCTTGCAAAGAAGGGAGATCCTTGTGAGAGAGCCTAAAAGGAATGCTAAGACATGGGCGAAGAAGACAGCAGTTAGGTAAATGCTGTTCTCAGCCAGTTTTTTAAATAAAGAAGTCTTTTCCTCCTCCGCCTCATTTTCTGGCGAATAGAGTTTGATCTGGTTTTCCTTGGTAGCCGGTTCAGAGAACTTAAGGGAATAGCCCAAGTCTTGCTGTAATTCACCAACACTGGCTAAATACCCCGCACCTATGCCCGGTTTAGAAGAAGAGAGGTAGGCACTCTCATTGTTGGGTTGGGCATGCAGGTAACTGAACCCACCCAAAAGCAGGATACAAAGCGATAAAAGAAACTTTATGAGCGCCTTTTTCATCTGAGGATCAAAAGTATAACAGACCTATCAAAACGGCAAGCATTAAATTTTTATTTAAATTAGAAGTGATGTTATGTCTTATAGATCAGGAATATTAAATGATTTATTCAACTTTTCTTGCTGTTCAAGAGAGGCTAAATTAGTCTTCTATAGTTCTTCTTCGGCTTTAGCATTATTTTTTGTCGATGGGGCCTTAAAGTCTGATCTAATCTCCGTGTGCCGTATCTCTCCGCCAGTCGTTCCAGTCTCCCTGCCGAAATAAATCACCACCAGCGCGAAAACCAGGACGGCCATGCTTACGACGTTAGAAAATGACTTTTGCTTATAGTTTGCCCACATCCCAATCATTGACATCACGCCTAAAACATAGGTTAGGACTGAAAACAGCTCGGCAGACTCTTCGTGTTCTTCAATGTAATTTTCAGTTACGCCACTGATATTCTCTAAGAATTCCTCCGCCCCCTCGCCGCTTGTCATTGCCGCGATAGAAGTCAGGGAACCTATGATAAAAACCAGGAAGGCCGTTCGTTTTACTGAATCTGATTTAAATAGAAAGCCTACCAACAGTAAAGTTATCCCCACGATCGGTAGAATGATCGGCAAGTGGTTTACCACTAGGTGAAAATGCGCTTAGTTCATGTTATTGGGGTTTAGGACTATACATTGACGCCAAAAATATATCCAACCAGGGCGGACAAGCCCATGGCTATCGATCCCCAGACTACAATTCTCAAAACTGCCATACTCATACTTGAGCCCCCTGTCTTGGCAGAAACAGCCCCGAGAACAATGAGTGACAGGATCGTGAAACCGTAGAGATAATACTCCATACTATGAACGGGTGCAAAGAGTATCACCAACAAAGGTAAAAGCCCGCCTGCCGTGAAGGCCGCGCCCGAGGCAAAGGCCGCTTGTATGGGATTGGCCTGACTTATCTCGTTAATTCCCAATTCATCCCGTATGTGGGTGCCCAAGGCATCTGACTCGGTTAACTCTTTTGCCACTTGTAAGGCCGTTTCCTTCTTCAGCCCCCTTTTCTCATAAATCTCCGCAAGTATTTGCAGTTCAGCCTTGGGCATTGTCTCCAGCTCTATTCTCTCTCTTTCAATGTCGGCTTTTTCGATGTCGGTCTGGGAACTAACGGACACATACTCGCCAGCCGCCATGGACAATGCCCCGGCCACCAGTCCGGCAACCGTTGCCAGAAGAATTGGGTCTCTTGTCGTGCTGGCAGCCGCTACGCCGATGGCCAGACTGGAGATGGATATGATGCCGTCATTAGCCCCCAGCACGGCGGCCCTCAGCCAGTTACTCCGGTGTATGTAGTGGCTGTCTAGGTAGTTGTCAATGGTTATCATTTTCTTGTTGCTGGTATGCCTTTTAATCTTCTGCCAACTATATAAATTAAATACTTGCTTGTATGCATCACTAACTGAAATCCCTTTGGTCTTCATGAACAGAGTTGGCGCCTGAGTTTATGCGAAAGGATGACTTTATACAGACTATAGGGCTAGTTTCTTAATTGCTATACATCGTTTTTGAATTGCTATACATCGTTTTTGGCTTGTTTTAACGAAAACAGCCAAAAAACGCCTTCGGATCAAAACTCTATCTTACAAGTAGGTCTATCGCTTTATATAACCAAGGTAAGTATCTTCTCTTCAGCCTTCTAATAAATACCACTTTAATGGCTGGCAGGAACCAAGCAAGGCATGGTTGTTGTCTTAGTGATATACGCTGCCTTTTCTTAATACATCCTACTGCTAACCTGATAAAATTATGAAACTCCTATTTGTATTCCTGAGCGCCTGGCTTCTGTCCGGCAATCCTACCTGGTTGAAAAACCTAGACCAGGCCAAAAAGCTGTCGCATGACAAGCATACCTACATCCTTCTTAACTTCTCAGGCTCTGACTGGTGCGGCCCGTGCATAAAGCTTGAAAAGCAGATTTTTGAGAATCCGGAGTTCCAGGAGTTCGCATCTGAGAATTTGGTGCTGCTGAACGCAGACTTCCCAAGGTTGAAGAAGAACCAGCTGGACAAGGCACAGATGGGCCTCAATGAAAAACTAGCCGAACAGTATAACAAAAGCGGTATTTTTCCTTTAACATTGCTCTTAGACGAAAACGGCAAAGTGGTGAAGAAATGGGAAGGCATTCCCGCCAAAGACGCCCCGGCCTTTATAGCCCAACTGAAATCTGCTAAATAATGACCTCCTCGGATTCCCCATTGGCCCCTGCACCCCAGTTGTTTAGACGGGTCCAGAAGCTGATGGGGAATCGGTTTGAGTTGACGGTGGCCAGCGGCAGCCAACAGGAGGCAGATAGCGTCATTGACGCCGCCATTGCCGAGATCCAGCGCATTGAAAAGCTGCTCACCACCTTCTCAGACACCAGCGAGACCCACCAGATTAACGCCATGGCCGGCCTTGCGCCCGTCATCCCCTCCCCTGAGGTCTACGACCTCATCTACCGTTCCATCCGCATCTCTGACCTCACCCAAGGGGCCTTTGACATCACCTACGGTAGCGTAGACAAAAGCCTCTGGAACTTTGACACCGCCATGACGACCCTGCCTTCTAAAGAAGTAGCCCAGGCATCCGTGCGGCTGGTCAATTATAAAAACGTACTGCTTGAACCAGAAAAAAGAAGCGTACTCTTAATGCACAAAGGCATGCGCATTGGCTTTGGCGGCATTGGCAAAGGGTACGCCGCTGAACGCGCCAAGCAGATCTTGCAACAGCTGGGCGTCCAAAGCGGCATTGTAAACGCCGCGGGTGACTTGACTGCCTGGGGCCATCAGCCTAATGGGCAGCCCTGGACCATTGGCATAGCAGACCCTAACGCCAAGCATCAGCCTTTCTCGCAACTCAACATCTCTGACATGGCCGTGGCCACTTCTGGCAATTATGAGAAGTTTGCCGTCATTGACGGTAAAAAATACAGCCACACCATTAATCCAAAAACCGGATTGCCCGTTACAGGTATTAAGAGCGTCACCATTCTCTGCCCCAACGCAGAATTGGCAGATGCCATGGCCACGCCCGTCATGGTAATGGGCGTAAAAGTGGGCCTGGAACTCATCAACCAGATGAGGGACATAGCCTGCCTAGTGGTGGATGATGATAACCGTGTACACTGCTCAAAAAATATAAGGGTGACCGCATGAATAATAACACCAGGCTTTTTGCAAGGCTCCTACTACTCTTTTCGGCGGGGAGCCTTTTTTCGTGCCAGACGGTGCAGGAATACAACAAAATGTATTTGAATGACGCCGAAATGGTATTGAGCGCCCGCAAGGTGCAGAAGACGGAGTTGAATTTCTTGCTGTACCGCGAGGGTGCTTCTGGAGCCAACGGCGGCAAGACGGGCGGTGGTTGCGGCTGTAACTAAAACTTAAAAAGATGCAGAAGATCTATTTGCACGCCTCGCTCTTTTTTCTCTCCATTCTCAGCTCTTTTGGGCAGGTCACTCAACAAGACAGCACGGCCTTTAAAAGCCGCAAACTCAAGACCCAGGAAATCAACTTCGTGTCCAGCTACTACACCCAGGACGGCAACAACTCTGCCGTGACCGGCGGCATAGGCACCGAAGAGCTCACCGACATTGCCACCGTCTTTGACATCACCATGGCCCGCGGCGATGCCCGAAACCGACTGCACTCTTATAGGCTGGAGGTTGGGTTCGACCATTACTCTTCGGCGTCTTCAGACTTGATAGACCCTACCACAATTTCCTCTGCCTCGGCCAGAGACAACCGCATCTACCCTTCTCTGTCATGGGCCATGCAGGACGACGTGAAAGGGTATACCATAGGCGCGGGACTGTCAGTTTCTACCGAATATGATTATTTCTCCAAAGGGGTGAACGTGAACTTCGCTAAATTCTCTAAGGACCGCAGCCGCGAGGTGGGCTTGTCCCTGGGCGCTTTCCTGGACTCCTGGAGCATGATATACCCCATTGAACTGAGGACCCTGGAAACGCCTTCGGGGCCGGTTGACAACCCAGACGCCGGCGGCACTAATCCGCGCAACTCCTACAATGCTTCTGTCTCTTTGGCTCAGGTCATCAATAAACGCTTACAGGCGTCGGCTATGCTGGATTTGGCGTACCAAACGGGACAGTTGGCCACGCCCTACCAACGGGTGTATTTTACGGACAATTCTGTGAACGTAGAAAAACTGCCTGACACGCGTTTTAAAATTCCGGTAGGCATCAGGCTAAACTACTTCGCCACGGACCGCATCCTGGTCAAGACTTTTTACCGCTTCTACACAGATGACTGGGGCATCACCGCGCATACCGCTGAGGTAGAGTTACCCTACAAGCTGACGCCTTTCCTGTCTGTGTCCCCGTTCTACCGGTACTACACCCAGTCTGCGGCAGACTACTTTGCGCCCTACAAAGAACATGACCGTCAGAACGAATTCTACACCAGCGACTATGACCTGTCTGAGTTTGTGAGCCATCTCTTTGGCCTGAACCTACGCTACAACTCAGCCGATGGCATCTTGGGCATCAAGAAACTGAATACCCTAGAGCTACGGTATGACCATTACAACCGAGACACAGGATTGGTGGCAGATGCCATAGCCTTGGCAATTACTTTAAAGTAAGGGAACTCCTTAATCATCAAGGACTAATAATTAAACTGGCCAACCAATATGAAATTGTTTAGCGCACAGATAATCCTATTGCTTTTATTGTCAGGAAGGTCGTTTGGCCAGTCCATACCAACCAATGGGGAGACAAAGCCAGCAACTTCAGTAGATTCACTGGCATTATC
Source organism: Nibribacter koreensis (assembly GCF_039541795.1). NCBI lineage: Bacteria > Pseudomonadati > Bacteroidota > Cytophagia > Cytophagales > Hymenobacteraceae > Nibribacter > Nibribacter koreensis. The sequence continues at coordinate 260,506 of NZ_BAABGX010000001.1, read as the reverse complement.
ATCCGCGCACCTGGATTCACTGGCTCCTGACAAGCACAAACCTAAAAGCATACATGCGCTTAAGGTAACAGGTTTGGTGCTTGGTGGTGGGGCGCTTTGGACGGCCACGTATGCATGGGTGGACGAGCCGCTTCAGAAATACATGCAAAGCCATCGAACTCAGCCGGTAGATTTGTTCGCAAAGGCAGTAGAACCGCTTGGCCGACATAGACTGCTACTGCCCGTCTCCGGCACAGTGGCGGTGGTGGGGCTTGCCCTAAGAAATGCCAACTTACAGAAGGTGGGGTTTGTTTCTATGGGCAGCCTGCTAATTAGTGGCGGTGCCACGGGCCTTCTAAAAAACTATGTGCACCGCTACCGGCCCAGCAGTACCAACGAAAACCATTTTTATGACTGGGGTATGGAAGTGTCAGACAACACCTCCTTCCCCTCCTCGCATACCACTGTGGCCTTCGCCTTGGCCACCTCAGTTTCTTCCGTGTATGGCAGTAAACAATGGGTGGTCTCACCTTTGGCCTACGGCTTGGCTACGCTGGTGGGAATCTCCCGCATCAACGACAACGCCCATTGGGCTACCGATGTGATGGCGGGTGCAGCCCTTGGTTATCTGTCTGCCAAAGGCTCTTTGCTGTTGTACAACCTGGCGGAACGAAAACTATCTAAGGGAAAAAGTAAACTAACCGCGGTTCCTCTCCTAGGGCATGACACATCCTCTGTCTACTTCTCTTTGACTTTCTGACCAGAGCCATGTTTTTGTTTAGGTAAATGGTCGTACCAGCAGGAGCCTTCAACCTAGTAGAAGCAGAAAAAGGAGAGTTCCTGGTAACGGGTGTACAGTCTATGGATCAAAACCATAAATTTGCCCACAATGGTTGCCATGCTTACATTGGAGAGCCTAGTCAACTTTCTGTGATTGCTCGCTAACAGCCTTTGCAAGGCGTATTTCTACGCCTTATCTAGAAGAGGCCACCTCGGGAGGGTGGCCTCTTTATTTTATATAAAATGAAGAAATGCCTTCCCACTTTTATGAGTTTATCTTCCTATAACGGAGGATATGTTTAATCAGAAAGTGACCTATTACAATCTCCAAGTCTTCTTAAAGTTTTCAGTTGGGGAAATCAGTTATAACTCCCACCCTGCTTACAAATACCCCAGAATCAGCGGTGGACCCTGGAATCATTATTATATATTACTCTGGCTAAACCTTTACTAAATGGAGTTACAAAAGCCAGCTTATTTTTCATCATGGAAATTAATCCCAAAGCTAGGGCGTTGCCCAAAGTAAACTAGTTTCAGAATAGACACTTAGACCTAGGTTTAATTGCTTCAAACTGTTGAAGGCAATGCATGTAAATTCTGCGTAGAAACCTGAGAGGCCACTTGTGATAGTTGTTTCTTTAATGCCTTTTCAAGACGCACCATTGCATCAACCAAAAAGGATATTATCTCAGGCCATTGGCTCTTTTCAAAATAATTAAGGCCTTCTTTTTTGAATTCAATCCTGCTGGACTTTCTGCCGTCTAGTGTATCCCATATAAGTACTTCTCCAAAGGCTTTCTCAATCTCGTCCCTGCGCGTTAACATCATAAGGAAAAGGGCATCATTCTCTGCCTTGCTTTCCTTTGTGAAGTTCAGCATCACAGATGCTGACTGCCAGGTAATATTAAATGAATACGGACAGCTCCGCATTCCAGATCCTGCTGAGAGCCAATGGTCTTTAGTTGCGTTGATGTTTTGGAATAGAGAGGTTCTTTTGTTAATCTCAGGTAAGAGTTGCAACCAGAACTCCTTCCTCAGATCATGGCGATGACTGCTTGTCTGGCGGACCTGGGCCAAGTCCTGCGCCTTCTTGGCCAATCGGATTGTGTAGTCCTCAGCATCGCGCAATGGAATAATCTGCTCGACATTCAAGAGAGCTTTTTCCCCCATCTTATAGGGAGTCACACGATGGCACTGTAGCTTGATACCATAATTCAAAAGCCATAACACAGTGGATGTCACCTCTTTCCTAAATCTGGCAGCGACTAAGACTATTCTCAAGCTATTCTCCTGGTTTAGCTTTTGCTCATAATCGTCATCGTTTTCAAAGAATGTATGAAGCTTTTCAATTGCTTGCTCCCCGGGAAAGTACTTTTCTAAATACCCTTGGTAGATTTGGATGATATCAGTTCCACTCAATGTGGAGCAATAGGAGGCATATTTCAACGCTTGCCAAACAACGTCCCTCCCTGAATCATCTAGTTTATTCTCAATCACCACAAGGTTGTACTGTTTATCCAAGGCCAAAAGGTCCAAGCGCTCTGACGTGTCGTCAAAGCCACTGAACTCCTTTTGGATGATAAGAAAGTCCTCGCCTAGGGTTTCTGGGTTTTTAGCAAGCCATTCCTGCAAATGATATCTCTCAGAATATTGTAAGTCAGTAAAAGTAACCTGGTCTACTTTTGAGAGGCTATTGGTATCTGGATTTATTAAGTACATGTCTTTTATAAATGCTTAAGAAATAGATTTTTCACTTAATATATCTACTAATAATAAACTAAACTCTGACGCCCATGCCGTTAATGAAAGTATCCACATAACCTACCACCTTATCCAGTACCCGTTCATAAACTGCCTTCCTTTGCAATAATGATGGCTTTACCTCCACCATGTCAATTACATCATCCCGTAGCGGCTTACGTTCTGTGAACAGGTAATTACCTAACAGAGCTTGCAGTTTCATGGGGTCAAGTTTTTCTTCCTGACTGATGGCGGCTAATGCTTTTTGCTGTTCCTGGGCCCAGAAGGTTTCAAAGGCTTCGGGCACTTCGTCGGCGTCTTCAATGTGGGGGAGGTTCTCTTCTATGAACTTCTCAATCAGCTCGCGTTTGCTGCGGAGGGTGGCCTCGCCGGTGAGCATGTCCAGGATGGCTTTCTTCTGCTTTTGCTGGTCTTCAGGCGTGGCACCATTTAGTTTGGCCAGCAACTTGAGGATGTAGGCGACATTAATCTCATCGCGGTGTATGAGCTCCAGCTCAAAGTCCACATCGTTCAAAATGGACTCCTTCTCTTTGGCGGTGCCGGTCTTTACTTTGTCATAGAGGTCCAGGTACTTGCTCTTGTAGTCCTCGAAACGCTGCTCGGCCATGGACAGGTCCTCGAAGCTGAAGTCGGCGAAGGTGGTGAGCACGTTCTTTAGGCGCATGAGCTCCCTAAAGGCTTTCACGAATTCCAGTTCCTCGTCCTCGCTGGGCAGGGAGTCTACGCTTTTGACAGTGGGCGCAATCTTCAATAAGTCCAGGCAAGCCTCGTTAAACTTGGCCACATAGACTTCATATGGCTCTAAGATGATAGCTTCAATGTCTTCTTTCGCATTGTTATTAGAGAATAGCGCGATGGCATCATCGGTCGCTTGCTTGAGGTTCCGGAACACGATGATGTTGCCGTGCGACTTCTGCTCGGTGTACAGGCGGTTGGTGCGGCTGTAGGCCTGAATGAGCCCGTGGTATTTCAGGTTCTTGTCTACATAGAGCGTGTTGAGCGGCGGACTGTCAAAGCCGGTAAGGTACATGTTCACCACCAGCAGGAGGTCTATCTCTTTCTTCTTTACCCGCTTAGAGATGTCATTGTAGTAGTTGTAGAAACTCTGGCTGTCTTTGGTAGAGAATTTAGTATTGAACAGGGTATTATAATCTGTGATGAACGCGTCCAGCTTCTCGCGGGTGTGGCTATTGGCAGTATAGGGAGCGGCCGGGTCAGCGGCCATAGATAGACCGTCCTCTTCATAGTCTGGCAAGATGCCGTTGGCGCCTTTGTCTTCCTCGTTGTCTGTGAAGCTGAAGATGGTAGCTATTTTGAGGTTGTGCTTGCCTTCGTCTTTGCGCTTTTTGAAAAGCTCATAGTACCGGATGAGCACGTCTACGCTACTCACGCAGAACATACCGGTAAGGCTGCGGCTGTGGGTTTTGCGGGCATGGTTCTCCAGAATATAATCCGCTATTTTCTCCAGGCGCTGCGGTGATTCCAGCAGTTCTTTGGTGTCTATGTCCTCTACCTCAATGTCAATGTTGGTAGTACTACCTTCCTTCTCTTTGTAGCGGCCAATGTACTCCACACTGAACTTTAGCACGTTCTCGTCTTTGATGGCATCAGTGATGAGGTACTTGTGCAGACACTCGTCAAAGAGTTCTTTGGTGGTGCGCTTGCCTAGCTCATTCTTCACGGCATTCTCAGCAAAGATGGGTGTGCCGGTAAAGCCAAACATCTGCGCCTGGGGGAAGAACTTCTTGATGCGGTTGTGGGTCTCCCCGAACTGGCTACGGTGGCACTCGTCAAAGATGAAGACGATGCGTTCTTCCTGTAGTTTTTCCATTTTAGGCAAAAACCGCAGTTTACTGATGGCCGTGTTGAGCTTCTGGATGGTGGTGACAATAAGTTTGGTGTTGCCCGAAAGCTGGTTCACCAGCGCCTTGGTGTCATCGGTGCCGTCTACGCTTCCCGCCGAGAAGCTGTTGAATTCTTGGCTGGTATGAAAATCAAGGTCTTTGCGGTCTACCACATACACCACTTTATTCACCTTGGGTAGCTGCATGAGAGTCTGGCTGGCCTTGAACGAGGTAAGCGTTTTGCCCGAGCCGGTGGTATGCCAGATGTAGCCGTTCTTGTCTGTGTTCTTCACGCGGTCAATGATAGCCTCGGTGGCGTAATATTGGTATGGCCTGAGCACCATGAGTACCTTGTGCGTTTCATTGAGCACAATGTACTTGGTCAACATCTTAGACAGGTGGCAAGGCTCCAGGAAAGCTTTGGTGAAGGCCTCTAGCTGCGTGATGAGCTTGTTTTCCTTGTTTGCCCAGTAGAAGGTCTGCTTAAAGGTCTGGTGCTTGTTGTTGGCGTAGTACTTGGTGTTAACCCCATTGCTGATGACAAACAGCTGCACGTACTGGAACAAAGCATGGGAAGACCCAAAGGAGTGCCGCTGGTAGCGGTTTACCTGGTTGAACGCCTCCTTCAGTTCCAGGCCTCGGCGCTTGAGCTCTACCTGCACCAAAGGCAGGCCGTTCACCAGCAGTGTGACGTCATAGCGGTTTTTGTACGCGCCTGCCATGCTTACCTGATGCGTTACCTGGAACTGGTTCTGGCACCAGTGCTCCTGCTGAATGAACTCCAGGTAGATACTCTCGCCGTTGTCTTTGGTGAGTTGCATCTTGTCTCGCAGGATTTTGGCCCGGTCAAAGACAACGCCCTTGTTCAGGTGGTTGAGCACGCGCCCGAATTCCTTATCGGTGAGGGTGACTTGGTTGTGCTTCTCCAGCTGGCTCTTCAGGTTCTTCAGTAAAGCGGTCTCGTCTTTGATAGCTACAAAGGCATAGCCCAGCTCCTGCAACTGCTTTACCAAATTATCTTCCAGTACCTGCTCCGGTTGTGTGCCCATTATTTTACTGACGTTAAAAAGTCATGTAATGGTTTATCATTGAGTTGAAGATAAGCTTCAACTTCAGAAACTATATGGTTAACAAGCTCCTCCTTAAAGGCACTATCTGAATGAAGCTTTTGAAGGGTTTCAGGATTTGCTAAATTCATACTAAACTGTTCATAATTAGGTATCTCTGACAGGTTATACCAATTATTTGTAAAGCGTTCACTTTTAATGGTATACTCGTTTTTCTTACCGTTCAAACTGTACACACCTAAAAAGAGGGCTCCACCCTTGTGACCTTGGCCACTGAAAGACTCTACCCCAAAAAACATATTGCTTTTTTCAAGCCCATCATATTTTATCCATATTTGGGAGTAGTACTTATCAGCCGGATGTCCAGGATATACCACATATTTAGGGTCAAGTACTTCTTTTAGTTTAGTAATGACTGCTTGTCTTAATTTTTCTTTAATGGCACCACTAACCTTTGCAAAATTTTCAGATATGTAAGCAGCTTCCCTAATATGGGTGAGCATTAAATCATTCAGCTTGTTTTGATGGCTTTTGTCCATTATAGAGGTTAGTTTCTGAATAAGAATCTTGTATTGTTTTATGGTTTCCCGAAGTATAGGATGGTCAACAGACTCCTTTAAACAGGCTGTCATCCATTCATGAACCTGCTCCTTGTATGAAATAACTTGAAAGTCTTGACCACTTTTAAGCTCGCCACAACTAGAGCTAGAAGGTTCTGTTCCTTTAAGTGTGAGGTAATATACTTTATTAGTACCCTTCTTAAAATTACAGTATCGTTCTACTTGGGCATTCTGGTCACCAGCGTCAATTTTATTCTCTATTGATATGGAATATCCTTTTTTATCACAGATATAAATATCAATTCTGCCTCCCGTTTTTGCCACATCATTTATTGTTCCGATATGATGCTCTACCTTAACTTGTGCATTTGAAGTATCTAAGTCCTTATCACCAATTACTTTCAGAAAAAGCTTTAAGAATATACTTCCCTTCAAGTGAGTGCCTTTGGGATTCAATAATTCGGCTAAGAAAGCTGAATGCGTCTTATTCTCTCTACGCTCCAAACTAAGGACAGAGAAAACATTGAAGGTCTCTCCTCGTGCGGCTTTTAACTCGCGTTGATGACTAATGATAGTTTTAGAATGGCCTAGAAGATGGTTTAAGTTTTCTGTTGTTACCATATTTTTATACAAACATCTGCTGTAACAAGGCCTTCTTGAACAGCTTGGCTTGTTCCAGTTTGGTCGTTACTAATTCTATTTTATTATCAATAGCAGACAAAAATGCAGCAATCTTTAGTTGCTCAGATTCCGAAGGCCTTGGTAGCTCAATGTCATTAAAGAACTCAACCACACTCATATTAAGCAAGCCGTGATTACGAGCACCTTCTTGGGCTATTTTTTGTAATTCACTATTTAGGTAACCACTATTAAAGTACTGCTCATAATATGCTTCAGAACTTCCATCTTTGATTTTGAAACAGATGTATAAAGTTGAAACAACACCTTTGTCATACTTTGTTAGCCTCTTTATTGCACCCATAGGATAGCCTTTTGAGTAACTTTTATTATATGCAAAGTCACCTTTATGTAACAAGTAGTAACCAGTTACATTTTCAGCTGAAACAGATTTATTAAAGTAGTCTTCTTGATTGACTAAGCCTTGCTGCGCCGAAATAGTTAAGACATTCTTATTGTTCTTTGCATTTTTGGTCTTTACCCGTTCAAAAACCTGTCCTAGCTTCTTCTCTTCCCATTCTGGAAAATCCTGCCTATTTTCATCCTTGAAGCGAATCTGCTGAGAGAAGATTTGCTGCATCACCCCTTTCATATACTTCTCTAACAGGTCTTTCTTTTTGGCAAGCTGCTGTGTTTTATCATCAACAGAAGTAAGGAATGATGCTATTTTATCTTGTTCTAATAAAGAAGGGAGATTTACGCTGCACTTTCCAATTTCGCCTAAATTAATTTTTTTTGGGAAGGCTACATGAATTGTTCTTTTATAAAGCTCTTTTTGAAAAAAAGAAGATTTTATATATTGGTCAATAAACCTATTATTTGCTGCTTCTGATTTTTTAATTACTGCAACATTTACATAAAAAGAAGCTTTTACGTCCCAATCAAAGTATTTAGAGGTACCAACATCTCCAACTCTTGTCATCAAGATATCTCCTTTCTCTAATTTTACTCTTTTACACTCCCTCTCATATACCTCTTCAGAAATCTTTTTACAATTCTCGAAGTCATTTGCTGTTATTTGCTCAACACTATAAAATGGGATTCCAGTTTCTGTATATATTGGAGTTTGGTGGGTACCATCATAAATCTTCGTAAAAGAACCCAGTTGATTTTTTTTCCATTCAGCTTTAAAATCAGGGAACCGTAACATTGGCACTTTCTTCACCTCTGTTATTAATTCTACTACTTCTGCTTCCATCATTTAAAAAGGTTTAGTAATTCCCAACTCCTCACAAAAACCAGCAATAATGCTGTCTGTCTGTTGCATTTCTTCTTCCAGTTCAAATAGGGAGTTTGCTATTTCCTGCAAGTCTGTTGCTTCTTCCTCGGCAAAAGTGTCCACGTAGCGCGGAATGTTCAGGTTATAGCCATTCTCCTTTACCTCGCTCAAAGGGGCTACATAGCTATATTTATTTTCAGGGTAGCGCTCACGGTAGGTAGAAATAATCTTCTCAATATCCTCTACCCGCAAATAGTTCTGCGTTTTCTCCTTGCCATAATGCTGGCTGGCATTTATGAAAAGAATATTATCAGCTTGCTCGCGGCATTTCTTAAGCACCAAAATACAGGTTGGTATAGAAGTACCGTAGAAGATGTTGGCCGGCAAGCCAATCACAGCATCTAAGTAGTTTCGGTCTTCAATAAGATACTGTCGGATGTGCCCTTCGGCACCGCCCCTGAACAGCGCGCCATGTGGCAATACCAGTGCCATAGTTCCGTTCTCGGCCAAGTGATGCACCATGTGCTGCACAAATGCGAAATCTGCTTTGGAACCTGGAGCTAGCTTGCCGTACTGGCTGAAGCGGTCATCAGACATATGCAAAGGGTTAGCACTCCACTGCGCCGAAAAAGGCGGATTAGCCACAATGGCCTCAAACTCCTGCCCCAGGTGCTGCGGGTGCTCCAGGGTATCGTCCTGCCTGATGTCAAACTTCTGGAAGTGCACGTCATGCAGAATCATGTTCATGCGGGCCAGGTTGTAGGTGGTGCGGTTCAGCTCCTGTCCGTAGAACTTGGAAACCTCCTGCACCTCTTTGGCAACACGCAACAATAGCGAGCCCGAGCCGCAGGTAGGGTCATACACAGATTTTAGCTTGGTCTTGCCCGTGGTCACCAGCTTAGCTAGCACTTTAGACACTTCCTGCGGCGTGTAGAACTCACCGGCCTTCTTGCCCGCCCCACTCGCGAACTGCCCAATTAGGTACTCATAGGCATCGCCCAGCACATCGGCCTCGGTTTCTTCCAGCTTGAAGTCAATCTTGTCCAGGTGACCCAGCACTTTGGCTATAAGTTCATTCTTGGCGGCCTCGGTACGGCCCAGCTTGGTAGAAGTCAGGTCCAAATCCTCGAACAGCTTGTTGAAGTCATCTTCGCTCTCAGTGCCCATGGTGCTCTGCTCAATGTGCTTGAGCACCTGCGTGAGCTCGTCCAGGATAAAGTTGCTGGCGCCTTCTTCCTTGTTGTCAGAGTTGCCTTTCTTCGCCATCTCACTAAACAGCTCAGACGGCTTCAGGAAGTAGCCCAGGCTATGCACCGCCTCTTCCTTAATAGCCTCCAGGTACTCTTGCCCTTCTTCGGTGGTCTCGTCTATGTCATGGTAGGTAAGGCCGTCCTCCGTCAGGATTTTGTTGGCGTACAGCTCCATCTTCTCAGACAGGTACTTGTAGAAGATAAAGCCTAATATATAATCCCGGAACTCATCGGCGTCCATTTTGCCGCGCAGGGTATTAGCTATGTTCCAGAGTTGCTGTTCCAGTTGTTTCTTGTTGTTTTCAGACATGCGGGTGATGGGTAATGAAAGGGCGCTGTGGTACTTGATACCAGATTAACCTTACAAGTTAGAGGAAGAAAATGAAATCCTTTATTCGAGCTTCTCTATTGTGAACTTGTCGTTGGCCAAAAAATTTTTAATTCGGCTCATAATCAATGCAATACCCTATTTAATCTTAGAATTAATTTTAAAGTTGTAAAGACCTTATTTTACATGCATATACCGTATGGGAAAGCTATTTAGAAGTATTTATAGTTCTGTGGTTTTCTAAGTCTAAATAAAGTTATCTAAAGCTTTTTGGGCAGTAAGGTAGAGTACAGATATTTTTACTATGGCCTTAATGGGATAGCCTTAAGGCATTGGATGGCAATTTCTTGTGCAGAGTTTAGTACTCTTGGTAGCGTCTTGATACTTGGTCCTATTAATAATCTGACATTTATATTTACTAGTATTTTTAGCCAAATTTATAGCTTTTGCTAATATTGTTCGTAAAATGCGACTTTAAAGCAAGAACGCATGGAGGCAACTGTCATCCCACTACACCCGATTGAGGAGCACCGGTTCCTAGTCATCATAGACCAAGGAAATACGCTGCCGCTCTTCACCACCACCGTCAGGGCCGGCTTCCCCAGCCCCGCGTCAGACTACGGCTCCGAGCCGATCGACCTCAACACCTACGCCTCGAACCACCCCGCCTCCACTTTCCTAGTAGAAGTAGTAGGTGACTCAATGACTGGTGCTGGCATCCTCCCAGGGGACTTGGCCATCGTGAACAAAGACATAAAGCCTTTCAGCGGGAATATCGTGATGGCCTTCGTGGACGGGGGCTTTACCATCAAGCGGCTGAGGATAGAAAAAGAAGCCACCTACCTAGACTCTGAGAACCCAACCTACCAGCCCATCAGAATAGACTCCCCTGAGCAGGGCATGTTCTGGGGCGTGGTGGTGGGCATTCACCGTAAGCTGTAGGGCCATGACCAGCCTCTTTGCCCTAGTGGACTGCAACAACTTCTACGCCTCCTGCGAGCGCGTCTTTCAGCCCCAGCTCAACGGTAAGCCAATTGTGGTGCTCTCCAACAACGACGGCTGCGTGATCGCCCGCAGCAACGAGGCCAAAGCCTGCGGCATCCAGATGGGCGCTCCGCTGTTCGAGATAAAGGACGCCATTGCCTTCCACGGGATTCACGTGTTCTCCAGCAACTATGAGCTGTACGGGGACATGAGCCGGCGCGTGGTGCTGGTGCTCTCTGAGTACTCCCCCCATGTGGAGGTCTACAGCATCGACGAGTCCTTCCTGGACCTGGGCAACTTCCTGGACGTCGATATTGAGAAGTACGCCCGCGCCATCTGGGAGCGGGTGCCCCGGGCGACGGGCATCCCGGTGGCCGTGGGCGTGGCCCGGACCAAGACTCTGGCCAAGCTGGCGAACCGGGTGGCCAAGAAATCAAAGAAGGCGAACGGGATGCTGGTGCTGACGGATCCCAAACACATAGAGGCGGCACTGAAGGCGACGGAGATAGGCGACGTGTGGGGTATCGGCCGGCGCTACGCCAGGAAGCTTTCCCAGTTCGGCGTAAACACCGCCTATGACCTGACCAGGCAGACAGACAGTTTCATCAAAAAGCACCTGACCATCTTGGGCCTCAGAACCGTGAAGGAACTTAGGGGGGAGCCGTGCCTGGATCTGGAGACGATGCCACCCGCGAAGCAGAACATCTGCACCTCCCGCAGCTTCGGGGAGGCATTGACTGAGTTGAGCGATATTGAGGAGGCGCTGAGCACCCACGCCGTGCGCTGTGCCTTTAAGCTGAGGAAGCAGAAGAGCTGCGCCATGGCCTTCACTGTCTTTCTGGAAACGAGCCGGTTCGGGCAGGATAGCCAGATGTACTTCAACAGCCGCACGGTGAGACTGGACAGCCCCAGCAGCAGTGAGCTGGTGATTTTGCCCGCCGCCTTGGAAGCGCTAAGAGTCATCTTTCGTGAAGGCTTCCGCTACAAGAAGACCGGCGTCATCGTCTCCGGTATCTGCCCGGCCAACCAGGTGCAACAGAGCCTCTTTGAGCCGGACACCAGACAGAGGGATTCTAACTTAATGAAGACGCTGGACGGGCTTAGGGAGCGCTACGGGTTCAAGTCAGTGTTCTATGGGGTGCAGGGCACCAGCGGCAAATGGCAGATGCAGAACAGCAACCTCTCGCCATGCTACACCACCAAATTGAAAGACTTATTAAAGGCTAACTAGCAATTGTCATCCACTTGGTTGGCAATCATCATCACACTGGGAACGCTTGTTTGGGGTCTGGTATATATGGGGCTAAAGGTTTGATTAGAGTCGTAGAATGCCTTTCAGGAAAGCGCGTGCGAAAAAAAGCCACGGTTTTCCGTAGCTTTATATGATTAGTTTACAAGATGTTAGAGCAGGTTTTGTTACTTGTTTTCCCCGTCCTCTTTAATAGAATATTTATCCAATAATAGCTGTTTATCCTCGGTTGAAAGCAACTTGTAATTGGCATTGGCCACGGCGGTAGCCTGTCTCAAGCCCTTTGATAATTCATCGGCGGCCACCCATTCTTTGTACTCATCTGGATCAACCCCGTCCTCTTCATCTACATCAGGGAAGGGAGGCAACATCAGCTTGACAGAGTTTCCCTTAACGATGTGATCGGTTATGATCCTTGTGATTTCAGCTGCCTTCTTCTCAACCCCCGTTTTTTCTATCTTCTTATCCTTTTTTAACCGTTCCGCATGCTGTTCCAAGGCTTTGTTGTATACCGACTCTTTCACATTTTCAAGCATTAGCTTCTCTCTCTCTGCCTCATTGGCGATAAGCTTCTGGTTACCCATGTAACTTTCAATTATCTGCTTGCCGAGTCCCTTTTTATAGGCCAGATACAACCCATATACAGTCATTCCCGTCTGGACCAAGCTTGCAAGATCAACCGCAATGTCAAAGTTCAGGTTTAAAACCACATCTATTGATCCGTTTTGGATCTCAGCTATTTCAATATCCTTTGGCGGGTCTGATTGCAGAAGCGTGTGGTAAACCAGCAGGGCTCTGTTCCAACGGTGGAGTACCTTGGAAAACTCCTTGAGACTCCCTGTCGACTGCAGGTCTTTGAATATAAGCGAGATCAGAGCGTGTTGCTCATCCAAAGCCAGTGACTCGTCTACAGCGTTGGAATATTTCTTGAAGAAGTTTTTTACAACATTTAGCTCCGTGATGTTCACCTCCATTTTTTGATTGAGGGAGGTGATTGTGCCGTAAAGCTTATTATAATAGGATGCAGCGTCCAGAGTTGCATCAGAGTTTATATCTTCAATCTGAGCAAGGAAGTCGGTTTCTGTAAACGGCTCGGAATCCTTTAAAATAAGCTTCAATTCCGTAGGAAGGGAGTTGTTCATCGCTTGCATCCAATGACGCTCAATTGCAATTGAGACCTCTGTCATGAATTTTATATTCCTGTTTTGAGGCTGTTGCAAGGCGTTTATGAAGTCAACCAGGTCTCTTTTAAAGCCTGATTTAGTGACTAGCTCTTCAAACAGGTTTATCTTTTGTAAAATGCTTTCAACATTCATGGAGGAGTGGATTTATTCGGGTAAGGAGTTTATTTCAGAAAGGAACATGGTAACGGCGGCATACGCTGTATAGACGGCATCATCCCCTTGGGCTTTTAATGCTTGGTCTTCAGCATAATAAAGCTCTCTTTCTGCGCGGCGTATGGAACCGGGCACCGTCTCCTCAATGCTTTCAATAAGATGTTTGGTTGTCTTTATCTGGTCCAGCACTGGGCGCGGGTCAGTCTGTTTTACTGCACGCATCTCCTCCTGGCACAGCAATAACTGCTGGAGCTGCTTTATTTTCGTTTCCATGGTCGGGTTGGGACTTAGGTAGTTGCAGGTGTTTTTACAAATGCACTTTGCGCTTTGAAAAACTTCTCTACCTCTTTGCGGTCCTTGTACTTGCAAGAAAATACGATCACCTCCTCCGGTCCATTAGAGTTGTGTTTGATGGAAATCATCAAGTCGGGCATTTCGCCTTTCACCTCTTTTGTGCCTATTCCGCTCATCCCGCCAACGACAGCACCCACCGGCCCCAGAAGCAAACCGCCCACAATGGAGCGGCCGATGACAGACTTTTCTTTCTGCACCTTGATCTGCTCTTTGTCTTCCAGGGAGATTTCAGTGATGTTAGACGTTAGAAGCGGAACAGAGTGCCACTTAAGATTTCTGGCCATCTCTATTTGTAAGCCGTTGGGCCTTTGCATAATGTTGATTAATGCACCAGCCTCAGTAAAAAGTTTCCCATCCAACAAGGTGTCAAAAGCTGGGATGCCATAGACATACCCAACCGTGTTCACCAGCCTTGTTGGATTCCAAAAGCTCTCTTTCCCCAATACACTATTGATTTCATCTTTAGTAAATATTCTATTCATGCGATTATTTGTTTTTTAATAGGTGGATAATTTACTCTTTTCCCTTTATCTGCTGGAAAAGTCCATCATGCGGCATCTTACACATCTCTAAATCAAACTGAAGCCTGATTACATCCTCATCGTCTGCTCTATAGCCAGTGTTAATCAATAATAAGAAGGCTGTAAGAAAAGATCAAAATTTGCTGGTTGCGGCTATCTTCCAGATGCAACAGGCATCATCTGCATTTGTCTTAAGTGCTTAGCTTCCTTCTCCTGTTTTCAAGTTGCTCCACTTGCTGGAAGATAGGGGCGTTGTGCCTAGCCACTTTGCCGGGCATGGTGAAAGGTCTATCAGCGCCTAGATGCCAAGGCCACCAGCTTGGTCCAAAATAGGATCTGGACGGCTATTTTGCCAAGATAGATGTAGCGCGCGCCGAAGAGCAGGAAGAACAGATAGGCAGAACCAGTTGATTTGGTCTGAGAGAGTAAATAATGCTTGTTCATAAAGGGTTTGGTATAAGTTAGATGAGTTTAATATTTCATATCCTCAATATTGAAAAGGTAAGTATTAATTCAATACTATTTTGGTAGGCAAGCTCAGTTTATAAAATGACCAGCATCGGTAGCTGTTTCAGCTCTAACTCCTCTTCACCGTACGGCACTTCCAGGTTCTTGTCAAATAAGGCCCAATAGACACTGGCTTTAATAGCGTTGTAGCTTTATTAACTTTATTTAAGAAAGGAAGCTTATATGTTGAAACTATTTTATGAATTGGCGAATACAGTAATTTGATTATGATATGAAGATTCCATGTATCCTTGTAATGCATTATTCAAGAAAGTTGGTTGCCTTAAAGAAAAGTAGGTTAACATACAGCCTTAATTCTTCCTCTGAAAGATCAAATGGCTCTATCGTATAACGTGAGCAATAAGATGATGAAAACTTCATGCGCGTCGGTTCCAATGGGGTTGTTAAACTCACTGGCCAAGTCAACATCAGTTCTTTGTATTGAGGCCTGCTAAGCTTGCCTAAGACGTGCTTTCTAATTACTGATTGTTTAGTTATTTTCTATTTTTCAAGGGTCATTATTGTCGATTTGTGTTCGGTTTGCTACCAAGTCCAACTGTGCTTCCTAAAAAGGAACTGTAACTTTCTCAGTTAGAAAATCGAACTTAGAAATTTGCTAGAAAAACCAAGTCCAATTCCTAACTGTGCCTTATAAAAAAATTAAGGCAGGTAAGTACAAGTTGATTAAGTAAATACTTTAGTGTTTTTTTCTCGCCTGGTCCTCTTTCTTTAAAAGGGTCAGGACCAGGCAAAGAACAAAAAAAGCCAAAAGCAGGAAGAGTAGTAAAACCAAAAATCCTGATCCATTATCCTTATGTACAACTGGCGGCAAGGACGCCAATGGTAGCAAATCCCCGAACTGACCGATTTCCAATACTTCTCCCATCTTAACATCTTGTGATGGTAAATCGGCCATCTCCCAGCGGCTTTAGAGCCATATCATAGACGGAGATGCGCTGCCCCCCGTCTACCTTAAACACCTGGGTGAAGGCACTGAAATCGAAGCCGGCCCCGGCAAGATACTCCTGACTGTGGGTCGCACTCTTGGCCTCCCCAAGCAAGCGCAAAAGGATCGTCCGGTTCATGTCCAAGACCCTGTCCACTTCGCGTTTGGCATCACGCTTTCCCTGAGCGACCAGGTTGTTGTAGCGCACCTGGTTTTCCCGACTGGCGAAGCGCTGGTTGCGCCTGGCCGGGATGAACTCCTCCCCGGTGAGGGGATCCTGTCTTTTTTCCATAGTTTTTATGCTTTAAGTTGGTTCCCCAAACCTAAAGCTTAGGAATAGCCGCATCAGATCCTTCACACTTATTTTCTACCTCATTTTCAGTAGGTGGTGTTATGGTTATTTTAACCTATATCCAAGTGCATCTGGGATCAATCTCCGTCAAAGCAGATTAAAGTAATTCGTTATTGCTCTGACTTGGTTTTATATGGGATTTGCGTAAAGTGAGGCCTAAAAGGCATGCGGATCAGTCATAAAAAAATAGGTACAGGTGCAACGCGCCTATAAGGGCCATTGCACCTGTACCTATCGGTTAAAGACACCTAGTTGGGGATGACTATCGAGTAGAACTCGTTCCTCCCCCGCCTCTGCTTCTCCAGCCTTGGTCCTGTCACATTCGCGGAGATAAGCTGCCGGTTCCCCTCTTGCAAAAGCTCCTTCACCCGGGCCAGGGCGGTGGTCCTGCTGCAGTCGAACTCATCCATCACCAGCGAGAGCAAATCCCCGCTGGCAATGGGCTCCTTCAGATTAACCGAGAGGAATGATAGCAATGTCCCCTGGCTGAGCTTTGTTCTTCGGTCATCCTCCCCCTGCCGGATCAGCTCCTCCTCGGCCAACACCAGTTCGTGTCTGTCTGCATCAAAGCGCATGTACACGGGTGGCTGCTTGGCCATGACCCTGTTCTTGAGTGTCGTCACCTTTATCAGCTCAGTCTCCTTCCTTTTGCTGTCCTGCTCGAAGGCGATCTGCACCTGGGAGCTGGACTTGTTCATCAGCTCGGTGCCCACGTGCCCTCTGGGCTTGTCTCCCCCGGCCGGGTTCTCGTGGATCACGCAAACGAAGGTGATGTTGTGGTGGGAGATCTGCTGGTTCAGGAAATCCAGCAGGAGCATGCTGTCGTCGGGGTTGTTGAAGTTGGCCACGCAGTCCGTGATCACGTCCAACACCACCACCGTCTCCACGCCCGGCACCCTCTCCAGGTCTAAGGTCAGGTAGAGCTCAAGCGCCTGGTAGCGCCGGAGCCTGGGCACCTGGATGAGGGAGAAGAAATCGAACTCGGGCACCTCGTCCCCCATCCCGAAACCTGCCATGCGCTTAATCTGCTGGAGGGCGAACGGGAACTGGTCCCGCTCGTTCCTCTCCGTGTCCACGTACAGTACCCTGAACCGCTGGGCGGGCTCCACCCGGCTGAATCCGATGGAGTTCGGGGAATGGCCGGGCTCTCTGGCCAGCAGGGTGGCGCAGATCGCCTCCACCAGGCGGCTCTTGTGCACGCCCGTCTTTCCCTGGATGATGTTTATGGTGTTCGGGTAGATGATGCCCCGTTCTTGAAATAAAAGCAGAGGCTTTGCGAAGATGATCTCTCCTTTCACCCGTTCCCTCAGGCGCTCCCGGGAATTTCTCAGGAGCATAAGAGTCTGCAGCGAGTCGGGATCCATTGATGTGTTAACTTGTATCTGCATTGATTTGAATTAATATAAAGTGATGGTGAGGGTGGTTCTCCCGGCCTTGGACGGGACAAAGGCCACGCCCTTCCGCCTTATCTCCACAATGGCTCCGGTCAGCTCCGGATCTTCCATAAAGAGGGCATGGATTGTCAGTAGTTCCGATAAAAGGGACTGAGGCAGAAGGTGTCGCACAGACACGAGTTTCTGATGTAGCGATTCCAGCTCCCGCACATGGTTTATCCTTTTCTGCCTCACCTCCATCGGGTCATAGGTGCTCTTCAGGTATACCTCCAACCTTCTGCTGTGTAAGGCCACCATGGCTGCAGTACTCTCGACCAGCTGGCTGATCTGCAGCAGCGGGTTCTCATTATTCATCAGAGTGGCTGTTAGAGGGTGAAACCGTCTCTTTTCCGTCAGGCTTCCTTCTTCCAGCCTCTACCCAAGTGAGGAGTTCGCTCCTCCTGAAATAAAGACGGCGGGACTTCTTAAAGCAGGGGATCTCCTGCCTAGAGGTGAGCACATAGATGGTGGACTTGGCCAGGCCCAGCATCTGGGCGGCCTGCTCGATGGTGAGCAGCTCCTCGTGCAAACCGATTGCTTTAAGAAGCCCAGTCTCGGAGAGTACCCGGCGCAACTCCTCGCGCACGATCATCCGCAGCTCCTGTGTCTGGAGCTGGATCAGTCTAATCTCTTGCATGGCTAATTGCTTTTAGGTTTCCTCCCGTTGGACTGATGCTGGATTTCCTCAATGGTGCGGACGCGGTTGCTGAGCGCCCAGCGCTCAAGGTCTTCCCTATCAAAGAAAACCTTTTTCCCGGATGGTTTGGAGTGAGGGATGAGCCGCTGGCTTGTGAGGCTGTAGAGCATGGAATCGGATAGGCCAAGGTACTTCGAGGCCTCATCTACAGTAAGCACCTTTTTTGAAGATGCTGATTGAACCTTTAATAGAGCTTCAATCTGGGCAAGATAGTTGACGATTTTATTCATCATTAATAAGATTGCCGAAGGAAGCCGTGGAAATTGATATACTCAATAATCACGGCCTTCTTCATTTAACAAATAAATTAATGCCCTTTCTGATCGAATGTAGCCTTGCCCACTACAATTCACCGAATAGGGATAAGAACGTTGCATCATAATCACTGTTGCTATATGATCTGATTACGCATGCAATTTAAAGCTCATAAAGCTTATAACCAACCATACTAAACGTCGCCTAAATACAAAAGACAAGCTGTTTCCAATAAAAGCAAACTACCTATCAGTAAAGTGGTATTACCTGTAAATAAAGTGAAAAGAAATGGCCTAAAATATTTTTCCCGTAGACCGAAAATATTTCAGGGAATTACTAAAGTATGGTACTTTAAATGACCTTAACCCAATCTAAATTAAGATACTTCCACTTAAACTAGAAAACAATCTCGGGCAGCTTCTCTACTGCTTTTTCCTTGAGCGACTCAACCAATCTCACGTACTTCTGGGTCTCCACCAGGCTGGAGTGCCCGAGCAGGCCCGAGACCGAACGCACGTCCGCCCCGGAGATGAGCAGGTTCGTGCCGAAGGAGTGCCGGGCGCAGTGCCAGGTCACCTTCTTGCCAATTTTAGCCTTGTTGGCCCAGTTCTGCAGGTGCTTGGCGCAGGTCGTGCTGGAGGGCAGCTCGAACACCTTCCCGTTCGACTTTGTCTTCTCTCCCAAAAGTCTTATTGCCGTGCCGTTGAGGTTCACCACCACCTCCTTGGAGGTCTTCTGCTGTTTGAGCCGGATGACAGAGCCCGCGATGCACTTCCATTCCAGTGCCTGGATGTCGCAGAACCTGAGCCCCGTCACGCAGCTGAAGAGGAAGGCCCGCTTCACCTCTGGCAGGTAGCACTCCACGTTGGCCATCAGTTGGATCTCCTTCGTGGTGAGCACCTCCTTCTCGATGCCCTCGGCGTAGCGGTTCTCCACCTCCTCTGCCGGGTTGCGGTCGATCAGCCCGTCCTTCACCGCCTGCCTAAGCACCTTGCGGAACTTCTTGAAGTAGTTGTAGGGCGTGGAGCCGGAGCACTTGGCCTCAAGGTGGCTGCGGAACCTGGAGCAGAGCCTAACGGTCACCTCCGAGAAGGGTAGCGCGCCCGTCTCCCCCAGCATGGCCTTGAACTGCTTCCTCATCGCCTCCATCACCCTCAGGTCCTTCTTGGGGTAGGACTCTACGTACTCGTCCAGGTAGGCCAGGAAGTCCGCCCGGCGCTGGACCGAGGCCTTCACGATGAGGCTGTTCTTGGAGAGCTGTAGCTCCCTTTCAGAGCGGATGCGCTCGGCCAGCAGCTGGTTGTCCTTGTTCTGCTGCCGGTCTTTTGAAGTTTTTGCGCTTTCCATGAGGTGCAGACCCAGGAAGTCGTAGCGGCGCTTCCCGCCCTCGTTGTAGTCCAGGTAGAGCGTCTCGCCGCCCGCCGGTAGTCTGCGGGCGCGCAGCTTCACCAGTTTTCCCTTCACGACCACGCGCGTCTGGGATACCTTCCCCGCCTCGGCGGCGGGGCTTTTCTTTGCCATAGTTTTATTGGATTTTCAGAGGGTGCAACTAGCACGCACCAAACGTAGGAAAAGGGAATATGAGTAACAAATAAGTAACAGTTTTTATTTTAACACCTGTAAATATCCATAAACACCAGCAATAAAAACTCTATTTAAAAGCCATTTAGAGGGTTTTAATTACAAATAGTTACAAATATTTATATATTGTGTTCCCCTACGGACTACTAAAAAGCCGCTTCATGTACATGAAGCGGCTTTTTTCGTTTCTACCTTTTTGCTATCTGGTTTGGTTAATCAAACTACTATTTTTGAAAAAAAACATACTTATAAAAAGAGTAGTCAAATCTATTATACCATCCTTTCCTAGTGTTTTATCTGCCTTTGCTTATCTCCTGTAGTTTTATAAAACAGTGGCGTTAAAAGTATCTCCCTGTGACACGTCACCTGTCTCAAATCCTTTTTTAAACCATCTCACCCGTTGGGCAGAGGTACCGTGCGTGAAAGAGTCCGGCACTACCCGGCCGGTAGACCGTTGCTGCAAGCGGTCATCCCCAATGGCACTTGCCGCATTCAAGGCTTCCTCCAGGTCGCCGGGTTCCATGAATCCTGTGGAGCGCTGCGTATGGTGTGCCCAAACACCAGCATAAAAATCGGCCTGCAGCTCAACCCGAACCATGAGTTTGTTGAATTCCGTTTCGGATAACTTGCCGCGCATAGCGTTTACCTGATCCATGGTACCTGTAAGTTTCTGCACATGATGTCCAACCTCATGGCCCACCACATATGCCTGTGCAAAGTCTCCCTCGGCCCCAAGTTTGTGATCCATCTCCTCAAAAAAGCTCAGGTCAATGTACAACTTTTCATCGCCGGGACAGTAGAACGGGCCCGAGGCGGAAGAGGCCGTACCACAGGCCGAATTAACCTGGTCTGAAAACAGGACCAACGTGGGCTCCCTGTAACCTTGAATGAGCTTATTCCAGACGTCTTCAGTATCTGCCAGTACGATGGCGGTTTGTTCTGCTAAGGCCTGCTCTTCTGGGCTCTGCTGGGCGTTAGAGGATTGGGCATACTGCGGTTCACCGCCTACAAACTGCTGCAGTAACGCCAATGGGTTGGTACCTGTTAAAAAAAACACCAGCGCCAGAATGGCTACAATCACCAAACCTGCCTTAGAGAAAAGAAGCCGAATCAAAGGCAGAATGAGCATAGGACTAATACCCCTGCCCCCGCCTCCTGCTGACTGGCCTCTAAGGTCTTCAATATTGCTGCTTTTTCTTCTGCCTTGCCATTTCATGATAGTCAATTTTAATGAAGTGCATGATAACTATTGGGGAGCTTACCCCTGTCAAAGAAATATCCTCAATACACGAACAGTTTAACGATGAGCGGTTTTATTAGATGCATGATTTTTTAACAGAAAGCCTACGCCAATGACTAAGCTAAATTTGCTTCCTGATCATCATATATTTTCCTAATACCTCCATAATGGCTCTTATATGGCTAGTAACTAGTAGTATTTCAATAAAAGCGATAATTACTTGCCACAGGTGCTTACCATCCTTAAGGCAAGTATTCTCACAGCAAAATACTGATTATCAATACCATAATACAATTATTATCGTATAGATTACAGTAGGGACTAAGCTATTTCTCACTTCTGCTGAGCTCTGGCTTGCCTGTTTATTTTATCAACTACCGGTAAATCAGGATGGAAACCATTGTATGCAATTATGATTTCTCACCAAGCTCTGAGAATGCAGCACGGTTCGCCAATGACCTAGCGCAGAGGATTAACGCTAGAGTAATTCTATTCCATTCAATTTATGAGCCGGTAGGCACCGATTTTATAGGATATGGGGGCATGCCCTATACGGTTCCTATTCGGGACCAATCTGTACGGCAGGCGGTGCAAAGGAAATTAACAGAGGCTAGAAACCAAATAGAAGTGGCCAATCTGGAAAGGCGGGTGCCCTATTTCACAGAGATTAGGTATGGCTATACCCAAGACACCTTGGCAGAAATAGCCCGAGAGAAACACGCTGACTTGGTAGTAATGGGTAGTGAAAACCTAAAAGGCTTACAAGGAATGCTGACAGGGTCACTAGAATTGGATGTAATCAAAAGTATTCGTTGTCCAGTCCTGATTGTGCCCCCCATGGCCTCTTTCATACCTTTCAGAAAAATTGTCTTCGCCACAGACCTGCAGGGTGAGCCCTTTACAGACATACAGTATGTTCTGTGGCTGGCTGATGTGTTCCAAGCTGAGGTGTTGTTTTTACATATTTTCCATGAAGACGACCAAGACACCAAGCAAATGGCCAGGCATGAGTTAGAACTGCTTCACAAACGCCTTCTATTCCCGAGGGCCTCTTTTCACAAAAAGAAAAGTGCCCACATTGAAGAGGGCATCAGCCAATTTTGCAAACAGCACCGCGCTGATTTGTTGGTAATGGGATACCATCCGCACTCCTTCTGGCGCCATTTATTCTCCCAAAACCCCATGCAGGAGATTGTCTCCCACGCGTTCCTCCCCATGCTCGTGATCCATTACAAGCACTAAAATCATCCTTTATTTTTACCCTTAATTTTAAACCTATGACAAAATTGAAAAGAATGTCAGAAGAGCCTATGGCTATGACTCACCTCTTGACAGATGTCATGAACGCAGACCGTTTCTTCGGAAACATGGATCGCTACTTCAACAAGGATCCCTTTTTTAAGGGAATGAGCAAAATCCCGGCAGCCAATATCAAAGAGAAAACCAACCACTTTGAAATTGAGGTGGCCACCCCAGGCATGGACAGAGAAGATATACACGTAGATGTAAGCAACAACCTACTCACCATCACAGCCGAGCACAAAAAAGAGAAGCAAGAAGAAAAAGGCAATTACAGTCGTAAAGAATTCAGTTACAGCTCTTTCAACAGATCCTTTACCTTGCCAGACAACGTTAACGCAGACAAGATTGACGCCCATTATAAAAATGGCGTTTTAGAACTCATTCTTCCTAAAAAAGAGGGAACGACTGCCGCTAATAAAAAACAAGTTAAAATATCATAATAGACCACTGGGCCGGGGTAAAATCATGTGCGGTTTGCCCCGGCATTGTTTTGAACTTGATAAAGCGAGGACACTTCTTCCCTGTTATCAATTGACTTTGCGCGCCTACGTATAACCAAGTTAAATCTTTAAACTACCGCCATGCACGTTACGGTATACAGCGCGCACCCTTTTGAGAAAGAATACTTAGACAGAGCCAACCACAGGCACCAACTTACCTATGTAACAGAGCCTTTACGGCTAGAAACAGCCGCTTTGGCTACGGGCAGTGAGGCCGTAGTATTGTTCACCTTAGATGATGCCTCTGGCCCAGTGTTAGAGAAACTACACGCATTGGGCACAAAGTACGTTGCCACTCGCTCTGCGGGGTATGACCACGTGGATGTAACTAGGGCCAATGCCCTGGGGATGAAAGTTGCCCGGGTACCGGCCTATTCGCCGTATGCCATTGCCGAGCATGCCACTGCACTCATCTTAGCACTTAACCGCAAGTTAATTCTGGCGCATGAAAGGATAAACCAGAACAACTTTAGCCTAGACCCCCTTATTGGCTTTGACCTGAATGGCAAGACGGCTGGCATCATAGGGTTGGGGACCATTGGCAAGGTCATGGCCAAAATCTTAAACGGCTTTGGATGCAATATTTTAGCCTATGACGTGAATCCAACAGAGTCCAATAAGGTGCCGGTTACCTTTGTGTCTTTAGAAGCGCTTTTAAGCCAGTCAGATATAATCTCCCTGCACGCGCCTTACAACGCACAAACCAAGTACTTGATTAATGCCCGGTCTTTGGCGCTTTGCAAACCAGGCGTCATGCTAATCAATACCAGCAGAGGAGGCTTGGTCAACACCCAAGAACTTATTTCAGCCTTACGCTCTGGCCAAGTGGGGGCAGCTGGTTTAGATGTTTATGAGCATGAAAAAAACATTTTCTTTAGAGATTTGTCTGGCCAGCCTTTAGAAGATGAACTGTTTAAAGAGCTTAGGACACTGCCCAATGTTTTAATCACTGGCCACCAAGCATTTTTAACTAGTAACGCCCTTGGCAACATAGCAGATACTACCCTACATACCTTAGATTGCTGGGAAAACGGCATTCCCTCTGGAAATGAATTGACTTGAGCAAACTAGCGCAAGTATTGCAAGCCCTGCAAAAACAGGTACATTTCCCCTACCTTATTGTAAACTATTGTAGACCACGCACTAGAGGTGGCTTTGAAAGCTTATTGCAATGGCTAGGCGCCCACTGAGGTTCACGGATACAAATTACTTTCTAACCCGAGCGGTAAGTCCTTCCTCGGCCATTAAGATGTTTTGCAAGCCTTTTAGAAAAGCGTCTGGGTTAAAGGAGATGCTGTCTATGCCTTGCTCAACTAAGAAGCGGGCAAATTCAGGATAGTCACTGGGGGCTTGCCCGCACAAGCCAATGGGCGCGTTCTCTTCTTTGGCGGCTTGTATGACCATTCTAATCATGGTCATGGCTGCCTCATTCTTCTCACTGAACAGATCGCTTACAATGGAAGAGTCGCGGTCAATGCCCAAGGTGAGCTGGGTTAAGTCATTAGAACCTATAGAGAAGCCGTCAAACACTTGCGCAAACTCTTTGGCTAATATCACATTGCTAGGGATTTCGGCCATTACGTAGACCTCTAACCCATTTTCGCCCCGTTTTAGGCCGTAAGCTTGCATTATCTGGATCACTTTTTTTCCTTCTTCTACTGTGCGGCAGAAAGGAATCATGAGTTTGATATTGGTGAGGCCCATCTCATCGCGTACCCGTTTCATGGCTTTGCACTCCAGGCCAAACCCCTCCTGGTACCTTGGGTTGTAATAGCGCGAGGCTCCCCTAAAGCCCAACATGGGATTCTCTTCTTCGGGCTCAAAGCTTTTGCCACCAATCAAATTGGCATACTCATTGGTTTTAAAGTCGCTCATGCGCACAATCACCTCCTTAGGATAAAAGGCGGCACCAATGGTGGCCACCGCCTCTGCCAGTTTTTCAATAAAATATTCCTGCTTGTCTGCGTGATGGTGGGTGAGTTGGTCTATGTGCGCTTTTACGTCCTCATCTTCCAGCTCATGGTATTTTACCAGCGCCATTGGGTGAATTTGGATGCTGTTGTTAATGATGAATTCTAGGCTCATTAACCCCACGCCGGCCGTAGGGAAAGCTGCCAGCTGAAAGGCTTTGTCTGGGTCTCCCACAATAAGCATGGGCTTGGTGGTAGGTGTGCGCAGATCTGTAAAGTCCAGCTCTTCTTTCTCCCAGGCCAATGCCCCCTTGTACACCAGGCCATTTTGGGCATCTGCGCAAGAAATGGTTAGTACCTGCCCGTCCTGGATAACCTTAGTGGCGGTAATAGTACCTACCACCGCCAAAGCCCCCAACTCGCGGGCCACTATGGCGGCGTGGCTGGTGCGCCCGCCTTTGTTAGTCACAATAGCAGATACTTTCTTGAGAATAGGGTCCCAGTCAGGATTAGTAATGTCAGTGATCAGGATTTCGCCAGGTTGGAGAAGATGCGCATCCTTGGTGGAATGCAAGATACGGGCCACCCCCGTCACAATGCGGTCTCCAATGCCTTTGCCGCGCACCAATAGCTCCCCTTTTTCTGTAAGGCGGTAGCTGTGCATCTTTAAAGGGCTCTCTGCCTGGCTGTGCACCGTTTCAGGCCGGGCCTGCACTATAAAAATCTCATTAGACTCACCGTCCTTGGCCCACTCCACATCCATGGGGACGCCATAGTGCTCTTCAATGCGCACCACCCAGTGTGCTAGCTGGGTTATCTCTGCATCTGCTAAAACAAACACTTCTTGCTTTTCTTTTGGCGTGGGCACATTGACAATGGTTTGGGCCTGGGAACCCGTCTTTTCATACACCATGGTCTGCGCCTTAGAGCCCATTTTTTTACTGATGATGGCGTTCTTGCCTTGGCGTAAAGTAGGTTTAAACACATAGAACTCGTCTGGATTCACTGCTCCCTGCACCACGTTTTCGCCTAGGCCCCAACTGCCGGTCACCAAGGCCACCTGACTGAAACCTGACTCTGGGTCCAAAGAGAAGCACACCCCTGAGCAGGCCAGATCTGAACGCACCATTTTCTGGACCCCAATGGACAAGTACACTTTTAGGTGATCAAAGCCATGGTCATGCCGGTACTTGATGGCACGCCCCATGAACAAGGAAGCGTAACAGCGCAGGCATGCGGCCAGAAGTTGGTCTTCTCCCTCAATATTAAGGAAGGACTCATGCTGGCCCGCAAAGCTGGCGTTGGGCAGGTCCTCTGCGGTGGCACTGCTTCTGACCGCCACCTGTATGGGAGCCGCATAAAACTGACACAGCTCCTGGTAGGCTTGCTTGATGGCCTTTGCTATGGGGACTGGCCATACGCTCTGCAGGATAAGCCCTCGTATCAGGTCGCTGACCACATGTAGGTTAGTAAAGTTGGTGGTATCCAGTGAGGCCAGGTGTTGCCGAATGGCGTGGGTTAGGTTATTTTCTTCTAAAAAATCCAGATACGCCTGGGCGGTGGTGGCAAAGCCGTTGGGCACTTTTATCTGGCTACCTGAAAGGCGCTGGTACATCTCGCCTAAAGAAGCGTTTTTGCCGCCTACCTGAGGCAGCTGTTTTAAATTTATTTCTGCAAAGGGAAGAACGTACTTTTCCATAACCGGGCACTTAAAATAAAAAGAAGGCAAGGGAGCATATGGAGCACCTGCATCAGTCCAGCTTTCTATGGTTGGGCAGCAGTAGAATGGGCAGGTAGGTATGAAAGGACTGATCCTGGTGGTAGAAGTCGTCTATGAGGTGGCGTGTATAGTCATGCAATTGGGAGACCATTACCAGCAGGTCTGCGTGCTTTCTGCGGCAGTACTGGCTTATACCTTCTTCAATGCGCGGATTGAATTCAATATGAAACGAGACGTGCGGGTATGCAACATCTTTTGTCCTGTTGACAAAGCTTGATTTTAAACCCTCCAACCCCTCTTCCACCAGATTGGGTAACACGTACAAAAAGATGATTTCTGCTTTGAAAAGGGAAGCCAGTGCTGTCAATAGGGCAGTGTCCAGCCTGGGCCTGTCTTCTAGATCTATGGCAAAGACTATAGTATGCAACGGCCTGAACGTGGCCTTGGGGGGCACTATAAGAATAGGGCAGGGAGAAGCTTTAATAACGTTGGCGGCGGTGGTATAATACAGGACTTCCTGCAGATTTTGGGCGCCTTCATTGCCAAGTACCAATAGTCCGGCTTGGACCTCCTGTACCAGCGCTTGCGCCATTTCTGTCAAAGAGGCGTTCTGCAACCTTTTCTCATAGGCTATTGGTTTGGTCCAGTCTTTTTTTTGAAGACTGTGCAGCAAATCATCCAGCAGTTTAAGTCGTATCGCCTCTGTATCACGGCCTGGCTCCTGCCCAGTGCTCTGGGCGGGAGGCTCTGACACTAAGATGGGCGGGGCAGCGCTTTTGGTGGCATGAAAGAGCACTAGTTTTGTGTCTAGCCAATGAGCCAGTTCATTAGCATAGAATGTCGCATTGATAGAGCTTAAGGTAAAATCAGTACCACACACTATGGGCTCCATAACTTACTTTAAGAAGCTGAATATGTAATCAATCCTTGTAGCAAACCACAATGGGTGCATGAGACATTTCACCCATGAAAAGGAGAAGAACAAACTATGACGGGGCCAACAAGAGCCAATAAAGAGCTAATAGGCAAACAGGGGCCGTAGTACCCTTGTCTATTCTTTACGCATAAATTCAATTAGCGCCCAAGTGCGCCTAATATTTCACCGTCCAATTTTAGGCAGAATGTAGATAGCTCTACATTTCTAACAGCAAAGTCTGGCCGACAAATAGCGTAGAAAGCTCTTTGACCAGTGATTAATACCCATAAATACCTGCAAAATGTAGGGGTGGAGGCAACGCCTGCAAACGTTAAAAGTAGAATGTCTTTCTTAAGCGCTAACAAGAAATCTTGGATGCGCGTTATAACTTCATACTCTCTGCCCTCCAGCCAGCGCCGCCTGCCGTCTTGGTCTATTTCTTCTTGTGTTTACCCATACCCTTGGCTATGCTTTCACTTTTCCAAAGACAACAACACCAGGAAAAATCACACACTCCAGAACAAGTCAGACTCAGGCTGAGCCAGATGGAGCAACACAGTTACCTGAAAGATTTTGTTTATGGAGCAGTAGACGGGGCCGTGACCACTTTTGCCGTAGTGTCTGGGGTTGCCGGGGCCAATCTAATGCCACAGGTAGTCATCATTCTGGGCATAGCCAATCTGCTGGCAGACGGATTCAGCATGGCGGTGAGCAATTACCTGGGCACCAGAACAGAAAAGCAACAACTAGAAAAAACCCTTCTGGAAGAACAGCGCGAGATTGAGGAAGACCCCGTGGGTGAGCAGGAAGAGATACGGCAGATATACGCCAAAAAAGGCTTTACTGGCGATCTGCTGGAACAAGTGGTCCTCACCATTACCGCAGACAAGCGCATATGGGCCCACACCATGCTGCAAGAAGAACACGGTCTCAGCCTTTCGCCGGTCTCTGAATGGAAGGCCGCTTTGGCTACGTTTACCGCTTTTCTGCTGGTGGGCATCATACCCATTGCCCCCTACCTCTGGAATTACGTGTCGGTGCACAGCGTGGGCAACCCATTCTGGTGGAGCAGTACCTGCACCGGCATTGCCTTCTTTAGCATAGGCGCGCTCAAAAGCAGGTTTGTAAGCAAGCCCTGGTACACCTCTGGCCTGGAGACGATGCTATTGGGCGGCGCCGCCGCCAGCGTAGCGTACTTGGTGGGGGTTTTACTTAAAGGCATTTAACCCTTTTACGTTCTCAGAAGTATACAGTAATACCTCCGTTTTTATCCTGATTTACAGAAACCAGCCTAAAAACGAACGCCCCACTTCCGCCAATATCCGGTGTGATTGTCCCTGAACCTATGGTCTGTTTTTAGCCTGATTTTGAAAAAACAGCCTAAAAACGAACTTCTACCTCCTGCTGAGTACAGTACAAGTGCGCCGCTGAACCAGGACCTAATTCTCTGCCCTGCGTCCTGGAGCTTCTTGATACCTTCTATTTTTCCATGATTAACTGAGCAAAAAAAACATGGGTACCCTTACTTCCACTTCCGGCCATTTACTATTATCCATAAGCCTGCAGGACCTGCACCAAGAAAGCGTTTGCTGGCTCCAAGACATAGCCTTCTGGAAAACAGAGACCGCTTTCTTCCAGAAGTTATTAGAACGGGTAAACACCCGGGTCCAGAATCTGGAAGCCAAAAAGCGAATAGACCACTTCCAGAACCTGCTGCTCTACTTTAGGGGCGAGCTATTAGACCAGTACCGCCATGACATTAGAGAGCATGAGTTTTACCTGATGCAATTAATCCAGAACCGGGCTCAGGTAGAAGAACAGCTCTACCGCGAGGTGCACCAAGGCTTTCAGAACCAGATCAGGGCTTTTGAGGCAGACTTTAAGCAGTTCAGGCTTAGCCTGTACCAATTAGCCGAAGAATACCTGTAACCACCCTGGCAACACCATCATTCAGGCAACGCAATTTCGTTTTTGGCCTGTTTTCTGGAAAACAGGCCAAAAACGAAGGCAACGGCCAAGACGAGCTTCCCAAAACCACTTTCCCAAATACCTGACCCTGTCCTACCGTGGCCCGCTTTAAAATCCTATGACGCTGGGCTGGTTACGCCTTCTAAGCAGAATCAGCTGTACCGCTTAGGCTGGACTTATGGAGAAACAAACCCAATGAAGGACTCAGTTGCAGAGGCGCTTTCTCATCCGCATGCGGTACCACCAGCACAGTTAGCCCAAGCCCTGGCAACTGACCTGGAGACTGGGTTGCGCGCAGAGGAGATTGCAGAGCGCCAACGGCAATGGGGCGTAAACCAAGTAGAAAGCCAGAAGCCTAAAAGCGTCCTCGTTCTTATTCTTCACCAGTTTACCAGCCCCATTACCTATCTGCTACTGGCGGCCGCGGCGCTTTCGTTTTTATTTAGGGAGTGGTTGGATGGGTCGGCCATTCTTATGGTCACCCTGATCAACGCGGCCATTGGCTTCTTCATGGAATACAACGCAGGCAAGTCCATGGAAGCCTTGCGCAAGATGGCCCTGGTGCCGGCCAAAGTGATGCGTGGCGGGCGCTTACAAGAAATATCCTCAGAGAACCTGGTGCCCGGCGATGTCCTGTATCTGGAGTCTGGCGACATGGTCTCTGCCGACGCGCGCCTTTTCCTGACCGCTCAGCTAGAAATCAATGAGTCTGCCTTAACCGGCGAATCCTTGCCCACGCCCAAGCAGACAGAAACGCTACCTGCTGGGCTGGCGCTGGCAGAAAGAAGCAACATGGTCTACAAAGGGAGCTTTGTAAGCAAGGGCAACGCCCGCGCCCTGGTGACCAGTACTGGTATGCACACTGAGCTGGGACAGATTGCCAACCTGGTGCAGCAAGCCGAACAGGCCGCCACCCCTCTTGAAAAGAAGCTGGAAACCTTCAGCCACAAACTCATCAAAGTCACGCTGGTTTTATGCGGCATTGTCATGGGGGCTGGCCTGTTGCAGCACCGCCCCTGGGTGGAAAGTCTCACCACGGCCATAGCCTTGGCCGTAGCCGCCATTCCAGAGGGCTTGAGCATTGTGGTCACCTTAGCCTTGGCCCAGGGTATGCTTAGGATGGCCCGGCACAAGGTGATTGTAAAAAAGCTGTCGGCGGTGGAGACGCTGGGCGGCACCAATATAATCTGCACAGACAAAACGGGCACCCTTACCAAGAATGAGATAGAAGTGGACTCCATCATAGTACCGGGGGCGGAGACCTCGGTGAAAGTGGACGCCCTGCACACCCGCCTGGAAATCTCATCTACCCCAAATCACCTGGAAAATAGCCTCAACTTTGAGCACCTGCTACGCTGTTGCACCTTGTGCAATACTGCCAGCTACCATATTCTCAACGGAGAGGAAAAAGAAGTGGGAGACCCTGTAGAAGTAGGCCTCCTTAAACTGGCGCACTCGGCAGGTCAGCAGGCAGATAAAATTAGAGGGGAATATCTCAAGCTAGCCGAGGAGTCCTTCACCTCTGAAACCAAGATCATGGGCACGCTCCACCTAAAAGACGGCAAGGGAATCATCTACGCAAAGGGCGCCCTAGAGCAGCTGCTAGCCCGTTGCACCCATCAGCTAGTAGACGGGCAACCGGTTTTGCTCACTTGGGCAGACAGGGAGAATTGGCAGAACAAAGAAGAGCGCGTAGCCAATGAAGGCTTGAAAATACTGGCCTTTGCCTATAAAGAGACTTCAAATACAAAAGACCTGTTGCTGGAAGAACTAGTGTTTCTAGGTTTGGTGGGCCTGTTGGACCCGCCACGAGAGGACGTTCGTCAGGCGTTGGAAGAGTGTCGGTCTGCCGGGATTTCTGTCAAAATGATTACTGGAGACCACCCGGCCACCGCCCGCAATATTGCTGAGCGCGTAGGGATTGTAGAGCCTGGCCAAGCGGTTCAGGTGGTGTTAGGCACCCAAATGCCTGACTATGACCAACTCACCCAATGGCAGAAAAAAGACTGGCTTAATGCTTCCATCTTTGCCCGGGTAAGCCCCAGACAAAAACTGGACTTGGTTACCCTTT
The DNA here is from genome assembly GCF_039541795.1 of Nibribacter koreensis. NCBI lineage: Bacteria > Pseudomonadati > Bacteroidota > Cytophagia > Cytophagales > Hymenobacteraceae > Nibribacter > Nibribacter koreensis. Next base: position 229,197 of record NZ_BAABGX010000001.1, on the reverse strand, counting down.
TGCAGGAAAACCAATTGGTAGTGGGTATGACCGGAGACGGGGTCAATGACGCCCCTGCCCTCAAAAAGGCTGACATAGGCATTGCCATGGGAATACGGGGCACACAGGTGGCGCAGGAGGCGGCCGATATGATTTTGCAGGATGACGCTTTTCCGTCTATAGTGGTGGCCTTGCGGCAGGGGCGCATCGTCTTTGACAACATCAGAAAGTTTGTGGTGTTCATGCTCTCCTGCAATTTAAGCGAGCTGTTGGTGGTCACGCTTATTTCTCTGCTGGGTTGGTCTTTTCAATTACTCCCCATTCAGATTCTGTTCATTAACCTGGTCACAGATGTGCTGCCGGCTTTGGCCCTGGGTGCCAGCCCAGGCCACCCGGCTATCATGCAACACCAGCCCCGGCCCATGGCAGAACCCATCCTGCAAAATACGCATTGGGTGGCTTTGATAGTGTATGCCGTGGTTATTGCGGGTTGCGTGCTGGGGGCGGTGTTCTTCAGTCAGTGGCTTGTGGCTCAGGGGCAAATCAAAGAAGAAGGATACGCTAACAACATCCTTTTCCTTACCTTGATATTATGCCAATTGTGGCACGTCTTTAACATGGGCAGTGCCCAGGGCAACTTCTTTAAAAACGAAGTATTCACCAACGCCTACATCTGGTATGCCCTCTTGCTGTCTTTGGCAATTTTAGGGACTGTTTACTTGGTGCCACCAGTAGCGCAGGCATTGGCGCTGCTTCCCCTCAGCGTACCACAAATGGCAGTGATGGCAGGGTTCAGCCTGCTCTCCTTCTTTCTTATATACTTGATAAGAAAGCTGCGGCTTATCTTATAGATCCGCTACTTACTACACCCAAACTTGTATTCTGTGCATCATTTTATATGACGGGCAACAACCTAAAGGACAACCCTTTGCTGCAGGTGCAAATACCTGGAGCAAACCAAAACCGCCTTAGCTGCAATGCGTATACCCTATATATAAATCCTGCAATCTCTTGCAATAGTACCTATTGCAGTTCTAATAGCTTTCATCATTAACGTACCGCCCCCCGCGTCCCTGGATTGTGGCAACACCTTCCAAGGCATCAAGTGACTGCCATTACATCTCTGTTGGCTTGTTTGGTTACAAATGCCTTTAGTAGCGCCATGCTGTGCCTTTTCAAGCAAATGATTCACGTGTTTACTCCTTACCTGTCTTGTGTATGAAGAAGCGTCTACTCCCCCTTTTAGTACTTTTCTTGTTTTTTAGTGTTAACGCAATTGCTCAGCAGCACCCTCTCCCGTTAACCGAGGTAGGCTTCGCGTCAATGACCAGCCTCACCCCTATGCCCATCTCTACCAATACAGCAGACAAGCCCCAGTCTAAAGTATGGATGCACGCTGGTAAGTTCTGGACGGTACTCCCCAACGCAGAGGGCACCTTTCTTTGGAGGCTGGACGGCACGTCCTGGACCAAAATGCTGACCATTTCTAATAGTTCTTTTGGGCGGGCAGATTGCAAGGTAGTGGACAATGTAGTTCATGTGCTTGTCTACAGAGGCGACAATGACTCTCACTTATATTCTCTGGAATATGACGCCGCAACTTCTACCTACAAACCCTGGAGCCTCCAAACCGCCAGATCTTCATTTACCTTAGGCCCCGAAAGCGAGACGGCCACCTTAGACATTGACGGGTCTGGCAGAATGTGGATTGCCTATGACACGCCCAGAGAGGTGAGAGTACGCTGGAGCGACAGCCCCTATAGCACTTGGAGCGATCCCATTGTAATAGCATCTGGTATAGCAGATGATGACATCACCGGCCTCATTGCCCTACCTAACAAAATAGCAGTGCTCTGGAGCAACCAACGCACCGAAATGTTTGGCATGAAAACCCACCAGGACGGTGCAAGCCCTTCTACCTGGTCTGCAGATGAGATGCCTGCCTCCCAGTCTTCCCAGATGGTGGGCGCTGGTTTTGCAGATGACCACTTGAACATGGCCGTTGCCAAAGACGGAACCCTGTTCTGCGCCGTCAAGACGGGTTATGAAACGCCGGGCTATGCTAAACTGGCTTTGCTGGTAAGGAGGCCAAACGGAACCTGGGACAATGCCTATAAGGTCACTGAAACGGAAGGCACCCGCCCAATTGTCATCCTTAATGAGGCGATAGGCAAGATACGGGTGGTATACACGGCCCAAGAGAATGGAGGTGATGTTTTATACAAAGAATCCTCCCTGACCAGCATTTCCTTTGGGGCACCCATCACCTTGCTCAGAGGCAACCACAACTATATCAGCAGCACCAAAGCCAATCATACTAGAGAGACCGTGATCATAGCCACAGAGGTGAATGGCACTGACTGGAAAGCCGTGGGGGTATTGGTGACAGACCCTCCCGCTGTGGTGACCGGCCTGCTAGACGAAGACGCTGGAAAGGACAGGCACTTTTATGAGCTAACGGCCTACCCCAACCCATTTTCCCAAATGACTACCCTCAGGTTTTCCTTAAAAGAGACCTCTGACTATACGGTAGATTTGTATGATCATAAAGGCTCTGGCCTTGGTCAATTTGGTCAGGGCCGGGCAATGAAAGGCGCTGAAATAAAAATAGACATTACAGGAGCTGGCCTTTCACCAGGTGTATACCTGATCAAGATAACTACCCAAAATGGTTCCAAGACAATACGGTTAGTGCATACCCAAAAATAAGAGAGAATCCTTGGGTTGGATAGAAAACAAGGAGAAAGGCTTATGAGAGCAAACTCATCAACGTACCCTCTTCCGTTATGGCTGGCAGCCCTGCAATTACTAACTACAATTTATAGGTTGCGTATAATTTTTGCAGTCACCTTTTTAGGGATTACTGATACGCACATACAACAACTATGAAAAAGAGAAATTACAAATATGCGGCTGTCCTGTTTTTGAGTGGTGCCTCTTGCCTGTTCAGCGCCTGTGGCCAGAACTCAGACAAGACAAGTACCACCTCGCAAGAAGAGCAGACCATGGCAGACCATAATATGGGAGACGGTGGAGCCAGCTCTAATAAAATGATGGACCTCATGCATGAGAACATGACAGACATGCAAAAGGTACAAATGACAGGAGATCCAGACCATGACTTCGCCTTACTGATGGCAGTTCATCATGAAGGCGCCCTGACCATGGCCCAGGAACAGGTTGATGCTGGTAAAGACACGGCCTTGGTAAACATAGCCAAAGCAACGCTCCTCATGCAGAAAGAGGAGATAGACCGCCTTCAGAAGTTTGCAGATGCTCAAAAAAACAGCACCGGTGACACAGCCAAAACTATGCGCATGATGGCCCCCATGAAGGACATGATGACCCAAATGAACCATAACACAAAAGGAGGGACAGACCATCATTTTGCAACTTTGATGAGCCTGCACCACCAAAGCGGGATTGACATGGCCAAGGCTTACATACCTATGGCAAAATCTGTAGAGATAAAAGCAATGGCCCAAAAAATAATAAATGATCAACAGAAAGAAAAGCAGCTGCTGGACAACTGGTTAAAGCAGAACAACCTGTAAATGGTCAAAAAAAGAGCCCTCACAGATAGAACTTTTACCTGTTTTTAAAAGAAAACAAAAAGGTCTGGCACAAAGCTTTATCAATGGCTTTGTGCTAGACCTTTCCTTTTATTGATACCCGGGTATCAACCAATTAACGTCCTTTGTATTAAATGATTCAGGGCATCCCAGCAAGTGGTTTTACCTTAACTCAATCATGGAATTAGGTGGCACCTTCTCTTCGTGCATTCTGAGTATGTTCCCTAATCTCCCTAGGTATCCTTACCGCTGCGTGCTAACAGGCAAAGAAACCTTAAGCTTCTCCCAACGGATGGTGATGGCCCCTGTTGTTCCTGTACCTCCTTCTATTCCATACTTGAGCCTTTCCTGGTTTTGCGTCAAGGCTTGTGGCTTCACCTTTACCCGCAGAACGTCCTCTTTCTGGTCATAGTCATCTGCCAGGTGTTGCTCAAAGTCCTTGTTCAGGATAATGGTCCACTCCTCGCGCCCTGGTATGGTAAACAAAGCATAGGTGCCAGCCGCCACTTCTTTCCCGTCTATGGTTACCCCCTTGGTAAAAGTCACAGAGGTGGCTTTGTGCGCCCCGGTCACCCATACTTGGTCATAGGGCACCAGCCCTCCCCAAATCACTCTCCCTCTCACTCCCGGTGCATGGTAGTTTATGGTGATAGCCGCCTGCCCAATAGTGCCCTCTGCCTGAGAAGGGATGCTTTTCTTAATAGTGTCTGGTTGGGCACTGGTAGTAGCCGGGGGCGCCTTTTGCTCAATGGCAGTTGGAGCTTGCTCTGCCGTATTCTCTTGGGTGGTAGAAGAACATGCGCTCATGGAGACACCTACAATAGCGGCTGCTGCGATGATAGAAAAGATCTTTCTCATGAAAGTCTAGAGTTAGGGTTATTTTAAAACAATGTGATAGGCGCAGGAAAATAAGCTGCTTTTTATAGCTTCTGGCCATTGGTTATGCACCTTAGGACATCAAAAAAGATGGCACTGTCCCAAGACTAAGATAGAGAAAGCATTTAAGAAGATACTGCCAAAATTATCAACGCTTTTAAAACCTATATTTTTAATGCCTTGCCCTTCTATAGAAAGACTAACATGACATGCTATCCCTCAGTATCATTCATCAATTGTCTTCTAGTAAAAGCAGTCAATCCAGGCCATTTCCTTAGCATGGAACAGAGTCCGGGTAAAAGATTGGGTTTCTTTAAAGCGTAGATTCTACCAAGTCCTTTTAATGGCAGAAGTATTTTAAATAGAAGGTGAAAGAAGGAAACAAGTATATTTATAGATTAATGCCTGATGTTTGACCGCAAAAGTCTAAGGCTGTATCCTAATTGACATGCACCTTAATTGTCTTTTCCTTTAACAACTGAATACTATTTAAACTTATATGAATTCTTTCAAATCGATCTTATTAACCACTGTGGTGGCAGGAGTATCTCTTCTGGCATTGAGCGCCTGCGACAAATGTGAGGGCGATAATCCTAGAGCACGTGTCATCAACCAAGGCACTAAAGATGCCAGTGTCCAGATTAAAACCTCTAACGGAAACACGGAGAACATCAACAACGTGCCGCCAAAAACAACCTCTGCCGTTAGAGAGTACGCAGCCGGCACCGTTACTTTTACCATTACCCTAGACAAAACTGAACTTGTAGAGACGGTGCAAATGAACGAGTGTCATGAATATGACATCACCATAGCTTCTGACAACACCATCTCTACCACAGACCGCGACTTGAACGACTAAATACGATTTGCCATCAGTTCTACTCAGACAAAAAGCCCGACACTGAATTTCAGGTCGGGCTTTTTTGTACAAGCATGATTCCGTTTTCTAAGGATGGTGTTATTGCACGCAAGAAAATTCCATAAACCACAGCACTTTGCCTACTAGCAGCGGGTAGGCTTTGGCCGCATTATATTGATGGTCTCCCTGCAACCGTTTTTGGCTTCTTTTCCAGAAAACAAGCCAAAAACGATTGAGATGTTTCAAAGGGTGGGTTTTCTATTTAATGATTATGTCCAGCCATGGGGTCTGCCCCCTGCTTGAGCACATACTCACTGTAGAGCAGATACGCTCCTGTTACTACCACCGTATCATTGGCTTGCAGACCGCTGGCAATGGCTACTTGGTTGGCGCTTTCCTCGCCTAGCTTCACCATGCGGGGACTAAAGGTATTCTGTCCTGTTTTCACCCATACGTGCGCGCCCTTGGCGTCCCGCACCACGGCATCCAGCGGCAAAGTCAAGGCTTCGCGCACCTGGGCTGCTACCGTCATGGTGGCCTGGGTACCTGGTATCAACCTGCCACCTGGGTTAGGCACTGAGGCCCTTGCAATCACCACCTGGCTGTTCTGCCTGAACTCTGGGTTGATGAAAGAGATATTGGTTTGGATGGGCGCGTTGCTACCGGCTACAGTGACGTCTACCGGGGTGCCTATCTTTAACGCTCCGGCTTCACCGACGTACAATTCAGCCTCCGCCCAAATGGTGTTGAAACGGCTTATGCGGTACAACGGGCTTCCCTCGGCTACATACACGCCTTCTGCGGATGCTATTTCTGTGACTGTGCCTGAAGTTGGCGCCACAAAGGTGATGCGGGCGTCCAGCTTTCGGGTGCGGGCAATGCGGTTGATCTGGGAATTGGTGAGTCCGGTTAAGAGAAGTTTTCTTTTAGCCGCATCCAGAATGGAGGCAAACTGCCGTTCCTGCGGGAACGCCCTCACCTGATCAAGCGCCAGAAGGTACTCCTGCTCTAAGGTAAGCAAGTTCTCACTGTACAAGTCATACAAGGGCTGGCCTTTTCTAATGTGCTGGCCTGTCTCTTTCACATACAAGCGCTCAATGCGCCCGGCCGCCCGACTGCTGATAAGATCGGCTTGGGTTTGATCTACCACCAAACGGCCAGTGAGTACCGTACTGCTTCCTACCTGTCCCTGCCGGATGGGTTTGTATGTGATGTTCCCCAGTTTTATCTGGTTGTCACTGAGCATGATGCTGGCCTCTGAAGACGAAGAATCCTGCTTTTTAACAGGCACCAGGTCCATGCCGCAGATGGGGCAAGAACCGGGTTTGTCCTGCACTACCTGCGGATGCATGGGACAGGTATAGGCGCTCGCCGATTTTGGCTCCTTTTTCTGTTTTTGGACCAAAACCAGGTCCATGCCACAAATAGGGCAAGAGCCGGGCTCGCCTTCCACAATCTGCGGGTGCATGGGGCAGGTGTAGCTGGCGTCATCTGCCTGGTGGGCGTCGTGCTCATCTGTCTTGGTGCAGGCCACCAGAAAAAACGCGGCCAGTAAAATGGTCAATAGGTTTTTGATGTGTCTCATCTGTTCGTGTCGGCTACTCTAATAAAACTCTCGCTGTCCACCAGAAACTGCGCGTTGGCCGCCACCACGTCCGTCTCCTTCAAACCAGAGGTAATCTCCACCAGGTCTTCGGTGCGCTGGCCCACTTGTACTGCTACTGGTTTAAACACACCATTTAGTTTCAAGAAGGCCACGGCTTGGGTACCTAAATCCAACACGGCCTCTTTGGGCACCCAAAGCGCGGAGCCGGTGCTGAAGGTTGCCTTGCCTGTAAGAATCTGCCCTATAAACAAGGAGTTGTCCTTAGCCGGAAGCAAGGCCCGCACCTGCGCAAAGTTTTCATTGGCGGCATAAACCGGCTCCACCAAATGCACTTTAGCTTGCAACTTTTTGTCTGGCTCTTGCGGAAAGGAGATAGCAATGGGTGTTCCCTTTTTCAATTGGCCTGCTACGGCACTGGGTACGTTGAACTGCGCCCAAACTTGAGAGGCATCTATCACCTTGAGCAAGGCCTGGCCGGTGGTCACGTACATGCCTTCCCTAATGGCAAATCCTTGTTGCGGTGCGGCCGTCTGTGCGCCCGCACTGGCCGGACTAGCCCCTGAATTTGCGTTGCCCATGCCTCCCATGCCATCACCGCTACCACCAGCCGAAGCTGGAGTAGCCGTTGCACCGGGAGCGACGGCCGTCACCGATGGATCCAGCACGTATCCTGCGTATGGGCTGAAGACCGAGAAGGTATAGGACTCTTTCCCGGTTCTGGTCAATTGCCTTATCTGCCCATCGGTGGCACCCAACAGGCGTAACTTTTGGCGCGCTCCGGCTATGAGGGACGTGTTGCTTGGGTCATTCTTGAGCAGGTACAGAAGTTCCTTCTGAGCCGTTACCAATTCAGGGCTATAGATGTCATACAATCGTTGGCCTTTGCTTACCTTTTGGTAGTTAAACTGCACGTACAGCTTCTCAATACGGCCGGCAAACCTTGCGGGAATAATGTACTGTCGGCGCGTATCATAAGTCACTACGCCTGCCATGGTGATTTCTTGCTCCAACGGCCTCTGCACGGGGTGCGTGGTCTGCACAGAAGAAACCACGGCCTGATTAGCCGGTTGTAACAAATAATCTAAATCTGTAGCGACAGCTACTCCTGGTGCATTGGCAGGTTGCTTGGCCACCAGGTCCATGCCGCAGATGGGGCAAGAGCCGGGCTTGTCCTGCACAATCTGCGGATGCATGGGGCAGGTGTACTCCAGGGCATGCGCCTCCTCTCCTTTTTCAGCCTTGTCCTGGCAGGCGCTAAAAGAGAAGGGCAACAGCAAAAGGAGCAACCCAAGCAGCCTATTTTTCCAGTTCTTTTTCATAGTTCACACCAATTAGGTAGAGTTGCTCTAGGTTGTTGAGGTATTCCATCTGGGCCATGTTAAGGGCTTCCCAGGCGTCTATCACCAGGGGTAGCTGGCCCGTGTTCTGCTCATAACTCAAGAGCGTGGTTTCATAGTTGCGACGCAGGGCCGGGATGATCTTCTTCTCATAATTCTGCACCTGCGTCTGCTTGGCCTGTAGTTCAAGGGCCATGCTGGCCACCATGTTCTGGGCCTCATTCAAGAGGGCCTCCCTGCCCTTCTGCATACCTTGTATTTCTAGGTTAAGAGCGGTGGCATTGGCCTTGTACATTTTAGAAGACCAGGGCGCAATAGGAATAGACACCATGCCCATGAGCGTGAAAGACCGAGGCATCATCTTATCCCGTGGCATCATGTTGTCAAACCGAATGGCAAAATCTGGTTTGCGTTGCAGGTCTTCCAGGCGCCGGTTTAGTTGCATGGATTGAATGGTGCGGTCTATCTGGCGCACGTCACTGCGGGTGGCGCTCAGGGAGGCGGTGTCTGGGAGTAGAATGAGCTCAGGCGCCTGTGCAGTGGTGTCCACCTTGAATCTATTTTCTGGTGGTAGGTTCATGAGCATGTTCAACTGGATGTTCTTCATCTCAATCTCACTGTTGGTCATGGTGAGCATGTTCTCCACCTCGCCTACCCGGCCTTCGGCTTTGTAGATGCTGCCTAGTGAGCTTTGGTTGTACGGGTAGCGCACCTTGCCCAGCTTGAGCATGAACTGCATGATGCGCTGACTCTCGGCTAGTACCGCCTTCTTCTTCTCCAATACCACCCACTGGTAATAGGCGGTTTTGGCCTGCGCCCTCAGTTCATTAAAAGTCCTGTCACGGCCTGCCTCCTCAATGGCGGCTCTGGACAGCTGGTATTCTTCGCGGGCTTTCAATTTGGCGGGGTTGGTAATGTCCTGCTCCACGGACAACATGTACATGGCGTCATCTTCGCCCTCGCCTTCCATCATCTTCTGCCCCGGGTACGGGTACATAAAGACCCCAGCACCCACCATGGGTGCCATCTGGCTTCTGGCTCCCTTGGCCATGGCATTTTGCGCCTTCGCCCTAAACGTAATCTCCTGTAGCATGCCGTTGTTCTGGGCAATTCGGGTAAGGACCGTGTCCAGGGAGAGCACCTGGGTTTGAGCCAGGGCAGACACGCTCAGCAAAACCAACAAGGCACCCAAATAAAATCTAATGCTTGACATCATAAACCTCTAGTTTGCCGTGTTTCTTGAGTTCATATTCCTTGGTCATCTCAAACACCACCGGAGTTACCAGCAAGATGTGAATGGAAGATGTAAACACACCACCAATGAGCGGCAGGACAATGGGCAACATCACATCGGTACCAACCCCAGTTGCCCATAGAATGGGAATCAAACCGAAGAGCGATACGGACACCGTCATGATCTTGGGCCGCAGGCGTTTGGCCGCTCCCTTAAAGACGTATTCCCGCAGGTCTTGCTTGGTAATGGTCTGGCTGGAGTTTCCTTTCTTAGCCACCAGTTCATTCATGGCTTCATTCAGGTACACCACCATGAGCATGCCGGTCTCAACCGCCATCCCAAACAACGCAATGAAGCCCACCGCCACCGCTACAGATAAGTTGATGCCATAGAAGTACACAATGAAGACCCCGCCCACCAAGGCGAATGGAATGGTGACCAGGTTCAGCAAGGCCTCTTTGAAAGAATGGAAGGAGAAGTACAGAATCAAGAAGATGATGAGCACTACCAGCGGAAGGATAATCTTAAGCGTCTTATTCGCTCTGATCTGATTTTCCCACTGGCCGCTCCATTCCAGGTGATAGCCGTCTGGGATGCCCGTCACCTCCTGGTTGATGGTCTTGATGGCTTCCTGCACGGTACTTCCTAAATCACGGTCGCGCACATTGAACAGGACCGCTCCCCGCAACTGGGCATTCTCTGAGGTGATCATGGGCGGACCATCCACAAAGGCCACGTTGGCCACAGCAGAAAGCGGCACCGTTCCAGAGGTACTGGATTGAATGGGAATGCGCCGAATGCGATCCAGGCTATTGCGGTATTCCTGTGCCAGGCGCACGTTAATGGAGAAGCGTTGCCGCCCTTCAATGGTAGTGCCAATGGTGGCCCCGCCCAAGGCAGACTCTACTACGCTGTTCACGTCATTGACAGACAAGCCATAACGCCCCAGGTCCTCGCGCCGCGTCTGAATCTCCAAGTAACGGCCACCGGTCACCGGCTCAATGTACAAGTCTTTCACGCCATCCACCTCTTGCAAGGCATTACGTACCCGCTCAGACACCACTGCAATAGAGTCCAGGCTCTGCCCGTACACCTTCACGCCCACGTCCGTCCTGATGCCCGTGGCCAGCATGTTAATGCGGTTGATGATGGGTTGCGTCCAGCCGTTGATGACCCCAGGGATTTGAAGTTTCTGGTCCAGCTCAGCAATGATCTTGGCCTTGGTCATGCCTTCGCGCCACTGGGACTGCGGCTTGAGCTGGATGATGGTTTCTATCATACTGATAGGCGAATTGTCCGTTGCCGTGCTGGCCCTTCCGGCTTTGCCCAGCACTTGCTCCACCTCTGGCGTGGACTTGATGATCTTGTCCTGCACCTGCAGAATGCGCTTGGCCTCTGCGTTAGAAATATCTGGCAAGGTCACGGGCATGAACAGGATGGAGCTTTCATCCAGGGGAGGCATAAACTCAGACCCCAGACTCAACAGCATAGGAATACTCACCGCCAGGGCCAGAAGGTTAATGCCAATGGTGGTCTTGCGCCAGTTCAGACACCAGCGCAGGATGGGTGAATACACGCGCTCCAGAAAGCGGTTGATGGGGTTAGCGCTCTCCTGTTTGAACTTGCCTTTGAGCAGCAAGGACAACAGCACCGGAGTCACGGTAATGGCCACCACTGCGTCTACCAGCAAGATGAACGTTTTGGTCCAGGCCAGCGGACTAAACAAGCGTCCCTCCTGCCCGGTCAAGAGAAACACCGGCAAGAACGAGGTGATGATGATGATGGTACTCCAGAACACGCTGGGGCCCACCTGCTTAGAGGCTTTCTCTATGATGGACAGTCGTTTCTTATTCTCCATGGCGTTCTTCTTCTAATTGGGCATCTGCCAGGTGGCGGTACGCGTTCTCTACCATCACAATAGCGTCATCTACAATCACCCCCACCGACAGGGCAATACCGGTCAGGGACATAATGTTGGAGGTAATGCCAAAGGCGTTCAATAATATAAACCCGATGGCAATGGAAAGCGGCAATTGAATGATGATGATGAGGGCACTGCGCCAGTGAAAGAGAAAGAGAAACACAATGGCAGAAGCCACCAGCATCTCTTCTATGAGCGTGGTCTTCACCGAATTGACCGATTCGTTAATGAGGCCACTGCGGTCATAGACAATGTTGAACTTGACGCCTTTGGGAAGACCTTTGGCTACTTCTTCCATCTTGGTTTTCACGTTCCTGATCACTTCCTCGGCGTTCTCGCCGTAGCGCATGACTACAATGCCGCCCACGGCCTCGCCCTCGCCGTTCAGGTCAAAAATGCCCAGGCGGCTTTCGCCGGTCATCTGAACGGTGGCTATGTCCCGCACGCTCACCGGTATGGTGTTCTGGGTCACAATGGGGATGCTCTCTATCTCTTCCAGGGACTGCAAATAGCCGGTGGTTTTGATGATGTAGCCAATGTCACTCATCTCAAACTTGCGCCCGCCGCTCTCATTGTTATTGGCCCGCACGGCGGCCATCACCTGCGGCACAGACAGGTTAAAATAGGTGAGCTTGTTAGGGTCAATAGTGATCTGGTACTGTTTCTGGAAACCGCCAAAAGAAGCAATCTCACTTACGCCGGGCACGTTCTGCAAAGCAAACTTGACGTACCAATCCTGCACCGCCCGCTGTTCGCCCAGGTCCATGCCTTGCGCGTCTAAGGTGTACCAGAGAATGTGACCCACGCCGGTCCCGTCAGGGCCCAGGGTGGGAATGGCGCCTTCGGGTAAGAGGCGGTTGGCGTAGTTTAGGCGTTCCAGCACCCGGGCGCGGGCCCAGTAAATGTCTGTCTGGTCATCAAAGATGATGTAGATGAAACTCATCCCGAACATGGACACGCCCCGCACATACTTGACTTTCGGCATACCCTGCAGGTTGGTCACCAGCGGGTAGGTGACCTGGTCCTCTATGATCTGCGGACTGCGGCCCATCCATTCTGTGAACACGATGACCTGGTTTTCAGACAAATCTGGAATGGCGTCTACCTTGCTGGTAGTGACAGAATACAAGCCCCAGCCAAACATGCCCGCCGCAATGAGCAGGACAATCATCCGGTTACGGAGCGAAAAAGATATGAGTTTGCCAATCATAAAATGCGTGTGTTTATGGCATCATAGGGTTTGCGTTTTCGGCCTGTTTTCTGGAAATCAGGCCAAAAACGACTTGGGTCTTGGTAGCCCGCCGCCAGAACTAATGCCCTGGCGGCGAGCGTAGAATTTAGTGTTGGTCGTCATCGTGGTGCTGTTGGGCAGCGGCGGCTGAGTCCAGCTTCTGGCCGGGCTTCACTTCTTCCAGGAACATGCCGCACTTAGGGCACTTACCTTTCACGTCGCTCACCACTTCTGGGTGCATGGGACAGGTATAGGTTACGCCCGCCATTTGTGTTTCTGTAGTGGTAGTAGTGGTGGCTTCAGTGGTCTTTTGCTCTGTGCCAGAGTTGTTGCAGGCAGAGAATACAGTTAGGCCAAAGAAGGCCATAACCAAGGTTACTTTTAGAGTTTTCATATTCAAAGTGATTTAAGTGAAACAGATAAAATCAGCTGGACGCACGCTAAACAAAACTGTCCAGGCAAGTCCATAAATTGGAGACATGCCTCAGCCCAAAACCTTTTGGTTTGTGGCATATGCGCATGAAAAGAAGAAAAAAGGAAGATGGCCTGAAGCGATGGTTTGCCTTTAAAACGGACCCGCAAATTGGTATTTACAGAAGTTTAATAGGAAACGAAGCGCCCTGAAGCGGCAAAAGCCACAGGCACAACAAGGCGGCATCCTTGGCCAGAAAAGACAAGGCTACGCCCGGGATGGAAAGAAATTACAGTAGAAAGGTTTGATGCAGAATACTAAGGTCACGCCCCGTGATGGGCGGCGGCAAGATGACCACTGGAAGTGCTTGTAAAACCACCAGACGGATGCTATAGGTATAGTCAGTGGAGGCAATTTGTTCCTGCACTTTCACCGCTTTGGCTACTTGTCTACTAGAAGACCCGAAGGTGCTTTGCAGGGCCACGCTTCGTTGCATGACGCAGGACATGTCACCGCACTCCTTCATGGGTTCCTTGGCGGCTTTTTTGCAGCAACAGCCTGGCTCTGAGAAGAAACCGATGGAGGTCTCACCCTTTCCGGCGCATTGCGTCACTGCTACTTTAAACCCCATGGACGCCAACAGGATGGCAACCAGTAAGGAGTAGTGTACAAGTGCTTGCAAAGCCTTCATGTCAATAGAAAGGTGAGTTTAGTACCAAAACGTGGATAAGCCCAGAGTGTTGCCTGTCTACGGGTATCAAGGTAACAAAAGTAAAGGAGCTTGGTTACGGACCTGTTATACAATTTTGAAGAAGATGTGTAAAATCCCTTCAGCCTTAGCCTGCTTATGAATTGCAGAACTACAGTAGCGGCGTTCCTTTACTCGCCGTGGGTCACTACAACAAACAACTAAAACCTAACATGCACCATACCCAAGCTAGCACTTCTTTATCCAGCCCCCTATAGAACTGTCTTAAAGTCCAACCGATTAAGGATTTTAAAACAAAACTTAGACTGGCTACATCTAGAAAAAATTAAAATATTTATAACATTATTTATCTTATTGCGTTTTCCATGTACTACCTGTTGGCTATTTCATCACTGGATAGCTCTTTGATTGTCATTTCATGGTGTACCTTTTGTGGTTGCATTGCTATGTACCACTACCTGACTATAGGTAGTCAATTATTGACTACCGCTATCCGTTGATCTGGGGGCCCCTCCAGATGCCAACAACCTACACATCCTACCCTTCTTCCTTTATTCTCACGCACCTTTGGCTACTTCTTTAGCATGCAGCCTATGTGATCGGGATACGCGCTTTTGTTGGTTGTGGCTTATACACCACAACTACACATAGCTGGCACCTAAGCTATGTCCTTTTGCTATTATTTACCCTGACACCCCCCTCCAAAAAAGCCACACTTAATCCAATAATTTTTTATGAGAACAACTAAAAAAAGTATGCAGATCAAAAGTTTCGCTAAAGGGTATGCCCCCTCCATCCTGGTAATGGTATTTACAATTTTCACGTTTGGCAGCTGTCAAGATGATCTGGACCAGGAGGCAAGTCCTAGCCTAAAGGCAAGCTCAGATTCTTACATGGTTAAAACAGGTGAGGTGAACCAACAAGCAGGGTTTTACTTTTTGTCTCCTATTGTCAAGGAAGCGTCTTATAGCGGCACCTTTGATGAAAGCCTTTCGCCGGTGGTAGAAATTTGCCCTACGGCAGACTGCGGCACCACCCTACACGCCTCCTTTACGGTAGACGGCAGCGGCTCTGAAAAAGTGCGGGTCAATATGGAGGAAGAACATTATGTGGTCAATTGGAACACCAAGGCTACGGGGGCTGCCGTTGGGCAGACATACAGGGTGCGTGTGACATTAGGCGAGCAAGTGCTGGGCTACTTTGACGTTAAAATGATTAGCTCAGGCGCTCAGGCCAAGACGGTTGCCCCAGGTTTAGCCGCCTTGGTGGCCGGCCAGACGTTGCCAGTCAAATTTAGAATTGAAAAAGAAGACGATGGGGGTGTACAAGTGCCGGGCCGTGATATTGTGGTGTTTAACGATATCAATATGTTTGATAACACTGCCATGGAAAACCCCAATAATGTTAGGTTGGTACAAAACTTAGTCAATTTTACCACCGCTGGTGACCGCAATGACGGGAAAGTGGTATGGATGGATCGTGGCAGAGGCTCTTACTGTTACGCAGGCAATGAATGTGATGACTCTAACTGGGCTACCATGAAGGCCACTATGACGGCCGAAGGTTTTTCCATTGAAAACATACTGTCCACGGCCGGCTCACTGACAAGTATTCCGGCAAATGTGAAGGTCATCTTCTTGGTTATGCCTATCTTAGACTATACAACACCAGAAGTGAACACCCTTAAACAGTTTGCGGCAGATGGAGGTAGAATTGTTTTCATTGGTGAACACAGTAGCTACTATCAGCACATTCCGGTTCAAAACCAACTGTTGATTAGCCTGGGGGCTGTCCTTAGAAATACGGGTGGTGCTGTTGATTGTGGATATAATGTCCTGCCGGCAACCTCTATGAGGGAGCACCAAATAACAGTAGGCGTAACAGACGTTACCATGGCCTGCGCGTCTGTCATTGAGCCGGGGGCCGAAGATTTCGCCTTGTTCTATGACAAATCAAATTCCCGCGTCTTGGCCGGGGTTGCAAAAATTGATGTGACGCCCATTGCCGCGCAACTGGTGGTTACATCTGCTAGAATGACCATCAATCAGATATATGATGAAACAATCAACTATACCAGTGCCTCTGGGAGATAAATTTTTTATTTAATCCCTTTTAGCAGAGGAGCTACCAACAGATTATACATAGGTTTATCTGTTGGTAGCTCCTCTGTTTATGTATCCTGTAATAGTAATTGCCTGCCATGTAGCGTCTACTAACCTGTACCGCTATTGCCCGTTGCAGAATTAGAAACGTTACCCAACGGGCCGAACCACACATGTGAAAAGAAAAGAGCCAACCTCTGTTTTTGGGCTGTTTTCGGGGAAATAGGTCAAAAACGGGTGATATGAGAAAGCGGCGCAGTTAGCGTTTGGCAGAGAACAACCAGTGGTAGGCAACATAGAGCAGATAGCCTGCCAGGGTCAGACTGCCTACGTACAGCGCCAGGGTAATTGCGGTGGCCAGGGCCCAATCCAGCAAGATGCAGGCCAGGCAGATGACCGCCAGGGCTCCTAATAGCACGCCTATGCCCTTGATGACTTTGCCAACGTTTTGCAGAAATTTTGCCCGCTCCACCAGAAAACCCACCAAGGCTATCCCGCCCCCGAAGGCCAATAGAGAAGCAAGTTCAAGAAAAGAAGGAGGCGCCTCATCTGGGGCCACGTCATTGCCCAGCGCGGTGGCAGAAACCAGGCAAAGCAGTACAAGCAAAGGAAAAAAGCGTGGGTGATGCATTCATAAAAATAGCGCTTATATAGCTTTTAAGCAATATAGCTCACCACCCGTTTTTGGGCTGTTTTCCAGAAAACAGGCCAAAAATGAAGGTTTTTTAGGTGCTTTTCTGCATCAACTTCACATAACTGCTACTGCTCATCTAAAATTAGCTAGTCCTACGTTCTTTTATGCAATAATACTTGCTTAAAAGCCAATCTATCAAGTAATTGACACGTTGTATAGAACAAAGAGGGGGTAGTGGTGAAAAGCAGGGAGAACCATACGGCACAACTAGGTCAAAGCACCATCAACTGGGAGAAATTTGCACAAGTTTCTCAGGATTTGGTGTGCACCGTAGACGTGTCTGGGCACTATACCTATGTAAGCGATGCCAGCAGCCCCATGCTGGGCTACGCCCCCGAAGAAATGGTAGGCCATCATTTTGATGAGTTCATCTACCCCGGCGACCTTGTCAAATCCCGTGAAGCGGTGGCCAGCCTGCTGCGTGGCGACAAGCGCAAGGACTTCCAGAACCGGCTGCTGCACAAAGACGGCCACCTAGTCACGGTGCAATGGTCTTCTGCCTGGTCTGAGGAAGACGACACCCTCTACTCCCTGGCCCGCGACATCTCCTCACTGGTGCAGGCATCGGCCACCATTGACAGCCAAAACAAAAAGCTCAACACCTTTTTTGACTCCATCACAGACGCCCTGCTCACCGTAGACCGCAACTGGCGCATCACCTACTTTAACCAGGAGGCCGAACGGCTCTTGCCCATCAACCGGCATTTTCATTTAGGAGAGCATTTGTGGACGGTCTTTCCGGAGGCCATTGGCGGCGAGCCCTACACCAAGTACTACCAGGCCTTCAATACGGGGCACACCGTCACGTTTACCACCTACCACCGGGGGCTGGGCAAATGGTTCCACATAAAAACCTATCCGTCGCCAGAAGGGCTTTCCATTTATTTTGACGATGTCACTGACCTGGTTAAGACCAAGGAGGAACTGGAAAAACTGGCGCTGGTGGCCAGCAAAACCACGCAGGGCGTGGTGATTACAGATGCCAGCGGCCTCACTGAATGGGTCAATGAAGGCTTCACGCAGCTGCTGGGTTTCAGTCTGCCAGAGATGGCAGGCAAAAAACCAGGAGCCGTCATGCAAGGGCCCAACACAGACAAAGCCACGGTCCAGTATATCCGGGAGATGCTCTTAAAACGGCAGCCCTTTAACGCCACGCTCACCAATTACACCAAAGACGGCCGCGAGATTTTCATTGCCATGGACATCACGCCCATCTTTTCTGAACAAGGGAAGCTGGTGCGGTTCATTGGCATTCTGCAGGACGTCACAGACCAGGTGCACACCAAACAAGAGCTGGAGCGTCTGGCTTTGGTGGCCAGTAAAACCAACAACGGCGTCCTGCTGTGTGACAATGAGTGGCGCATACAATGGGTGAACGAGGGCTTTACCAGACTACTGGGCTATACCATGGCAGAGGCGCTGGGCCAGCAACCCAAAGACCTGCTCAAAAGCCACAACCCCAACGGGGGTGACATTGCCCCGCCCTGGCAGAACCTGGCCAAAGGCGAAGTGGTCTCCTTTAAAGCCCCCAACGGTAGAAAAGACGGCACAGACATTTGGCTGTCAGTGGACATTTCTCCTATTTTCAATGAAAAAGACCACCTGACCAGCTACGTAGTGGTACAAACAGACATCACCGATCTGAAGAACTCAGAAATGGAGCTCTCCAAGCTGGCAGATGATTTATACCGCCAAAATAGTGACCTGCAGAAGTTTGCCTATATAGTATCACATAACCTGCGCGCACCGGTGTCCAATGCCCTGGGCATCACCAAGCTCATGTCCAAGACTGATAAAAACTCCAAAGCCTTTGACGTCTCCCTGGACTACCTAAGCCAGAGCATCCAGAAACTGGACACCGTTTTGCGTGACATGAACACCATTTTGACCGTGCGGGACAGCGCCGGAAACCTGTGGCTGGAGGTGGTAGACGTGCGTGCCGTGCTGGAGCAGGCCCTGGCTTCTTTTCAGGAGCAGCTGGAGCAGTTTGACGTGGAGGTTTCTGTTAAAACCAGCGAGCGCCTGTATGCCCGTGCCAATAAGGCGTACCTGTACAGCATCTTCCATAACCTCATCAGCAATTCCATTAAGTATCGGGCTGAGGATCGTCCCCTTAAGATTTCTATTAGATGCTATGGAAACCAAGAAAAAGCAACAGCCATCTCATTCTCAGACACTGGTTCTGGGTTTGATACCCTTAAGGCACGGGGCCATATTTTTAAACTGTATAAGCGTTTTCACAAAGACCAGGAAGGCCGAGGCATGGGCTTGTACCTTGTAAAAAGCCACCTGGACGCCATGGGCGGTCACATTGAGGTAACCAGTCAGATTGGTGTGGGTACCCGCTTTTTAATCTATTTACCGCCTTTATAGACAGAACCATTTTTTGCCGCGCAAGTAGAAGTTGTACCTTAGAAGCAGAATACTTGCCCTCTGCTCTACGTTACCACAGCACCCGTTCAGCGCGCATGAAAGAAATCACCGACATTGTCCACGCTTTTCACCAGCACCAGAAAGAAGGCAAGCAGACCGCCTTGGCCACGGTGGTATTGGTGGAAGGCTCTGCCTACCGCAGGCCCGGCGCCCGCATGCTGGTCTCTGAAGACGGCCAACTCACCGGGGCCATCAGTGGCGGTTGCCTGGAGGGGGACGCCCTGCGCAAAGCCCGTCTGGCCATGACCCAAGGCAAACCCTCCCTAGTCAAATATGACACCATGGACGAGGACGATGCCCAGCTAGGCGTGGGTTTGGGTTGTAACGGCATCATTCACATCTTGATAGAGCCCATCAATCCCGCCGAAGCCAACCATCCGCTAATATTACTGGAACGCGCCATTGCCACCCGCCAAACTTCTGTGCTGGTTACGCTTTTCTCCTTACAAGACCGCAAGGCAGACCAACCCGGCACCTGCCTTTTACAGCTTCCACTACCTGCAAGTGAAAGTATTGTTTCGCACCGTGCGCCTGCCCTTATGCTGGAAACCTTAACGCAAGACGCCTGCATTGCTTTGCAAAAGGAAACATCTGTCACGCTAGACTATGAATTGGCAGAACATACCCTTACTGGTTTTATAGAAGTGGTACAGCCGTCCCCGGCGCTGGTGATTTGCGGAGCAGGTAATGACGCGCTTCCGTTGGTGCATATGGCACAGTTGCTGGGTTGGCACACCACCGTGGTAGATGGAAGAGCTAATTACGCTACCCAAGCACGGTTTGCCTTGGCGCAACAGGTGGTGGTCTCCAGGCCAGAGGATATTTTACAGCACCTCACCGTAGACAAATACACCGCCGTTGTCTTGCTCACGCATAACTACAACTATGACCTGGGCGCGTTGAAAACCTTCCTTCCGCTGGACCTTCCCTACATTGGCGTTCTAGGCCCGAAGAAGAAATTCAATATGCTCCTAGAAGACTTGAAAGAAGTGGGCGCACTAAAAGAAGAAGTCTCCTTACAAAACCTTTACGGACCCGTCGGCTTGGACCTGGGCGCTGAAACCGCCGAGGAGATTGCCTTGTCCATTCTGGCTGAAATCAAAGCCGTCTTCGCGCAACGCGCCGGTGGTTTCCTGCGGGATAAGCAACAGCCCATCCATGCCCCGGCCGTGGACGTTGCGGCATCAAATCTAGCTTCTACCCAAGCCATATGAGCATTGCCATTATCATTTTAGCCGCAGGCAGTTCCTCGCGAATGGGCCACCCCAAGCAACAACTGTCTTACCAGGGAAAGACGCTGGTGCAACATGTAGCAGAAATCGCGCTTGGTTCAAAGGCTGATCAGGTATTGGTGGTGTTGGGCGCTAATTCTGAGCAGATTATCCCGGAGATTGCCCATCTGCCTATTAAATACATCAACAACTTGAACTGGGAAGAAGGCATGGCAGCTTCCATCAAAGCAGGCCTGCATGTGTTACAAAAATTCCACCCTGTTAGCACCAACGCCCTTTTCCTTCTCTGCGACCAACCCCTGATTACGGCAGATCTTTTAAATGCCATGATGCAAGCCAAAGACCAAACCGATAAGGGAATCATTGCCTGCGCATATGCAGAAACGGTAGGCGCACCCGTGTTGTTTGACGCACGCTACTTTACAGAACTAAACCAATTACAGGGACAGGAAGGCGCCAAGAAAGTATTACTCAAACACATGAACCAGGTGCATGCTATTCCTTTTCCAGCGGCGGCTCTGGACATTGACACGCCAGAAGATTATCTAACCTTGCAACAGATGGAGAATGGCGAGTAAACTACTGTCGTTTTTGGCTTATTTTTCAGAAAACAGGCCAAAAACGAAGCAAGGGCCAATGAACAAGGCTAGTTTGAGGATGCAGGAGAAACTATTCCAACAACATACACCGCCTTCCTTTTCATACCATTCTCCACTTAAAGCCGTTCTTCTAAAGGCAGGTAAAATCTGTTCTGCTTGAATACCGCTGAAAACCGAAGTAAATTAGCTATTGATTCACCGCCTGGCCTTTTGCCAAGCAATCTTTACTTGAACAAGAAAAGGGATATGGAGATACTATTGTTTGGGATTACGCGCGAACTAGTGGGCCAGAACACGCTTACTGTGCCCCCTGAGGAAAACCTCCAGACGGTAGCCCAGTTACGCGAATGGTTGCACGCCCACTTCCCGGCCATGCAGAAGCTCAGCTCATTGGCCATAGCCGTGGACAGCGAGTACGCCGATGATGCCCAAGAAATCAAGCCCAACCAGGAAATTGCCCTAATTCCGCCCGTGAGCGGCGGTTAATTGAACACCATGCTGATAAAGATAGTAGACCATGTAGACCTACAAGAAGCTTACCAGTATTTGCAGGACCCCTCGGCCGGCGGCATTGATTTATTTGTAGGCACCGTGCGCAATTACGCACAGGGCAAGGACGTGGTCAAGCTGGTCTTTGAAGCGTACGCGCCCATGGCCCTCAAAGAAATGGAGAAGTTGGCCCAGGCCGCCCAACAGCAATGGCCTATCACTAAACTAGTGATGCTACATGCCGTAGGCGAAAAGCTGATAGGTGAACCAGTGGTGATCATAGGCGTGGCCTCGGCGCACCGGGATGCGGCCTTTACTGCCTGCCGGTTTTTGATTGACGAGCTCAAGAAGACCGTGCCCATCTGGAAAAAAGAGTATTACCAAGACAACAGCGTATGGGTGAACGCCCACCCTTAAGTATGAGCCAACCTTTGTTGATAGATAAATACGGTCGCCAACTCACCTACCTGCGCCTCTCGGTCACGGACCGATGCAACTTTAGGTGCTACTACTGCATGCCCGAGGAAGGCATGAACTTTGCCGCGCGCCAGGAACTGCTTTCCTTTGAGGAGCTGTACCAACTGTCGGCGCTGTTTTGCAGTCTGGGTGTGAACAAGATCAGGATTACGGGCGGCGAGCCCTTTGTGCGGGCGGGCATCATGCCTTTTCTGCGCAAACTCAGCCAGCTGCCGGGCCTGGAGGAAATCACCGTCACCAGCAACGGCTCCCTCAACGCCAAGCAAATCAAAACACTTCAGGAAATCGGCATCCGGAAGATCAACATCAGCCTGGATTCTCTGGACCGCGATCGTTTTTTCAAGATCACCCGCCGCGACAGCTTTGAGGCCGTCTACGCTTCTATTTTTCAATTGCTGGAAAGCGGCTTTGAAGTGAAACTGAACTGCGTGGTGGCAGAAAACAAGAACGTCCAAGACATTCTGCCATTTGTAGAATTGACCAAACACTATTCCTTAGCCGTCAGGTTTCTGGAAGAGATGCCCTTTAACGGCGGAGACACCTTCCAGCCACCCCAATGGAGCCATCGTGAAATCTACCAGCACATTGCAAACCATTACCCTGGGCTACAGAAACTAGAAAGCGAGCCGTCCTCTACCTCGGTTAATTACCGTGTGTCGGGCTATGCCGGGTCCTTCGGGATAATCCCGTCTTTTAGCAGAACCTTTTGCGGCACGTGTAACCGCATACGCTTAGGCGCCACCGGCGAATTAAGAACCTGTTTGTACGGGCCACCTGCCACCAACCTCAGAGACTTACTCAGGGCTGGCCACAGCCAGGAACAATTAACCAATGAAATACTAGAGGCAGTGAGCCACCGCGAGCAAGACGGCTTTGCGGCAGAAGCCAGCCATGGTCAGGCCGTACATGCCTCCATGTCGGTGCTGGGCGGTTAACGTTTAATTCTTGCAAGGCTTTCAATAGATCAATAGCAAATCATCTTTCATTAACCATACGTTTTTGGGGTATTTTCCAGAAAACAGGCCAAAAACGCTTCTAGCTATGAGCACACTTTCCCATATAGATGAACAGGGTAATCCCAGCATGGTAGACGTCTCCCAAAAAGCCGTAACGCAACGCACGGCCGTAGCAGAGGCCACCGTGCGCTTCCCGGAAGACGTGTACAACCAACTGGCCGGTCAGAACTTCTTGACCAAGAAAGGCGCGGTGTTCCAGACGGCCATTATTGCGGGCGTGATGGCCGCCAAAAAAACAGCAGACATCATTCCCCTGTGTCATCCCTTAGCTTTGTCCACCTGCAAAATAGATATTGTGCCGGCAGATGGTTTCTCCTTAAAAGTGACCTGTTTGGTGCGGTGCGAGGGCAAGACCGGCGTAGAGATGGAGGCCTTGACGGGCGCCAGTGCCGCGGCCCTGTGCATCTATGACATGTGCAAAGCCCTCACCCATCACATCATCATCTCTAACATTCAACTGCTGGAGAAAACCGGCGGAAAATCTGATATCCATGTCGGCTAATATTCCTTTGTATGGCTTGGTGCTGAGCGGCGGACAAAGCACAAGAATGGGTCAGGACAAAGGCCTCCTTTCTTACCACGGCCAACCTCAGCGAGACTACCTGTACCACATGCTAAATAGCGTCTGCCCGCAGGTTTTTCTGAGCGTCCGTCCCGGCCAGGAACAAGAGGTTTCTAATGAGGTGAACGTGCTGGCAGATGCGCTGGAGGTGCGAGGGCCTTTGAACGGAATTCTGAGTGCCATGCAACAACATCCTCAAGCGGCGTGGCTGGTTATTGCCTGTGACATGCCCTTGGTGCGCGTTTCTACTCTGCAAAAACTAGTGGTAGCAAGAGACTTAACCAAAACCGCGACTGCTTATGCCGTGCAAGGGTCAGACTTGCCTGAGCCACTGTTGGCTATCTGGGAACCAGGGGCTTACGCGTCTGCTCTAGCGTTTACTCAAACCGGCAAGACCTGTCCGCGCAAATTCCTGCTCAACGCAGACACCAAGCTCATTTACCCAGACCAGGACGAGGAACTCTATAACGCCAATCACCCCGAAGAGCGCGCCTACATCCTACAAAAGCTACACCATGGACCAGCAGCGGTACAGTAGACAACTTCAGCTTAAGGGGTTTGGCCCCGAGGCACAGCAAAAACTACAACAAGCAAAGGTGCTGGTGGTGGGTGCCGGCGGCTTGGGCGTTCCTGTGCTACAGTACCTCACGGGCATGGGCGTAGGAACCATTGGCCTCATGGATGACGATACCATTAGCTTGACCAACCTGCACCGCCAGGTCTTGTATTACACGCCAGAAGTTGGCGAAAAGAAAGTGACGGTGGCGGTACGCAAGCTGTCTCTGCTCAACCCAGAGGTGCGCTTTCAACCCTACCTGCACCACCTGACGCCCGAAAACGCTCTGACCATTATCCAAGAGTATGATTTGGTGATTGACGCCACAGACAACTTTGAGGCCCGCTACCTAATCAATGATGCCTGTGTGCTTTTGGGTAAACCTTTTGTATACGGCGCCTTGCATCAGTTTGAAGGGCAGGTAAGCGTCTTCAACTTTGAGGGCGGCCCCACCTACCGTTGCCTGTACCCTACACCGCCCTCGGCCCAGGAAATTCCGGACTGTAATGCCGCCGGTGTGCTGGGGGTAGTTCCTGGCTTGTTAGGCATGCACCAGGCCCTGGAGGCCGTCAAGGTTCTCACGGGTATTGGCACCGCCTGTGCAGGCTCTCTCCTGCTGTTTGATTTTCTGCACCAGACCCAGCATAAGATTAAGTTGAAGGCCAATCCTCAAAATCAGAAAATAGATTCTTTGCAGGCTTCCTATGCGCTAGCAACTTGTACCGCGGTACCAGAGATGTCCACTCACGACCTCTTTGACTGGATAGCGCAAGGCCAGAAGTTCTTGTTACTGGACGTGCGCGAAGAACCGGAATACCAACACGCGCGCTTACAGAAAGCCTTGCTCACGCCTTTGGGCTTACTGCCTCAGCAAGTAGGCCAGTTGCCCCTGCACCTGCCCATTGTGACCGTATGCCAGAAAGGAGGCCGCAGCGTAAAGGCCGCGCAAATTCTGTTAGAACATGACGCAAACCTGAAAGTGTACAGCCTGGCCGGGGGCATGGATCAATGGCAGAGAGACTTCTCCAACACACTAGTGGTAACTTGATGGACGCATCTTTGCTCTGGCTGGCCCTTTGTTTTTTTGCCGTGGCGGTGTTGTACTCCTCGGTGGGGTTTGGCGGTGGGTCTAGCTACCTGGCCTTGTTGGCGCTTTTCTTGCCTAACTTTCTGGAGATTAAAACCACGGCCCTGCTCTGCAACCTGGTGGTGGTCTCAGGCGGCACCTATTTGTTTTACCAAGAGGGCCTTTTTAACAAGAAGCTTTTTCTGCCGCTAGTGGCATGCAGTGTGCCGGCCGCTTTTCTAGGCGCCACCATTTCCTTGTCCCAACCGGTTTTCTTTGTTTGCCTGGGCGCAGTATTGGCTTTGTCCGGAGCGCTGTTGATTTTCCAGTTATTTCTGCCCGTTCCACAAAGCCACGCTCCTACCCCCAAAAGCAGCGCCTTAGCACTTCATCTCTCACTGGGTGCCGGTGCTGGGTTTGTCTCTGGTTTGGTGGGTATTGGCGGTGGCATTTTGCTTTCGCCGGTGTTGCATTTGCTGAGATGGGCCCAGCCTAAAACCATTGCCGCGCTGGCCTCCTTCTTCATCTTGGTCAATTCTCTGGCGGGCTTGGCCGGGCAGGTGGCAAGCGGAAATTTCAAAGCAGACGGCATCATTCTATTCCCCTTGCTTCTGGCGGTGTTTGCCGGTGGACAGGTGGGCACCCGCGTCAGCTTACAAAAGCTTCAGCCGCGCGCCGTCAAAGGCCTGACGGGCGTGTTTGTGCTGGTCATCGGCGTTAAATTGGTTTTACAGTACACCTAAGCTATTTCGCATCCTGACCTATGATATCCGTTGAGCAAGCCTTGCAATTAGTTCTACAGGAAACCATCTCCTTCAAGATAGAGAATGTGCCATTGCTGCAGTCGTTGGGCAGGGTTTTGGCGCAAGAAGTAAAAGCTGACCGTGACTTTCCGCCGTTTGACCGCGTGACCATGGACGGCATTGCCATCAATGCAAAGGCGTTTGAAACCGGTACCAGAACCTTCTCCATTGCCCAGATACAAGCCGCCGGCCAGCCTCCAACTACTTTAGATAATCCAGACAATTGCGTAGAGGTGATGACGGGCGCGGTGCTACCGGTAAACGCTACGGCAGTGATCAGGTATGAAGACTGCCAAATTTTAAAGGAACTCGCCACCGTGCTTATTGACCATGTCAAGCGGGGCCAGAACATTCACCGGCAAGGTGCTGACTGTCTGGCGGGCACGGTTCTACTAATGCCCGGTCAACGGATTACCCCGGCCATGATAGGGACGCTGGCCTCAGTGGGCTTGAGCAAGGTTAGTGTGTTTCAAAATCCTAAAATAGCCATCTGTAGCACGGGTGATGAACTAGTAGAAATAGACCAAACACCGTTGCCGCATCAGATTAGAAAATCCAACGTCTACATGCTGGCGGCGGCCTTGCAGGAAGAAAATATACAGGCGAGCCTATTTCATTTGCCAGATGAGCCAGAGGCCATGCGCCAACAACTCACGGACATTTTTAGAGAGAATGAGGTAGTGCTCCTTTCTGGCGCCGTGTCTAAAGGCAAGTTTGACTACCTGCCCCAGGTATTGGAGCAAATGCGTTTTTGGCCTATTTTCCATAAAATAGCCCAAAAACCGGGTAAGCCTATGCTCTTCGGGAAGATGCCTGATGGGCCGCTGGTCTTTGGTTTTCCAGGGAACCCAGTGTCTACGTTTGTCTGCTACCAACTGTACTTTAAGCCCTGGCACAAGCGCTGTCTGGGAGTTTCTGAAACGCCACTTTGGGGGCAGTTAGCTGAGGATGTCACCTTTGCCCCTGCCCTCACCTACCATGTTCCTGTGCGTCTTAAAAATGAAAAAGGCATCTGGAAAGCAACTCCGGTACCCAACACGGGATCTGGGAACTTGACCAGTATCCTTACCGCCGAAGGCCTGTTGACCCTACCCGCCGACAGAACGGATTTCTTAGTCGGTGAGGTGTTCCCGGTTACATTGTTATAACTGCAAGGCGCACTTACGCCTCCCGGAAGGTTCTTGAATTTTCTGTAATTTGCGGCCTCATTAACGATATTCTGGTGCTGGAGATTATTTATGAAGATGCGCAGTATGTGGCCATTAACAAACCCAACGGGTTGCTGGTACATAGAACGCGCATTGCCGAGGAGAAGAAGGAATTTGCCTTGCAATTGCTCAGGGACCAGTTGGGCTATCGGCTGCATGCCGTGCACCGGCTAGACAGAGGCACGTCTGGGGTATTGCTCTTTGCTAAGAGCCCAGAGGCCACCGCGCCCTTGGTCAAAGCTTTTGCTGAGCGCCAGCCTGACAAAACCTACTACGCCATTGTGCGTGGGTATGCCCCGGAGCAGGCCACCATTGACAGTCCCATAAGGCCAGACAAAGACCATCAGCACAAAGAAGCGAAGGATGCCGTCACCCACTACGCGCGGTTGGCCACGGTAGAACTGCCCATCCCGGTGGGCCCGTACCAGACGGCGCGCTATAGCTTAGTCAAGATAAAACCAGAGACTGGCAGAATGCACCAGATACGCAAGCATTTTGCGCATGCCCGGCACTACATTGTGGGTGATAAAAAGCACGGGGACTGGCGACACAATCGTATGTTTCTGGAGGAATTGAACAGCCCAACTTTGTTGTTGCACGCTGCCTCATTGCAATTTGAGCATCCTTTCACGGGAGACACCATTCAGATAAAAGCCACGCTGCCAGAGAACTTTAGGAGGTTGTGCCAGGAATTTGGGTGGATGGAACCGCTTTCAAACCAAGATGAACTGCCTTCTCCCAAAAACCACTAGCACGGTCTGTCAATCAATGCACTTCGCTTAGCAGTGGGAACGTGACCGCATCTAGTCCATACACGTCATCCCTGAACTGAAGTACTCCTTGCGCGTCTATCCAGCTGGTGAAATATCTTATTTGGATGGCCACCGGTTTGGGCAGAAACACCTGTTGGTTCTGGCCTTTTTGCGCCTGCAAAGAAAAGGCCACGGGTTTTCCCCAGTCCGGACTTAAAAGATAGGTGGCAAGTTTGTCTGGATGTTCTACCCGCACGCACCCGTGGCTATATGCTCTTACGGGGTGATGGAACAAGGCCTTGGCCGGCGTGTCATGCAGGTAAATGTCAAAGGGGTTATGGAAGAGGAACTTGATCTGCCCCAGCGCGTTCCAGGTGCCCGGCCTTTGAATGATGGTGATCTTGGTAGCGTCAACGGTTTTCCAGTTCACACTCCCCACCCCCAAAGGGACCAGCCTTCCTCTTACTTCTTTGTAAAGGTCCATGTGGTTTTTGGCCAGATAACTGGCATCCCTTCTTACTGCTGGTATGATTTCGTTCTTGATAATGCTTTTAGGCAGGTTCCAGGTGGGGCGTACTACCAGATAACTGATTCTGCTGTTGATCTGCCTGGTTTGGAAATTGCGCTTCACCTGCCCTACTACCACTCTGGTTTTCCAGACGGTTTGCGCCTGGCTGTTCAAGAGATGTAAGGTGTAGTCTGGAATGTTGACTAACACTTGCGGGTAAGTTGGGGCGTACAGTGAATCTTGCCAGCGCGCCAGATTCACTAGCAACTGCTGGAGGCGTTTGGCCGGTGACACGTTCAGGGCCGTCAAGGTATTGCATCCCACAATTCCATCAGCGGGCAGGCCGTGCCGCCTCTGGAACCGCTTCACGGCGTCGGTTAGGTGAGCGTCAAAGAAAGTACTGTCCTGGGTGGCGCAATGGGTCAGGTCTTGGGTGAGGCAGAGCAGGTTGCGTACTTTGGGCACAAACCGGTCCTGGGTGCCGGGCTGCACGCAGATATCCTCAGGGAAAGCGTCCCAGGTACCTGCCTGCATCAGCTTTTGATAATGCTCAATAGCCCTTTGCAAACCCTGCTGCTGGGCAAGGGGCGTTAGGGGCACCTGCTGTGCTGTGCTGGGTTTACCAGCCAGCAGCGCTGAGAATACAAGCAGAAAAAGCCACCATCTGGTCATGTCACGGGTTCTTTAGGATTCTCTACGGGGCAGTCTGCGCACAGGCTTTGCTTATTGGCTGGAGCGGGGTGCGTGCACAGACGGTTGGTCCAAAGGCATTTGGTATGGTTTCTCTGGCAAGGTGAGCAAAGGCAGCGTGGTATGGTAGATCAATTTACGCGAGATGCTGGCATGAAAGAGTTCATCAAAAAAGCTGCGCTTGTGCATGGACACAGCCAAAAGATCTGCGTTGTTTTCTGCTACAAACGTATGCAGCCCCTCTACAATATCATCTATGCGAATCTGCGCCATGCTATACACCACCCCCGGAAAATGAGTGGTAACCTCTTCTACCATCTCTGTGTCTGAGAGCAGGTTGAGTTCTTGCCTGTCTACCACGTTGATAAGGGAAACCTGGGCATGAAACAACTGGGCTATGGCAAACAATTGGCGGAGAAATACGCCTTCTTCTCCTTCAAAGTCTGAGGCGTAGGCAATGTGTTGGATGTCTTTGTACTGAGCCACCGCCGGTACAATCAAAACGGGGCAGTGGGCGGTCTTGCTAAACTCAGAAGAATTGGTGCCAATGAGCTTGTCCAGGAAATTGGTAGCCCCCTTGGTACCCATCACCACCAGGTCTACCTGGTGGGTTTTGACCAGTGTATTCAGGTCGCCGGTCAGGTAGCCGTACTGGCAGATTGTTTCTATGTCTAGTTCGCGGTTCAGCTCCTTCCGGAGGTCAGTAGCCAAGGTATTCAACTCTTCAGTAAAATCCTCGCCCAGATGCAAATCCACAGGTATGACCATGCCGCTTTCTACCGGAGCCACCGGCAGGTGGATGATATGTGCCAGGATGAGTCTGGCATTCATCCGGCTGGCCAGGGCGCCGGCATACCGTAAGGCGTTGTGGGCGTTTTCTGAGAAATCTGTGGGAACAAGAATGGTTTTCATAGCAATGGATTTGGCGTGAACAACATGGTTGAAAGAACGGCAAAGAATCACGTTCCCATGTTGCAAATTTCTGAAAGAACCGCCACCCTACCCATGACCATGACCACCTGCGCGGGTGACTTATATCATATACGCAAAACAAGAATACTTAGTACTATTGGGTACGCAAGCAGGGCATTCATCAGTGACTGTGGCACCTACTAAAACTGGCGGTTTTCCTTTAATTAATCACCGGTGATAACCTTCAAAAATTTAAACGCGTTACTTTCAAAGAGCTTTAAAAAACAAGTAAGTCACCAAGCCTTGGCACCCACCTGATTTGGCAAGACAGGGACTGAATGCAGCAGGTAACAGACTGGCTTATTGTGCGATAGACATTTAGAGATTAAACAAGCCATTGTTTGTCGTTTTTGGCCTGTTTCCCAGAAAATAGGCTAAAAACGCCTGAATTGGAATTCCTGTCAGCAGCCTCTGTGCTTATTGATGAAGGCTGCTACTTATGTTTTCTCTTGCGTAAACGCTTATGCTTTCTTTGACGCTACTGCCATGAAAAAGAACAGGCAAGACATCTACATCACCAAATCCTCTGGCGAGACGGCTCCTTTCTCCTACCAAAAACTCAAGCGCTCTTTAGCCGCTGCCGGGGCCACGGAACCCGTGATAGAAGACATCATTGCCGAGGTAGAGAATGACTTGTACCAGGGCATTTCTACTAAGCTCATTTACAAGAAGGCGTTTGCGCTGCTAAAGCGAAGACCAGGCGCCCTGGCTGCCCGCTATAAACTCAAGGCCGCCATCATGGAGCTGGGGCCGGCAGGTTTTGCGTTTGAGCACTTTGTAGGCGCCATCTTAAAATCTAAAGGCTACCAGGTGGTGGTGAGCAGGGTCATGCAGGGCCATTGCGTCACGCATGAGGTAGACGTGATCGCCACCAAGGGCCAGGAGCAGATTTTTGTGGAGTGCAAGTTCCACAACCTGCCCAATTATCAATGCGACGTTAAAATACCCCTCTACATCCATGCCCGATTTAGAGACATAAAAGCCCACCTCCTGAAGAAAGCCGCCAACCATGAAATGTCTTACCAAGGGTGGATTGTCACCAATACCCGCTTCACCCTGGACGCCGTTGCATATGGCACCTGCGCCGGTATGCACCTCATTGGCTGGAACTACCCAGAGGGCGGTGGCTTAAAGGAATTGGTGGAACAGAGCGGCATCCATCCCATCACCAGCCTTACCTCTCTCACCCGCGCAGAAAAACAACACCTCCTGGAAAGTAAAGTGGTGCTCTGCAAACAATTATCCCAGGCCCCTGCCCTTTTAGATGACATGGGCATTGGTGCTGACCGCCTAAAACGCATCCTGCGCGAAGCCCATGACCTGTGTGACCAGTAACTCTTTTTTCTAACGCACCATTCCTATGGAAACCAATGTATCACTCCAGTTCTTAGGTGCCGCGGGCACCGTCACCGGGTCCAAATTCCTGTTAAAGGTGCAGGGCAAAACCATTCTCGTTGACTGCGGCATGTTTCAGGGCATCAAAGAATTGCGCCTGCTCAACTGGGAGAACCCGCCGTTTGACCCCAAGTCTATTGACCTGGTTTTGCTTACCCACGCGCACTTAGACCATACCGGGTACCTGCCCAAGCTGGTGCAACTGGGCTTTAGAGGCGAAATCTGGGGCACGGATCCCACCTTAGACATAACTGAGATTATCTTACGGGACACCGGCAAGATACAGGAAGAAGAAGCCAAACAAGCCAATGAGAAAGGCTACTCCAAACACCATCCGGCCTTAGCCTTTTACACTTTGAAGGAGGTTGACAAAACCATCCGGCAGTTTAGAATGAAACCCTTGGACCATTGGATTGCCATCACAGATGAGCTCAAAGTCCAGTTCAGGTACAACGGCCATTTACTGGGCGCCACGTTTATAGAGCTAGAGGTGAACGGCAAACGCATTGTCTTCTCAGGTGACATTGGCCGAACCAAGGATTGGCTGCTGCACCCTCCTCAAAAACCCACGCAAGCAGATGTGCTGCTCCTGGAAAGTACCTACGGCGACCGGCTGCACCCCCAGGAAGACACCAAAGCCCGCCTAAAAGAAGTAGTCACCCACACCCTGTCCAAAAAGGGAAGCCTGTTCATTCCCAGCTTCGCCGTAGAGCGGGCGCAGGCCCTCATGTACTTGTTGTGGCAACTCAAAAAGGAACACGAACTGCCCAGCATCCCCATCATCCTGGACACGCCCATGGGTGCCGACGTGCTCAAGGTCTTTTACCAGTCCCTGCCGTGGCACAAGCTATCTGCTGAAGAAACGCTCCAGATGTGTGAGGATTTCAGGATTGTGACGTCTTACCGTGAGACCTGGGAAATCATTGACCAGCGCAAGCCCAAGATTGTCATTGCCGGCAGTGGCATGGTGACGGGCGGCCGCATTCTCACCTACTTGAGCTAATACCTGGAAGACCCCGCCACCTCCATCCTGTTGGCCGGCTACCAGGCCGAAGGCACGCGCGGCAGAGATTTGCAGGAAGGCGTGAAAGAACTCAAGATTTTCGGGAAGACGTACCGGGTGAACGCTGAGGTTTTCCTGCTGGAAGGACTCTCTGGCCACGCCGACCAACAAGAACTCGTCCAATGGCTTTCTGATCTGCCTGCCGCACCCAAACACCTGTTCCTCACCCACGGCGAACTCGCCGCTCTTTTAGGCTTGCAGCAGCACCTCAAAGAGCAACTGGGCTGGGAAAGCACCATCCCTCAACTGTTAGAGTGGGTAGACCTACCCCTGTAAGTTCAAAGCTGCGGTACCTCCTGCGTGCTTAAAATCTTTTAGCCAGACTAGGCGAGAGTGGCTTTAAAACAGTACCTTTTAGAAAGATAAACCGGCTATGGAAAGAACGCTTAAGATCACTGGTAAAGGTACGTTGGCGGTGGCGCCAGACATTCTTATTCTCTCTTTTGAGGCCGAAGCCCACAAATGGGATTATGAAAAGACCATCAACTCGCTCAACAAGAAAGTAGATACGCTGCGCGCCCTGTTAGAAGCCGAGGGTATACCCAGAACCAACCTCAAGACCAAGGACTTCAGGGTCCGGAAAGAGACCATCTACAACAAAGCCACCAGCGTCTATGATTTCAATGGATATGGAGCCACGCACAGCCTGGAGGTGGAACTGCCTCTGGAAAAGGTGCTCATCAACAAGGTGCTGTCGCAGTTAGCCAGTAACCTGCAGGACCTGGATTTCAACATCGCCTTTGGGGTGAAGGACGCGTCTGCCCATCAACAGCAACTCATCCAGCTGGGCATTGCCAAAGCCAAAGAAAACGCGACGTTAATTGCCACCACCACGGGCGTGGAGTTGCAGGAGATTCTAGAGATTGACTACTCGTTCCGGGAGTTGGTCATCAGGTCCCAGCGCTACGACAACGTTTTATATGAATCCAGCATGGCCATGGAAACCTCCCCTTCTTACGTGGACTTCGAGGCGGATGACATCAAGGTAAGCGAGACTATTACCATCACGTGGCGGATTGGGTAATAAGCGATTTATTGCTTTTACAGGAAGACTTACACTCCGTTTTTAGGCTATTTTCTGGGAAATAGCCCAAAAACGAGCCTAGAGATACTATGGCGGAAGCACACGCTGGTATCCGCAAGTAAATAGTCTTATGATTCTACTTCCGCCGTTATTAGTGTTCTTACCTACGGGTAAGACTGCTTCTTATGCTGAATTACTTTCTTTGGCCGCTTAAGTGCACGCAGTTTGCCAATCCTGAGATGGTTCTTCCTTCCGGTGCGCATTCACAGCCTTGTTTCATTTCTTCCGCTAAGCGCTCACGGCCGCGGGGCCTCGTCCTGGCCCTTCGCACTGCTGTTGTACTCTGGGCCTTTGGCCCCGCCCTGCCGGGCGACGAAACAACAGAGGCGCTCAGGACCAAGACTGGTTCTGGTTCCAATTCTGCTAAGGCTGGATGGTTGATTCTGGTGGTTGCAGGCAATGACTGGTACTGTCGCTGCATAGTCATGCGTGCCAAGGCACGGTTGTAGCCATCTGCTGTCCCGTGGCCATGGTGCAAGTCTTCGACTTGGGCCCATGATGACGGGCAGTTTGCAACTGCCGGGGCATTGCTATTTTACCACGCAATCCGTCCCCCTGTGGAGGTGACAGGGGTGCTTTCCAAATCAAAAATGGATGCGCGTACAAGCTTACGCTTTCACCAATTTCATTTTTGGCCTGTTTTCTGAAAAACAGGCCAAAAACGATTATAAAAAAACACAAGTCCTGCCATCAGATAAAAGAATCTATCTAATGGCAGGACTCATTTATATTATCCTTGAAACAAGGATTTAAACAGCCTTAGGACTAAGTCACGCTAATGCTTTTCTCCCGGGTAATAAGTGGCTTTGGCGCGTTTCTCTACATCTGGGCGGTAATAGGCGGCGTCTTTGAATTGCACGTCTGCGTAGCGCTGGGCCTGGTCGTCAAAGTGCGGTGAGGCTGGGTCTCCAGACTGTCCGCCGGCCAGCAGGGTCTTGGCCTTTACTTTGTCGCCAAACTCCACTACGGCCACAAAACTGTTGCCCAGCGTCCCATATAGGCGCTTGGTATTGTATTGCGCTGAGCCAAAGGAAGCGAGAGCGCCCCAGTTACCTGAGGCCATGCCAATGGGCAGGCTGGGCTTGGCATCATTGAAAGGCTGCTTGATGTCGCCGGTCAGACGCTGGTACCTGTTTACGTCACCCCAAGGCTTGTTCCAGGTACCGAAGTCTTTTTCAAGTTGCGAAATGGTTTGGGCAAACAGGTCCAGGCGCTCTTGTTCTGGGGCGGTTTTAGTATAATACTCTACGCGTTCTATGATGGCCATGGTCTTGGGCGCACTGCCGATTTTAAACGCACTGGTGGCATAGAAATGGGCTAAGGTCATTGCCACAGATTCTTTGGACACGGCGTAATCCCATCGGCGTAGCACGTCTATGGCTTCCTTCAATTTGGCATCCTTAGGTTTCTGCGCATCATAGGCCATTACCAAGCCCGGAATCAACACTTCAAAAGCGGGCAGGTACGGGTCATAGGCCAGGTTGAT
Source organism: Nibribacter koreensis (assembly GCF_039541795.1). NCBI lineage: Bacteria > Pseudomonadati > Bacteroidota > Cytophagia > Cytophagales > Hymenobacteraceae > Nibribacter > Nibribacter koreensis. The sequence continues at coordinate 194,274 of NZ_BAABGX010000001.1, read as the reverse complement.
GAGTTTGTCTAGGGTCAGGTCATCTGCTTTCTTGAGTAACCGGATGGCATGCACCCCGCGGTAGTTTTCTGGAGCCGGGGCCATGTAGGCGGGATAGTCTTCCTTCTTAGGGCTGTACTCGCCGGCACCCGTAAAGGGCGTAGAATTGCAGTTCTGAATCCAGCCGTTGGGCGGGTTTTTGATGATGATGGTTTCCTCTAGCGGGTGCAGGTCTTGCCAGTCGGTTTTGGGGTTACTGCCGTCTACGGGTTTGCTGTAGTCAAATGAAGCATCACGGCGCGGGAAGAAGTTGCCGTGGAAATAGGCAATGTTGCCGTCTGCGTCTGCGTACACGGTGCCGTTGGAGGAGTTGGTGCGCATTTGCATCATTTGGTTGAACTCTTTAAGGTTGCTTTGCTTGGTCCTGATAAAGGATTGTGTCAAGGCCTCCACGGGTTTCCACATAAGGGAGGTAGACACCCACTTATCCCCGTTCTGGTGCGTGATGGGGCCGTGGTGGGTTTTGTACGTAGTGAAGGTTTTCTGTTTTACTTCATCACCCACTTTATAAGACAAGGTCACCTTAGACGAAGTTACCGGGCGTTTCTCCTGGCCGTATTTGTAAAACAGCTTGCCGTCTTCTTTGAGGATGGTTTCTTCAAATTCATCAATCACGTCTGTGTAAGCCGAGGTGTGCATCCAGCCGGTTTTTTCATTGAAGCCCTGGTAGATGAAGAACTGGCCCCAGGTGACGGCACCGTATGCATTCAACCCTTCTTCGCTCACAGCATGCACCTCGCCTCTAAAGAAAAAGGATGTGTGCGGATTAATCAACAGCATGGCCTTGCCAGAGGCGGTATTCTTACCTGAGATGGCAAACCCGTTGGACCCTTGCGGCTCTTGCAAGACGCCCGGCTTCACCAGCCCACTGCCTTTGGGCACCTGGTAGCCCAATGATTTATCTGATTCATAAAATTCCTTGACCCTTGCTGTAGAAATGCTTTCAATGTCGCCGCCAATAGAGCCTTCACTAAAGTACATGGGCATCCAGGGTTCAAACTTGGTGAGTAGTTTGGGCTTTACCTCGGGGTGGGTAAGCAAGTAATAATTGATGCCATCTGCAAAAGCCAGGCAAAGGGCTTTGAGCCACTCGGGGCTGCGTTCATAGTTCTGGATGGCTTCTTCCTTGGACATATACAGTCGGGCCCTGAGGTCACTGTACAGCATCTCCTCACCTTCCACTTCGGCCAGCCGGCCGATGGCCCACAGGTAATTGCGCTCCACCCGGTTAAAGTCATCCTCGCACTGGGCGTACAACAAGCCAAACACGGCATCAGCGTCTGTCTTACCGTACACGTGCGGCACGCCAAAATCATCTCTGATAATGGTCACCCGTTTGGCCTGCGCCTCCCAACGCTCCCGCTCTTTAGAAGAAACTGTCCCCTCTTTGACAGAGCAGGACAAGCTGAAGATGAGCAACAGCAGGTACAGCGTGATTTTAGTTTGCATGGATTTCATAGATCACAAAATTGAGCGAAGGTGAATTCAAATTACTTAGTAGCAATGCCCGCCTCTGCCAGCAATAAAAGCAAAGTGCGTTGAATGGCCAAATGCCCGTTCTTGTTCATCCACCATTCATCTAATGAGTGCGCGCCACCGCCTACGCCGCCCACGCCCACCGTGACGGCCGGAACGTTAAGCGAGATGGGAATATTGGCATTGGTAGAACCTGAGATTAAATTGGGCTGCACCTGAAAATAGCTAGTCGCGGCCAGGGTTCTCTGCACCAGTTCCGTTTTTGGGTCAAGAGCACCAGAGGGTCGGTCTCCTACCAAATCTACGGCTACATCTAAGGCAGGTCCTCTGCGTTTGGTCTCGTTTTCTTCTTTTAAGGCGCGTTGCACAGCGGTTTTTAAGAGTTGGTCTATGCCTTTGAGTCTTTCGGGGCTTTCTGAGCGCATGTCTACCTCCATCCAGGACTCAAACGGAATGGAGTTCACAGAGGTACCGCCGCCTACAATGCCTACGTTGTAACTGGTCTTGACACCGGTCTTGGTAAAGGCATCGGCGGCTTCAGAAAAGTAATGAATGGCTTTACCCAGCGCATGGTGTGGATTGGCCGTCCCGAAGGCTCCCCAGGAATGTCCGCCCGGTCCTTTGAACGTCACCCGGTAACGCACAGAACCCAAAGCCACGGCCGTGATGCGGTCTAGTCCGCCCCCGTCTACGGCAATGTAAGAATCTATCTTGGGGCTTCCGGCGGCAAAGAGGTTCTTCACGCCTCGCAGGTCACCCAGGCCTTCTTCGCCTACGGTGCCAATAAACAGCACGTCTGCCTCTTGCTCTATTTTGTTTTGCTCTAAGGCCCGCAATACAGAAAGCACCACGGCCAGACCGCGCGTGTCATCCATGATGCCGGGGGCAAACAAGGTGTCTCCGCGTTGCTTTACTTTCACATCGGTGCCTTCAGGGAAGACCGTGTCCAGATGCGCCTCCAGCACTACCGTTTTTTTGCCTGACTTGCCTTTGCGCTTGCCTATCACGTTGCCCACTTTGTCGGTCCAGACGGTGTCCACCCCGGCGGCCAGCAACATGGCGGCAAACTGTTTCCCTCTCACCTCTTCCTTGAAAGGCGGGGCCGGTATCTCGGTGAGTAAGATTTGGTCTTTGACGGTTTGCGGGTCCTGCGTTTCAATGGTTTTTAAAGCTTTTTGGACGGTTGATTTTTTAACCAGCGCCTGTAGTTCTTTCTCATACTTCTTCTCCATAACAGGTTTTGCAGAAGAGACAGACTGAGCGACAGTTGGACAGAAAGGGATTACCGCAAAAGCTGCAGGCAGTACTTTAAATAAAAGCTTTTTAGAGGCAAAGCCAAAGGTAGAGTGCATAGAAGGCAAGAAGGTTTAACACGTAACAGGCTTGAAATAACTCAGGTCAGTACGACACATTTCAAACGAAGGTAAAAGGTGGCGATAAATTCACTCTTGAACAAATGCACCGTTTACAGGACTACTAGTTTCAAAAGATTTATCTGGGTTAATCTCTTGGTTTGGGCTAAAGTTTTTCCTGCTTGGCTGTTAATTCTACATGGCTTATCTTGATTAAGATTTGCTGGTCATTCATTAAGAGAGACTGGTAGGTGATTGTCTCTGTTTTTGGCCTATTTTCTGGGAAACAGGCTAAAAATGAGTAACCTTGAGAACGCTATTGACTAAACGGTTAAAAACCATCTGCCCTAAAATATGCTATGCCCGTCATCCACTTAGAAACATGTATAGCGGGGCCGCCTGCCCTTTGTTTTGATTTGTCCAGAAGCATTGACTTGCACACCATCTCCACGGAACATACCGGTGAGAAAGCCATTGCAGGGGTTACTACGGGTTTGATTGGCTTAGGACAAACAGTGACGTGGCGGGCCAAGCATTTTGGTGTTTGGCAAACCCTTACCAGCAAAATCACAGCCTTTGAGCCCCCGTTCTATTTTGAAGACGAAATGGTGCAGGGCGCGTTCAAAAGCTTTAGGCATGAGCATCATTTTGTCCCACAGCAAGAAAACACTTTAATGAGAGACGTATTCCACTTCACCTCGCCTTTAGGGATATTAGGTGAATTAGCAAACAGGTTAGTGCTCACCAACTATATGACTGACTTATTGAAGGAAAGAAATAGAGTAATCAAGGAATATGCAGAATCTGGACAGGGAGCGCTATTACTGCAACAAAATGCCTTGACCCAAAATAAATCTTAGCAGGCTCGCTTTCATTTTCAAAACATAGTTCGTTTAAAGAAGGAGCCTTAAACTGTAGCTAAACCACCCAACCCTCACGCCCAAACCTTTCTAACATGAAACGAATTTTATCTATTACCCTCTGTTGCCTGGTGGCTTTTAGCGCCTTTGCCCAACAGACCCAGAAACCGCCTTTGCATGGCAAGAACTGGATGGCCATTACCGGCAAGCCTTTGGCAGCTACAGCCGGGGCCATGACTTTTCAGAAGGGCGGCAACGCGGTAGATGCGGCCTGCGCCATGCTGGCGGCTACCTGCACCATGTGGGACGTGTTGAGCTGGGGCGGTGAGACCCAGGCGCTCATCTATAACCCCAAGACTAAAAAAGTCATTGCCCTGAATGCCATGGGTGTTGCGCCTACCGGAGCTACGCCAGAGTTCTTCAAAAGCAAAGGCTATAACTTTCCGCCGGAGTTTGGGCCCCTGGCGGCGACCACGCCCGGTACGCCCGGAGGCCTGATGCACATGCTGGCCAATTACGGGACCATGAGCCTGGAGCAGGTGCTGGCACCGGCCATGGACTTGGCGGCAGGCTACCCTATTGACGCGCAGACCGCCAACAGCATAGAGAGAGGCAAAGACAGAATCAAAGAATGGCCCTACAGCAAGAAAGTGTTTTTGACCCACCCCGGTGAAAAGCGCGAAGCCCCCAATGCCGGCGAAATCTTTGTGCAGAAAGACTTGTTGCAGACCCTTACCAAACTGGTTGAAGCTGAGCGCGCGGCGCTAAAGAAAGGTAAGAGCCGGAAAGACGCCATCATGGCCGCCTATGACCGCTTCTACACCGGTGACATTGCCCAGGAGTTTGTGCGCGGGTCTAAAGAACAAGGTGGCCTGATTACCATGCAGGATATGGCCAAATGGAAACCGTTGGAAGAAGAGCCACTTTCTGTCAACTACAAAGGCATAGAAGTGTACAAACTGCAACAATGGACCCAAGGCCCCATGATGCTACAGGCCTTGAACATCCTGGAGAACTTTGACCTGAAAAAAATGGGCTATAACAGCGCCCAGTACATCCATACCGTGTACCAGGCCATGAGCCTTGCCTTTGCAGATCGTGATTTCTATTATGGTGACCAACGGTTTGCCCCGGCTGAACCTATGAAAGGTTTATTGAGCGATGCCTACGCCAAACAGCGCGCAGGCCTTATCAAAATGGACCAGAACAATCCCACCATTGGCCCCGGCGATCCCTATCCGTTTGAAGGCAAAACCAATCCTTATTTGCAGATGCTCAAGAACAGAGGCTATGAGCTGGATACCACCAAACGTAACTTCGCGCCCAAGCATGACACCCGCAATGAGTCTTCTTTAGCCGAGTATCAGGAACGTCTCTGGCTGGGTACTACCACCGTTGAGGCCGCCGACAAAGAAGGCTGGGTGGTTTCTATTACGCCCAGCGGCGGCTGGCTGCCCGCCACCATTGCCGGCAACACCGGTATAGGCATGAGCCAACGCATGCAGAGCTTTGTGCTGGATGCTTCTTTGAACCCCTTTAACGTGGTGGAGCCAGGCAAGCGCCCACGCGTGACGCTCACTCCCTCCATGGCCCTGAAAGACGGCAGGCCGTACCTTTCCTTCGCGGTACAGGGCGGTGACACGCAGGAGCAGAACCTCATCCAGTTCTTTCTGAACATGGCCGAGTTTGGCATGACCGTGCAACAGGCCTCAGAGGCGGCTAACTTTAACACCAACCAACTGTGGCTGTCCTTGGGCGGCACCAAAACCGATGACCGCAAACCCAAACCCGGCCAGATTCTCTTGAATGACACTACGCCTGAGGAAGTGCGCGTGCAATTGAAAAAAATGGGTTACATCATGACTTTTGACGACCGCACCAGCGGCCCCATCAACGCCATCTATTTTGACTGGAAGCACGGCAGTTTCTGGGGAGGCTCCAGTAACCACGGTGAGGATTACGGCATAGGCTGGTAACCTTCCACAGCTTACCCATGGTAGACGCGCAACACAACTATTTATACCCTTTGGCCTTGTTGGGGCTGGCCCGGTCATAGGACTAACGAATGGGATGACAATGCTTCATAGAAAAGCCTCTCAACTTTGAGAGGCTTTTTTGGTTACAGGTATAATCTACCGCAATATTGTATGGAACAGGCACCGCTCATTTTAACCCTCTCACTAGATTCAGAAGCCCAGGCGTATTTTAATGGATTAAGGAAAGAGCATTTTCCGGCACACCGAAACTATTTAGATGCGCACTTAACGCTGTTTCATCATTTAACCGTCCCACAACCAGAATTGGCAGAAACGCTCTTGCAGGTGAGTCAACCGCAGACGGCGTTTGCCCTGCATGTCACAGAATTGATGAGCCTGGGCAAAGGAGTGGCCTTTAGAATAGAAAGTGAAATCTTACAGTTACTGCACACCCAATTGCAAAAAGACTGGTTACCTACCTTGACTGCGCAGGACCAGCAGAAACTTAGGCCGCATATCACCATTCAGAACAAGGTAGACCCAGCAACCGCTAAGGAGTTAAAGAATGCGTTAGAACTAGATTTTGAGCCATTCACCACCACCGCTACCGGCCTGACGCTCTGGGAATACCAGAACGGCCCCTGGCAGTTTCTCAAGCAGTTTAATTTTAAAGCGACAGGGAAAAGAGCGAGATAAAGAATAATGGCTAGATGCGGCGAGATCTGGCTTAGTCTATTTCGGTTGAGGGCTTTTTAATGGCAGCAAACAACACCGGACTAAAAAACCGAAGGTTCTCTATCACGCAGGCCATGCTATAAAACTTCTGCGGGTCAATCTCAGCATTCTGCGCCATAGCTACCAGAATGTTCTCTAAGGCATCTGCGTAATCGGCGTCAAATTCGGCTTGGGTCATGTCCTTCTCCTAGTTTACTCTATAAGGTAACGCAGGCTTACCTGGTTTAATTTCATGGTGGCGCACCTGCCAAACCATGATAGTCTTCCGTTTTTGGCTTGTTTTCTGGAAAACAGCCCAAAAACGGAGGGCTTACGACTCAACTACCTCACCTGCCCAAAACCGCCGCCAGGTCATGCCGGTAGGCCTCGCTCAAAGGAATTTCCTTGTTATGAATGGTGACCTGATGGCGCTCTACTTTGTCAATCTTGTCCAAGGCCACCAAATACGAGCGGTGCACTCGGGCAAACTTATCCTGGGGCAACAGGTTAATGGCTTCTGCAAAGGTACTTCTTGAAAGGTGTTTGGCGCCCTTCTCCATGGCAAAGGTCACGTAATTCCCGGTGGCCTCCAGGTAAAGGATCTCGTCAAAATTTACTTTAATCTGTTCGTAGCCCGTCTTGATGTAGATATGGTCTGCGGCTTCGGGGGCATTCCGGAAGTTGTACAGCTCATAGGCCTTGTTGCAGCCTTTGATGAACCTGGACAAGGAGAACGGCTTCAAGAGATAATCCACCGCGTCTAATTCAAAACTGGTGACGGCGTGCTCAGAGTAGGCAGTCGTGAAAATGATGAGGGGCTTCTTCTGCAGGCTGGTTACAAACTCAAGGCCGGTGATGTCGGGCATTTTAATATCCAAAAACACCAGGTCAATGGACTCCTTCTGCAGAAACTCCAAGGCCTTGAACGCGTCTGTGAAGCAGGCCACCAGCTCCAGGTACGGGACCTTAGACGCCAAGGACCTGACCACTTCCAGGGCCATTGGTTCATCATCCACTGCAATTGCTCTCATGCTCTTCTCCTACGTTTTCTGTCTCTAACCTTAAAGCTACGGCAACCGTCTTCAGATTACAAGTCCAGGGTTAGGTGCACAAAAAACTCTTTGGCGGTTTCTCTGATGATAAGCTCATGGCGCTTAGGGTACAGCAAGGCCAGCCGCTGTTTCACATTCTCCAGCCCCACGCCCGACTTATCCTTCTCAGGGTCCAAATCGCTTTTAGAATGGATGCTGTTGTACACATCAAAGTAGAGCTTCTTTTGGTCACAGTGCAGGCTCACCCGTATCCAGGACTTGTTCTGAAGACTGATCCCGTGCTTAAAGGCATTCTCCACAAACGGGATCAGGAGCATGGGCGCAATGAACTTCTCGGCTAACACATCTTCAATGTTGGTCTGGATGAGAATGTCCGGAGATGTGGAGGTGCGCAGGGACTGCAGGGCGATGTAATTGTTCAGGTACTCCACCTCGCGGGCCAGCAGGATTTTCTGTTGGTGGTTTTCATGGAGCATAAAGCGCATCATGTCACCCAGCATCTGGATGCCCTGGGCGGTGCGGTCGCTGTTCTCCTGCAAGGCAGTGCCGTACAAGGTGTTCAAGGTATTGAAGAGAAAGTGCGGATTAATCTGGGACCGAAGGAAGTCTAAGTTGGCGGCAGAGTTGCCCAATTCCTTTTTTAGTCCATGCACTACCTCCTGACTTTTTAAATGGCGTACATATAGAAAATAGGCCACCGGGAAGGTGAAAAAGAACTGGAAAAACCCGCATATCACGCCCACTGCTATCCCAAAGTCGCCTCCATTACTGAAAATGACAGCTATGAGCGCAGCCGGAAAGAAGGAAAGAAAGGAAAAGAAGACCGCAAATAGCAGATAGCTCAAAAACGGTCTCTTCCTGGATAAGGCATCTGGTATAAGCTTGAAAAATGCAAAGCAGAACAAGGCCACGCTTATAGGACCAATGATGCCCCAGCCAATAATCGCCTCGCCCTCGGCCTCGCCAATGATGAGCAGGAACATGGTCACCATCCAGATGACAATGCCAATGAGTCCGTCGCGGGTCACGATCCGATACTTTGACTGGATGGCCTCTGAGTTGTTGAGCAGGTAAAAAACCGAGATTTTGATAGCGTAATACAACCCGAAGACAAAGACAAACCAGGCCGCCTGCAGGTAGCTTTTTTGGAAGTAGTTGTCTAAGGCCTGGTCTTCAGTGGCAAAGGTATGGAACAGGTAATTTTTAGAGTGGGTCTCAATTACGCCAAACAATAAGCCTAATACGGCAAACACCAGCACCAAGTAAAAGATGGGCAGTTTCTTACTTTCGCCGCCTACTAAATCTGGGAAAACCTTAAAATTCAGGAACACAAACGTCACATATATCAGGGCGCACTCTGCCAGGTTAGGAAACAGGTAGTTGCCATAATAGTCAAAAGGCGTTCTGTGCTCCTTATATAACTCCTGTAAATAGTTAGACGAGTTATTGGCCATGGAGAAGGCAGCCAAAACAAATAGAATGGTAACCAGCCAGAACTCTAATTTCTTGAACTGCTCCTTATCGTTGAGAATCTCTTTCACGGATGTGTTATTTGAAAGTAGGGAAAGGTATATATTTTCTGCCATGCTAGTCTAGTGTTAATGTATCTGAGATAAGCTTTTACAAGGATAAGCGCCTTTAGTCGCCTCTGAAACTAATTGTGATGAATCCCCAGAAATAAGTGACGAATGCGGCAAAGCGGGAATGCTGGTAAAAGGCGATGTTTGCTTAAGTGGATTGTCATGGATTCATTAGCCGATGGCCAACACGCACATGCATTAAAAAATCCCTCTTCGTTTTTGGCCTGTTTTCTAGAAATCAGGCCAAAAACGAAGAGGGATTAGGCTTCTGGAATGATACTGGTTACGGCAAACAGTTACTATTATTCCTCACTGTTGTTCTTAGCATCATCATTGCTGATCTTCTTCTTTTTCTTAGGCTGGGGCTTGCCCGTCACCTTCCCGAATTTATAACTGCCCAGCACGCGCACCTGGCGGTTGTAGATGTAGTTGGCACCAGTCTGGTCTACGGTGGGAGTAGAAAAGGAATTGCGCTGGGTAAGCCGCTCATTGAATAGATTGTCCACGCTCAAACCAATGCTCCCGTTTTTCTTGAGAATCTCTTTTCTAACGGCAAAGGAATAGGCGGCCATGGCCGAGGCTTTTCCTTGCAAGGTCACTCTGCGGGAGTTGAACTCACCGGCCATCTGGGCACTGAACCCATTCTCAAAAGCGTAAGAAGTGTTCAGGTTCAGGTTGTACATCATGCTGGCGTTAGAGGCGTTCAGTTCAGCCGAGGTGCTTTCCAAATCCACGTAGAAGACGTTCACATTGCCGCTCACATTTCCTTTTTTCAAGAACTTGGCGTTGCCAAACAAGCTCATGCCATAACTGCTGTTCTTGCCTATGTTCCCGAAACGGGTGTAGTTGACGCCTCCTGCCGTAGGTATCACAAAAGCCTGAATAGAGTTGTCGGTTTTGCGCAGGTACAGCGAGGCGTTCACTGAGATGCCGTTCTTAAAGAAGGTGCTGTAGCCCAGTTCATAGGCATTGGTGATTTCGGCCTGCAGATTGGGATTGCCCACCTGAATGTTGAACGTATCCGTGCGGTTCTCAAACGGGTTCAAATAGCCCAACTGCGGCCGCTGGATGCGCTTGGTGTAGTTGAACTTGACCGTCTGGCTTTCGGTGAGTTTTCTGGAGACAGCCAGGCTGGGAATGAAGTTGCCGTATTCCTGTTTCACCGATGTTTTGGTAGAAACAAAATCCCCGTCCACCTGCGTCATTTCATACCGGGAACCCAGCTTGAAGGTATACTTTTTATCCAGGCTAAACTCATAGGTAGCATAAGCCGCTTCTACATTCTGGTTATAAGAGAAAATATCTGTGCGGCTTGGGACAACCGTAAAGGGTGCATCTGCCGGATTGGCTAGTAAAAATTGATAATCGCTTTCAGCGTAGCGCAAGATGGCCTTGGCGCCCAGTTCCAAAAGGTGCTTGTTCTTGAACGGGTGCGTGTAGTCTGCCTGAAGCGTCTTCTCTTCATTGTAGGCATCGTTCAGGAACTGCTCCCGCGTCATTAGCTGTCGGTCCTGGTTCTGGATATCCGCGAAGTTGAAGTTCTGACGGTCGCTTCTACTAAACAAGCCCAAGAGGCTCAACTCTTGGCCAGGCTTGGCCAGTTGCTGGGTAAAATCCAGGTTGATGTCAAAGTTGGCGTTGTCAAAGTCGCTTTTGTTGATTCTGGTATTGGATAAGGTAGTACCATTGGTCAGGTACTGCGTGGAGGCTTGGCTAGTCATATAGGTAAACTCTCCGCCCTGAAACCGGATGCCCCCTGATAAGCTACTCTTAGGCGTCAAGTCATAATCCAGACCAAACTGGTAGAGTTGGAACAAGCCTTCGCGCTTGCCGTCCATCACCTGGGTCAGGCGGTCCAGGCCTTCAATGCCTTTGTATTTCGTTTCCCTAAAACTTTCGGCTGGGTTGTTACGCCATTGACGCCCCGCAGCGCCCATCACACCCAACTTGCCTTTGCGGTAATTGAGCGTACCGTTCATGTTACTGATGCGGTTGCCGTACCCGGCGTTCACCACCCCGTTCACGCCTTGCAGGCTGTTCTTCTTGGTGATGATGTTGATGATGCCCGCCGTACCTTCTGCATCATATTTCGCCGATGGGCTAGTTATCACCTCCACACTCTTAATTAAATCTGCCGGGATCTGGCGCAGCGCGTCTGCCACGCTGGTGGCCATCATGGCTGACGGTTTGTTGTTGATGAGCACACGAATGTTGGAGCTTCCGCGTAGTTGCACGTTGCCATCCATGTCCACGGTCAGACCCGGCACCTTCTTGAGAACTTCGCTGGCTGAGGTTCCGGCGTTGGTGATGTCTTTTTCGGCGTTGTACACCAAGCGGTCTACTTTGTCCTCTACCAAATCCTTCTCTCCAACCACAGACACTTCCTGCAAGACCTTAGAATCCATCTTTAAAGTAATGGCACCCACGTTTACTTCATCTTTGTTGCCCAAAGAGATGTCTTCCACCGCCTTGGTCTCATAGCCCAGAAAACTCACTAACAACTTATACTGCCCGGCAGCCAAACGGGTCAAGGTGAATTTTCCTTTGTCATCTGAGATGGTGCCGTCTACCGTTTTGCCGTTGGCTTTGTCTACCAAAGAGATGGTGGCAAACTCCACCGGTTTCTTGCCGGCCTCATCAAGGACCACGCCGGAGATTTTGCTGTTTCCTTTGGGAGCGGTGCTAGCAGTTAAGGGAGAAACTACCGTAGCGGCAGGTTTGGTAGGCGGGGCCTGCGCAACCACTTGGTGGGTGGCCAATAAGCCTGAGACGGCTAAGAGTACTAACTTTTTCATAGAATACTTTTTAAGATGGCTGAATGAACATGGTACCCACCTGTACCCAAGTGGCTTGGCTTTGCCTTAATGAGGCTTGGGCGTAAGAGCCGGAGGGTGAGTGCGGTAAGTGATTCAAGGTTAGCCAGCTTTGCAGGCATCCTAAACTAAATGTGACGAATCCCATAGAAAATGTGACCAATGGGCAAATCCAGTATTTTCAGAAGGCCGTTACAGATTTATGCATCTTTTAAAGCTTCCTGCGTATATAGCCGTTAAGGTATATTTTCCGTTAAAGCCCTAGTTTCTGTCTGTTTACCGGAAAACAGGCCAAAAACGGAATCTGGCAGGATACCCGGTTCACTAGACAACCTAAGCGGAAACACAGGAACAGGGTCACGCTTATATCCTTGGGTAATAGAGTGCCTGAATCTAGCGTTCTATCCATGGTCAACCTTCATCAGGAATCTTAGTAAGTACACATGAACATGAACAGCAAAATCTATAAAGCGCCCTTCCTTGGTACTACCCTTCCCTTGCTCTGCCTGGGATTGGCACTAATGACCACTGGTTGTTTTGAAAAAAAGGGAGCCCGCGAAGAAACGGAGACCACCACTACAGAGAAAGCCTCCTCGCGTGACCAAAAGGAACCCTCTGCCATAACTCCTGAGCCAGCACCCGTAGCTAATGCCAAGGTAGACGTGGACATTTACCTGGAGGTGTCCAATGGCATGAAAGGCTTTATGCCCCCACCCGCCGCCGACAAAGAACCCACCACCTTCCAGAACCGGTTGACCAAATTGATTTCTGAAGTACAGGACGGCGTGCATGTGGATGACAAGCGCTTTTACCTGGCCAAGCAAGACAACGCTGGCAAGCCTGTTCTGGACAGCGTATCGTACAACACCTTAAAGCTGACCATTGTAAGTGGTATCAAAGACAACGTCTTGGGCACGCCTCTGCCAGACATGTTAAAGGCCGCCTTGACCAACTCTACCAAACGCGGAGCATTGAGCGTAGTAATCTCAGATTTCATTCATGGGCCAGACCCTAACAATCCTGGGCAGTTCTTGTCTCTGGACGCCGACATTAGAAGTAGTTTAAAACAAGCCGAGCATGAAAACCTGGTAGTTGCAGTATTGGCAGAGGCATCACCTTTCTATGGCAACTATTACCCGGCGGTGAAGAAACCGGCGGTGAAGCAAACACTATCGGGTCAGGAGATTCCGTTCTACATCTGGATTGTAGGCAAGCAGGCAGACGTGCAGACGTTCACCAACAAGGTATTGCGCAACCTGCCGGCCCAGCAAGCGTATTTCGGGTTTTCGTATGCCAGCGTGCCGTACTCAGCCGTCTTAAAAGCAACTGCCTTCAAGCCTATGGGCGTGGTATACTGCACCAGCAGAACCGCTGAAACATGCACCACGGTAAATTTAGCGCCAGAAAATAAGGAGCCGGTTGAGTTCACCATCGGGCTGGATTTGAGCAATTTACCGGCCACCATGCAGTCAGCAGACTACTTAAAGCAGAACCTAAAGCTGGCCATAACCGGTGGCAAAGCGTCTCTTGGCACCATCCTTGTAGCCAATGAAGATACCAAGTCAGCACCGGGCGTGTCGCAGTTCACCCACTTTGTGCGGGTTAAAGTGCCTCAATTGACGGCCAGCACCGGTTCCATTACTTTGAATTTACCACAAGCGGTACCCACCTGGATTAGCCAGTGGTCTACAGGCAATGACAACAATCCGGCGTCAGCGCCCAGAAAAACGTACCAGTTCAATAAGATAATAGACGGCGTGCAGGCGCTCTATAGAGATAAAAGTGAGTTTGTATTTAGTGCTACAATGAAGTTTAACAAAGAAACCAACTAAGGATGATTCAGAATTTCTTCTCCGGGCTGTATGAGCTTTTCTTGGGCCGGCCCATGCCAGCCAGTTTCACCAATGATTACCGCGAGGTGGTGTTCCCCAACACCGGTCTCATGCTGTTCATCATCACGCTGGTCATGGTAGTGCTCTATTATTATGTCTTGAACCGCGCCTTGAGCACCGGTTTTTACAAGCCAAGACACTGGTACATCTTCCTGGCCATCAATGCCATTATTGCGTTCATCATTCCTATTTCTCAGGTGAGCGGCGCTGACATTGATACTCATTCTTACACCTACACGTTTGCCTTTGTAAACGCGGTGCTCAGCTTAATCCTGTTTTTCATTTTCTCCCTATTGCTTAAAAAGGGAAGTGTCCAGGCTTGGACTACTCCCATGAAATGGCCCCACACTAGATAACTATGGCAAAACTTTTTGTATTCGGAATTGGCGGAACGGGTTCCCGAGTGATTCGCTCGTTGGTGATGCTCATGGCCGCCGGTGTCAAAATCAAGAACTGTGACAAGATTGTGCCCATCATCATTGACCCAGACACGCAGAACGGGGACATGAACCGCACAGTAGAACTGCTTAAAACCTACAAGCACCTGCATGACCAACTGGGCAAGCGCGAAGAAGGGTTTTTCCATACCAACATCAGCACGCTTTCCAGCATCTCCGGCGACGGCTCCTCCAAAGTAAGAGATTCGTTTGTGTATGACTTTGGCGGAATCAACAAGCCGTTCAAAGACCATGTGGGCTACAACCAACTAGACATTGACTCCCAGGCGCTGGTAGACTTGTTGTTCACGCCAGAGAACCTCAACAACAGCCTGGACGTGGGCTTTAGAGGAAGCCCGAACGTGGGCAGTGTAGTCTTGAATGAGATTATTGAATCTCCTGAGATGCGCTTTTTTGCCTCTAACTTTCAGGCCGGTGACCGCATCTTCTTTGTGAGCTCCATCTTTGGCGGTACCGGCGCGGCCGGCTTCCCGCTGTTGTTAAAGAACTTCAAAGACCATCATTCTACCCTGCCTAACGCGTCTAGCCTAAACTCGGCGTTGACCGGAGCCATGGTGGTATTACCGTACTTTACCCTAGAGCAACCTGCCCCAGGTGTAGACGCTGACTTCATTGACTCCAACACCTTTACCACCAAAGCCAAGGACGCCCTTTCTTACTACCAGAACCACCTGACCGGGGTGAACGCCACCTATTACATGGGCGACACGCCAGACCGTCCGTTGGAGAACAACCCGGGTCGGGCCAGTCAGAAAAACGACGCCCACTTGGTAGAGCTCCTGAGCGCGCTGTCCATCATTGACTTCATGGACTACTCAGACAATGAATTGACCGGTAACTCGCACTACCATGAGTTTGGCTTGCGCGAAGACGTGGACAACGTGCAGTTCTCGCATTTGGACACCGAGACGAGAGACCGCATTGCCAAGCAGTTGATTCGCTTCCATTACTTCGCGCGCTACTACGCCAACCATGTGCCGGATGACGCGCAAGCGGCCTATGCCAAAGGTGTGGACTTAGGTGGTGCCATGCGCAACGAGCCTATCTTCAAAGAACTGAACAAGTTCTTGAACAGCCCGGAGATTGGCTACGAAGCCTGGTTGAAGGAGCTAAGCCGGATGGAGCGCACCTTCTCGGCCTTCCACCTGCATGAGACTGATTTCAACCGCATGGTGTCTGACAAGCAGGTAGAGACCGGCTTCCTAAACAAAGGCATTTCGCAAGGAGCGTTTGTCAAGGAATTGAATCGCGCCTCAGAATCCATCTCAGACCGCGAGGCTTTCAAAGCCACCATCAAAGCCTTTGAGATTGCTACTAATAATCTGGTGGAAGAAAAGCTTAAGTATTCTTAAGCATTCCGTCCCCCTTTGAAGGGGGTTGGGGGATGACAAGTCCGTCTCAAATTTGCTAGGCTTTAGCTATAATGTAATAGGCTTACTAATTGATAAAGGACGAGTCATCAGATAAAGAAATCATCCCCCTACCCCCTTCAAAGGGTGACGCAGAAGTGAAAGTAAACCTCTAGTAGGGGTCTAAAATTAAAAGGAAAGAAAAAGAGGCCATCCCCCAAATTCGTTTTTGGCCTCTTTTTCTGGAAACACCTTAAAAACAGATTGATTTATGCCGAAAGTACTTCGACTTCATAAGACCGGTTCTAACGTAGAAGGTTGGGCAAAAACTAGCCAGATTACCAGCACGGAGATAAAGGACATCACCGACGGTGCCGGCGGTAGAGCTCAGAAAATTACGGCCTCCATCCCTACGCCGTTTGCGCGCATGCACTTGTTTGAGACCGCCTTTGACTTTGTCAAGCAAGGCGTCTCCAGCACCCCCAACAGCATCTACCATAAGTTTGTGACCCACTTCTGGGACTTGTGGGAATTACTCTACAACCACCAAAGCTACGCCCAAGGCGGTAACAAGATTGTCATCCGGCGCTGGAACAAGCAACAGCAATTGCACGCCATGCAGTCCAACCCCAACACGCAACTGTTGGGCAGAACGCTGGAGCTGTTCATGAACGACCCCAAGTTCAGAGGCGTGGATGATTTGTTTTTGTTCTATCTGGAGTCTACTGATGGACGTGGTAACAAACACATGCAGTTGCTGGGTGGCACCTCGCCTTTCACCTTCCTGTTTGTGTCTCCTAACGTGCAACCGCTTTCCATCAATAGAGCGCAGAATGTGGGTGTGTACTTTGACAACAACTTTGTGTCATTGAATGACCGCGAGCGTGATTTCAAAGAGTACGTGCACAAGCTGTTCGTGTCTAATCCGGCGTACATCCAGGCCTTCCCGGCGGTGTATAATGCCTTGGACGAGGCTGTGTTAAAAAGCATCTCTATGTCTGGGGTGATGGGTCAGAATGCGGTCATCAATGACTACCTGCCGTTGGTTGATTTACAGCAAAACCCGGTGCACGTGGGTCACTTAAACTTCTTAGTCAAGAAAGACCAGACTGCCGTGACCAGCAGTGACTTGTTCCTTCGCCCTACCAACAGCCAGTTCCAGGGCGACCGTCCTATCGTGCTCAAGCCAGATTTGCGTTTGGCCCCGCACGTGAAGTACGTGAACAACCTTGCTTGGCCTACCAACACGCAAGTTGGGTACTCAGATGATAAAGAAATTCCTGCGCGTTCTTTGCCGGGCGTGGGTTTTAACTACCCCTACCTTACCATCAATGACCTCTTACAAGAGACCATCGTGCAAGTGCCGTATGAGGTGAACACAGACCGATTCTACAGCGGAACCGTCTTGTACCAGCCGGGTGTCACCGAGAAAGTCTTCAATTATCTGTTGCCTATCACCAGCACGTATTTTGACTATTTCACGCCAGAGGATTTGGCTAATCACCTCACCTTCTATGTTGACGTGAACCATGTGCGCGTGACCTTGTCTATCCCGACGGAGCACGGCCCGGTGGTATATGAGCGCAGTTACTATGACAACCCACTCAACTCCAGAGACGCGCACGGCCAGATCATCCCAGAGAAAGGGCATATCTTAAAATCACGCGTGGGCATTGGAGTGTTCCCGTTCTACAAGTTTGTGGATGCGCCTACCTACAATGACTTCTACAAGGTGATGCTGGTAGACGAGGACATTGACCCGCTGTTGGTGAACAGAAACCATACCTTGAACTTCTATGTAGGCGGACGCCAACTGGACGCAGGCGGAGGATTCATGTCGGCTACGTCCCAGCGACGCACCAAGAAAAGCAACAGCAGTGCCGGTAGTACTTATTATGAGATTAGAGGCACGCACTTTGACTACGCTGAGCTAACGCACCAAGGCGTAGACGTGACGGGCAAGGCGCTGATTGTGCCTAAGTTCCAGCAAATGCACCAGGGTATTCAGAGCTTTACCTTCGCCATTGACTTCGGGACGTCTAACACACACATTGCCTACACCGCCGGTTCAAACCAGGCCCCGAAGGAGTTCTCCATCACGGCCAATGACTTGCAATTGGTGATGTTGAACAAACCTTCAGAGGATGCTTCCTTGACTGATTACCAGCGTTTCCATAAGCGTGGCTTCGGGCGATTGTTTGCGGTTGAGACCTTGCTGAAGCGTGAATTTATTCCGTTGATTATCGGCTCGGGTGGGTCATTATACTCCTTCCCTACCAGGACGGCTACCTGTGAGTCTATTGACTTTGAGAACCAGATTCCAAGCTTGTTTGGGAACATCAACATTGGTTTCTCCATCAACACTGAAGGTACTCACCAGGACCAGTACAAGCAGAGCTACCATACAGACTTGAAGTGGAGCGAGACGCTTTCCAATACCGGCAAGCGCCGGATTGAAGCCTTCTTCACCGAGATTATGTTGCTCATCAAAAACAAGGTGGTCTTGAACCATGGCAACGTAGCCAACACCAAAGTGGTGTGGTTTGCACCTTTGAGCTTTGATGACTACTCGCGCAACATGTTCCAGAACGTGTGGGACGGCGTATACCAGACGGTGTTCAAAAACGGAAGAAGCACCGCCTGCATCACCGAGTCTGTGGCTCCGTTCTACTTCTTGTCCAGGACCGGTGTGGTAGTACCTAGCCAAGATGAAAACCTGATTAACGTAGACATAGGCGGTGGGACCACCGACGTGTTGTTGTTCACCAACCGCAAGCCTTCTCACAGCGCCTCGTTTAGGTTTGCTGGGAATGACCTTTGGGGCGATGGTTTTGCTTCTGTCAAGACCAGCAAAGACAACGGTTTGTTACAATACGGCGTGTCGCATATAATGCAAATTCCCTTGTCTGAGGAAGGCAAGGAATACAAGAAGTTCCTGGAAACGGCCTTGGACAACCCAGACTTCGGGTCAGCAGATATTACCAGTTTGCTCTTTAGCTATGACCGTGAGTTGAATTACAGCTCGCAGTTGTTGCAGGCACGTCAGCTACGCTTGATGTTCTATCTGCACTTCGGGGCCTTGATGTATCATTTGGCACAGCTTACCCAACTATTGGGCACGCAGGTTCCGCGCTATATCTGCTTCTCAGGTCAGGGAAGTTTGTACATCAAGCTATTGGCCGCGGGCACCAACTTCACCAACGTGGAGCGTTATGCTAAAACCATCTTCCAGAAAGTGACCGGCCAGGAAGCGCCTAGCAACTTCAAACTGGTTTTGGTAGACAATCCTAAGCAAGTAACGGCCAACGGCGGGGCAATGGCTTTGGAAGGCGCTAACCTTTCTGACTTGACGGACATTCCAATCATGCGCCCAACCGGTGCCGTGGCCGGAGAAGATGCCATGAAGTCGGTGAACAAGAGCCAGATTTCGTCTACGCTCAGAACTGAGGTGCTGGACAACGTCATGAACTGTTTGACGCTCTTATTAGATGACGCAGATGTGGCTCCTTTGATGCGCTCTATGGGCGTAGAGGTAGACCCGCACTGGGTGCTCAACTTCATGCGCAACAACATCCAGGACAGCTACACCATGGTCTTGGAAGAGACCCTGCGCGGACTTTCTGACCGTGAACTCATCCCGGAAACCATGTTCTTTATGCCCTTGAAGCAGTCTCTGTACCTGTTGTCTAAAGAACTGTACCACCAGCAGGTAGGTGCCATTGTATAATTTGTAAAAGACCGCTGGTGCCTGATAACAGCACCGGCGGTTTTAGTATCCTCTAACCATTAAAACATTTGGTATGACTATACCTATCATTATAGCAATCGTGGCGTTTCTGCTCGCCGGCTTCACCTTCTTTAAAGTAAGCGGGCTGTTGCACAGAATCAGTTCACTAGAAAAGAAGAACCGCGAGCTGGAGTCTGGCCTGAAAGGACTGGAAAACAACTTCAAACGGAACAACCCTAGAAACCCACAGCAGGAAAGCCGTCCGGAGCGTGGCAACCAACCTAAGCAACCTCAACAAGCCCAGCCTGCCAGAGGCCAACAACCGGCGCCTGAGCAACGCCAGAAACAACAGCCTCAGCAAAACGCCAGGCAGCAAGCTCCCCAGCCTCAACAGCCCCCACAGGAGCGTCAGCCTAAACAAGCTCAGCCACAGCTTCAACGGGCCCCGCAAGAACCCAGAGCCCGTCAGGAAGGTCAGCCTCCGCAACAACAGCAAAGACAGCCTAGGGAGCCACGTCAACCACAGGAAGGACGTCAGCCCCGCAACCCGCAACAAGGCCAGCAACCAGCCCAACCACTAGACGGTGACCTGGGACAACAGCCTACCCGCGTGCAACAGCAACAACCGCAACAGCGCAGAAACGAACCTAGAAGAAGAGACGGCATGAACCCACAAGACCAGAACCCGCAGTCAGACGAGAACAGAGCGATGCAGAACCCCATGCTGGGTGGTGGCATGGTAGGTGATGATTTATTGAATGAATTGTCTCAGCCCCAGCAGGCACCGCAGGAGCCGGAGTCTCCCATCAGGTTTGCCATCATCCCTGAGGACGGCGTCATCAAAACGCACCAACTGCAAAGGCGCCCCGATTCTGACAGCTACCTGGAGATTGACACCCCGCAGGAAGGCAGTACCCAAACCCGGTATCGCTTTAACCTGGCCGGCAACCATGCATTTGTTATCTCACAGGGCATGGACAGACTAGAGAACGCTTTCAACTTTGAGAAGCCCTCTAACCGAATGGTTACCAGAATTGTACAGCAAGGCGACGGTGTCTTGACCAGAACCGGCAGTGGCTGGAAGATTCAGGAAAAGGCCCGTATTGACTTCAGCTAGAAAGCCCTTTCTTTTAACCAATTCTGCCATTTTGGATTAGAAGAATTGAATCCGTTTTCGGGCTGTTTTCCAGGAAATAGCCCGAAAACGGATTCTTGCTTTCTGCTGTTCTACTTTTAATCACCTACCTTACAAGGTAAGAATAGCTGTTTGGAAGGTTGGCGTAATCTTTGATTTAGAGAGTTCGTTTTTGGCTTAGTTTTCAGAAAACAGCCTAAAAACGGAAGCAAGAAAATCAAACAATCCCGCTATCTTCCATCAGTGGCACTACCCAAACCAACCTCCTTTCCATGGAAGTAATATTTATCTTAGAAGCCCTTCTGGTACTGGTCATCATTGGCTACCAATGGCGTGTGTACCAAGCCAACAGAAATAAAATTGAGACCATAAAAGACCTTTTCCCAGATGAGTCAAGGCTGTCGGTTCAGCGTGCGCCCTTGGACGGCTCGGTGCCAGAAAAAGTGGCCTCTATCTCTCAGGAACAACTTTGGGAGCAGTTGGTCTATGGCAAGGATTTCAGGGAAGGCTCTCCCATCAGTCCGGTCATCAAGCGCATTGTGGCCGTTGATTCTGAGGAACTGCACATATCTGCACAGGATGAAGCCAATCCTTTCTACACCGTTCCCATTGCGCAGTTTAAACAGGCCGTTCAGCAGGGAACCATCTTCTTAGAAGAGCATATTCAGGCCAATAAATTAGCCCAGAAACCTTCGGCTAAATCAACAGAAACCACAGAGCTGATTCACGCGCAAAACCCGTCCTCGGTTTTCCAGAAAATTCTTAAAAGCACCAATGAATATTTGCGCCTGAACAAGGGTGCGGCGGCTGACTTTACCATTCTTAAGGACGTGGCGGAACGGTATTCAGACTCCTTGGACGAGGAGGTCCAGTCCACTATTTCAACACCCTTGTACGTGGGTTTGCTGGGTACTTTCTCTGGAGTAATCATTGGCCTTTCCAGCTTGGTGTACACGGGGTTGAGAAGCGCTACGGCAGATGAAGGCTCGTTTATTACAGACCAGAACATTCCATCCTTCCTGTTTGGGGTGCTCATTGCCATGGCCGGCAGTTTTTGCGGTTTGCTTCTGACCATGATGGGCAACAATGCGCTGAAAAACGCCCGTAGCCTACGGGATAGAAACAAAAACGAATATTACACCTTCCTGCAGACGCACCTGTTGCCTAAGCTTAATTCAGACATGGCCGCCAGCCTGGGCAACTTGAAATCGGTGCTGGATTCGTTTAACAAAGACTTTCTGGACAAGATTCTGGGCTTTAGGCCCATTGTGGAAACACTCACCGACAACATCAGCACTCAGAAGGAATTCATTCAGCGGTTGGACGAGATTGGCTTCACGCAGATGGCCAACGCCAACCTGCAGGTGTTTGACAAAATCAAGGAAAGCGAGCGCCTGTTTATGAACTTCCTGCAGTACCAAGAAGCCTTGAATGAATCGGTGCGCAAAGGCGGGGAATTGACGCAGAACATCTCTCAAGTGTTAGGCAGATTGACCTCTTTGCAAGAAGGCTTCGACCGTTTGCCGGGCTACCTGCAACAGCATGATGAATCCATTAGACGGCAGGTGAATTTCTTTTCTAAGCATGAGGAGGAACTGGATAACATTGCCAACCGCACTGAGCAGTATTTCGACAAAGCCTCTCTGCGTTTAACAGACCTCATGCAGGCCCGGCTACAACACCAGGAACGCGATGCCCAGAACGCGTATGAGAAGTGGCAAGAGCATTTTAGACGCTTGAACGAGGACAACTTGTACCAGCGCATTTTGGAGTACATGCAACCGTTCCAAAACCTCAACAGCCAGCAAGACACGCTCAACAAACAGCAATCAGAACTAGCCCAGGAAATCAAGCGAACGAATGACGCTTTGTTGCGGAAACTGGAAACCGACACTCAGGTACAGCAGGCTCTGTTACAGCAGTTGGCCGTCTTGAATGACAACGTGGAGCGCACGCTGGAGCCAGGCCCAATCAAAGCCGCTATGGGCAAAATCTTCGGGAAGGGACAGATACAAAGACCTAAGCCGTAACCTATCATGAACAAAGAAAACAAAGATTTTTTCTGGCCCAGTTACGTGGACCTCATGACGGTGCTTTTCCTCATCATGCTGGTCCTGTTTGTGCTCAGTTTTAAGATGTTCACCGACAAAGACTCTGAGAACCGCCGTAACATTGCCCAGCTCAAAGTAGAGGTGCAGGAAAAGCGCAAGCTAGACGAAATCAAGGAGGCCCTCTCGCGCCTGGATAGCCGGTATTTCCAGTACAATGAACGTTACAAACGGCATGAACTATTGGTAGACGTGTTATTCGCACAAAGCAGTGCCACCATTCCGCAGCGGTCCTTAATGCCTTTGCGAAGAGCCGGCGAAGAGCTTAGCCAAGTGCTTAATTCTGTGCAAGGCGCCGATGTGAAATACCTGATTGTGATTGATGGCCGGGCCGCCAGCTTCCCGCAAGGTGACCCCAGGAACGCCACCCAGCGCGAATACGCCTTGGAGCTGAGCTACAAACGCGCTCTGGCTTTGCTCCAATTTTGGCGAAGCGCTGGCATCCGGTTTCCCAAAGACCGCATAGAACTGATTGCTTCGGGCAGTGGCTTTGAAGGCGCTGGCAGAACGGGTGACGTGCGCGACAGACGCTTCGTGATTCAGATATTGCCTAAGGTGGGAACGTTGACGAGTAAAACAGTAAATTAGTATATATTTGATTGGTAAGTAAAGTTTACTTCGTCATCCTATCATGATTAACCGTCTTTTTCAAATTTTAAGCTTTTTAATATTTGGTCTAACTTCCTCAGGATGCACCGTTGATTATCTTGATTACTACCAACACTTAGAATCACCGGATGGGAAATTTAATTACTGCCTTTATTCAGATGTAGGCATTGGTGACCCTGGATTTTATGTTTTAAAGCTGGAGAAAGGAATTAATCCAGAGGAGTTACCTATCAAATGGAGTTTCAAAGATGGGATTTCTGACCGTGATGATAACTGGATAAGAAGCAGGACTGTTTTATATAATTATGATGAAGCTAGCCTCTTCACTTCAAATCCCAGCATTGAACTTATGGATAACAGATTTGTGGTTTTTTCTAGAGGAGGATATCAGATGGGCCTGTATGATATAGAATTAGATAATGACACGATTAATTTTGTATCACCATGGAATGAGTGGTATTCTCAAAGTACACTTTCAACAAATGACAAAGATAAGGAGGAGGAAGAGTATGGAAAGTGGATTGAACGTAACTTAGACATTCCCATAAAGTCCTACATTAAAAACAATCAGCAGTAGTACTGTCAACAAAAAAAGTACTAAAACCAACTTCTTAAAGGCGACTAGTTGTAATAGTTTGCCCTACCCACACACAAAAAAGCGTCCCTCTATTTTTAGCCTGGTTTCTAGAAACCAGGCCAAAAATGAAGGACGCCTTTCCCATTAAACCAAAATGATGTCTATGTTCTGTTCAGCTCGTCTGGGCTGGTAGTTTTGCGTTGTTCTACCTTCTGCCCTTTGCTGAACTTGTAGCGAAGCGTCACGCCCAATGTTCTCTGGTACAGGTACTGGTCAAAGTTGTTGATGTTCTGCCCAATGGTAGTGTCAAAGCGAAGGCGGTAGCTTCTGAAGATGTCGTTCACATTCAAACTCAGGTCCAGTTTCTTGTCCAGGAAGCTCTTCTTCAAACCTGCATGCACCCACCACATGGCGCCCACCTTGTACAAACCAGAAACCCCTGGTCCACGACCTGCGGCGTTCACTTCCAGTTGAATGCCCATAGGTAGCAGAATGTTGTGGCTTGACTGGAGCATGTACAGAAACTGAGAGTTGACAACACGTTGGTTGTTGTTATCAGAGTTCAACTGACCGTCTGTATTGGTGAAGAACGTGTACTCATTATAAGATAGCGTGAGCGTGTTGTTGGTGTCCCAGTTCTTCATGATTTTGATGGGCGTGATGGCCGTCATGCTCACGTTTTGCAAATCATCCACATTGCCAGTCGTATAAATTGTGGTGGCGTTCTCCACATCCAGGTAAGGCAACTCAGACATCACGTCCTTCACATACTGGTAGTTGAGCGTTACGATGTAATCCTTTCTGAACGTCTGTGTTATGCCCACGGCATGGGTGTATTGCGGGCGCAATTGAGGGTTTCCCGTGGTGTAGGTGAACGGGTCACGGTAACTGATGAATGGGTTTAGGTTGCCGTAATTGGGGCGCTGGATGCGGCGGCTGTAGTTGTAGCCAATTTGGTAGTTCTCACTTACTTTCTGTTGCACAAACAAAGTGGGGAACAGGTTAAAGTAGCTTCTTGAGTTCTCCTGGTTCATGGTAGGAGACTTTCCGGTAGACTCCGTTTTCTCGCCTCTTAACCCTGCCTGCACCTGAAACCTGTCCCCAAACTTGGTGCTGTAGGTCACATACCCTGCGTAAATATTTTCATCATAAATAAAGTGGTTGGTTCTGTTAGGATCTAGAACTAGCCCATTGTTGTTGAAGTAAAACCTGGAGTCATTGTCAGATACCACGCGGCTGGCTTTGGCGCCAATTTCCATCTTACTCAACTTGCTTAATGGCTTTGTGAAGTCAACCTTGCCGGAGTAGATGTCAAAGCCATTGTCGGTATCCGCGAACAGAAAATCTTGAACCGTAGGACGGCTTGCTTCGGTTAAATCTGTGTAGTAATTGTAGAAGTTGGAGGAACCGGCGTTAGAGATTTTCACGAAGTCAAAATCCGCTGACAATGTGGTTCCCAGCGTGTCTAACTTACCCTGATAATGCACATTATTGGTAGAGCTTCTGAAACGGTTGGTCAAGAAGTTATTGGCGTTGATGAACGTCTCAGGGTTTTGGCGGTCCAGACCCATGTAGGAGTCCGTGATGAAATCTACCCACACCGTATTCTGGTTGAAGCTGGTCAAGGCGCCTACGCTGTGCTTGTCATTGATGCTGTAGTCGGTGCCAATCCGGAAGGTGGGCGGGCCCTGGTTTTTGTGCTTTCCGTTGGCCGTCTGGTCGAAGTAGATTTTACCGCCCTCGGCGTCATACACACGCTCAAACGTGCCTTCGCGGTTACCAATGCGTTGCATCTGGTCAATGCTGGCGAAGGAGTTCCACTTGCCGGTCTTGAAGTTGATGTTGCCGCCCGTGGAGTAGCCGTGCTGTTTAAAGTTGGTGTTGTAGGTGCCGTACACGCTTCCGTTCAGGCCTTGTATCTCATTCTTCTTCAGGTTGATGTTGAGAATACCGGCCGTGCCCTCGGCGTCAAACTTAGAAGTGGGGTTGGCGATGATTTCAATGTTCTTGATGTTCTCCGCAGACATGCCTTCCAGCACCGTCCGTAAATCTGAAGGCGAAAGGTAGGTCAGCTTACCGTCCATCATCACGGTTACCCCGCCTCGGCCGTTCAGCTGGATGTTGCCGTCCTGGTCCACAAACACCCCCGGCGACTTAGCCAATACGTCATACGCCGTCCGGCCCGCGGCCAGTGCTGTGCCTTCAATGCTCACCACAATCTTATCGGCCTCCTGCGTAATGTTAGGCCGAAGCGCCTCTACCTTCACCTCTTTCAATTGCTTGGAAGAAGAAGCCATGCGCAGGCTCGGCACCGTCACCTCGGGCTTTTCTGCCGTGATGCTGACGCTTGGATAGGTCTTGGTTTGGTACCCTATGAAACTGAAAGCCAGAGAATAGTCCCCTACCGGCAAACCGTTGAACGCGTAGCGGCCTTTCTCATCGGTGATGGTGCCTCCCATAGACTGTGTGGTGCCTTTCTTAAGGAGGGCAACGGTGACAAATTCTAGAGGAGCCTGGGTGAGGGAGTCAGTGAGCGTACCGGAGATTTTCCCGGGACTGCTTTGAGCGGATGCAGTGGGCGCCGGGGAGGTGCCTTGAGCCTGTGCTTGCCCCAAAAGGAATAGGCAAAAGCAGAGCAGGCCCAGCAAAATGCGGGCTCTTTGTTTCATAGGAAATGTGTTAGAAGATGTAGAGGTTAGTTTGAAAGTATGCTCTAAGGACTTGGCAAAATCACAACAGTTGCATGGCTCCGTCCTAAAATTGAAAGATTTCTTATATTTTTTTTCGGGACCGATAGATGCATCTAAAAGCAAGCTGAGATAGGAATACGGAAGGCTTAAAATGCTTTAGAAATACCAATCAACAGCCTTTATAATGTGTTAGAGATTTTCTCTATTACTATAGCGCTGGCTCAATTTTTATAGAAACCGTTTTTGGCCTGCTTACTAGAAAACAGGCCAAAAACGATAATGGATTCAATAAATGGTGAAAGGCTATTCAGAGCGGGTTCTGCCTGCTCTCCTATATCCCATGATTTTCACGTTGATGTATTCGTCCAGCGACTTCAGGTTGTAGCCGTCTTTGCGGGCCTCTTTGATGAAGTCTCCTGTTACGCCATGAATCTTGGCTTCCACGGCTTTGTCAATGCTTAAATTCTTAAAGCCTTCTTTCTCCAAGCCCTGCAAAAAGTCTCCGTTCACGCCGTGTATCTTGGCATTGATGACCTGGTTAATAGACAGGTTTTTAAAACCATAGCTGTTCAAGGCTTTGATGGTAGAAGAGTTGACTCCGTGTATTTTGGCTTCGGTGATTTTGCTCAAGGTAAGGTTGCTGTAGCCGGCGTTACTTAAATCTTTGATGTAGTCTGCCGTTACGCCGTGAATCCGCATTTCAATGGCTTTGTCCAAAGTCAAATCGGCGCCGCCAATGGCTTTCAGCTCCTTGATTCGCTCGGTGGTCACGCCATGGATTTTCGCGCTGATGACCTTGTCCAATGACAGGTTGGTGTACCCAGCTTGCTTCAAGCCTTCCACGTAATGGCTGGACACGCCGTGGATTTTGGCTTCTATCATCTTCTTTAAAGACACGTCTTTGTAACCCAGCGCCTGCAGTTCTTTCACGTAGTTCTCCGTGATGCCATGGATTCTGGCCTCAATCACCTCATTGATAGATGGCTGAGAATTGTTGTGCTTTTTGAACAGGGAAACATAGGTTTTAAACTGGTCTATGGTCACGCCATGTATGGCCAACTCTTCCAGCTTTCTACCGCTCACCTCTCCGTAGGTAGATTTTAGGTAGCCTACGTATTCCTTGTTCACCTCACCTAAGAACAAGAAAAACAACAGGTTCTGGTTGGTGTCCTTGGTGTTGATGTCCTGCTTGTTCAGGTAAGAAACATACCCATTGTCTGGCGTGAAGGTGTATTTGCCTTGGCTTACTTCTTCATCCAATTTACCGTTGAATTGTAAGGTACCGGCTTCTTTAGTCAAAGTGAACACGTCTGCGCCATTCTTTTTGATGAGTCCTTTGTCAAAGCAACGGGACATGTTCCAGCTAGAAGTGTTTTGGTTACCCTTCAACTCCACGCAATACTGGGTGGCGGTAGTGTGACCGTACCAGTACCCCTGCGACATGTCCATTGACTTGCCATTGTTGTTGATAGAGGTATTGCCGTTTCTGAACCGTGGCTCCTGGCCTTTTTTAGCGGGAGCTGTGGTTTGTGGCTTGCCTTGAGCTATGGGTTTTACCACATGAGTCTCTTCTTTGGCAATGGGCGCAGGCAGAGGGGCTGCTTTAGGAGCAGGCGGCGCTGGTACTTGCGTATTGTCCACTACTTTTTCCTGGATAACCTCTTGCGGAATCTCACTCACCGTCAGGGAGGGCAATGGCAGGGTATTGCTGGTGGCAGGTTCGTTCAAGACCAACAGCGTCCCGAAGAAAAGCGGGGCCAGGAAGGCGTACTTCCAGAAGGCGTGCGGGGTGGATTTTTTAGCGTTCATCATACAAATTCGTTGCTTTAACAAGGACTGGTTATAGTTGGTAGTTATGCTCAAAGGTTTCTGAGGGCAGGCAATCTGCAAGAGGCTCATCTGGTAGATGTCGGGGCTTACCTGCTCCTGGCCCAGCAAAATAGCGTCTGTCTGGTACTCAATGTTCTTCTCAACTTCGCGCTTGTACAGCCAGGCCAGCGGGTTGAACCACAAGACCACCACGGCCAGTTCGGCGAGCAGCAAGTCCAGGGTGTGACCCAAACGCACGTGGATTTTCTCATGCGCTATGATTTGTTCATAGGTATCAAAATCATAGGAATCTGGGTGAATGAAGATGTACTTGAAGAAAGAGCAAGGCGCCTGCGGTTTGGCGGTGTTGATAATGACATAGTCCCCATCCTCTACCTTATCCTGGTTTTGATACACCTTCCAGAAGGTAGCCACCAGTTGGAACAGCAAGTTCAGGCAGAAGATGGCCACCCCGAAAGCATAGAACATCACCAGCCAAAAACCCCAGCTTCTGCCTTCAAACGCAGAGCGCTCTGCCTGCATGTTTGTTTTAATTTGTGACGATTCCTTCACCGCTGATACACTGGAAGCAGAAGGCTGTTCTGGGACATTGATTTGTGATGCGGGAGTAGAGGTAGACGCTGGCTCCTGAACCACAGAATTGTTTAACGGCGTACTGGCCACAGATGGGCTCACCTCCTGCCCCGTTTCTTTCTCCTGAAACAGAGACGAGACAATGCCTTGGTTCTTGACAAGTTGGGGCATGTTCACAAACGGAAACGCGAAGGCCAGTGCCAGACAGCACAGCAGGTAGAACCGGTTGGTGGCAAAGAAGCTTTCCTGCTGTAAAAACAGCTTGTAAAACAGGAAGCCCACGGCCATCACTAAGGAAACTTTCAAGAGATATTCCATCATGGCGCAAAAGGTTTAATTTGATTTCTTTGACTTAATCAATTGAATGAGTTCATCCAGCTCCTTGTCAGACAGGTTCTCTTCCTTGG
Source organism: Nibribacter koreensis (assembly GCF_039541795.1). NCBI lineage: Bacteria > Pseudomonadati > Bacteroidota > Cytophagia > Cytophagales > Hymenobacteraceae > Nibribacter > Nibribacter koreensis. The sequence continues at coordinate 165,057 of NZ_BAABGX010000001.1, read as the reverse complement.
CAAAGTGCGTGAGCATGTTGGCAAATGAATTCCCGAAGTACTTTTTCTTGATGCTGGCCACGTCCTGCTGGCGGTAGTCGGCTAGGAGAACCTTAGGGGTGTACTGAAAAGTGTTGCCCAGTTTCTCGGCTTGCAAAAAGCCCTTTTCGGTTAAGATTTTCACCATGGTGGCCACGGTGTTGTAGTGTGGTTTAGGTTCTGGCAAGCCGTCTATGATGTCCTTGATAAAGGCTTTCCCCAGTTGCCATACAACCTGCATAATCTGCTCTTCTCGTTTCCCTAATTTCTGCATAGTGGTAAAGTTTACACTAAACTACTAATTGATTAGGATAACTCCTAATATATTAGGAGAAAAACTACTCTATTAGGAGTGAATATTTTAATTTGATACCAAAAAAATGGCCTAGCGCTACAGGAAACGGTTTCCAGCCTTGTAAAAAAAATTTATTACTATCTATAAATAAGCAGGTTATGCCATTAACCTTATTGTCTTTATCTGGCATTAACCAGCGTCTGCCTTAAAATGGTGGAGCGATTTTACTTTTAAAGGCCACAATATTTGGTCCTTGCGGGTGGTTAGGTAAAATACGCTTTGACCATGAGCCCGAGCGGTTTCCTTTGTCAAAAGGAGAATACCCTTATATTGCAGGATGTTTGCGAACGAATTACGGTTAGGAAATCTGGTTTTGGAGGCTGGCAGGCCCGTGGCGATAGACGCGCCCCGCCTGATTGCCCTCCTTTCTGGTGAATCCGTATCCTTCGCTCCCATCCCCCTCACCCCAGATTGGCTCACCGGCGCCACCTACAATGACCTGGAGCATGAATTCACGTTTCCAGAGCTAAGCCAGTGGGCCTTGGACCCCGAGTACAACGAGATTGTGTTCAACGGCGGGTACATTGCCACCAGCGCGCCGGTAGAGTATGTGCACCAACTGCAGAACTTCTTCTTTGTGATGACCGGCCAGGAACTGCACTTGCCTTTAGAGAACTTCAACAGCACTGCCCAAACACAAGAGTAAATTCTTCGTTTTTGGCCTTTTTTCTAGAAAACAAGCCAAAAACGAAGAACAAGAAGTGTCAGCTGGCGTATTTCTCTGCCTCCTGCAAACCCACTGGTGTAAACCGGCAGTACATGTCCAGCGTATCTGACCGCTCCATCACCACCCATTTCTTCAGATCCAAATCCCTTATCTCCTGCTCCACCTCACCTAGTGACAAACCCGGCGTCTGCTTAGAGATTTCTACTGGATTGATTCTAGCCTCTAAAGGATTTCCGTGGCCGGTTGCCAAGGCATACAATGCTTTCAAGATTCTGCTTTCCTTTGCCATAGTCCATTTGTTTGGTAAGAACTGTTAGTCAATACTATAGCAGGTTTTACGAAGTTGAAATGCAAGCGGCCCATGCGTTTAACTATCTAAAAAGAAAGCGTCGTTTTTTGCCTGATTCTCGGAAAACAGGCAAAAAACGATTAGGTACATCAATCCATGCGCAGGTTTTTGACCGGGTTGGCCGTGGCCGCCTTCAGGGCCTGGAAGCTCACCGTCACAAAGGCCACCACACAGGCCAGGATACCAGCCACGAAGAAGACCCAGATGGGAATATCAATGCGGTAGGCAAAGTCCTTCAGCCAGACGTTCATGGCGTACCAAGCCACCGGGAACGCAAACACCGCCGCTAGTAATACCAGTTTCAGGAAGTCCTTGGCCAACAATGTGACAATAGAAGAAGTCTCAGCGCCCAGAATCTTACGGATGCCAATCTCTTTCTTGCGCCGCTCTGCCGCGTAGGCCGCCAATCCGAACAAGCCCAGACAGCCCACAAAGATGGCCATGCCCGTAAAAATCCAGAGCAGGGACTTCAGCTTGTCTTCGGCTTTGTACATGGCGGCAAAATTGTCATCCATGAACTTATATTCAATGGGGTATTCTGGCGAGAACTGATTCCAGACACTCTTCACGTGGTTAATGCCTGCCGTTACGTCGTTGCCTTTCAGCTTCACGGCTACCTTCCAGTTGGCCCCCGGGAAAATCTGCAACACCGTAGGGTCCATCTTATCAAACAAACTCTTGAAGTGAAAATCTTTCACCACACCAATCACAGTGCCTTTCTTGAGCGTGTCCTTGCCATCGGTCCACATCTTCCACTCCAGCTTTTGCCCCAAGGCTTGCTCAGGCGTGCCCAGTCCCAGTTCCTTCACGGCGGTTTCATTCAGCATGAAGGCTTGGTCTTTATCGGTGGGCATGTCTTTGGAGAACCCACGGCCAGCCACCAGTTTCAAGCCCAGCGTTTTAATGTAATCATGGTCCACCATCAACTGAGACACGCCATGGTGTTCCCGCTGGCCGTCTTTGATGACCTCAATGCCATCACCGGCGGTGGCATCTCCCGGAAAGCCGTAACCAATTGACGCGCTGGTTACTGCCGGTGATTTTGCCAGTTCGTTCTTGAAGGTCTCATAGTTTTGGAACATGTTGTTGCCGCGCATCGGGAAGAACATGATTTGGTCTTTGTTAAAGCCCAGGTCCTTGTTGTGAAGGAAGCTTACCTGTTGGTACACTACCAGCGCACAGATAATCAAGAAAATGGACAGCGAGAACTGCAGGACAATCAACCCATGACGTAACCACGGAATTTTACCCGGACCACCATCACTTACCACTGCGCCCTTTAAAACGTTCACCGGTTTAAAGCCCGATAACACCATGGCCGGATACAGGCCTGCCAATACGCCCACCACTAGCACCAAAGCCAGCAACATTCCTAGTAAGCCAGGGCTGGTGAACACGTTGAACGTCATCTCTTTTTCTGTGAAGTCATTGAGCGACGGCAAAAACAAGGAAGTAAGCGCGGCGGCCACAATCACGCTGATGAGGGTAATCAAGAGCGTCTCGGCCAGGAACTGGAACATCAACTGGGAGCGGCTGGCCCCAATGGTTTTGCGCACGCCCACCTCTTTGGCGCGTTGCAAAGACTTGGCCGTGGCCAGGTTCACGAAGTTAAAGCAGGCAATCAACAAGATAAAGACGGCAATGATGCTCAAGGCCTTCACGTAGGTGATGTTGCCTCTTAAGGCCTGGTCAAACTTAAACGCCGAAGAGTACAGGTGGACCTGTTGCAGAGACTGGAAATGCGGCAGGTAATCTTCGGGCTTGTTCGTCTCTGGGTCGCGTTGTCTTTTAGTGACAGCTCTAAACTTGGCCAGCAAAGCATCTGGGTTAGCGCCTTCTTTCAGTTTGATGTACGTGTAGAATTGTTGCCAGCCCCAGCTGCTCATGCGCTCCGCCGGAAAATTGAAGCGGGCCATGTTCCGGATAAAGTTCATAGGCAGATGAAACTTGGAGTTGCTTTCAAAAACGCCCTTCACCAGGAACGTCTCTTTGTCAATCATCACCTTCTTGCCCACTGGGTCTGTCTGACCAAACACCTTCTCTGAGAATTTGTCTGAGATGACCACCGAAGAAGGGTCATCTAAGGCTTTCTCTGGAGAGCCGTACACAAACGTCAGCGGAAACATGTCAAAGAAGGTGGGGTCTGCATCCAGGCCGCCTTTCTCATAAATGCGCTTGTCGCCTACCTCTACCAGGGCCTGTCCGTCCCATTGTTGCATGAGAATGCGGACCGTAGTTTCCACCTCCGGGAAACTCTCCTTTAAGGTAGTGCCAAACATAGGCGGCACGCTGGCAATCTGGTCGTTGGTTTCTTCCAGGTTGGCGTGGTTGTAAACGCGGTACACACGGTCCCCTTCGGGTATAAACTTGTCATACTGCAACTCATCATACACAAACAGCCCTATGAGCAGACAAGCGGTCAAGCCCAGTGCCAGGCCGGCAATGTTGGTGATGCTAAAGCCTTTGTGCCGAATAAGGCCTCTGTACGCGACTTTAAAGTAGTTCTTGAACATCTCTTCTAGTAGTATATTGTTCGTTCTTAGTATCTAGGATTAGGCTTGCGCGAGTACTTCTGAGGACAGGATGGCCTGACCGTCCATCATCCTGATGACGCGGTGGCTGTAGTGGGCGTCATGCTCTGAGTGGGTCACCATGATGATGGTGGTGCCTTGGGCGTTGAGTTCAGTAAGCAGTTCCATCACTTCATTACCGTTTGAGGAATCCAGGTTACCGGTGGGCTCATCTGCCAAAATTAAATGCGGGTTGTTGACTACGGCTCTGGCCACCGCCACGCGTTGCTGTTGCCCACCTGACAGTTGCTGAGGGTAATGGTTCTTGCGGTGCTTGATTTTCACTTTCTCCAAGACTTCCTCTACCCGCTTCTGACGCTCTGCGGGTTTCACGCCCATATAAATCAAAGGCAATTCTACATTTTCATACACCGTCAGTTCATCTATGAGGTTAAAGCTCTGGAAGACAAACCCGATGTTCTGCTTTCGGAGCGCCGACCGCTGGCGTTCATTTAAGCTGGTCACCTCGGTGCCATTAAACTGAAAACTGCCAGCGTCTGGCTCGTCCAGCAGGCCCAGCATGTTCAATAAGGTTGACTTGCCGCAACCAGATGGTCCCATCACGGCTACAAACTCGCCTTTCTTCACGGCAAAGGTCAGTTTGTTCAAGGCGGTGGTATGCATCTCGTCGGTGCGGTATACTTTCTCTAAATTAGAAATCTGTATCATAGGATGGTCTTTTGAGGGCTATGGTTAGACAGTTTGTGTTGTGGCTAATTCAACCGTAGTGTTTTTGTCTATGCCTTCTTAGTTGCAGACCGTGTGCCAAAACCCGTAATCCCTCATTTTCAACCACTTATACAAGTACCCACGTAAAGGTGCGTGCATTTTCGCGCCTCATGTGTGCGAATTCGCACGCGCGGATACTTTCCTTATCTTGGAATACTGCTCACAATCAGCGTCTTGGAACAATGGCATAATTGTAGTTTCTTGTAAGGTATAGCAAACAAGATTATGCAATTAAAGAAGGCTTCTGTTTTGGTGGTGGATGATGATCCAGATGTGTTGACGGCAGTCAAGTTACTCCTGCGGCCCATGGTGAAGGAAATTATCACCGAGAAAAACCCTGAGAACCTGCCAGCCTTACTTAGACAGCACACCTTTGACGCCATCTTGCTGGATATGAACTTTGTCTCCTCCATTAACACGGGCAACGAAGGGCTGTACTGGCTCAAGAAGATAAAGCAATTGGGCAGTGAGGCGGCCGTCATCATGATTACCGCCTACGGCGAGATTGACCTGGCCATCCGGTCGCTCAAGGAGGGCGCCTTTGATTTTGTGGTCAAGCCTTGGCTCAATGATAAGCTCTTGCAAACCATCCAAGACGGCATCAGTAATAAATCCGGTACGGCTTCTTCCTCTTCGTTGAAAGGCCCTGAAGTGATTGGTTCGGAGTTGCTGGGTGAATCTGAGGCCATGCAGGACATCTTCTACAAGATTAAGAAAGTAGCGCCCACTGATGCCAATATCCTAATCTTAGGCGAAAACGGAACTGGCAAAGAGCTTATCGCGAAAGCCATTCACCAACACTCCCTCCGCGCCGACAAACCGTTTGTGAAAGTGGACGTGGGTGCCTTGACTGAGTCCTTGTTTGAGAGCGAACTGTTCGGGCATAAGAAAGGCGCCTTCACCGATGCCCGAGATGACCGCGCGGGTCGGTTTGAGGCTGCGCATACCGGTACCATCTTCTTAGATGAGATTGGCAACATCTCTTTGCAACAGCAATCTAAATTACTGAGCGTTCTGCAAAACCGACAAATCATCCGGCTGGGTACCAATGAGCCCGTCAACATAGACGTGCGCCTGCTGTGTGCCACCAACGTGTCCTTGGCGCAGTTGGCTAGCGAGGCCCGCTTCAGGAAAGACTTAATCTACCGCATCAATACCGTTGAGATAGTGGTACCGCCTTTGCGCAAGCGCGGCAATGACATTGTGTTGCTGGCAAGGCACTTCGCCGAGTTCTATGCCAACAAGTACTTCAAGACCACGCAAGACTTTTCCAAAGCAGCGCTGGACAAACTCAAGAGCTATCATTTTCCGGGGAACGTGCGGGAGTTGCAGTATGCCATTGAACGCGCCGTGATTATGGCCGATGGTCCCGTGCTGGAAGCCAAAGACATGCTCTTCTCTCCTATTGAATCTGGGGTAATGGAAGAAAATGCGCCCGTGGAGACTAACCTGGAGGAGATAGAAAAAGCCACCATCATAAGCGTGCTGGAAAAGCACAACGGCGTGCTCACCAAGGCCGCCAAGGAACTGGGCATTACTCGCACCTCGCTCTACAGACGCTTAGGCAAGTATGACATTTAAGAATTTTGAAGGACGGTTGTTACTGCGGGTGGCATTTCTGTTGGTCACGCTTAGTTTGCCGGTGCCCGTAGTCCTAAAAGGCTGGTCAGAGTTGTTGGTGTTCCTGGTGCCCTTGGGCGCCTACCAGGTGTATGAACTGGTGCAGTTTTTAAAGCAGGCGCAGGAAGAACTGAAGCTGTTTCTGGAGGCGGTGCATTACCGCGATTTTTCCCGCTACTTTAGTGAGAAGCAGGCACCCGTGCAGTTACAGCAGCTGCGCAAGGGCTACAATGAAATCAACTCTACCTTTCTCACCATCAACCGCGAAAAAGAAACCCAGCACCAGTACTTGCAGAAAGTGCTGGAATTGGTAGAGACGGGTATCTTGTCGTATGATTTAGATACGGGCGAGGTCCTGATGATGAACGAGTCCTTCAAGAAACAACTGCACATTCCTTACCTAAAAACCATCCATTCGCTGGCTAAGCGGGACCAGGGCTTTTACGAGGCGGTGTATAGCCTGCAACCCGGTCAAACCAAGATTGCCGTAGCGCGCACCGTGAGTCTGGAGAAAGGCGATGTCAAAATGTTGCTCTCGGCCACGTCCTTTCAGAATGAAGGGGCACGCTATAAGTTAGTGGCCTTCCAGAACGTGCATGGGGCCTTAGATGAAAATGAGGCCGAAGCCTGGCAGAAGCTCTTGAACGTGATGACGCATGAGATTATGAACTCCATCGCGCCCATTTCCTCTTTGGCAGACACCCTTAAAAACCGACTGCAGGACACCAAAACCAACGGCGCCACTGCCCATGACTTAGAGGACCTGGAAGAAGGCATTACTACCATTAAGCACCGAAGCCTGGGTTTGCTGAAGTTCGCGGAGACGTACCGCAACCTGAGTAAAATCACCACGCTCAACTTGGAGAAGGTGCTACTCAAGGACCAGTTCTCTAACCTGCAGCGGCTTTTAGAACCTACCCTAGCCCAACGTGGCATTACCTTTAAGGTAGATTTAAAAGACCCTGCCCTTTCCCTCCAAGCCGATCCTAACTTACTAGACCAGGTGCTCATTAACCTGGTCATGAATGCCATGGAAGCCGTGAAAGAAAAGCCTCAGCCCACTATTACGCTCACCGGCTACGCCAACCCAGAAAAGAAAGTCATCATCAAGCTCACCGACAACGGCAACGGCATGTCTGAAGAAGTGCAGGAGAAGATTTTCATTCCGTTCTTCACCACCAAAAAGACCGGAAGCGGGATTGGCCTGAGTTTGTGCAAACAAATCGTTTTACTACACCGCGGCACCATTCAGGTACAATCTGTAGAAGGCATGGGTACCGCGTTTATCCTGCGGTTTGGATGAAAAAGGCTAGGCCCTAGAACACAAGCGGATACTTGCTCTATGCTTGAAGATATTACCTTAATTGAAGTTATAATTGAAACTTAATGACAATGAACCAATTAATCTTTCAAGCCACTGTTCTCCGTGTAAATCAAAATTTTGACTAGTAAGATTGCGCTTAAACAATAAAAACTCAACATTTCCATTCAACCGTCTTTGAACTCTGTAGTTTAGTCCAAAACCAGCATTTGCAAATAAATCCATTCCCTTATTGTGCTCATCGTAAAGGGTAGTGGTGACATTATTTTCTGTTGTCGTTTCACTAAAATGGCTGGAAATAAATGCAGGGGTAACTGCCGCTACTACATAAATGGGCATTTTTCTATTTGCATTAAGGAAGACAAACCTTCCTGTTACTGGTATGCCAAACCCTCTAGTACGTTCATAGTAATCATGGTAAACAGTCTGGCCGTTTCCATTAAGCGGGGTTCCATACGTTTGGCTTTCTCTAGTTCTCCTACCATAAGCAAGACCTAGTTGAACACTTGCTCTCCTACTAATCTTATAGCCGAAATGAATATCTATAGGAAGAAACTCCCCCGATAAAAACAGAGTCTTTTTTGGGCTATCATCATAAGATACTTGATATTGAAAATTAGGTAGCCCAACTCCAACATAGAACTTATAGTTACCAGTGTTGGCAGAATCCTGCTCTTGGGCTGAGGCTAAAAAAGAAATAATTAAGAATGATGCTAATAGACTAACATATTTCATATTGTATTTCTTTAGGTTATAAGCATATAAATCAAAACTTAAATACCATTACAATATTGCAACTATATCAAGAATTTATTTACCTGCGTTTGGCTTTGTTCTTTCTAGCCAACTTCTCTTTCTCTCTAGCGCCTTTTATCTTCTTAAACTCTTCCACCTCTACGGTTTCAGAATACTCCACTGAGCTTAAGATGTGCTGGTCTTCCTCAAAATCATAGATGAGCAGGATGGACAGAAACTTGTCTGGGTTTTCTACATACTCCCCGTCTACCAGGTCATAGACATTAAAGTCATATTCGCCTTCAGGCAGTTTTTTGTCCAGGATTCTGGCCAGGCGGTCGCCGGTGATGACTAAGGGAGCATCCAGGTCGTCTATGTAGTTGAAGTCCTGGCGGTAGTGGCCATCTTTTTTAAACATGATATACTCTACGCGGTCCAGGTGCACCTCAATGCCTTGGTGTTTGCTGTCGCGCTTGTTGGTGATGTCTAAAATGTTGCCTACTATTTTCATAAGGAAATGCTACAGGATGGTACCAACCGTAAGGTATACGACCTCTACAGTTGCACGCAAAGGTACACTTTCTGGAGTAAACGCACTGGACCGCGTTTTTGACCTCTTTTCGGGAAAACAAGCAAAAAATGGCTGACCACTTCTTTTAGAACGAAATACCTGCGCACGCGTTTTCCAGTCAGGAACTCCATCTTTAAAAGTATGCTTCGTTGGATAGATGTCCTTACCTATGCTAAATACGGCAACCCAGAGCCTGGCCGGCGCGTGGAGCATACTGAAGAAGCATGGCGTCAAAGGCTCACCCCTGCGCAGTTTCACATCTTACGAGAACGTGGCACTGAGCCACCATACCGAAACGCCTTCTGCAAAAACTATGAGCCCGGTGACTATGCCTGCGCGGGGTGCAGCAGCCTGCTTTTTCTGCCAGCGCCAAGTACCACGCCATTTCGGGTTGGCCCAGTTTCACCCAGCCTGTCTCAAAGGCGGCTTGTAAGTTTCTCTTTGATGACAGGCACCACATGCACCGCATAGAGGTACGGTGCAATGTCTGCGACGGGCATTTAGGTCACGTGTCCCATGACGGACCACCGCCCGCGGGACTGAGGTTCTGCATCAATTCAGCAAGCCTAGTAAAGCTTGACATTCCTTCCTCAGAATAGCACATTCGTGTTAGAACCGAGGACAATCTAAACGGAAGAAGCCGTTTTTGGCCTGTTTCTGAGAAAACAGGCCAAAAACGGCTTCTTCTTTTGAATACTTTATTGTACAGATTAGTTGTAGCGGCCTCTACGCTGTCTGTCTTCTAAAAACAATTGCAGGAAAATCTTCTGGTCAGTGATGGTTGAGCGCTGGGTGGCGTATTGCTCCAGCTTTCGGTTGGTAGTGTACCCAAAGTGCTCATAGCCCAGGCTTACGTTCTTGAACAATTGCACCGTGACTCTGGGTCTAACTATCCCAATGGAGTTGGTGCCTTCCAGGCCCTCAATGGTTTTGAGCAGGTAATGGTAGTACACAAAAGAGGCAGACGCATGGCGGCCTAAACTCAAGGTGCTTTCTATCTTTCCGTGCAGACCGGTGGTGTAGACGTAATCCCGTAGACCGTTCTCATCTGGGGCAAACCGCGTGCTGTTACCGGCCAGCGGAATCACGCCCACGTGCGCGTTGGTGTACAGATTCACCTGCTTGCTCAAAGGCAGACGGGTGAACAGCCCAGGTCCAAAACCCAGCGCGCCCAAGTCAAAGTTGCGGGTGTTCCAGTAGTCATAGTATTGGAAGAGACCAGTCAAGACATCTACTTTGCCCACGGTGCTGTTACGCCCAAACAAGATGCCGTACCCCGTAATGTTGTTGATGATGCCCGAGATGGTATCACCACCGCCATGACTGAACTCGGCACGCAGCCTGAACAGGTCAAAGGGCTTGCGTTTCTGGTCTTCAAACGGATTTCCGTAGTCCAATTGCACGTTGAACATGGCCTTGTTACCACCAGACCCGAAGACGTCATCCTGCTTGGTATTGATTCTGTGCACCCCGGCAAAAAGCGTGATATTGATAGGCTCTTTCTCATAAACCTCTTTGTTGGTCACCTGTGACGTTTTTCCTTGCAACAAGCGGTTCAGACCTCTGATGGGATTAATCACGCCCGCCGCCACTTCTCTAATCACGCGCTCCCGACCAGTGGTTCTGTCATCCAAAATATTGGAGCTCAGGCGGTACAGAATCTCGCCCAGGGCGGCACCGTTGATGGGCGTGTATATCAAGTCATTGTAAGAAGGCAAGGTGTTCTCCCCGAAGTATTCCCAGGTGGCGCTTCCGCCCACGGCGAAGGGCAGTGACTGCCAGTAGTTGTAGCCCTGCGACCGGGCCGCATTGAAGTATAGCGTGCCTTGGTACGGGTGCCCAATGAAGTTAATGCCAAACTCATCGGTGTCCCACTCAGGCTCTGAGCGCAGATTGTGTTTCCAGGTGGCGGGGCTCACGTAGGCATAGTCTGCTTTGGCCACGTAACGGTTGAAACCCATGAAGGCCAGGTTGACGCCAATGACCTGCGCGGCCGGTTTCCAGAGTGGCTGGCGGAAGTTGTATTCTGGGTCGTCGTGGAGCAAGTCGCCGTACTTGTTATAGAGCGTGGTGTCCAGCAAGACCTTGTTGGTGGGCTCCGTGCCGCCCAGCGAATCTGTAAACAGGCGTGCCTTGCGGTCTTTGATGTTCTTGAGCTGGGCATCACGGTTGCCGCGGCCGGGTTTGATGGTGTCTTGTTCTATCACTTGCGCCTGCAACAAGGTCACAGACAGAAGGCTTAGGCAGAAGGTATAAAGTAGTTTCATAACGGGAGCGGTTAAGGACATCAAGAACCAAGCGCAGTTTAATCCTATTTAGGTGCGCTATACATCTGCATTCTTGTACCTACACACGCCATACGTAACAAGCCCTAAAAAAGTAGCTGTTTCAGGCAGAGCCTATCCTCCATGCCGTTATTTTCTTATTTAAATGAAGCTATATTTAGAAATACTTATATGACTACGCCGCTAAGGTGGGCTTTGACTGCTTAAGCAGACAGCACTGCTTGTACTTCTGGCCGCTTCCGCAGGGGCATGGTTCATTCCTACCCAAACGCTTGCCATAGGGGTTGAGCAGTTCCCTAAAATTCAACCCGAAGCGGCGTTTGGGGTTCTGCTGAAAAATCTGGGTGAGCATTTTATACAGGTTGGGGTGCTTCTCAGACAACTGCCCCGGCTTCTCAAAAAAATACTCGGTGGCCACGGCAAAAAACTCGGCCTCATTGGTGGCGCCGTACGGGTTAATGTCAGACTTGCCCTGTTTGATTTGTTTAATCTTGCGGTACATAAGCTCTTGCCAGGGCTTTACCAGCTCATCAGGCAGGTACGCCTGCGGGGTGCCGTCAATCTCGCCATCGGCTTGGTCCAGCATGTGCGCAAACTCATGAATGCCCACGTTCTGCCTATCTGCCATGTCATTGAAGCCCCGCTCCAGCGCTGGTTTGGACAAAGTCACGTAATGGTCGTTCTGAAAAGGGTTTACGCGGCCCAGCACCTCAGACACGGCCTCAGACTCAGAGTGCTTGTACCGTTCAATGCTTCCCGGAAAGATGATGACTTCGCCCAAGTTGCGGTACTCCCAGTCATCAAACCGAAAGATGGGAATGATGGCACTGGCCGCCACCAACACGCGCAGGGTGTCATCCACTTCCACCTCAATGCCCGTGATGCGCTTCTCAGAGAGAAACAACTGAATCATCTTCTCAAACCGCACCTTGTCCTCCTCACTAGTGAGCGTATGGTAAAAGCCCACGCGGTCCAGCAACACCTTCCGCCACTCCGCCGGAAACTCCTGCGCCATGACCTTGCGCCTATTTCTGGTTTTCTGGGTGGCCCAGCGGTAAAAGAATATTACTACAATTGCGACTACTACAATGAATACAAAAAGTGCCATAGGGCTAGTTGAACGGGTAAGGGTCTGGAAAGATGTGCGAAAGAAAGGAAATTCCCCGGATTGTTAGAAATAGGCTGCCGAAGTAGCAAATCGTTTTTGGGCTAATTTCCAGAAAATAGGCTAAAAACGCACCTCAAGTTGACGTCCCCCTTGAAGGAATAGGTAGGTAACGTTGGAGATAATGTAGAGACCAGGCACCGCCTTGTCTCCCTCGCAATGTTATATCCTGCTGAGTTTATACGTACGTCATCCCCCTACCCCTCCCGTAACCAGTCCGGGATCTTCGACTTCAAAGGGGACGGAATGCGTGGTAGGTTGTTGGGACAGCCCCACCGCCTTGTCTCTTAAACAGGCCAAATCCAAAAGCGTGGGAGACAAGGTGGTGCCATTGTCTCTACAGCTCTATACCCATCCTGCCTAATCAACTCCCATCCAGAAAATCCTGCTCAAGAAAAGGCCTCACAGGTTCTACCCGTGAGGCCTCTCAATTTTATTTTTAGGCTATTTTCTGGGAAACAAGCCAAAAACGGACAATTACTTCTTACTCGACTGCTTAGGCACCGGGAAACCTCTGTCACGCATTAAGGCGTCAATCTTGGCGTCACGACCTCTGAACAAACGGTAAGCCTCTGCTGGGTCCATGGAGTTGCGCGGCGCGAACAGGTATTTCACCAGGCGGGCGGCTACTTCCTTATCATAGAATCCGCCGGGGGCTTCTTCAAAGGCTTCGGCGGCGTCTGAGGTGAGCACGTCTGCCCACAGGTAGCCGTAGTAACCGGCAGCGTAGCCCTCACCTGAGAACACGTGCGTGAAGTGCGGCGAACGGTGACGCATCACAATCTCCTTGGGCATACCCAAGGCCTTCAAGGTCTCGCGCTCAAAGGTATCTGGGTTGAGGCCGGTGGGATCTTTGACGGTGTGGTATTTCAAGTCCATCAAGGCAGAACCCAGGAACTCCGTGGTGCTGAAGCCCTGGTTAAACGTAGACGCTTTTTTGATTTTAGCCACCAATGAAGCTGGCATAGGCTGACCCGTTTTGTGGTGCTTCAGGAACTGGTTAATCACTCTGTCAGTAGACAACCAACGCTCCAATAGTTGAGATTGGAACTCCGTGTAATCGCGCACGCCGCCGTTCAAGGTGGGGTACTTTACGTTAGACGCCAGGAAGTGCAAGGCATGGCCAAACTCATGAAAGAACGTGGTGGCATCATCCCAGGACACCAACACAGGGTCACCCGGCGCCGGCTTCACAAAGTTGGAGTTGTTGGAGGCCAGCACGGTTTTCTTGCCGTCAAAGGTAGAGAAGCTTCGGTACTGAGAAGCCCAGGCCCCTGAGCGCTTGCCTTGGCGGGCAAACGGATCCAGATACCAAAGCCCAATGTGCGCCCCGGTAGTTTTGTCCGTCACTTCCCAGACCTTCACGTCCTCATGATAAACGGGCACAGAACCAGCCGGCACCGGCTTGAACGAGAAGTTGAATAGTTCGCCGGCGGTGTAGAAAATGGCCTGGGTCAGGTTCTCTAGTTGCAGGTATTGTTTTACCTCGTCTGAGTCCAGAGCATACTTTTTCTTGCGCACTTTCTCTGCGTAGTAGCGGTAGTCCCAGGGCGCGATGGTGATTTTGGCACCGCTGGCATTGGCCACGGCTTGCATGTCCTTCACCTCTTCTTTGACGCGGGCTAGAGCGGCTGGCCACACGCTTTCCATCAGGTTCATGGCGTTGGCGGGGTTCTTGGCCATGCGGTTCTGCAGGCGCCAGTCGGCGTAGGTGTCATAGCCCAGCAGCTTCACGCGCTCATCGCGTAGTTGCAGAATCTTGGTGATGTTCTGGTTGTTGTCATTGGCATCGCCGTTGTCGCCGCGCGAGTAATAGGTGTTCCAGACCTTCTCACGTAGGGTGCGGTTGTCTGAGTAGGTCAGGAACTGGTCCATGCTGGAGCGCGTGTTGGTGATGGCGTACTGACCGGGCTTGCCGTTGTCTGCCGCAGCCTTGGCGGCCGCTTTCACAAACGACTCTGGCAAGCCGCTCAGCTGGTCTTTGGTGATATAGGTGATGTACTTCTCCTCATCGGCCAGCGTGTTATTGGCAAACGACGTGTATAAGGACGACAGCTCTTTGTTGATGGCGGCATAGCGTTGCTTGGCGGCCTGGTCCAGCCCTGCGCCTTCCATGGCAAACTCCTCATGAATCAACTGCACGGTACGCTGCTGGTCAGCGGCCAAAGGAGATTTCAAGGACTGGTCATACACGGCCTTAATGCGCTCAAACAATTGGGTGTTCTGCGAAATCTTAGACCTGAATTCAGAAATCTTAGGCGCTAGCTCTGCCTGAATCTTCCTGAACTCTGGCGTAGAGAGGTTGCTTCCCCAGATGCCGTAGTAGATCATAGCGCGGCCCAGAGCCTCGCCTGCTTTCTCATAAGGCACGATGGTGTTCTCAAAGGTTGGCGCAGCGGTATTGGCGGTGATGGCGTCAATCTCCCTCAAATGCATCTCCATGCCCTGCTCCATGGCCAGCTTGATGTCACTCAGGTTCATCTTGTCAAAGGCCGGGATGCCGCCGTACGGGCCGGTCCATTCCTTGAGCAATTGGTTGTCTAGAGGCTGTTTCAATTCTTCAATGATAGTAGGCGCGGCACCCGTGTCTGTAGAGGCAGTCTGCTGCGGCTGGGTAGAAGTGCACCCCACCAGAGCCAGCATCAGGAAGAAGCCAGGCTTTTTGGCAAGGGGTATGAATGGTTTTAGCATAATTATTCTGTTGTAAAGCAAAAGATTATTTCTTCTGGCGATAAAAATACGTGGCCAATAGTTAATAACGGAAATAATTAGCGCTTAGTCTTCCACAAATATGTAAGAACCAGTTGCTACCTTTATACAACCTAAATACTATCTATTTAATATTTAAATGAAAAAGCTCTTATTGCTACTTTTGGCGCTGTCTACCTTGACAGGCTGCGACAAGGAAGAGGACGAAGAAGTTGTAAAGAAAGAGGAACCCGCTCCTACACCTACCTACCCGTCCACCTACCTCATTGAATACAAGAAAAACGTCACCCCCATCAAGATGTACACCAGACTTGGCGAGGTAAAGAACGACGCTTTGATCAAAAGCTTTGTCAAGCGCCATGCTTCCATTTACGGGTATTACCAAACCAATGTCACTGAAAAGACTTCCAACTCTAGTACGCTTGTGTTCAACAGCGCCACTGAATTGTATGCCTCTAATGCCAGAGATGGGGAATATTATGACATAAAAACTTTGGAGGATGGGGACATCGTCTTGACATCACGTAGGGAGTGGGAAGCCCTGCGTACCAAGTCTGGCAACACCTTCTCTGATTTTGTTGAGACCATTAGTAAGGTGAAAACTATTGTCAAAGACCCACAACCCGCGCCCTATAGTCCTGGTGGCACTGTTTATAAAACCAGGGAGCAGGTAGTTGGCACCTTTGCTGGCAATGAGTTGCTCATTCACTCTACCATCATCACCTGGAAGCACACCTATGAGTACGGCACCATAATTTATCCGGGCACATACAACATCAAGTTTGACCCCGCCGGAATCTCTGGAATGGGAGAAAAAGACACCTTACTCATTCAAGGTACAGCTGTGTTTGGCGCCAGGCAATAATAGTTTTTCCTTTATGAAAAATCTCTACCTTCTCCTTCTATTCCTTGCCTCTCTTACCGCCTGCGGTGATAAAGAAGATGATGCCATTGGGTTAGACTATCCTGCCACTTTTACGCTGACTAAGCATTCCACCGCCTCTCCCGTGCGAATGTTCACGGCAAACGGAGAGGTGAAAGACCAGGCGGTTATCCGGTCGTTCACGCAGAGAATCAACATGGACTATTTCTCCCTGGAGAACACCGTGCTGGATATTTCCTCTTGGTCAGAACAAGTAACGTTTTTGAATGGCACAGAAGCTGAGGTGAAGACGAGTTCTAGAAGCGAGGGCTATGAGGTGAGCCAAAAGGACGGTGACCTACTGCTCACCGCCAAAAAAGAGTCCACCATTCTATCACCGAGCCAGACTCATTCTAGCAAAGTAGCCACCGGCATCCTTAAGCACAAACCACTTAAATACAATGAGGTAGTACTTCCTCCTGGCTCCGGGGCCTCGTCTTCTTATACCACCAGAGCACAAATGGTTGCTTCCTTGAAAGACGCCGAAGTACACCTCCATCAATTGGCACACGCGCTTAAAAGTGGCACCCAGACCAGCTATTCTATCAATGCCAGCAAGGTTCTTAACAAGTTTGATGTGAGCGGTGTAGCTTTGCTACAAGCCACAGATACGCTACTGGTGCAAGAATTTGTGATGGTGGGTGAGAAAAAATAACCTATCCTTTTAGCTTGACGGCAAGATGGCTCAAGCCTTTCTACTTAAAAGCCCTCACCCTTTTTTAAGTGCGTGAGGGCTTTTGTGTTTTTGGGCTACTTTTCTCAAAACAGCCCAAAAACAGTTATTGACTTGCTTGCCCGCGCATCCTAAAAAACAGCTTAGAAATAGGCAACAGCATCAAGCCAGAGACCGCGAAGGCCACAAAAGAAACCTTTAGGTTAAACGCGTGCGCCAGATAGCCAATCATGGGCGGCCCAATGAGCATGCCCACAATCCCGAAGGTCACGATAACCGAAATGGCAATGCCGGGCGAGTACGTTTTAGAAGCACCCGCCAAGGTGTAGGTCATGGGAATAACGGCAGCGGCGCCAAAACCTACCATGGAAAAACCCACCATGGCCGGCCAGAAACTAGGGAACAAGACTGCCAGGCCAATGCCTGAAGAGATGAGCAAGCCGCTCAACACATAGGTAGTGGGCATGCCCAACCGGTCAATGATCTTGTCAGACCCAAACCTGGAAATGGCCATGCAGGTCATGAAAATGAGATAACCGGCCGTGAAGATGTCCTCTCCTATCACCTGCTGGAAGTAAATGCCGCTCCAGTCAAACATGCCTCCTTCACAGACGGCCGCAAAAAATACTAACAGCCCCAGGTACAAAATGTAGGCGTCTGGCTTCACCCAGCCCTTCTTGTCACTGGCAGGCGCCTGGTCTCCGCGCACCAGGTTTCTAAAGTAAAAGAGCGTAGCTGCCAAAGAAATAGCCGACACCATGATCAAATGCGGAATGATCGTCACCTCCAGAGACACCAGCAAAGTGGTAAAACCCACCCCCGCAATGCCGCCCGTGCTCCAAAGCCCATGAAAAGAGCCAATGAACTTCTTGGCATGCTGTTTCTGCAGGTTGATGGCCTGGGTATTGATGGAGATGTTGTAGACCCGCATGCTCAAGGAGAACAGAAACAGCGCCATGATCAAGGCCAGCGGTGTAGTTGCCAAACCTATAAAAGAGATGCAGAGCGAGTTGAGCAGAAAACCCACCGTCAACGGAATTCTGGTCTCAAACTTAGATACCAGCCAGCCAGACAAAGGCAGCCCAATGAGGGAACTGATGGGCATAGCCAGCAAGATGGTCCCCAACTCAGCTTCATTCAGGTGCAAGGCGGCCTTGATGGTAGGGATGCGCGAGGTCCAGCTGGCAAAGTTGAACCCAGATAAAAAGAAGAACACGCTCAACGCCAGGCGCTGCGAATTAAAAGAAGACATTGTAAACAGCTAGGGGCCGCAAGTAGGGAAAATATTTCGGGAAAGGCCAACGTGTTAGGTTGCACATAGGCTCTCACCAAAGAAAACTACGGACCATAGGGTGGCCGCTTTTCTGTTATCAATGTCTGCTAAGTCTATCCTGTTGGTAGGCATACGTTCTCGCGCAAACAAGCATTCGTTTTTGGGCTATTTCAGGGAAAACAAGCCAAAAACGGCATTCCAAACAATTCGCAATAACCTAACTATCATTATCTTAAACTAGTATTTCAAAAAATCCAAGAGTTGCATTCTACTGAAACCGGTGCGCAATCCAGAAAAAATATTTCTACCTTTTACTCAGCAAATTTTTATAATAATATGGGCTTTACCGAGGAGCAAACACCGTTCTGGGGGTAAATAATGACTTTGTGCGCTTTAAAGCACATTACCCATGTACAGACACAAGTTAAACATCAGGATTTACAGTCCTGCCTGTCTGGGTCATCTCACAAGGATCACCTATTAACTCTATACAAGTATGCTATTAGAAGAAGACCATCAGGGCCCCCACCTTAACGGCCAGCACCTGCGTCCAGAAAGTTTAATGATGAGCTACGGCTACAACCCAGAATGGTCAGAGATGGCCGTGAAGGCGCCCATCTATCAGACCTCCACCTTCGTGTTCAAGAACGCCGAGGAAGGAAAAGCTTTCTTTGAGCTGGCGTACGGCCTGCGGGAAAAGGGGGCCGAAGAACAAATGGGGCTCATTTACAGCCGCCTTAACAACCCAGACTTGGAGATTCTGGAAAACCGCCTCAGGTTCTGGGACGGTGCCGAGGACGCCGCGGTCTTTGCTTCTGGCATGGCCGCCATCTCTACCATGCTGCTGGCCCTGCTCAAGCCCGGCGACGTGGTCCTGCACAGTGAACCCATCTACGGCGGCTCTGACTACTACATCAAAAACATCCTGCCCAAATTCGGGATCAAGAGCATCGGGTTTCAGGCCAACATGACCGCGCAGGAAGTTGAAAAGCTGTTGGACGAGTCTGGCCTGGCCGGCAACCTGGCCATGGTGTACTTAGAGACGCCTGCCAACCCCACCAACCACCTGGTAGACATTGAAGCCTGCGCCCAACTGGCCCAAAAACACAGCACCCCAGACAAGAAAGTGCTGGTAGCCGTGGACAACACCTTCCTGGGGCCTTTGTTCTCGCACCCGCTTAAGCATGGAGCTGATTTGTTGATTTACTCTGCCACCAAATACATTGGCGGCCACAGCGACCTAATTGCCGGGGCCTGCCTAGGCTCTATGGAGTTGATGAAATCGGTGAAGGGGATGCGCACGTTCATGGGTTCCATGGCCAGTCCTTGGACCGGTTGGATGCTCATGCGAAGCCTAGAGACCCTGAAAATACGCATGGAGTGCCAGGCCCGCGGCGCAGAAGAAGTAGCCCACTACCTCAAGAACCACCCCAAAGTAGAACGCATCTATTACCTAGGCGACTTGCAAGACAACCCCGCCCAGCAGGCCATCTATGAGAAGCAGTGCCTCAGCGCCGGCTCCATGATTTCGTTTGACATACGCGGCGGCGAGAAAGAAGCCTTCACCTTCCTGAACCACCTGCGCCTGATCAAGCTGGCAGTAAGTTTAGGCGGCACCGAATCTTTAGCCGAGCACCCAGCCTCTATGACGCACTCAGACATTGCCCCGGTAGACCGCGCCCACATGGGCATTGGCGAGAACATGGTACGCATCTCTGTGGGGGTAGAACACCCGCAGGACATCATCAATGACATGGAACAAGCTTTTGCCAAAGTGCAGTAAAAAGCACGCATTCCGTCCCCCTTTGGAGGGGGTAGGGGGAGGATTTACTCTTGAGAGTTATTTCCCTTCTTACCAATTTGGCATACTGAAAGGATCTTGGTAGCGAATTAGACAGGCATTTATTAAACGCCACTACAATTTGCCCACAAGATCTTTCCAAGATGACATGGTGAAAACAGTCTCGAGTCTCAGGACTACTAAGTCCTACCCTCTCCAAAGGGGGACGGAATGCGTGTAATTTCAATAAAAAACTTAATAAAAATCTGTCCTCGTTTTTGGCTTGTTTTTGAGAAAACAGGCTAAAAACGAGGACGTTTTTTTAGGCCTTCCGGATGGTGATGCGGCGTTTTTCCTGATACTTCTGGAGGACGGTTTTGAGGGCTTCGGTGATTTCTTGTTTTACCGTTTCCCAATGTTCTGGATTACCATCTAAAAAGAATTTCTGGTTTACTTCCAGCTCAAAACCGGCGTACTGGTCTTTTTCAAATTTGCTTCTGAGGTAGGTGGGCAGCCCATCATCGGTGCCGGGATAGGGCTCATTGTAGACGATGACCCGTTGGGGATTCTGCTTCTCCAGGGCAGTCTTCAATTGGGCGGCTATCTTTTTCTCCAAGGGCTGGGCCGGGTCAAAGAGAATACCCATATCGGCTCTGCGCACCTTGCCGTCCAGGGCTGGCGTGAAAGTGTGCACGGCCAGATGCAAGACGCGGTTTCCTTTGGCAGTTTCTTCTTCTAGTCGGTTAAGCACCTGATTTCTATGAGGATGGTAATAGGCTTCCAACACGTGCTGCTTGTCTTCTTCGGTTAGTTTTTTGGCGTGTTCAGAGAAGAGATCATCACTGAAAAGGGAGCGGTTGGCCTCTACTAAGAGACGAGTCACGGCAGTAGAATACAAGGGCAGGTTGAGCACGCGTTCCAGATGCCGGGCCAAGGAGTTCGCCCCGAAGTCAATGGCCTTGTGCGTGTACAAGACTTCTTCCTTGCCTTTGAACAGATGCGCAAACTCTGCAGGAACTTCATTGCCGGCGTGTTCACAGGTAAGCAGACAAATTAAAGGAGAAGCAGACATAGGCGGTTTTCGTTGTTGGCTTGTTTTCTGGATTTCAGCCCAAAAACGGGCTGGGTGCAGACGGTAGTGCTATTTACGTTTCAAAAGAGAAGGTGGTGCCTTGCGCATCTACCCGTAGGTGCACCAGGCCGCCCAGAATGAGGGCCTTGTTGACGGCGCCGTGACCGGCCTTAAACCCAAAGGCCACCGGAAAGTCAAATTCCTTAACGGCATCAAAGACTATCTCCTCAGGCGTCTTCCCGAAGGGCGGGTCATCATCTTCCATCTCAATCAGTTGCCCCACAATGAGACCGCGCACGTAGTCAAACTTGCCGGCGTGCTTGAGTGAGATGAGGTAGCTGTCCAGCCGGAAGTGCTTCTCTCCCACTTCTTCCAGGAACATGATTTTGCCGTTGCTATTCACCTCAGACATGGTGCCTTTGGCGTTGCACAGAATGCTAATGGTGCCGCCCACCAACATGCCGCTGGCGGTGCCAGTGCGGTTTAAAGGATGCGGTTGCATGGAGTATTCCAGTTTTTCACCAAACAGGGCCTTGCGCAGGCTCTCCCAGGACTGGGCATGGTAGCCGGCCTCCAAATCGGCGGCCATGGTGCCGTGCATGGAGCCGGTGCTCAGGCGGCCCTGCAGGTGGTTGTGCATAAAGGTGGTGTCACTGTAACCTACCACCCACTTGGGCTTGTATTTGAACTTGCTGAAATCTACCTGGTCAATGATCCTGACGATGCCGTACCCGCCCGTAGCCTGAAAGATGGCCTTAATCTCTTCATCATCCAGCATGTCCTGCAGGTCCTGTTTCCTCAATTTGTCTGAGCCGGCCATGCTCCCCTGCCGGGCACCTATGGTTTTGCCTAGCACGGGTTTCAACTTCCAACTCTCCAGGATCTTGACTGCCTCTTGAATGTAGCTGTCTTCTGTGAAGGAACTAGTGCTCAGGAGGCCAACCTTGTCATGGGGCTTGAGGAACGGCGGTAGTATCATGGGCTATGTTTTTCTGGCAAAACGAAGAATGCTTTGGCTGGTTAGGCACATGGTTTAAATTCAGTACTTACCCTCTATGATCTGAGTGTTGTACGCAGGCAGCCTCAACAAAGCCAATTGGGCTGGCCACCGTTTTTGGCCTACTTTCCAGAAAATATCCCAAAAACGGATTGTGCCTGTTTCTAGCTGGCTATAATGCAAGAAGAAACGTTCTTGCGTTGCTGTTGTACCTAGATGCTATGATTGCCTCTGACCGGTGCTTCTCTTACACTTCAGGACATTTTACCAGGCAGGATGGTTACCTTTGTCTTCTTAGCACTACATGAATTGGTGACGGGTCCCGTGGAAGAAGAAGTACTATCAGCTGAAAAACCCAAGACCGCCGAACGGCAGGGCATCAACATCCAGAACGAGCGCTCCCTGCACAGTGGCCTGAAGGAATGGTTCGCCCAGCCCCAGGACCGCCTGGAGGTGCCCGTGCAAGGCTTTGTGGTGGATTTGGTGAGAGGAGACCAGCTGGTAGAAATCCAGACCCGCAACTTTACGGCCATTAGGCCCAAGCTGAAGGCCCTGCTCCCGCACCATCCCGTACATTTGATTCATCCTGTCACGCTAGAGAAAGTGGTGGCGCAGGTAGATGGTACCGGCACCCAGGTTTTGTCCAGGCGCAAGTCGCCGTACAAAGGTGCTTTGACAGACCTGTTTGAGGAGTTGGTGAGAATACCAGAGCTGGTGGCCCATCCCAATTTCACGCTGGAGTTTGTCTTGATCAAGGAGGAAGAAGTACGGTGCCGCGACGGCAAAGGAAGCAAGTACCGCAAGCGGGTGAGCGTGAAAGACCGCGTGTTGCTGGAGGTCTTTAGCACCCATCTTTTTACCTGCGCCCAGGACTTTCTCCAGTTTCTGCCAGACAGCCTGCCTCAGCCTTTCAGCAACAAAGACGTGCAAAAGGCGCTGGCCCTCCCCTTACACCGGTGCCGCCAGATCACCTACTGCCTGCGCAAAATGGATGCCCTGGTAGTTTCTGGCAAGAAAGGCAATGAACTGCTTTTTACAACCTAAGGCACTTCCGGTTCACACTTCAACCTGGCAAGCTTTCTGCTGACACATCCGTTTTTAGGCTGTTTTCAAGAAATCACGCCTAAAACAGGAATCAGGAAAAAGCCGCAAACGGCCTACCTGCAAAAAAAAGGCCGAAGCGGGTAGCTTCGGCCTTTTGGGGGTATTCTTCATAACCTACTCAAAGGCTATCGTTTTAGAATGATCCTTATGGTTTGCGTCATGGTGCCGCTGGTCAATCTGGCCAGGTACAAGCCTTCTTTGAGGTTGGCGCCGTCCAGTGCTACGTTGTAGCGTTTGCCAGCTTGGGCGGTTCCTGCGCTCAGGTGCTGTACCACTCTACCGCTCATGTCATGCAGCACCAGCTCATACTCACCGCCCAGCTCAATGATGAACTCAACGTTACCTCTGGAAGAGAACGGATTAGGGAACATTTTTAAGCTGTTCTCTGCCGCGTATAGTGATGAGGTAGATGTCACTGAGTTAGTGGCGACAGTAGTAGTTGCGCAAGGTAGATTGTTGTTATACGCATCAAGCGTTTTAGCCAGGCTTAAGGCTAACTGGTAGTCTGTGCCACCTCCTTTGCCTTTGCTGGAGAGATAACTACTGGCAGTACCGTTAAAACAATACTTAGCTAACAACGCCTCTGCCTGCGTGGCCGCACTTGCCGCTGATGCACATTCATACGTACCAGATTTTTTATTTAACTGGTAGGTCATTAAATGTTTGGCAAGTTTGTAGGCTGCATCACTGGCCATTTTAGCACCTTTACCTCCATTCTGAGTCTCACTTAAAATCAAGAATGCTTGTCTACAAGTGGTGATGGTAAAGCTTGACATTTGGTTACACGTTGCCCCTGAGGCTGGATTTGTCCAAAGAGTGTGTGGCAAATGGTCATCCAGTAACCAGAAGTCTGCTTTGTCGCCTCCGTTGGCACGAGCAGCCATTACATTGATGTACTGTTTGCCACCAGTGCAAGAGCTCCAGTTTTTCCAGTAACCAGGGGTACGGGCATTACCACCAGGAGGTGGCACGTTGTTGATTCTGATTCTCAACTCTAGCGTGGTACCTTCTTCAATGTTAGCTGGCAAAGGTAAAGCGGTTCCGGCCCCAATATAGAAACAATAGTTTCCTACCGCTTCGCCTTGGTTGAAATCACCTCCGCCATTGACTGTTTGCGGATCAAACCACGGCACTTCTTGCAGTACTCCATTGGCGTCATAGTACTGAATGACTACAGCAAAACCAGCCCCTACATTGGTTTCACAAATGGTATAAGTCTTGTCCTTACTCAAGGTGAGCCCATCAAACAAGATACCATCAGCATCATTAAGGGTGGTAGCGCTAGCTAAGAGGGTATTTCCTTCAGACAAGGTAAAGGTCCAGTCTTTGGTATTGTCCACTACACCATCAGTGAGTTTTTGCAATTCTACTTTACTGCAAGGATCAACGGTGAGGGCTGCGCTCTCATCATCAGTGCCGCAAATGCCCGTACCGCCCACTTTTGCATGGTAGGTCCCTTCATCGCCTTCGGCAATATCCAAGACATGCAAAGTACTTGTGTTGCCAAGGACCACAATGTCATAATCAGTGTTATCTGACAGCAGGGTCATGCCCTTGTACCAGCTTATATCGTTGCCGTCTACTCCTGTTCCGCCGCCGCTAACGGTAGAAGAGAAGGTGATATCAGAACCTTCACATTCTTGCACTGCGGTGAGCGCTGTCAATGTAGTATTTGGCGTTACAATCAGCGCCGCAGACTGATCAGCCGTTCCACAGATACCCATACCGCCCACTTTGGCATGATATGTACCGGCGTCACCTGCTTCAACAGCCAGGATGGTAAGCGTGCTCTTATTTCCGTCTACCACAATATTGTAGTCAGCATCATCCGTAAGAAGTGTTTCGCCTTTGTACCATGCAATGTCACTGCCGTCTACGCCAGCACCACCACCACTTACCGTTGATTCAAAAGTTGCATTAGCCCCAGCACACTCGGTTTCTTGAGTCAAAGCAGTAAGAGAGGTGCCTGGTTCTACTGTAAGCATGGCGCTTTCATCGTCTGTTCCGCAGATGTCGGTGCCGCCAATTTTTGCATGGTACACAGCTTCATCTCCTTCTACTAAACTTAGAATGTTTAAGGTGCTTGTATTGCCACTCACTACAATGTTGTATTTGGTATCATCATCAACCAAGGCCACTATGCTTGTTCCTTTATACCAAGCTATGTCAGCACCATCCACTCCAGGCCCGCCGCCAGTGACGGTAGATGAGAAAGAAGCACTAGCCCCTTCGCATTCTGTCTCTGGTGTCAAAGCTGAAAGCGTAGCGTTTGGATCAACGGTGAGCATGGCGCTCTCATCATCTGTTCCGCAAATGCCGGTACCACCCACTTTTGCATGGTAGGTTCCTTCATCACCTTCTACAATATCCAAGATGTGCAGTGTGCTGGTGTTACCACTCACCACAATGTCATATTTGGTATTATTATCTACAATAGCCGTAAGGCCATTATACCAGATTATGTCTGCTCCATCTACGCCTGGCCCACCGCCACTAACGGTAGATGCAAAAGAGACGTCTTCTCCTGCGCACTCACGCACGGCTGCTAACGCAGTCAAGGCACTGTTTGGATCTACCACAAGAGTAGCAGACTGATCAGAAGATCCGCAAATGTTTTGGCCACTAACCTTAGCATGATAGGTATCTTCATCTGTCTCTACCACCGTTAAAATGGTGAGGGTACTTGTGTTACCAGACACAACAATGTTGTAGTCATCATCATCTGCAATAGGGGTGGCTCCTTTGTACCAGGTAATGTCATTGCCGTCTACCCCGGGGCCGCCTCCGCTAACTGTAGTAGAGAAGGAAGCATTTTCACCTTCACACTTACGGGCATTGGTAAGCGCGGTAAGTGAGTTATTAGGATGGACAGTTAACGAAGCACTTTCATCATCTGAGCCGCAAATGCCGGTGCCGCTCACTTTAGCATGATAGATGGCTTCATCTAACTCGGCGGTGGTGATAATGGTGAGTGTGCTGGTATTGCCAGAGACCACAATGTCATAATTGGTGTCATCATCTATAATGGCAGTGCTGCTGGTGCCTATGTACCACATGATGTCTGCTCCGTCAACTCCTGTCCCTCCGCCACTTACTGTTGAACTGAAAACGGCATTTTCGCCTTCACAAACAATATCGGCGTCTGGAGTAGTGAGTGTAGCGTTAGGATTTACGGTAACTGGTATGCTACAGACTTCATCTGGGGCAGAACCATCTTCTGAGCTAATGGTTAGGGTAATGGTATAGTTTCCAGTACCTGTAGACTGCACCTGCACAGTTTGGCCAGTGGCAGAACCTATGATAGAGGCCGCTCCGGTAACTGTCCATAGGTTGTCTACATCATCCAAATCATTTCCTGACTCATCTGTATAGACAGAAGTGGCGCCTTGACAGACAGTAGCAGGACCAGTTATGGCACAGGGGAACAGGATTCTCCCAACATTTTTAAATGGTACCGTTTGATTCCCAACTTGGATGTTATCATCTTCTGGAGAAATTACAAGACCCGCAATAATATTAGCTTGTAAGTTGCCAGTAGGGTTACTTCCTGGATCACAAAGAATTCTTACGTCCACTCGTACAATCACTGTTTCGCCGGCTTCTAATCCCGTTACTTGAACGGTGCCTAATAATTTACTTCCAGATTGGAACAACGGCCCAGATAAAGACTCTGATGTTAAAGTGGCAGAACTATTGTTATTGGCACTCATGCCGCCATCTGTGCCACCAGGACCATCTCCACTAGAAACAGTACCGGTGTTTAAACCAACATAGGTAATATCACCAAGCGCTACCCCTGATTGACCAGTAGCATCTGCTAGAAAAGAATAGTCTAGCGAAATGGACTGCATGGGATCTGTAGGACTACCATCTACTGTCACTTTTGTCAAAAATGTGACAATGTCATTACACGCAAAATCGCCGCCTTCTAGAGACTCTACTACGTCTACGCCTATGGTACGATCATCATAAGCTCCTCCACCAGTGCTATGATCATAGGTAGTTGGCGCAGAGGCCACAAAATCCAGGCTAAAATCGCCTCCATCATACATAGATTTTTCTAAGGACAAGGCATAGGTAGGCACTGAGACCTCAGTACCCAGGGTATATTCCAACAACTGGTCAAATCTAAGGATAGAGAAAGAGGACTTGCTCATCTTGTCTGCCTTGAACACATAATTTGCCTTTACAGCAGAAGACATGACAATTAGAGAAAGGAAAAGCAGTACTAGTTTAAAATACCTTAGCAAAACGCTCCCCGTCTTGCTCGTGCAATCGTAATTAACTTCCATAAAATAATAAGATAATAATGTGTTGTTGTTGCGTGTCTGGCAATAGAAAACCAGGAGTAGAAGGCGTGCAGGTTGCACGTTCTATTCAACTGGACCCGAGAGTTGAATCAGGGGGGAAACACATCAAGGCACTGGAGCTGAGGGGGAAGCCTCAAAAGGGCAACACGATTGAAAGGAGAATGAAAAAGCGACTGGAGAGGTTTAAAGCCATAAAAAAACCACCCGGTTGCCCATCACCTTGCCGTAGGGCATGTATGTAGCAATAGGATGGTCTGTATGATAGGTAAGGTATAACAGGCGCAGAAAGCAAAAATAGCTTACCTGGAGAAATGCTGTTCTTTTACAATTACCCCAGGATTTCTAGAAAAGGTGGTATGTCAAAGATGCGCCTGTGGCATGCTGGGGGAGCACAGACTAAAAACAACATGCAAGTTGTTTCACGGTACCATCAACAAAACTAGAGGAAGCTGTCAGTATTCCTCTCAGGTAGAACAACAGTATTTATACTAGCCTACCTGTTTTATTCCTACGGCCTATAGTACAATAGGTTTCTTTTTTAAACACAATCTTTAAAATATTTTAAATTATTCTCTTACAAGAACTTACCTTTCTATTTCTGCATGCCATGGCCCAAGTAAATGGCACTTTACAACCAACCTACTTTATATGACCATAATTGTATTTTTCCGACCTACTTTTCACATTTATACGTGAATGTGCGTGTTGAGCCAACCGAACTTGTCACCGTGGTGGGTCGGCCTTGCTCATTATATGTGTAGGTATTGGTTCTGGTGTTGTTGTAGGCACTTGGGTCATAGTTGGCGCCCGGCCCTTTCTTGGTGCCTTCCAGGGTAGACACAGACGTAGTAGATACAATATTGTTGGTAGACAACCCAGGAACGAGAATGGTAGTGTTGGGCAGGAACATCACATACAGGTTCTCATGGTACGGGTTCACCTTATTGTCATGGGTAAAGGTTACCTTTAAGACAAGATCATTAAAATCTTCTGGGTTGCTTTGTGAGTACCGTAAGACGCGGTACTCCTGCATTTGGGTGATGTTCCCTTTGGCGTCATAGGTGAACGCGAAGTCATTCAATAACATGCGCGGAGAAGTGTTTGCAGTCCAGACCTTGAGGTTGACAAGCTGTTGTTTGCTGTTAAAGGTGAGTTCTTTGGTATGGTAGGGCTGCAAAACCGAAGACCCTGGGTTCTGCTTTCTGTTGTGCACATATACCTGCTTCACCAAACCTTGTTGGTCATAGATGAATTCATGGGCTTCCAGGGGAAGGCCTTGCGCGTCTGTCAAAGAGGTAGAGGCTATTTGGCCGGCGGCGCCGTAATCAAACCACGTGGTAGTGCTGGAAGGACGTTGTCCCACATACACATCCGTCACACGATTTAGGAAACCACCTTCAAAATGATAATCGCGGGTGAGGGATTCACCGGGCGTGGCAAAGGCTATCTGCTCTCTCAATAAAAGGCAATCAAAGCTGGAGGGATCCGGCGCAGCCTCCTCTTTGTCTGCACAACCAAGCATAACGCACAAAAGCGCAACTATGGAGAAGGAGGAAAGGATCTGTTTGAACATGGTTTGGTCTGTTTAAAAATGCACAGACAATTTACCAAACTCTAAAATATTGTCATCAGGGTATATATACTTTTTTTCAGGGCCTGTTAGTTGAAAGAAAGGGTAAAAAGAGGCCACAAAATGATAGTTGGCAATTGGCGAAGTACATGGGAAACGGCTTTGCAACCTGCCACCATAGCAAGTCCCATTTACCACTTCGCTCAAACTTGCGGAATGTTTGGGAAAGTTTGTTTTTAGCCTGCTTTCCAGAAAACAGGCTAAAACCGGATTTCTGTTTTTAACTTTCTATTTGGCTGCCAATTCCTTGCCTAGAAACGGAGCCGTTTTACTCTTCTTCACCTTGGCTACATCTTCCGGCGTGCCGGCGGCTACAATCCGGCCTCCTTCCTCCCCTGCCCCAGGACCGATGTCCAAGACCCAGTCGCTGGCGGCGGCCACGCGCATGGTATGCTCTACCACGATGACGGTGTTGCCGGCGTCTACCAGTTTCTCTAGTTGGGCCATGAGCTTCTCCACGTCTGAAGGGTGCAAACCCGTAGTAGGTTCATCTAAGATGTACAGGCTGTTGCCGCGGCTCAAACGTTGCAGTTCGGTGGCGAGTTTGATGCGCTGGGCCTCACCGCCCGAGAGTTCAGTGGCCGGCTGCCCCAGGCGCAGGTAGCCCAAGCCTACCTCACGGAGGACGGTGAGCGCGCGGTGAATGGCGGGCTCCTCGTCAAAGAATTGCCAGGCGGCGTCTACGGTCAGGTTGAGGACCTGGGCTATGTTAAGGTCACGGTAGGTCACTTCCAGGGTTTGAGCGTTATAGCGGGCGCCGTGGCAGACCGGGCAGGGCGCGTACACGCTGGGCAGGAAAAGCAGTTCCACCATCACGAAGCCCTCGCCGGTGCAGTTCTCACAACGACCTTTGGCAACGTTAAAGGAAAACCGGCCCGCGTCATAGCGGCGCTTCTTGGCCAGCGGCGTCTCAGCGAAGAGCTTGCGCACGTGGTCAAACAAGCCGGTGTAGGTGGCCATGTTGGAGCGGGGCGTGCGCCCGATGGCCTTCTGATCTACCCGCACCAGGCGCTTAACCTGCTCCAGGCCGCTCACTATTCTTCCGTCCAAGGTTTGCGGCGCTTTGCTTTCCAGCCCGTCTCCCTCCTCTTCCTCGGGGGGCAGTTCATGGCCCAGATGTTCTGCGACCAATTCTACCAGCACCTGGCTCACCAGACTACTCTTGCCAGAGCCCGACACGCCCGTCACGGTGGTGAACACGCCCAGCGGAAACTCAGCCTCCAGGTTATGTAGATTGTTGCGGGTCACGCCGCTGAGTTTAAGCCAGCCAGTAGGCGTACGCCGCTCCCGGACACCCACCGGCGCCGAGCCGAACAGGTAGGCGGCGGTTTGAGAATTGGTTACCTTTTGCAGGCCTTGCGGCGGACCGCTGTACAAAATTTCGCCGCCTTTCTCACCCGCCGCGGGGCCCACGTCCACCAGCCAATCGGCTTTGGAAATCACGTCCAGATTATGCTCCACCACAAACAGAGAGTTGCCCGCTTTCTTGAGGTTCTCCAGGGCGGTGAGCAAGGCTAGCGTATCACTAGGATGCAAACCCGCCGAGGGCTCGTCCAGCACATACACCACCCCAAACAGATGCGAGTACAGTTGCGTGGCCAGGCGCAAGCGCTGTAATTCGCCCGGCGACAAGGTGGGCGTGCTTCGTTCCAGGGACAGGTAGCCCAGGCCCAAATCCAGCAGCACCTGAATGCGGGCTACCAAATCCTGGGCGATGCGCTGTTTTACAATCACCTGCTCGGGGTGCTCTTCGTCATGCTGGGTGTGGCTGGAAGTGACGGCGTTTACATACGGTTGCAGGGTCTGCGCTACGCGTTGTAGGGGCAGGCGCGATAACTCCGTGATGTCATAGCCGGCAAACTTTATGGAGAGCGAGGCCGGGTTCAGGCGCTTGCCCTGGCAGGTGGGGCAGTCAGTATGGAGCATGAACTGCATCACCCGCTTCTTCATGAGCGGGCTGTTGGTATTGGCGAAGGTATGGAACACGTGCCGCCGGGCGCTGGTGAAGGTACCCATGTAGTTGGGTTCTTCTTTGCGTTTGAGGGCGCGCTGGGTTTGCTCTGGGGTGTAGCCGGGGTACACGGGCACCACGGGTTGGTCCTCGGTGAACAGAATCCAGTCGCGTTGTTTTTGGGGCAAATCCTTCCAAGGACGGTCCACGTCATAGCCCAAAGTCACCAGGATGTCGCGCTGGTTCTGGCCGCCCCAGGCGGTGGGCCAGGCGGCAATGGCCCGCTCCCGGATGGTGAGGCTGGGGTCGGGTACCATGCTTTCTTCGGTCACCTCATAGATGCGGCCCAGGCCGTGGCAGGTGGGGCAGGCGCCTTCGGGGGTGTTGGGTGAGAAGGCCTCGGCGTAGATGATGGGTTGGCCTTTGGGGTAGTCACCGGCCCGACTGTAGAGCATGCGCACCAGGTTAGAGAGCGTGGTCACGCTGCCCACGCTGGAACGGGTAGTGGGCGTGCCGCGCTGTTGTTGCAAAGCCACCGCCGGCGGCAGGCCCTCAATGGCGTCTACCTCGGGCACGGCCATCTGGTGGAACAGCCGCCGCGCGTAGGGGCTCACGCTCTCCAGGTAGCGGCGCTGAGCCTCGGCGTAGAGCGTACCAAACGCCAACGACGACTTGCCCGAGCCCGACACGCCCGTGAACACCACCAGGGCATCGCGGGGAATGGTAAGGTCAACGTTCTTGAGGTTATGCTCCCGGGCGCCGCGTACGGTCACAAAGCCGGTGAAGTCTGATGCAGGTGCTACTTGCGTGTCTTTTGCCATATGCGGTAAAACCAAAGGTCTTTGCCCTTACGCAAGCCAGAAAGCGGCTGTTGTACTTTAGGCCAAATGCCCCGGCGCGCATCAGTTCGTTTTTAGGCTATTTTCTGGAAAATAGGTCAAAAACAGTATGGTTCTAGAATGAAATAAGACCCCTGTTAAGGTAATACCAAATGAATTCCGCTTTAACTCCAACTAGTAATCCCACCCTGCTCATACCTATATTTAATAAATTCGGCTATTTATACCCATTTTTTTCAACTCTTACCTGTATTTACTATCTTTGAAAACCTACTATTCATAATTACCTATGGCTTCTACCTCGTTTTCACAGGAAATACTTAATTTTCATGGACGTACAGCCCCCAAGGCGGGTATCTTGGTAGGGTACGGCGCTATTATTGAACACTATGGCTTACAGCTTCCTTTGCCCAGACAATTGGCCATCATTAGCCAGAAGAACCGGAAATACGGGCAAGGGCAATGGCAAGTCTTCCCCCCTTCTTACCAACCAGCAGATTCTTTAGCCGGTCACCTGACCTTCGCGCTCAAATATGAAGGAATCAATTTGCTGTTCTTTAAAAAGCTGTTCCAACAACTTACTCAAGGAGAGGTTCTAGCCCTGGTCCAGAAGGAATATACAAGCCAATACATGCGTAAAGTCTGGTTTCTGTATGAATGGCTTATGCAACAACAATTGCCCGTTCCAGATCTTCGCATTAAAAATTATGTACCCTTAATAGATGAAAAGCTGCAGTATGCCCTAACCCAAGGCGATAGGTCTGCCCGGCACCGCATCCTCAACAACCTGCCTGGCACTGTCTCCTTTTGCCCGCTTGTCTCTAAAACTACTCGCTTGCAGGACTATCTAACAAAAAAGTTAGATGAGCAGATAAGCCTGTCCCTGAAAGGGGTGCATAAAGACATCTTGCAGCGCACGTCTGCTTTTCTGTTGCTCAAAGACTCCAAAGCCTCTTTTAGCATTGAAGGCGAGCGCCCCACCCAAACCAGAGCCATTAGATGGGGCAATGCCATAGGGCAGGCAGGCACCAAACCTTTAAGCAAGCAAGAGCTTCTGCGCCTGCAGCAACTTGTCATTGGCGAAAGCAGGTTTACGGCCTTGGGGTACCGCACCGCTGGTGGATTTGTAGGAGAGCATGACCGCCATACGGGAGAACCCCTTCCAGACCACGTTTCGGCTAGGTGGCAAGACATAGAACCGTTAATGGAGGGGCTGCTGGAAAGCATAAAACTCTTAGAGGCCAGGCAGTATCATCCGGTTTTGGCGGCGGCGCAACTGGCCTTCGGGTTGGTGTTCATTCACCCCTTTGTAGACGGCAACGGCAGGTTGCACCGGTACCTCATTCACCACTTGTTAGCCTCTCTCAAGTTTACGCCGCAGGGTATTATTTTCCCGGTGTCAGCGGCCATACTAGACCACTTGACAGACTATAGACAGGTACTGGAAACCTACTCACACCCTCTGTTGGATTTTATTGAATGGCGCACCACACCTGACCATAACATAGAAGTACTCAACCAAACCATAGACTACTACCGTTATTTTGATGCTACCCCGCAGGCAGAATTTTTGTTCCAATGCGTAGACTACACCATCCAGCACATTATCCCAGAAGAAGTATCTTATCTACAGAAATATGACCGCCTGAAAGACTGGTTGGACAATATCTTCTCAATGCCTGACAAAACAGTAGCGCTGCTCATTCAATTCTTGCACCAAGGCAACGGAAGTTTGTCTACCCGCGCCAAAACCAGGGAATTTGCCGCCTTAACCCCAGAAGAAATGCACCAAATTGAAGTACGCTATAAGGAGGTCTTTGAAGCAGACTAATTAAAGCCAGTCTCACTTTATAAAGAAAAGCCTATCGGTTTTCAGGCTATTTTCTGGAAAACAGGCTAAAAAAACGACCAGCCCGCCCCAATTTCTGAGGGAGAAAGACATATAGCTGTTTCTACATATACCGGATTGTTGTACCTTCCCTTTTGTAAGCAGTAACGTGCGCCCCACCGGGCAAACCCGCAACCATGAACAAAGGACGGCTAGAAGCATTTAGTGATGGCGTGTTGGCCATCATCATTACCATTATGGTACTGGAGATGAAGGTACCGCACAACCCCAACTGGGAGGCCCTGGCCCCGCTCCTGCCCGTGTTCCTGAGCTATGTGCTCAGTTTTATTTACATTGGCATTTACTGGAACAACCACCACCACATGCTCCACAGCGCCAGCAAGGTGAACGGAAACATTCTCTGGGCTAACCTGCACCTGCTCTTCTGGCTGTCGTTGATTCCCTTTGCCACCGGCTGGATGGGCGAAAACAGCTTCGCGCCGGCGGCTACGGCCCTGTATGGCGGCATCCTGCTTTTGTGCTCTATTGCCTACTGGGTGCTGGAGCAGACCATCATTCAAAAGAACGGCAAAGACTCTCTCCTCGCCAAAGCCATTGGCCAAGACCTGAAAGGCAAACTCTCCCCGCTCTTGTACCTGACCGGCATAGCCCTCTCCTTCTGGAGTCCCTGGGCCGCGAACGGCGTCTATGTGCTGGTAGCGTTGATGTGGTTGATACCGGATAGGAGGATTGAGCGGGTATATGAGGAGAGGTAAATTCTACATGAGGTTATTACACAAATTGAGCATAATATTGGTATTAACTTATTCCTTCAGTCTTTAGGAAATCATCTTTTGAAAGATTTAGGCTAATATCTGGCTTATGCTCAGCAGGCAATAATGTTCTTAGCCTAGAAAGTACTTGGTTAACACCATCAATTCTATCATGTAAAGGAAAATAATACCGGCGTAATAACAAATTTAATAATTGGAAACAATAATGATTAAAATTGTCAAACAACACAGGAAATGACTTAATATACCACTGCACAAGGCGATGGGATTCATTAATAAAAGTTTCTGCAACAACAACAGATTCATTTTCAAATGGAATAATTCTTAATGGATCAATTTCATCTAAATTAACATTAAAACTAGTTTTAACTCCATTTATTAATAAAGTATTAAATTGATCGTATTCAGATGGGCTACGCAATCTTAATGATATATTAAAATTAATTAATAAAGCATAACTAAAAATACTATTAAAAAATGTCCTGTAAGAATATGAATTAGAATAAGTAAGTGGCAATAATTCTACTTTACCAGCCTCTTGACTCACCAATTCCACAATACTCAATTCTTCATTATTTGAAGCATTTACAAAGACTCTCTGGTTATCCCAAAACGCTTTATTTTTTTCATAAAATTTACTACTATTAATCTCTTTAATAGAAAAATAATTTGTATTTTCTATTCTATCAAAAAAATTAAATTCATTATTTGAGTATCTAGCAAGCCTATTTAGTTTCCTTAAGCTAAAAATGCTATTTGCAACTATTTTAAAACTCAATTCCTTAATTTCGTTCCTAGCAACGCTCAGTTGCGGCAAAAAGTCATCTTCAAAATAAAGAACGCCTAAAAATCCATAACCAGAAGAACTAAAGTCATTGCTACGACCATTGAAACCTAATAAATTTTTATTAAATAGAAATTTATTAGAAGAATCTCTCATAACCACACCATTATGACTTAACAATAAACTGTTATAATGCTTAAAGGCTTCTGTAGCACATACAGATATATTAGGAATTGTTATAGAAGATAGTGCGTTTTCAAACTTATATATTACTTTCTCTTCCTTATTAGTATTTTCAATTTTAATCTTTTTAACAAACTCTGCAATTACATCTTTGTTATCAACTCTTATAGAAACAGACTTATTTGACCAATCAAAACTATTTTGACTAAGTTCTGGTGAATTTATTCCAAAAAATACTACCTGCCCTTTTAGGTTACTTTCTAAAGATTCATTTGTAATATCAATAGGAATTATGTCAAGACTAATCCCTGAAGGAATTTGTAAATCAAACAATGATTGAATATCTTCAATTACTTCAGATGTAACAGGTAGTGAAGATTCTTCAGCCCAAGGCTTAAGTAGAATATCGTTAAAGTCGCCACCAATGACTTCTCCATTATATAATATTGGGACGGGAGAACACAGAACAAAATCTTCTAATTTAGCCTTAAAATTAAATCCAAAATACTCACGTCTAGTCATTAGCC
The DNA here is from genome assembly GCF_039541795.1 of Nibribacter koreensis. Classification (NCBI taxonomy): domain Bacteria; kingdom Pseudomonadati; phylum Bacteroidota; class Cytophagia; order Cytophagales; family Hymenobacteraceae; genus Nibribacter; species Nibribacter koreensis. Next base: position 129,296 of record NZ_BAABGX010000001.1, on the reverse strand, counting down.
TTACAGCAATAGAAGTGCCTGGCCTTCTTCTATAACCAAACTCAGGACCACCTGAAGAGGGCATAGCATTTGCGACATGTCTTTCTCTGTTTGACTGTAAAACAAAAATCCCATTTTGATTTTCTACAGATACTCTAAATGATTGAGGCATAGGTTTACCATCCTCACCATGAAATCTAGTATTTAATTCAATTTTATCCCCGACTATAAAACATGAAAGTAAACCTATTCCAAATCTGCTAATTGGAACAAACTCTTCACCAGTCTTATTTTGAAGTAATATTCTTTCTAACTTAAATCTATCAGAGTTATAATAAGAGTCACCTTTTTTAAGCAAATGGTTAAGAATTATTTTTTCATCCATTCCACAACCAAAATCATCAATTCTTACCCAATTATACCCTTCAATATCAGAAAAGAAAGATACTTCAATTGGTTCAACAACAAATTCTGTATTTTTTATTCTTTCTAGGTATAATCTATATCGACTTGCATCAATGGCATTTTGCAATAATTCTCTTATAAATACAAACTCATCATCATACAAGCCTTCGCCCGTTAAAAGATTCAAGATCTTATCTTCTGATAAACTAAAATGATAATTGCCTGACTTATAGTTAACACTTCTAATTCCAGTTTCATCTATTTCAAGCGGTAACTTAAAGTCTTGCCACTTTGGTGAACAAAATCTTAATAAATCAGAACAGCTTTGCAATTCTTGATATATTAATTTCAAAAAATTCCTTATACCAACTTCAATTTTAGGATGAGTAGGTGCCGCCTTATAATACAAGTACTTAACATCCTTATCAGTTTTAAAATCAAATCCTCTTGATTGCAGGTGTTTACCCCATTCTTCAGAACTTACTTTCTCTGCACTGTTCTTAGGATTATTTAACTCTAGATAATCAAAAACGCTTTGAGGGCTTCTTGTGTTATCAAAATCTAATATATCCGCTAACCTTAAAATTATAGAACAAAATTTTAAATCGCAGTTCCCATGAAAATTTTCATTAAGCTCTAGGCTATTCTTTATAAAATCTACAGAAAAATTATGACTTTCGCATACAGCACCAAGTTCATTTTTAAAAGGAATACCTTCGAAAAATAAAGGATAATCAACATCATTTAAGTGCAAGAAGTCCCATACTCTGTTTGCGTGGCTCCACCTGCAAAACCATTCAACTAACTCTGAGGTTGCTTGTTTATTATTTACCTCAAATATTAATTTTGCTTTAATATTATCGTCTAGAAAAGCGACAAACCTCTCATCCTCAACTACTTTTTTAATTTCATCTTCACTAAAAACCATTCCAACATCATGATACACAGCACTTAATATCAATATAACACTCTCAAGCAAGGAAACTTTTGTTATATCATCATTTAATAACTCTCCGTAAATCCTTATAATGTTCTTTTGATGACGACTATTATGTAATGTGTATTTAGGAAAAGCTTTTATATAATTATCTAATAAAGGCAATGTTATATCAATATGCTTATTAACTAAAACGACTACTTCTTCATGACCCTTAGAAATATCTAAAAAATATTCCCAAAATTTCAAGCCACTAAAAGGGTGTGCAACCTTGTTATCTGTTTTCACGATTATTTTTAAAGTTAAGAAATGGCATTAATAAGATAGGTGCAGTTAAGGTATTGTTCTTTTTATTAAAATAAATAAAAACTCAATCATTTTCAAAGGATGTATATCTTATTGACTAAAGATTGTTAATGTACCTTTGTAGTAAAATTTAACCCTTCTTCCCCTTGCCTTTCGACCCATTTACCATAGACCTGCCCGTTCGGGAGATTATCCCTTCCGTGCGGGAACACCTTGCCGCCCAGAACACGCTGATTGTGAACGCGCCTCCGGGGGCGGGCAAGAGTACCCTGTTGCCGCTGGCCCTCTTAGACGAATCCTGGCTGAAGGGGCAGAAAATCATCATGCTGGAACCCCGTCGGCTGGCGGCCCGCACCATTGCCGAACGGCTGGCGCAACTGCTGGGCCAGGAGGTGGGCCAGACCGTGGGCTACCGCATCCGGTTTGAGAACCGCACCTCAGAGAAAACCCGCCTGGAGGTAGTCACCGAGGGCATTCTCACCCGCATGCTCCACTCAGATAACGCGCTCAACGGCGTGGGCCTGGTCATTTTTGACGAGTTCCATGAGCGGAGCATCCACGCAGACGTAGCCATGGCCCTGGCGCGCGAAGCCCAGTCCACCCAGCGCCCAGACCTGCGCATTCTGGTCATGAGCGCCACCCTCAACATGCCCCAGCTCACCCGCCTGCTCAACGCCCCCGCCGTAGAGAGCCAGGGCCGGCAATACCCCATCCACGTGCAATACGCCGGCGAGACCGATGCCCAACTGCTGCATGAAATGACCGACCGCGCCATACGCAAGGCCCTGCAAGAACAGCAAGGCGATGTGCTGGTGTTTCTGCCCGGCGAGCAGGATATCAGAAAAGTAGAAGCCCTGCTCCGGAAGGGCCTGCGCGAGGTGGCCATCCACCCGCTGTACGGCATGTTGCCCCCCGGCAAGCAGTACGCCGCCATTATGCCAGACCGCAACGGCAAGCGCAAAGTGGTGCTGGCTACCTCCATTGCCGAGACCAGCCTCACCATTGAGGGCGTGACCGTGGTCATAGACACCGGCTTCGCGAAAACCCAGCGCTTTGACCCCGCCACTGGCCTGAGTAGGCTAGAGACGGTGCGCATCTCCAAAGACGCCGCCGACCAACGCGCCGGTCGGGCCGGGCGTTTAGGCCCCGGTACCTGTTACCGCCTCTGGACCGAAGCCCTGCACGAACGCCTGGCCCCGCACCGCACCCCCGAGATTCAGGAAGCCGACTTGGCACCGCTGGTGCTGGACATGGCCGCCTGGGGCATATCAGACATCAGGGCCTTGACCTGGCTCACGCCACCGCCCAAAGCCGCTCTGTTGTACGCCCAGGAAACCCTGCACCAGCTCAACGCCCTGGAGAACGGCCGCATCACGGAGCACGGCCGCACCATGCACGCCCTGCCCACGCACCCGCGTTTGGCCCACATGTTGCTGGCCGCCCAAGAAAGCGACCAACTGGCCCTGGCCACTGATATTGCCGCCCTGCTGGAAGAACGTGACCCCTTGCCCCGCGAAGCCGGCATTGACCTGAACCTGCGTATTGAGGCCCTGCGCCGAACCCGCAAAGAAGGACTGCACCAAAAGCGCTTCTCCAAGATTGACAAGATTGCCTCCTCTTACCGCCGCATGTTTTCCATTGAGCCCGAAAACTCCGCGGTAGACCCCTATGAAACCGGCGTGTTGCTGGCCAACTGCTACCCAGAGCGCATCGCCTACGCGAGGCCCGGCAACAACGCCCAGTTCCAGCTGGCCAACGGCAAGTACGCCTCTGCCGGCCACCGCGATGACCTGGCCCATGACCCCTGGCTGGCCATTGCGCACCTGCACGCCGGCGGCGATGGTCCGGGCCGCATTTTCCTGGCCTCGCCGCTCAACCCCAAAGACCTGGCCCCGCTAGTCAAGCAGAAAGACGTAGTCTCCTGGGACCCTGAGGAAGGCGAATTAACCGCTTCCCGCGACATGCGCATTGGCTCCATCGTGCTCCAAAGCAAACCCCTACCCGAGCCTGACGAGCGTTTCTTAGTGCAAGCCATCTGCGAAACCATCAAACGCGAAGGCGAGGACTGGCTGAACTTCTCTGAGGCCGTCAAGCAGTTTCAGAACCGCGTGCTGTGTCTTAGAAAATGGCACCCCACCGAAGGCTTCCCCGATATCAGTACCCCTACCCTGCTCATGACCTGCAACGAGTGGCTGGCCTACCATCTGGAAGACGTCCAGATTGGCCAGGACCTCCTGGATATTGACTTGTTGCCGCTACTGCAAAATATGTTGGGTAAAGAACAACGTGAGCGGCTGGAAGAACTGGCTCCTGCTACTTTGGCTTTGCCAGACAGCCATCCAGTGGAACTGTACTACCCAGACAATGCCCAGCCCCCCATCATGGAAGTGCGCCTGCAGGACGTCTTTGACTGGGAGCATAACCCCACCGTAGACGGCGGCGACGTGGGCGTGGCTTTGCACCTGCTTACTCCAGATTTAAAGCCTTTGAAAGTGGTGAACAGCCTGCATTACTTCTGGCAGGAAGAATACCGCTTGATGCGCGGCTCTTTGAAGGCACGGTTTCCGAAGGTGGAGTGGAGGTAAAATAATTGCTGATTGTTAATTGCTAATTGTTTGGCAATAGACGCACAGGCCTCACAGGTACTATAAACTTGTGAGGCCTTTGTATTTAGACAGCTTCCGTTTTTGGCTTGTTTTGAGGAAATCAGGCGGAAAATAGAAGTCTTTTTTTGATGCATTTCCGTTGACTGTTCCCTTGGAGATTTCGCTTGTTCCGGTGCGCACTACCTTTAATGTTTCATCTTTTCTGGTAAGCGCTCATGGCCGCGGGGCCTCGTCCTGGCCCTTCGCACTGCTGTTGTACTCTGGGCCTTCGGCCCCGCCCTGCCGGGCGACGAAACAACAGAGGCGCTCAGAACCAAGACTGGTTTCGGTCCCAATTCTGTATAAGCTGGATGGCTAATCCTGGTGTTTATAGGTAATGGCCGTCCTTATCGCTGCAGAGGCACGCGTGCCAAGGCACGGTTGTAACCATCTCCATTCCCGTGGCCATGGTTCAAGTCTTTGACTTGGACCCATGATGCAGGCAGTTTTCAACTGCCCTGAAGCCCTGGCTTCAACCGGCGCATTCCGTCCCCCTTTGAAGGGGGTAGGGGGATGACGAGGGCGCTTGCCATATAGAACTGCTACTACTCAAAGGACCTTGTGGCGCGCATAGCACCTGCGAGCGTTTGTAGCAACTGCCCCTGCTAAACGTATATCCTCCCTAGGCGAGTCTCCAAACAAGTAGCGTCTGCTCCTAGGACGGCTTCAACCGCAGACTCCCCCCTTGAGGGTTGCCCAAACGGGAGTTTGAGGCACCGAGCGTAGCTCTAAGGGGGGTGTTGACACCAGCAGATAAAACTGACAGAAAGAGGCAATGCGCCAAAGACAAGGCAGTGCCTGGTCTCTACTTTATGGAACGCCAATCTTCTAAACTTAACCTTCTCCCTAGAGGGAAAAGGAACTGCACTAGTGCGTTTTTGGGCTATTTCTTGGAAAACAGGGCAAAAACGCGTCTGACGGCAAACTAGAAGGCACAAAAAAGAGGCGCAGATATTTCTGCGCCTCTTTTCTTAAAAGCATTGGTGAAAGCTATTTGTTCTTTTTCACATTCAGCTCTTTAGTGCTGGTGTTTTTGTTGCCTTCGCCAGTTGTAGCGCTGCTTTGACCGCCAGTACCAGCGGTGGAAGCGGAAATGGTATTTCCTTTAGCGCTACTGCCTTGGTTGGAGCTTCCGCTTTTGCTGGCTGAACTCCCAGATCTGCTCAAGTACAAGCCATAGGCCAATAGCCCCACGCCCGCCGCGAAGGCCACGTATGATTTATCCTTGTTGTGCAGGGACTGGTAAAACTTGACGCCAGATTCTGCCGGGTCTGAGATGATGGCAGAAATCTCAGATGGGTTTTGAATCAGGTCGGCTAGTGATTTAGGTTCTAGGTTATTTTCCATAGTTGTAGCGTGTAAGGTTTGATGGTGGTGTAGAATACGGCGATTCTCACGGGAAGATGCCTGCCACCCTAAAAAGATGCGCATGTCCCAACCCTCTTGGCAGTCTGTGGTTGCCAATCTCAAGGAGCTATAGGCCCACCCCGCCAAGGCTTTTAAAGGCACGCAATTTTTCTGTACCTTCCAGTATCCAATGACCTAGGCTACTTCTCTCCCAGTGCGGCGCCTACTTGTTACAGGTACAAGGTCGTTTACTTATAGCAGCCTCTTTCAACCCATTAGACAACCTAATTTACCAGATGATTGTCCGTTTATGTCCGGCCTTGGTGCTTTTGTTCCTCCTCTCCTGCGCCCCTTCCAAACCTGTCCCAACGGCGGCTCCTGCGTCGGTTACGCAAAAGGCAAAACCTGCTGCCCGCCCCTATACTGCTGAACCTACCTCTACCGGCCACAACAACCAAGTGCAGGTAATCACCACGGGCACGCCCTCGGGTTCTGGCGGCGGCACGCGGGTGGTGTTCAAGGGTTCTAATAACCTGCTGGAAGTCATTCAGCACAATCCCGTCTTCTTTGACAGTCCTGCCAGAGACGTACTCATCATTGAAGGCGACGGCAACGTGATCAGGCTCTACAACGCGTCTTTGGTAGATATGAAACCAGAATTGGCTAAAACCCTGGTATTGGTGGGCAACAAGCAAAAATATGTAGTGTCGCTTTCCGGCGAGGTTCCTTTAAAAAGGCAACCAGTTTCTATTGACACGGTCTTCATGGAAACCAGACCGTTGCAGGCGGCTACCTATACCCAAGACCTGCAGCATAATACGGAGGGATTAGAATACGTAAAGAAATACCTGGCTAAAATTGCCCTCGGCGAAGCCCAGGCCTACTATGACCTCGCGCAGGTTTATCATCTGGGATTACATGACGTGCCGGTGGCCATGGACAAGGCTATTGCGCTATATGAATACGGCGCTACCCGCCAGGACATAGAGTCCATCCGGCGCCTGGGCGACCTCTATGCCAACGGCACCTTTGACACGCCTCCTAATCTACAGAAAGCCAGGTATTACTACTCACTGGGTGCTCAGTTAAAAGACGAATACTGTCAGAAATACTTAGCAGAGTTACCTGTACGCTAACCATCTTGCTACTAGGCCAGCTTCTATGCTAGCTGTTCATTAGATTAATTTAGTACTATTCTAAATTACTTAAATATGCTGACGCCGTGAAACATACTTGGGCCCTATATGGGTATAACCTTATAAATAGATGTTTCACCTTAACGGTATATAGATATGGAAGCCACTTGCAATCATTGTGCCCACTGGGCCCAAGACTCTAAGATAGTAGAAACCCAAAGCAATCAGTTTGGCGTGTGTGATGAGCTCACCGGCCAGCACGCCATGAACCCAGAATACGTGTTGCCTTTGGTGCATGAAGGTCCTGAGGACTCTAAGCCTAAACAGTTTGAAATGATCACCGGTGCCATGTTTGGTTGTAACCACTTTGATGAGCGTCGCTCTTGGGTACAATAAGCATTCACCGTTACCAACATAAAAAAAGGTCCTCTTTCTGCTAGAAAGAGGACCTTTTGCTTTTAACAATGTTCATTGCTTAGTCTAACCAAGCAGACCATGGCAGTCTACTCAAAATCAACACCAGGCCCAGTCCATAGAAAATCACAATAGACTTAAAGCCTTGCGTGGTTCCAATTTGGCGCTTGGCCTTGGCGTAGCCTATGGTAATGAAGACCACCGCCAGAATCATCATCAAGGGGTGCTCCAGAAAATAAAGGCGCGCCGTAGAGTCCTTCATGCCGGCACCCGAAAAGTTAGAAATGCCCAGCGGCGACACCAGGTACAGTACCAGTCCAATCACCCATTGCAAGTGCGTAGGAATTAAGCCCAGCAGGCTCATTTTCCTGTTTTGCGCTGTATAGGTTTTATTGCCCATTAGGCCGGCCACCGCCATGAGCCAAGAAATCAACAATCCGATCAAAACCAGATACGCCAAATAAGAGTGTAGATGCTGTAATCCTGTGTACATAGTATACGATTTGGTTTGTTTGGTAAATATAGGGATTACCCTCTTTTTAGGAAGTAGAATTGGAATAAGATTTATAAGGGGATAGCTTGGCTTGATAGACGAAGGGTTGTTCTGGGCGGGTGCCGCAGGGTAGTCTGCCGTTGTTGACAGGTCTTACTTGGATGCCTTGCCGTTGCCGGCTGTGATGGTTCTTGCCGTGGTAGGTTGTATTACGGGCGCCTTGGTTGGTGATATCTCTAACGACCAAGCCTGCTTATCAAGTCCCTTCTTCCTTAACAATCTGATGCCCTTGCCGTGGTTGGTGCCCTCTACAAAGCTATACTACTAACCTCTACTGCGCCGCCGTTGTTGGTGTTCTCACCAACGACCGCTGCTGCTTCTCCAGCTGCCTTTCTCTGAAATAAGGCTTTGGTGCACGCATTTGGCTGTTGCCTTGGCACTGCCGTTTGTTCCGGTGCGCACCACCTTTCTTGTTGCATTTTGTCTGTTAAGCGCTCACGGCCGCGGGGCCCCGTCTTGGCCTTTCGCACTGCTGTTGTACTCTGGGCCTTTGGCCCCGCCCTGCCGGGCGACGAAACAACAGAGGCGCTCAGAGCCAAGACTGGTTCTGGTTCCAATCCTGCTAAGGCTTATTGGCTGATTGGCAGGTTGTAGGCAATGGCGGTCCTTGTCGCTGCAGAGTCACGCGTGCTGCGCACGGCTGTAACTATCTCCTTTCCCATAGCCATGGTTCAAGTCTTTGACTTGGACCCATGATGGCAGGCAGTTTGCAACTACCCGGGCATTGCTACTTTAACACGCATTCCGTCCCCCTTTGGAGGGGGTGGGGGAGGACAGGCGCTCTTTCAGACTCATGACTCGCGACTCATGACTCAGAACTAAACAAGTGGCATCCTGCTGGACTTGCGAGTGTCTGCGCCAAGGGCGGTTGTTTGGGCAAATTTTCCCCTTGAGAGGGCGAAGGGGTGTAAACATTAAAAGGTGAATCGCGCCTGCTAATGCAGTAAAATAAGAATAAGATGACAAGACAGATAGAAAGCCCCACTCAGCAGGGAGAGGAAAGTACTAAGCTCGGTTTTTTGGCTATTTTCTAGGAAACAGGCCAAAAACGAACCTGCCCTAAATCATAAAGCCGAAGAGAGATTTCTTCGGCTTTATGATGTTCCTTAACGCCATGTCACCTGTTATGAACTGCAAGACAACATGGAGCAGCCTGCCTTTTGACTGGCCCAGTCGGGGCGTTTGGTGAAGAACTGGTCGTGGGCCTTGCTGTATGGGTCCTTCATGGCGGTTTGCAGCTGGGTGAACAACTGGTCGTCACCTTTGGTGAGGCCTTCTATAGCTTGGTGCAACAGGTAGTTTCTCAGGATGAACCGCGGGTTAGCCTTCCGCATGAGGTCTTGAGAGGCTTCTCTGGAGATAGTGTTGCTCTTTAAGCGTTCTGTATAGGCTTTTAGCATGGCATAGAACAAAGCGCTTTCGCGTTTGCCCGGCGAAGTGTAATAGCTGTCTGCAAAGTACGCGATGGCTTCTTCTTCGGTGCCCAGTTCCAACGGCATATCAATCAACAACTGATAGAAGATGGTCATGTCGGGCTGCAGCTCGGCCAGGGTTTCTTCCCATTGCGTAATGAACGCTGGATCCTTTTCGCGCACTTGGTCTAGACCCAATTTCTTACCCATCATTGCGAAGTACTTTTGGTAATACACTTCGCTGTAGGTTTCTAGCAGGGCCACCAGTTCTTTGCTGTCTGGTAACAAGGTGGCTAATGCACTGGCCAGGCAGCCCAGGTTCCAGTAGGCAATGTTGGCCTGCTTCCCGAAGGCATATCTGCGGCCCGGTAAATCGGTGGTATTGGGCGTAAAGTCGGGGTCATAATCGTCCAGGAACGAGTACGGACCATAGTCAATGGTAAGGCCCAAAATGGACATGTTATCCGTGTTCATGACACCGTGCACAAAGCCCACGCGCAGCCACTCCGTGATCATAAAGGCGGTGCGGTCCATGATTTCTTTAAACCACGGCAGCATCTTCTCCTCTAGCGAGGAGCCCTGGATGTGTGGATAGTAGTGGGTGATGGTCCATTCCACCAGTTGGCGCAGGTTGTCCAACTCCTGCCGGGCGGCGGGCATCTCAAAACTCCCGAACCTCAAAAAGCTGGGCGCCACCCGCATGACAATGGCTCCGGGCTCAAACTCGGGGTTGCCGTTGTAGAACATGTCGCGCATGACCTGGTCACCGGTAGATACCAGACTCAAAGCCCGGGTAGTGGGCACGCCCAGATAATGCATGGCCTCGCTCATCAAATACTCCCGCACAGAGGAACGTAGTACCGCTCTTCCGTCTGCCCTTCTGGAGTAGGCGGTAGGGCCGGCACCTTTCAATTGTAGTTCCCAGGACTGGCCGCTGGGCGTGGTCCACTCACCCAGGGTCATGGCGCGGCCGTCGCCTAGCTGCCCCGCCCAGTTGCCAAACTGGTGTCCGGCGTAGCAGGCGGCATAGGGTTGCATGGTGGGGGCCACGGCATTTCCACCCAGAATGTCTATTTCTTCCTGAGTCACCGGCTTTTCTATGCCCAGTTCCTGCGCCAGTTCCTCAGACCAAGCCAGCAAGGTTACTTTCTTGACCGGCGTAGGCAGGACTTTGCTGTACAGCATACCCGGCGTCTGCCGCGGACGGGTATCACCGGAGTCGTCGCCGGGAAAAGCCTGTACAAATTCGTTTTTATATGCTTGTGTGTGTAAGCGCTCCATAGGATTCTTGTAAACGTGCTGCGAGTTAGAGGGAATGCGCGGCAAAACCAAACCTGCCGTCCTTTCCTCTAGCATACCTAAACACCATGGCATCAAAAATAGTTGTTGGGTCACTACTTTAGACACCCTACTCCCCTTGTTGGCATTGGCAGGACTTCTCTCCTTGCTTCCCTTTAGAAACACCTCCGTTTTTAGGCTATTTTCCAGAAAACAAGCCAAAAACGGGCTTTAGGATTCAGCAGAAATTTGGACCAGGTTCTCGTATTGCCTCTGCCATCTAAAGATTTTTCCAGTGCCAGGGCATCTTCTTGGCCTGTGGGCAGTACAAGCTATGACCACGGTTACTTACCAGATGTTGTACTTAAAACAGTCAATGATACACCCATGATACGAGCCTATAAACTTTACGCAGATGCCACGGGCAATTCCAGGGTAGTCCAAGGAACTGTGCCTGACCGGCAGAACATAGACGTCTACCAACTGGAGTTCAAAGAGACGCCGTCGCCGGCCTTTTATGACTGGCACACCGCCCCTTTTCTACAGTATGTGTTGACGCTTTCGGGCACCCTTGAGTTTACCACCAGTACCGCAGAAGTGTTCATCCTTAAACCCGGTGACGTCTTGCTGGCCGCAGATGTAACCGGGGCTGGTCATAAATGGCGTCTGTTGGATGAAAACCCCTGGCGGCGCGCGTACATTAGGCTAGCCAAGATAGAAGACGCTCAGTTCATAGAAGACCAAGAAGAAGCTTAAACTAGAAAGAGGAGGCACCTACGGGTACCTCCTCTTTCTTTTAAGCGGTTTATTGATGGTTAGGAAGACTGCTGGCTAAGCTGGCCTACCATCTCATCTACCGTTTCTTTGGTGAAGCCTATGCGGCGGGCGTACTCCAGGCAGAGTTGGTACTCATTGTCTGCCATATGGCCATCTTGCAATACCATCATGATCACGGTCTGCAGTTCAAGAGTGCGTTGCAGGCCATCCTCTGGTATCACAAAAGACAACAAGGAGAGGTTGTCTGCAATAGGCTTGGTATCCTCAGGAGAGAGGTTCAGCTTGTCGCCTATAAAAATCAGGAACTCGCTTTCGTCCTGGTCTAACTGCCCATCTGCCAGGGCCGCCAATACCACGTTCTGAAAAAAGGCCAGCTTTTTCTGCTGGGTATTTAGAAGCTCATCAAAGGATTTGCCTGTTGCCATTGTCTGTGGGGTTAATTGAACATGTAATGTCTAGTTTCATACTACAATACGGCGGCAAGGTTATAAAAAGGCAGTGACAGAAAGTCTACTAGCCAGGTACTTTGCCATGCTTTCGCTGATGATTTGGCCATTGCCGTTTTTGGGCTGTTTTCTGGAAATGGGGCTAAAAACGCACCTTCCATGTGCTTTATACAAGGCGCTGGTTCCGGAGTTTCTGGCAGCCAAGAGAAGTTTGCAGGCTTCTAGCGCTTTCTTACCTGTACTGACATCTATAATGCCTGGGCCCCGTAATACGTAAAAAAAATGCGGTTTATACGGAGCCTTTCTCCCACTTCGGTTCACTTCTTTTTTGCCAATTGCTTAACTTGCCCTCTTGGTCTGTGGCAAAAGCCCCGCATGCGTCCCCTTTTATGGAAAACAAACAAGCCCCCATTGGCATTGCCATTGAGAAAAACTATGACTCAGAGTTCTGCGGAAGCATTCCTTTGCACCTGGTCAACTTGATTCAACCACATGGCGTACTGTTAACGCTTTCTACCCAGGACCTGCGCGTGGTGCAAGCCAGTGAGAACGTGCCACACCTTCTGGGCCTTGCCTTAGAAGACGTGCTGGGCCAGCCGCTCGCTAATTTTCTGCCTGCCCCCCAGATAGAAGACGTACTGGTAAAAATACAGGAGTCCAGCCACCAAGAGAAGATTCCGTTTACCTTGACGTTTACCCGCCAAGGTGAGCCCATCCAGTTTACGGCCTTGGCGCATTTAAAAGACACGTACATTTTGCTGGAGCTAGAGGAGAACCCCGCCGCTGCGGCCCAGGATTCTTTCATGGCGCTTTACCAGCAGATAAAATACATCACCTCACTGCTTAAGCAGGCCACCACCACCCAAACCGTGAGCCAGATCAGTGTAGAGGAGCTTAAAAAACTGACGGGCTTTGACCGGGTGCTCATGTACCAGTTTGACCCGCAGTGGAACGGCATTGTCATTGCCCAGGCCCGCGAACTGGACATGGACGACTACATGGGTTTGCGCTTTCCGGCCTCAGACGTGCCCAAGCAGGCCAGAGACCTGTACTTGAGCAACCCTTACCGGCTTATTCCGGCCAGAGACTATACCCCGGCTAGGTTAATTCCCGTCATCAATCCCCTCATCAGTCGGTTCACAGACCTGTCAGACTGCAACCTGCGCAGCGTGGCGGGCGTGCACCTTGAATATTTGGTGAATCTGAAGGTACAGGCGTCCATGTCTCTGCCCATCATCATTGATGACAAGCTGTGGGGCTTGATCTCCTGCCATCATAAACTGCCCAAGAACCCCAGCTATGAGCTCAGGTCGGCTATGGAGTTGTTGTCTGGCATTATATCGGCGCAGATAGCGGCCCGGGAAAAGGAGAAGAACATGGAGTTGCGGGCCCAACTACGCGACATACACGCCCAGCTGCTAGAGCAACTCTACACCTCCCCTACCTTTGCCGACGGACTGGTGAAGGAAAAGGACCCGCTTTTAAAGCTCTTAAACATTACCGGAGCCGCCGTGTTGTATGAAGGCAGTGTATGGACCAGCGGCCTAGTGCCCCCTCATCCAAGCATCAAAGAACTGGTCTATTGGTTAAAGCGCAACAAGTCTGACAAGACGTACGCCACAGACACGCTACCAAGCCAGTACGTGCGCAGCCAGGAGTTTAAAGACCTGGCCAGCGGTCTTATTGTCTTGCCCATCAATGCAGAAGAGGGTGAGTACATTCTGGGGTTCAGGCCAGAGGTGATCCAAACCATTAGCTGGGGCGGCAATCCCAACCAGGCCATCCAGATGGAGGCAGACGGCAAACGCTACCACCCCAGAAACTCTTTTGCCAGCTACCAAGAGACGGTCAAGCACACGTCCCTGCCGTGGTTGCCCGAGGAGCTGGAAGCCGCTGAGAACCTGCGCAGTGCGGTGCTTGAAAAAATCATTAAAGAAAGATACTAGCGTCTGTCGCTCTAGAGTTTACTTAGTAGAGCAATTGAGTTGTTCCCGTTGCCCATGAATAATACGCTTGCCCCCATAAAGCCCCCTAAAACTGACCACTACCTTGTTGGGATTGGCGCCTCTGCCGGCGGGTTGGAGGCCATTCATAAGTTGTTTGACTACTTCCCCAACAATTCCAGTTTTTCGTTTGTCATCATCCAGCACCTGTCGCCAGACCACAAGAGCCTGATGGCCGAGCTGTTGTCCAAACACACCCAGATGCAGGTACTGGAGGCCGAGGACAACATGCGCACCCGCCCCAACTGCGTGTACGTGCTGCCCAGCGGCAAGCAGCTCACCATTGAGCGCGGACGCCTGCAACTGGTCAACCAGGTACGCAACCGCGAGCCTAACTTTGCCATTGACGTCTTTTTTGAATCTCTGGCCAAGGACCGCGGCCGCTATGCCATTGGCATCATCTTGTCAGGCACGGGGTCTGACGGCACCAAGGGCGTGAAGATGATCAAGAACGCCGGGGGCATGGTGATGGTGCAGGACCCAAATACCGCCAAGTTTGACGGCATGCCCCGCAGCGCCATAGAAGCGGGCTTTGTGGATTACGTCTTCTCTCCAGAGCGCATGCCCGGCGAGATCATAGAATACACCCGCCAGATACCGCTGGTAAAGTCCCTTTTAGAAAAAGACCTGGACCAGGAAAACGAGGAGGTTCTCAAAGAAATCCTGGACCTGATCTGTACCCATACCCAGACCAATTTCAAGAACTACAAACAGGCCACCATCTACCGGCGTTTGAAAAAACGCATGGACACCCTTAAGGTGGAAAGCCTGCCCGCCTACCTCACCTATTTGCATGAGCACCCGGCAGAGATCAAGCAGCTGTGCCAGGAGTTCCTGATTGGCGTCACCAAGTTCTTTAGAGACACAGAAGCGTTTGATTTGCTGGAGCAAGAGGTGATTCCAGACATTGTGGCCAGCGTCACAGAAGATGAACTGGTCAAAGTCTGGGTAACGGCTTGCAGCACCGGTGAGGAGGTGTATTCCCTGGCCATATTGTTTCATGAGTGCTTTGAGAAGCTGGGACGCGCGCCCCGCATCAAGCTCTTTGCCACAGACATTGACCAGCGGGCCATCAAGGCAGCCTCAAAGGGCACGTACTCAGCCAACATAGCCAAAGACGTAAGCCCTGAGCGCCTTCAGAAATACTTCCATCTAAAGAACAACCGCTACACAGTCAATGAGAACATACGGGGACTGGTGGTATTTGCCCAGCATGACCTGCAAAAGGACCCGCCGTTCAGCAGAATGGATTTGATCACCTGCCGCAACATGCTTATCTACCTCAACCCAGATCTGCAGCAGAAGGTGTTGGCGGTGTTCCCGTACGCGCTCAAGCAGAACGGCTACTTGCTACTGGGGTCCAGTGAGCACATAGGTGACATGAAAACCTACTTCGCGGAGCGCAACCGCAAATGGAAGCTGTTCCAGAAGATAAAGGACAAGCACGGGGTGCAACGCAACTACGGCATCACGCCCCAGGCCCACTCCTTTCCGGTAGAGCACAGTCCGTCCTTCAAGAGCTCCCAGCTGGTGCGCTACAATGACCAGTTCATGGACGCCGTGGCCGAAGATTTTAAAATCACGGGCCTGTACGTAGATGACAACTTCCAGCTGCTGCACGGCATCGGGGACATTAACCGGTTCTTAAAGCTGCCCGACAAGCGCCTGCAATTGAACCTGCTCAAGATGGTGCCCAAAGAACTGGCCGTCACCCTGAGCGTGGACATTAGAAAGGTGCTAAAGAACCAAAAGTCGGTGGCACGGCAGGTCATGATGATGCTGGGCAAGAAACAGCAGTTGGTGAACCTGTCCGTGAAGCCCATCTCTGTGGACCGTGACATGCCCAAGGTCATTCTGGTCTTGTTGCAGGAAGTAGGCAAAGCCAGCCCTTCGCTCAAGAACCTGAAGCCCTCCCTCATCACAGAAGAGGATTCTGACTACTTCACGCAGCTTACCGCTTTGGAAATAGAGCTCAAGGAAGCCCGCGAAAGCCTGCATCTGACGGTGCAAGACCTGAGTACCGCCAATGAGGAACTGCAGTCAACCAATGAGGAGCTCATGTCTTCTAATGAGGAACTGCAAAGCTCCAATGAAGAGATGCAGTCTTTAAACGAGGAACTACACACAGTCAACTCTGAGCACCAGTTAAAAATACGTGAACTGCAGGAATTGAACGAGGACCTGGACAACTACATAAGGAGTTCCAACATTGGCCAGCTCTTTCTAGACCATCACCTCATCATCAGGAAGTTTACGCCGTCTGTCAAGAACATCATCAACATCATAGACATTGACCTGGGCAGGCCCATCCATCACCTGTCCCATAACCTGCGCTACCCTAACCTGCTAGAAGACATCCAGAAAGTGAACAACACCTCTGTTGAAGTAGAGCAAGAGGTAGAAACCAAGGACGGCAAGTACTTTCTGTTGCGCATTATCCCCTACCTCAAGCATGACGGCAACAAGGACGGCGTTGTGCTAAGCTTTGTGGAAGTAACCACCCTCAAAACCCTCAGCAACGTGGTGCAGGGCGTGCTCAACAGTTCGCTCAACAACATCATGGCCTTTAGGTCTGTGCGCAACGCAGAGAAACAAATCACAGACTTTGAGTGGAGCCTGCTCAACAAGCAAGCCGAGAAACTGATAGGCGTGCCGCAGGCGCACCTGATTGGCAAAAGCGTCATGGAAGACATGTCCTTTCTCAAGAAAAACGGCTTGTTCAAGAAATTTGTCCGGGTGGTGGATTCTGGCCAGCCGTTGCACCTGGAGCAGTACCTAGACTTTAACGGCACCCGCGCCTGGTTTGAGATTGTGGCCGTTAAAATGGGAGACGGCTTCACGGTCACGCTGGCAGATATCACAGACAAGAAAATCAGCGAAGAGAAGATTCTGATGGCCTATGAAGACCTCAAGAAGGCCGAAGAAGAACTTATTAGACTGAACAACCAGCTGGAGATACGGGTGGTGGAGAGAACCAAGGAAGTCACTGACAGCCAGGAGCGGTTTAAGCTGGTCTCAAAAGCCACCAATGACCTTATCTGGGACTGGAACGTGGTCACCAATGAGCTCTGGTGGAGCGACACCCTGGAATCTATTCTGGGCTACAGCCACCTGGAGATGGAAAACGGCATTGATTCCTGGATCAGCAAGATTCACCCCGAAGACCGGCAACGCGTCCTGAACGGCGTCAATGAGGCCATCAACTCGGGCAAGGACCAATGGATAGCCGAGTTCAAGCTGGCCCGCGCCGATGGTTCCTACGCCTACATTTACAACCGGGCCTACATTCTGCATAATGAGTATGGCATGCCCCATCGCGTGCTGGGCTCGTTCATTGACCTCACAGACCTAAAAGAGACGCAAGAGAAGCTCAAAGAAACCAACAAACACCTCTTGCTGGTCATTGAAGACCTGGACAACTTTGTCTACACGGCCTCGCATGACTTAAAAGCCCCTATCCTGAACATAGAGGCCCTCTTGCGTGAGCTAAGGGTAGAACTGCCCGAAGACGAGTTTGCCCAGTTAGAGCTGCAACAGATCATTAGCATGATGGAGGGCGCGGTAGAGCGGTTCAAGAAGACCATTGACAACCTCACCGAAGTCACCAAACTCCAAAACGAACAGCACGGCGTCATTGAAAAAATACAGATAGGCGACTTGATAGAGAACGTGGTCATGGACCTGGACCAGATGTTCAAGGAGTCTGGCGTGCAACTGAAAGTAGACGTATCTAAATGCCCTGTTATTTCTTTTTCTGAGAAGAATCTGAGGAGCATCATCTATAACCTTATCTCTAACAGCATCAAGTACCGCTCCCTAGACCAGGAGCCTTACATCCATCTCACGTGCTTTACCGAAGGCGGCTACAGCGTCTTAAAAGTAGAGGACAACGGCCTGGGCATGAATCCGGCGCAGGAAGACCAACTGTTCTCTCTGTTCACCCGTTTTCATGACCACGTAGAAGGTTCTGGCATTGGCTTGTACATGGTCAAAAAAATAGTCCACAACGCCGGCGGTAAGATTGAAGTCTCTACCAAAGTAGGCAAAGGCACCACCTTTAAGGTATACTTTCCTAAGTAAGGAAGCTTTTATCTATTAACAGTTCGGCTCGTTTTTGGCCTGTTTTACAGAAAACAGGCCAAAAACGAGCCGAACTGTTGTTAAAGGTTCTTGCCCACGAATCTTCACTTGAAGCGGCAAAATGCCACGGTAGGGTTATGCCCTTACAATGCCGGCAGCGCCTCGGCTTTTCTGCGCAGGGTTCTTTCCTTGAGGGGGTCCATTTCTTCTGGTCTGGACAATGCCCCTACCACCAGGCCGGTCACGCCCAGCGCTATGAACGTATTTCTGGCCTTCTGATGATGAGAGAAGCCAAACAGCCAGGGAGCAGCCAGCGTAAACAGACTGGTCACTACGTCCACGGCCAGGTGCGCCTTATAAGGTACTACCGGCACGGCTCCCCACTCAGCCTTGGTGACCAGGGCAGACACCAGCGCCATGCCGCCAATGGCCCGGCATAAGGTGGTGGCTGTTTCTTGTCTGGTAAACCCTACAGACTCTGGCGCAGAGGCCATGGCCGGAATATAGGCTGCCTCGGCTACGCCGTGCATCTGCCTTGAGATTGGTTGCCACATATTTCTGTCGTTTAAATGAAAGCCGCTAAAAAAATCCTTCTTCTAGCATACGCCTATTTTTCTACGACGTCCTTTTTCACAAGTTCCTACCTCTACGCACTTCGAGGGCGTTTTTAGCCTATTTTCCAGAAAACAGCCCAAAAACGTAAACATCCTTCTCCTAAAAGCACGATGTTAGGCACGGGATAGGAATGGTCAGAATTGGGGGAAGGTGGTTGTTGAAGTTGCAGAAGAAGGGAATGCGCGGGAGAAAAGGCAGTGCCCTTGTCTCTTCATCTGCAATGCCAACCTTCTCCTTCAGGGAGAAGGATTGTGGTAATGCGTTTTTGAGCTGCTTTCAGGAAAAGAGGCTAAAAACTATTCTATTGCTGATTGTTAATTGCTGATTCATCTCCTGATGTAAACACCCCTCTACAGAGCTCCGCTCGCTGGCTCAAACTCTCGTTTGGCCAATCCTCAAGGGGAGAATCCTCGTTTGGCAAAGGCTTCTACTACGTGCACCTGATCCAGTCTTTCCGGCGAGTCGCCTAAGCAGGTTGCCGCCTCTGACAGGATAGCGGTCACGATAAAGCAATGTTAGTTAAATAAGCAAGGAAGTAGCCATGCAAAAGAGGCAAGCTGGTACAGCGCGAGGCGGGAAGACGGGGCCCCGCGGCCGTGAGCGCTTGGCGGCGCAGATGAAACAAGGCAGCATAAGGGCACCGGGAGAAAGAACCTTCTCAGGAATAGCCAACGGAAGCGCACGGCAGAGAATCACGGAAATGACATCCGCGCCATAGAAGAGGCACAAAGCTAGTCAGAAAGGCAGTCTGGGTTGTTGGTGAGAACACAACAACGGCGGGAGCAATTACCGTATTACAACAATTGACAATCAGCAACCAGCAATAAACGCGTTTTCCGCCTAATTCCCAGAAAACACGCCAAAAACGCAGTCAACTTCATCCCCAAAACTCCCCTCATTCCTACTAAAAAACTTAGCAAAAATAAAATATCTACTTCTTCCTTTTAGCAAACTACCTTTGTAAAACTGTTGTTACCCTCAACAAAGCACCCAACCCTTGTATGGAGAATCAGTACCTGGAGAACCTTAGAGCCATTGCCTTCACGCTGCACATCAAGCCCAAGAACCGCGCCGACCAGGCCGTGGCCGTGGGCCTGTTGGCAGAGATGCTGTTGCTACTGCAAGAATCGTACATCCAGTATTTAACCGTCACCAACAACAAGCGCAAAGGCGTCATCAACACGCAGTCCACCAGGCCCGAGGTCACGTCAGACCTGATGATGGTGGACGTAAACTTTGAGGGGTTCAAGGCCAGCATTGCCCCAGATTACCTGGGCACTAAAGCCAAAGGCGCCAGCAGCATGGACTTCCCGTTGCCGGTGTTAAAAGAACTTTTCACCACTTTTGTGCAGGAGATATTGACGGCAGATTACAGCCATTCAGAGAAAGTGATGGAACTAGGTGACCGCTTTACCACAGAGGAGCGCAAGCGCATCTTCGGGCCGTTGTTCAAGACCATCCAGAAAGCCGATGGGCACGAGATTCTGGTGAGTGCGCCAGGCAGTGGAAAGGCCTTGAACCTGACTCGCATTCCGCAGGCCGCCGTGCAGGAACTGACGCCTTCCAAGGAAAAGCCCAAGGTGATACGGCCCAAGAAAGTGCGCCTTCCCATGGCTCCGCCCCCTGAGCCGGCTAGTGAAGAAGAACAAGAGGAAGAAGCGCTTGCCCCAGCATACGCCATGGTGCTGCTGCATAAGATCACGGTGGCCGGTGAGCCACCCATCGTCCTGAAAAGACCGCTGGAGGTGCGGGTAGACGTAGAAGACGGGGTGTACCTTTACTCTTACCATGACCTGGAGTTGGAAGTGAGCGGCGCTACGCAAGAAGAAGCCGAAAAAGCCTTCCAGTTTGCGTTCTACTCCCTGTATGAGCACACCGGCATGGAGTATGATGAGAACCTAACCGACAGCGCCAAGCAGATTAAGAAAGGTATTTTGAGTTTGATTAAGTAGTCTAATAAACCAGAAGAGCCGCCTTGTAGTACAACAGGGCGGCTCTTCTGGTTTATTGGAAATGGCTGTAGCTAGGTGATCATCACGTCTTCCTTGCTCACGGCCTGCTTAACGCGGTCAATGGCCAGGTATTCCAGAACGCCTACCGCCATCACCACCCACAGCAAGCCCAGCAGGAAGCCAGCCACCACGTCCGTCAGGAAATGCACGCCCAGGTAAATCCGGCTTATGCCAATCAAGAGCACGTAGAGCAGTCCCATCAAGAACAGCAGAATCTTGGCCCGCTGGTGCTTTACCTCTAGCAGGCAGAAATACGCCAGCAAGCCCACCAAGGCCATGGCGCTGGCCGCGTGCCCACTGGGGAATGAAAAGGAGTTTTCTGGTACGTAGAAGGCCACGTCTAAGGGCCGTTCCCGGCTAAAATAGGTTTTGAGAACGTCCATGGTAATGCCACTGCCCAGCACTGAAATAATAAGCGCCACCAAGTGCTGGTACATGCGCTTGACGTACAGGAAAATGCCTGCCAGCAAGGTCATGGCCGTGACGCCGTACACGTTGCCCAAGTGCGTGAAGGCGTACAGGAACAAACTCAGTTCTGCAGAGCGCATGTCAAAAAAGAAGGCCGTCACCTGAATGTCCATGGCCTTGGTAGCCTCTGAGTTGACTACGTTCTCTACCAGCTGGCTTAAAAGAAAGAGCGTGAACCCAATCAACAGCAGAAAGACCGTCAGAGGAAGGCCGTAAAAATGGTCTGTCTTGAACCGGGCATGCAGAAACTTGAAGAAGCGCGGGTACTTCTTCTTCAGGTCGCGCATGTACGGTAGCTGGAAAACGGATTCTACCCATTCCGTGAGGTACAGCAGGGGGATCTTAAACATACACCTCTCTCTTAAAGTACAACGTCATTCATCTTTAAAGCCTGTATTCAATCGTTCCCATCGGGAAAACACAAAACACAGACATAAAATGCTTTTACGCATTAATGAACACGGGGTGTATCATATTCTGGAAAGAATAAATTTCATTCCATTTCTCCTGCGTGATCAATTTACGCTCCACCACTACAATGTCATGGATGGACTTGCCGGTGGCCAGCGCTTCTTTGGCAATAGACGCCGAGGTTTCATAGCCCAGAATGGGGTTCAAGGAAGTTACAATGCCCACGCTGCGCATGACCATGGCCTGGCAGTTCTCAACGTTGGCCTTAATGCCGTCCACGCACCGCAGGCGCAGGGTGTTCAAAGCATTGGTCATGTAGTTGATGGACGTGAAAATACTGAAGGCAATGACAGGCTCCATGACGTTGAGCTGCAACTGCCCGGCTTCGGCGGCCATGGTCACAGTCAGGTCTGCGCCAATCACGTAGAAGGCCGTCTGGTTCACCACTTCTGGAATGACGGGGTTCACCTTGCCTGGCATGATGGAAGAACCTGGTTGCATGGCCGGCAAAGTGATCTCCGCTAACCCAGCGCGCGGCCCCGAGGAGAGCAAGCGTAAGTCATTGCAGATCTTAGAGATTTTGATGGCGTTGCGCTTGAGCATGCTGGAGATGTGCACGTAGGTTCCCATGTCTGAGGAAGCCTCCACCAAGTCTTCGGCCAGGACCATGGGCAGGCCCGTCAGTTCCGCCAGATACTTGACGCACAGGGCCGGGTATTCTTCGGGGGCGTTGATGCTGGTGCCAATGGCGGTGCCGCCCATGTTGCATTCGGTGAGCTTGCGCTGGGCTTCGCGCAGGCGCTTCAAGTCATCGTTTAGCGTGGTGGCAAAAGAGTTGAACTCCTGCCCCAGAGACATGGGCACGGCGTCCTGCAACTGCGTGCGTCCCATCTTCAAGACCTGCTCAAACTCAGCGGCTTTGCGCTTAAAGGACTTGCGCAGATCTGAGAGGGCCTCTATGTACAGGTTCAGTTTAAAGTACAAACACAGCATGACCGCCGTGGGATAAGTGTCATTGGTGGACTGCGAGAAGTTGACGTGGTTGTTGGGGTGCAGATACTCGTACTGGCCTTTCTGGTGGCCCATGTACTCCAGGCCAATGTTGGCGATGACCTCGTTCACGTTCATGTTAAACGACGTGCCCGCCCCGCCTTGAATCAAATCTGTGAGAAACTGGTCCTGGTACTTGCCGGCTATAAGCTGGTCGCAGGCATAGACAATGGCTTCGCAGACGGCGGGCTCCAGCACGCCGCAGTCGCTGTTGGCCAGGGCGGCGGCCTTTTTCACGTAAGCAAAAGCCTTGATAAAAAACGGCTCCTGCGCGTTGGTGATGCCCGTGATGTTAAAGTTCTCCAGCGCCCGAAGGGTCTGCACCCCGTAGTACGCGTGCGCTGGAATCTCTTTTTCGCCTAGAAAGTCATGTTCAATTCTGCCTGTTGTTTCCATGGGGACTGCCGTTTGGTTTTGTAGTGCGCCTAGAAGAGTCACTGTGCTAACATACCCTTTTTCTGATGGATGGGTTATGTTTGCCCTTACGCCAGCGGCTTGACTACCGTTTTTAGCCTGTTTTACAGAAAATAAGCCAAAAACGACGATTGCCGTCACGCACACCCATCAACTATTCTTTTAAACTTAGACCATCCCTTTTGCTGGCAAAAACTGAGAGAATAGTTAGATTTATTTATAGAAAACTGTAACTTCGTCAAGAACTACTTAACATATTACCGCGCTTTTGGAAGGCTCTCCTGCCTTGTGTTATTTTATCTTCCTTTCTCTTTGGTACTGCTTTAGGCCTTTGTATGAAAAAAACCTCTACGCTTTCTGCCAGTCTGCTGGTAGCCTTGGGAGTCTCCCTGGCACTTCCTGTTTCTACCCTAGCCCAAAACGGCCCTAGCACGTCCATTGCCAGCTTTGACAAGGCCTTGGTGAACTGGTACAACCTAAGCCCCGAGGTGGAGCAGGTGCAGGGCGTGAGCGTGAACCGAGTCTACCAGGAGCTGTTGCCCACCCGCACGCCCAAACGCAAAATGGTGGTGGCCGTCATTGACAGCGGCATAGACATTCTGCACGAGGACTTGCAAGGCCGCATCTGGACCAACGCCAAAGAGATTGCCGGCAACGGCCTGGATGATGACAACAATGGCTATGTGGACGATGTGCACGGCTGGGGCTTTCTGGGCAACGCCAAGGGTGAAGACATCAAGTTTGAGACCTATGAGTTTGTCAGGATTTTGAGGAAGCTACAGCTTACTTATGGGCACTACCCCTCCCTGCAAAAGGTGCCGGTAGCCAAGCAACAAGAGTACAAACAATACGCGGCGGCTAAAAAAGCCTATGACGAGGAACTGGCCAAACAGCAGAAAAACCAGCAGTCCTTGGCCAATTTCAGTCAGGTGTTGGCCAAAGTAGAAGGCATCATTGCCCAGCATCTGGGTAAGAAGGACTTTACGCTGGCAGAACTGAAAGGCATCACCACCGCCAGTGAAGACGTGCTGCGGGCCCGCGCCTGGCTGGTGGGCAGGTATGACCTAGGGTACACGCCCTACTCCTTTCAGCGCATGCTTGAAACCAGCGACCTGTTTCTGAACCAGCACCTGAACCTGACCTATGACCCGCGTAGCACCATCATTGGTGACAACCCCGAGGACATCCAGGACCGCCAATACGGCAACAGCAACGTGACCGGTCCCCGCCCCGACCACGGCACACCCGTGGCGGGTGTCATTGCCGGCGTGCGCAACAACCAGATAGGCATTGACGGCATTGCCCAGGACGTAGAGATCATGGCCCTGCGTGCCGTCCCCCAGGGTGATGAGCGCGATAAAGACATTGCCTTGGCCATACGCTACGCCGTAGACAACGGTGCGCATATCATCAACATGAGTTTTGGGAAGAGCTTTTCTGCCCAGCGGAGCCTGGTAGACGAAGCCACGGCCTACGCCGAGTCCAAAAACGTACTCATAGTCCACGCCGCCGGCAACGACGCCTCCAACATTGACGAGGCCGCCAACTATCCCACCAAGAAAAGAACCGACGGCACCCTGGCCAGCAATTGGCTGGAGGTTGGCGCCAACGCCCGCCTCCTGGATGAGAACCTCTGCGGCGAATTCTCCAACTACGGCAAGCTCACTGTAGACCTGTTTGCCCCCGGTGTAGACATCATCTCTTTGGCTCCCGGCAACCAATACCACAAGATGGATGGCACCAGCTTCGCCAGCCCCGTGGTTTCTGGCGTGGCCGCCTTGGTCTGGGCTTATTACCCAGAACTGACGGCCGTAGAGTTAAAGGAGGTCTTATTGGCCTCTACCGTACAACACCCTAAGCAGAAAGTGTATCAGCCTAATCTGGCCTCGGCCAACAAGCGCAAGGTGGCCTTTACGGCGCTTTCTAAAACCGGCGGCATTGTAAACGCCTATCAGGCCATGCTACTGGCTGAGAAAAAAGTGGCGGAGAAGGGTGTGAAGAATTAGTCAAGATTCCGTTTTTAGCTTGTTTTCTGGAAAAGAGGCTAAAAACGCAGCTCAATTTTTCTGCTTTACTACTACTCTTCTTAAGCGAGCCTTCCCCTAGTTCTGACCCAGAATATAGTTTCTTGCAACAGGTTGGGGGGTAGCTTTTGCGCGCCAATGATTGTTTAGAAAATTCTCAGGGTCTTAATTTACCTAAAGAAAAAGCCATAGCTTTACTTCTCTAATACAGAATCTTATATACCAATTCAATCTAGAATTTAATCCCCTCCCTTTTCTCTGCTTATGAAAAAAGCATTACTACTGCTATGTTCTTTTTTGTTTCTGCAATCCGCCTTCTCACAAAAATATAACTTCCAGGAAAAAGCCCAGATAGGCATTACCGTTACCTCACCTTTTGATGTAGCCGTAGACAAAGAAGGCAACCTCTACATTCTGGAACAAAACACCATCACTAAGTCCAGCCCTGACGGTAAATTGCTCGCCTCGTTCCCCATCGGGACAAATACCACCAGAATTTTCACCTCCCTTGCCCTGGACCAGATGGGCAACATGTACGTGTCTGACACTTACTGCCAATGCATTCAGAAGTTTGACCCGGCAGGAAAACCCCTGATGAGCATTGGCGCTAAGGGAACGGCAGACGGCCAGTTTCTTAACATGGGCAAAATAGCCATTGGCCAGGACCAGACTCTGTACGTGGCCGACGCCAGGAATGCGCGCGTGCAGAAACTCAGCCTGCAAGGCCAGTACCTGGGCAGCATTGGGGCAAGTGTGGTCAACGGTGGTGCCATTGGTTCGCCTACAGACATAAGCCTAGACGGACAAGGCAATGTTTATGTGCTGGACAACACCAAAGCACTCATCCATAAATACTCTCATGAAGGGGCTTTGCTCCAACAGTTCAGTACCCCTCAACCAGCACCAGGATCCAACACGGTCAACAATCCTTCCTTCACGGTTACAGAGACGGGCGGCTATTTTTTGGTCAACTCTTACAACAAGACGGTTTATAAATATGACGCTGAGGGGGTACTCCTCACCCAGTTTGCAGGGTATGGTAATCAGGACGATGCCTTGCTGGGCAATTATCTGAACTTGGCCCTGGACGCAGAAGGTAATTTGTATGCCTCAGACAGTGATGCTACCCGTGCCAGTGTAAAGAAATATTCTCCCTGGGGCTTTTTCCTGAAGAAGTATGGAAAGGAATTCAATTACTCAGAGCCAGCCTTTGACCTGTTGAATAACCTGTACGTGTTTGATATAAACTCTAAAGAGATTCATAAATACAATGCCCAGGGAGTTCTCCTAGAGCGCCGGAAAACGACTGTCTACATGAACACCACCATAACGGCGCACCTGGCGGTAGATGTCAACAATGACTTGTATTTACTAACCTACGGAGACAGTTCATCAGCCATCAGGAAATATAACACCGCTG
Organism: Nibribacter koreensis; assembly: GCF_039541795.1. NCBI lineage: Bacteria > Pseudomonadati > Bacteroidota > Cytophagia > Cytophagales > Hymenobacteraceae > Nibribacter > Nibribacter koreensis. The sequence goes on along the minus strand of NZ_BAABGX010000001.1, from coordinate 103,164 downwards.
GATTATTAGTAAAGCAATTCAGTTTAAAACTCCCTCAGCAGGGAAACAACTTGATCTCCCCTAGTGGTTTTGCCATTGACAAGGCGGGCACCATGCTTATCTCTGATAGATGGGGGGGAGTTATTCACCAATTATCCAAATTGGGCACGTATGCAGGCACCATTGGTAAAACCACCTCAGGTCATGGGAGTTTTCCCTATCCTCAATCCATTGCAATAGATGGCATAGGGTTCATGTATGTCATAGACAATTTTGACATGAACACCATTAAAGTATTGCGCCCAGACGGCAATGTATTAAAGGAATACAATGAAGCCAACCAGAAACCAGGCATTCGGCCACTCACTATATCAGTGACCGAATTTGGAGACTTGTTTGTGGCCAATAACGCGGCTTATCCTATTAAGAAACAGTTGAAAATATTTAGCGCTAGCGGGGCCTTGCAGAAAGTGATGGACCTGCCCGTTAATGCGGTGGCTACTAACAAAAGCGGCACCTTGCTGGCAGCGCGGTTAGACGGCGGCGCCATTCAGATTTTCACAATTGACAACGGACCAACCCAACGCTTCATTACCGGCAAGATATACAATGATGTCAATGGGAACTGCCTGGAAGATCAAACTGAAAATGGCCTTGCCGGGATGGTGGTAGAAGTATCGCCTGGCCCCTATTATGGCATTACAGACGCGGCAGGATTTTATAAAGTGCCTGTAGACACCGGAACCTATAAGATTAAGGTGCTGCCCTCCCTTGCTACGGGCATCAGTTATTTACCCACCTGTCCTACCAGTAAAATTTCGGTACCGGTAAAAGTCACGCAGGAAGATGGTGTTGTACAAGGGCCTAACTTAGGCTTTAAAGTATCCTATACGCCTTACCTGAGCGTGAACGTGTCGTCAGACCGTCGTCGGCGCTGTTTCCGGAACACTACAACCGTCACCTACTCCAATGCGGGCTATGGCGCGGCGCAGGACGCCAGGGTAATCGTACAAATCCCAGAGTTTGTGCATCTAATTTCTGCGTCTGCTCCCTTCACCAGAGATCACACGGGGAATTATGTATTTGAGGTGGGCAACCTAGCCGGCCATCAGAAAGGAGTAATCTCCATCATTGATTCTGTGACCTGCGCAGACCCCTCCATCCGGGGCCTGACCGTCTGTACCAAAGCCTGGATCACGCCCGCCAACCCAGAACATAAGGCGGTAGATTGGAATCGTGCCAACATGGTAGTAAACGGCGAAGTACAAGAAGATGGGCAAGTGCGTTTCACTCTACACAACAGCGGTAGCGGCGACATGACCGACAGCCTCTCCTACCGCGTTTTGCAGGACGGTGACCTTTCCCTGAATGGCAAGTACCGGTTGGCTGCTGGGGACAGTCTCACCCTAAGGTTTACACCAGAGGCGCGGGCCTTGCGCGTAGAGGCAGACCAGCCCCTTGGCCATCCTGTCAAAAGAATGTCCAGCGCTAATGTAGAGGTAAGGAGCAAGAACGACGGCATTCCCTCACCGGCCATGAACGCTCTTCCGCCAGATGACCCAGAGCCAGAGATAGCCATAGACTGCCTGCCCATCATTGACTCTTATGACCCCAATGACAAGCAGGTCATCCCTGCGGGCCTTACCTCTGAGAAGTATACGCCCACCAACACCCCGCTTAGGTACACCATCCGGTTTCAGAACACAGGCACAGACGTGGCGTACCGCGTAGTGGTGGTAGATACCCTGTCCGCTGACTTGAACCTGAGCACGCTGCAGATGGGCACGGTCACGCATCCCTATCGCTTAACCGTGACGGGCAAAGAAAGACCAGTGCTCACCTTCACGTTTGATAACATCATGCTGCCTGACAGCGCGAAAGACCTGGCGGGAAGCAACGGTCTGCTTCAGTTCAGCATCCGGCCTAAGACAACCCTGCCAGAGAAGCAGTTGATTGAGAACTTCGCGGACATTTTCTTTGACTACAATGAGCCGGTGCGCACCAACACCACCGTCAACAGAATCTACAACATACCTCCTGTAGTGGGTGACAAACAGTTACAGGCCAAAGAGGTGGTAGTGTCCCCAAGCATTGTCAGTTTCTCCCCTGTGGCCGGCAAGCCAGGCACCGATGTAACCATTTCTGGAAACAACTTTTTGCTGCCCCCTGGCCAGAACAATGTGTTCTTCAATGGAATACAGGCCCCGGTACTTGAGGCCACCAATACTATTTTGAAAGTACAAGTGCCCGTAGGAGCTCTCATTGGCAAGATAAAAGTTTCTACTCCAACCGGATCCTCTACCACGTTTGAAGACTTCACTGTGTACCAGCCCCCAGTCCTTACCGGCTTAAGCGTGACAGAAGGCACCATAGGCGCAGAGGTGACGTTGCAAGGGCATAACCTTAGACCAGATTTGCTAGAAAGCATTACCCTGGGCACTGTCACCTGCCAGATAGCCAGATACGCCAACAACGGGGTGATTATTTCCATACCGCAGGGAGCCTCCAGCGGCGTGTTTACGGTCAACTCCAAAGGCGGCACCGCTCAGAGCACTGCCTTTAGAGTATGGCAGTCGCCTGTCCTCGGTGGTTTTAACCAGGCAAGACAACGCGTGGGCGGCAACATAATTCTGCAAGGCGAAAACTTTGCGCCAGAGGCAAGCAGAAACCAAGTGCTGTTTGGTGATATCGCGGCCAAGGTGTTAACTGCCCAGGAGCAACTGGTAACGGTGCAGGTACCTGCCGGCGCCGTGACGGGCACGGTAAAAATCACTACGCCCGGCGGAAGCTCCAGCAAATCCTTTGAAGTCATCCCGGCTCCTGTCATCACCCATGTGCTCCCTAACGCAGCCAGCATAGGAACCGTGGTAGAACTGAAAGGGGCGCACTTCCAAACAATGGGCCATCAGGACACCATCACCTTAGGGAATGTAAAGGCCGAGGTCCTGAGCGCCTCCCCTACCGTTCTGCAGGTGAGAGTCCCAAGAGGCGCCGTCAGTGGATTTGTCACCGTTGCTGGTATGGGCGGAACCTCCAAAGCAGACTTTAGGGTCCTGCCGCTCACTCCGCAAGAATCCATTGAGGTCTATCCTTCGCCCAACCAAGGCAGATTTACCATTGACTTCCTCAAGGCAGATTTTGACGTGCAGTCCGTGCAGATGCTGGATAAAACGGGAAGGACCATCCATCAGCAGGCGGTGCAAGGAATCACCAACAGCAAAATGGACATTGTATTACCCAACGTACCTGCGGGCATCTACATTCTACTTTTACAAACTAATCAGGGAGTGGTCACCAAGAGAGTTGTGATTCAATAAGGGGCTATAACCTCTTGTCCCAGACCAAGGGTTCCCATCAGATTCATCAAAGGCAGAAGGCAGGATGAGTTTGATGGGAATTTTCGTTTACTGTAAAGATTCCGTTTTTGGCCTGCTTTCCGGAAAACAAGCCGAAAACACCTCTATTCTGCCATGTGTTTTCTTTCCTCAAGAATCCCGACCTTTGCCTCAAGATGTCCGTGATTCCTTCCCTTTCCCAACTACCCGACTTACCTGTCAAAGAAGCGCTTCCGGCTTTGCTAGAAGCACTACAAACCAATTCACGTGCCGTGTTGGAAGCACCACCGGGGGCTGGTAAAACTACCTTGGTTCCGTTGGCCTTGTTGCAGGCAGACTGGCGCGCAGACGGCAAGATCCTGATGTTAGAGCCCCGTCGGTTGGCAGCCAGAGCCGCTGCCCAGCGCATGTCAGACATTTTAGGCGAGGCCGTGGGCCAGACGGTGGGCTACTGGGTAAGACTGGAGCACAAGGTATCTGAGAAGACCAGAATTGAAGTAGTCACCGAAGGCATCTTGACGCGCCTCATTCAATCTGACCCCGGTCTGGAAGGCATTGCCGCCATCATCTTTGACGAGTTTCATGAGCGCAGCCTGGCCGCCGATACGGGCTTGGCGTTGGCCTTGGATGTACAAGCCGTGCTGCGGCCAGATCTAAGACTGCTGGTGATGAGTGCCACCTTAGACGCAACCGGCGTAGGTATCTGGCTGGAGGCTCCTGTGGTAAGAAGCGAAGGCCGCATGTACCCGGTAGAGACGCATTACCTCTCTCCCCCTGAAGTAGCCGCCGCCGGCACCAGACCGCCAGAACGCTTGGCCGCCTTAACTCCCAAAGCCATCAGGACAGCACTTACCAAACATGCTACCGGAGATGTGCTGGTATTTTTGCCCGGCATGGGCGAGATGCGCCGGGTGGCACAAAGGCTGGAAAGCACCTTACCTGCCACTACCCATCTGCATTTGTTGCACGGTGAACTAACTTTGTCCCAACAGTTGGCCGCCATTCAGCCGGCCCCTGCAGGTCAAAGAAAAGTGGTATTAGCCACCAGCATCGCTGAGACCAGTTTGACCATTGAGGGTGTTACCATTGTGGTGGACGGAGGCTTTGCCCGCGTGCCCAGGTTTGTACCGCGCAACGGTCTAACCACCTTATCCACCACCCAGGTCTCGCAGGCCGCCGCTGACCAGCGCCGCGGCCGCGCCGGTAGATTAGGCCCGGGCGTCTGTTACCGGCTTTGGACCCAGGCAGATCAACTGCAGTTGCCAGAACGCCAGGCCCCCGAAATCTGCGAAGCCGACCTTTCCAGTCTGGCCCTGGAATTAGCCATTTGGGGTGTGAAAGACGCCAACCAGTTAAAATGGCTGGACACGCCACCAGCCGCCGCCCTGGCTTTAGCCCGTGACCTACTCCTAAGATTAGAAGCCGTAGACGCCCAGGGCAATCCCACTCCTCATGGCAAGGCGATGGCGGCCTTGGGACTTCCGCCTAGGCTAGCCCACCTGGTTTTACAGGGACATGCGCTTGGGTTAGGTGGCACCGCCTGCGCCTTGGCTGCCCTGCTCGCTGACCGTGACATCCTTAAACCACAAGCCGGGAGCTTCACAGAACCATTGCCGGACTTAGCCCTTCGGCTGGAGATCTTGGACTATAAGCGACCACCTACCCCGGGGTTTGTAATAGATGATAATGCGCTCAGAAGAATCAAAGAACAGGCCCAGCACTTGCGACAGCGCCTCAAAGAAACCCAGAAGACCATCCAGCCAGACAAGGCAGGACTCTTGGCGGCCCTCGCCTACCCAGACCGGTTGGCGCAGAGAGAATCGGCGGGCAGGGTACGGCTGGTCACTGGCCAGAAAGCCACCCTGCCCACCGAGCTGTTTGCAGAGGCTGAGTTTTACGGAGTAGCCCACCTGGAGATTAGCCATCGGTCCAGGGTTTTGTCGGCCGCGCCCATAGACAAAGCTGAAATACTGGCGCACTTCAAACATCAGTTAGCCGAAGCAGAAGAAGTGAAATGGGATGCCGCCACCGAAAAAGTGGTGGCCAGGAAAATCGTAAGATTGGGCGCTCTCATCCTGGAGGAAAAATCCATTGCCCATCCTAACGCAGAACTGGTGGCCCAAGCGCTGCTGCAAGCCCTGCAGGAAAAGGGCGTGGAGCGTCTGCCTTGGTCCAAAGAGGCACTTCAGTTAAAAGAGCGACTGGCATTTATGCATAAGTTAGACGCAACGTCCTGGCCAGACGTCTCTGATTCTAAGTTGCAGGAAACCCTGGAAGAATGGCTGGGCCCGCATTTATTGGGGCTTAAATCATTGGACCAGGTGGCTCGCCTAGACTTGGCGGAGATCCTGCTTACGGACTTCACCTGGGAGCAGCGGCAGGAACTGGATCGTCTGGCGCCGTCACATATAGAGGTGCCCACTGGCTCAAGAATAACCCTGGATTACGCCAACCCAGAGGCGCCGGTGCTAGCGGTGCGGTTGCAGGAAATATTCGGGATGCTGGACACGCCCAGGATTGGCGGCGGCAAGGTACCCTTGCTGGTCCATTTGCTCTCGCCGGCCATGCGCCCCGTGCAGGTAACCCGCGACTTGAGAAGCTTCTGGACCACGGGCTATTTTGACGTACGTAAAGACTTGCGCGGCCGCTACCCCAAACACCACTGGCCCGAGGACCCGTTGACGGCCCCGCCTACCCGCCGAACCAAAAACAGACCGCAATAATCCCATTTTCCTATCTTGGTCGTTTTTGGTCTGTTTTCAGGAAAACAGGCCAAAAACGACTTTCTCACTACTTATCTTGAAACAGAAAGGGGAAGCCGCTTTGGCCTCCCCTTTCTGTTTCAAGATCTTTAGAGATTATAAACCTCCGCGCGAGCCAGATGTCTTCTCGCCCTCATGTCCTTTTACTTTTACAATCTTATTGTACAAGCCTAACAACAAGAACGGAGCTGGCCACTGGCCAACAAACAGCGCCTCGTCGTCTTTTTTCATGATTTTAAGCGTGGCAGAAATAGCCATAGAACCTAGGGCGGCCCATAAGAACAAATCTGACGGCAACTTTGCGGTATACTCTTCTATGGTTCTGGCCACAGGGCCTTCTCTGTGCTCTGGGTTGAAGTTATCAGCTTTCTGCTTTAATTCTCTGGCTTCGTTTTTAAGGTCTCTTGCTTCCATAGTGTTTATAGGTTAAGATTTGGATATGCCTATAAAAACGCAGGAGTAAGTATATGGTTTGCAAAAAAATACAATTACCCATTAAAACTTATGCCACGGCCTCTTGCATCTGCAAGGTAAACACCGGGGTTTCTTCATATCTGGAGGCCACTACTATCTGCGTATTCTCTGCCTGCGCCAGAAACAGCTCTCTGACCAAGTTAGGGCAGTTGTTTTCCTTTGACAAATGCGAAAGCAATAGATGGCTCATGTGGTCTGGTTTACAAGCCGCAAACAAGGCCAGTGCCTCGCGGTTAGACAGGTGCCCATGGCCGCCCCGTATGCGGTTCTTGAGGTAATAAGGATAGCGACCGGTTTCCAGCAGGTGTTCACAGTAATTGGCCTCTAGAAAAGCCACGTGGCACTCACTAAAATGGCGCATGAGGTTCTGGCAGGCTCTACCAATGTCCGTGAACACGCCTATTTTATACTCCTGGCAAGCCACTACAAAGCTGTGTGGGTCTGCGGCGTCATGCCATTTTGAGAAGGCCGTGATGGTCAGGTCTCCAATCTGCACCGGCTCATCTGCCAGAAAAGGAATGGCCTCAATGGCTTCTGTGCGCAGGTAGCAGTTCTGCAAGGTGGCCGGCGTGATGTAGACCGGAATCTGGTGCTTTCTGGCCAAAACCGCCACACCCCTGATATGATCTGAATGCTCATGCGAGACAAAGATGGCCTTTACCTTGCACATGCTCAGCCCCAGGCGGGCCATGCGCTTCTCGGTTTCGCGGCAAGAGATGCCCGCGTCAATCAGGACTGCCTCCTGGTCATTGCCCACGTAATAGCAATTGCCGTTGCTGCCAGAATTAAGTGATGTGTACTGTATGCTCATGCGGCTGCAAAGTAACCAAAAGGCGTTTGAATCCTCTACTATATAGGCAATGGCTATATTAAGATTTACTACTTATGACTCTTCATAACTCCATTCTTGAGTGATGCTTTAGCGCGCAACTGCTTATCAGGCAGGCACAGCCTTGCCTTTCTGCCTGCGGGCTACCGCTTTTTAATGTAGCTTTGCATTTAGAAGTAAGGGCTGGACCACCTTAATTTCTAGATTATATCCAAGACCGGGCCTGTTGCTGTATGAATCAAAAAGAGAAAATCCTCTACGCGCTTCTTTTACTTTTCTTTGTCTCCTTGTTTACTGGTAGCCTGGCTGCCTTCTCTAGCATCACCACCGGTGCCTTGTTCTTGTATGGGTTCTACTTTAATTCCATCAGGGAGAAGTGGCTGCTTTTAAAGCGCCGGACGCATGTGCAGGCCATGTTGGTTTTCTATGGGCTACTGATGGTAAGCGCCTTGTTGTCTGCAGACACAGAGACTGGCCTGCATCACCTCAAACTCAGGCTACCGCTCCTACTCTTGCCAATTGGGGTAGGATTGCTGGACCTGCGCCAAGAGTTTAAGGAAAAGGTGTTGCTCAGTTTTGGCACCATCACCTGCCTGGTCATGTTCATTTGCCTGTTGGCCAGCATCTACTATTCTGGCTTCTTTGCCCGGCCCGAGCATTTGTACAATGATGCGTTGACGGTCATCTTAGAAAGACAGTCCATTTACATAGCGCTTCTGGTGAACGTGTCCATCTTCATCTTTGCCCGCGCCATTTTCTACTCCAGTCACAGGCATAAGGGGTTACTGACGCTGGGCACGCTTTTCTTATATGGAATTGCCTATTTGTTGGCCAGCAGAATCATGTTTGCCTGGCTGTTGGTAGTCACGCTGGGGTTCAGTTTTTACTATGTCATTAAGCACCGTAAGCTTCTGGAGGGTCTGACGCTGGTGCTGGGCTTGATCATAGGTACGGTGGTAGTGAACAAAACCCTGCCTCTTACCTTTAACCGCTACAAAGAGGTGGCTTACAGCAGCTTCAAATTTGACAATATGGGCCGCGAAAGCCACTACAATATGCAAATCACCGAGGACCAATGGAACGGCGTCAACTTTAGGCTGGCCGTCTGGACCTGCGGCATGGAGCTATTCAAGGAGAACCTGGTGCTAGGCACTGGCTTGGGTGACAAAGACGCTGCGTTAAAAGAGAAATATGCCGAGAAGAACTTCCAATACGCCATCCAGACAGACCGGAACGTGCATAGCAATTACATTGACATCCTGTATAGTCTGGGACTGGTAGGTTTTCTTGTCTTTGCGGTAAGTTGGCTGGGTTTGCCTATTATGCAAGGCCTTAAAACCTACAATGGCCTGGCCGTACTGGTAACGCTTACTTTTTCCGCTGCCTGGGTGTCTGAAGTATATTTTGCCCGAAGCATTGGCGCTATGATGACCGGATTTTTTCTGCCGTTTTTATTGCTTAGGAAAAAGGAAGCTTCTACTTCAATAGCCCTAGTAAAAGAGGAAGAGTAGTCTGAGTGATTGCCTATTATGTGTTATAAGAGAGTACAACTGCTACTTTCCCTTGGGTGGTTAGAAGACCATTTTTAGCCTATTTTCTTCAAAATACGCCAAAAACAAAGGCCCGCTGGTACAACCAACGGGCCTTCGTTTTTCTAAGGTCAGGTACAGGAATTAATGGTTGTCTTCCATATACATTTCAATGGCGATGTCTGTGTCTCCAATGAATTTCAACTCTCCGTTCTTCATAAAGGCGGCGCGGCTACAGTATTTCTTAATCACATCCATGCTATGGCTCACCAAAATCACGGTTTTGCCTGCTATCCAGGAGCTCTCAAATACTTTGATGGCCTTCTCCTGGAACTTGACATCGCCCACAGCAAAAATCTCATCCAGGAACATAATGTCTGCTCCAGCCTTCACAGCAATAGAGAAGCCCAGACGCGCTACCATACCAGAAGAGAAGAATTTAATCTTGGTGTCAATGAATTCGCGCAGTTCGGCAAAGTCTACTATCTCATCAAAGATGGCATCTATCTCTTTGATCTTTAGCCCTAACACTGAGCCAGACACATAAATGTTCTCTCTTGCCGTCAACTCATGGCTCATGCCTACGCCCAGGTTCATCAGCATGGTAGACCCTTGAATGTTTATATAACCACTGTCTGTAGGGTATACGCCGGCCAGCACCTTGACCAAGGTAGACTTTCCAGAGCCATTACGCCCTAATAAGCCAATGCATTCGCCTTTCTTAATCTCTAATGAAAGACTCTTAAGGGCAGGTACGTACTTTGTCTTAGGTGGATTAAAAAGGTTGAAGAGCCTATGTTTTACGGTATTGTGACTGTCTTCAGAAATCTGAAAGGTTTTACTAATGTTTCTGGCCTTAATAGCCAACAAGTCCTTCGCTACTGCACTTTCCATCATTTTTTATAATTTCTCAGCGGCTTTTGAGCCTATTTTATTCAACATAATCAACCCAATAAATAGAAATAAAAAGCCGTACCCATAGTCAAAAATCATCAAATCAAAATCTGGTGGCAGCCCCTGCATCATCACTCGCCGAGCGTTGATGATGATACCGGCAATTGGATTTACATAATCAAAGGACGGCAAGGCCTCTTTAAAGCTAGATAGTTTATAAAACAAAGGAGAAATGAACATTAGAACCGTGGCAAATACCTGCCAAATTTGGGTGATGTCTTTGGCCAACACAAAAATTGAGGACAACATCAAAGACACACCCAAAGCGGTGATAAACAGATTCACAAACAAAGGGATTATGTAAAAATTATTAATGTTCAACCCAATAGATTCTGGCTCAATGAACACATAAAAAACTAGAAACATAATCAGGTTGAAAGAAAAGCCTATTACATTGCTCAAAAGCGTAGATAAGTAAATTTCCAGCTTGTTCATGTTGCTGTACTCATACAGGTACTTCTTGCTATGCAGGATAGAGATGGTGCCGCTGGTACTTTCTATAAAGAAATTGAAGAGGATAAGACCAATAAACAAATAAGAGGCAAACGCCGGTATGTTCTGCTTCAGAATAACATTAAATACAATATAATAGATGGTGATGTCCATTAAAGGCTTAATCAATGCCCAAAACAGACCTAGCTTGTTCTCATAGTACCTTAGCTTGAACTCTATCTTAGACAACAACCAAATTCTTTCTGCCTTATTTGACCTAAGGAGCCAATTACTTACTAAACCTAAAATCATCTTACTCTATTTTAATACTTTATAAACTTGATATGCTGCTTTCTTGATTTTTGAATGCTTCTTAACCAAAGACAACACTTTGGTAGACACCATGTTATTCAAATAGAAATTAGACTTTGAATAATAGTCCAATGTAGGATTGTCTATTTGAATGCCTGGGCCATTGGTGTTTAACAGATTAATTACCTCTGAGGCATATTGGGCATACAGCTCTTTGTGCTTGGAGACAATGTAGTCTTTAAGAATAGTTTTCTTGGTTTTAGAGAGCTTTCTGAACATTGACTTTTTCCTGACCCGGTAATAAAACAGAACCTCTGGCAGCACCACCCCATAATAAGAGTTACCTAGCATGGAAATAACGCTGTCATAGTCCTCTAAAGAAGTTAACTGGGTATCATTTTGACCACCGGCCAAGAAAGACTCTCGCCTGTACAGTAAAGCACTGGAGTTAATTAGGTTATGGTACAGAATAATAGGAGGCTCTGGGATAAAAGTAGGCCATACTTTAGAAGAACTTCCAAAATATTGGGTCCATGCTCCCACAAAATGGACATTGTTACTAGCTTTTAATACTTTGACTGCTTTGGAATAGAAGTTTGGGGCCACCATGTCATCTGCATCCAAAAAAGCTAAATAAGCACCTTTCGCTTGTTCAGCACCAAAGTTTCTAGCAGCAGAAAGTCCGTTGTTTTTTGTGTCAAACACTCTGATGCCTGGCTTTCCACGATAAGCATCAAGTTTTTGAAGGCTCTCTTGTTCACAACTGCCATCGTTTACCAACAGAATTTCTACGGCTATGTCTTCAATAGCTTGCAAAGAAGCTATGGTGCTGTCAATAAACCTACCCATGTTGTAGTAGGGCACCACCACAGACACCAAGTCAGCTTCTTGTAGGGTCCCTTCTACCAAGGCACTCTTCCCCCTTGTAAAAGGAAAGCGGTGACTGGCTTGGGCAAGCGCTACACTTCTTTGCAGAATTTCATGCTTGCGCTCAAAAATCTGGGCAGGGTTGACATGCTGGTTAACCCACGTATGTGCTTTACCAATTATATTCTGAGCTTCTATTTCGGAAAGGTCAAGTATCTGTTTCAGCTTACGCAAGAAAGAGTCAGGATCTTGATGGTCAAAAACAAACCCATTCACTCCATCTTCGACAATCTCTGATTGCCCACCTTGTTTAGACACTAGCACAATGAGCCCCAGACTCATCATCTCCAACACCACATAAGGGTAATTGTCAATGGTGCTGGGTACCACCACCACTTTTGAGGAAGCCATTTGGGCCTCTATTTTAGAAGGGTGAATAGAATCCTCCAATTGAAGAAGCCCCGCCTCCAAAAATTTCTTGTATTTCTTTTTAATGATGTCCCCCATACTCCTGCCCTCTGGATGGTAGACAATGTCTTGCCCTCCCACAAGAATTAAGGGTTCTTTAAAACCTGTTTCCCAAGCGGCTTTAAAGTAATTTAATAAATGAAAGCTTCCCTTTTGCGGAGACAGTTTCCCATAAAAGGTGATGTGCCCTTTCTCCTTATTTTTCCTTATCCTGTTGCCAAGGGAAGTGGGCATTACGTGGGGATTTGGAAGAATGAACAGATGGGCATTTTCAAAAGGAAACCTCTTTTTCACCTCCTCTACCAGATAGTTACTTGGCGAAATAATCAGGCTGGCCGCCTGCAAGCAGAACCGCTCCATTTCACCTATCCAATAATTAGGATATTTGTAAAGAGGCACATGGTTGAACTCATGGTACAGAAAAGAAGGTGAGTGCATGGTAATGACCACAAACGCCTCTTTGCACCAATCATAGTGTAAGTGTTTGTATTGCAGAAGATAATAAGCGATTCCTTGATAATCTTGGGACTCTATGACGTCTGGTACGCCCTCCTTTTTCACGTACTGCTTAAGTACATGTGCAAATTCATAGCTTAGATTGGTCACATACCCTAAAAAGGCAGAAGAATTGGTTAGGCTGGGGCAAAACCTTACAACCCTAACTCCTTTTTCCTGCTCTTCTACAATGTTATTGACTGAACTATCATTTACAAACACCGTCACCTCATAACCTTTCTCACAAAGCATAGCGGCCGTTATGGAACAATATGTGCTAATGCCACCGCCAAAAAATGGGGGGAACTCAGTAGTCATTAACCAATATTTCATATTACCTCTCTCTCCCTATTAACTCTTTCCAAGATTTATTCCCCTGCAAACACTTTAAAATGTGGCCTATCTTTTTGTACCACCCGGGCAACACTTCATATTCTTTGTAATACCAAGAAACATTCCTTGCCAATTGTTCTGACAATTTGGGATTTTGCTTTGACAGTATTTTATTCTCAAATACCAGATTACTAATTACACTATTAACAATTTCTTCCCTCTTCTCTAAAATTACAGACTTAATCTCTTCTGCATCAAAAAACACCCTATCCCAATTTAAAAAAGCCAACTTATCTAAATAAGAAATAACAGTATTTACTTCCTCACCTAGCCTATAAGAGCCACTATTATGAATACCTTGATTAAAAAATAATTTAATGTGGGTTTCTAGCTCCTTCTCAGTAAATCCAGCTTCTAAGGTACCGTTTAGAAAACAATCAAATGAAGCAACATAATTAATTTTATACTCCGAAAGCAAACCAGGTGAGCTATGTATTTCGGCGGTTAACGATTCATTATGCTTGCGATAGCAATATAAATCACTGCGATTTAAATAATAGAATTTAAATTTAGATGCAGCTCTTAACCAGTAGTCCATATCCTCCATCCTAAATTTATTTACATCATAACCACCCAATTCTTCATGAACCTTTCTACGATATAAAAAGCATGCTCCTACAACACACTTAAAGATTAAGTTTTCAGGTACTCCGCCGAACTTACCAATTAATTGACCATTCTCATCTACAAATTGGTAAGAAGAATAAGCAATATCTACCTTTGGATTGTTATCTAATATTTCACTTAATGCCTGAATAGCCTGAGGAGCATAAAAGTTATCATCTGAAGTCCAACTAATGTATTCTCCTTTAGCCTGCTCAAATCCTATATTCAAAGATTTGGGGAGTTTCATATTAGTGGAATTATTGACAACTTCTATCCTTTCATCTTTTTTAGCCCACTCTCCAATTATAGTACTTGTACCATCTATTGAGCAATCGTTTACTACAATTAACTCTATATTAATATATGTCTGACCCAAACAGCTGCTGATAGAATCAGATATATATTTTTCACCGTTATAGGTGGGCAAGATAATAGAAACAAGCTTCGGACTTGAATTGGTCATCCCATAATTCAGTTAACCCCATACTTTCACATAAAGCAAGTCATTTAGCCTTTTTTGAACTTTGGAGGAAACCCAAGAGTAACCAGATAAAGGAATCTTGAAAGCTTTTGACAACGCTTGGTCAAACTTGCCAGATTTTTGAGCCAATCGCCATGCCACAATAAAAGAGTAGTAATTGGTCATCCTTCCTAATCTAACCCAATGATAAGCCTTTCGCCCTCTAAGCGTCTTAATGTTTTTATCTTGAAGCCAGGAATCACCAAAATAATCATCTGCCACTTTAAACAACTCTCTTAACGCTTTGCTTCTAGAGAAACCCTCAGAGAATTTTATTTTATTAACCCATGCCAAACAATGCATACCTACATAATACTGTAGCTCAGTTTTATAAAGGTCAAATTCTCCCTTGTTCTTATAATACTGGAGCATATCTCGCATACCTGTGATTATATCCAAGATTTTCACATTGTTTAGCTTCATAGACTGGGTAGGCCTAGTTATATCATAGTTATATAAATTTTTATTTACATAATAGATACTTTTAGCTGCGTGATAGCTTTTAGGAGCAAAGTTAGCATCAGCGAACACAATGCCAGGAACAAATCTTAACTCAGGGTCTTCAAAAAGCTCTCTCCTGTAAATACGAGCGCAAGGAGTAGCCCAATTTCTGAAAAGCAACGATTTGTTTGATCCTTCAATCAATAACTCACTATCCTCATGGACGGGCTTAAAAATAAGGGTTGAGTCTGGGAAAATGTAAAACAAGTTACCCATTACCATATCAACGTCTTTCTCCTTGGCCTTATCATACATGAATTCACATGTATCTTCATCAAGAAAGTCATCCCCATCCACAATCATCAAGTACTCACCAGTGGCTCTTTCAATGCCATAGTTTAGACTAGAACCGTGCCCGCCGTTTTCTTTGATAAAAGATTTAAAAATAGAGGGGTAATTTACCACATACTCATCTATGATTAGTTGGCTTTCGTCGCTCCCACCATCATTTATGACTAAAACCTCTATTTCTTTTAAAGTTTGTTTGGCCAAAGATTCCAAACATCTTTCAATGTAAAATTCGAGATTATATACTGCTACTAGAACGCTAATTTTAGGCCTCATTACTAATTCTTATTTGCAAATTCTTCGTTAAATGTCTTCAAAGCGTGCATGATGATATTATTCATATCATAATACTTATATTCAGCTAACCTACCAATCAAATACAAGTTGGAGAATTTATCTGCTATGCTTCTGTACTTATCATAAGCTATGGTATTCTCATCCTTAGGGATAGGATAATATGGAATATCCTGACCAGGAACAAGCCTTTTATACTCTTGAGGATATTCTACCATAACAGAGGTTTTACTAGGTTTCTGAGCCATCATATGCTTATATTCAGAAATTCTAGTATAATCATGGTCATTTGGGTAGTTCACTGTTCCAGTTGGCTGGAAATACTCCTTATCGTGAGTTTCTACTTCAAACCGGAGAGATCGATAAGGTAATTCTCCAAATGCATAGCCAAGCATTTCATCTATGGCACCAGAGTAGATTACTGTTCCAGTAAACTCTTCTCCTTTAAAGAAAATTTTATTTGAATCAGTATCTAAATTTAAAACCTCATTTGCTTTCACAGATAATCTAACCTCAATATTAGGGTTGGAAAGCATTTTTTTGAACATTTGGGTGTACCCTTCTTTAGGTAGAAACTGATATTTTTCTTGGAAATACCTGTCATCATAGGAAACGTGCACTGGCACCCGAGCCGTGATTGTCTCAAAATCCAGGTTCTCAGGCTTTTCGCCCCATTGCTTAGTTGTATAGTTTAAGTATATCTTTTCAAAGATAAAGCTCCCAAGCTCACTGATCATTGGGTTCTGGTGCTTTCGCAACACAGATACAGGTACCTTTTTATCCATCCCAAACTCTGATAAAAGAATCTCCTTTATCTCAGAAGCTTTCTCTGGCATTAACACTTCCAGCGAGGTCAAATTGAATGGAACTGGCACTAAATGGGTGTCAATTTCTGCAACTACTTTATGCTGATAAGGATGCCACTCTGTAAACTGAGACATATAATCCCATACAAAGTCTTCATTAGTCCTAAACAAATGAGGACCATACTTATGAATCAACACACCGGCCTCATCATAATAGTCAAACATATTTCCCGCAATATGATCGCGCTGCTCAATTATTAGTACTTTTTTATTAAGAACATTAGCAAATCTCTCTGCCATAATAGATCCTGCAAAGCCAGAACCTACAATTATAAAGTCGTAATTTTTCATGATTATTTTATAACACTCTCTATAGCTTGTTGCATTTGTTGAGCCACATTATCACACGTATAATTTTCGTAATAAGAATAATCTGGCATCACTTTTTGATCTATGTATTTTTTTAAAACATAAGCAATCCTGTCAGTTTTATCATCTGCAATAACATTCCCACTTGCCTTTAAAATGTCTGCACTAGGTCCCTTATCCATTGTCACAGCCATTATAGGTTTTTTGGCACCCATATAGTCAGTTAATTTACCGGCAAAAAAAGGATTAACTGAAAGACCGTCCTCAGCTTCATTGAACAGACCGTCTATCAAGAGCAATGCATCTGCTCTCTGCATGAGATTGAGGCTTTCATTATAAGAAACTGAATCTTGGAACACAACTTGATTCCTGTTTTTCATAAAAGCATGGACACTGATATCATGAGTATATGGAGCTCCGCCATAAAACTCAACTATAAATTTATTTTTATAGTGGGGATAGATTTGGATTAATCTATCAACTGCTTTTAAGATAGGTTCAGCAGTTCTTTTTGTATGATATAAGGTACCAAGGTGCAATAATCTAAATTTACCATCTGCCCATGACAAAGGCTTATCTACTCCCTTATACATTTTAGGCTCATAGCAATGAGGTATTACCACAGCCTTATGTATATATTGCTCATTTGCCCCTGAAAACATCAGCTCCTTTTGATACTCATTATTCAGAATAATTAAGTCTGCAGATTCTATTGTAGTTTGTTCAGTCGTATTATCCTCCTGAACAAGTGGATAGCCGGGAATATACTTTATATAGGGGTTCATCTTAATTAAATCCCCAAAATAAGCTATCCACGGCAAGTCTTTTTTGCGTTGCTTTATTTCATAGGCTATAGCATGTGAAGGCACCTCATTTGAGTGGGAAATAATAAAATCAAATTTTTGATTATTTTTCTCAAAATAATCTAGAGCGTATTTTTTAAAATCATCTCTAGTTTTAGCGGTGCGAGGTTCTTTGTGCTCTGTTTCTACTTCAAGCCTATTAATCTTGGCGTTTGTGATATAGTCTAAAAGTGATAAATCTTTCTGATCGCGCTTAATCTGAACAACATCAAACTCAAGGTTTGTGTCCTTAATCCTTTTAAAAAAGTCAAAATCAGCAGATCCTTGGTATGGCGCAAAAAACCATGAGATTGCCAATCCCTTATACTTAGTCATGTGGTATTTTTTTAACTATATGATAAAACTAATTCTGATATAACCTGTTGGCTGGTAGTGCCGTCACCGTAAGGGTTTACTGCCTTAGCCATAGAATGATAGTGATCTTGATCATTCAAGAGTTTTGTGGCCTCTTGCACTATTACCTGAGTGTTGGTACCTACCAGTTTGGCGGTGCCTGCTTCCACTCCTTCCTGCCGCTCTGTTACATCACGCATAACCAGAACCGGCTTGCCTAGAGCAGGTGCTTCCTCTTGTATACCGCCAGAGTCTGTAATAACCAGGTAACATAAATCAAGTAGCCAGATCAGATATGGATAGCCCAGAGGCTCTATAAGATGAATGCGTGGATCATCTTTTAAAATGCGTTGCACCGGCTCCTGTACATTAGGATTTAAATGCACCGGATACACAATTTCTACATCATCATGGGTATCTACTATCTGCTTTAGGGCGTAGCATATGTTCTCAAAAGGCTCTCCAAAGTTCTCTCTTCTGTGACCTGTTACCAGAATAAGCCTCTTTGACTTGTCTAAGAAATTAAAGTAATCTGAGAACGTGCCTGATTCACTTTTCTTAATGGTAGATAAGCCTAGTAATAGAGCATCAATAACGGTGTTGCCCACGTTGAATACGCTTGCGGGATGCACGCCTTCTCTAATAAGGTTTTGCTTTGAATTTTCTGTAGGGGCAAAATGTAGGTCAGTCATGCGCCCAATAAGTACTCGGTTCATCTCCTCTGGGAAGGGAGAGTATTTATCCTCACTTCTCAGACCAGCCTCAATGTGAATGACCTGCACTTTAGAATAGAAAGCTGCAAGCGCCCCCGCCATAGCGGTGGTAGTGTCACCTTGTACTACCACATAATCAGGGGTAAAATCTTGCTGGATGATGGTTGTGATGCCCTTTAAAACGTCAGAGGAAATATCCACTAGCGCTTGGTTTGGTTTCATCAGGTTTAAGTCATAATCTGCCTTGATGTCAAAGAATTCTAATACCTGATCCAACATGCTGCGATGCTGACCCGTCACACAGACTTTGACCTCAAAATTTGAATGGTTTTCCATTGCTTTGATCAATGGGGCCATCTTAATAGCTTCCGGCCTGGTGCCAAAAACAAATAGTACACGTTTCTTCATTCAAATAATTAATCTATAAATCAAAAAGAAATTCCTTAATTAAATTTAACAGCAAGAATAACCTTTACTTAAGCGCAACTACAATTTCTTTTAAATTAGTTAGGTCAGGATTTAATTCACTATTTAATTGTTACCTGAATTAGCATATACACTCCTACTTTTAATTTTTTTTTGAATAACGGCATTTATTATTTTTTCTACTTTGCCATGCAAAACAGGGTCCAGATAATATGGGATAGGAGAGATGGTATTTTCAAAACATTTGTAGACATCTGCCACTAATCTGGACTTTTTAATGGGGCTAACAGAAACATCCTTAACAAAACTACTCCACACCATTTCTTGATTGGCGTTCTTATCTACCCAATCTCTTAGTTTATAAGATTCAGGATACCTTAACAACCGGTTAAATTGTCTTACCAATTCATCTTCAGATATACTTTCTAGCCCTCTACCAGAAAAATTAGTCTTGGCTGCCTGGTGCATTCGCTTTTTATCAAGCAAACCTTTCACCCCATCATAGCCAATTAGCAACACTGGTTTGTTGGCAGCCGCTCCTTCCAACACTACCCTTCCCATGCCTGCAACCAGGTCAGTCTGCTCGTACACTTGATCTATTTGTAAACTTAGTCCCCTCAAAGCCACCTGAGGCCTACCATCCATAATTTCTTCTGAAATCCATTCAGCTAGGTTCTCAGTCTCTGGGCCGTCGCCGTAAATGTCTATTCGCTCAATGCAGTGGGCAGGAGCAACGGAAAGAAATGCCTTTATGCCTTCTACTTTAAAGCTATCTAGTCTACTGGCAAGGCAAACCGTAATTGACTTAAGAGGCAGCAAAGAATGCTTAGCTTCTGAATGTATGCTGATGGCGTTTCTGTAAACCTTACTTCTCTTGGCGGATACTAACCCTTTGGTTAGTTCTTTTAACTCAGGAGACACATGGGCAACCAAAGAAGCGTATGGGAAAATAAGGTGCTTGGTAAGGCCATCCACTAAACTTCCATAAAACTCCATGACAGAGGCAGGACCATGCAATGTGTAGCAAAACCGAACCTTATTTAGATTAGCTGCAAAGAAAGCAGGAAGCACTGACAGAAAGGGATGGGCGTCCACTACAGAAATATTATTCTCATTGATGATTTCTGTTAATTGGCTTACTGTTGTCACAAAATCTTGCGAGGTGCTTTCAAGGGAAAGATTCATTCCCCTGAATATTTTCTCACAAGAAGAGGCTGGCAAGTTGGACTCTGCAAAATTCTTCCCTACTGCTAAAAATACTTTATAACTTAAGTTATTTAATACTTTAATCTTACCTATTAAATGAGTTTCTAGCCCACCAAAAGTAAAACCTTCAGTTACAATCAATATATTTTTATTATTTAAAGTTGAATTTTCCAATTATTTATTATCTTATAAAATATGCATAACTATTTTCTAGCTACCATTTAAATATTTTTGATTGTATATTCTTAATATAGGTTTTACTTTCAGTTTATACCCTAAAAAAGCAGGAAGTAAATGCTTTAGACAGATTTTTTATTTAAGGTTTAATTTTAGGACAATGTTTTTATAAAATAATAATTAAAACCCAATCAATTAAACAGTAAAATACTCATGATCAAAAAGATACATAAAACAACTTTAGCATCGCTGCTATACTTTGCAACATGTCATGCCCATACCCACGCCCAATCTACTTGGCCCACCACCTTCCAGAACATCAATTCTGAAGTGCAAGCCAATTCCAAGGCGTATAGTTCCCTCCAAGAGGCCTCAAAGACCATTGGCCATCGGTTAACGGGTTCTGAGAACGGCAAGAAGGCAGAAGCCTTTGCGTTTAACCTATTCCAATCCTATGGATTGACAGATGTGCGGTATCAACCGTTTGAGGTGGAAAGCTGGAGCAGAGGAACTTTAAAGCTGCAAGTTCGTATAAGCGGCGCGCAATACCAAGAGATAAAGGCAGTATCACTGGCGCACTCGCCTGTAAAAGCCACCACCAACGGTCAAGTGGTAGACATGGGCAATGGCCTGGAAGCCGACTACAAAGCTAAGCCCGACGCCGTGAAAGGCAAGATTGCCTTAGTATACCTGGGCATTCTGCCGGACTCGCCAACGGGGACGGGCAACCTGCACCGGTCAGAGAAAACGGCCCTGGCCATTAAAAACGGTGCCAAAGGCATCATCATCATCAACACCGTGGCGGGCGGTACATTGTTAACCGGCACAGCCTCCGTGACGGGCAAACTCATTTCAATCCCTGCTATCTGCGTAGGCAAGGAAGACGGCCTAAAACTGAAAGAACAATTGGCAAATAAGGGCTCAGCAGTGACTGCTAACATTCAAATGACCAACAAATCGGCTAAAATCAATGCCCGCAACGTCATTGCCACGTTACAAGGCAGTGAGCTCCCAAATGAGAAGATTGTGATTGGCGGGCATCTGGACAGCTGGGATTTGGCCACGGGTGCCATAGACAACGGCATTGGGTCTTTTGCGGTGATAGACATGGCGCGCACCTTGCAAGCCTTAAACCTGAAGCCCAAGCGCACCATTGAGTTTGTCATGTTCATGGGCGAAGAGCAGGGACTGCTAGGCTCAGAAGCCTACATTGAGCAAGCCAACAAGGACAAGACCCTGGATCAAGTCGCTTTCATGCTCAACTATGACATGACTAATGACCCCAAAGGCTACAGCGCCAGCCAGGAATCCATGAAGCCGCTGTTCCAGTCCATTGGGGCCATAGCCGCTTCTATTGACACCACGTTTAAGAACAGCTTTTCTGCCAGGGCTGGCTTGCACTCAGACCACCAGCCGTTCATGCTGCAGGGTATCCCAACGGGCGGTTCTTCAGGCGGTAAGCTTCCCAATAACTCAGGAGACTGCTACCACGCCGATTGTGACTCCTTTTCTTTGGTAAATGAACAGCAATTGAAAAATACAGTACGTTTTAGTACGATGCTGTTGTACGGTTTGGCAGATGCAGACCAGATTCCGGCAAAAAAGTTGTCAGATGCCCAGACCAGGGAATTTCTGCTCAAGAACAACTTAAAAGAGCCGCTTAAAATTGCCGGCGAATGGCGCTGGGCGGATTAACACGCGCTCTCCAAACCCACTTCTATCCGTTTTTGACCTATTTTCTAGAAAACAGGTCAAAAACGGATTTCTTTTTTCAGGCAGAAACTGATATAAGCTATTCACCTGTCATTCTTATAGCCGCCCTCTATTGCGCATCAATAGGATTGATTGTCCGGCGTTTCATGTTTTGCGTATGTTGCATCAATAATCTAAAAAGACACACGCTATGGAATTCACTTCTACCAACCCAGAACACTTGCTCTTTGACGCCGCCCGCAAAGGAGACGTGACGCTCATTAAAGAACTGTTGGCCCAAGGCGTGCCAGTAGACGTGCGCGATGGACGCGGTTTCACGCCTATGATTCTGGCCAGCTATGAAGGACATTTAGAAGCCACCAGAGTCTTGTTAGATGCTGGCGCAGACGTGAACATACAAGACAACAGCGGCAACACGGCCTTAATGGGCCTTTGCTTTAAAGGCCACGCCGAAATAGCCGAACTCCTGATTGAACGCGGCGCCGATTTGAACCTGCAGAACGGAAGCGGCGGCACCGCCCTCATGTTTGCGACTATGTTCGGGCGTCATGAACTGGTAAAGATCGTGGCCAAGCACGGCGCAGACCAATCTTTGAGAGACAGCCGCGGCTTGACCGCCACCGAAATGGCCCATAAAATTGGCAACGAAGAAGCTTTGAAAGTGCTGGAAGCCTGACCTACCGCAAGCAAGGCTCTTACTTCTTCTAGCTAGATTATCACCCAGCGAGATGCCTTCTCCTAAGTGAGAATTAGCAGTAGTAGGGAATGGAAGTAGAATTCATTTTTCGCCTATTTCCCAGAAAACAGCCCAAAAACGAAGCATAAGACCAGTTTCTATAATTAGTAAGACATAACCTTATCCTCCTAAACCAGGCAACGCCCGTCGCCTGGTTTATTTTTTGCCCCTTCGTATGGAAATTCATCAGCCTTTGCATCTACCTTTAAAGCCGCAGGATTTATTTGGTCCCTCCTTGCGGTAGTTCTGCCCAAATCCTGTACCTTTTTTGAAGCATTGACCCAACGGCCTTATGTTCTTAAAACTCTTCGCACGGCAAAAAGACCCCACTGACCTGGAGCTGGTACACCAGTTCAGGCAGACTGGTGATGCGGTCTGCGTAGGAGAGTTGTTTGAGCGCCATACAGAGATGGTATACTTGGTGTGCCTTAAGTATTTAAAGGACGAGGAGGAAAGCAAGGACGCCACCATGCAGATTTTTGAGACCCTGTTCACTGCTCTGCAAAAGCATGAAGTGACCATTTTCAAGAACTGGTTGCACACCCTGGCCAAGAACCATTGCCTGATGTTGTTGCGCGCTGATAAAAAGAAAAAATTCAGTTCCTTTGACGACCAGACCAGCGTCACTTTGGAGAAATCAAGTGCCCACGCCTATGCAGACCAGCCTGAGCCTGACCTGGAGGTACAGCTGTTGGCACAAGGACTACAGGCTTTAAACGAAGAGCAGCGCCAATGCGTGGAGTTGTTTTACCTACAGAAAAAAAGCTACAAAGAAATAGCAGACCTGACCGGATATGAAGTGGCCAAAGTGAAAAGCCACATCCAAAACGGAAAACGGAACCTGCGCATATACCTGGAGAAAAACTATGAACAGTAACCACCACTTGGAACAGGATTGGGGACCCGAGGGCCATCCGTCACTGGAGGTGCTACGCGGGTACCAGTCAGAACGCCTGTCCCCTGAGCAGACCCACCAGGTGGAGCGTCATCTGGTGTCCTGTGAACTGTGCTCAGACCTGGTGGAAGGCATGGAAATGGCGCAGGCCACCAAAGTATACAAGGCCGTCAAAGAAACGCGCGGCCGCGTGCAACACTACCTGGCCAAGAAAAAACGCAAACGCAGGTTCTTCGTTTGGTCAGCGTGGCAGACGGCGGCTATTCTGCTCATTCTACTATTCTGCCTGGCCTTGATGGTGTATCACTTTTACTTCGCTCCTACTGCCCCGGGTAAGCAAAACCAACCGCCAAAAACACAAATTAGTATTGAGCAGACGGTCTCTCCAACTTCAGTAGTTCCTCCAGCAAGGCTAGGGTAACGGGGCCGGGCGTACCGCCGCCTATGGCGTTACCGTCTATTTTCACCACGGGCATGACGCGTTTGGTGGTGCTGGTGAGAAAGGCCTCTTTGGCCTGGTCAATGTCCTGCAAGGTGATCACGCCTTCCTCGGCTTTCAATAGTCTGCCGGCAATCTCCAGCACGTTTTTTCTAGTGATGCCTTGCAAGACATCCTGGGCCGCCGTCACCACCGTATCATCCTGCCGCACGATGAAGAAATTAGCCCGCGGGAATTCTGACACCACCCCGCCTTGGTGGTACAGCACATCATCCGCGCCTTTGGCTTTCAATTGGCTCAGCAACTTAATGCCCACTGAGTAATTGATGGTCTTGGCCGCCGGAATGTCGCGCACATACTCATGCGTGATAATCGCAAAGCCCTTCTGCACCTGCTCCGGCGTAGGCATGGTCACTGGTTGTTGCAAGATGAGCAGATTAGGTTCTACCGGCTGGTACCCATCAGGAGAATAGCCACCCGTCAAGATCATCTTAATGCCGGATAGCGGCAGGTTGTTCTTGTCTATCAGATGAAAAACCGTCTCTTGCAAGGCCGACCGTTCCAAAGGAATCTCCAACTCCATCAGTTGCGCCGAATGGTAGAACCGGTCCAGGTAATGCTCCATGAACAAGGGCTGTCCATTCTCCACCTTCAGGAAGTCAAAGATGCCGTAGCCTCTCTGGATGGACAGGTCGCTCACATGCAGAAAAGCTTTGTCGTAGGGCAGGATTTCGCCGCGCAGGTAGGCGTACAGGGTTGGGTTAGCGGGCATGGTGTTTCTTGAGTATGTTTAAGGTTTTGTCTAACGGCAGGGCCTGAATGGTGTTCTGGTCTTTGCCTTGCATGGTTTCGGCTTTGAAGAGCGAGTTGATGATGGCTTCCTCAGTGGCTTCAATGGTGGCCAGAAACAAGGCGCTCATGGCATCATTGTGCAGGTAGGTCATCGTTTGGCTAGGTTCTTTAGGAGTAAACGGCACGCGCACCCCGGCGTTGGTAGAAAAAGCGATGACGTAATCCCCGCTTCCGTTGGAGGCAATGCCGCCGGTTTTGGCCAATCCCAGCATGGCCCGTTGCGCCATGCGCTCCAGGTTGCGGGCGTCTACCGGCGCATTGGTGGCCACCACCATCATACAAGAACCATCGGCCTTCTCCAGAATCTGCTTGCTGAAGGAGAACTGCTTCAGCTCCTCGCCTACCGGCACGCCGTCTATCTGCAACACGCCGCCAAAGTTGGTCTGCACCAACACGCCTACGGTGTACCCGCCCAGACTCTGCGGCAATTGACGGCTAGACGTGCCAATGCCTCCCTTAAACCCGAAGCACACCGTGCCCGTCCCTGCGCCCACGTTTCCTTCGGCCACCGGGCCTTCCTTGGCTTGTTTAATGGCCTCCAGCACATGGGTTTCTTTCACGTGCCTTCCCCGTATGTCATTCAAATAGCCGTCATTGGTCTCTCCTATCACCGCATTCACCGACTGTACCATCTCATTACCGGGCTGTTGCAGGGTGTAATCTAATACGGCATTCATCGCCGTACCCACGCCCAAGGTGTTGGTCAGGATGATGGGTGATTCCAGATTGCCCAGTTCCTGTATCTGCGTCACGCCCGCCAGTTTGCCAAAACCGTTACCTACAAACACCGCCGCCGGCACTTTCTCCTGAAACAGATTGCCGCCGTGCGGTAGAATGGCCGTCACCCCGGTGCGCACCTGCGTGCCCTGCACTAACGTCACGTGCCCCACCTGTATGCCTGGCACATCAGTGATGGCGTTCAGAGAACCCGGGGGCAATACGCCAATTTTTACACCGTACTCCCGGACGCGCTTGCGTTGCTGGGCCTGGGCCCAAGGCAAAAGGCATAGCGCAAATAAAAGGATGAGAAGCTGTTTCATGGGCAAGGATTCTGGCTAGAAGTAAATGTAAAAAGTAGCCGGTACATTTCTCAGAAAATCTCTTTAGTGATCCATCCATTTTAGCTTAGCCCTCCAGCGTCAGTACCGCAAGCGTTTTTGGCCTGTTTTCCAGAAAACACGCCAAAAACGGCCTGGTAGAGCAAGAGCATTTGCTATATGAATTTTACCGGTAAAGCTCTTTTCGCTGACTCACTTAAATGGCATTGCCTATTTTGATTTCACCGTCTGGCGCTTATCTTTCAAGACCAAACTAACCAACATGAAACGCAGAAACTTCTTAAAGGCCGGCTCTTTGGCGGGCATCACTTTTTCTATGCTGGGCGTAGGCGCCTGTGCCACCAAAAAAACCGACAACACTACCTCTGAAGGCGAACAAGCTACAGCCACCCAAGACGATTTTGAACTGAGCGAAGCCACCGTGCAGCAGCTCCAAGACAAGATGAAAAGCGGTGACCTGACTTCAAAAAAAATCACGCAATTGTACCTGGACCGGATTAAAGCCATTGATAAAAACGGCCCCAAACTTAATTCTGTCATTGAGGTCAACCCAGACGCCCTGCAGATTGCCGAAGCCTTAGACCAGGAACGCAAGAACGGCAAGGTGCGCGGCCCATTGCACGGCATTCCTATCCTCATCAAAGACAACATTGACACCAAAGACAAGATGTCTACCAGCGCGGGCGCTTTAGCTCTAGCCGAAAACAAAGCCAGCAGAGACGCCTTTGTAGTTACTAAATTGCGCGAGGCCGGTGCCGTCATCCTGGGCAAGACCAACCTAAGCGAATGGGCCAACTTCCGGTCCACGCGGTCTACCAGCGGCTGGAGCAGTAGAGGCGGTCAGACCAAGAACCCGTATGTGCTGGACCGTTCTCCTTGTGGCTCCAGCTCTGGCTCGGGTACGGCCGTTTCCGCCAACCTGTGCGCCATTGCCGTAGGCACCGAGACCGATGGCTCCGTAGTATGCCCGGCCTCCGTAAATGGCGCCGTGGGCATTAAACCAACCGTGGGCTTGGTGAGCCGCGCGGGCATTATTCCTATTTCGGCTAGCCAAGACACGGCCGGCCCCATTGCCAGAACCGTGGCCGACGCGGCTATTTTGCTGGGCGCTATGACGGGTGCAGACGCCAATGATGCCATCACCCAGGAAAGCACCGGCAAAGCCCTTACCGACTATACCAAGTTCCTGGATGCCAACAGCCTGCAAGGCAAACGCATTGGCGTAGAAAAATCCTTCCTGAAAGGCCATGAAGGCATAGACACGCTGTACCAAAAAGCCATTGAGGTACTCAGAAGTAAAGGCGCTACGGTGGTGGAAGTAGAGGTGATGGAGAAAATCAGTCAGCTGGGCGGCGATGAATTCAAAGTGTTGCAATACGAGTTCAAAGACGGCGTGAACAAATACTTGGCCACGGCCAATGCCAAAGTAAAGTCCTTGAAAGAAGTGATTGAATTCAACAAGGCAAACGAAGCCAAGGCCATGCCTTACTTCAAGCAGGAAACCTTGGAGAGTTCTGAGAAGCTAGGCGACATCAACAGCAAAGACTATATCACCGCCCGTGAAAAGAATTTAAGAGAATCCCGCGCCATCATCAACAAAATCATGGAGGACAACAAATTGGACGCCATCTCTGGTCCTACTTACGGTCCGTCTTGGTGCATTGACGTGGTGAACGGTGACGCTTTCTCGGGTTACGGACTGTCCACGCCGGCAGCCATCTCGGGCTACCCGCACATCACGGTGCCCATGGGCTTGGTTCATCACCTGCCTATCGGGTTCTCGTTCTTTGGGAAACCGTACACAGAAGGACCATTGATTGGATTGGCTTATGCCTTTGAGCAGGCTACCAAAGCGCGTACTAAACCCACTTACCTGCGGTCTACCAACCCAGCGTAACGTGTCGTTTTTGGCCTCTTTTCCGGAAAACAGGCCAAAAACGAGATTCTTATCAAACAAGAAGGCCGATGCTAAAGTAGCATCGGCCTTCTTGTTAGGACTAACCTTAAATTAGGAAAAGGCTTCTCTCCCTTTTTTGGTCTTGCATACGTGCAGACACAAGCAGACGCTTGCGCCATGGAATTCTAATTTAAACGGATGGTGCCTCTCCCGTGTCTGGCTTGTCTTTTTTTCCTTTGGTCTTCTTCTTCATGCTCTTGTGCTTGATCATCTTGGCGTCCACGTAGAAGATCACCTCTTCGGCTATGTTAGTGACCTGATCGCCAATGCGTTCCAGCTTTTGCAGGACACTGGACATTTTTAGGCAGTGGTCAATCTGGTCTGGATGGGCCTGAATGTACTTGACCAGTATTCTATCCTTTTTGCCGTTGATTTTATTGAGCAGTTTGTCGCGCAGAATCAGTTCACGAGCTAGGGTGGTGTCTTGGTCATCAAAGGCCCTGAACGCATCCTGGAGCATGTCTTGGGCGGCGGTAAACATCTCTGGCAGCCTGGTGATCTCTAAAAGTTCAGGCGAGAAGGTGCCTTCAATTTCGCGCACCTGTTGGGCAATACCTTCGGCAGAATCTCCTATGCGCTCCAGGTTCGCGTTGATTTTAAGCGTGGCCAAAACCCAGCGCAAGTCTACCGCCACCGGATTGTACAGCGCGAAGAAGTTCTCACACATGCGGTCAATCTTGGAGTCATAGGTGTTTACCTTCTTGTCTCGCTTGACCACCCTGCGCGCCAAGTCATGGTTGGCGGTTTCCAGTGCCTCGCGGGCAGAAGACACTTGTGCCGTTACCAACTCCCACATGGCGTTTACCTTCGCCTTGATGAGCTGCAACTCTTTATCTAATTGATTCATTCCTGGAGACACGTGTAGCTAGATTTGAATGTAGGAAATCTTTCTTTATCAACGAAACTTGTTCTGCCTTAAAGGCTCAAGTATCAACCAAAGCGGCCGGTGATGTAGTTCTGGGTGCGCTCGTCCTTGGGACTGGTGAAGATGGTTTTGGTCTTGCCGTACTCAATCAGTTCGCCCAGGTAGAAGAAGGCCGTGCTGTCACTCACGCGGCCCGCCTGCTGCATGTTGTGCGTCACAATCACAATGGTGTAGTCTTTCTTGAGCTCATGGATCAACTCTTCAATCTTGGCGGTAGAAATAGGGTCCAGCGCTGAGGCCGGCTCATCCATGAGTACCACAGACGGCTCAATGGCCAGCGTGCGCGCAATGCACAGACGCTGTTGCTGCCCACCTGACAGTTCAAAGGCAGATTTCTTGAGCTTGTCCTTCACCTCGTCCCAAAGGGCGGCATGTCTAAGGGAACGCTCCACGCGCTCCTCAATGAACGCCTTGTCACTAATGCCGTCTACTCTTAGGCCGTAGGCCACGTTCTCAAAAATGGATTTAGGGAACGGGTTGGGTTTCTGAAAAACCATGCCCACGTGCTTGCGCAGGTCGTCTACGCGTATGTTTTTCGCGTAGATGTCTACCTCGTCAATCAGGATCTCGCCGGTGATTTTGACGTTGTCAATGAGGTCGTTCATGCGGTTAAAGCACCGCAGGTAGGTAGACTTTCCGCAGCCCGAAGGTCCAATAAAAGCCGTCACTTGGTTCTTCTTCATGGCCATGGTAATGCCTTTGAGGGCATGAAAATCGCCGTAGTGCAGGTGGACGTCTTTGGTTTCTATGCTATTCATATCTTTTGAGAAAGAGGCAGTTCAATTGTTCGTTTTTGGGCTGTTTTCTGGAAAATAGGCTAAAAACGGAGCTTAGTTCATTTTTACTTTCTTACCGAAATACTTGCGCAGCCAGTTGGCCAGCAGGTTTACCAGCAAGACAATCACAATCAGGACAAAGGCAGTGCCATAGGCCATGGTGCGCGAGGCCTCAATGTTGGTACCGCTGGTAGAAATCACATACAAGTGATACGGCAAGGCCATGACCTGGTCAAAAATGCTCGTCGGTAATTTGGGAAGGAAGTAGGCGGCCACCGTGAAGAGGATAGGCGCCGTCTCGCCAGAAACCCGGCCAATAGACAGAATCAAACCGGTAATGATGTTAGGGAACGCGATGGGCAATATTACTTTACTGGTGGTCTGCCACTTAGAGGCTCCCAAGGCCAAACTACCCACCCTGAACGAATCATCAATGGCTTTCAAGGCTTCCTCGGTGGTTCTAATCACTACGGGCAAGGCCAGCAATCCCAAGGTTAACGAGCCCGCTAGCAAGGAGTCGCCAAAACCCAGCTTGTTCACAAACAAAGCCATCCCAAACAAACCGAACACAATGGAGGGAACGCCCGCCAGGTTGTTGGTCATGAGCTTGATGAAACGCTTGAGCCAGCCGTCCTTGGCGTACTCGTTGATGTAAATACCAGACATGATGCCCACCGGAAACGCGAACAGCATACTGCCCAGCACCAAACACAAGGTCCCCACAATGGCCGGGAAGATACCGCCCTGCGTCATGCCCTCACGGGGCATCTCGGTCAGGAACTCCCAACTGATGGCTGAGATGCCGTTGAAGATGATGAAGCCCAGGATGATGACCAGAATGGCCACCACCAGAAAGCTCATCACCTTGAACACGCCAAAGGCCAGCGTCTGCTTCAGGCGCTTACTGTCTCCCTTTTTGGTTCCTTCTTGAAATCCCATGACTAATCAGCTTTAATTTTGGACGCAAGACACAAGACGAAAGACATAAGATTTCTCCTTACTGGAAATTCTTTGCCTTTGGGGTTCACCATTTGTCTTATGTCTTGGATCTTACGTCTTGTGTCTGGAAAATATGTCTTGTGTCTAAAAAACTTACTTCGCTTCTCTCTTGGCAGATACGTAGTCCACGGTGAGGTTAATGACTAGGGTCATCAGGAAAAGGATACAACCTAGCGCAAACAAGGCCTGGTAATGGATGCCTCCCTGTGGTGCCTCGCCTAGTTCTGCCGCAATGGTAGCCGGAATGGTACGCACCGGCTCCAAGAATGTACTTGGTATCACAGAGGCGTTTCCTGTCACCATCAGCACGGCCATGGTCTCGCCAATGGCGCGGCCAATGCCTAGAATGGCCGCGGTAGAGATACCAGAAAGCGAATATGGGATAATGACTTTGTAAATGGTCTGCCACTTGTTGGCACCCAGCGCCAGACTGGCTTCCTTCATGGCCCGCGGGGTAGTACGCATGGCATCCTCAGACACGGAGATGATGGTAGGCAGGGCCATGATGCCCAGGATGATGCTACCCGCCAACGCCGTCTCTCCTACTGGTAACCCAAACACATTCTGGATCATGGGCACAATGACCACCAAGCCAAAGAAACCAAACACCACCGACGGAATACCGGCCAGCAACTCAATGATGGGTTTAAGCAGGTTGCGCATGCGCGGGCTGGCAATTTCGGCCATGTAGATGGCAGTGGCCAAACCCAAAGGCAAGGCAATTAAAATGGCGCCCAAGCTTACCCACAGGGTTCCCAGAATCAGCGAAAGCACGCCCATCTGCACGGCCGGCGTAATGGTAGGATACCACTCGCGGCCTAACAAAAAATCACCCAGGGTAAAGTTCTTGAGCTTGATTTCATGGCCTTTAAAGTCTTTGGCCATATACTCTTCCGGAAAGTGGGCCAGAAGGTTGGGCTCCTTCACCATCAAGTCACTTAAGCGCTGAGGCAGGTATTCAAAATCGGCGCCAATCTCTTCTTCTGTGTAGTAGTCTGTGATGTCATCTACGCTGAAGATCTTAATAGGTGCGTTCTGCCCGCCTACCTCTTTCCAGTTGGTGATGTTCTGGTCAAAAATCTCCTTTATCTCATGGGCAGAAAGCTCCTTGACCGGGTTCTGGTTGCTGACCGCAATCACGGTCCCTTCACTCACCGGTGTTTGGGAAAACAAGCCCAGCCCCTCTTTAAACAGGAAGAAGACAATCAAAAGCACTGTTAAGCTGGTCACGGTCCCGCTAATGGTCAGGAGTGCCTCTATGACTTTTTCGCCCAGGTTCTTGACCTTGCGTTTTACAGGAGGTGGTGCAGGTGCTTTCATGGCAGAGCGGTACTTATTCTTACTTGTTCAAGGGCACGTAGCCAATCTCCAGCACGGTCTTCTGACCTTCTGCTGACAGGATGTAGTCCACAAAAGGCTTTACTTTGCTTTCTGCAGAGGCGTCATAGAAAAAGAACAGCGGTCTTGAAATAGGGTACGTCTTGTCCTGCGCAGCGGCTACGCTGGGTTTTACATACGTCTTGCCCTGATCATAAGACACGGCCAGTGATTTCACCTCTTTGGTTTCATAAGCCAGGCCAATGTAGCCAATGGCGCCTTCGGTCTGGCCCACGCTCTGCACAATAGAACCGGTGGCCGGCATCATCAAAATGCCAGAGGCGTAATTCTTTTTGTTCAAGACCTCTTCTTTGAAGAACTCATAGGTGCCAGAGCTGGTCTCTCTAGAGTAGGCCACAATCTTGGCATCAGAGCCGCCCACTTCTTTCCAGTTGGTGATTTTGCCCGTGAAGATGCCTTCCAGCTGCTCACGCGTTAACTGGTTGACCTTGTTCTTAGGATTTACGATGACAGAAAGTGCATCAAAAGCAATCAAGGCTTCTTTCACGTCTTTCTTAGCGCCTTTCAGTTCCAGTTTCTCCTTGGTCTTTAACTCTCTGGACGCCATGGCAATGTCTGTGGTACCTTCCATGAGGGCAGATACGCCCACGCCGGTCCCACCGCCTACAATAGTTATGGAGGCTTCCTTGTTCTTGGCCATAAAGCGCTCAGCCTGCTGTTGCGCTAAGGGCAACACGGTGTCAGAGCCTTTGATGGTAATGGAAGCCGTTGAGCTGCCAGAACCTTTGTCTGTCTCTGTGTTTTCTGCTTTCTGGTCATTGCCTTTGCCGCAGGAAACTAACAGCATAGAAGCCAAGAATAAGCTGGCCGCCTGCGATTTAAAAGAAAGAAATGTCGTTTTCATAGGTTTGTATTTATAATGCCTGTTGTACGCTTAAAAATTAAATTGAGCTTGTAACCGCAGTAATTGTCCGTGCTGGCGGTTGTTGAGGGCCTTACCATCTTTGGTGGTTCTGTCTGTGATGGTGTACTGGGCCGCCAGCTCAAAATTCCTGATGGGCTGCCACTCCACGCCTACCTCGGTCTCATACACTTTGCTAAAGCGGGCGTCCGTCTCGGCTTTCTTACCGCCTTCATAGAACTGGGCCTTTACAAACGGGATGAACGTATTGTCTCCTACTTCTAGCGCATACATGGCCTGTGCGTAGCCGCCGCTTAAAGACTTGGTTTGGATGGTCATGGTCTCAGGGTCAAACTCGGGGCCCTTGCCCATGTTGTATTCTGCCTGAAAACCAAAAGGCTGTGGATATAACACGATGCTGGCCCCAACGCGTCTATCGTCAAAATTGCCGCCTTTCACCGTATTACTGCTCAGTTGATCTGCGGTTACAGTGTACACACCCGTATAGGCCTGGATGCCGGGCTCCAAAATCTGCCCGTTTTTAAAGGCGAAGGGATATGACACGCGGGCCACAATATGCTGGTTGTTGTTGGCTTCAGCGCGGTTGGCCGTCTGACCATTGTAAATTCCCAAGCCGAACACGCCATAGTCACCAGAGCCTTTCATGCGGCTGTTGGCCAACTCACTAAATCTTTTCCTGATGTGGTCTGGCGCCCAGTAGAACATCACGCCCAAGTCACGCTCATTAGGCACTGAGCTGTTGAAGCCGTCATTACGGTCTTGCGTAAGGCGATTCTGGCTGGATTGCATGTTCTCAAAACCGTAAGGCACTTTGCTCTGCCCAACGCGCAGTCTGTATTCTTTTTTCTTGTCCAAAGACAGGTCAAAGTAGGCGTCTCTCAATTGAACAAAGTGTTGCGATGAGCTACCAGACGGAGTAGAGGCAAAGTCTGGCTGAATGTAAATATAGACGCGCTCATGCACGTTGCCGCTAAATACCAGACGGGCCCTTCTAATCAGGAAACCACCTTTGTCTCCCACAGATTTATCGTAGTCGGTCTTGAGCTCTGGATTGGTTTCTAAGAGGCGGTTGTACCGTATCTGCACATAGCCGCGCAGCGAGATTTTGTCATACCATTTGCTTTCCTTCTTCTCTTCCTGAGCCGGGGCGGAGGTAGTATTCAATTGAATAGAATCTACAGAAGTGGTGGTGGTTTGCGCAAGCAAATCTTGGTTACTCAATGTTACCAAAGACGCAGCACCTACAACAAGCACTACTTTCTTTGTCAAAAACTTAGTTATGGGTGAGAACATAACAGGTGGTTTTAGGTCAGAAATAAATTAGCATCTACAACGGTAGTCAACCGTTAAGGATGTAGAGCCACAGCAAAAAAAGGTACTGTGGTATTTGGCAGCGACGGCGTCTCCATTGCTTATCTGGTAAATCTATTTTTACGCTACAAAGGTATTTTGAACAAATGGCCATTTTGTGATGGCACTGTTATGTTTATGTTACGCCAATGTTAAGAATACAGTAACCCTGTATGATCTCTGCTTTTGGCCTATTTTCCGGAAAACAGGCCAAAAACGACTGGGCAGCTTCAAGAGGAACAAAATCCTGCTGCGTACCTTTGGGTTTATTCTCATGCTATGCACACCCTTGAGCAATTACAAAGCGGCGCGTTAACCGGCACCAGCCACTTAAAACTTTCCTGCGGTCTCACCCATTTCCCCAGGGAGATTCTAACCTTGGCAGATACGCTGGAAGTATTAGATCTGTCGGGTAACCAGCTCTCGGATTTGCCAGAGGAGGTTGCCCGGTTGACCCGCCTCAAAGTTGTCTTTTTATCCAACAACCCGTTCACAGAATTCCCAGCGGTACTAGGCAAGT
Source organism: Nibribacter koreensis (assembly GCF_039541795.1). Taxonomy (NCBI): domain Bacteria; kingdom Pseudomonadati; phylum Bacteroidota; class Cytophagia; order Cytophagales; family Hymenobacteraceae; genus Nibribacter; species Nibribacter koreensis. Next base: position 68,753 of record NZ_BAABGX010000001.1, on the reverse strand, counting down.
GCTCCGCTTTGGAGATGATTGGGTTTAAGGCCTGTCAACTGGAAACCGTTCCAGAAAACGCCATCCCTATCTCCTGCCGCTGGCTTATCCTCACAGACAATAAAATAACACGCCTACCCGCTTCTATTGGCAACTGCACGCATCTGCAAAAGCTAATGCTGGCCGGGAACCAACTGGAGGCCTTACCAGCAGCGCTCGCCAACTGCCACAACCTGGAACTAATCCGCATCTCAGCAAACCAATTAACAACACTTCCAGAGTGGCTTTTCTCCCTACCTAAATTGGCTTGGCTGGCCTTCGCCGGCAATCCTTGCAGCTCAGGGCATGCTTCTATAGCTCAGCACAAGATTCCTACTACATCCTGGAAAGACTTAGGAATAGAGAATCAATTAGGCGAAGGCGCTTCGGGCATGATCTACAAAGCGAAGGTGAAAACAGGAACCAACGCCTGCCTTCCAACAGAAGTGGCCGTGAAAATCTTTAAAGGCGCCATCACCAGCGACGGCCTTCCGGCGGATGAAATAAAGGCTTGCCTGGTGGCGGGCGCGCACCCTAATCTAGTGGAAACGGTAAGCGTGCTCACCCATCATCCAGACCAGAAGCAGGGATTGGTCATGGGCTTGATTCCAGGCGGGTACAGCAACTTGGGAGGTCCGCCCAGCTTTGCCACCATTACCAGAGACACCTTTCCGGCAGAAACCACCTTCACGCTGGAGCAAGTCCTAACCATTGTGAAAGGCATTGCTTCGGTTGCCAAACACCTACATTCAAAAGGCGTTTTGCACGGCGATTTGTACGCCCACAACACCTTGGTGAATGAGCAAGGCAATCCGCTGTTCGGGGACTTTGGCGCGGCTACGGTGTATGACGTAAAGAATGAAGAGCTTGGCAAGGCATTAGAGAAGCTTGAGGTGCGGGCCTTTGGCTGTTTGCTGGAAGATTTGCTGCCCTTTGTAACTTTTGACGCCCCGGCGCGACAAAAGACCAGAGAGGATTTGCTGTTACTGCAAGCAGACTGCCTACACCCAGTGGCTTCTAATAGGCCATCTTTTCTTGAGATAGAAAGCAGGTTGGCTGGCTTGGAAAGGTAGTTGCCGTTTTTAGGCTGTTTCCGGTGAATCAGGCCAAAAACGACGGCGCCCTATTTATGAGTAGCCTCCTTGTTCTTTACCTGAAATCAAAACCAGTCCCCTAATCCTATTTCGCTTGAAATTCACTCATTTTATCCGCCGCACCTCTACATTAGTCGTTCTTCTATTAGTAGGCTTTCATTCAGTTGGGCAGCCCGCGTCGCATCAGGCGCTCACGCAATCATTGGAGAAGCTACACAAATCCTCAGGCTTTGTGGGTTGGGCCGTGGCGGTAGTAGATAAGGACAAGGTTTTATACCAACAGGCCTTTGGCTTTGCCGATCTGGAGCAGAAAAAGCCCTATACCACGGGCACGGTGCAGAACATTGCCTCAGTGAGTAAAACCGTGATTGGGGTGGCTTTGATGAAGGCGGTAGAATTAGGCTATTTTACGCTAGACACGCCCATCCATGACATTCTACCCTGGCCAGTCGCTAATCCCAATAACTCCACTCCCATTCTGGTAAAACATTTGGCCACCCACACCTCTGGCATTTTGGATAGAGAAGAAGTCTATGGAAAAATCTTCACGCTTACGCAGTTCTCAGACCCCAAATCACCGCTGTACAAATGGATGCAAAAAGAAGCGGTACTAGCTAACCGGACTGACACGACTTTGGCTTCCTTCCTGAAAGGTTACTTCACTCAAAACGGGCAGTATTACAGCACTAAAAACTTCGGGCATACGGCGCCCGGCACGACGTATGCTTACTCCAACATCGGCTCTGCGTTGGCGGCCTATTTGGTTGAAGTGAAAGCAGGGATGTCTTTTTCTGATTTCTGCGATACGCATATTTTCCAGCCTTTGGGCATGAGGCAGACCGATTGGTTCTTGAACCCTGAGCTAGCCCAAGCCAGTAGCAAAAACTACAGCTTTCAAAAGAAGGCTTACCCCTTGTACAGCGAGATTACCTATCCAGACGGAAGCCTGCGTACCAACATTCAAGACTTATCCAGGTTTCTGCAAGAGATGATAAAAGGACACCAAGGGCAGTCTTCTTTAATACCGGCATCTCAGTTTGCCACGCTGTTCCAAAAGCAGTTTTCAGAGGATAATCTGCCTGCCGGCCTTAAGGCCTCTGAGCCTAACAGCGGCATCTTTTGGGTGCACCGTAAGAACGGGCAGATAGGCCATACCGGCGGTGACCTGGGCGTGACCACTTTGCTCTATTTTGACCCTGCTACGGGCCTGGGCAAAATCTTCATGTCCAACACCGAACTAGACATTCCAAGCACCGGAAAAGTAAACCAGAAACTAGCCGAACACATGGCCGCCATCTGGAAAGCCTTGGACACTGTGAAACCATAGGGTAGGTCAAATGAGTTTGTAGCGTCAAGCAGACCCTGTAAGCGCCGGTGCCTTTATCCGTTTTTGGCTTGTTTTCTGGAAACCAGGCCAAAAACGCACTAAAAAGCCTTGTTCCGTTGTAAGATGAAAGAGCGAAAGTCTACTAATCTTGCTACTAAGTCAGTAACTTACTGCCACAAATCCAGTTCTCCCTAATTCAACATACTATGCTAAAGAAACTTCTGTGCTCGGCGTTGCTGGCGGGGTCCAGTATAGCCGCTTCGGCGCAAGGCACCCCGTCGTGGTTGCGCTACCCTTCCATCTCGCCAGACGGCCAGACCATTGTCTTCACCTACAAAGGCGACCTGTACAAAGTTGCGGCAGGCGGCGGCACGGCCATGCCCCTCACCCAGCACGAGGCCCACGACTTCATGCCCGTATGGAGCCATGACGGCAAGTCTATTGTGTTCGCCTCAGACCGCTTCGGGAATTTTGACGTGTTCAAGATGTCCATCACCGGCGGCGAGGCCCAGCGCCTGACGTTCCATTCGTCTAATGAGTATCCGTATGATTTCTCTCCGGATGACAAGACGGTCTATTTTGGGTCCACGCGCATGGACGCAGCCAGCAACCGCATGTTCTCTACCTTCGCGCTGCCAGAGCTGTACAAAGTTGCCGTAACCGGTGGACGTGTGACCCAGGTCTTGACTACACCCGCTGAGGACGTGAAAGTGAGCAAAGACGGCAACGTACTGCTTTACCATGACAAGAAAGGCGGCGAAAACCAATGGCGCAAGCACCAGGTGTCTGCCATTGCCCGCGATCTGTGGATGTATGATGCCAAAGCCAACAAGCACACAAAACTGACCAACCATGTAGGCGAAGACCGCAATCCCGTCTTTGCTGACAATGAGAAAAGCATCTACTACCTGAGTGAGGCCAGCGGCACCTTCAACGTGCACAAGATGGCAGCCGGCACGCCAAACGCCGCCTCTACGCAGGTCACCAAATTCAGCAAGCACCCGGTGCGTTTCCTGAGCGCGTCCAACAACGGCGTGCTGTGCTTCAGCTTTGACGGCGAACTCTATACCAAACAACCCAACGGCGAGCCGCAGAAGTTAACCGTGATTATCGCCACCGATGCCAAGGCCAACAACGAGCGCATTGTGAACGTGGGTGGCGGCGTGAGCGGCATGGCGGTATCACCCAACGGCAAAGAAGTGGCCTACATCTACCGAGGGGAGGTGTTCGTATCCTCAGTAGAAGGGGGCGTGACCAAGCGCATCACCAACACCCCTGAGCAGGAGCGCAGTGTGAGCTTCTCTCCAGACGGGAAGTCTTTGCTGTACGCCACCGAGCGCGGCAAGGGCTGGAAGATTTATCAGACCCAGATGGTGCGCTCAGAGGAGCCGTATTTCTACGCCTCTACCCTACTCCGCGAGACGCCCATCATCAACAATGACAAAGAGAACTATCAACCAGAGTTTTCGCCGGATGGCAAAGAGATTGCCTTCGTGGAGGACCGCATGACCCTCAAGGTGTACAACCTGGCCAGCAAACAGGTGCGCACCCTGCTCACCACCAATGAGCTGTTCTCTATGTCAGACAACGACCAGTATTTTACCTGGAGCCCAGACAGCAAGTGGTTGTCGTTTGAGTTCTCAGAGCCGGGTTTCGCCAACGGCGAAGTGGGCCTGATTGCCGCTGATGGTTCTGGCAAGAAAATCAACCTGACGGAGAGCGGTTACCAGGATTTTGCCCCGAAGTGGATGCAGGGAGGCAAGATGCTCATCTGGGCCAGCACCCGCGAAGGCATGCGCGCCCAGGCCAACAGCGGCGGCGCCCAAAGCGACGTGTTCGCCATGTTCCTAACCCAGGATGCGTATGACAAATTCAGGCTGAGCAAAGAAGACTACGCCCTGGTGAAAGAAGCAGAGGACAAGGCCGCCAAGGAGAAGGAAAAAGCCAAAGAAAACGAGAAAGACAAAAAGAAGAAAAAGGAAGAAGACAAAGGCATGACCATTGACTGGGAAGGCCTGAAAACCCGCAAAGCCCGCCTCACGCTTCACTCTTCTCAATTAGGTGATGCTGTGGTTTCAAAAGACGGCGAGACGTTGTATTACCTGGCCCGTTTTGAGAAAGGCTATAATCTGTGGTCTACCAACTTGCGCACCAAAGAAACCAAGATGCTGGTACCTTTGAACGCCAACCGCGCCTCACTGGCCTGGGACAAGGAGATGAAAAACATGTTCCTGCTGTCCGACGGTAAAATCGTAAAGCTGGATCCGGCCACGGCCAAACAAGAAGCAGTTGCCATCAACGGCGAGATGAACCTGAACGTAGCCGCTGAGCGCGAGTTCATGTTTGACCACGTTTGGCGCCGCACGCAGAAGACCTTCTACACCGCCGGTTTCCACGGGGCCAAATGGGCCGAGCTGAAGCCTGACTATGAGAAGTACCTGCCGCACATCAGCAACAATTATGAGTTCTCAGAAATGCTGAGCGAATTGCTGGGCGAGTTGAACGTGTCGCACTCGGGGGCCAGCTTCTCCAACGTACCCGTGAACGCAGACGCTACTGCTTCTTTGGGTATTTTCATGGACCAGACCTATAACGGCAACGGCATCAAGATTGACGAGGTCATCGCTGAAGGACCTTTGAGCAAGGCTGGCATGAACATTAAGCCGGGTACCATCCTTGAGAAGATTGACGGCGAGGCCATCACGCCAGAAAAAGACTACGCGCAGTATCTGAACCGCAAGGCCGGCAAGAACACGCTCATCACTGTGTATGACCCAGGCACTAAAAACCGTCGTGATATTACCGTGAAACCCATCTCTGGCGGCGAGGAAAACACCCTGCTTTACAAGCGCTGGGTGCGCCGCAACGCCGAGGAGGTGGACCGCCTGAGCAACGGTCAACTGGGCTACGTGCACATACCGGGCATGAACGACCCAAGCTACCGCACCGTCTATGAAGAAGTGATGGGTAAGTATGCCAACCGCAAAGCCATGGTGGTAGACACCCGCAACAACGGCGGCGGTGACTTGGTGGCAGACCTGGCCATGTTCCTGAGCGGCAAATTGTTCCTTACCTACACCACTGACAACCGGGTGACTGGCGTAGAACCGTCGTTTAGATGGAACAAACCGAGCATTGCCCTGGCCAACGAAGCCAACTACTCAGACGGCCACTGCTTCGCGTTCAGTTACCAGGATTTGAAACTGGGTAAGTTGGTGGGCATGCCGGTACCGGGCACCTGTACGTTTGCGGGTTGGGAGTCTCTGCAGGACAACAGCCTGCGCTGGGGCGTACCACCGCTGGGCGTAAAAGACGTGCAAGGCCGCTACCTGGAGAACCTGCAAACCGAGCCAGACGTGAAAGTGATGAACGAGTTTGAGCTGGTAGCCAAAGGCAAAGACCAACAACTAGAAGCTGCCGTGCAGGAGTTGTTGAAGGAAGTGAAATAGACACAAGACGCAGGACATAAGACGTAAGACTCTCATGTTGTTGATAGAAAAGGCCTGGGAGATTTCTCAGGCCTTTTTGTTTATGTCAGTTTTAAACAGCAATTTCAAAAGTGATGAAAGAAAGAGACTTGAGCAAACTGTTGAGCTTAGCCCTAAGACACCAGCCTGAGACGCTAAACCTTAGCTTAGACCCAGAAGGCTGGGCAGCAGTGCCGCAACTATTGGCTAATCTGCAGGCAAAAGGACTAGTTGTGGATATGCTTTTCTTGGAGCAGGTAGTAGCCAACAACGACAAAAAACGATTCGCCTTCAACGCTGACCGCACCAGAATAAGAGCCAACCAAGGCCATTCATTGCCAATTGATTTAGGCTTAACTCCTGCTTCACCTCCAGACACGCTCTATCATGGCACTGCTGAAAAATGGCTTCCCGCTATCTTAAAAGAAGGCCTCCAGAAGCAGTCCAGACAACACGTTCATCTTTCTTCTGATAGAGAGACAGCTATAAAAGTAGGTCAACGCCATGGCAAGCCTGTAGTTCTTCAAGTGGCCAGTGGCCTCATGCATCGGCAGGGAATCCTTTTCTATCAATCTGAGAATGGGGTGTGGTTGACAGAATATGTAGCTCCTGATTATTTAAAGGAAATTGAAAAGATATAGACAACTTGATTTTAGCCTACTTCCCAGAAAACAGGCCAAAAACGATCTTACGCAAACAACTGCGGCAACTGCTGGACCAAGGTATACCCGCCCATGTACGCCATCATCACTACCGCCACCAAGTCCAGAAATGCCAGCCAGAGCGCATGCTTGTAACTCTCAGGCCCAATGCCTTGATTTGGAATTAGCAACTTTTCATTTTTGATACTACCTTATGGCTTTGTTGAATGTGCCTGTGTGACTATCCTGTACAAAACCTTACAGATCCTACTGTTACTCCTAGGATTGTTCTTCGTCGTTTTAATGGCAAGAATCACCTGGCCGTACCTGTCCTTTAAGTATGATGTAGACTTCTTGTTAACCAAGCAATCCATTCTACATATAGTCAGCTGGCGGATAGCCTTTTATACCCATATCACCTCAAGCCTGCTAGTATTAGTTACAGGGCTTTTTCAGTTTGTGAGGCATTTGCTTCTACACTACCCTGCTGTACACAAGTGGGCAGGGAGAATATATGTGGCCGCTATTTTATTGGTAAGCGCTCCTTCTGGTTTGGTTATGGCCTTCTATGCCAGCGGTGGCTTCTGGGCCAAACTCTCCTTCGGGATTATCTCAGTGCTATGGTGGTACTTTACATGGCAAGGGTACAGAAAAGCAGTTACCAAAGATATACCCTCCCACCAAGCCTTTATGTACCGTAGTTACGCGCTTACGCTGTCTGCCATTACTTTGAGAACCTTGGCATGGCTTCTTCCTTTCTTTTCACACATACATCATTTGCATGGCCGTGAGATGTACGTCTGGATTGCGTGGCTAAGCTGGATTCCTAACCTGCTGATAGCCGAATGGCTGATTAAAAGACGGCGCTTGCCGTTACCTGCGTAGAATCAATTGGAGCGACTGGAGCTTTGGCAGGAACAATCTTCCCATCAGGTAGAATCTCAAACCTACGCTCCCCTACTTTCTCCGTCTTCACAAGAAAATTGTCAAAATCATCTTTCTGATAGGGCTTCTTCCAGAAGCGCGTATGGTCAGTTACCGTGAAGGTGTTATGTTGAAAGCTTGCCGTAGATAAATGTTCTCCTGCCTGGGTAGCCACAATTTCAGAGCCGATGAGTTGACCTTTTCTGGTGTAAGTGACCAGACGGTAATAGATGTGACGCATATTCACAGGGCTTGCCAATGCAGAAGAATCAATGGCGTATACAACAGCCTGCACGTTGTCATTTATCTTGATTTTGCGCTTAAAATTGTACGCATACCACTCCTTGGGCTGTTGGTGTTTCTCCTGTAGAAAGAGACCATAATGATTTCTTATATCTTGAGCACCGTCATAATCCTCAGGCATTTCTGACTCTTGGTAATTGAATGCCGCCACTTCTTGCTTGTCTATCTCAAAAACAGAGGCGCTGTCTTTGATAGAAGACAACAGATTTTGAAAATTGTCCTCACTTCTAACAAAAGAGGCCAACTCTTCTTCTGGAAGAAAGTATAACATAAGGCTCTTATACCGCTCAGAGGTGGGAATAAGCTTTAAACGCTCATCTTTCGATAACCTTTCTTTTAGGTTGACCATAGAGAAACCAAGTTCTTGCAGTTCAGACAAAGTCTCTCCAAAGGCATACTCTTGTTTCAGAAGGACCAAGGTCAGGTACTCATAGGCAGTGGCCTCATCTGGCTTCTCAAACAAGAATTCTGTGATGTTGCCATGGCGAGCAAGGGAGAAGGTATGTTTTTGTAAAATGAGCTGGTACAATTGTAGCAATTCCTCCGGTCTGTCAGCCTTCACTAATAAACCAGCCAACCTTTTATAGTAGTCCAAAGCAGGTTGTAGGGTAATAGCCCTTTTTACATAATAAATGGCTCTTTCAAGATTACTTTCTTCCACCTCAGTGGCTTTCTCTAGGTAAGAAAGCGTCATTTCCTGGTTAAAGTCAAGGTGCTCACTTTTGAACCTGTACACAGAGTCTGCTTGGTAGATACTGCTTGCCCTTAGTACAGGCACCTGCTTGACCACGGTCTGCACTTCTGGCTTGGATGTACATTGAGCCAAAGAAAAACCAAACCCCGCCAAGACTAAAATTCTTACAATTGATTTCATAGAACGTTAGTTTTTAGAGGCTATGATTTTGGTGTCTTTGTAATTGGCAGGAACCTCTTCTGCTACAATCTCTCCGGTGTCTGTCAGGCGGTACGTGGCGGTGGCCAGAGGCTCGTATTTAAGAACAGAGTTTTCTTCAAAACTCACCTTGTCTATGGGTTGTTTCCAGATGCGTTTAAAGTCTTCTAAAGTGATGAGGTTGTTCTCAATTTTCCCTTTTTTCACTTTCTCAGCAGAGCACTGGCAACTGAACAGTAGAGAGGCTATTTGTTTTCTGGTGCTATTGAAGGTGACCAACTTGGTAAGCACCGGTTGCATGTCTTCTTCATAAAAGCTCACCGAAGAATAGAGGAGCGCTGTGTATTGGGGTGTTTCCGCCACTTTGGCCACGAAGAAGAAGTCATGAGAGACATCACGTCCAAAGCTGGTGTTCTGCATCTCTGGTATAAACTTGGCAAAATCATAGCTAACGGCCTGGTTGTACGCCTTCATGTCTACCTTATCCAAAGGAATCTCAAAAGGCTGAGAGGCTGGCTTAAAGGACTTCAGGAACAGTGCGTACTGGTTGTCTGGTAGGCGCTCCTCCTGACTCATGCGCAGATAGCCTAAGCGTTTCTGAAACTCAGGAGAATTATATACAAGTTTCAAGGATGGGTTTTTAAAGAGCAGAAGCGTATCTGAAAAACCATTTTCAAAAGCTCTGTATAGCTCACTGTACGCATTACCCCGGTACTCATTCTGTTGCTTCTCCTGCTCTATTTTAGCATAGGCAGTAGCTTTGGCGAAGTTGATGTTGGCCTTGGGCTGAAACTGTAGATGGTCGGCCACCTCATAGGCTTTGATGGCCTCATGGGTCCAGAGCTGTGACTCTACAATGGCGTTACCCAATTCATAATACGTTTTGGCGTCTGGGAAAACCCGGATGGATTTCTTTAGCAGTTCTACCGCTTGGGTTGGGTTCTTCTTATTGATGAACTGGTCCATGCCTTGCAAAAACAATTGGCGGCTCAGGTTCTTCACAGAGTCAATCTCCAGTTCCTGCGCATCAAAAATGACGTCATACACCAGCTCTTTGTCATAGAAGTTATCTTCATCTAGTTGCAGGAGCTTTACTTTTGCCACATAGTTTTTCTGTGGCTGGCCGCACATGGTGCACAATACCAACAGCAATAGAAGCTGGAGTTTGGTTTTCATGGAAACAGAGACAAGTAGATATGAATCTTTCTGAAAAGATATGGAGGAAATCTTTATTTACAAGAGGTTACGCAAACAACTGCTGCAACTGCTGGACCAAGGTATACCCGCCCATATACGCCATCATCAGCACCGCCACAACACCCAGAATGGCAAGCCAAAGCGGGTGTTTGTAAGTGCCAATGATGTTGAACCTGTACGCGGCAATTAAGATGGTAGCCAGCGTGATGGGCAGGATCAAGCCATTCAAGGAGCCAGCTAAAATCAATAGTTGCACTGGTTTACCAATCAGGACAAAGATGATGGTAGAAATGGCGATGAACCCGATGATGAACCACTTTTCATTAGCGGCAATACGGGGGTGGAAGGACTTTAGGAAAGAGACCGAGGTGTAGGCAGAGCCCACAATGGACGTAACTGCCGCAGCCAGCATCACCAACCCGAACAGCTTGTACCCCACCGCCCCGGCGGCCAGTTGAAACACCGAGGCCGGCGGATTTGCTTCATCCAAGACCAAGCCTTTGCTCACTACGCCCAAAGTGGCCAGAAACAGAAATACCCTTATAATGGAAGCCACAGTAATCCCAGAAACGGCGCTGGCATTCACGCTGGGCAAAGCGGCCTCGCCCCGTATGCCGGCATCCAGCAAGCGATGCCCACCGGCGAAGGTGATGTATCCGCCCACGGTACCGCCCACCAGCGTAATGATGGCCATCAGGTCTAATTGGTCGGGCAGGACGGTTTTCACGACGGCCTCCCTTAATGGCGGTGCAGACACCACGGCCACGTAAATAATGAGTATAATCATGAGCAGGCCCATGATTTGAGCGAAACGGTCCATGACTTTGCCGGCTTCGCGCACCAGGAAAATCACGATGGCAATGGCCGCCGCAATAACGGCTCCGGTCTCTGGCGTTAAGCCTAACAGCACTTGAAAGCCCAGCCCGGCCCCGCCCACGTTGCCAATGTTAAAGGCAAATCCGCCCAAGACAATCAAGAGGGAAATGAACACGCCCAGACCGGGTAGCACGAGGTTGGCAATTTCTTGGGCACGCTTCTCTGACACGGCAATCACGCGCCAGACATTCAACTGCACCACAATGTCCAGGAGAATAGACACCAGAATCACAAACCCGAAACTGGCGCCCAGCTTCTGCGTGAACACGGTGGTCTGCGTCAAAAAGCCCGGACCTACCGCCGAGGTAGCCATCAGGAAGGCCGCCCCTAGCAGAACACTCCAGTTTTTGGTTGATTTCATACGGTGTCCATGGCTTTGAGCGTGATGCCTTCTTGCGTAAGTGTTTGGTGTAAAATCCGAGCAAATTCCAGCGCATGGGCCCCGTCGCCGTGTACACAGATGGTATCTGCCTGAATCTGCACGTCTGTGCCCTGCTGGGACCGCACCTTCCCTTCTTGGACCATGCGCAGAACTTGCGCTACCGCCTCGTGCTGGTCTATGATTAAGGCATGGGGTTGCTTGCGCGACGTCAAGGTACCATCCGCTTGGTAGGTTCTGTCCGCGAAGACTTCCTGGGCTACGGTCAACCCAAGTTTTTGTCCGGCTGTGATAAGCTCGCTTCCGGCCAAGCCATACAAAATGGAATTGGGGTGTACATGATAAACAGCCTCGGCAATGGCTTGGGCTAAACCTGCATTCACCGCCGCCATATTGTACAAGGCGCCGTGTGGTTTTACATGGTGCAATTGTCCGCCTTGGGCCTGGACAAACGCAGAAAGCGCGCCTATCTGGTAGACTACCATGTCATACACTTCCTCGGGGGTGGCGGCCATCTCTCTCCGGCCAAAGCCTACCAAGTCTGGAAAGCCTGGATGCGCACCAATGGCTACGCTATTAGCCAAAGCCAACCGTACCGTTTTCTTCATGACTGATGGGTCGCCGGCATGAAACCCGCAGGCAATGTTGGCGGACGTGACAAAGGGCAGAATGGCCTCATCGTTGCCAAGGTGGTAGGCGCCAAAGCTTTCGCCGAGGTCACAGTTTACATCTACCGTCAAAGAAGTATTCATGCCTTGAATGTAAGGGATAAAGTTTGCTTTAGCTTCTCCAGGTTCCGCTCTTGTTTTATGTACATGTATTGCGCCTCTTCCAAAATCACTACCTGGAACTGGAGAAATTGGCCTGGCATTGTTTGCGCCAACTTGGAGAGGTCAGCCGTGATGACCTGCGCAATTCTGGGGTAGCCGCCCGTGGTCTGGTGGTCGGCCAAGAGCACGATGGGGTTTCCGTTGGAGGGTACCTGTACCGTCCCAAAAGTCACCGCCGTGGACAGCAACTCTTGCGGTTTCTGCAATTCTAACGTAGCTCCTTCCAGTTGAAACCCCATTCTATCTGATTGCGGCGTTATCTGAAAAGGGGCCTGCCAAAAAGAGGCCTTGCTTTCGGGCGTAAACCAGTCATACTCCGGCCCGCGCACCGCCCGTATGGTGGGGTTATGGGAATACGCTGGCAGTACCTCAGGCGATGGTGTCCAGGAACTTGCAGCGAAAGATTTACCAGCTAGTCTGCCTTCTAACTTCTGCAAGAAGGAAAGCATTTCTGGTGAAACCGCATTCGTCTCCAGTTCAACGCCAACGGCAAGCGCTTTCCCGTGCCAGCCTCCGAAACCGGCTTTCAAGTAAGTAGAGGCGCTTCCCAGGATGGGCTCCACCGCAATACCACCGGCCACACACAGATAAGCCCTGCCCCCAGTTTTAGGAGCACCAAACGAGAGCCTGGCCCCTTTCTTGACCAAGACCGGCCGCCACAGCGGAATGGGCTCCCCGTCAATTTTAGGGGAAAGGTCTACACCCGTGACAGCGATCACATGGTCCTGCGTGAACGAAAGGACAGGTCCCAGCAAGGACATTTCCAGCGAAGCCGTATTCTCTGGGTTGCCCACCAAAAGGTTGCCTATCCTGAGGGCCAGCGCATCCATGGCGCCGCTCACAATCACCCCTTCTTTCTGGTGCCCATTCCGGCCCAGGTCCTGCACTGTGGTCAGCAGGCCCGGCTTCTCTATCTTAAGCCCCATGTTGCTCCGCTTGTAAAGAATGGAATTCCTCTTGACTTATGGACACAAACTGCACGTAATCACCCATTTGCAACAGGCTGGGGTTTTCTCTGTTGGCGTCAAACAGTTGAAGAGGCGTTCTACCTATCAACTGCCAGCCGCCCGGGGTCTGCATGGGGTACACGCCCGTCTGCTGGCCCGCTATCCCCACCGACCCAGCAGGAATCACTGGCCGGGGCGTGGACTTTCTAGGCGCGGCCAAACGGGCATTCAATCCGCCCAGATACGGAAAGCCGGGCGCGAAGCCTATCATGTAGACCAGGTACTTCGGCTTTGCATGGAGGGCAATGACCTCCTCTACGGTCAGGTCTGAGTGCTCAGTTACAAAAGGTAAATCCGGCCCGAAATCACCTCCGTAACACACCGGAATCTCTTGGATGATTTTCTTTTTGTTGCGGGAAGCGCTTATTCCTTTTTCCAGCATGTCTTCCACCAGAGTAACCACGGTTTCATACGGGTTGACCTTCCCTTTCAGGCTGGTGAGCCATGGGTTGTAATAAATGGTCACCGAGGTGTAGGCCGGCACCTGCTCCACAAATCCATAAAACGGATGCGCCTCCACGTACTCCGCAAACGCCCGCACCTGTCTATGAATCTCACTAGAAATCCCTTCGCCAAACTGCACCACCAACGCACTGTCCCCCAGCGGGAAAAGCTGAATATGCGAGGTGTCTGTTGCTGAAGTTCTGGACATGGAAGAAGGTTAAAATGGATGGCCGTTTTTGCCTTGTTTTCTGGAAATTGGGCCAAAACGAAGTCAAGGTAATTACCTTTATACGCTAGGCATTAGACGACTGAGTCCTATACAGCTCTCTATTCTTATGCGGCACCAATGCCAGGATGACCGCCTGTTCATAGAGTTGTTTTCTATCCAGCACTTCATCCGTCAAGATGCCGATGGCGCCACCTTTCTGCTTGGAGTTGATGCGGGAGAAAATCTGGTCGTTAGCTTTTCCTAATTCCAAGCCTTGTTCTACCAATTCTTGCACTGCTTTTGGTAAGAAGAACGTGCCGGAGCGGGCTTTGCCCACCAAATCCTCGGTTTGAATGACGACCCACGCATAGGTGGCCAGTTCTCCCTGCAGATAATCCACGCCACCCTCAATGCCTACCCAGGCATCAGCCTCGGGGTGGGCTTCTTTGGCATTCTGCACGCGGTTGAGCGCGCCGGTGAGCGTCTCTGCATCGGTCATGGGTTGGTCTGCCACGCCAGAGGGCACCGTCACGGAAACCGTTTCTATGGTGGTGTGCGGGAGCATCTGCTGCAAACCGCCCAACACTGCGCTTACCTTCACTGGATTGCCAGAGGCGACTACTACTTTCAAGGTTGGTTTATCAAACATGCTATGCGTATCAGGAAATGAGCACCCGTTTTTGGCTTGTTTTCTGGAAATCAAGCCAAAAACGCATCTAATGTGCATGCCTTTGCTAGGGCCTCAGGGAATTAGACAGGAATTCGCCTATTCCTTTGTAGCTTTAGCATGGCATGAAACATAAATATATCAAAACCCTCTCAAACGGCCTGTTACTTCTCACCGCGGTGGCCTCCCTTTCTTGCAGTCCATCCAAATTGGGCCCAGCTTCTCCGGCAGTCGCCGTAGAGGCCGGTGTCTCTAAAAAGCTAGCCGAACACCGGCGCTCCGTCCTGCAAAACCTGGGCTATTCTCTGCACCTCAACATTCCGGCGCAGAAGCAAGCACTCATCCAGGCCAGTGAGAAAATCAGCTTCGTGCTGAAGGACAACGACCAGCCCCTGCAACTGGATTTCAAGGAAAAGTCCGACCATCTGAAAAGCGTCAAGGTAAACGGCAAACCAGTGCCCGTAAGTATTGCAAAAGAGCACATTGTCCTTCCGGCTAAATCCTTGAAAGTTGGTGCCAACGTGGTGGAGATTGACTTCATTGCCGGAGATTTGTCTCTGAACAGAAACGAAGACTACCTGTACACGCTCTTGGTGCCCGACCGCGCCCGGACCGTTTTCCCCTGCTTCGACCAACCCAACCTGAAGGCGACGTTTGAACTGACCTTGACCCTGCCCAAAGACTGGAAGGCCTTGGCCAACGGCGCTCTGCAAGATTCTACGGTGACGGCCAATGACAAGACCTATCGGTTCCAAAAATCAGACACCATCAGTACCTACCTGTTCTCATTTGCCGCCGGAAAATTCCAGCACGTGAGCCAAGCGGTAAAGGGCCGCACCATGCACTTTCTGCACCGCGAAACCGACCAAAAGAAATTGAAATTAAGCTTGGAGCCTATCTTCCAGATTCACGGCGATGCGCTGGCCTTTATGGAAGACTACACCCAGATAAAATACCCCTTCCAGAAATTTGATTTCGTGGCCATCCCAGACTTCCAGTACGGTGGCATGGAGCACGTGGGCGCCATCCAATACAAAGCCTCTACCCTGTTCCTGGACGAAGGCGCTACGCAGGACCAGAAAATTGCCCGCTCTAGCTTGATTTCGCATGAGACGGCGCACATGTGGTTCGGGGATTTGGTGACCATGGAGTGGTTCAATGACGTCTGGATGAAAGAAGTCTTCGCCAATTTCATGGCCGATAAAATCACACAGGTAGCCGTGGCCAACTCCAATTATGACCTCAAGTTTTTAACCGACCATTTCCCGGCGGCCTACGGCATTGACCGGACGGCGGGTGCCAACCCCATCCGGCAAAACTTGGAGAACTTGCAGGACGCGGGCTCCATGTACGGCAACATCATTTATCACAAGGCCCCCATCATGATGCGCCAACTGGAGCGCCTCATGGGCGAAGAGCCGTTCAAGCAAGGTCTGCGCCAGTACTTGAAAACGTACGCCAACGGCAACGCCACTTGGCCAGAGCTCATCCAGATTCTAGACGCGCTTACTCCGCAAGATTTGCAAGCCTGGAACCAGGTGTGGGTGAATGAGCCCGGCCGCCCAGTCTTTGACTATGACCTGAAGACCGCCAACGGCACCATCTCTGAACTGCGCATCTCGCAGAAAGGCGAAGATGGCTCGGCCCGCGTCTGGCCCCAGTTTTTTGAAGTAGCCCTGGTGTATCCTAACCGCGTGGAGCAAGTGACTGTAAACGCCAACCAGGCACAAGTGACCGTGCTAGGTGCCGTGGGCAAAGTCGCGCCTTTGTATGTGCTTTTCAATAGCACGGGTCAGGGCTATGGCGTGTTTCCGGTAGATGCCAAACTGCTGGGTTCTATGTATAGTTTGAAGAGCCCGGTTGAGAGAGCCTCGGCGTACATTAACCTGTATGAGAACATGCTCAACGGCAGGTCGGTGACGCCGCGCCAACTGCTGGACGCCTATAGAAAAGGCTTGGCGCAGGAGCCTGAAGAACTGAACCTGAAACTGATGACCGGCCAACTAAGTGACATCTACTGGCGATTATTATCTGCCGCAGACAGAAACAAACTGGCCCCAGAACTGGAGAAAGAGTTGGTTCATGCGGTGCAGAAACAGGCCAAGCCTAACTTCAAGAAACTGCTGTTTAAAACCTACCAGAGCATTGCCCTGACCAAAGAAGCGCAACAGCAACTCTACCAAATCTGGAAAGAGGAACAAGCCCCCGAGGGCGCCAAACTCACCGAGGACGACTACACCTCTTTGGCCTTGGCCCTGGCCGTGCGCGACTACCCCAACAGCGCTGAGATTTTGCAACAGCAGATGAGCCGCATCCCCAATCCAGACCGTAAACAGCGCATGCAGTTCTTGCTTCCTGCCTTGTCTGGTGACGTGAAAGTGCGCGATGCCTTCTTTGCTTCTTTGAAGAATCCAGAGAACCGTGAGAAAGAGTCCTGGGTCTTGTCAGCGTTGGGTTACTTGCACCATCCCCTGCGCACTGCCACCTCAGAGAAATACCTGGCTGAGAGCCTGAACCTGCTCACCGAGATTCAACAGACCGGTGACATCTTCTTCCCTTATAGCTGGCTATCGACAACTTTCGGGTCTTATGGCACCACGTCTGCCGCCAATACCGTGCGCTCGTTTTTAGCTCAGAATCCAGATTACAATCCAAAACTGAAAGCCAAGATTCTCCAAGCCGCCGATGGTTTATTTAGGGCTGAGAAGTTGTTGCAAACGGCTAAATAAATTAAGATTGACGATGACAAGTAATTTCGTTTTTGGCCTGATTACAGGAAAACAGGCCAAAAATGAGTCAACGTCAGTTCTTTCTCACTGAGGGAGAAGGTTAGGATTAGGGAGTTGGATTTATAATAATTATCAAGCAGTCTCCTCAGTCTTTCAGGGTACAGACGAAAAGAAAACACTAGATAGTGATGAGCTATTTTTACAATTACCTGTTTTATAACCTGCTTCTGTTTACCAATTGGGTAAAAACTAAGAGGACACCAGAGTTCTCTGCTCTAATGTTTTTATCATTTCTGTGTTTTATCGACGCAGTTAGTGTGTACAGCTACCTCAAAGTCAGATTCTTTCCAGAGATACATTTAGAGACTCCTCTCAATGGGATTCTATTGTTGGCGGCTTTTGTGTTGGGCAACTATTTATATTTCATAAAAAATGGCAGATACCTTAAGATAGTTGAAAAGCTGGGGAGCGAATCAAAAGCTAAGAAACAATGGGGCACCCTCTTAACAATTTGCTTTGTGGGGATTACAATTTACTGCTTCTACCTTTTTGGAAATCAGGCGCGTGACCTGAACATTTTAAAAAAGAATGGGCTATAGAATCTGCTTTATTACCTTTGCCTTATGATTTTGAAAGCCTTCTGCACAGACATTGATGGCACCCTTTTGAACAAAGACCGTCAGTTATCTCCTAAAACCATTGCCACTATACAGCGCTTGCCCAAAGATTTCCCGGTGGTTCTGGCCTCCAGCCGAATGCCCAGCGCTATGTACCATTTGCAGAAGGAATTGGGCGTGCACCCATCATCGCTCATCTGCTACAACGGAGGCTATGTCTTGCATTATGCAGATGGCGCTCACACGCCCGAGGTGCTGGAGACTGTGATGATACCGGTGTCCATTTGCCAGCCTATTCTGGAAATGACTCAGGGCACGCAGGTGCACATGAGCTTGTACCAAGAGGATTTCTGGTACGCCCCGCAAATGGACCAGTGGACCGAGCGCGAAGAGAAAATCACCAAAGCCAAGGCCATCCTGCAACACCCCGCCCAAGTGCTGGAAAACTGGCAACAAGCCGACACCGGCGCGCACAAAATCATGCTCATGGGTCCTGAAGAAGAGATTCATGCCTTAGAGCAAGCCTTAAATAAGCAGTTTGGCGAAGAGATTCACATCTACCGTTCCAAAGACACGTACCTGGAACTGGCGCCCAAAGCCATTTCCAAAGCCTCGGGTCTGGAGTTAATCCTGCAGAAACACAACATCCAGCTGTCTGAGGTGATTGCCTTCGGGGACAATTACAATGACATTCACATGCTGCAGGAAGTGGGACTGGGCATTGCCGTGGCCAACGCCCGCGATGAGGTAAAAGCTGTGGCCAATGAAGTCACCTTGAAAAGCATTGAAGATGGCGTGGCCGTGGCCGTAGAGAAATACTGCCTGTAACATATTCATATCCGTTTTCGGGCTGTTTTCCGGAAAACAGCCCGAAAACGGCATCTCTCCCTTCCCTTCTCAATTAAATCCTGTAGTCCGCGCAAATGTTGGTACCTTTGCGTCTTGCTTCAGTGCGCATCAAAATCTTGAATTGTTGAGTACAGACTAGAAAGCTTCTATTCAAGAAGGTTACCACTGGTCTTGCCTTGGAGCAATTGTCACAAACATTATCATAGAAGAAGCGCGTGGAAACACAGAAGAACAATCCCCTTCACGGAAAAACCCTGGAAACCATTCTAGCTCAACTAGTAGAGTATTACGGTTGGGAGAAGCTGGGCGAACGCATCAGGATTAACTGCTTTGTCAGCGACCCCAGCATCCAATCCAGCCTCAAGTTTCTCCGCAAGACGCCCTGGGCTCGTACAAAGGTGGAATACCTGTACGTAAAAACCTTCGGCGGTAAGTAAAGAGGAGTCACCCGCGCAACATTCTATCACCCAAGAATCACATCACCATGTCAAAAGACGAACAAGTACGCTTAAATAAATACATCAGTGACTCTGGCTTCTGCTCTAGAAGAGAGGCCGACCGCTACATTGAAGAAGGCCGCGTGACCATCAATGACCGCATCCCCAAAATGGGGGCCTCTGTGAAACCCGGCGACGTAGTGGCAGTGGACGGCGAAACCATCAAGTCCAAGAAGCCGTCGGACCGCCCTATCGTGTTGGCCTTCAACAAGCCGGCCGGGGTGACCTCCACCACAGACCCGAAGGACAAAACCAACATCATTGACTTCATCGGCTATCCCAAACGCATCTTCCCCATCGGTCGTCTGGACAACCCTACTGAGGGGCTGATTTTCCTGACCAATGACGGGGATTTGGTGAACAAGATTCTGCGCGCCGACAACAATCATGACAAGGAGTATCTGGTGACGGTAGATAAGCCCGTGACCGATGAGTTCATTGCCAAGATGAGCAACGGCGTGCGTTTGTTTGAAGGCGTGACCAAGAAGTGCTTCGTGCAGAAACGCGGCATCAAAAGCTTTACCATTGTGCTCACGCAGGGCTGGAACCGCCAGGTGCGCCGCATGTGCGAAGCCTTGGAATACAAGGCCACCAGCTTGAAGCGGACGCGCATCATGAACGTGAAGCTAGCCGACTTGCCTACCGGCCATTGGCGTCATTTGTCACCGGATGAGATGAAAGGTTTGTTGGAAGCAGTATCAGATTCTTCCAAAACCGAAGAGGCTTCGGCTAAGACAAGAACCACCGCCAAACAGGCCGCTGAGGAAGCTGAGAACGACTTCTCAGACCTTCGCGAAGAGGAAGAGTTTGGCGTGAAGGTACACTACGCCAAACCTCAGCAGTCGCTTCCGGCCTCTGAGCACAAGCGCACCCTGCCCGGAGAAGTAAAACGTGAATACTTTGAGCGCAAGGCCAAGTACCCGGCCAAGAAAACCGGCACCGGAACAGGCGCTGGCAAACCGAAGGCAGAAGCCACCGGCAGACCAAAACCCGCTTCTACCAGAGGACCCAAAAGCGCGGCGCCTACCAAAACTGGCTCAAGACCATTGGCTAATCCGGGCAATCCTAAGTCAGCGGCCAACCGCAAGTCTAAAGCTTCTGGCCCAGCCAAACGCACCGCGGGCACCAGAGGCGGGAAACGCAGTAAATAGGTAATTAGGCAGTGTCTTCTAGCCACTAATCATTGAGTCAAATAAAAGTAAAAGAATCAGGCTTAGTTAGTAAGCCAGAAGGAAGGAGAAGTTTAAAAAGCTTCTCCTTTCACTTTTTGTCTTTATTATTCACTCCCATAATTCTGCTAGGAGGACTTCTTTTAATGATTCCTGCAAGCTTCCTCTCGGTCTACCAAAGATTTTCATGGACTAAAGGAGAAAAGCTCCGAATGAAAGCCCAATTGACTAAATCCAGCACAATAGAGCAATGGACCTATTGGACTGAAATGAATTCCATCAAACTGTTCCAAAACCTTGAAGGTGAGATTCGATTCGGACCGGGCTATTTTTCAGTTAAAAGTGAGCCATTACTCCATGATTTTGATGGCAAAACATTTGGAGACTGGTTCTTTCACTATAAAGACGGCATATTCCTCCAACAATGGGACTCAACCAAAAGTCCTCACTCGTCTCTCTTGTATTTTGACACTGTAGGTCTTACCATCATTGAGTTAAAAACTCAGATTCCTTCAGTCATTTGGGAGATGGAAGTTTTGGAAGAAAACCAACTCCAATTGAATTGCGACACAGGCTATAAGATTTTGGAGTTAAGAATTGAGTTAGGAATTGAGTTAGGAACTAGCGACTAATAAAACTTCACAAATTCAAGCGGCGTTTTGAGGGATGGTACCGCGGTAAACTCAAGGAAATTCAATGGAAATGGAACACCACCAGTATGAGCAACAGGTCATGCATGAGTTGCGAGCATGGCAGGAGCAGATGCTCCGTCGGCCTACTATCATCAACCAGTTGGCGGCCCGTTTCCAAAAGAAGGTAAACAGCTTCATTCCGGAGAAGGTCCATAAGGGCATCACCACTACCTTGAGGCAAATGATTAAGGCCGTGCTGTTTGGGGCGAAGATTACGTCCCGGCCGCCGGTTTCCTATTCCAGCCTGCAGGCCCAGGAAGCCGCGGTGATAGAGCGCATTGAGTTCTATAAAAAGACAGCCGCCGCCGAGGGAGGCATCACAGGCGCCGGCGGTATCCTACTGGGTTTGGCCGACTTCCCACTGCTGTTGAGCCTGAAACTGAAACTGCTGTTTGAGATAGGTAGCCTGTCGGGGTTTGACGTGCGTGACTACAGGGAGCGGGTGTATTTACTGCACATCTTCCAGCTGGCGTTCAGCAGTCACCAGCACCGCCGCGAGGTGTACTTGCAGATGGTGGATTGGGAAACCCAGAAACAGCACCTCCCCGAGGACATCAATCAGTTTGACTGGCGCACCTTCCAGCAAGAGTACCGCGACTACATTGACCTGGCCAAGATGGCGCAATTTATTCCCATCATCGGCGCCCCCGTGGGCGCGGTAGCCAATTACATGTTGCTGCAGAAACTGGGTACCACCGCGCTCAACGCCTACCGCATGCGCTACAAAGAAACCCTGCACCTGCCCACGGCTACTAACGCCAATTCATAACGCTGTGGTAGATGAGCGAGGCTGCTAATTTGGCCGTTCTGCTGTCTATGTCAAACTGAGGATTCAGCTCCACCACATCCAGGCTCAGCACCTTCCCAGATTTCATTATCTCTTGCAAGAGCAACAGCACAATGTCTGGTTGAACGCCCATGGCCGCCGGGGCACTCACCCCAGGCGCATACCCCGCCGCGAAGACGTCTAAATCAATGCTCACATACACTTTGTCTACTTTGGATAGAAAGGCCTGCACGTCGGTTTTTAGAGCCTCGGCTTTGAACATATGCAAGTCCTGCGCCAGTACATATTCTGTACCCAGGTTTTTTGCGGTGTTGAACAAGGCCCGCGTGTTGCCATATTCCTGAATGCCCAGACAGAGGTAGTTAAAGTCTTTGTTCTGCTTTTCTAAGGCATCTGCTATCTGCAAAAAAGGCGTTCCGGAACTAGGTTGATTGGCATAACTGCGCAAGTCAAAATGGGCATCAAAGTTGATGATACCCAATGTCTCCTCTCCCTGCAATCCAGATTGCAAGCCCAGAAAATGCCCATACGCCGTTTCGTGCCCTCCGCCTAAGACAATGGTTTTGTACCCATGCTCCTGTAAGGCTTGGACCTTCTTGCCCAATTGCATCTGCGCTTCTTCTAGATGCTGATTCAACACTAGCACATCACCCGCATCATGAAGGGAATAATTGCTAGATAAGTGGTTCGCGAAGGACGCCATGGCTTGCCGAATCAACGGCGGCGCACTGGCGGCCCCTACCCTGCCCTGGTTCCGGCGCACGCCCTCATCACAGCAGAACCCCAAGAAAGCAACCCCCCGCCTGCCCGGCGCCACCTGTGGCAATTCCTGGTCCGGCGACAGCCTGAGCAATTGCATGACCTGGTGCCAGCGCAAGCCCAACTCACCATCTGCTGCATCTACTCTTCCTTTCCAGGTCTGGGCGTCTGTGGGTTTGTACATGGGGCTTGGTTATGTATTGTAACGATAGTTAAGTTGCTTAAATGCAGGTTGATTTTTATTAAAGTCTGACTGTTTTTGGCCTGTTTTCTAGAAAACAGGCCAAAAACAGTCAGCAAAATTTGCCATGGTAATTTCTAAAGGTAATTCACCCACTTTGTCATTCTGAAAGAACCTTGTGGGCAAGCTGTAGTAGCGCCTTTTCAGTGAGTTTACTCCATTATTAAAAGTTATAGAGATGATTGTTTCATTGCTACTGCGTGTTTAGTTTGCCCACATAGCCCTTTCAGGATGACAAGAAAAGAAGGAAGTGCTTTCTAGAAAAGAACCTCCTCACAACCTGTGGGTCTTTTGTCTTGTGTCTTAAATCTTGTGTCTCCTATACTACACCAATATCCCCTTCTTCCAAACCTTGCTTGGTTTCAGCTTGCCTTGCACATAGAGAATCTCCCGGTAATCATCAGTATTGAAAGCAATCATGTCTGCTAGTTGACCGGTGGTCAGGGTGCCTCTGTCTGATAGGCGAAGAGCGTGGGCGGCGCGGAAGGTGATGCCGGCCCAGGTTTCAGCCATGGTAAGTTTTTGGGCAGCGCCCAGCAAGGCGGCTTGTAGCAATAAGTCGCCCATGGGCGCGGAGCCGGGGTTCCAATCCGTGGCAATGGCGACGCAGAGGCCGGCGTCCAGCATTTTGCGGGCGGGAGCGTAGTGCATGCCCAAACCTACCGAAGCACCTGGCAAAACGGTGGCCACCACGCCGGCTTCTTTCATTATATCAATCTCCTCTTCGCCGCTGGCCTCCAGGTGGTCAGCGCTGGCAGCATGCACGCGGGCGGCTACTTCACTGCCGCCAGTAGAGAATTGGTCGGCGTGGACGGTGATGTCAAAGCCCAGGTCCTGGGCGTCTTTCAGGTAGCTTAAGGCGTCTGCTTCGTCAAAGGCGGTGTCTTCTATGAAAATGTCCACGCGGTTGGCTAGGCCTTCGGCTTTTACCTGGGGCAGCAAAATTTCCACTACATGCTTCAGGTAGGTGGCCCCATCTTCAAACTCCGGCGGCACCATGTGCGCCGCCAAGCAGGTAGGCACCAATTCCAAAGGCTGCTGCTGGCTTACGTTCTGGATGGCGCGCAGCATTTTCAGTTCATCCTCCAGGGTTAGCCCGTAGCCACTCTTGACTTCGCAGGTGGTCACGCCTTCTTGTAAATGCCGTTGACAGCGTTGCAGCAGGCTTTGCTCCAGTTCTGCTTGGCTGGCTTTTCTGGTTTTGCGCACGGTGTCCAGGATGCCGCCGCCGCTTCTGGCAATCTCTAAGTAGGTTTTACCCGCTATGCGCAAAGCGTAGTCTTTAGCCCTGGACCCCGCAAAACAAAGGTGCGTGTGCGCATCAATCAGCCCGGGCAATAACACCATTGGCTCCTCTATCCATTGAACGGAATACAGTTGTTCTTCGGCTTCTTTGAGCAGGTGCGCGAAGGCCTCTATTTTCACTATTTTCCCGTCATGCACCAGAACCCCGGCTTGTTCTGCAATAGGCAGGGCTTCATCCAACAGAGGTCCGTTCAGGGACAAACCGGCCATGGTCACCGCCTGCGCAAACGGCCCGATTAAGAGAAACGATGCTTTTGCCATAGTTTTAGGATAAGGTAATAGAATTAAATAGGATGTTCTAAAAATGTGCCAGGCTCTATGCCTGTTGTAGCTAGAGATTTAATCTGTGCTTAGCGTGATGATGATATCCCCAAGATGCCCTGCACATGGTTAGCGGTTCATGTAGAATTCACCATAAAGTTTTGTAAAAAGCCTTTCCGTTTTTAGTCTGTTTACGAGAAAACAGGCCAAAAACGGAAAGGCTCATCACAGGTATTTCTTATACGTTCAGACCGAATTTCTCAGCGTTCTCTTGAGCAGTTTCATAGCCCGCATCTGCGTGACGGAAGATACCCATGGCCGGGTCATTGTGCAGAACGCGGCGCAGACAACGATCGGCACGGTCTGTGCCGTCTGCCAGAATCACCATGCCCGCGTGCTGTGAGTAGCCAATGCCTACGCCGCCGCCGTGGTGGAATGACACCCAGGTAGCGCCGCCGCTGGTGTTGGCCATCAGGTTGAGCAAAGGCCAGTCAGAAACGGCGTCAGAACCGTCCAACATGCCTTCGGTCTCGCGGTACGGCGAGGCCACCGAACCGCAGTCCAAATGGTCACGGCCAATTACGATAGGCGCCTTCACCTTGCCTTCGCGCACCAGTTGGTTGAAGAGCAAGCCAGCTTTTTCGCGTTCGCCCATGCCCAGCCAGCAGATGCGGCATGGCAATCCCTGGAAGGCTACCTTCTCCTGCGCCTGCTCCAGCCAGTTAATCATGTGGGTGTTCTCTGGGAACAGTTCTTTCAAGGCCTCATCGGTTACCCTAATATCTTCTGGGTCACCAGACAAAGCGGCCCATCTGAACGGACCTTTGCCTTCGCAGAACAGCGGGCGCATATACTCCGGCACGAAGCCCTGAATCTGGAACGCATCCTTCTCGCCGCCCTGCATGGCAAATTCGCGCAGGTTGTTGCCGTAGTCAAAGGTTCTGGCGCCGCGGTTTTTCAGTTCAAGCATAAAGTGCACGTGGCGGGCCATGCTCTTCAGGGATTTCTCTTTATATGCCGCTGGGTCTTCTTCTCTCAATCTCTTCGCCTCTGGCAAGGTCATGCCATTGGGCACATAGCCGTTAATGGGATCATGCGCCGAGGTCTGATCCGTCAACACATCTGGCGTGATGTTGTCCTGAATCATGCGTTCCAGCACATCGCCTATGTCGCCTACCAAGCCCACTGAGATGGCTTCGCCTTTGGCTTGCGCCGCCAGCACCAGTCGCATGGCCTCGTTATAGTCATAGGTCATCTTGTCTATGTAGCGGGTCTCCAGGCGCTTTTTGATGCGCTCTGGGTCAATGTCCACTCCTAAGAAAGTGGCACCGGCAATAGTGGCCGCCAAGGGCTGAGCCCCGCCCATGCCGCCTAAACCACCCGTCACTACCAACCGGTGGCGCAAATCACCGCCAAAATGGATTCTGCCACAGGCCGCAAAGGTTTCATAGGTGCCTTGCAGGATGCCTTGGGTGCCAATGTAAATCCAGCTTCCGGCGGTCATCTGGCCGTACATCATCAGGCCACGCTCGCGCAGGTTATTGAAGTGCTCCCAAGTGGCCCAATGCGGCACCAAGTTACTGTTGGCAATGAGGACGCGTGGCGCCTCTGCGTGGGACCGTATCTTGCCCACGGGCTTGCCAGACTGCACCAATAGACTCTCGTCCTCTTCCAAGGTCAACAACAACTCCACAATCTTGCGGGCGTCTGCCGGCGTACGTGCGGCCTGACCAATGCCTCCGTAGACCACTAGTTTCTCGGGGTCCTCGGCCACCTCGGCGGTGAGGTTGTTCAAGAACATGCGCAGGGCAGATTCTGACTGCCAGTTTTTGGCGTTCAATTCTGGGCCGGTGGGCGGCGTGTAGACAGGATGGTTGGCGTATTTCTGGATGAATTCTTCTACCGTCAGGTTAGAGTAGACAGCGGGTGCCGGGGCATTTACAAGTTCCATGTGAGCAAGGGTTAAAACGCAAATGAGTGCAGGAAATTAGCGAAATTCTGCCAGTCTCGGGGCCTTTCTGCCGTAGAAAATCCTTCATCTTACCCTATATCCTATTCCTTGGGTTGTACTTTTAATTAGGTTCCACCGCCAGTGCCCGCGCAGTCAAGTTGAAATTAAGTAAGAACAAGCGCCTCAGCTGCAAAGAATCACCTCCAATTTCTCCTCGCTAAAAGCCTTGTTCTGCGCTCTAAAATCACCCCACGAAACCTAAAGAGCGTTAAGCCGTTGCAAGAGAAATATTGCACTTATAGAAGCGCACTAGCAACCAGACAACGCAACCCCTAACACTACGCAACTATGAAAAAGAACATATTCTACAGCAGTGCCCTGGCGGCGCTTTTACTCTTCAACTCCTGCGCCACCAATCCTGTCACTGGCAAGAAAGAAGTAATGATAGTTTCTGAAGGGCAGGAAGAGGCCATGGGCCTACAGGCAGACCCCCAAATTGTGGCGCAGTTTGGCTTGTACAATGACCCGGCAATGCAGAAGTTTATCCAGGAGAAAGGCGAACAAATGGGAGCCGTTTCGCATAGGAAAGACTTGAAATACACCTTTAGGGTACTAGATTCTGAAGTCATCAATGCCTTTGCCGTACCTGGTGGCTATGTGTATTTTACGCGCGGCATCATGGCGCACATGAACAATGAGGCGCAGTTTGCCGGCGTGCTGGGCCACGAGATTGGGCACATAACCGCCCGCCACTCGGCTTCTCAGCAAACCAAGGCAACCTTAACGCAGGGACTTCTACTAGGCGGCATGATCCTAAGCCCACAAGTAGCACAGATGGGCGAAACCCTGTCACAGGGCGCCAGTCTCATGTTCTTGAAATTTGGGCGCGATGATGAGCGCGAAAGTGATGAGCTGGGCGTGGAATATTCTACCAAGATTGGGTATGACGCTACGCACATGGCCGACTTCTTTCAGACTTTGCAACGCAGTAGCGCCAAGGCAGGTGCCCAGGAACTGCCAGATTTCTTGTCTTCTCACCCCAATCCCGGCGACCGCTACACCACCGTTAAACAACTAGCCGCCCAATGGAAACAACAGGTTAATACGCCCTTAAAAGAGAACCGCAACAGCTTCTTAAAACTGATTGACGGCATCATCTACGGTGAGGATCCTAAACAGGGCTTCGTGGAGAACCAAGTGTTTTATCACCCAGAGCTTAAGTTCCAGTTCCCCATCCCGCAGGCTTGGCAGTACCAAAATACTCCGCAACAAGTGCAGATGGCCCCTAAAGACGGAAAAGCCTTAATGTTCTTGACCTTGGTGCCCGGCACGGCCTTGGAGTCTGCCGCGCAAGAGGTGGTAACCAAGTACCAGCTACAGCCTTTGGAGTCTAAAAAAGTAACCGTGAACGGCTTGCCGGCCATTGCCATGGTGGCTGACCAGAAACCCTCACAAGAAGCCCAGCAGCAGCAGCAACAGGCGCAGGTACGGGCTATGATCTACTTAATCCAGTACGGGGGCAATATTTACGGCATTTTTGGGGTGACATCGGCGCAAGACTTTAACGCCCATGCGCCTACGTTCTCTAACACCATGCAGAACTTCAAGACCCTCACCGACCCTGAGAAAATTGGTCGTCTGCCAGAGCGCGTGCGCATTAAGACCGTGGCCAGAGCGTCTACGCTGGCGCAGGCCCTGACCTCGTTCCAGATGCCGCAGGCCCGCCATGAAGAACTGGCCATCTTGAACGGCATGCAGTTAAATGACCAGTTGGCCGCCGGCACGTTGATTAAAATAGTGTCCAAGTAAGCTAAGGTAGTTTACATTCAGATTCCGTCGTTTTTGGCCTGTTTTCCAGAAATCGGGCTAAAAACGACGGAATTTATTTTAGGGCAGTTCCAATCCTTTCCTTTTAGAAAACAACCAAAAGCCAATGCCGTTAGAAATCATCCATGACGAAGAGGACCTCAGGTTTTACGTCCCCTTGGGCGATGAGGAAGCCGAAATGACGTATTCTTATACAGAGGACAACGTTCTGGACCTAGATTACACCTTTGTGCCCGAGACGTATAGAAACCAAGGCATAGCTGACCAACTGGTCCAGGCCGGTCTGGAGTTTGTGAAAGCCAAAGGCTTCCGCTTCATCCCGTCCTGCCCCGTAGTAGAAGCGTACGCACAGCGACACCCGGAATACCAATCCTTGATGGACTAAGCCTCCGTTCGTTTTTGGCCTCTTTTCCGGAAAACAGCCTAAAAACGAGTATCCTACCCACCTTTTAACCAATAGATAATATGGGCGTTACAGACCTGTTTGATAAGATAAAGAAAGAGTTTAAAGCCGTGCTGGGCGAAGCGTCCAAAGACAAGTTCTTCCAGCATAAGAACACGTTTCCAGATGAGGCCAGCGCGGTGCAGGCCTTTGCCCAATCCAAGCAAAAATTATTCAACGTGGACGATTGGTCACACATGGCGGGCATCACCTCTACCTTTGAGCTGTACAATGCCCAGGGCCAACGCAAAGCCGCGCAAAACCCCATTGTGGGGGACTTCATAAAAATCATTCTGCCGGCCACCACCATTGAGAACTGGGTAAAGGTGATAGAGGTAGTGGAAGAAGAAGATCTGGCCAAGTTTGTGGTACAACCCAGCCATAACCCGCTTACGCCGGCAGAAGAACCCGGCAAAACCGATCATTTCTTCACCGAAGAAGCCACCAGCACGTTTCTGGTGGCTCGGCAGGGCACCACTCTCATGGCCTGTGAGATTGGCAGGAACGAAGTAGCCAACAGCCACGGCCAGGAAGCCGGCGACCGCCCCCTTTTAAACACCGTCATTTCTACCGGCGGCTGGGCAGGTTTTCAAGCCATTCAATGGGGCAACCTGACCAAATACCTTGTACATTTGAAAGAGTAGGAAATGAAATTGGGAAGCTTGGCGAAGATTGAAGGCAGAAAGAGTCATTTGCTGATGAAAATATCTGACAAAGTCAATGCTACCCTTAAGTCGCTTCGTGCATATTCCTGCAAGCCACAATTAGAGGAATCAATACGCGGTAGCACAGGTCTTGCCACTTGCCATAAGACATGCTTTTGCCGGAAACGCTTTAATCCTGTAGGCCTTTTTCCCGAAAGCCAGAATGCGCAAAACAAGGCTCACACCTTTATTACCGTGATATGGTTAGGAACTACAAGGCAGTAGCTTGGGAATAAAAATCTCATGCTTAAAAGAGTCAAAACAGGTGTTGGCATAGAACAGATTATAGGCGTTAGAGGAAAAGGTGTAGTTGCATAGAAACACGGCGTTATGTATGACGCCGCTACGGGCAGGGCGCAGACCCGCTCGGTCACGTGAGCCAAGATAAAGAAACCGTGCGGCAGCACGCATGACTCTGCAGCGACAGGGACGGACTTTACTTGCCACCAACCATCCATCCATTATGCTTATACAGAATTGGGACCGAAACCAGTCTTGGTCCTGAGCGCCTCTGTTGTTTCGTCGCCCGGCAGGGCGGGGCCAAAGGCCCAGAGTACAACAGCAGTGCGAAGGGCCAAGACGAGGCCCCGCGGCCGTGAGCGCTTAGCAGACAAAATGAAACAAGAAAGGTAATGCGCACCGGTACAGGCGGTCTTACCAAAGGGAGCTGCCAAATGCGTGCACAAGGACGGTTTTAGTTAATAGAAAAGCGAATTGAGAAGCAGTTGAGGTGGTTGGTGAGGGCACCAACCACGGCGGCAGAAAAATCCGTGATACTGAGCTAAAAAGATTACCCTAAGATCGGTCTAACACTTTATCTAAGCACCTAATCTGCCAAACCATAAAAACAGAACAGCCCGGTCTCTACCAAGAAACCGGGCTGTTCTGTGCCTAATAAAAAAAGCCTAGGCCTGCTTCACCAATTGGATCTCAGCCAGAAGCTTAATGTCATCTGCCACTACCACGCTGCCGGCCTCAGTGACCGCATTCCAAGTCAACCCAAACTCCTTGCGGCTAATCTTGCCGTTGATGGTAAAACCGGCTTTGGTCTGGCCGTAGGGATCCACCACAATGCCACCAAATTCTACGTTCACGGTGACAGGCTTGGTGGTGCCTCTAATGGTCAGGTCTCCGTGTAGTTTGGCCTCATCCTCCCCTATCTTCTCATAGCGGTTGCCCACAAACTTGATTTGGCCGTGGTTGTCTGCGTCAAAAAAGTCACCTGATTTTAAGTGGGTATCGCGCTGTTCGTTGTTGGTATTGATAGAATTTACGTCTGCGGTAAAGAGAATCTTGGATGCGGTAGAGAAATCATCGCTCTCGGTTTCCACCTCCACGTTAAAGGTCTTAAAATAGCCCGTCACGGTGGTGATCATGAGGTGCTTTACTTTAAACTGCACTTCTGAGTGCATGGGGTCAACGGTCCATTTAATTGCCATAGTTTTATCTTTAAGTGATGGGTAAGCTGTAAGATAAGCTATACGGGGTATGTAGAAGAGGAGTTAAATAACGCTACCTACCGCTAATGTACAGACATACATCTCTCACCAACCTCTTAAATCGTTTTCTGGCTCTTTTCCAGAAAACAGGCCAAAAACGGATCAAGGAATTTGCTAAAACACTAGCTGAGGGCTTGGGTAGTTCTGGCAATGTCATGGCAGACTTTATTGAGAAAGGCAAGCTGCTCCTGTAGCAGCGTATCTTCTGGGGGCGTGACGGCGGCGTCTGTTGGCTCAGGCAGGGGCTTAGGGTCTACGGCAACCAATGGCTGAGAGGCATCCAGAGCGTGCAGTGCATTCTGTAGCGCTTGTGAGGCCCTTCTGACCATTTTCTTGGATGGCTCAGACAGCACCTGGCTTTGGTCAGACAACCTTCCCGAAGCCATGGTAGCGATAAAGGAGGACAAGATGTGGTTGAGCACCACCAGCTCATAGACCTCCTTCTTCTTGCGCTGCTTGTTCTTGGGCTCAGAGGCCATGCGCTGGAACGCCGCCGATAGGTTAGCCGAGGTCACGTAAACTTCCTTACGGGCCAGCTTGTACGCTACCTCAGTGATTTCTGGTTTGGCCAGCATTTGCAAATAGTCCAGATTGGCCTTTAGGGCGGTCTGCAAAAAGGTCTTCATCTGCTTGGCTTCCCAGTTGGGGAAAATGAGGTAACTGGCCAGAAACGCCAGGCCACAGCCCACCAACGTATCCACCATGCGCTCCTGCACCACGGCTAGGCCAGAGGCGCCCAGAAAACTGAAGACCAACAGCACAAACGGCGTCATGAACAGCACGTTCCAGACGTAGTTAATGCGCTGCACGCTGTAGGTGGCCACCATAAACAACACCAGAAACAGGAACCTGGCCAGGGAATCTTCTACCAGCCACAGCACCAAAATCCCCACAAAACTGCCTACCAACGTACCCAACAATCGCTGGTAGTTGCGCTGCTTGGTTAAACTGAAACCCGGCTTTAAGATGAACACCACCGTCAAGAGCACCCAGTAACTGTGCTGGCCGTATGGAAAAGCCTTGGTGAGCACATACGCCAGCAAACAGACTACGGCCATTCTAAACGAAAACCGGAACACCGATGACCTAAGGGTAAGGTTCTGCAGGAAAAGTTGCGGGTCTAGCTTTAAGTGGGTGACAAAAGGAGCAAACTCTTCGCGCGGCGCGAAGGCAGTATCTTCTCTGGCGCCTAACTGCAGGTACTTCTCCACGCTCTGTACCCGCTCGGCAATCACCTTAAAATTCACGAAGATCTTCTTGAGTACCAGCACCTGCACGCTGTCCTGCTGGTTTTCCAGATCTTGAATGGCCTGGCCCAGTTCTTCCAGCTGTCTGGCCAACTGCGGGCTTTCACTGCCGTGGGTTTGGTTGGACTGCACCGCCAAAGAGACGTGGTGCAGGGCATCGGCGTAGCCTGTAATAAGCTGGACAATTTTAGGCAATACGCCCGTGCTGGCAAACCGGGCGCGCAAGGCGGTATAGTCATAATGAATGGCAGTGATCTGTTCATACAAATCCACCATATCCGCGAAGATCATAAACAGCGTGCGCCCCTTTCTGGTGGAGTCCTTGACCACCAGCCTGCTCTTGAAAAGCAGTTCGCGCACGGCGGCCTGCTTCTCATTCACCAGCACTTGCTGCGTCACCAGCCGGTGGTACTGCTGCTCCAGGTCAGAGGTTGGATTGTAAAACTCAGCTTTGATCTGCAGAAACTTGGCCACCTCCCTGATGCTCTCTGCCAGCGCCTGCTGGGTTTGGCGGTACGGCATGATCTGCGCCGATAGAAGGCTCATGACCATATACCACGCACCGCCTGCCAGAATCAGGAAACTAAACTGCGGCACGGCGCTGGGATCTAAGGGCTGGGCCAAGGTCAGAATCATGACCAACAGCGCAGCCAACCCAATAAGAGACGCACGCATGCCGTAGATCAAAAACATGGAGCAGACAAAGCTAAGCACCAGAATCTCCAGCCCCAGCAGCACTGGGTACTGCCGCACGTAGCCCGTGACCAGTCCTACCACCGCGCCCAGCACCATGCTCACCAGCATGCCGTTGCGCTTGTGCGTAACCGGCCCCGGCGAGTCTGCCAAACTCACACAGATGGCTCCCAAGGACAAACTGAACCCCACGGCCATGTTCCCGAAGTACGAAGCCAGCAAGGAAGGCAACAACACGCCAATGGTGGTCTTGATGCCATCAGAGAAATGCTGACTGAATAAGAAGTACTGAAACTCCTGCAGGTACTTTTTGCTGGGCATGGGCAATTACATCTTAAGCGCGGCCTTCAAGCTAAAACAGGCGACTGATTCTTAGACCAAGGCAATGTCCTCTAACGAAGACCCGGAACAAAGGTAAACGGAGAATCTTCAATCTACATGGTTGCGTTGCTTATCTTCCCTCCTGTTTTGCCCGTAGACGGGTTGATTATGAAAAAGAGGGTCAACAAGGTGGCTTCGTTTTTGGCCTGATTTCCAGAAAACAGCCCAAAAACGATATAGTCCGTTATACTACCAGGCCCATAAAACCCTAAGTGCTCTAGATTTGTGACATGGTGGCAACTGACAATTTTTATGACATAGTGATTATTGGCGGAGGGCCGATTGGCCTGGCCTGCGGCATTGAGGCCCAGCAGGCGGGACTGTCCTACGTGATTCTGGAGAAAGGCTGTCTGGTGAACTCCTTGTACAACTACCCGCAGACCATGACTTTTTTCTCTACCTCAGAGAAGCTGGAGATTGGCGGCGTGCCCTTTATCTCAGACAATCCCAAACCACGCCGCTCAGAGGCGCTGGAGTATTACCGCCGCGTTACGCTAAAGTTTGCCTTGAACGTGCGGTTGTTTGAGGAAGTCCAGCAGGTAGAAAAGCATGAAGACCAGTTTCATGTACAAACCTCAAAGGCTACGTACACCGCCAGCCACGTCATAGTATCCACGGGTTTCTATGACCTGCCCGCGCTCATGAATGTTCCCGGCGAGGACCTGCCGCACGTGACCCACTATTACCAGGATCCGCATTACTATGCCCTGCAGAAAGTAGTGGTGGTGGGCGCCAGCAACTCGTCCGTGGACGCGGCCCTGGAAACTTATCGCAAAGGCGCCCAGGTGACCATGGTGGTGCGTGCCCCAGAGATAGGCCGACGCGTCAAATACTGGGTACGGCCAGACATTGAAAACCGCATCCAGGAAGGGAGCATCAAGGCCTATTTCAACTCCAGCATCACCGCCATCCGCCCCGGCGAAGTAGATATCCTCACCCCTGAAGGCCCTCTTACCCTACCCAATGACTTTGTGCTGGCCTTGACGGGCTACAAACCCAACTTTGACTTGCTGCGCAAATTTGGCGTGCACCTTTCTGCAGATGACAAGCTGTACCCGCAGCACAACCCAGAAACCATGGAGACCAACCAGGAGGGATTGTACCTGGCGGGTGTTGTCTGTGGCGGCATGGACACGCACCTTTGGTTTATTGAAAACTCAAGAGAACACGCCCCAAAAATCATTCAGCACATCCTGGCCAAGCACGGTGAGTAAAAAGTTCGTTTTTGGCCTACTTTCCAGAAAACAGACCAAAAACGGCTATCTAATAAGGACGGGTATCCCAAAAGGTACCACCGCAAAAGCTACTACTATAAAATACTATATATCAACTGGTTAACTATTTATTTTTACACCTCATCAACTACTTCTATCACATCAAAGCTTTTTTCAATTAGCCTCCCCTGTTTTTTCAATCTTACTTTGCACCCGAATGAACGTTCAATAGAGGCAAATAGGAAACGAAGTGGAGAACCTGGCAGAGAAGAAAAAAGCGATTCTGGAAAGTACCCTCCAGCTCATTAAGGAGAACGGGTTCCATGGCACGCCTATGAGCCTGGTGGCCAAGACGGCCAACGTGGCAGCAGGTACCATTTACCACTACTTTGACAGCAAGGACACGCTCATCATGGAACTGTTCAGCTACTGCCAGTATAGAATGCAGGCGGCCGTGGAGCAACACCTGCGCCAGGACATGGACTTTCAGGAGAGCTTCTTTCTGCGCTGGATCAGTAGGTGTCAGTTTTACATCCAAAACCCAGAGGTGGCTTTCTTCATTGAGCAGTTTGTAAACTCTCCCTTTTACCCGCGCTGCTCCCAGGCCCAAAGCGAACGCCCCCAGAACGAGATCATGCAGTTCATTGAGGCAGGCAACCGCCATGGCATTCTCAGAGAAATGGACCCTAAGCTCATGGCCATCATGATCCATAGCAGCATCATGACCGCCGCCAAGGCGCACCTGGACGGCAAAGTGCAGTTACGCAATGAAGAATTCAAGCAATTGGCGCAAATGGTTTGGGATAGCATTCGTAAGCTATAAGCACCTCTAACGCACCCACTTATAGAACAAATTTTTACCCGCACATATGAAAAAAACAACCTATCTGCTGTCTATAGCCTTCAGCTGCCTATTGGCTTCTCCCAGACTACAGGCGCAGGTAACCCAAGACAGTACCGCTGGTCGGTTCACGCTGCAGGAATGCGTGGAATATGCGCTCAAAAATCAGGCACAAGTACAGCAAGCCCAGTTAGAGGAAGAGATTGGGGAAAGCCAAATCAAGGCCCAATTATCGGGCTGGCTGCCTCAACTGGGTGCCAATTATGCCCTCACTCATAATATTAAGCGTCAGCAGAGCGTGTTCGGGGACCAGGTGATCACCATCGGGCAGAAATATACTTCCAACATCAATCTGCAGGCCAACCAGATGCTGTATAGCAATGAACTGCTGCTGGCCTCCAGAGCCGCGCGCTTTACCAGAACCGCTCTGGATTTGAACACCAAGTCCACCAAAATCAACACGGTGGTGGAGGTGAGCAAGGCCTTTTACAACATCTTATTAAGCCAGGAGCAACTGCGTATTCTGCAGGAGAACATTTTGCGCCAGGAGAAGCAGTACCGGGATGCCCGTGCCCAATATGAGCAAGGCCTGGTAGATAAAACCGACTACCAACGGGCCACCATCACCTTGAACAGCATCAGGGCAGACCGCAAACGGACGCAAGAGGCCATTAAAGCCAGTACCGCCGTCTTGCAAGAACTCATGGGACTGCCCATGGGACAGCCGCTGGCGTTGGCGTATGACTACAACCAGATGCAGCAGAACATCTATGTAGACACTACCCAGAACGTGACGTTTGCCAGCCGCGTGGAGTTTCAACAGCTCCAGACGCAGCGCCAGATCCAGGACTTGAACACGCGCTATTACCGGTGGGGCTTTTTACCCACAGCCTCAGCGTTTGTTAACTACAATCCCAACTTCTTCAGCGCCAACTTCTCAGACTTGTACAGCCAGTCCTACCCTACCTCGGCGGTTGGGTTACAGGTGGGCATTCCCATCTTTCAAGGGGGTAGAAGAATGCAGAACGTGCGCATCTCTGAGCTACAAGCCCAGAGCCTGGACCTGGAGCTGACCAACCTGCAGCGCCGCATTAACACCGAGTACCAGCGTGCCCTGGCCAATTACAAAAGCGACTACACAGACTGGCTCACCTTGCAAGAAAACGTGGCCCTGGCCACCGAGGTCTACAACGTCATCAAGCTCCAGTACAACGAGGGCATTAAAACCTACCTAGACCTGATTGTAGCCGAAACCGACTTGCGCACCGCCCAACTGAATTACTATAACGCCCTGTACAACGTGCTGGCCAGCAAGCTGGAAGTACAACGTGCCCTGGGTACCATTGCTGTGACTGAATAAGCAGAAACGTAAAACCATGAAAAGAACATTCTCTCCCCTGGCCATTGCCATTCTCACCTCTGCCCTGCTTTACTCTTGCGGCAACAAAGAAGGAGCCCCGCAAGGCGCCATGATGGGTGGCCCCGTGGCCGTCAACACTTATACCGTCACGCAAGAAAACGTGATGGGCACAGACACCTATCCGGGTACCGTGGTACCCTTGAATGAAGTTGAACTTCGCCCGCAGGTAAGCGGCTACATCTCCCAGATTTTTGTAAAAGACGGGCAGCGCGTCACCAAAGGCCAGAAGCTGTATGAGATTGACCGCACCAAATACCAGGCGGCCTACAACCAGGCGCAGGCGCAAGTGCGCAGTGCCCAGGCCAACCTCAACCGTGTGCAAAAAGACCTGGAGCGCTATGAGAACCTGGCCAGGCAGGACGCCATTGCCCGCCAACGCGTAGACTATGCCCGCGCCGATGTGGAGACGGCCCGTGCCCAGGTGGCCGTGGCCCGCTCCCAGGTGGCCAGCGCTGCCACAGACTTAGGCTACTCGGTTATTAAAGCACCGTTCAGCGGCACCATTGGCATCTCTCAGGTGCGCGTAGGCTCACAGGTTAGCCCGGGGCAGACGCTGTTAAACACCATTTCTTCTGAAGGCCCTACTGCCGTGGACTTTGTCATCAATGAAGCCGAGCTTCCACGGTTCAACCGCTTAAAACAGGGCAACCAGCCAGACTCCTTGTTCACGCTTTCTTTCTCTGACGGCTCCAAATATCCGCATGTGGGCAGGCTGTCAGCTATTGACCGGGCGGTGGGTTTGCAGACGGGTACCATTACGGTGCGCGTGAGCTTTCCTAACCCAGACCGCCAGTTGGTGTCTGGCATGACCGTGAGCGTGAACGTCTTGAACCAGGACATTGGCCAGCAGGTCACGCTTCCGTTCAAGGCCGTAACCGAGCAGTTGGGCGAGTACTTTGTGTACAAAGTGCAAGGCGATTCTGTGCAACAGCAGAACATCAAACTGGGCACGCGCTTCCAGGAAAAGATTGTGGCCCGTGAAGGCTTGACCGCCGGTGATGTGATTGTGGTGGAAGGCATTCAGAAACTACGTCAGGGAGCCAAAGTGCAAGTGGGTGCCGCCCCCGCCGCCGGTGCCAGATAATAAGGTTTTAAGAAGCATTTCAGTAAGAAGATGATATCTGACATATTTATAAGACGGCCTATTACCGCCATCGTGATCTCCATTGTGATCGTGCTGGTAGGTACGCTGGCCATGTTGAACCTGCCCGTCACCCAGTACCCGGACATTTCGCCGCCAACGGTTTCGGTGTCGGCGAATTATACCGGGGCAGATGCGCAGACCATTGAGCAAACCGTGGCTACGCCCATTGAAACCCAGATCAACGGGACGCCGGGCATGGCTTACCTCACTTCTACCAACACCAGCACCGGGCAGATGAACATGACGGTGACCTTTGAGGTAGGCACAGACATTAACATTGCTACACTGGACGTGCAGAACCGTGCCAGCGTAGCAGAGCCCAGCCTACCCGAAGACGTACGGCGCCTGGGCGTGACCGTCCGGAAGCGGAACCCGAGTATCTTGATGGTAGTGGGCATTTACTCGCCCAAGAAAACGCATGACATCCAGTACCTGGACAATTACACCAACATTTACGTGAAGGACGCCTTGCTACGCGTGAAGGGCGTGGGTGATGTGACGTCTATTGGGCAGGACTTTAGCATGCGTCTGTGGTTACAGCCAGACAAGCTGGCCCAATACAACCTGAGTGCCAACCAAGTGGTGGCCGCCATTCAGGAACAAAACATGCAGGTGGCCGCAGGTACCGTGGGGGCTAGACCGCAGTACAACACCCAAGCGTTCCAATACCCCATTACGGTTAGCGGACGCTTGGCTACCCAGCAGGAGTTTGAGAACGTGATCATCCGGACTAATCCAGAGGAAGGTTCTTTGGTGTACCTGAAAGACGTGGCCCGCGTGGAGTTCGGCCAGTTTGACTATGGCCGGCAAGCCACCATCAACGGTAATCCGTCTGGTATCATGTTGATTTATCAGGCACCAGGTTCTAACGCCGTAGAGACCGCCGAAGGCATCAATGAGGCCCTGCGCGAAATGAAGAAAACCTTCCCCGCCGATGTGGACTACATTGTCTCCTTTGAGTCTGTAACGGTGGTGGAAGTGTCCATCAAAGAGGTGGTGACTACCCTTCTAGAGGCCTTGGTGCTGGTGATCATTGTGGTGTTCCTGTTCTTGCAGAGCTGGCGCGCTACCTTGGTTCCTATCCTGGCCATTCCGGTGTCTATCATTGGCACGTTCATCTTCTTCATCCCGCTGGGCTTTACCATTAACACCTTGACACTGTTCGGGTTTGTGCTGGCCATTGGAATTGTGGTAGATGATGCCATTGTGGTGGTTGAGGCCGTGCAGCATTACATTGACCATGAGCGGCTCTCGCCGAAGGCAGCAACGCGCAAAGCCATGAAGGACATTACGGCGCCGGTGATTGCCATTGCCTTGATTCTGGCGGCGGTGTTCATTCCGGTGGGCTTTATACCCGGGATTGTGGGCCGCTTGTACCAGCAGTTCGCCATCACTATTGCCATCTCGGTGTTAATCTCAGCCTTTGTAGCTTTGACCTTGACGCCCGCGCTCTGCTCCATCATGTTGCGGCCCATGAACGTGAACCGCGAATCAAGGGGCTTGAACAAGTTCTTCTACAAATTTAACAATTGGTTTGCCCGTACCACAGCATCATACTCTGCGGGCGTGCGCAAAAGCATTAAGGCCGCTCCTCTTGCCTTGATTCTGCTGGCCTGTTTGTATGTGGGTACCGTGGGCTTGTTTGCCAAGAAGCCAACCGGCTTTATCCCAACAGAGGATGAAGGGCGTCTGTTTATCTCAGTAGAATTACCAGAAGGATCCTCCTCAAACAGAACCCAGGCTATCTTAGAACAAATGGCCGATATTCTGGCCGAGGTAAAGGCCATCCGCAACTCCACGTCCATCTCGGGCCTGAACGCCATTAACTTCTCCTTTAAGTCTAACAGCGGTACCTTCTTTATACAGATGCACCCATGGGACCAACGAGAAGACGAATCCATGAAACTGCAAGGCGTCATTGCCGAGCTGAACCAGAAATTCTCCACTATTAAGGAAGCCAACATCATTGTGGTAGCACCGCCGGCTATTCCGGGTCTGGGCCAATCTGGTGGTTTTAGCTTTATTCTGCAACAACGGACAGCAGGTGACATCAAGGAACTGGAGCAGGTGATGGGCCAGTTTTTGGGAGCCGCCAACCAGCGTCCTGAGATTGCCATGGCTTACAGCTTCTTCAATACCCGCACGCCCGGCTACCAGGTGGAAGTGGACCGTGAGAAAGTGAAGAAGTTGGGCATTAGCCTGACGGATGTCTATTCTACCATGGCCTCGTACATGGGCAGCCGCTACATCAATGACTTTACGCGCTACGGCCGAAACTACCGCGTAGTGGCCCAGGCAGACACGGCCTACCGCATGGACATCAAGAACCTGAACCAGTTCTACGTCCTCAACCGCGCCGGGGAATCTGTGCCGCTGAGTGCCTTGGTAAGTTCTAAGATAGTAGAAAACCCGGCGGTAATCTCACACTACAACCTGTTCAGGTCCGTAGAGATTTCGGGTAGCGCCAAGCCCGGTTATAGTAGCGGGCAGGCCTTGCAAGCGCTGGAAGAAGTGGCTGCGCAGACCTTACCGGCAGGCTACGGGTATGACTTCTCTGGGTTGAGCCGCGAGGAGCTGGCCGCCGGCAACAGTACGCTCTACATCTTCAGCTTGTCTATCATCTTGGTGTTGCTGTTGCTAGCCGCCTTGTATGAAAGCTGGAGTGTGCCGTTCTCCATCTTGTTCGCCATTCCGTTAGGCATGTTTGGCGCTATTCTGGCGCTTACGTTCCTGCCTAAGCTGGACAACAACGTGTATGCCCAGATTGGGATGATTACCTTGATTGGTCTGGCCGCCAAGAACGCCATCTTGATTGTAGAGTTTGCCAAAGAGCGCGTTGACCACGGCATGGAATTGATTGAGGCTACGCTAGATGCCGTACGCCTGCGTCTGCGCCCTATCATCATGACGTCCCTGGCCTTTATTCTGGGCGTGGTACCCTTGGTACTGGCCTCAGGCGCGGGTGCGGTGTCCAGACAGACCATTGGCTGGGTGGTAATTGGCGGGATGCTGGCGGCCACGTTTCTGGCTATCTTTATTGTACCGGTGCTGTTTGTGGTGATTACCCGCCTGGCCTACGGCAAGAAAGGATTGGCCGCCTTGCAGGACAAATACAAAGACGTGGACTTTGACCACCAATAAAAACTAAAGACTCTAACTAGTAAAAAGCCCTGACTACCAGAGTCGGGGCTTTTTACTAGTCTTATTCTTGTGTACATGTTGACATATCAAAAAAACAAAACCAAGGTGAAGCCGCTGGTCCTCGCTTTGGCCTTGTATCAATTATTGGGCGGCTTGTTGGGCCTCTTCTTTTTGCTCAGGATGGCGCCTCTCTTAAACAATCCTGCGCCGTCTACCTGGGCGGGGCTGCTGCTGGCCGCGGTGTTGTACTCCTTTTCTGTGGTTTGCGGCTTCTTGCTAATGAACGGAAAACGGTCTGCCTTTACGCTATCATTGGCCAACCAAGTGTTGCAGGTCTTCAGCTTTGGGTTTGGTGGTTTGGGGTACAATTACGTGGCGGGCGTGAAGGCGGGCTTAGGCTTGGAGTTTCTGGCCAACTGGCTCTTCAAGTTCAACCTGTCACTGTCCTCCTTTAACTTCAGTCTGGGCGCGGGCGCGGCAACCTCTTTTGTGACAGTGAACCTGCTGGCCTTGGTGCTTATTTATCTCCTGGAGAAGGCCCGCGACGAGGTAACTGCTCCTTAAGGCAGGCCTTGACCAATCAGAATCTCTAAACAATCCAGGACTTTTTGAAAATAGGCTACAACCTAAATGTTACAAACCAAGGCATTTTAAGCCAATAAAACACAAAAAAAACTGCAATTGAAAGACAGAAACAGCCGTTGACCCCATTTATATCCCCCTTAATGAATGTTACAAAATAGGCAATTCTTTCATTCTCCTGAACAAGTCCTCTGCCTACATTTGTCACATACCTAATGACAAAATAAAGGAACCAGCCCCCCTATTGGCTGACGTGCTAATACTGGTTCCTTTTGTCACTAGGGTGAGCATACACAACCCCCTAGGCTGAGATCTCCCCCCAAGATCTCAGCTTTTTTCAAACATTACCGTTGTGCCGTATTTACTAAAACTTCTATCTTTTCATAAAATCATGTTAAGGATTAGCCTAATAAAAAAGGCACCCAGGGTGTGGATGGGGATCTTATTGCAATCAAACCCTTCTGAGTTCTCATTGGGTGAAATTATTGCCTTTTACCTGCTTCTGCTCTTGTCTAGCGCGCTGTTTGCGCTGGTGTTCTTTATATAAGTAGCTTACCTGTAGTCATATCCCCCGACTCAACAAATGCCGGCTCTTTGGAAAGGAGCCGGCATTTGTTTTTGGCCTTTTTTCTGGGAAATAGGCCAAAAACAGTAGAATAGACTTGGGCTGAGAGTTGTCTATTGACTCATGAACTCTGAAACCAGGAAGGTATTGAACAGACCGTTGCTGGAATGTTCGTTTAGAAACAAGCAATACAGCAAGACCGAATCGCCTGGGCGGACTTCTTTCGTTAATGGCTTCTCTAACTGCTTTTGAATAGGCGCCCATACTTGATATGGTCCTACCTGGAATAGATATTCAGTCTTGATGCTTTGGTCCAGCAGACTTACCTCACCGCCAGACAACTTAAAGACGTTCTTCAT
This sequence comes from Nibribacter koreensis, assembly GCF_039541795.1. Classification (NCBI taxonomy): domain Bacteria; kingdom Pseudomonadati; phylum Bacteroidota; class Cytophagia; order Cytophagales; family Hymenobacteraceae; genus Nibribacter; species Nibribacter koreensis. The sequence continues at coordinate 26,563 of NZ_BAABGX010000001.1, read as the reverse complement.
AGAACCCATCACCTGGGGTAGGATAGCTCTGCTTTGCCCAAGGTACGTGGGTCAAACCGGTACTTGGCCGTCCGCATGTAGTAGCTACTCTTGCCAGTGGTGGTATCAATGCTGTCTGCGTACCGTTGCTCAAACTGAAGAATCTCCTCTATGTTCACTTGGCGGTAATTCTTGTCCCACTGCTCAAATCCACTCTGGGCAGAAGCGGAGTGCGCAAACGTCAGCACAAAAATCAGGGCTGGTAGTAGTATTTTCATTTTGAGGTAGGTTAAGATTGATGCATCCAAGACAAGATGCCTATTTACTCAATAGATTTTCAAACTCTTGCTTGGTCACTAGCTTGCCCTTGCCAGGTTTTGCCAGTTCTTTATTGGTTAATGCTCGCAATTCTACGTTGGTCGCCTTTAGGACTAGTGCCCCTTGGTTACTATCTACTTCCAATACTGCCCCAGGCAAGGTATGATACAGGTAGGGACCTAGCGCCGGTCTAAGCTGATTAGTAAACCAAACGGTGAGACTACCCTTGTTTTCAGAATTGGTTAGGGTGGCTTTGCGGCAGGGGTAGCCTAAAATTTCCTTCGTTTCTTCACTTAGCACCCAAGGTCTGGTCCCCATGGTATCTTCAATCATATAGGTGCGTCCTTTTAAGCTATTCGTGAGAAGCCTTTTATTGGAAGCAGGCGTGAGGTACACGTCATACAAGGGGAATCCTACAATCTGGCCGCTATTTAATTGTCTTTCCTCTTTTTGACTAATGGCATTGGTGTAGAACGACGCTTCAGGATTAAAATACAGCACGTGCTTAGTGAGATACGAGTCAGGCAGGTTGCTCATTCCTGCACTATCTGCTTTTTTGAATTGGCGCATGTCATGGATAACATCATAGTGAATGACTCCCTCCTGAGCCAAAACCACAGTAGCCGAGCCACTCAGAAAGAAGCACACCAGTGCAATAAGGGATATTTTCATTTGTAGAGATTAGAAGATCACCAGCAACTAGAATATAGGTCTTTAAAGATACTTACATCTTCTTATTTTTAGCTTGTTTCCTGGGAAATAGGCTAAAAACGAAAAGCCGCCCTTTTTCAAAGGCGGCTCTTGCGTCATTATTCACTTTACTCTATTTAATTTCTTCTGTTAGAAGTCCGTTCCCGGCCGCCGGCAGGTCTTTCTTGCGTGGTGCCCTGCGCAGGTGGCGTACTGGCTGGAGAAGAAACAACTCTTTCCCGTTGCTGGTACTGCGGTTGCGGGGCGGTCTCTCCGCGCGGCTGGGCATACGTGCTCTGCGAGCTCGTTTCTGTGCGGCGCGGCGCGTAATCTTGTCTACGCTCTGTGTCTGAAGCCGGAGCCACCTGTGAGCTTCTTTGGCGTGGGCTAGGTGCTTCCTGCTCTCTGGTTCTGGTGGTCGGCTGGCTACGCTCGGTTCTGGAAGGGGCCTGCTGGTAGTCAGGAGCGGTTTGCGTTCTGGAAGACCGTTGCTCTCTGGTCACCGCCGGACGGGACTCAGTGCGCACCGTGCCTGCCTCTGTTGCGCGTTGCTCAGAGCGTTCGGCTGAGCTCACTCTACCACGCGTGGCTGGAGCTTCAGAAGAAGAAGTTCTGGAGACACCAGTGGCTCTGTCTGTTCTTGGCGCCAGCGTAGAAGCGTCCCGGCTGGTTCTGGACGGTGCCTGGCTGTCCCTGGTCACCACTCTAGCCGGAGCCTCGGTGCGTCGGCCGGTTACTTCTGGGCGGTAGATGCGCACGCTGTTATCAGCCACCTGGTTTCTGCCCGGGCGGTTGTCATTGTCCACGCGGTACACGTCTACCTTGCGGTTGGTAGAGCGCTCAATGTCTTGTCTGCGCGGGCCGTACACGTATTTGCGGTTGTCGCGCTCATAGTAGTTGTTGATGATGGTGGTGTTGTGGTAGATGTTCACCACCCGCGTTCTAGGCACGTAATAGTTGTAGATTCTAGGGCTGGTAATGTACCGGACCGGCACGAAGCACCAGCGACTGGCTGGCATTATGTACGTCACGCGCGGACCCATGGGCGCCCATCCGTAGTAGCCGTCGCTTCGTCTCCAGTCCACCCAGGCAGGTCCCCACTCATTGCCCGGCACCCACAGCCAACCGTAATAGTCGTCGTAAGCCCAGCGGCCGTAGTGGAACGGTGCCCAGCCCCAGTCATAGTCAGAGACCCAGGTGTTGCCGTACTCGGTCATGACCCAGCGGCCCCGGGTGGCATACGGCTGGAAGTCAAGGTCCACGTCTGGAGACCACACATACCCGTATTCAGGGTCGTTGATCCAGCGGCCGTACGGGTCCAGCTCATCATAGAAGGTTTGGAAAGACACCCGCGCGCCCGGCTGGGCCTGCGCTTGCGGCGTGGTTGCCAAGAAGGCCAGCAACAGCGACAAGGCGCCCGCGGCCCAAAGGTGTTTATAAATGTTCATCTCTTTTTGTGAGTTAAAAAAGGTTGAAAAACGAATTATCTAGGAGGTGAACCGCTCAAAGGAAACACATCTATCTCCCCTAGTTTTTCACCTTATTGATTGAACAGCAAACACCTTGCCTAAAATATAGAATCCATCCTATCCTTAGAAATTAAGCACACATCAACATCTACAACATCCTGTTTTTCAATACAAACCGTTTTTGGTACAGTTCCTAGAAAACACCCTAAAAACGAGAACTGGTGCCTTTACACCTCTTTTGGAAAACAGGTTCCAGAAAAAAATAAACCTGTTTGAACACAAAAGCCCGGCACAATTGTTGTACCTACATAGAACCATAGAAGAATAAAAAAAGATTTTACCGTAAGAATCTGCTTATCCCCGTAAAATCTAGTACCTTATACTTCGTTGGTAGAAAAGGAAGGGAGAGTTAGGGCTCTGTGAACTTCGGGTGTCTGGACAAGACGCTAAACCCGCTTAACTTTTTAAACTGAACCCATGACAAGCAACACACTATCGTCCATCGCTTCGTTACTTAAGAAATTATTATCCCGCTTAACCGGACCTACGCTTCAGCCTATTCCAGTGCCGGTGCGTCAACAGTCCAATAGATAGGATTCTGTAAACGTCCTTAAGCGTTCAAACCGATTTAACATCTGCCTAATTTTTAAAATCCCTGCTATGCACGTAGCAGGGATTTTTTATTTAACAGCTTGCCTGCACTTGGGCCTCATTCGTTTTTGGCCCGATTTCTGGAAAACAAGCCAAAAACGACGCTGGCTGGCTGAAAAATAGCGTTGCGTCTAACTTTAATTACTAATTTCAATTTCCAATCTCATACAACCAACAACATGAAACGATCCTCTCTCCTGCTGTGTCTGAGCGCGCTTTTGAGCACGGGCACGGCCTTCTCCCAAACGCTGGAGGTACCCAAGAACGTGACCAAGGCCTTGAAGAAAACAAAGCCAAGCGATATCAAAAAACACATTGCCTACCTGGCAGATGACAAACTTAAAGGCCGTCAGCCGGGCACCGAAGGCTACCAAATGGCCGTGGACTACGTGGTCAACCAATACAAGAAGATGGGCGTAGAGCCGGGCGGCGAAAACAACACCTACCTGCAACTGGTACGCCTGCGTCGTTCCTTCACGGGGGCAGATGCTTCGTTCTCCAGCCAGGTGACGGGCCAAGGCACTGCTCAAACCTGGACCGTGGGCAAAGACGTGGCCATTAACCCGCACCCAGAGCAGTCGCAAACCAGCGTAGAGGCGCCGGTGGTGTTTGTAGGGCATGGCATTTCGGCCCCAGATCTGGGCTATGATGACTATGCGGGCCAAGACGTGAAAGGCAAGATTGTGATGGTCTTGCGCGGGGCGCCCAAGAGCTTCCCTTCTACCGTGGCCTCTTACAGCATTGACGTGACCACCATTTTGAGAAACGCCGCCGAGCACGGCGCGGTGGGCGTGGTCATGGCCACCAACACGCAGAACCCGAAAATCACCGTCCCCAACCTCTCCAGAGGCGTGAACAGCGTGGCCGGTGCTGATGGCAAGGTAGCCACCTCCAGAAACTACGTCTCAGATAAGATCAAACTGATGGCTACCTTGTCGGCGCCGGCTACCCATCAGTTCTTTGTGAAAGCGGGTTTGGATACGGCTCAGGCGTTTACCACCTTGCGCAGTGGCAAACCCGCCTCGGCAGACTTAAAGCAGACTGTCAAGGCCAGCTATTCTTCCTCTAACAAGGACTTCGACTCCTGGAACGTGATTGGCAAGATTACCGGCTCTGACCCGCAACTGAAGAATGAATACGTGGTGCACAGCGCACACCTAGACCACGTGGGCATCACGGCCCCCGTAAACGGCGACTCCATCAACAACGGCGCCCATGACAACGCTTCTGGCGTAGCTAGCTTGTTAGAAATTGCCCGCACCTACACCCGCATCAAAGAAAAACCGAAGCGCTCTATTTTAATTGTGATGGTGACGGCAGAGGAAATGGGTCTGCTGGGTTCGGCCTATTTCGCAAAGTACCCAACCGTGCCTAAAAGCAGTATTGTGGCAGACATCAACACAGACATGCCTACCATCATTGCCCCGCTCCTATCAGTGGTTGGGCTGGGCTCTAACCATTCTACCTTAGAGACGCCGGTGGCCAATGCAGCTTCATACCTGGGCATGACCGTAGAGGCAGACCCCGAGCCGAACGAGAACCGTTTCATCCGCAGCGACCAGTACAGCTTCGTGACGCAGGGCATACCTGCCTTGCACATCAAGTACGGCAACAAAACCGCCGACGGCCTCAACAACCTTAACAAGAAAGTAGCCGAATGGCGCGCCATCCACTACCACAAACCACAGGATGAACTCAATGACACCTTTGATTTTGAGGCGGGCAGTAAGTACGTGCAGCTCAACTTCTTAATAAGCTATCAGGTGGCTAACAACCCTGAGCGCCCTACCTGGAAACAAGGTGACTTCTTCGGGACGCGTTTTGGGCAGTAGTAGGTGTAAAGACCTATGCTTCTAAGGAAGAGTCCATAGGTTGCAGTGGGCTTGCGTAAAGTAAAAATGTGGGCTGATGGATACACTGCAAACTAAAGTAGTATATTCATCAGCCCACTTTTGGTGAGTTATGATAAGAATTTAGTAGGGACCTGCATTCCGTACATAGTGCAGATAAGCCGAATAGTTCGGTTTATATACTAGTTAGAGTGCATTTATAATATTAAAATGAAAATTCAATACTCGGTAGTACTTGCTTTACTATTTGCAAGCTGTTCACAGAAAAGAGAAAGTGCGGAAACGCAAGAGGTAATACATGAAACAAAGCAGGTGCACCACTACACCTATGACCGGTCTGGAAGAATCTTAAAGGACAGGCTCGTTTCCTATATTTACTCAGACAGCACTATAGCATCTATAAATTACTTCTATGACGGCTCAGGCAGATTGGCTTCGCTTATCAGTGAGGGAGAGCATAAAGAACTATCCTATAAGAAAGTGTTCAGGTATAACAGCCTAGACTCGCTCGCGCAGGAGTTCAGGATTGAGAGCACGGCTGACACAGTCAGTATCTTGAAAAAGCAGTTTGACAGGGACGGGAGACTTACATCAGAATTTCGCCGAGAACTTTTCTCTGCCAACGCAGAGGACGCCATCAAAGGCGTCAAGCCACTTTACGACACAGTTATTCACATCGAAGAGCATTCTTATCGAAACGGGTTGCCAAAACAGACTGTGATAAAGGACGAGATAGGGAAAACAGTACAGCTATACAGGTATGAACACGAAAACGGCTTGCTGACAAAGAAGATGTCGTTTAACATGATGGGCGGCGACACGGTGCTGGCCTCCACGGAACATTACTCATATAGTAAGGGCAAGATGCACCCAGAGACTTCGACTGTCGGCTGGCAGGGAGATACCATCGCCATTACAAGGAGAACACTCGACGGCAACGGGCAACTTGTCAAGTTTGTGGAAAACAAGGAGCTTGACTACGTCTTTGTCAGCTTCTATGAGAAGGGCAAAATAGTTGACAAAATAGAGTTAATTAAGCAGTTGGACGCCAGGATGCAGTACAAATACACTTATGACAGATTCGGGAACTTAATTGCAGAAACTAGGGATAAATTCCCCTTGACAGAGAAAGAGAAAAACGCTCTCTAACATTGTGTAAACAACATCCTTCGGCCGACGGCCTCGCACGCTGTTTACACGAGGCCGTTAGCAGTAACACTACAAGTCATGGGCAAAGACATTCCGATTATATATTACTTCCTTTTTGTTTTTATAGCAATTGGAGACTGTATGATTCTATTTAATGGGGTAATGTATGGGCCTTTTAATATGCTGATGGAAAGGCCTGAATTTTCAGAGATATCAGAAACCACAAGGGATAATTTAGCTAATGGATTGACAATACTGTACTCGTTACTCATTTTGACAAGCATTGTTATCATGTTTTTTAAATTTCATCCTTTAAAAAGAGTAATGGTTTCACTTCTTTTACCTGTTATTGCATTGAGCCTATTGTGGGGTAAGAATAGATTGTTCCCGTATCCCGACAGCATTTATGAATATTCAGAAAATGGCTATAGAATTAGAGTTGAAGGTTGGTGGAATAAGTCTGACTCACTAAACATTAAAAAATACTACATTTCAGAAAAGCCTTATGAAGAGTACACCGACATTTCCGAAATAAAGTGGAAGAAATACGATAAACATTAAAAATGCTGTTGCTAACACGGGCTTTGCGTTAGTGGAAGTACAGTGCAAATAGAAACATTTATGCAATTAATAAATGTTGGTGCGGGCAGACAGTTTACGGTTTCAAAAGCCCACCAACGCAAGCCCGAAGCCGTTAAGAGCACTTTAAAATCCTTGTCCTTTAAACACCGAAAAAGACTTGTAGAAATCATCTTAAAGAGTGATGCTACTTATTTGAAAAACATCTCTCCATAATTGTAGCGTAAAACTTTATCTATAGTAAGGAAATCCACATGGCAGATGATAATAAGACAATATTAGAAAAGGCAAACGCAGCTATTATGAATGGTGACAATGAAGGATTTTTGTCTTTCTGCACCGATGACACGGTGTGGACCTTCGTGGGAGACCAGACCTTGCGGGGAAAAGAGGCCGTCCGGCGGTACATGGCCTCTGCGTATTTAGAGCCTCCTAAGTTTATGGTTGAAAACTTGATAGCAGAAGGCGATTTTGTGACTGCCCTTGGCAAAATAAGATTGAAGGATACTAATGGTCAAATGGCTGATTACGCATACTGTGATGTTTGGCGATTTAGGGATGGGAAGATGGCTGAGTTAAAGGCTTTCGTTATCAAAACCGATAAATAGGAATATGTAAAAACACACTTATAAACATCACCCGGATAGACTTTACATACGCATAACACCAACGTTTTACTGTAGGTTTACTTTAAAATGAGGCATCTACTCCTAATACCATATTTAAACACTACTCCTGTTTTTGGCTTGTTTTCCAGAAAGTAGGCCAAAAACGGTTTATAAAAAGCCAATAGAGAAGTAATCATTCCCCCATTGCGCCTACAACTACTTCATCCGCAGGTCAAATATTCCCTTATATTTGCGCCATCCCAAGGCCGCCATCCTTTCTAAAATCACAGAATCTAGCCTTGGGATAAGCTTTTTTACCTTTTTCATAAAAAAGAATAAAAATTAGTTCTCAAAATTAAGAACTAAAGAAACCTATTCTTACCTTTGCAACGTTCTTACTCCAAACAAAGAGAACCAAACCGTGTTAAAACTATCTCCAGAGCAAAGGCAACTAATTGAGAAGATTGGTATTTACCATGAGCAACAGGGCTTTCCGCCGGTGGTGGGGCGTATCATTGGCTTGCTGTTCGTTTCTGAGAAGCCGTACCTCACCTTTGAGGAGATTATTGAGACCTTGAACATCAGCAAAAGCGCCACCAGCAATGCCTTGAACCTGTTGTTGCAGATGCGCCATATTGAATACACCACGTTTTCCGGGGACCGTAAGCGCTACTTCAGTGCCCTGTTAGACAACTGGAACCAAGAAGTGGTCAACAAGATGAACTCTATCTTGGCCTTCAGCAAGCTATTGAGACAGGCCAATGACCTGAGAGGGGACGCCAACCCAGACATGAACCAGAAGGTATTGGACCGGATTGAGTTCATGGAGTTTTTGTCATCACAGGTGCCCATGCTCTTGGAGCAGTGGCTGAAAGACCGGCAGAAATAATTTTTTTATCCTATTAGTTCTCATTTTCCTGAACTACAAAGAAAGATACAAACCAATTAATTTTAGTAAAACCGTGAATAAGAAGTATTTAGTACTGGGACTCTTGCTCCAATGGACCACTAGTCTCAGTTTTGCCCAAACGCCTACCCCGCTCCAGGGCCAGGTCCTGACCTTACAGCAGGCTATTGCTCTAGCCACCAACAATAACATTTCTATCCAATCGGCGCAGTTGGATGAGGAAAGCGCTGAATACAAGATTAGAGAAACCAAGGGCTCTGGCCTGCCGCAGATTTCTGGGGTTGGTCAATTGAGCGTGTATCCTTCCATCCCTACCCAACTGATTCCTAACGTGTTCCAGGGCAAACCAGAGGAGTTGATACCGGTGCAGTTTGGCACCAAGTACAACGCCAACGGTGGTCTGGAGCTGTCTCAGTTGATTTTCAGCAAGTCTTATTTTGTGGGTCTGGAGGCCGCGGCCACTACCCGTGACTTGTACCGCCTGCGCACGCAAATGACGCAAGAGGACGTGATTTACAACGTGAGCTCAGCCTATTTACGCGCCCTGCAGACCAAAGAGCAGTTCAACACCATTGCCGCCAACTACAACCGTTTGGTGCAGTTGGAGAAGATTCTGCAGTTGCAGTACAAGAATGACTTCGCCAAGAAGGTAGACGTAAATCGCATCACGGTCAACAAAACCAACCTGGAGAACCAGCGCCAGACCCTGGAGTCTGCGTATCAGCAACAAAAGAACGCCTTGAGCTTTTTCATGGGCGTACCACTGGGTCAGGACTTTGAGTTATCAGATTCTACCGCCTTGCCGGCCACGCTGGCCATTAGCACTCCAAATGTGCAGGAAATCTTGGGACAGCGCGTGGACTACCAGTTGTTGCAGACGCAAAAGAAATTATACGGCTTGAACGTGGAAAACATCAAAGGCCGTCGTTTCCCTACCTTGGCCGGTTTTGGTCAATACACCTACCAGGCACAGCGCAGAGAGTTTAACTTCTTTGACACCAGCCAGCCTTGGTTCAACACCTTTGTCTTAGGCGTGCGCTTGAACATTCCCATTTTTGACGGTTTCCAACGCAAGTACCAGATCAGGCAAGCCCAGATTGAAGAGCAGAAGGCAGACCTTTCCATCAGAAACCTATCCTTAAATACTGAGCTGGGCCTTGCCAATACGGTAAAACAAATCCAGAGCAGTGAGCTGGCCATTGAAAGCTCAGAACGCAACGTGCGCATGGCGCAAGAGGTGTACAACACCACCAACAGCCTGTACAAAGAAGGCTTATCCCCGCTGACAGATTTACTGGAGGCAGAAGTAACCTTACGTGAAGCACAGACCAACCTGAACAATGAAAGATTGCGGTTTAAAATTGCCCAATTAGACCACTTAAGAGCACGCGGCGAACTTAAAAATCTCATTAAATAACCTTTACCTGTACATCATCCATAAAATGAAAAAGCTGATTTATATCGTTGTTGTGCTTGTGCTAATTGGCGCGGTTGCCTACACCTTGAACAAGAACAAAACTGAAATGACCGAGAAAGCCGCCGTCGCTGAAATTAAGAGCGAAGCCATTCCGGTAACATTAACCCAAGTGGAGTCTGCCAAATTGGACAAGTCATTCACGGCGCAGGGGAATTTCAAGCCGGTGCAGAGCCTGACCTTGGTATCAGAAATTTCTGGTCAGATTCAGCGTGTTTACAAGCGCAAAGGCGACAAAGTACGCGCCGGCGAACTGCTGTTGCAGGTAGAAGACAACACCAGCGCCGCCAACCTGGCCACGGCCAACGCTAACTACCAGAAAGCTCAGAAAGACCTGGAGCGCATGAAAAACCTGATTGCCGGTGACGCCGTGACCAAACGCCAGGTAGAAGAAGCACAAATCAACGTGAACGCCACCCGCGCCCAGTTGGTAGCGGCCCGCCAGAACCAAGGCAACACCCGCGTGACGGCCCCTATCAATGGCCAAATCAATGAGATGTACATTGAAGTAGGGTCCTACCTGAACGCCAATGCCGGAACCAGAATGTATGACATCGTGAACGTGGACCGCCTGAAGCTGAACGTAAAAGCCTCTGAGTCTGAAGTGCTCTTGATTAACAAAGGCCAGAAAGTGAAAGTGACCGCTAACGCCGGCGGTGCCCAGGAATACGAAGGTACCGTGATGGCCATCGGTGCCGCCGCAGACGCCAGCCTGAAGTTTGACGTGGAAATTGAAGTGAAGAACACGGCCAACAACAACCTGCGCGCCGGTATGTACGGCACGGCTTTCTTCCCGGTAAACGCCCAGCGTGACGCCTTGTTGTTGCCTCGTGAAGCCATTGTTGGTAGCATCCAGGACCCAAGCGTGTATGTGGTAAAGGATAACAAAGCATTCTTACGCAAAGTGAAAGTGGGTATTGTGACCCAAAACCAGGTAGAGATTCTGGACGGGGTACAACCTACAGAGCAAGTGGTTCGCAGTGGCCAAATCAACCTGCGCGAAGGCATTCAAGTGACGCCGCTTAAGTAATCACATCTTTTCTTTTTACAGAAGAAGTTTAGAACATGAACATAACCAAATTATCTATACAGCGGTCAACCCTGGTGGTGGTGGTCTTCACGGTCCTCACGCTCCTAGGCGTTGTCTCCTACAACTCCCTCAACTACGAGTTGTTGCCTAAGTTCAGCCCGCCGGTATTAACCATTACCACGCTGTACCCGGGCGCCTCCCCGAATGAGGTAGAGAACTCAGTGACCAAAGAGATTGAAGACGCCTTGTCTGCGTTGGAGAATGTGAAGGAGATGAAAGGAACCTCTTTGGAGAGTTTCTCCATCATCACCATCCAATTGAACCAAGGCACCAACGTGGACTTGAGCTTGCAGGACGCCCAACGGAAGATTAACGCCATCCTGGCCCGATTGCCAGAAGATGCTGACCCTCCAACCTTGAACAAGTTTGACTTTGACGACCTGCCTATCATCAAGATGGGGGCCACGGCCAACATGCCGGCAACTGAGTTCTTCGATTTGATTGACAACAAGATTAAGCCAGAGCTTTCCCGCGTGCCGGGTATGGCCCAGATTAAAGTCTTGGGTGGTGCTGAGCGCGAGATTAAGGTGAACATCAAAGCCGACAGACTAGAGGCTTATGGCATCTCTATCTTGCAAGTTCAACAGCGTATTAAGAACTCCAACCTGGACTTCCCTACGGGTAGAATCAAGAATGAGAATGGTCAGACCCAGCTACGTTTGGCGGGTAAGTACCAAAACCTGGACCAACTGCGCAACTTGGTCATCAAATCTGACCAGAACGGAACCGTGCGTTTATCTGATCTAGCCGAGGTGCAGGATACCCAGAAAGATGTGGACGTGTTGAGCCGTATCAACTCTAAGGCATCAGTGGGTATCACTATTCAGAAGCAGTCAGACGCCAACGCCGTAGAGGTAAGTGCGCAGACCAAAGCCGCTTTGGCCAACCTGGAGAAAATCTACGCCAAGGAAGGCCTGAAATTCAACATCGCTTCAGACAGTTCTGACTTTACTTTGGAAGCCGCTGATTCGGTGATTCACGACTTGATTATTGCCGTTATCTTGGTGGCGGTGGTGATGCTATTGTTCTTGCACTCCCTGCGGAACGCAGTGATTGTAATGGTATCCATCCCGGCATCATTGGTAGCTACTTTCATTGCCATGTTCCTATTGGGCTACTCACTGAACTTGATGTCCTTATTGGCGCTCTCGCTAGTAGTAGGTATTCTGGTGGATGATGCTATTGTGGTGATTGAGAACATTTACCGGCACATGGAGATGGGCAAAAGCCCGGCCCAGTCGGCATATGATGGTATCAAGGAAATCATGGCCACCGTTACTTCCATCACCCTGGTAATTGTGGTGGTATTCGTGCCGATTGCCCTGTCAACCGGTCTGGTATCTGACATCCTGCGCCAGTTTGCGGTGGTCGTGGCCATAGCGACCATGATCTCCTTATTCGTGGCCTTTACCTTGATTCCGTTGTTGGCCAGCCGTTTCTCCAAGCTGGAGCACGTGTCTGACAAGAATATGTTCGGGCGGTTCATCCTTTGGTTTGAGAGATTATTGGACAGAATCATTGAAGGGTTCACCAACACTTTGAAGTGGGCGTTCAATCACAAGTTTATCACGCTGGGCGTTACCTTCTTGTTGTTGATCGCCTCGTTCATGTTGGTGCCGTTCGGGTTCATTGGTTCTGAATTCATTCCATCAGGTGACCGCGGTGAGGTGAGCTTGCAGTTGGAGTTACCTAAAAACTCTACCGTGGAGCAGACTAACTACGCGACTAAACAAGTAGAAGAATACCTGCGCACTATCCCAGAAGTAAAACGCGTGTTCACCACAGTGGGTACTACCGCTTCCTCGCAGGCGGGCCAGACTTCTGCCTACCAAGCAGAATTGTCAGTTGCCTTAGTAGACGTGAAAGAGCGGGCGTTCAGCACCCAGCAATTCAGCCGTCAGGCCAAAGCCGACATTGAAAGCAAACTGCCGAATGTAGAGGTTTCTCCAGTACCAGTAGGTTTGGTGGGAAATGCCCAGGCGCCTATTCAGATTGTCCTATCAGGTTCTAACCTGGACACCCTGATTGCCTTCTCTAAGCGCGTGACCAACGTGGTAGAGAGTGTGCCTGGTACGGTAGATGTGGAAGTGTCTGTAGAAGGCGGTAATCCTGAGATTGAGGTGGTCGTGGACCGTGACAAGATGGCCAGCGTGGGCATGACCCTGGAAAGCGTGGGTGCTGGTATGCAGATGGCTTTCTCCGGAAACACCGACGCTACCTTCCGCTCCGGCACCGAGGACTATGACATCAACATCCGTCTGGATGAGTTTGACCGCCGCAACGTAACCGACATAGCCAACCTTTCCTTCATCAACAACCAGGGCAAGGTAGTGCGTTTAGGACAGTTCGCCGATGTGAAACAGTCCACGGGCCCGTCTCAGCTGGAGCGTACCAACCGCGTGACGTCCCTGAACGTGAACTCGCAGGTAATCGGTCGTCCGTCTGGTTCGGTAGGGGCTGACATTCAAGCTAAGATGGCTGAGATCAAAGTACCAAACGGGGTGACCATTGACTACGCCGGTGACCTGAAAAACCAGAGCGAAGGTTTCGGGACGTTGGGGATTGCCTTGTTGGCGTCTATCATTTTCGTGTACCTGATCATGGTAGCTCTGTATGACTCCTATGTATACCCGCTGGTGGTATTATTCTCTATTCCGCTCGCCATCATTGGTGCCTTGTTGGCTCTGGCTTTGGCCGCGCAGAGTTTGAGTATCTTCTCCATCCTTGGTATTATCATGATGATTGGTCTGGTAGCCAAGAACGCCATCATGGTGGTGGACTTTACCAACCAGATGAAAAAGGAAGGCCATGATGTGAAAAGCGCATTGCTGGAAGCCGTCCGCATTCGTTTCCGACCTATCTTGATGACTACCCTAGCGATGGTGATTGGTATGTTACCCATTGCCTTAGCCGGTGGTTCCGTAGCCGCGACCAAGAACGGTCTGGCCTGGGCCTTGATTGGCGGTCTGAGCTCGTCCATGTTCCTGACCCTGATTGTGGTGCCTATCATCTACTATGGCTTCGACCGCATCTTGGCTAAGTTTGGCTGGGATAAGAATGAGGAGATTGTCTTAATTGACAAAACCGCCGAAGAACTGGAGCGCGAAACCGCTGAGTTGGAAGCACAGAAAGAACACCACGGCCACGTGGCAATCGTCTAAATACCACCTGAATGAATGATATAGAAAGGCGGGCGCATCTTGCGCCCGTTTTTTTCCCTTCTTCTACCCAACCTCCATCTGTTTCATATTCTTACACAGAAGTTATGATTACCCTATTAGCGCCTTCTCTACAAGAGCGGGTGATACACCTCATTCAAAAACGCACCAAGCTCCCGGTCTCCAAACTGAAACCCACCGCCCACCTTTACCAAGATTTAGGACTGGATGCCTTACAAATAGTGGAGATAATCTGGGACCTGGAAAAACGCTTTCAGGTAGAAATTCCAGACGATGTGCCTTTGCAAACTGTTTGTGACTTCATCCATTTTCTAGCAACTCAGGGCAAATAAAATTTTCTTTAGCTTTCATACACACTAAAAAGGCAGGAGCTTCTCCTGCCTTTTTTATTTACTGCGTTTTTGGCCTGTTTTCTGGAAAGTAGCCCAAAAACGAGCAATCTCTTCTCCTAAAGGGAGATGGTTAGAATAGTAGCCTAATACAATGTTATTGTTGATTGTTGATTGATAATTGTTGATTGCTGGTTGATTTATATGCTGGTGTAAACACCCCCCTTCACCCCCCTCGAGGGGGGAGTCTGCGAGTAGTAGAAGCCTTTACTACCCGCACCCGAATCCAGTCTTTCCGGCGAGTCGCCTAAGCAGGTTGCCACCTCTGACAGATTAGCGGTTAAAACAGGCAGGATTGGTTACCCAGCCAAAGGCGGTGCCACGCAGAAGAGGCAAGCTGGTACAGCGCGAGGCGGGAAGACGGGGCCCCGCGGCCGCGAGCGCTTGGCGGCAGCAATGCAACGAAGGGCATAAGGGCACCGAATAAAGCGGCATTCCTCAGGCATAGCCAAAGCCGTGCGCAATGTGTTGCAATTGGCTAGTTAGTTTGAATAGCAGTTTTAGTCGTTGGTGAGAACACCAACAACTGCGGAGAAGTTAATACGGCTACATTCTTATCAGCTGGAGCAACCAAAAATCAAAAATGGAAATCTGCCATTTTCCGCTTATTTTTCTGGAAATAGCCCAAAAACGCATGAACCGTCTATTCAGATTCTCCCTGCTCCTCCTGTCTTTGGCTTTTACCACCTCTGAAACATTCAGCCAAAAGAAAAAAACAACCTCTGCCCCCGAAGAGCTGGTCAACCCGCTCATGGGCACCGACTCCAAACCCAGCCTCTCCAACGGCAATACCTACCCAGCCATTGCCGTGCCCTGGGGCATGAACTTCTGGACACCGCAAACCGGCACCATGGGCAACGGCTGGGCCTACACCTATGCTGCCGACAAAATCAGGGGCTTCAAGCAGACGCACCAACCCAGCCCCTGGATGAATGACTATGGGCAATTTGTCATCATGCCCGTGACCGGCAAATTGAAGTTTGACCAAGACGGCCGCGCCAGCTGGTTTTCACACAAAGCCGAAGTCGCCAAGCCCTACTATTACAGCGTGTACCTGGCAGACCATGACGTGACTACAGAGATTACGCCCACGGAGCGCGCCGCCCAGTTCCGGTTCACCTACCCCAAAGCTGACAGCTCTTTTCTGGTGATTGACGCGCTGGACAAAGGCTCGTACATCAAGGTGCTTCCGGCTCAGAAGAAAATCATTGGGTATACCACCCGCGCCGCCCGCAGCAACCCGAAGAACTTCCGGAACTACTTCGTCATCTATGTAGACAAGGCCTTCACGTTTTCCCGCACGTTCAGAGGCAATACGCTGGTGAAAGATTCGCTGGAACTGACTTCTAACCACTCGGGCGCTGTCATTGGGTTCAGGACGGCCAAAGGCGAAAAGGTGAATCTGAAAGTGGCCTCGTCGTTTATCAGTTTTGAGCAGGCAGAATTGAACCTGCAGCGCGAACTGGCCCAGGACAGTTTTGAACAGACCAAAGAGAAGGCCCGCAGCCTATGGAACAAGGCCCTCAGCCGCATTGAAGTGGAAGGCGGCTCTGATGAACAGCAACGCACCTTCTACTCCTGCCTGTACCGCACGCTGTTCTTCCCTCATAAGATGTACGAGGTGAACGCGGCCAACAAGATTGTGCACTACAGCCCCTACACCGGTCAGGTGCACGACGGCTACAGGTTTGCCGGCACCGGTTTCTGGGACACGTTTAGAGCCCTATACCCTTTCCTGAACCTGATGTACCCGAGTATCAACCAAGAGATGCAGGCTGGTCTGGTCAACGACTTTCTGGAGGGCGGCTGGTTACCTGAATGGTCTAGCCCGGGCTACGCCGACATCATGGTGGGCAACAATTCGGCTTCAGTGGTGGCAGACGCCTACGTGAAAGGCCTTCGCGGCTATGACATTGAGAAACTGTATGAGGCGCTTTTGCACGGAGCTAACAATGAAGGTCCCATCTCGGCTATTGGCCGCAAGGGCGCTGAGTATTACAAGAAGCTGGGCTACGTACCGTATGACGTTAAAATCAACGAAAACGCCGCCCGTACACTGGAGTATGCCTATGACGACTTTGCGATTTACCAACTGGCCAAAGCCCTCAAGAAACCGCAGGCAGACATTGACTTGTACGCCAAACGAAGCCAAAACTACCGCCACCTCTTTGACCCGAGCACCGGCTTGATGCGCGGCAAAAACCAGGATGGCACGTTCCAGTCGCCATTTAACCCTTTTAAATGGGGAGACGCCTTCACTGAGGGCAACAGCTGGCACTATAGCTGGAGCGTGTTTCATGACGTGCAGGGCCTGGTGAATCTGATGGGCGGGAAAGAAAACTTCGTCAAGAAGCTGGACTCGGTGTTCACCTTACCGCCGGTGTTTGATGACACGTATTACGGCAGTGTGATTCATGAAATAAAGGAGATGCAGATTGCCAACATGGGCCAGTATGCGCACGGTAACCAGCCCATCCAGCACATGATTTATCTGTACAACTTCGCGGGCGCGCCCTGGAAAACCCAGTACTGGACCCGCGAAACCATGAACCGCATGTACAAGCCCACCCCAGACGGCTACTGCGGAGATGAGGACAACGGTCAGACCAGTGCTTGGTACGTGTTCAGCGCTATGGGCTTCTACCCGGTTTGCCCCGGCACCACGCAGTACGTTTTGGGCGCGCCGCTTTTCCAGAAGATGACGTTGACGCTAGAGAACGGCAAGAAGGTGGAGATTGAAGCCCCTAAGAACAGCGACCAAAATCGCTATGTGCAGGAGTTAAAGGTGAACGGCAAAAGCTATGACAAGAACTGGGTGGACCATTTCGACCTGATGAAAGGGGGCCGTCTCAAGTTTGACATGACGGATAAGCCCAACACCAACCGCGGCACCCAAGAAAGCGCCTTCCCATATTCGTTCTCCCCGAAGCAGTAAAGGAGTAAAAATCCTACTATCACCAGAATACTCTTTCTTTTGTCATCCTGAAAGGACCTTGTGAGCAAGCTAGACCAGCGCTTAAATAAACGCTACTCCAGTTTGCCCACAAGATCTTTCCAAGATGACAGAAAAGAAGAAAACGCTCTCTTCCCAAGAATTACATTGAATGAAAAAAGCACTCTTCCTTCTCTTAGTTTTTGCCCTCGGCTTTCTACATCATCAAGCCAATGCCCAAACTACCACCATCAAAAAAGGCAAGTACACCCTTAGGTTCGTGAACCAGGACCCAACGTTTGACCCAGCCATCCAAGACAAATTGGTGAACGCCTTTTTCAAGGTCTACCCCAAAGAAGCCAAGCGGTTCAACAAGAAAACCGTCAAGACCGTGACGCTCACCATCGACACGGCCTATGCAGGCGTGGCCTACGCGCACGATGGCAAAATCACCATCGCCTCCAAGTGGTTGCAAAAACGCCCCGGCGACATTGACGTGATCACCCATGAGGCCATGCATTTGGTACAGGCGTATCCGCCCAGTAGCGGGCCCGGCTGGCTCACCGAAGGCATTGCCGATTATGTGCGCCACGTGTACGGCGTGGACAATGCCGGCGCCAACTGGTCTTTGCCTGACCTGACAGAGAAGCACCACTACACCAACAGCTACCGCATCACTGCCCGCTTTCTACTCTGGGCTGAGAAAAAGGTGAACAAGAAATTAGTGGACACTTTAGACGCCCACATGCGCAACCAAACCTACACCCCTGAAGTTTGGCAAGCCCTTACCGGCAAAACCGTAGACGAGTTGTGGGAGGCTTATAAAGCAAACCCTGCTATTTAAAAGCACTTTATAAAAACGAACGGCTCCACCTGCTTTCAGAGGGAGCCGTTCGTTTTTAGCCTGTTTTCTGGAAAGTAAGCCAAAAACGGTTTTACTTATTTTGCAAAATAGCTTCTATCTGCGATAGCTCTTCAGCGCTGAACTTGGTGTTGTGCATGCACTTAAGCGAGTCTGCTAATTGCGCCGGGGTACTAGCCCCTATCAAGACAGACGTCACGCGAGGGTCTTTCAACAGCCAGGCCAAAGCCATCTGCGCCAGGGATTGCCCGCGGCTTTGGGCTATGTCATTTAATTGGTTAATCTGTTGTACCCGCTCCGGAGTGATTTCTTCTTCCTGCAAAAACCCATGAGGTTTAGCCGCGCGTGAGTTCTCTGGAATGCCTTTCAAGTACTTGTTGGTAAGCAGGCCCTGCGCCAGCGGCGAGAACGGAATACAACCTACTCCCTGCTGTTCCAGCAGGTCCAGCAGGCTCTCCTCTACCCAGCGCACAAACATAGAATACTTGGGCTGGTGAATCAGGCAAGGCGTACCTAGCTCTTTTAAGATCTCAATGGCGCGCGTTGCTTCTGGAGTTTCATAATTAGAAATGCCCACGTACAGCGCCTTTCCTTGGCGCACAA
This sequence comes from Nibribacter koreensis, assembly GCF_039541795.1. Lineage (NCBI taxonomy): Bacteria > Pseudomonadati > Bacteroidota > Cytophagia > Cytophagales > Hymenobacteraceae > Nibribacter > Nibribacter koreensis. The sequence continues at coordinate 7,834 of NZ_BAABGX010000001.1, read as the reverse complement.
TGGAATCCAAGGCACCCATGGTCTCTTCCAGAGGTGTGTTGGGGTCTGGACGATGGCTGTAGAAAATGTCCACGTAATCCAGCTTCATGCGCTTGAGGCTCTGGTCCAGGCTAGAGATAAGGTACTTTCTGGATCCCCACTCACCGTACGGACCGTCCCACATGCGGTAACCGGCCTTGGTAGAAATAATAAGTTCGTCGCGATAGTCCCGGAAATCCTCGTGCAGAATCTTCCCGAAGTTCTCCTCTGCGGAGCCGGGCGGCGGACCATAGTTATTGGCTAGGTCAAAATGGGTAACGCCGGCGTCAAAGGCATCATGCAGGATTTGGCGGGAGTTCTCCAGCACATCTACATGCCCGAAGTTGTGCCATAGCCCCAGAGACAGAGCCGGTAATTGCAAACCGCTGGTGCCACAGCGGCGGTATTCCATGGCGCTGTAGCGCGTTGGTGAAGGAGTATATGCCATACACGTAAGAATCAAATGAGGCTGTAATTTGCTCTTTCTACGGATAACGGCCAAAACCCTTCTGCGCTTTTAAAACAGGAAAGACTATATTTGACCTCGTCACCAGACAGAATCTCTCACTAAGCCAGAACCGAAGTACCACCATGAGGATTTCCTCTTTCTTCAAAGAAAAATGGGTATTCACCTCTCTTCTCCTACTGGCCCTACTGGTGCTAGGTGTCCTGCTTTGGCTCACCCAATACATTCACCCAGCCGCCGATGATTACGGCTATGCCCTAAGAGACAGCCAGCAAGGTTTCTGGGCCATTCAAAAAGAGACGTACTTGAATTGGTCGGGCAGGTATTTCGGGACGGCCATTTTGCAGTTGAATCCTTTGCGTTACGGCTCCTTTATGGGTTACCGCATCGTCTCTTTTTTCATGATTCTAGGATTTGCGGCAGGGTTGTATCTAGTGGTGGAAGCGTTGCTCAAAGCCACTTGGCCTGCCATCAACAGAAAGGCGTTAACCGCTTTGCTTTTCCTACTGTACCTAGTCCAATGCCCCAGTCTGCCTGAATCCTTCTACTGGCTCACAGGCTTTCTCACCTACACGGTCTCCTGCTTGCTGTTTTTGTTGATCTTGGTTTTTATTCACCGAATGAGTTTGACCGAGCATGCGGGTAGCAAGTTCTTATATGCGGTGCTAGTCTCTCTTCTGGGCATCATGATCATTGGTTCCAATGAAATGGCACTCATTATGTTGATGAGTTCACTCTGCCTGCTTCTTGTCAATCACTGGCGCCAGAAATCTAGAATGCGCGTGCACCTGTCGGCCATTATTATAGTTTGTCTGGCCGCGGCGCTGGTGATGGTGATGGCCCCGGGCAATTACCAAAGAATGGTTGGCGAGGCGAAGTCCCAAAACCTTCTTTGGTCTGTTGCCTATGCTACAGGGTTGACAATGGTGGCTTTTATGAAGTGGGCCATCCCGTTGTTGATTGGGTGTTTAGTGTACATCCTCTATATCTGCCCTAAAAAATCGGCTACTTCGGTACTACCTAAGCTTTTCTCCTTAGACTTGAGGTTGGTAGGATTCTTCTACTTGGTAACGCTGTTTGCCATGCACTTTTTGTTTGTATGGTCTACCGGGGAGCGGCCTACGCCAAGACTAGAGAATGTGATCTACTTTTACCTGCTCCTAGGTTGGTTCTATATCTTGCAGGCCTGGCTAGTGCGTAACCACTTGAGCACCGCCTCCTTGCCTCTGGCTTTTCCTAAATTGGTACCAGCCGTTGCTGTTTTGCTTTTCGTTTTATACGTGTTAACTCAGCAAAACCCAATCACCGCCGCGTTCACAGACCTCATTACAGGAACAGCCGCTAGGTATGATCAAGAGATGCAGGCACGTTATAAAACGCTGACTACTTCAAACTGCCAGACTTGTGCTCTTCCTCCTTTAACCAAAGTCCCTCCTTCCATCACTTTTATTGATATTGCCCCCAAAGAAGATAGCCTTAATGGCTGGGTAAACGTAGGTACCGCGGCTTACTGGAAGAAAGACAGCGTGTATCTTACCAAACCTAATCCACCCATGCAAAACAATCAAGCAAGCCTAGTGGAATGGAGCAGATCTTTGCTTTCAAAATAAAAAGGGAGCCTAACGTATTGGGCTCCCTTTTTAAATGAGTTATTGATTACTGATTACTTGAGTTTGCGCTTGAATAAGTCCAGCGTTCTATCCCAAGCCAGATTTGCGGCGGCTTCGTTGTAGCGGGCCGGCGAGGTGTTGTTGTTAAAGGCATGGTTGGCGCCTTCATAAACAAACAGCTGGTATTGGACATTAGACGCTTTTAGGGCTTGCTCAAACGCGGGGATACCGGCATTCACGCGCTCGTCCAGGCCGCCGTAATGCAAGAGCAGTTCGGCTTTGATTTTGGGTACGTCTGCTGCCTCAGGCTGACGGCCGTAATACGCGACCGCGGCGTCCAGGTCTGGAGAATGTATAGCTAGTTGAGCCGCCAAGGCCCCGCCCCAGCAGAAGCCCACGCACCCGGTTTTTCCGTTCCCTTTTTTATGCTTCTGCAGGTACTCCAGTCCTTTCAAGAAATTGGTCAGGTTCTGTTGGGCATCCAGTTTGGAGAACATGGCGCGTGCTTCGTCCTCGTTGGTGGGCGTGCCACCAAACGGAGAAAGCGCATCAGGGGCGATGGCCAGATAGCCTGCCTGGGCCACGCGCATGGTGACGTCTTTAATATGTGGATTCAAACCCCGGTTCTCATGGATGACCAGTACCGTTCCTAGTTTCTTGCCTTCGGGCCGTGCCTGGAACGCTTTCATGGTCACACCTTCTGCCCCAGCATAGGTAATGTATTCGGCTTTGATGTCTTTGTCTGCCACCGTGGCCGCCTGCGCGTAGTTGTTTTCCAGCATGGGCAATAGAGACATGGCCAAGGTCAGGCTTCCGGTCAGTTTGGCCAGTCTGGTGATGAACTCTTTGCGCGTGAGCGGCTCGTGGGTGTACTCGTCAAAAAGGTTGATGATGCGTTGGTCCATGGCAGTTTCGTTTGCTTGAAGATACAAAAGGGAGAACAGTTAGCAAGTAGCTAGATCTGGTAACCGACTGGAACTTGATAAGTTATCCTAATTTGTAAAAAGCCATTTTTAGCTTATTTTCTGGGAAACGGGCCAAAAACGAAAGACTTCTCCTTCTCTACTTTCAGGTGAAAATTCAAGCCTTGCCTTACCTTACTAATTGACTATTATTTTTCTAATCAATCCATGGTTATCTGTGGGCAGATAGTATATTTGCGTATTATTTTGAATTAGTCTAAATAATTAAAACCTTCTGCCGTTTACCTTTCAGGATGCACACTTGCAAAGCGGGGTTACTTTTTGAATAGGGCTAAAACCAAAAAAATCATTGTCCTTAACTAGTTCTAAGCACAACACATACGTCATGAAAAAACTATTGCTGTTACCCCTCTTCTTACTTTGCTTAGGCCTTCAGGCGCAACAGAAGAATTCGCTTTTGGAGCAGGCGTTTTGGAAGTCTACCCCAGACGTGGCCACCGTGCAGGCAGAAATGGCCAAAGGAAACAGCGCCACCGCCTACAACCCCGGCATGTTTGACCCTACGGTGCTCGCCATTAACAATGATGCTCCCCTAGCTACCATCAAGTTCTTGCTGGATCAACCCGAAAACAAAGTAGGCAAGCCTACCCATGACGGCCGCATTTACCTGCACTGGGCCGCCAACAGAGGCAATGTGGAGCTGGTGCAGTACCTGTTAGCCAAAGGCTCTGACATGAACTTCCAGGACAGCAACGGCAACACCCCTATCGCGTTTGCCGCCAACGGTGGACAGACCAATCCGGCGTTGTATGATGCCTTCTTCAAAGCAGGTTTGGACCCGAAGAAAAAGTACAAGGACGGCGCAAACCTGCTATTGATGACCATTGCCCATGACAAGGACTTCGTGCTCACCAATCATCTCACTACCAAAGGCCTGACGTTGAAAGACGTGGACGCCAACGGGAACACGGCCTTTAATTATGCCGCCAAAACGGCCAGCGTGGCTCTTTTGAAAAGCTTGTTGCAGAAGGGTGTGAAGTACAACGACAACGCCCTCATTATGGCAGCCCAAGGCTCACGCCGCGGCCCCAACACACTAGAAGTTTTCAAGTACCTGGTAGAAGACCTTAAACTAAGCCCTGCCTTTGCAGACCAAACCGGCGAGACCGTGTTGCATGCCTTGGTGCGCAGACCTAACCAAACCGAATTGGTCACTTATTTTTTGGGCAAAGGCGTGAACGTGAACAAGGCCAACGCCGAAGGCAACACGGCTTTCATGTATGCCGCGGCAGGCAAAGATGCCGCCACGGTAGAATTGTTGTTACCAAAAGTACAGAACATCAACGCGGTAAACGTTAAAGGGGAATCTGCCTTGACCATGGCCGTGAAGAGCAGTTCGCCAGAAGTGGTGACGCTTCTATTAAATAAAGGAGCTGACATTAACGTCAAAGACAAAGACGGTTTTAACCTGGCCTACCACCTGGTACAGTCGTATGCAGTGCCGAGACCCGGTTCCGCCCCAGCTGCTACAGATGAGTTTGGCACCAAAATGGCACTGTTGCAAAGCAAGGGACTTAATTTTGCCGCCCCGCAGAAGGACGGTAGCACCTTGTACCATGCCGCAGTTACTAAGAATGACCTAGCCTTGTTGAAGCGTTTGGAGCCTTTGAAACTAGACGTGAACGCCAAGAACAAAGAAGGCATTACGGTCTTGCACAAAGCGGCCATGCTGTCTAAAGACGATGTCCTCTTGAAGTATCTGGTTTCCATTGGAGCCCAAAAAAACCTTGCCACCGAGTTTGAAGAAACGGCTTACTCATTGGCCAAGGAAAATGAGCTCCTAACCAAAAACAAAGTATCTATTGATTTCTTAAAGCAATAACATGAAGTTGATTTTCAGAGCGTGTCTGGTAGCCATCATCGCGGGTCTTTTCTCTTTCCAGGCCTCGGCGCAGACTACCAAATATAAGTGCATGTTGCAGATGTCTAATTACGTGGGCGAAGGCGCTTACATTGTCGTCTCCCTCATCAACCCCAAAGGCCAATACGAGAAGACGCTCTACGTGATGGGCCCCGACAAAAAATGGTACACCAGCCTAAAAGAGTGGCATAAGTTTCAGACTAAAAAGAAGGCGAACATCAGCGCCATCACGGGTGCCTCTGTAGCCGGAGGCGACCGGAGCATTACCACCTTTGACATTGAGACCGCCAAGATCAACGCAGGCTACAAACTACGTTTTGAAACCTCAGTAGAAGACAAGGAATACTACGTAAAGGATCTGGAGATTCCATTGACTACTGCCAGCCTTTCGGCCAAAAATGACGGCACCGGTTTTATCCGTTACGTCCGCTTCAGCGCCAACTAATCTAGCACATGACCATATCCATCTGGAGATACAGCCACTTAGCCCTGGCTGTATCTTCTTTTCTTTTACTGGCGGTAGCATCCATTACGGGCATTCTGCTGGCTTTTGAGCCAGTGGTTCTAAACGCCCAGCCGTACAAAGTAGATGGCATTGACCAAATAACGCTGGCGCAGTCACTTCCTGCCCTCAAAAAGCGCTACCCAGACATCACAGAGCTGTCCGTAGATGCGCATCAGTTTGTTTTGCTCAAAGGCAGTGACGCTGATGGGGAAAGTGTAGAAGCCTACATTCATCCTTTGACCGGAGAAATTCTAGGCAAGCCTCAGCCCCAGAATGAATTCTTCCAGTGGGTCACTAACCTGCACCGCTCCCTTTTTTTAAAAGAGACTGGTCGGTTTTTTATAGGCCTCACCGCGTTTCTGCTTTTATTGATTACCATTTCGGGTACCATTCTCATCATCCAGCGCCAGCGGGGCCTGAAGCGCTTCTTCACCCGCATCGTCAAAGACAGTTTTGCGCAGTATTACCACGTAGTGCTTGGCCGCCTTTCCTTGATTCCTATTTTCCTCTTGGCCGTGACCGGCACGTTTCTGTCTCTGGAAAGATTTGAGCTCATCAAAAATGAAAAAGTCTCTACCGAGGTTGATTTTGACGCCATCAAGACCACGCCGGCCAAGGCATTGCCAGCGTTTACGCTTTTCCAGAACACCACCTTTGCGCAGGTAGAATCTATTGAATTCCCGTTCTCTGAAGACCCAGAAGATTATTACACGGTTAAACTCAAGGACCGTGAGCTCGCCGTCAATCAAATCACAGGAGACATCTTAGGCGAAGTAAAATATCCTACTACCCAGCGCCTCACTACCCTAAGTTTGGATGTACACACGGGCAGGACTTCTATTCTCTGGGCGATTATTCTGGCGGTGGCCTCAGGCAATATTCTGTTCTTTATTTACTCGGGCTTTGCCATTACCCTTAAGCGCAGAGCCAACCGCGTCAAGAATAAATACACAGCCCAGGAAGCTCGCTTCATCATTTTGGTGGGCTCAGAAAACGGAAGCACGAATAGATTTGCGCAGGCCGTCTACCAGCAGTTATTAAAGCAAGGCGAGCAACCCTTTTTAGCTGAGCTGAACCACTACACCGTCTACCCGAAAGCCGAACATTTGCTCATTTTGACGGCCACGTATGGCCTGGGAGATGCACCTTCCAACGCTCAGAAATTCGCCTCCTTGGTAGAGACCGTTCCACAAGCGCAAGAGGTAAAATTCTCGGTGGTGGGCTTCGGGTCACATGCCTATCCGGATTTCTGCCAATATGCTTTTGAAGTGCACCAATGGCTTTCGCACCAGTCTTGGGCAGAGCCGTTGGTAGACATCCACACGGTCAATGACCGGTCGCCGCAGGAGTTTGCGCTTTGGGCCGAAGCCTGGTCTCAACAGAGCGGCGTGGCCATGACAGTTCTGCCTGAGCTCATGCAAGCCAACCGTCACCGCCTGGACACCTTCACGGTAACCGCCAACTCTGGCTCCAACCATCAAGAAGGGACGTTCTTAATCAGGTTAAAGCCTGCCAAGCGCACCAACGTAACCTCTGGTGACTTGCTGGCCATCTACCCTGAGAACGACCACCGCGAGAGGCTTTATTCCCTTGGAGTTATTGATGGTGAATTACAGATTAGCGTGCGCTTGCACCCCAACGGTTTAGGTTCTGGTTTCCTGCATAGGTTAACCCAAGGCCAGACAATGCAGGCCCGCCTGCTGAATAATGCCCATTTTCATTTCCCCCGGAAAGCGCCCGTGGTAGTCATGATTGCCAATGGAACCGGCATAGGACCGTTTTTGGGCATGGTTCACCAAAACAGCCCAAAAACGGCCTGTCACTTGTACTGTGGCTTCAGGAGTCAGGCGTCCTTCAGTACGTACCAAGATTTTCTAGAAGAACAGCAGTTGGCCCAGAAGCTTACCAACCTGCACGTAGCCTTCTCCCGCGAAGGCGAAAAGCAGTATGTAAGCGATTTGATTGACCGCGACGGTGATTTTATTGCCGATACCTTGGCTAAGGGCGGCGTGCTGATGATCTGCGGGTCTTTGTCTATGCAGAAAGACGTAACGGCTCTTTTGGAAACCATCTGCCAGACCAAACTTAACAACCCGCTCAGTTACTACCAATCCCGAAGTCAACTTCTTACAGACTGTTACTAAAGGTTATGTGATTCCCGTTTTTGGCTTGTTTTGCGGAAAACAGGCCAAAAACGGGAATCAGTAGCTAGTTATTGATTGCTTAGTCCGTTGAAGGAAAAAATACTGGCGCGCGTCGGAATTTATCCCGAAGGATTTCGGGAGACTCATGAATTAAGATGAAGCGAGTCTCCAGACTCGCCGGGAACTAAGATTATAAATATATAAACCCATGGCGCAAGCGTCCGCTTGTGTCCGCACGCATTGTTAA